>CAVQEL010000020.1:0-35871 GCA_963711515.1 uncultured Planctomycetota bacterium | reverse complement strand
CCTCGATGCAGCCAGCGGGCGCAAGACCTGTGCCGAGCGCTTCGGCCTGGCCAACGCGCTCACGCTGTTCAATCCGGCGCCCGTGACCTGAGCTCCGTCGTGTCGTTCACCGCGGGCGTCGACTTCTTTCTTGAGCCCGGCCCGGGTTCCAGCGTCCTGCGGGGAAGGATGTGTCGAGGCACGGCGTGGGCTGAGACGGTGTGTTGTCGTCTTTGAGGTCCGGAATGCGACTACCGGAATACCTGCGGCATGAAAACACGATGCAGCAGTTCGATCCGCTTCAACATCCTTGAGGACCTCGCCATGAAGACCAAGACCATCCTTGCCACCTTGACCTTGTCGTTGACTGCCGCGTGCGCGCTTGCCGCGGACCCGACGCAGTTCGACGCTCCACCGTCCATGCTGACCCGCTCCGAAGTGCGCGCGGAACTCGCGCACGCGCTCGCCGCGGGCGAACTGGACCAGCGCGGTGAAGCCGACTCGGCGCTCCTGCCGACCTTTTTCGCGTCGATTCGAAGCCGCGGCGAAGTCCTTGCCGAGGGCAGGCACCGCCAGTTCAACCGCACTGCCCACGAAGAACATGCGGGGGGCTGATCGGCGGCGTGAAGGCGACGGCAGCCTTCGCGCCGTCGCCGGCGTTCGTCAGAACCCGAACCACCGGCGTCGCTGCAAGCCGGATCGGCGCCATAGCTGGAATCCTCGACGACGCCGCCCGGTGTGATGCCGATGCTGAACACTCTGCAGAAGGAATTGTCATAGCGATACGACCAGACCGTCTGATCGTGGTAGCGAACGGCCCAGGTGTATGAGGGCGGTCCCAGGTGCCGCAGCACCTCGTTCGTGGTCATCCCTGGGTGGATCTCGCCGTTGAAATGCGCTTCGTTTCGCACATCCTCGGCGTGCACCAGCCGGCCCTCGGCATCGAAATCCATGCGATAGGTGCTGCGGCCGTAGGGGCCCGTTGCGTACAGCAGCCGCTGTCCGCCGGCGGGAAGCTCGAACTGAAGGTCGGCTCGCCGAAACGCTGCCGCACTCCGTCGATGCCGGTGCCTGCCGGCACGAGCGCCGGGCGTGGCGCACCCGGTGGCGATCGCGGCCGTCAGCATCGCCGCAGCGAAGCCGATGAGCGATGCGATGGAGTTCATCGCGGCTGCTCATCCACCGTGACTGTGGCCCGCACACGCCCGGAGGCAGCGGCGGCGAAGAGGCTTCCCGACACAGCGAGCAGCACGCGGCGTGCAAAACGCGGATTTATGGCGCACCTCCGTCGAGCGATGCTAATGGCGCTCATGTCGGCAGATTGCAGAGACCATGCCGCGAAGTGCTTCGTTCGTCCGCGGCGCAGATGACAGATGCCGTCAGCGCGATTTCACCAAATTGAACCGCAAAGGTTTCAATCGGTGAAGACTGCCGGCAGCCGGTGGCCCGTGACGCAAGAGCACGCACAATGTCCGCCGGCCCTGCCCGGCGGGCGGGCGAAAGACAGGTTGCCATCACGCGTTGCGCGGCGAGGGAAGGGGTAGGCCGGATGGCCTGGTTGCAGATCGGTTCCGTGTTCGACAGGCTTGGCCGCCGTGCGAGAGGTTCGATCGCCGCGGCGGCGCGCTGGTCGCTGGGCATGGGGCTCGACGGTCCACGCCGTGCCGGACGCATGCTGTGCAGCGTCGGGCTCGCGGCCGTGTTCGCGATCCTGCTCCTGGTCGGCTATGGGCTGTGCCTGATCCCGTTCACGCCGTCGGTCGACAAGGTTCTGCACGCGCGCGACGAAAAGCCCAGCATCCTTCTGGCCGCAGACGGTTCGGTCATCACCACCTTCAGGCGCGGCAACCGTGAATGGATTCCGCTCGACCGCATGTCGCCAGTGTCGTCGACGCGTTGATCGCGACCGAGGACCACCGGTTCTGGCAGCACGGCGGGGTCGACTGGCGGCGCATCCTGGCTGCAGGGGTGTTCACGCTCGGCGGTGATCGGCAAGGCGGATCGACGATCACCCAGCAATTGGCACGCAACGTCTTTCCCGAGCAGATCGGCCACGCCCGCACGGCCACGCGCAAGCTCAAGGAACTGATCACCGCGATCAAGCTCGAGCATGCCTACTCCAAGCGCGAGATCCTCGAGGCGTATCTCAACACCGTGCCATTCCACTACAACGCGTTCGGCATCGAGATGGCTGCGCGCACCTACTTCGACAAGCCGGCGAGCGTCCTGAGCGTCAATGAAGCTGCCACGCTGGTGGGAATGCTCAAGGGCACGAGCGCCTACAACCCGGTGCGCAACCCGCAGCGCGCCGTCGACCGGCGCAATGTCGTGCTGTCGCAGATGGTCCGATACGGGAATCTTCGCCAGGATCAGTACGAGCGGCTGAGCCTGAAGCCGCTGGCGCTGCATTTCGCTCGCCAGGACCAGGGCAACTCGCTGGCTCCGCATTTTGCCGACGCGGTGCGGCGCTGGCTGCTCGGATGGGGCGAGATGCTCGGATACGACCTCGACGCCGATGGTCTGGTCGTGCACACGGCGCTCGATCCGGCGCTTCAACGGCTGGCCAATCAGGCCGTGGCGCACCAGCTGGCCGACTTGCAGGCCGTGGCAGACGTCGAGTGGGGCCGCCAGGGCGGCCAGTTGCTCTCCACTCGCCCCGAACCCTATCGACAGGCGCCGCGCAAGGTCGAGCCGTTCGCCTACTTCTGGCGCGCGCACCCCGACACGCTCGATGCATTCATCCGCGAATCGCCTGAGTTCGCGAGTCTGGTGGATGACGGTGTGGCCAAGGACGATGCGCTGGCCAGGCTGCGTGCCGACGCTGCCTTCATCGACGCCCTGGTCGCCGACAAGACGCGGCTCGAAGGCGGCCTGGTGGCGGTCGACCCGGCCACCGGTCAGGTGCGGGCCTGGGTCGGCAGCCGAGACTACGCGACCGACAGCTTCGACCATGTCCAGCAGGCGCGCAGGCAGCCCGGGTCCACGTTCAAGCCTTTCGTCTACGGCGCCGCACTCGAAGCAGGCATGGACCCACGGCTGGAGTTCCGCACCCGCGCCGTCTCGATCGAACTCCCGGGAGGACAGGTCTGGCGGCCGCGCGACGTCGAGGCGCCGGCGCGCGAAACGGCCACGCTGGAAGAGGGCCTGGTCTATTCGCTCAACAGCGTGACGGCACAGGTGATCGACCGCGTGGGCGCCGACAAGGTTGCCGGCTTTGCCCAACGGGCCGGCGTGCGCGAGAGCCGGCTCGATGCCGTCCCCTCGCTGGCATTGGGCACCAGCCCGGTCACCCTGCTCGAGATGGTCAGTGCCTACGGCACCATCGCTTCGCTGGGCGCGTACCACGCTCCGTTGCTGGTGACCCGCATCGACGATGCGCGCGGACACCTGCTCGCCCGTTTCTCGGCGCCGCCCGGTGACGCGCCGCCACGCGCCTTCAAACCCGATGTCGCCATCGAACTCATCGAGATGCTGCGAAGGGTCGTCGATCGCGGCACGGGCCGCGCCGTGCGCGACACCTTCGGGATCCATGCCGACGTCGCCGGGCAAGACCGGGACCACGCAGAACAACACCGATGGCTGGTTCATTCTCATGCGCCCGAACCTCGTCGTCGGGGCCTGGGTCGGCTTCGACGATCCGCGCATCGCCATGCGCGGCGAATACTGGGGCAGGGCGCGCACAACGCATTGCGCCTGACCGGCGACTTCATGCGGCAGGCGATCGAGCAACGTGCGATCGACGAGCGGGCCGGATTCCCGTCACGCGCGGGCGTCGGCATTCAATCTCTGCTGCAACGTGCGGGCGATGTGTTCAGGAACTTGTTCCGCTTCGGATCGAATTGAGCCTGCGCCAGGCACGGCAGCCGCAGCTCGCCCGCTCAGGCGAAGCGACATCGGCCTCTGGCCGCCACTCACCATTGCGTGGCCGGATTGGTGCGCCGCCCGGTCCAGCGTTCGATCGTCGCCGACAGTTGCGAGCTGCTCACCGGCTTGGTCATGAAATCGTCCATTCCCGACTCGATGCAGCGCTCGCGGTCGCTGGCCAGCGAATCGGCCGTCAGCGCGACATGGGCGGGATGCCGAATCGCTGCTCGTCGTCCCGATGCATCGCGTGGCCTCGTATCCGTCCATCACGGGCATGTGGCAATCCACTGGAACACGATGTCGTAGTGCCTGTGCGCGGCTGCCGTGCGGGCTGCCGCGCCGTCGTCCACCACGTCGACGGCGCAACCCAGCCGCCTCAGCATCTCCAGGACCACCATCTGATTGACCGGATCGTCCTCGGCCAGGAGCACCGATACCGACTCGTCGTTGTCATCGTCGTCGACAACCGGCTCGAGCGGCGCGGAGTCGTCCGGCGCCTCGCGCAATTCGAGGTCTCTCCAGAAATGCGAGCCGTGCCCGATCCGGCTTTCGACGTGGCACGTCCGAGACCATCAAGACGGCCAGCTCCTTGACGATGGCCAGCCCCAGGCCGCTGCCACCGTGACGTCGCGTCGTCGACTGTCGACCTGGGAGAACGCATCGAAGATCGTCTCGAGCTTCTCCGGCGCGATTCCGATGCCCGTGTCGTGTATCGAAAATCGAATTCGCGCCGTGCCCGGTGCATTCTCCAGGCGACTTTCACCTCTCAGCCGGACCGTGCCGGCGTCGGTGAACTTCACCGCGTTGTGGAGCAGGTTCACGAGCAGTTGCCGCAAGCGAAGCGCATCGGCCATCACTCTGCGCGGCAGGCGCCGTGAGACGCTGCAGCTCAGCGTGATCGGCTTGTCGCGCGCCGTCAGAACCCGACCAGCTCGACTGCCTCCGCCGACGAGGACCCTCAAGTCCACGCTCGAAACATTCAGCGAAAGCTGGCCCGCCCAAGACCACGCTGATTTCGGCCGCGGACGAAAACTCAACCGCCCCGGGTACCAGCCTGATCTCGAACAACTGGATTGCCGACATCAATGCGAACGGCTTCAATCTCACGACGATGAACGCCGCGATGCTCACTGCCATGTTCAATCGCATCAATCCCGCCGGCAACATCAACGCTGGCAACATCAAGAACCCGCCCGGTTTTCCGGCACCCGGTCCGAGCAACTACTATCCGTACGATCCGATCTACGGCGGGATGCCGTATTCGGGCCCGAGCTACGCCGAAATCCAAACGAATCTGGTGCCGGAGCCAAGCGGTTTCGTCTTGGCCGCGTGCGGGATTGTATTAGCGGCGGCGAGCCGGCTGCGAAGCGTCGCGCGGTCGACCCGTCGGCGCCGCGCTTAACTATGATCGGGCCGGAAACCCGATCTGACTGCGCTGTCTAATCCGCCTCGACTTGGCGGTCGTGCTGCGGCCGGGTGGCCGTCTTGTCGGCCGCGCCCCCTTGGCGCTCGGCGCCGACCAGGCGCGGCGTCACGAGAAACAGTCTTTGCACTTCGTCGAAGTCGTTCCGCTCTTTCCGGAACGGGCCCAAGACGACGACCGACACAGCGACGCGCTTCCGAACTTCTCCGCCAATAATCGCCGTCTTGCCGAGGTCGAGAGCCCGCGCGTCCCGGCGCGGCACGCCGCCGGCCGGGCGGAGATCGTAACTCGTGGTCGGCGGGCAGAATTCGAGTTGTACGTGGCCGTCGTCGATCACGTGGACCGCCGCGTCGACGCGCGTGCCCGACGGCTCCTGGCGCTGCGCCGCCCGGTCGTCGGGCTTGCCTACCATTGGACGCTCCTCGCCGATGATGATCGAGGCCCGCTGACCGTCGCCGAGGATCAACTTCGGCGCCGAAATAACCCGGGCCAGTTGCTCGTGTTCGAGCGCCTTGATCAAGCCCTCAATCCCGTCGCACGCAGCGAAGTCGACCGTGTCGGGCAGGTCGAAGCCTAGCCGGCGCAGGCCGTTCCGCGAGACGTCGACAAACTTGACCTCGAGCTCGACGTGGCGCGCGACCTCTTCGCTGCCTTCCTCGAGTGCGGCCAAACAGGTCTCGATTCTGCGGATCTCGGCAATTTTGGCCGCCAGGAACCGCTCCTTGATTTCCACGGCGCTGGCCTCGATGTGGCGGGCCTCGACGTCGAATCCGGCCGCGTCCAGGTGCTTGATGGCCTTCGCCAGGTGGCGGAGCTCCGCCATCGTCCGCTCGTCGGGATCGAAGGCAGCGGCACTACAGGCACAAGCGCCATGCGGTGAACAGGCACACCCGTCGGTGACGAAGATGTCGCGCTCGTCCGCCGATTCGCAGCCGGAGTCCGAGACACAGACATCCGGCCTGTCGCTGGCGCGGGCCGTTGTCTCGCAGCAATCGGAAGCACATTCCTTGGCGCGGGCGGTCTTCTTCGCGCAGGCCGCGCAGCCGCTCGTCGGTTTGTCGGCGCGGGCGAGCGACGGCAGAGCCACGAGCATGGCAAACAGAACCATGGAAGCGGGGCGCATCATGTATCTCCGAGTGTTTGGGGGATGCGAGCGTTGCCTGGCCGGCCAAATGGCGGGCGGGTAGAGTATCGAGACCGCCGGTGACCGTCAACGGCAGAGCCGGGTCACGTGGAAGGTGGCCACTTTTTCGGTCGGAATCGTTCCGCCACACGGATAAACAGGCAGTTGGTAGCGTGCCGTCCCAAACGCCCCGGCTGTTTTCGCCGCCGGGAAATGCTAAAATGCCCGTAAACGCGGGCGTAGCTCAGTTGGCAGAGCGCTAGCTTCCCAAGCTGGATGTCGAGGGTTCGAATCCCTTCGCCCGCTTTTTCATTCGGCCGTTGTCCTTCGGCGGGCAGCGGCCGCGTTTGTTGAAATCCGGGGCTCTTGAAGCCTTTGGCGAATTGTCTGTTGGGAATTGCTCATGCCTCGATTCAAGGTGTTGTTGACCGATTATGCCTGGCCCGATTTGGAAATCGAGCGCCGCACGCTGGCGGAGATTGACGCCGAGTTGGTGGTGGCGGCTTTGGACCAGCAGGACCCCGCTTCGCTGGCCCGGCTGGCGGCGGACGTCGACGCGATCATGACGAACTGGGCGAAGGTGCCCGCGACCGTGATCGACGCGGCTCCGAAATGCCGGATCGTGGCCCGGCTGGGCATCGGGCTGGATAATATCGACGTCGCGGCGGCCAGCCGCCACGGCATGTACGTCACCAACATTCCGGATTACTGTCTGATCGAAGTGGCCGAGCACGCGCTGGCGCTCGTCTTGGCGCTGGCTCGCAAGGTGGCTTTCTACCATGAACAAACCAAGCGCGGAACGTACGATCTGAAAGCCGGCCCCACGCTCAGACGGATCGAGGGGCAGACGTTGGGGATCGTCGGCTTGGGCAATATCGGCACGGCGCTGGCCAACCGGGCCGTGGCACTGGGGCTCAACGTGCTGGCCACTTCGCGATCGCTGCGCACAGGACCGCCAGGGGTGACCATATGCGAACTCGACCGGCTGTTGTCCGAAAGCGATTACGTCTCGCTCCACGTGCCGCTGGCGGCGGAGACGCGGCAGATGATCGGACGCGAGCAATTGGCCCGCATGAAACCTACTGCTTACCTGATCAACACGGCCCGCGGCGGGCTGGTCGATCATGAAGCGCTGGCCGAGGCGCTGGCCGCCGGACGTCTGGCCGGGGCCGGGCTGGACGTCCAAGACCCGGAACCGCCGGATTTGAGCCGAGCGCCCTGGAATGACCCGCGCGTGGTGGTGACTCCACACGCCGCGTTCGTCTCGGTCGAGTCATTGGAGAATCTCCGCACGCGCACGTCGCGGCAGATCGTGGATTGCCTGAGCGGCTCGAAGCCGGCCCACGTCGTCAATCAATCGGCCTTGGAAGCGCCTGAGCAGCGCATTACCATCGCGCTCGAGCAGGCGATTCGCCACATCCGGTACAACCGGGCCAGCCGCAATGCACTTCGACGATGTGGCGTTTTGACCACCTTCGCCCCGTGGCCTATACGTTAGTAAGGGTCGGACGCGGCTTTGCGGCAACGGCGGCGGAGCACAAACCATTTTGGGAATACCCTTTGCGTCGGCGCATGGCCGCCGGCGTGGACATCGTTTGTCGCGACACGCAAGAGAGAGCGGGCCAAGAACAGTCACAAGCACGCTGCCTTGCGGCGCCTGGCTCGGAGCGGCATGCTCGCCGCCAGCCTAAGGTGCTTTAGTTGGAGTGGGCATAACAACGAAATGGCAACCATGGACGAAAAAAGCCTCGGCACGGGCGGCGGTGGGGAAGGGGCCCTGCCGCTCGATGGTCCGCATGGCGATCGCCGACGCCGCGCACACGAAATTCTTTCGGAGCAGAATGCCTCCCTCGATCGCCTGGAGTCCGAGCTGGCCGAGCAGCTACAGCAACTGGTCGACGAAGTGGCCGAATCGGTTCGCAGAGCCGAAACGGCCGCCGCCGGGTCCGTCGACGAATCCGACGCGCTGGCGGCATTGCGGGCCCAATTCGACGTTCTCAAGGGGCAATTCGGCGACGCCGACGCTGAAGCCGCCCAATTGCGGCGTCAAATCGAACAGGATCAGCTCGAGCGCGCTCGCGTCGAACAGGAGCTGCGCGTCCGCGACGCGCTGCTAAAGGAAACCCAAAGCCGCGACGAACAGCGGCACGTTGAGCTGGCAGCCGTCCGAGAGAAATTGGCCGACGCAGAGGCTCAGCTCAATGCTGCCCGTATGCGGCATACGGCCTTGGAACAAGAGCTGTCCGCCCAGCGAGATCAAATCAAGCTCAAGCAGGAGGAAACCAAGGCCCAGCGGCGCCGCATCGCCCGGGAGCTCAAGCAGCAGCGAGCCGAGCTGGAAGAACGCAAGGCCGAGTTGGCGGCCGCCGGTGGAACTCGCCACGTCGAGCTTGAGCAGGAGCTGTCCGCGGCCCGCGCGGAGCTTGCGCAAGTCGAAGAAGAGCACGCTCGGCGGATTCAAGAACTGCAAAGCACCGCGACTGCCGACAATTCAGAACAGCTCACACGGCTCCAGCAGGAGCGCGATCGCTTCGCCCAGCGACTCGCCGCGTCTGAAGCGACACTGGCCGAGCAAAATGAGGCCGGAGCAAGTGACCAGCAGAAATCGAGCGACCTGCAGCGCCGCTTCGAGATGGCTGTCGACGAAGTCCGCGAGTTGAAACGAACCAATGCCGAACTGGAATCAAAGTTGAAGGCCCGTGGCATGCCGACTTCGTCGGCACCCGGCGGCGGACTGAATTGGGAAGCCCAGAAGCAGAAGCTGCTCGCTTCGCTCGAGGCCGACGATGATGAGGACGAAGAGGCCCGCGAAGTGCGCACCACCATCGAAGGCACGATTCGCATCACCGACCAGATCGTTGCTCAAAAGGACGAGGAAATTACCGAACTAAAGCGATCGTTGGACACACGCGACCCGCAGTCCGCCAGCCCGTCGGCGGCGATCACCGAGCTGTTGGATCACGACGAGACCATCCGCCAGGAGCGCGAGAAACTAACCGCCATGCAGGCCGAATGGCGCGAGAAAATCGGAGAGGCCGAGATCGACATCTCCGTCCAACGGGCCAAGCTGGCCCGCGAGCGAGCCGAGCTGGACGAAAAGCTCGCCAGCTCCAATCGGAGCAAGAGAGCCACGCCGATGCCGGCGATTCGACCGGCGAGGCCGGCAAGCCGACACGCGGCCGCTGGCTGGCCCGGCTGGGTTTGAAGGACCTCGACGAATCGAAGTAGGGAGCCCTGAGCGGAAACGAGCGGTAGAGAAGATCCGCCGGACGCCGTCGCCGTTGGCTCTGGGCTAAACGGACGAAGTCATCTACTCGGCCTGGGGCACGCTGCCGGTTGCCGAGAGCACGCTTTCGGCGTCGGCCACGCCCTGTGGGTCGTTGGCCCGCAGCGCCGCGAGCGCGTCGGCTGCCTGGCGCTGTGGACATGCCAGCAGATAGCCAACGATCGCTCGACGAAGGCTCGGCTGGGCCTCGCCGGAGGCGGGCCAGAGCGCGGCAATCGTGCCGACGGCGGTCCAGTCCTGCCAACGGGCCAGGTCGACGATCGCGGCTTCGCTGAATTCCGCTCGGCCGAGCAATCGCCGCATCGCCTGGCACAGCCGCTGGGGCGAAATCTCGCGGCCGTATTCGTGATAGAAGCGCAGCGCCGTCATCGCATGCCGCACGTCCCCCACCGCCGCGTCGGGATCGGCCAGGTAGCGCGACTCGATCAGTTCCAGGCCGGCGTCGCCTGCCAACAGCAAATAACCGCCGAGCACGCCGTCGAAACCCGCGCAAAATCGTCCTCCGGCTTCAATATCTGCTCGCGCAGCAAGGCCGCGTTCGCCCGCCGGTCCTCCGGCTGCCGGGCCAGTCCGAGCGCCAGCCCGTAAAAGCCCTTGCGCGGTCCGGGCACGTTGGGGTCCGTGAGCCAGTGGCGCACGCGGTCCATTTTCAGCAGCTCGACGTTTTGCGCCACGACGTCAAACGGGGCGTGGCCGAACTCGAGGTACGCGTCTTCGGCCACCAGCGGGTTGGCATGTTCCAGAAATGGGGCAAAGTACGCCAGTCGCTCGCTCGGGGGCACCGCCAGCGCGGGCGCCCTGGCGAAATAGGCGTACCCCAGCTCGTCGACCGGCACGGCATGCCAAGCGAGCTTCTCGAGTGGCTCGCCGGGTGTTCCGCGGCCGAAGAGCAATAGCAACTCCCCGGGCGATGCCGCCGTATCGAGCGGCACGGTTAGCTCCGTGTGGTCTTTGACGACGTCGCGGCCGGTGATCGCGCGGTGCAGCTTGACCGCGGCTGCCCCCCCGGCGGCCACGCTCCGCACTTCCGCCAACGCCGAGACGATTGCGGCGGCGCGCCGTTGCGCGAGTGTCGGCTGTAGCGTCGTGCAAAACGGGCAAGCGGCCGCCTGTCGCGCCGCCAACAACACCGCGATGCCCAGCAATGCGCCGGTCCTGATGCGCGCCGGGAAGGGGCTATTTGACTTTCGTACCGTCGAGATGATAGATGGCCAGATAGTTGCCATCGGGACCCTTGAGCTCGTGAATCGTGAAGTTTCCCTCGACGCTCACCGGACGCACTGTGTACGAAGTCGTTGCCGGCGCCACCAACTCCACGACGACGCAATCGTGCAACAGCGCTCCCGGGCCGAAACAGCACTGCATGTTGTCGCGCACCAGGATGAACTGCTTGATCCCCGTCTGCTGAAAGCTGGGCAGGATGTAGCCCCGCAGCCGGATGGTCTTGCCGTCGAGCGCCTTGACCTTGTCGGTGAGGAGCGAGGCATCGTAGGGATCGCCTTTTTTCAGGTCGAGCGCGATATCGTCGAACGTGACTTCCTTGACGCTCCCCTGTTTGCCACCCGCGGCCCGCACGCAGCGAGTAGCGAAGGCGAACGCGAGCAGGCAGGCAAGGAGTATGGTCGGCAGTCGGGTCATGTCGCTCGCATCATTTCGCGGGAGTCATTTCAAGTAATCGGCTTTCAGGTGATAAAACACGCCTCCCTTGGCTCCGTCGATCGCGGAATCCTGCGGCTCGACGTGAAACGTGCCCCCGAGGTTATGCAGTCGCGGCCGGTAGGTCAATTGCAGCGGATCTTCCAGCGTGACTTGGATCCGATCGGTCAACTTCGGGTTGCCCCCGAAACAGCAATCTCCCCGGTCGCGAACCAGCAGGAACTGGCGGATGCCGTCCTTTCGCCCGCCCGGGTAGACGTAGCCCTTGATGAATACTTTCTTGCCTTCCAGATCCAGTGCCGCGGGGGGCACGAGCTGGCCGACCTCGTCGGGCTGCAACTGGGAGTACGAAATCGGCAGATAGCCGTCGGGTATTTCGCTGAAGTAGGCATACGTGAGCCACGCGGGCCCAAGCACGGCGAAGGCCAGCGACAGGGCAAGTCCGGCTTTGGCCGGACCCTCGCCGGTCATTTCTTGCCGATTGCGCCGCACCTTGACCAGGGCCCACAGCGATAGCGGAATGCCGATCACGGGCACGACCAGCATCGGCCAACTAAGAATCGCCACGGGACTCAACAGCCCCACGATCAAGCTGGCGACGGCTGCCGTGGATAATGCCCGGTACTGTTGATAATCGTCCGCCGGCGGCGCGGTGGGTTGGACCTCGATGCTCATCGTCGCTTGCTCTGCCACTTCAACTCCAGTTCGACTCGCAGCCAGCCCTCATCCGGCAGGCAACGCCCAGCCCTCATCCCGCGACGTGCTGTCCGCCCTTCAGAATCGCCCAAAAGGCGCACGCCAGCACCAATCCGGCCACCGCCAGTCCGCCCACGGCGGGGAGCGTCTTGGCCGGAGGGCCGGGCTCCAGGGAGGCATCCTTCGACAGCCGGCCGGCCAGCACCGCGGTCTTGGTCCCCGACAGCTCCACGCGCTCGGCCCCCGGCCGCGGCACGGCCGAGGACTGGGTCGGGGCCGCGGTCTTCTTTTCGCCGCTCGATTTGCCGGTCTTCGCTTCCCCCGTGGCGGCCGGCTCGGACTTCTCCGCGGCAGCGCCCGCTGCCTTTGAGGAATCCTTCTCAGCCGCCGCCGTGTCGGGTTGCTCCGCGTCCGATTTCTCCGCCGCCGGCGTGCCGGCGCCGGCCCCGCCCAGCGGGAAGAACGAGTTGGCCCGCTTGATGCTTTCCGGATCGATCTTGGCCAGTTCCTCGATGCGCTGTTTGGCCTCGGGCTTGGGGCAGGCCCTGAGATAGTTGATCACCGGCACGCGAACCCAGCTCGACTCTTCGTCCGAGTTCTTGAACAAGTCCACCAGCCGGTCGACGACCGACCAGTCTTCCCAGCGGGCCAGGTCCGGAATCACCAGGTCCGCCAGTTGCGGACGATCGAGCATCAATCGCAACGCGGCCAGCAGGCGCTCGCGGGGAATGATCTGCTCTTCGGTGCCGTGGAACCGCAGGGCCATGATCGTGGCATACGTGTCGGTGTATTCGGCGTCCTCGTCCTTGAGAAACCGGTCTTCCACCAGCGGCATTCCGGCGGGTCCCTTGAGCGTCAAGTACGAGGCCACCAGGGCGTCCAGCGCGCCTTTGGTCTTGCGATCATTGCTCTTGATCATTTCTTCCAACAGTGGGATATCGTCCTTGTTGCCCGCGGCGCCGAGCATCGTCAAGTACAGCCGCCGCCGGCTGACCGCGATATCGCCGCTGGTGACCCACTGGACAAGCTTGTCGTGATTCATCCGCGGCGCCAGCGCCAGCACCTCGCTGTAGGGGGCCTTGGCGAATTCGTCGTACGCGTCCCGGGCCAGCATCTCGTCCTTATCTTCCAGGTAGTTCTGGAAATAGTTCAGACGTTCGGGTCCCTCCTTGGGCAGATCCATGGCTTTGGTCACGTACTCGATGCCCCGCTCGTTGGTCGCGATGGGCGTGCCCCAACTGATGTTCGGCGGGTCGATGCCCATGATCAGGAACTTCGTGCCGACGGGGCTGTCGCCGAAATAGACGACCTCGATCGTGCGGTTCTTGCCCAGCGCGTCGGCGCCCTTGAGGACGTCGACGATCTGGAACTTGGCCTTGGCCACGTCCAGAGAGTTCGACTCGTCGGCCGGAGGGGGGGCTTCGGTCAGCTTGGCAATCACGGCCACCTGCGAGTTGCCGATCTCTTCGCTGAACGTGAGCGACACGGCACTACAAAACGGGCAGGCCACCGCACCGGCCGACCAGACCGCCAGCGTGCCAACCGCGACGAACAGGGCCACCAGGCAAGCGAATCCGACGCGCGGCTGAACGGTCATGATCGTGGGTTCCTTGCAAAAGTTGGGGTAGGCGTGCGGAGCCGGCTCGGGCCCCGATTTGCAGGGTTCTGGTGCGCGGGCTAGGGGGTCGCGTCTGAGCGCTTTGGCGACGTCGGTCCGGTAAGCCGCCAGCGCCGGCAAATAGCCTACCAGAGCCGCCAATGCGATCAGCCCTGGTATTATAACCAATTCATAGGCGACAAACTGGAGAAAGCCCACTGAAACGCCCGTCTGCGTCTCGATCCAGGGGCTCAACAGCGCGATCAGACCGTGTCCCACCACCCAGCCGGCCAGTCCCCCCGCCAGGCTCAGTAAAATCGATTCAAGCAGCACCAGCACCATCACGGTTTGTCGGCCTGCTCCCAGGGCCCGCATGACGGCAATTTCGTGCTGGCGCTCGGACATCGAATTGTAGATGCTCACCAGGATGCCGATGCCCGAAACGATGACGATCATCACCGTCAGGCTCAGCAGTACGACCCTGAGCGGATCGACGAACATGTCGAATAGCGTACTCATTTCGCGAATCGGCAGCACGGCCTGAGCCGTCTGGCCTTCGTTGATGCTCGTGATCAAGGGGGGCGCCATCAGCTCCGGCGGAGCCCCGCCAAAGCTGGCCGTCAGCACCAGCACGGCCGTTACTTCGCGCTTCGCCAGCGGCACCGGCTCGTGGGCATGCTCGTGTTCGTGTTCGTGTTCGTGTTCGTGTTCGTGTTCGTGTTCGTCGTGTTCGGATTCGCCGTGACTTGGCTCGCGCTGGTCACCTTCGTCATGTTCGTGAGCATGCTCTTCCTCGTGAGCGTGCTGGTGGTTTGCCTCTGCCGGTGCTGCCTCGGCGGACTTTTCGTGTTCGTGTTCCTCAGCGTGTTCGTGTTCGTGCTCTTCGTGCCCGTGCTCTTCGTGCTCGTGGCCCTCTTCGTGGGCGTGCTCGCCTTTGTGTTCGGCTTCGGGGTGCGATGCGGATGCGGACTCCCCTTCTTCCGCGGAGAGGTGCTCGGGGATCAGGTAAAAGCCTTCCATGTTGATGAACAGCGCCCGGTCGTTCGGCGTGCCGGTGGGCTCGAGTACGCCGACGATCTCAAAGGCCTCTTCGTGGACGTGGGCCTCGGGTCCTCCGCTGTGCGACGGCTGAAACTTGTCCCCCAGCTTCAGGCCGGTCTCGCGAGCCACCGTGGCCCCCACGACGGCGCCAAAGAATTCGTCTTGTTTGAAATTGCGGCCGCTGGCGAATTCGTAGGCGTGGCCCCCATAGTCCAGCTCGTCGAAGAACCCCGGCGTGGTCCCCACGACACGATAATCGTGATAGGTATCGCCCAGGCAGACGGGAATCGCCTTGTCGACGTATTGGCTGTATTTGCCGTCGACCAGCTCCCGGTAAAAGCTGTAGGGGATGTTCTCCACCGGCCGGGCCAGGTAATAGACGGCATTGAGCACCAGCTCCAGCCGGCCCCCCTTGGCCCCCACCAGCACGTTGTACCCCAGCGACGAGTTGTTGAGAAACGAGTTGTTGATCACGCCGTGGATCACGAGCACCGCCACCACCAGCATCACGCCCAGGGCCATCGATAACCCGGTGAGGCTCGACGCCAATCCCCGCTGTTGAATGCTGCGCCAGGCTATCTTCCACAGGCTCATGCCGTTGTCACCTTTCCCGTCCGTCGTGCCGAGCGCCCACGCGCACGGTCCGCGGGCCTTTGTCCGGCCGTCAGACCGCCGCCACGGTCTGGTTGAAATCTTCGAGTCGCTCGACGCGCGTGAACTGCTCGGACACCTCCGGCGTGTGCGTTACCAACAGCAGCGAGACCTTCTCTTCCTGGCAGGTCTCGCGCATCAGGTCGATGATCTGCTGCTGATGCGACGAGTCGACGTTGGCGGTCGGCTCGTCAGCCAACAGCAGCTTGGGCCGGTTGGCCAACGCCCGGGCCACAGCCACCCGCTGTTGCTCGCCGACCGACAGGGCCGCCGGCCGATGGCTCGTGCGGGTCTTCAAGCCGACGCGTTCCAGCAACTGCCGAGCCCGCGCCGTGTCGGCCCGATTGCCGGCGAACGACATGCCCAGCAGCACGTTTTCCAGCGCCGAAAAGCCCGACAGCAGGTTGAACGTTTGAAACACGTAACCCAGCTTGTCGGCCCGAAAGCGGTCGCGGCCGGCTTCGCTGAGCCGGGTGATGTCGGTGCCGTCGATTTGCACCAGCCCCGAGTCGGGTCGACTGATGCCGGCAATGACGTGCAGCAGGGTCGTCTTGCCACAGCCACTGCGTCCCATCAACACGGCCTGCTCGCCGGCGGCGAGCTGGAACTCGCGGATATTGAGAATCGGCAGCGGGCTGCCGTCCGGCTCGCGATACGTCTTGCGGACATCCTTCAGCAGCAACATGGCCGAGCCGCGACTCCCTTGGTTCAACTCTTCACAATGCCGTTAATCGTAAAGGCTTATCGCAATGGAACAAGCCCAAAACCCACGCCCGCCGCGCACGGCGCCGGTTAGCGTTCCATACGTCGTCCACAGCGCTGCGGTTCGGCGGCGAGTCCCGCGATCGTTTAGCCCGGAGCCAACGGCGACGGTGTGTTGCATTTGGTTGGAACACGCCTTTGACACGCCGTCGCCGTTGGCTCCGGGCTAAACGGTGGTTGGTTCCTCGATCACCGCGTCGGCTTCGATTTCGATCATCATGGCCGGATCGACCAACCGCGTGACTTCCACCATGCTGGTCACGGGGCGGATATTGTGGAAGAAATCGCCGTGGGCCCGGCCGTATTCTTCCCAGCGGCGGATGTCGGTCACGAACATCCGCGTGCGGACGACGTCGGCCAGCTTCGCGCCGGCTTGCTCCAAGGCCCGTTCGATGTTCTTGAGCGTCTGCACGGTCTGGGCATAAGGGTCGTCGGGGCCAACGATCTGTCCGTTGTGGTCGGTGGCCGTGGTGCCGGCCACGAACACGCGATTGCCGACCCGTACGGCTCGGGAATAGCCGACGATCGGTTCCCATTTCCCGCCTGACGAGATGCGTTGGCGCTCGCCCATGAGAGGGCCTCCAGAAGGAACAGGGCAGGGGTGCAAGCGGAACCGGTCGCCAGCGCCGCCGCCGCGCACGTCGTTGTCTTTTGCCGTTTATCCGCGCCTCGTAGCCCGATCCATGTCGCGTTGCATGGAACGTTTTTTCATTACGTCGCGTTTGTCGTACAGCTTGCGGCCCTTGCAGATGCCCAACAGCACCTTGGCCTTGCCTTCCTTGAAGTACATTTTCAAAGGCACCAGCGTCAACCCTTGCTCGTAGGCCTTGCCGGCAAACTTGCGGATCTCGCGGCGGTGCAACAGCAGCTTGCGCGGACGGCGGCGGTTGTGGTTGAACTGGTTGGCCTCGACGTACTCGGCGATGTCGCAGCCCACGAGCCAGACTTCGCCGTCTTTGATCCGGCCGTAGGCCTCGTCGAGCGAGATCGTTCCCTTGCGCAGGCTCTTGACTTCGCTCCCCACCAGCGCAATGCCGCATTCCAACGTGTCGAGCACTTCGTATTGGTGCCGGGCCTTGCGATTTTGCGCGATCAGCCGCTGGTTGTCGTGCTCGCGGTCAACGGCCGGCTTCTTTTTGGCTTTGGCCATGGCTGGTTACTTGCGATGGCGGACCGGAATCCGGCCGCGGGAAACGTCGGAAAAATTGAGAACGAACCGTCAAATCGCCCGTCGCCGACGGCCGACTGCCTGGCCCGGGGTCCAAGGCCATCGACGCTCGGCCCATCCCCGCGGTATCATTTTATACACGATTCGACCGCGCGGCGGAGAGGCCGGCGTTCGCCAGGGAAAAGGTTTCATGAGTTTCGAACTGCCCGTTATCACCGCCCCCGACCCGCCCGAGCGGCTGCCGCGATGGCTCAAAAAGAGTCTTCCCCTGGGAAACGGCAACCACTTCACCGCGCGGCTGATCGAAGAACTGCGGCTGGACACGGTGTGTGAAAGCGCCAAGTGCCCCAATCGCATGGAATGCTGGTCGCAGCGGACCGCCACGTTCATGATCATGGGTCACACCTGTACCCGGCCGTGCGGCTTTTGCTCGGTGGATAAGGGCAAGACGTCCGCCCTGGAAGCAGACGAGCCGGATCGCGTGGCCGAAGCCGCCGCCCGCCTGGGCCTGGCGCACGTCGTGATCACGTCGGTCACGCGCGACGACTTGCCCGACGGCGGGGCCGAGCACTTCTATCGTTCGGTGCTGGCCGTCCGCGCCAGAACCGGCGCGGTGGTGGAAGTGCTGACGCCCGACTTTATCGGCAAGCCGGGCGCCGTCCAGCGCGTGGTCGCGGCCGCCCCCGAGGTATTCAACCACAACACCGAAACCGTGCCGCGCCTCTACCGCCAGGTGCGCGGTCGCAAGAGCGACTATCGCTGGACGCTCGCGCTGTTGCGGCACGTCAAACAGCTCAACCCGGCCATCAAGACCAAGAGCGGACTGATGCTCGGCCTGGGCGAAACCCGCGACGAAGTGTTCGACACGTTGGCCGACCTGGTCGACGCGGGCTGCGACTTCCTGACGCTGGGCCAATATCTGCGTCCCACGCCCGCGCACTTGCCCGTCGTCCGCTACGTGCCGCCCGAGGAATTCGAAGAATTGGGCCGGGCCGCGCGGCAACTCGGCTTCTCGCAAGTCGCCAGCGGCCCGTTCGTCCGCTCGAGCTATCACGCCCGCGACATGGCCGAGGCCGTGTAGTTCCCGGCAAATCCCGGGGATTTTTGCCCGCGAAGCCATCGCGACCTAGAGTTGCGATGAGATCTCGGTCGAGGCGCGCATCTCGGCCGCTTCCTGGCGCGACAACCTCTCGCGGAGGCCAATCATGGGCTGGGGACATTGGCTGCTGTTGGACGACGTGAGCCGGCAGCACAATCTGTCGGAGACCGTGGGCGAACTCAAGATCTTGCAACAGCGGCTCAACAAGACCGCGCTGGGGCAAGCCTCGGTAACCGACGAGCTGTGCCGCCTGACGACGGAAAACAACGAGCTGAAACTGTACGTAGCCACGATCTTCCGCCTGCTGTTGGACAAGCAGATCGTGTCGCTCGAGGAGCTCGAATCGCTGGTCGATGCCATCGATCGCGAAGACGGCGTGGAAGACGGCGGCTACCGCGGACCCGTGCTGGTCCGCTAGCGAGTCGCGGCCATCGCGGCTTTGCGTCGGGCAGGCATGCTCACGGCGAGCGACGGCACCCCCGTGCTACACCACTGCTGCGTCCTGGCGGACTCAGCGATCCTCGGCCTTCGTCAGCTCGAAAGTGTCGAACAGCTTGCCGTCGATGTCGTAGGCCTTGAAGACGATCGTGCGATCGTGGATCGCGGCGTAGCAATAGTGGAACGCCCGCTGGAAGTGGAGCGAGAACCAGGTGCGCTGCGGCGCGGCGCTTTCCAGACCGCCACCGCCACCGCCGCTGGTGATGTAGCGGACGCCCTTCTTCTGGTTGATCGCCATCTCGAAGATCGGCCACGTCCGCTCGTAGTAGTGAATGTGGCCGTTGAAGGCGATGTCCACGCCGTTCTTTTCGTACAGCGGGATCAGCTGCTGGGCGTTACGATCGCCGTAGGTGAACGTCTTTTCCTTGGCCCCCTGCTCATGATCGCCGTAGTCGTTTTCCTCGGAGCTGAAGCAAGGGTGGTGATGGCAGGTGAACTTCCAGGTGGCCTTCGAGGCGGCCAGCTCACTTTCCAGCCACTGGTACTGCGGCGAGCCGGGTGCCAGCGACTTGTTGCTGTCGAGCATGAAGAACTGCGAATTGCCGTAGCGAAACGTGTAGTAATACTCCGGCTTGGGGAGCGAAAAGTAGTCGTAGTACCAATGCGAATTCTTTTCGTGGTTGCCGATCACCGGAAACGTCGGCACCCGGCACATCAGCTTCGAGCACGGCTCGAACAGGTCCTTGAGCCACTGGTTCTTGGCATATCCGTCGTCCACCACGTCGCCGCAGTGCAGCAGAAAATCGGGCCGCCGCGAATAGGCCCCCTCGGCACAACGCCGGGTCACTTCGGGATTGCGCTGCGTGTCGCCGATCACGGTAAACGCCCAGGGCATGTCTTCGGTCGGCGCGGTGCGGAATGAAAACACGTCACTGGTCAGCTCCCCGCCGTCGTCGTCCGTGCACGTCACGCGATAGAAGTACCGGGTCATCGGCTTCAGGCCGGTCAGCACCAGCTCGCTGATCAACTCGGGCTTTTCAGTCTGCGAATTCTGTTCGAGCGGCTGCACTTCGGCATAATCGACCCGCATCCGCGTGGGCCGCGACGTTTCGCACATCACGGTCATCGAGTCTTGCGTGCCGAATTGCAGATAAGGCTGGACCAGGAAGGTGAGATCCTTTTCCGGCGGGGGATTCCAGGCCACGAGATTCGCGTTCTTGGCGGCCACGCCGCGGATCTCCCCCTCCTCAAGCGCCCGGGCGTAGACTTTCAGCTCGAACAGCAGCCCCTTCAGACGCTGCTGGGCGTCGTCGCCCGGCGCTCCGCCGACGGTGTACGGCGCTTCGCGCGGATAGACGATGTCGCCCGCCTGCGCGGCCGACTGGCTTTGCAGCTCGCCGTTGAGGTACAACCGCATCACCTGGCCGTCGTACGTCGCCACGACGTAATACCAACGCCGACGCTGGAGGTCCATCTTCGAGGCCAGCGTCGTCACCGGCTGATCGTGTGCCGCGCCACCGGCGGTGGCCAGCGCGAAATTGAATCCTGTTTTCGTGTAACCCAGCGACCAGCCGCGGAGGCCGTTGCCTTCGTCGCGGCAATAACTGACGATCGACCCGCCGTCACCGCTCGCGTCGAGCGACACCCAGGCGGCGATCGAAAAGGCCCGTTGCGGCAAATGCGTGCGTGCTTCTTCACCATCCTGCGCCAGGCTCAGGTACTGCTGGCCGCTAAACCGCAAGCCTTCGGACGGACCGCGCGGGGCCAGCTCGGGCGAACCGGCCACCTGGGCCAACACCTGATGCGACGTATCCATCCACGCGCCGTTTTGAATCCGGTGCGTTCCGGCGGCGAAGTGGTAGAGCAAATCGTGCTCGACGTGATCGGGATGCAACAAGGCGGCTCCGCCCAGCAGCATCGTGGCGGACATCAGCCAGCTAACCATGTGTTGCTCCAGTTCGTTCGTGGCCTGCGAGGGTGATACCCCCCAGCAAACCCGCTTGGCGGCCCGGCGTCAAGCCAATCGAATTGGAAACGGCCCGATCAGCAAAAAGTGTCGCAGAATCCGCCCGCGCTGTGACGCATCGCCCGCGACGGCGCGCCGCTAACGCACCAGCGCGAGCGTGCCCCACAGGCTCGGGTCCGCCGCGAACGGAAACTCGCTGCCGACGCTGAAATGCTGCTGGCCCAGCTCCCGGTCAAAGACGAAATAGGTGAATCCCAGCCGGGGGTGGTCCGCCGGGTTGAATCCCGTCAGCGCCGCCGCGGGAATGAACGCCGAGAGGACGTAACCGTCCACCCGCTTGGCGAGCACGACCTGCAATTGCCCGGGACGCACCGGGTTCGCGTTTTCCCGGGCCCGATCGACCAGCAGTTGATCGGCCACGGGCTGGTCGTAGTTGCGGCCCGCGCCGCCGGGCAGAAACACAAAGCGGTGGCAAAACCGGCTAGCGCGGTGAATGTTGTGCGTGTCGCGCGTGTCGATCCAGATTTGCAGAGAGTCGCTGTCCTCGAGCCGCGTCTCGCGACACCAACTGGGGTGCTTCTTCCCCTCGACGCGCACGCTGCATGCCAGCCCCGCCTCGCTCCACGCGGCCCGCACGTCGGCAAACGACGCCTGGCCGTCCAACTCACCCAGCGACGGCAAACGATAGTCGGCGCCAAGTTCGGCCGGCGGGCGCGAACCGAGCGCCGCGTCGTACCGGCAATCGGTCATAAAGCGAAACAAAAACCGCGTGGGCAACAGTTGCGTGCTCATGCCATGGCTCCGACGATGCGCGGATTGCGCTGCGACAGACTTTCCAAGTGTTCGGCCAGAAAGGTCCGCAGGTCGCCGCGATCGAGATGCTCGGTCGAGGCAAACCGCAACCGCACCTGGTCGCGATCCGGCCCGGGGAGAAAATCGGGCTCGAAGCCCAAATCTTTCACCCGTCCCAACGCAAATCGCCCCTTCGGCCCGTTGAGCGTCAGCTCGACCGCGGCCACTCGCTTCGTATGAATCGTGGCCCAAGGGTCGCGGTGGCCTTTGACCAGCACGTGCACCAACTGCTGGCTGTTCCACAAAAACTGGGCGTCGGGAGCGATTTCCTTAAGCGTTTCGCACAGCTCTTCCAGCACGTCGACGTCCCACTTGGGCGGTTTGCCGGGCGGAAAACCCTTGCGGGCGAAATGCCACTTCTGCCCCAGTACCTTCCAGGGCATCACGTCCTCGGGACTCTGCCGCACGCGGCTGGTGAACTTGTCGTAGCCGGCAATCGCCGCCTCCAAAAACTTCCAGAAGCCCGGCGTGTCCACCTCTTCCCAAGAATGAACCTGAAGCTGCACTTCCTGGAACGGCCCGCGCAGGTTCTTGCACTTCACCCGCGGCTCGTGGCCATAGACCGGCAGGTCGGCCAGGTCGTTGAGCGGCTTGAGATTCAACTGCGCGATCAGGTCCTCGCGTTTGAATGTGTTTTTCGCGACGCGGAATTTGAGCTTGAGCAGCCACTCTTCGCCCGTGATGGCGTGCAGGAACCAGCCCTCGGACTTGGTGGGCGAAGTGATCTCGACGATCGTCCGAGCGTTCCAGTTCGTGGGGCCGAACTTGTCGGACTGCTGAATCCGCTCGACGACCTTTTCCAGAATTCGGCCGTCCCAGCGGCAGGGCTGCCCGCGGCGCCCCACGCGATCGCGAGTGTGCCAGCGCATTCCGTCGACTTCCCACGGCATGCGGCTGTCTTTGCCCACTTCGCCGATGTCGACGTCGCCGGCTCGCTCGGCTTGTTCGGCGGCGAAGTCGTGGATGGCTCGCTTGCGGCGCGGACTGGCGGCGATCGCCTCGGCCAGCACCTCACCGGTGTGCGAACGCGCGACGCCTAACTTCGAGGCCTCGGCCGCGTGGGCCACGACGTCCTCGGGCGTGCCGCTGGTGACGATGTAGCCGCCGCCGTCGCCGGCCTCGGGTCCCAGGTCGATCACCCAATCGGCCGTCTTGATCACGTCCAGGTTGTGTTCGATCACCACCACGCTGTTGCCCAGGTCGACCAGCCGGTTGAGCACGTCGAGCAGCTTGGCAATGTCCTCGAAGTGCAAGCCGGTGGTCGGCTCGTCAAGCAGGTAGAGCGTGCGTCCCGTGTCAGGCCGGGCCAATTCGGCCGCCAGCTTCACGCGCTGCGCTTCGCCGCCCGAGAGGGTGGGAGCGGCCTGGCCGAGCGTGAGATAATCGAGTCCCACGTCGCACAGCGTTTGCAAGATGCGGCGCACCTTGGGAATGTTCTCGAACAGCTTCACCGCTCGGCCGCACGACATGTCCAACACGTCGGCGATCGACTGGCCGTGATAGGTGACCGCCAGCGTTTCAGGATCGTAGCGCCGGCCGCGGCACAGTTCGCACTCGACCCACACGTCGGGCAGGAAGTGCATCTCGATGCAAATCTGGCCGTTCCCTTCGCAGGCCTCGCAGCGCCCCCCCGGCACGTTGAAGCTGAACCGCCGCGGCGTGTAGCCCCGCACGCGTGCATCGGGCAATTGGGCGTACAGCGTGCGAATCAGCTCGAACACGCCGGTGTACGTGGCCGGATTCGAAGTGGGCGTTTGTCCCAGCGGCTGCTGGTCGACCCGAATCACTTTGTTAATCTGTTCCAGACCGCGGATCGTGTCGTGTTGTCCCGGCGTCGTGCTGGCCCGATGCAGCGTGCGAGCCAGCGAGTTGTACAACACGTCTTCGACCAGCGAACTTTTGCCGCTGCCGCTCACGCCGGTGACGACCGTGAAACATCCCAGCGGAATGCGGGCCGTCACGTTCCGCAGATTGTTGTGCCGGGCTCCGGCGATCTCCAGCCATCCGCCGGGGGCGTCGGGCAATTGCTCGACGCCGGCAGCGGTCGAAGCCGGCGCGATGGGCGACGTCTTGCTCGTTGCCTTTCGTTTCCGCGTAGCCTTTTCTTTGCGCCAGCCGGCTTGCCGTTCGTTTCGGCCGTGCTCCGCGGCGCTCGCCATCCGGCGGTTCGTGGGAACGGCGATCGCTTTCTTGCCCGACAGGTACGGGCCGGTCACCGAGCCGCGCTGCCGAGCGACTTGCGCCGGCGTGCCGCGGGCCACGATCTGCCCGCCGCCGTCGCCGGCCGCGGGCCCGAAATCGAGCAATTGATCGGCCGATTCCACGACCTCGCGATCGTGCTCGACGATCAACAGTGTATTGCCCAGGTCGCGGAGCTTCTGCAAGGCTCCGATCAACCGGCGATTGTCGCGCGGGTGCAAACCGATCGTCGGCTCGTCGAGCACGTACAGCACGCCGCACAGTCCGCTGCCGACCTGGCTGGCCAGCCGAATGCGCTGGGCTTCGCCGCCGGAAAGCGTGGGGGCCGGTCGCCCCAGCGTCAGGTACTCCAAACCCACGTCGACCAGGAACCGCAGCCGGTTCGACACCTCGCGCACCAGCTCGCCGGCAATCTTGCGTTCGCGGGGGTCGAGCGTCCAATTGGAAAACCGCTCGACCAGCTCGGCCAGCGGCTGGCGGCACAATTCGTCGATCGTCCGCCCGTGGAGCCGCACGGCCGAAGCGTCGTCGCGCAGCCGGCTGCCGCCGCAAGTGGAGCACTCGACTTCGCCCACCAGGTGCTCCCATTTGCTGCGCAAGGCCGGCGAAAGCCGAGCCGCCTCCTCCAGGGCCGGATAGAGCCCCTTGAATTGAAAGCGAAACAGCGGGCGGTCCGCTTTCTTGCGGCCGCCGGGCGGGAACACGTCAATCCATTCGTCGCCGGTGCCGTGGAACACCACGCGCCGCTGCTTGGCGGTGAGCTGATCGAACGGCACGTCGAGCGGCACGCGGGCCTGCGCCGAAAGGGCTGCGAGCATCGCACCAAACAGCGGCGTGCTGGCGGCCGGCCACAGGCCAACCGCCCCTTCGGCAAGCGTGAGCTTGGGATCGCGCAGCAGGGCCGCCGGACTGGCACCGGTTTGCGTTCCCAGGCCTTCGCACGCCGGGCACCAGCCCAGCGAACTGTTGAACGAGAAACTGTGCGGCGTGAGCCGCTCGAAGCTCCGCCCACACTGGTCGCAGGCGAAATGCTGGCTGTGCGCCTCGGTGCGCCACTTCGGCTCGGCCACGTCCGGCTCGGGATACGCCACGTGCATCACGCCCCCGCCAAGCGACAGGGCCGCTTCCACCGTCTCGGCGATCCGGCCCCGCGCGTCGGGACGGACGTTCACCCGGTCGATCACCACCTCGACCAGATGCTTGCGCCGGCGATCGATCCGCGGCGGTTCATCGACCGAAACCGTCTCGCCGTCGACCCGCATGCGGACGTACCCCAGCGCGCGGATCTCGGCCCACAGGTTTTCGTATTTCTCGCCGACTTCCACCTCCAGTGGAGCCATCAGGTACAGCTTTGTCCCCTCCGGCTCGGCCATGATCTTGTCGACGATCTCGTCGGACGTCTGCGTGCCGATGGGTACGTCGCAGGCCGGACAATAGGGGGTCCCCAGCCGGGCCATCAGAATCCGCAGATAGTCGTAAATCTCGGTCACTGTGCCCACGGTCGAGCGGGGCGTGTGCCCCATGTGCTTCTGTTCGATGGCGATCGCCGGCGACAGGCCTTCGATGTGCTCCAGCGCCGGCTTTTGCATCTGCCCGACGAACTGCCGGGCATACGCGCTCAGACTTTCGACATAACGCCGCTGTCCTTCGGCGTAGATCGTGTCCATGGCCAGCGAGCTCTTGCCCGAGCCGCTCATGCCGCAGCAGACCGTCGTGCGATCGCGGGGGATTTCGACGTCGATGTCTTTCAGGTTGTGCTGTCTCGCGCCGCGGACGCGAATCGCGCGGGCCTCGGCCACGGCGCGACGGCGCTTGCCGGCTTTGGGCTTCTGGCCGTTGCCGCGGACGGCTTTGCCAGCCAGATGGCGCTTGCAACGCCCGGCCCGTGTGCGAATCGCGGCGGGCGGCGATTTCCGCCGGCGTGCCGGTGGCCACGATTCGGCCGCCGCCGGCGCCTCCCTCGGGTCCCAGGTCGATGATCCAATCGGCCGTCTTGATCACGTCCAGATTGTGCTCCACCACCAGCACGGTGTTCCCTGCGTCGACGAAGTCGTGCAACACCTTGAGCAGCAGCTTGATGTCGGCAAAGTGCAGGCCGGTGGTCGGCTCGTCGAGCAGGTAGAGCGTCTTGCCGGTGCTCTTCTTGACCAGCTCGCGGGCCAGCTTGATTCGCTGAGCTTCGCCGCCACTGAGGGTCGGCGAGGGCTGACCGAGCTTCAAATAATCGAGCCCCACGTCGTGCAGCGTTTGCAGCTTGTGGCGAATCTTGGGAATGTTCTGAAAGTGTTCGAGCGCCTGCTGCACGTCCATTTCGAGCACGTCGGCAATGGTCTTGCCCTTGAAACGGACTTGCAGCGTTTCGCGATTGAAGCGGTGCCCTTCGCACACCGGGCAGGTGACCCACACGTCGGCCAGGAAATCCATCTCCAGCTTGTTCGAGCCGTTCCCTTCGCACGCTTCGCAGCGGCCGCCGGAGACGTTGAAGCTGAAGCGGCCGGCCTTGTAGCCCCGCTGCTTCGACTCGGGCAGTTGCGTGTACAGGTCCCGAATCTCGTCGAACAGCTTGATGTACGTGGCCGGATTGGAGCGCGGCGTGCGGCCGATCGGCGATTGATCGATGGCGATCAGCTTGTCGAGATGTTCGAGGCCTTCGATCCGCTGGTGCGCCCGGGCGAACCCTCGCCGCCATTGAGATCGCGGCGCAGGGCCTCGACCAGGATGTCCCCCACCAGCGAGCTTTTGCCCGAGCCGGACACGCCGGTGATGCACACCAGGCTGCCGAGCGGAATCTCGACGTCGACGTTCTTGAGGTTGTTGTGCGCGGCGCCGATGATCTTCAGCCACTGGCCCGACAGCGGCCGCGGCGCCGCCGGCACTTCGATCTGTTCCTGCCCCGACAGGTACTTGCCCGTCAAGCTGCGGGGGGAGCGGGCAATTGCGGTCGCGCTGCCCGACGCCACGACTTCGCCGCCGCGCACGCCGGGACCGGGCCCGAAATCGACGATGTGGTCGGCTGCCCGCATCGTATCTTCGTCGTGTTCGACCACGACCACCGTGTTGCCCAGGTCGCGCAGTTGCATGAGCGTGTCGAGCAGCCGGTCATTGTCGCGCGGGTGCAAGCCGATCGACGGTTCGTCGAGAATGTACAACACGCCCACCAGCCCGCAGCCGATCTGTCCGGCCAGGCGGATGCGCTGCGACTCGCCCCCCGAGAGGGTCGGAGCGGTCCGATCGAGCGTGAGATAGTCAAGCCCCACGTTGCTCAAGAAGCCGAGCCGCCCGCGGATTTCCTTGAGCACCTCGGTGGCGATCATGGCCCGCGTGGGGTCCATCTCCAGTTCGGTGAAGAACTGGATCGCGTCGCTGACCGGCAGCGAGCAAACCTCGGGCAGCGACCGCTTCGGGCGATCGGCAAACTGCGCGTGACGCGTCGTGACGGTCACGGCCCGGGCCTGAGGGTTCAGCCGCTGGCCGTCGCAGTCTTCGCAGCGCATCACCTGCATGTATTTTTCGAGTTGGCGAATCTGCATCCGGCTCTGCGAGTTGCGATACTTTTCGAGCCACTCGGGCACGAGCCCGTCGAAATGTCCGCCGTACTTGTGACCCGACGCTCCGCCGCGCCAGGTGAACGTGATGTGCTGGTCCCCGGTGCCCCACAACCAAAGCTGCTGCAAGTCGGACGCCAGCTCGTTCCACGGCGTGTCGAGCATCGTGCCCTTGGCCAGCTCGCGCTTCCGCTCGATCGTGTCGGCCACGCCCTGGTAGATGTGCCGTTTCCAGCGTCCCAGGTCGCGCCACGGACCGATGAGCTCGAAGCAGCCTTGCTTGAACGACAGCGATCCGTCGGGCACCAGCAGCTTGGGGTCGAAGCTGTACAGCTCGCCCAGCCCGTCGCAGTACGGGCACATGCCTTGCGGGCTGTTGAAGCTGAACAATTGCGGGCTGGGGGGCTCGAAACTCAATCCGCAATGCGTGCAGGCGTAATGGGCCGAAAGCTGGATGTCGCCGTGGTGTGCCGAGCCCGCGGAGTTGGCATCGACTTCGGCGGCACGTGGGCGGCGCTTGCCGCGGCGCGGCGCCGGCTTCGTCTTGGTGCTTGCTCAACGACGCCGTCGGCATCTTTGGCCGCGTCAGACGCCTGAGAAACGATCAGGCTCCCCTGCCCTAGCTTCAGGGCCAGCTCCACCGCTTCGGCCAGCCGGGCCCGGGAGTCGCCGGCCACGAGGCGATCGACCACCACTTCGATATCGTGCCGCATCTGGCGGTCGAGGTTCTGTTCTTCGGTGAGGGACACGATCCGCCCGTCCACCCGCGCCCGGGCGAAGCCCTGCTTGAGCAGATCGACAAACAGATCGCGGTATTCCCCTTTCTGCCGCGAATGAGCGGCGCGAGCACGACGAACCGCGTGCCGGCCGGCAGGTGGTTGATCTGCTCGATGATCTGTTCGCGGGTCTGGGCCGTGATCGGCCGGGAGCACTCGGGGCAATGCCCCTGGCCGGTGCGCGCATAAAGCACGCGCAGATAGTCGTAAATCTCGGTGATCGTGCCGACGGTGGAACGCGGGTTCTGGCCGGACGATTTTTGCGAAATCGAAATCGACGGGCTCAGCCCGCTGATGTAGTCGACGTCGGGCTTGGGCATCTGCCCCAGAAACTGCCGGGCGAAGCTCGACAGGCTTTCGACGTAGCGGCGTTGGCCCTCGGCATACAGCGTGTCGAAGGCCAGCGAGCTCTTCCCCGATCCACTCACCCCGGTGAGGCAGATCAGCCGGTTGCGGGGGAGCGTGACCTCGATGTCCCGCAGGTTATGCTCGCGGGCTCCCTTGATGACAATGTCGGTAACGGCCATGGGCACAGCGAAGAGCAACAATTCCGTTCGTCTTATGAGCGAATCGTGAATTGTAGGGGACGCACGTACAGTCCGGCTAGGAGAAAAAAACTCTGAGCTGCGATTCGCCACTAGGATGCGCATTTCACGGGAGTAATTTGCGTCACGATTATCCGACAGGGGGGCAGCTAGCTCGGCGGTCACCGGCGGCGGAGCCGGTCTGGACCGGCTGCTGGCTTTTTGGGACACTTCCGCCCCGTTTTGGCGCCCATAGCGGCCGGGAGCGTCATGAGTCTGCCGCTGCCGGCGCGGGCAAGGAGGCCTCGAATCATGAAGTCGAAACGATGGGCCGCGTTGTTGTTAGCCATGTCGCTGATGGCCGCGGCACCCGCCGATCAACATTTTGTCCGCTCGCCGTCGTTGTGGAGCCGTTTCGTGGCCGGCGCGAAGCGTCTCTTGCGCGAACCCTTCGAACGGCTGGCCTACCCGTTCGGACGTACGCAAGACGACTACCAGTACTCGGACGTCGACACCGCGCCGCGCGCCGGCAGCGTGCTGTCGGAGGCGCCGGCCGAGCAACAGGCCACCGTCCGACGCGATGACGCGGTCCAGCAGGCCACGGCGATCGAGCCGGCCACTGAGGCGACGCGCACCGCGGGGAAGCCGCCGCTGTTTTCGCGGCCGAAGGGCCGGTCGCGCACCGCTTCCGACTACATGTCCGAAGAGAAACCATGACGCGGCCCACGCGCCTGCTGCTGACCTGGCTCCTCGTGCTGCCGACGGCGACCGCCGCCGTTGCCCAGCCGCCGCGCCGGCTCCCCAAGCAAGCGTCCGGCTTCTCGTTGCGCAATCTGTTGCCGGGGGCGTCGGACCCCGACGAAGAAGCCGCCCTGGCGGAAATCCGCCGGCTGGGCAACGACGTCGACGAAGAATACGACGACCGCGGCAAACCATTCGTCGTCGTCACCTGGAACGCCGGCAACGAGGGACTCGACCACCTCGACGCCATACGCGACTTGCGCTGGCTTGACCTGTCGCGCACCAAGGTCACCGACGAAGGGCTGCAATCGATTCGCGACCTGCGGCACCTGCAAGTGCTCAAACTCCAACAAACCCGGGTCACGGACGAAGGGCTCGCCAACCTGGCCGGGATGACCGAGCTCGTGGGGCTGGGTTTGCACGATACCAAAACGTCGGCCGCGGGCCTCGCGCACCTGGCGAATCTTGCGAACCTGCGAATCTTGAATCTCAGCTGGACGCAGACCGGAGACGACGGGCTGGCGATTGTCGGGCGCCTGCCTCGTTTGGAAGAACTTTACCTGTACGACGCCAAGGTGACCGACCAGGGAGTGGCACACCTGGCCGGACTGGCCGAGCTGCGCGTCCTGAAGATTTCGTACAACGAGATCACGGACCGCTCGCTCGACGTGTTGGCCCGCTTGCCGAAGCTGGAACTGCTATGGCTCGACTTTACGGACATCTCCGACAGCGGTCTGGCCCGGCTGGCCGCGATGCCCTCGCTGGTGGGCCTCTGCCTGGCCGAAACGCAAGTCAGCGACGCCGGCCTCGAACACCTGTCCCGGGCACCCCGCCTGGCGATGCTCGACCTGTCGAACCTGCCGGTGACCGACCAAGGACTGGAATCGCTCGCCGACTTGTCCCACCTGCAAGTGCTGGTGCTGGCCGGCACGAGCGTTACCGCGACGGGCATGCGTTCGCTGGCCCGCTTGGCTCAGATGACCGAGCTGAATCTAAGTGGCACGGAAGTTGACGACCGCGGCGTAGCTCAGCTTGCCGTGCTGAGGAAGCTTGCCGTCTTGAACCTGTCGCAAACGCAAGTGACCGATGCCGCGCTGCGGCATATCGCGCATTGGCGGCAGTTGCAGCAGTTGGACGTTCGCGGCACGGCCGTGACGGACGCCGCCGTCGACCAGCTCCAGCAGGAGCGGAGTGATTTGAAAATCGTGCGGTAGTCCCTTCACACTTGCTCAACCCCGGCAGCCCGATGTTCCTCGCCATGCGATCGTGTGATGTTCCACGACTGACCTTGTTGCTCCTGGCATGCCTGGCGCTGCCGTCGGCAAAGGCCGCCGAAAACTGGCCGCAGTTTCGCGGCCCTGATGGGCAAGGGCACGCCGCCGGCACCGGTTTTCCTCTCACCTGGAGCGAATCGGAAAACATCCGCTGGAAAGTCCCCATCGCCGGGCTGGGCTGGTCCTCGCCGGCCATCGCGGGGGAACAAATCTGGCTGACCACCGCCATCGAAGCCGAAGGCTCGCTGCGGGCCGTGTGCCTCGAACGCCAGTCGGGACAACTCGTGCACGACGTCGAGGTGTTTCATTACGACGACCTGGGACGCATCGCCTCGAAGAACAGCCACGCCTCGCCCACGCCCGTCGTCGATGGCCGGCACGTCTACGTCCACTACGGCGCCCACGGCACGGCCTGCCTCTCGACCGACGGCCAAATCGTCTGGCAGACCCGGCTCAAATACGACCACCGCCACGGACCCGGTGGCTCGCCGGTCGTGTGGCACGACCTCGTGATCGTGGCCTGCGACGGGCCCGACGTGCAGTATCTGGTGGCGCTCGACAAGCACACCGGCGAAGTGCGCTGGCGCGTGGATCACCAGGGACAGCAAGCCTACTCGACGCCGCTGCTGGTCAACGTGGGCGGCAGCGAGCAGCTCGTCACCAGCCGCGGCGACGCGGCCATCGCCTTTTCGCCCGCCGACGGCCGTGAACTGTGGCGTTGCCGCTACACCGGCCATTCCGTGGTCCCCCGGCCCGTGGCCGCCGACGGGCTGGTCTATTGCTGTACGGGCTATTGGAACCCCTCGCTCCTGGCGATTCGTCCCGACGGCAGTGGCGACATCACCGACAGCCACGTGGCCTTTACGGTCCGCCGCGGCGTGCCCCACAATCCCTCGCCGCTGGTCGCCGGCGGACGCATTTACATGACGACCGACCTGGGCATTCTGACCTGCGTCGAAGCCAAGACGGGCAAGGAACTGTGGCGCGAGCGACTGAGCGGCAACTTTTCCGCCTCGCCCACCGAGGCGGGTGGCCGCATTTACCTGTTGAACGAAGACGCCACGACGACTGTCATCGCGCCCGGCGATAAGTACGACCCCCTGGCGACCAACCAGCTCGACGGCCGCTCGCTGGCCTCGCCCGCGTTCGTCGACGGCGCGATCTACCTGCGGACCGATTCGCACTTGTATCGCATCGAGGAGCCGAAAAACGTGCGGGCCTCGGCCACGATCTCGCGGCGCAATACGGGCGTGCAACTGCGGCGCTAACCCCGTTTCACGCGGCCGTGGAAGTACGCGTCGCAGCCGATCTGCTCGATCGTTGCATCCGGCAGTTGGATCGCGTGCGACATCAGTTCGATTCCAATCCCGGCCACCGGATTGCCGGCCGCGGCTCCGCCGACGATCTGCGGCGCGACGAAGACGTGCACTTCGTCCACTTCGTCCGCATCCAACAAACTCCCCAGCAGCTTTCCGCCTCCTTCGACCAGCACGTTGGTCATCAGCCGACTGCCGAGCTTGTCGAGCAAGTTCTTCAGACGCACCTTGTGCGCGTCCCCCTCGCAAACGATCACGTCGCAGCCGGCCGCGATCAACCCGTCGACGCTCTCCCGGGGTGCCGCGCTCCCCACGGCCACCATCACCGGCGCCTGCCGCGCCGTGCGCACCAACTGGCTCGTCAGCGGCAACGACGCGTTCGTGTCGACCACGATGCGCGCCGCAGTGCGAGGACCGGGCGGCCGGGCGGTCAGCAGCGGATCGTCGGCTTCGGCGGTGCTCCGGCCCACCAGGATCGCGTCGACGCGGCCGCGCAGGCGATGCACGATGTCGCGCGAGGCCCGACTCGAGATCCAGCGGCTGTCGCCGCTGCGCGTCGAGATCTTGCCGTCGAGCGTCATGGCCCACTTGGCGATGATCCAAGGACGGCCGGTGCGCGTGAGCTTCAGGTAGGGTGCGTTCAGTCGCCGCGCCTCGGCCTCGCACAAGCCGACTTCGACTTCGATCCCCGCCGCCCGCAGCTCGGCAACCCCGGCTCCCGCCACGCGGACGAACGGATCCTGCTGGGCCACCACCACGCGGCTCACGCCCGCGGCCACGAGAGCCTGCGTACAAGGGGGCGTCTTGCCCTGGTGGCAACACGGTTCCAGCGTGACGTAGACCGTGGCTCCGCGGGCCCGCGGACCGGCCGATTCGAGCGCCGCGATCTCGGCGTGCGGACCGCCAAAACGAGCATGAAAGCCCTCGCCCACGGTCTCGCCGTCGCGCACGATCGTGCAGCCCACCATCGGGTTCGGCTCGACCAGCCCCTCGCCGCGAGCGGCCAATTCGAGGGCGCGGGCCATGTGCCAGGCGTCAAGCTCTTCCCATTGCATGGCACGGATGCTCGCGAACAGAGAAGAATCTCACGGTCCACCAGGTCCACGCGCGGCGGCGTGACTGCGACGGCAGGGCGCGCGGCGCACCGGTCAATCCGGCGTCCAAATGGCCGATTTCTTACCGGTCGGCTGATCGCTGTCCGGCGTCCAAAGTTTACCCGGCTCGGCGGCGCCGCCTGGCACGACGATGTCCGGCGTTTCGCTCGGCGCGGCGCCCGCCGGCATGCGCGGCTGTCCGTCGGGTCCGATGATGCCGGCCTCGGCCAGAATCTGAAACAGGGCCTGCGCCACGCCCGGCTCGCGCATGTGCTGCTCGCGAATGTGGTGCAACAGCCGATCCGCGTCGGCCACTTCGCCACGCGAAATGCGCAGGGCCAGCTCGGCCAGGTCCCACGGGGCGGTCGATTTCTTGGCCGCCTCGGCCGCCTCGCGCGCCTTGTCCAGAGTAGGCCACGGCCGCGGCGCCCTCGGGCTCGATTTGGGCGAGCAATCCGTAGACTTCGGCTCGGTCCAGCTTGTCGAGCGCCGGACGCGCGATGGCTTCCTGCGCCAGCTTGCGCAACGCGGCGATGTGGCGGTAATGATCGGCCCGCTGGTACAGCTCGACGAGCTGTTCGTCGGAGAGCTTCTTCACGTCCACCCGGCTGAATCGCGCCAGCGGCAAATCGGCCGGCGACGTCTGCGTCGGGTCGATGGGCTCCGCCTCCGGGCAGCCGAGCTTGCGCCGCAACTCGTTGAAGTCAAACTCGGAAGCCACCTGGTCGGTCGCGACTTCCAGCAGCAGAATGGCCGCCAGCAGCTTAATGCGCTGATCGCTGTCGCCCGCGACTTCGGACGCGCTCTTGTCGCCAAAAATCTTGCGCGGCATCTCCGGCCAGCTGTTGAGCAGGATTTCGCGGCGTTGATCGCGAATCAGTTGCTGGCGCTTTTCCGGGGGCGTCCCCTCGGGCAGTCGCCAGTTGGTCGTCAGCGCGTGTTGCAAGGCGGGCACCTGGGTGCTGATCTGCTCCTGGCCGGCCGCTCCCAGCCCGTCGCCAACGATGTCGGCAATCGCCTGTTGGGCATCGGCCAACTGCGTGCGATAAGCCGTCAGCTCGACCCGGGCCTCGCGATCGGTTTGTTTGCCATACAAAAACGCCTGCCCCACGACGCGGGGCACTTCGTCCGGCGTGAGGTCCGTCCCGCTTTCGGGCACCGCGCGGCTCAAGAGCCAATAAGCCCCCTTGGGGGGCGGCTCATCCTCGCCACCCATCCGCGACAGGTCGATCGGCATGTGCAGCGCGGGGGGCTGGCCGTGAGCCGCGCTTGCAGCACCTCGGTGTCGGCGACGTCGTATTCGATCGAGACCACGTCGACCAGGTCCACGGCCTCGGCATCGAGCAACTGGGCCAGGGCTTCGGCCTCCACCGCTTCGTCCGGCGAAATCGACGGTTCCGCGGCAACCTTGCGCCAGGCTTCGATCGCCCGCGGCGTGTCGGCCAGCCACGTTCGCAGAATGGCGATGCTTTTGGAGATCGTGGGCCACGAACCGACTTTGCCGGCCAACTCGGTCAGATCGTCGGCCGCCTTGCGCCAGGCGCCGCGCATGGCAGGCTCGATCGCCGCGTTGTAGGCGTTCTTCCACAGGGCGTCGTCCGGCGGGGGCGCGAGCGAAAAATCCTGCTTCGCTAGCAGCGGCACCGACGTCGAGCCGTTGAGCCGCAAGCAGCAGCTCGAGCGCCTGCTTGTCCTGCATGCCGCTCATGCCCAGTTGCAGCACCAGGTGAGCCCGCGCCGCGAACAATTGATTGTCGGCCACCAGCGCCTGGGCGATCATGCCGATCGCGTCGTAGACCTGGGCCGGAATCTGGTTGTCGCACTTTTCCAACGCGTCTTGCAGCAATCCGATCGCCGCCAGCCCCCCTTCGCCGGCGGCCTTGACCGTCGCCTGTTCGGCCAGCGCCACCGGGTTGTCCGGATACTTTTCGATGAACCGGGCCAACGTGGCGTCGGCCTGCTGCTCCTGGCCGAGGTGGGCCTGGAGCATCCCCTTGATCGACAGCAGACAAGCCCGGTCGGGGTATTTGCCCTCGATGCTTTCGATGTGCTCCAGGCAGGCGGCCCGCTGGTCGCCTTCGAGCATCCGCTGGATCTTTTCCAGCTCGGCGACCAGGTCGGAGCAACAGAACTTGATCTTCTTACCGGTCCCGCCGGGGCAGGGGGAGTAGGGATCGATCGGCATGAGGGAAACTGCTTCCGCCAGGGGGTTTTCGGTGCGAGAGAATCCAGCGCACTGAATCGTATCATTTCCCCGGCCCGATTTCGAGCGGCCCCCGAGCGCCGCTGGGGTGGCGCTCGGTCAGAATGACCGGCCATAACACAGCCCGCTCAAAAACCGTTCGCAAGAGCCTGCCGGCACGTGCCCGCATCGCGACTGCGCGGCAATGAGCTCGGCGCGGCCGCTATGTTTCGCCGGCGGGCGGCACTATAATCACGGTTTGGCCGCTTTCTGCGCCGCGTCTTATCCCCTAATGGCTTGCCTGTGATTTCCTCCGCCTTGACGCCCATTGCCGACGAGCTGCGTCGCCTGGTGGGTAGCGACAGCGTGCTCGCCGCCCATTCGGACCTGGTGGTCTATGAATGCGACGGGTTCGTCATCGAAAAGAACTGCCCGGACGTGGTCGTGTTTCCCCGCACGACCGACCAGGTTGCGGCGATCGTCGAGGTGTGCAACCGCCACGAGGTTCCCTTTCTCCCCCGCGGAGCCGGCACGAGCCTGGCCGGCGGTTACCTGCCGGTGGGGGGCGGCGTGATGATCGTCCTCACGCGGATGAAGGAGATCCTCGAGATCAACCTCC
>CAVQEL010000019.1:0-119681 GCA_963711515.1 uncultured Planctomycetota bacterium | reverse complement strand
ACTCGCCGACGTCCAACCGCGTGATGCTCTACGACCAGGACGCCGGCAGGGGGAATCGAACGTTTCTAGAAAACGAGGCAACGATCATCCACGAAGCCACGCATCAGATGGCATTCAATACGGGCGTGCACAACCGCTTTTCGCCGACGCCGACGTGGCTGGCCGAGGGGCTGGGCACGATGTTCGAGGCCCCGGGGGTGTGGAACTGGCGCGATCACCCGACGCGCCGCGAGCGGGTGAATCGGCCGCGATTGGCACAGTTTCGCGCCTGGCAGGCCCACGGCCGGCGGTCGGGCGATTTTGTGCACTTGCTGGGCGCTGACCGGCGGTTTCAGGTGAACCCCGCGGCCGCTTATGCCGAAAGTTGGGCCTGGGTGTTCTTCCTCACCGAAATCTACCCGCACCAGTTCGCCGAGTACGTCCGCCGCGTGGCCGCCCGCGACGATTTCGAAGAATATCCGACGGCCCGTCGCATCGCCGACTTTAGTGCCGTGTTCACCACCGACTTGCGGATCCTCGAACGGCATTTTCTCAATTTCGTCGCCTCGCTCGATTGAGCCGCAGGGACCCGCGCAATCGGCACAGGTTGTCAGACCGACGGGAGTGGCGAGCAAACTCACAGTCTGCGCTTGTCTGTCGCTTTAGCGGCGTGTCGCAGGCGCCGAAGGATTAGAGGCAGCGCGACCGATTGCGCCGGTTGTCTTCCGCGAGTCACGAAACCGTCCCGGCGAGGAAACACGCATCATGCACCGTAGAACCGCGCCCTGGCTGATCGGGACTGTTGTGGCCGCCTGCGTGATCGCACCATCAGTGCCGGTGTTAGCCGCCAGACCAAACCGGCGCATCAGCCGGGCGCCGACCGGCTACTCCGCTAACGGATTCCTCTACCTCGGCTACGCGCTCGAGGTTCCGTCCGTGCCGCTTTCGGAGCGGGTCAAGGCCTGGCGGGCCATTCACCCGCCCCCGGAAAGGCCTCCCGTGTATCAATATCAGCGCCAGGTTTCGCCGCGCTATTACATGGACGAGCCGCACGAGTGGCGATCGAATTCGCGACGCGAGTTTTAGACGGGACCGCCGAGGCGCAGTGAGTGATCCAGTCGGTCAACAGGGGCTCGCCAGGCGCCGCGCGAAGCAGCCGACACCCGCCGCGGGGTCAATTGCTCTCCAACAGGGTGCTTTCTTCCGCGCTCGGGCGAATTGCTTCGAAGTACTTGCGGACCGTTTCGCGATGTCCCAGCGGCAGCGGCTCGCGGTCGAGCACTTCTTCCATCTGCTTGCGGAATTCGGAGTATCGCTCGCGATACGACCGCACGGCATCCTGGCGGGCTTCCGAGACGCTCTGCGTTTCGCGCTCGCTGGGACCGTCGCCTTGGAGGCCGGCGAGATCTTCGTCGCGACGTTTCGAATCGAGCTTGGTCTTTTCGTCGCCGGTCGGCCGGTTTGACGCGCCAAGCCCATAACTGTTGGAAGGCGTGTCGGACTTGGCGACGTTGCTGCCTGGCTTGTTGCACTGGCCCTGGCAACATCCCTTGCAGGCCGAGAGCCGATTGAGCTGGCAGCCGAGGCATTCGCTGATCTTCTTCCTCAGGGCCTGCTTGCGGCAGACGCCGGCCGCCTTGCAGAACCCCTGCTTGGCCTTCGTCTCATTTTCGTTGGAGAGTCCGTCGACGATCTCTTGCACGGCGTCGCTCAATTGGCCTTGCTTGCCTCCGCCGAGCTTGCTGTTGAGCTTGGCCAGGTTCGAAGTCACGGCGTCGCGCTGCTTCTTGCTCATGCTCGAGGCGTCGATTTTTTCCAACTCTTTGGCCGCCTTGTCGTATTCCGAGCCGCGCAGCGATTGGCTGGCCGCCTGCATTGCATCGGCGACGGCCAGCGCTTCGGCCAGTGCCTGCAACTGCGCGTCGATCTGCTGGACGTCGAGCGCGGCGGCGGCGGCTGTCAGTGCGGCCTGCATTTCCGATAGTTTGGCCAGCGCCTCGCGCTGGTCGACGTTCGGGTCCTTCAACTCCTGGATCGCTTGTTTCATCTCCTCGGCAAGCTGTTTGAGCTGTGGATCGTCGGTGTCCTCGGCCAGCTGTTCGAGATCCTCGAGCATCGTTTCCTCGAGCAGATCGGCTTGCTCAAGGACCACCTCGAGCGGTCTCGGCCGGAACGTTCGCCACCGACGTTTCGGGCGACAGCGGTAACAAGCCCAGTACCAACATCAGGCCCAGTGCGACGACGGCCAGCGGCACCAGTCGCGGAGCCTTCCAAGGCACGACACGGGCCGCCTCGATCTGCGACAAGTGCTGCATGGCGTCGTTGATTTGCAGTGCTTGCACGGGATCGCGACCGGCACGGGCCGCGAAATCGAGCGCCGTCACCGTGCGGTCCTTCAGCCCATACACACGATCGACCAGCCGCGCCGATGAGCGCCAACTGGTCGGCCACGATGCGCCGGCGATGGCCGACGCCATTCCGCAGGCCACGAGCACCAGCAGGCCCGCTCCCACCGGGGCCGTCGCACCCAGCCACTCGGCCAGATAGCAGCCGGATCCGACCAGCGCTCCGGCGATCAGCCCGGCGGTTCCCCATCGCAGGGCTCGATCCCGGCGTTGGCGAACGCGGATAGGACGCAGCTTGGCTTGCAGGTCCTGCAGCATCGTTCGAGTCTCCGTCAGTTGAGTACAGGGACGACGTATGTACAGCTTATCGAATTGTCCGAACACGTGTGAGGGCAGGCGGCGGCGGAGTGAAAAAATCGCCGCTAGACGCTGTCAGGACGGCACTGGTTACTTCGCTGAAGCCATGCCCTCCTGTGGCTTTAGCTCAAACAAATCAGCCGGCAGCTTCTCGGGCCAGTCGCCCGTGAGCCGCAGGTTGCGAACGCGAACGTGGTACTCCGTCGGATCGTGAAACAGCCCGAACTGGCGGCCGGCCTCGACTTCCCATGCGCGCCGATAAACGGGCACGCCATTGACGCTCCAGGTGGCGACGTTACCGTCAAGTCGCAGCGTGAGCTGATTCCAATCGTTGTCCTTCAGGGGACGGGCCGCAGTTGGTCGGCCTGGGAATCGACGACGCGGTTCGTGTCGTCGACGCCGGTCGAGATTCCCGAGGAGTCGGACGTGATCCAGTGCAGGGCGACTTGGGCATCGGAGAGCAACAGGGCAATGCGGCCCAGCGCCGGCGCCAGCGAAAATTTCCCCGGCTCGTGGTAAAACTCGAGCGAAATCTGCTCGCCATCGCACAGCGGGCGCAGGTAGCGAATCAGCCCTTCGTGGCGGGGCCGCGCGATCGCGTCTCGCTGGGCGGCCTTGCCTGCGCCTTTCTCGTCGCTGGCCCGCGCTGCCGAGCTTTCCAACACTCCCTCGGCGAAGCGCCAATCGGTTTTCGCGTCGTCGTTCCGAGGACCCTCGTCCAGGACCGTAAGGGCTGGCAGTCGCTGAGCCTTGAATCGTGCGCTCCAGCCCACCAGCGTTGGTGACAACATATCGACGCTGCGCGGAATCGTCGCGTCTGGGGTGATCTGCAGGGAGTCGAATGAAGTCTCGCGGTAGTGATGCGCTCCCATGCCAAAGAACGGAAAATCGCCGGCCGGTGCGCCGAGTTGCTTTTCAAAGTCGTCTCCCACGTGAATCGTCAGTGAGTCGGCCCCGCGGTCCAGTCGGATCGTGTTGAACGCATTACCCGCCAAGTCTTCGCATGGCAACGAAGACGCGTTTCGCAGGCCGACGCCCGAGACAAGAATCGTGGAGCGGTATTCCAGGAATTCCAAAACTCTGCCGGCCAGTGTGGCGGCTCCCTCGGCATACGTGCCGTCGCGCGTGCGAAACGAAACCGTGAAGTTTCCTGCCAGCGGATAGCGCAGCAATAGCATCGAGAAAGCCGTGCCGTATTGGTGTCCCCAGGTGTTTGCATCATCGCGGCGGATCCAGAGCGACTCGGGAACCTGACCCGCGGCAACGTCGGATTGCGTCACTTCGTCTGAAATCACCCAGTGCGCCAGATCGCGGTGCGTCGCCGCGGGCTCGGTTTCGCGCAGGCGATATTTCAAATGTCGCAACTGCGTGACGAACAGGTCCTGATGCCGCAAGGTGGCGATGTTCAGCAACTCGTCCAGCAGCTTGACTGCCGCCGCGCGATGCTCGTCCAGGGCCAGCGCCTGCTCGACGACGTCAATGTCCAGCGGCGTGACGCGACTGTGGTCCCCCATGACCGGCCGCAGCGCCAGAGTGCCGTCTTTGCTTTTCTTGGTCAATAGCGACAGGTCAACGGGCTCGTCCCGCGCCAGCCCGAACACCAGGCGAGCGAGCCTGGCGTCGTCGCTGGATTTGGCTTCGAGCTTGGCAATCTGTTCGGTGATCTCGGCTTGCTTGCCCAAAGCGATGCCGTCGCGCAGGGTCCATTCGAGCAGGCTCATGCTCGCATACCGGCGCCGGACAGTTCCTGCCACGGACCTGGCGTCGCCAACGCGCTCTGACGGAATATCTGCGGAATCGGATCGGCGACGTTCATCCGCGCAATAGGCGAGCCCCAGCCCGGGCATGTTCCAAACCAGGCTCTTAAACAGCTCATAGCGCTCCGCGCAGTCTAATTCGAGCAGCCTCCCCACGACGGGTTGTATTGGGTCCAGGATCGTGTCGCCCTGTGATTCAAGGACGCTATCGCTGAGGGGCAGCAGGTTTTGCGCTCGGAGGCAGTCGGCGGCGAGCTTTAAATGCCCGGCACGAAACGCCCGCTCGGCCGCATGTTGGTACATGTCCGCTTCGCGCAGCCACGTAGGAGGCATTGTTGCTGCGAAGCGCGTTGTAACGAGACATGGCGACACCCGCGTAGCGCTGAAACTGCTGGGAATCGCCCTCGTCGATGGAATCGCGCAATTCCTTGGCCACTAAAAACACCAGCCACTCGTTGGTGGCCCAGTTTTGTTGTCGCTCGATGACGCCGACCACCGCGTCGATCAGCTTTTGCCGCTGCGGCACATTACTCTCAACGCGCTCCAGCATTTTCCAAACATGGCCAAATAGTAGCTCCGCGTCGGGTCCGTTCGTCAGCAATCTGGTCTGCGCCACTAACTTCTCGCACAACTCTGTCGCGATCGCCACGGGGCGCGAGTCGTCCTGGGCTACGAGGGCCTCGATGAGCAGCGCCGTGCCGATGGCGCCGGGAAATCGCTCGCGGGCGGTCGTTTCCTGGAGCAGCTCGTCTTCTTTGCCGCTCAGCTTGGCCCACTCGACCAGGTCGGCCGCGGCGGAATCGATGGGTTTCGGCTCTTTCACGTCGAACTCAACGTTCGAATAGCTCACTGCCCGCGGATTGCCCGCCGCCACCGAGTAGGCGAACATCTCGCTGGGTCGGCCGTCGGGCGCGACGAGTGACTTGAAGGCCTCGTAGGCCTGCGCCGGGTCGACTTCCTGCTTCCGCCACACTTGGTGCAAGCGATGCAGACGCGCGGCGAGCTTGGCTTGGGCCGATTCGGCCGCGACGTTCGCACCGCCAGTTGCCGTGGTGGTTCGGGTGTTTTGTTTCGTGCTCAGCAGGCCACCCAAGTCGACGCTGGCCACGGGCGGCCCCTTGCGCGTGGCTCGCCGCATGGCCTCGACCGAAACGTCGATGATCCCGCTTTCGGCAGCGATCAGCGCCAGATCGACCGCCGCCAGACAACGCTCGGCGTGGCTGGTGTCCGCGGGTGGCGTGGCCATGGGGATCGGCGCGACTTGCGAGACCGCGACGCGCGGCATACCCAACAGCGCCGCGAATAGAAGGCACTGTGTCAGGCACGATCGCCACGGCGGTCGCCGGCGTCCGGCGCGAGCCTGCCAGTTCCGCTTGGGCAGCAGCGTTCATTTCGCCTCCTGGGCCCCCTGGGCACTGGCCTGTTCATCGTCCGCGGGAAGCAACTCATCGAGGGCCGCCTGGAACATAGCTCGGGCCCGATCCGGCTCGCTGGCGGCCAGGCGCTGGGCAATCTGGCATTGCAGGCTGCCGACCAGCGCGGTTTCGTGGCTGGCCCTGGCGGCGACGATGGCGCGCTCGAGCATTTGCACGACTTGCCCCGTTGCGAGGCTGTCGTCGGGAATCCGTAGCGCGGCCATTCCTAAGAGCAATTCATCGGGTAGCGCCTGCTCGCTCGACTGCTTCTGTGGTCCGTCCGGCTGGCCGGCGTCAGCAGCGGGTTGCGCGGTGCCGGGGGCGTCGGCGGGAGTCGGCGGATCGTGCGAACGGACCCACTCGGAAATGGCGGTGGCCGCCGCGGCGACTCGCTCTTCGTCGTCGACGGCGTCACTGATCAGCAGCAGCGTCACCAGAGTTTTAAGCGGCAGCCCGTTGGCACCGTCGACGATCGGCGTTTCGCCGAGCCACTTGGAAACGGCGTCGTGCAGTTCCCCCTCCTTGCCCAGCGCGAGGATGAACTCCGCGAGCGGCATCGTGACGCGGTTGTCGATGAGCGAGTTGTGCTCGATCTCCGGCCGAGTCAAGAATTCCAGCACCGGCCGTACCGCGTCGGCGACCTCGCCCTCGGGGAGAACGGATGCCTGGATAATCGCGAGCGTGGTCTGGGTGTCTCGCTGGCTTGAAAGCAGCTTGTGCAGCCGCTGCTGGAGAGTTTCCAAGTTGCCTCCCCAGCGCCCGGCGCGTCGCAACATTTGATCGTCGGCAAAAGCCTTGCGGTAGGCGATAAAAGCCTCGGCCGGATAGCCCATCCGGAGAAACCGCTCGCCGAGCTCGGCCAGGGACCGGACGTACTGGTACTGGCCGTAGCCGGGATTGTATCGGCTCTGGTTTTCGTCGATGGCGGCCGTTCGCAGTTGCTCGACGAGAATCCGCCGGGAGTCCGCCTTTCGCTCGGCCTGCTCGTAGGCATAGGCCAAGAGCGCCGTCGCCGAGAACTCGAAACCGGAGCCGCCGTTTTCGTTGAGCAGATCGAGTTTCGTCGATTCCAGCACCTTGCAGGCGAGCTTCGGATTCTTGACCTGGTGCGCCAACGTCGATGCGAGACACCAGATGGCGCGGGCGTCGTCGGACGTCTTCTCTTGCTTGTCCAGTAGCGGCTGGGCGGCCGTCTCCAGTTCGTCGAACTTTTTGGTCTCGGCAAAAAGCAAGCACAATAGGACGCGGGGAAACAGCTCATCCGGGGATTTGCTCAGCCGGGCCTTCATGGCTGTGGTCACCTGTTCCCTCAGGGCGTCGTCGGAGACCACGATTCTGGCGATGGCGTCGGCCAGACCCATGGTGCGGCCGTTGGTGCTGCGCGAATACACGTAGACGGTCTGAGTCATCGTGGCAAAGTTGGCATCGTCCGCCGTGAGCTTTTCGCCGATGAGGATCTTCAGCTTTTCGTCGAGCTTAACGTCGGTTCGAGAAAACGAATACAACATCTGCGTTACCTCGGACCAACTCAGCTCCGAGAAAGCCGCATACAACAGACGGTTCAGCGATTCGTAATTCCCATTGCGGGCTAACGACGTACACAGTGCACCGATCTGGTAGTTTGACGCGAATTTCCGGATGCCTTCGCCCACAATCGCATCGGCCAGCTGGTCCCAGGCCTTGGCTTGCTGGAAGCATTGTTCCATCGCGTAATAGTTTTGATTGAGCAACTCGGGCGATTTACGGATGGCGGCGATGTACTTATCTACGGCGTCGTGGTACTTTCGCAGCGCGGCGAGCTGCTGGCCGGCCGCGTACAGGCTGCGGGGATCGTCCGGGACGTTTTCGACGGCCTTCAACCGCAGCTTTTGGGCGTCCTCGCGCCGCCCAGCCGCCTCGTAAAATGCGCATAGCTTGTCCGCCAGCTTTGTACTTTTGGGTGATCGCTCGACCAGCCCCTCGTACTGCTCGATGAGCTGGTTCAGCGCACCGGCTTGGGCCAGCACGCGAACGGCCTGTTCGTGCTGCTGGTTCTCGGCCGTGTAGTAATTTTGCGAGCCGCGGGGCGAGGTGCGGCGGATGACTTGTCGGGCGATCTCGGCCGCCGCTTCCATGTCGTTCGCCTCCGCGTAGTGCGTCATCAACTGCACGAGGGTCTCCTGCTTTCCACCGGCGCGGCGCCGGATGCGTCCCATCATGCGGTCGCCCAGCTCCTTCATGCCCAACTGGTACATCAAGTCGGCCAGCTTGAACTCGGTGTCGGATTCGAGCCGCAGGGCAAACAACTTCTGCGGCGCTCCGCTTGGCCCGGTCCAGATCGCCCAGTTGCAAGACTAGTTGCAGGATCGCCAGCTCGCGATCGACGAGCATCCCCTGGTTCGTGGGCCGCAGCTTCTCGACGACCTCGAGCGCTTCGCGAATCTTGCCCGATTCGTACAGCACGCGCGAACGGGCCAGCCCGACAAACTGCCGATCGAGCGTCAGCCCGGCGGCCTGGGCCAGCTTCTCGTCTGCGCGATCGCGCTGGCCCGACCAATAGGCCACTGCCGAGCTCGCGATCAGGCGTGCGACCCGCAGATAGCGATCGTCGTTCGGTGCACCCGCCCGCTTGTCAATCGCTTCGGTCAACACGGCAAGCTGGTCTTGATCGTCTTTGCACGCGTCGTAGACGCCGTAGAGTGCCAGAATCGATTCGGCGCCCAGGAACCCTGAGACCGGCGGAAAATTGACGGCGACTTGGATGTAGCGGCGGTTGACCACGTGGCCGTACGCGAGCGGCGTGTTGTTGGTCTGCATCCGTTGGCGGAGCGTCGGGCGAAGGGCCGCAGTCTGTTCGGCTTGCCACTGGAGGACATCGTCAATCGCCCGCAGGGTATCTACCCACTTCCCCCGCTTGACCAACTGGCCGAAGACTCCGGCCAATTGCCGACCGACGGACAATCCGGCCGCGGACGAGGTGCTCATCTTGAGCTCGTCCAACGACGTCCGGAAAAGTTCGAGAGACTTTTCGATCATCCGAGGCGAAGGCTTGTCGTTGTAGGAATCAGACATCAACACGGCCGTGGCCTGCATTGCCGCCTGGGAAGCGTATCGCGCCCCTTTGGCGCTGGCGACGTAGCGATCGATCAGCCGTTCGGCTTCGTCTTCATCGCCGGCGCGGACAGCTCGATGGCGACCAACAACTCGTAATGGTTGGGAGTCGATCGGTCGGCGGTCCACGCCAACTTGGTCAAGCGTTCGAGATCCTGAACTTCCTCGGGCGACAGTGGTGGGATCGTGCTCGCGTTACCTCCGGCGCGGAGGCGGCGCCGGTTCAGCAATTCCACGATTTTGCTCGTCGCGGCGTAGGAATCTTCTTGCTCAATGAGAGCCTGCAAGCACTTGTCGTATGTTTCGTTCGGCGTCTGGCTGTATTGCACCCGGGCGTCTTGCCAGGTCAGGTAGAAAATGGCCCGCCAAAGCTGATCGGCGGCCCGCGACGCCAGGGCGTCTTGCGCGTACTGCTTAACGAACGCGCCGACTTCGAATCCCTCTTCGCTCGCGACCAACGGGATACAATACGCCACGGCTTGCACGTCTTGAAAGCAAGTCGGCGTGAATACGTTCCGGCCGGCCCGGTTGTACCTGGCGGCGGCGTTGTCGATGGCTTGCTTGATCTGCTGGGCGGATTCCAGCAGACGCGCCGGTTTGCCAAGGTTCGCATAAGGATCGCGAGAGTACGTCTGAGTGTTGCGCCGCGAGGACTGTTTCTTGATCGCCTCTTCGATCTTCCTGGTCGGCTCGGCCGGGTCGACTTTCATCGCCAACACGCGCTCGGCCAAGCGCCGCGCCTCTTCCTTCCGGTCGAGCTTGACGCTCACGATCATCGCCGGCGCGAGCAGCTCCCAATTGCCCGGGTACTTGACCATGGCCTTCTCGATCACCTTGGCCGCGGTCTCGTATTCTTCCTTGCCGAGCAGGGTAGAGATCGAGGCCGATAACGCCTCGGCGTCGCCGTCTCGCTGCGAGAGCTTGAGCCACAAGGCCTCGGCCTCGTCGAGTTCGCCCAACTCCAACAGCAGGTTGCCCAGCAAGTATTGGGCCTCGGGCGTCGGGGCCGCCGCCACCAGCCGTTTTTGGAATTCGGCGGCCGACTCGAAGTCGAACTCGGCCCGCGACAGGCTCACCAGGCGTTCGAGCAATTTCGTATCGCGACTGTCCTCGCGCACCAGCCGTTCGAGCAATTGCCTGGCCATGCCCAGGTCGCCGGCCGCCTGCTGGGCCGCGGCCACCCACAGGATGCCGTCGCGCGGCTTGTTCTGCTCGCGGCCGATCGTTTCCAGCCGGTCGGTGAGGGCCTCGAACCGATTGGTGCGCAGATAAAGCTCTGTGAGCGGTTCGATCACGCCGACTTTGGCGTCGATGTCGCGGGCCAGCTCAAAAACGCGCCAATAGAGCTCGATGGCCTCGTCGGTGGCAAAATCGTCCGCCAAGGCGCGGGCCAGATATGCCAGGGCGTCCTGGTCATTGGGATTGCTCCGTACGTTGCGGCGCAGGGCCTCGAAACCCAGCTCCGAGTTACCGGTGCGAAAACACAAGTCGGCAAAGAACCGGTAATGCTCGGAATTGCCTGGCGCAGACGCCACCAGCTCCTCGCCCGTCTTCAGCGCCGCGTCCGTATTTCCCAGCCGCATCTCGAGTGACGCGATTTGCGTCAAGTAGTTGCTGAGAAACCGCCGGTCGAGCGTGGCCAGCTTGCGGTACGAGGCGATGGCGTCGCCAAAGCGGCCGGCGCGCTCCTGGAGCGTGGCCGCGGTTTCCCAGGCGGCGACGTCGCCCGGCTCGAGCGCGGTGGCCTGCTGGATCGCGTCGCAAGCCAGTTGAAACTTGCGGTCGGCATCCCGCATGAGCGCCAGCAGCCGCCACTGCGAGGCGTCCTTTGCGCTCGGGCCGGCCACGGCGGCTTCGGTCTGTTCGATCCGCTCGGCCAGCTTTCCGCTGGCCTGGTAGTTTTTGATTCGCTCGTCGATGACCACTTCGCGCAGTTCCGGATCCTCAGCTAGCGGCTCGGCCAGGTCCAGCTGTCCCAGCGCTTCGTCGAATTGTTTCGCCTCGCGCAGCAGCTCCGCGTAGCGTACCCGATGGCCGAACGTAGGCTTCAGCTCGCAGGCCTTGGCCATCGTCGCCAAGGCATCTTCTCCGTAGCCGAACGTGCCGAGCACCTCGCTCAGACGCACCAGGTTGTCGCGGGTTTCGCGTGCTCCCGACGCTAGCTCGCGCCAGGCGGCCAGTGCCTCTTCCTTGCGTCCCAGTTGATGCAGGTATTCGCCCAGGTATTCGCGATATTGCGGCTCGGCCGGAGCCAGCTCGATCGCGGCGCGATATTGTTCGAGGGCGGCTTCGACGTCGCCGCTGGCACGCAACAGGTCGGCCACCCGGGCCACCGTGACCGGATCGTCTCCGCGTTTGCGGAGCATGCGGCGCCAAATCTCGCCGGCTTCGGTCCGTCGCTGATCTTCGCTGCGCTGCGAGTCGTTGAAGACCAGCTCACCCCAGCGGACGATGTAGTCGGGATTGTCGGGCTTGAGCTCGACGACCTGCCCCATTTCCACCGCGGCCTGATCGTAATGATCGTCGGCCGCCAGCGCCTCGGCCAGCGCCAGCCGCGGTTCGGCCACCGTGGGAGCTTTGGCAATCGCCCGGCGAAACCATTTTTCCGCCTCGGGCAATCGCCGCTGCGCGGACAACACTCGGGCCGTGCGCATCATCGCGTCGACGTCGTCCGGGTGTTCCTTGTTCCAACGCGTGTAATAGCCTACCAGCCCGTCGACGTCTCCGCTCGACCAAAACACTTCTTCGATCCGCCGGCGGACGTCGCGGTAGAGCCAACTGTCGGGGTTGACCAGGGCCAGTTGCTTCTCGAAGTCGGCCAGCGCCTCGTCGGTCTTGCCGAGCTGGACCTTCAACTGCGCGGCGCGGATCGCCAGCTCCACCTGCCGAAACCGGTCCTTCACCATTGCCGCCAGCGCCGTGTAACGGTCCAAGGCGGCTTCGGTCGCTCCCTCTTCGGCCAGGATGCCGGCGATCTGCTCGCGGACCTGCACGTCGCCGGGAAACAGCTCTTCGAGCTGCTTCCATACGTCGAGTGCTTTTCGATTGCGCCCGGTGCGCTGATACACCCGGCCCAAGTCCTGGAAGATCGACAACAAGTCGGCCCGAGCGGGCTTGCGCTCGATGGCGCGGCGCATGGCGGCAGCTGCGCCGTCGACTTCGCCCAGCACCACCAGCGTCTTGCCGAGGTAGTAGCTGGCCAGCGCTTCGTCGGGAAGCAGCGATTCGGCCTTTTCCAGCGCTGCCGCCGCCAGCGCGTCCTGGCCGCGCTGCATCTGGACCATGCCCAGCACCATCCACACGTTGCCGTCGTCGCCGGCGGCGGCTTCTTTTTCGAGCGCCGCGGTGAATTCGTCCAGCGAGCCGCGCCCGACGTGGTAGCCGTAGACCTTGTCCAGCGCGGTTCCCAGCCGGGGACGCCGTTTAAGCAGTTGCAGAAAGCGCTCGGCGGCGACGCGCTCTTTCGCTTCCTCGGGCGTTTCGCCGGCTGGCGGGGCGTCTGCAACGGTTTCGTTGGAAACGGGCTCGTTGGCTGCCGCTGCAGCGTCGTTGGCGGCTGGATTGGCCTGTTGAGCCACAACGAGATGTCGACCTCCGAGCGTGCCGGCCGCCACAAAGACCAGGCCGACGATCCGAGCCACGCGAAAGCGGATCATGATCGGATTCCTTGTCCGATGGAGGGGCGTTGTTCCGCCGTTCAGCATAGACGGCCCGTCGCGGACAGGCAACGAGAACTGACAGTGGCTCACTGCACAATAGCTACCGCACTCGCGCAATGATCGGCGCGAGAAGCCAACCACCCCGACGCGAAATCAAGTACGCCTGACAGGATTCGAACCTGTGACCTACAGTTTAGGAATTGTGCTGAAAACTCGGGAAAACGCGAGAGTTCCGCGTTTCGCGTAGGTCGATGACGCTCCGAAACTCTCTGATACCCGCTCAGCGGTTGTCGGGTTGTTGCCTCGAATTACTCATCGACGGACGCACGGCGGAAACAACAGGCACTACTCATGCCACTCAACAATTTCTCCAAATCTGTCCGCAACGTTAAAGATGACCTCGCAATCACAATAGCCTCCGTGATCGTTAAGCCAGCGGACTACCTTTTCGACATCAACATCGCGCTCGTTGAGAAACGCGATCGTTTCACGTAGCGTGTGGTCACACGCGGGAGCGTCCTCACGATTGAGCAGGTCAAAAAGGGACCTCAGTTCATGATGAGCCATTGGGATCGATTCGAGCAACTTTGTCTGCTCTTCTCGGCGCCACGCTCTTAGCAGTTCCTGCTTGCGTTCATCCTTTGTCATATTCGTCGTCCCCCCGAGGACAAGAAAATACGCCTGGCAGGATTCGAACCTGCGACCTACGGTTTAGGAAACCGTTGCTCTATCCCCTGAGCTACAGGCGCGGTTGTGAGCTGTCTTTAGGATAGGCACTTCCGTTCAACGTATGAAGGGCATGGCGTTTAATTGCAGGAAAGGAACGTACCTGTTCAGGCGTTGGTGCGCGCCGTGACGTCGGCGACGTGTTCAGTGCCGCGACGAATTCCAATGGCTCGTCATGGTCTCGCTCTCCGCCAAGAGATGGTGCCCCTGTAATGCTGCAAAGGTCTTGGGAGGATCCGCAGCGACAAGCTTCAACCATCTGCCACCCCCGATTGACGCCAGCCGTTGCGTCGGCCCCTTCTGGTTTGCGGTAGAAACGCGCAAAAAGGCCCCTCCCCACTGAGCTTGACGTCGACTGACGATTGAGCTAACGTTGCCCCCTCTGTCGAGGTAGGGTGGCGGCGTCTCATCCTACAGCTCCCCCTAAAGACGATCGATGAATCGAACTTGCTCGCCGTTGGCCGTTGCGCTTGTGAGCTGGGCGTGCACGACCTGCTGTTGGGCCGCCGACAACGACGCCCCGGCCGGAGGGCCACCTCGAACTGCACGGCTGCCGAGCGTCACTCTCGACGGTCCCCCGGCCGGCGCATCGGCGCACGCGCTGATGGAGGAGCCACCCGCGACGAGTCAAGTGTCGTTGTCGGCCGACGAAGCGTTTATCGTCGACGACGAATCGCACGTTCCGCCCGTGAACAGCAATGCGACGCGGCTCTTCGAATCGACATGGTACACGCGCGTTGACTATTTCAATTGGAACGAACGCGTCGGGGGCGACATCTTCATGCGAAACAACGGCGTGGTGCCGACCCTTGGTTACCAGCAGCGCTACCGCCGGCAGCGGTTTGCGCGGAATTATTCGGTGGCAGGGTCGACTACTTTGCCGTTGTGGGCGGCCTGAAAGACTTGAACGTGACCGATTACCTGGGCCTACGGGGCGAATACGAAGTGATGTTCGAACCCGAAGCGTGGCCGCGACAGAGCTTGTTCGCCGGCTTTGGATCGCGGTTCTTCGTCCGCAGCATCCCCGACATTATTCTCGAGGATGCGCTGCTCGTCGACGGATATCAAGAGTCGTGGTGGACGTTTTATCCCTACGTCGGAATCGAATCGCGGCGTACGATGAACCCCGGGTGGGAAGCCTATTATCGCACCCGCGTAGGGGTCACGGCGTTTACCTGGGAGCACGTGACGCTCGATGACGTCACGCTCTTCCCGCGCGCGAGTCTCACCGTACAAAGCGAAATCGGCTTCCGCGGACCGCGCTGGCATGTGAGCGCCTATTCCGAGATTATGGGCTGGTCCTCCTCACGGAAAGTGCTGGCGTACGACAACGGGTATCTCTACGAAGTCAATCAGCCCGTCTCATTGAACGTCATGCTCGGACTAAAGACCGGCTTCAGCTATTAAGATTCCTGGGAGACTGTCCCACTCCCGCGAGCGGCGCCGGTTGGATGAATTCTCGCCACAGACGCTCGAATTCTCCAGAGGAAGAACCGTCGTGTTTTGCGAAATGGTCTGATCGGCGCTGGCTCAGACGGCACCCGCGGTAACGTATGTCTTGATGCAAGGATGACGACGTTGACTCGCTTGCCGGCTCCAGCACCAGGAGTCGTTGCGCGGCAACCATTTGTGAAACACGAAGAAGACCGCGCACAACAGGACTCCACACGCCACGAAATGGTTCCAGCGCAGTCGTTCGTCGAGGTGCGCAATTCCGGCAAGAAACAGCGCGAAAGTAGAGCTGCCAGGTAGCAAATGAATGCCACGAATCATCCAGCGGCCGGACAGCGATTGTCGGCACCGAGGCTAGCAGCGCGTTGAAAAATGCCCTCGTGGCATTTTCCAACCTCGCCAAGTGCGAAGCAAAGCTCCGCACGGCTCGCAAACCACCGACTTACGTCGCTGTTTTGAGATCGCATCCCTGCGATCACGCAGCCTGTCGAATTCTTCAACAGACTGCTAGCCGAGCCATCGCATCAGTTGGTTGGCCAGGACGATCAATCCCACCGCGGCGGCACCGATGGCCGCGATCAGGACGGCACCGGCGGCCACGTCCAGGGCGTGGCGAATCTCTTCGTGGTGTTCCCGCGTGATGGCCCGGGCCAGGTGCTCGAGTGACGTGTTGAAGGTTTCAGCGGCTAGGACGACCGTGGCGCACAGCGCGAGCAGACACCATTCGGTCGCCGTGGCGCCCAAGAGTGTCGACGTGATGATGATCGCCAGCACGAACAGCAAGTGAACCTTGAAATTCACCTGCGTCCGCATGGCCCACAGCACGCCGCGGGCCGCCACGCGAAATCTGCCGGGCCAGGAAGGTCGCGGTCGCTCGTGCATGGTGATCGACGATGTTCGTGGTTTGGTTGGCACTCTCTACTCAAACATTCTGGCGCGCTCGGCCAACTCCGCACCATTTCCACGATAGGGCGTCGTGCTGATGGACGCGTCGAAGACTTCGGGATTGTACTATAATGGGAAGAGTTTTCGCTCCCCACACAGTATTGGCGTCGACTTCCGAGGCACCTGCGCCGAATGGGTTTACGCACTGCGCAACGCATCGAAGTGCGTCCTTCACAGTGCCGTGTTCGGCACTGTGCTGGCGAGTGTCGCCGGGGCCGCGGACTGGCCGATGCTTGGCCGGGATGCGACGCGTAATCCCGTCAGCCCTGAAGCGAATGCTCCCAGGCAGTGGCAAATCGAGTTGCGCGGTGAGCAAGGACAAGTCACCCAGCAAGCGAAGAACATCCGTTGGACTGCCAAGCTGGGTTCGCAGACGTACGGCACGCCGGTGGTGTCGCAGGGACTGGTGTGGATCGGCACGAACCTGGGCGAAGGTTGCCTCGGCGGTGTGTTGAAATGTTTCCGCGAGGCGGACGGCGCACTCGTCTATGAATACGCGTCGTCGGGGCTCGAGGCGCCGCTCGACAGGGCTGAGCAGCGGAACGGTCTCGGCGGTTCGCCACTGATCGAAGGAGGCAACCTGTGGTTTACCACGTTGCGCCGCGAGGTCGTGTGCCTCGACATCCGGCCCTTTCTGGCGGGCAATGGCCCGCCGCGCGAGGTCTGGAAGCTGGACATGATCAAGTCGCTCGGCGTGCATCCGCGCATGGCAGCGATGCCCAGGACGTGTTCGATCGCGGCCTACAAGGACCGCTTGTTTGTCGTCACGGGAAACGGCTTCGACGCCAGCTTCAAGGAGCCCGCCCCAAAGGCTCCCAACCTGCTATGCCTAGACAAAGCAACGGGCCGGATCGCTTGGCAACAGGCGTCGCACGGCGCGGACCTGCTGGCATCCCAGCTAGCCGAACCGCTGACGGTCGAGATCGACGGACGCGGGCAAGTGATCGTTGCGCAAGGACAATGCTGGCTGCGCTCCTTTGACGCCGCGACCGGCCGGCTCGTGTGGGAATTCGACATGAATCTCAAGACAGGAATTCGAGACTCTGTCCTGGCCACGCCCGTCTTCCACGACAATCGCGTCTATGTCGCCACGGGTACCGATCCCGACTTGGGCGAAGGTCCCGGCCGGCTCGTTTGCATCGATCCGACCAAGCAAGGCGATATCAGCACTCAGTTACTCAACGGAGCGCCCAATCCGAACTCGGGCCTGCTCTGGGAATACACCCAGCAAGACCAGAACGAAAACGGCAGGATTGACGGCTTCGAAGAGACGTTTCACCGCACGGTCGGGAGCGTGGCCATCGTGGACAATTGGCTGATTGTCGCCGACTTTAGCGGACTTGTGCACTGCCTCGATGCGAACACGGGCGACGTTCACTGGACCCACGACTTGCTGGCCGCCTCGCTAACGTCGCCCTTGATTGTTGATGACAAGGCGTACGTGGCGGATGAGGACGGAGACATTGCGATCTTCAAAGCAGCGGCGAATCCAGCGGAGGCGATGAAGAACCTCCAGGCGGGACAAGGCGAGCCGCTGGGCCTCGTGAACATGGGCGCGTCGGTTTATTCATCTCCTGTTTTCGCCAACGGAGTGCTCTACGTCGCGACGAAGGACACGCTGTTCGCCATTGAGGCGGACTGACATCGACGCATTTGGCGCACCGCAATCGTCACGTTGAACCATTGCGATCGTGCGTCCCCCAACTCACGCAGCCCGGGCGGTCCCGTCTGGCGATTCGCTGGAGATCATACCATCGGACAGAGTCAACCTGCGATCGGCTTGCTCGGCGGCCATGGAGTCGTGCGTCACGACGACCACGGTGTGGCCCTGGTCGTGTAGTTCGGCCAGGAAGTCCAGCACGCGCTGGCGGCTCTCGGGGTCGAGATTGCCGGTCGGTTCGTCGGCGAGAATCACGGGCGGACTGTTGGCCAGCGTGCGGGCCAGAGCCACTCGCTGCTGCTGGCCGATGCTCAATTCGCTGGGCAAGTGATGCAACCGGTCGGCCAGGCCGACGCGTTCCAACAGGGCTGCGGCCCGCTGCTGCTGGTCGTGTCGCGAGAACCCGGCCAGGAAGAGGGGCACCTGCACGTTTTCCAGCGCCGTCAGGTAGGACACGAGGTTGAAGGTCTGAAAGACGAAGCCGACCTTCTCGCGCCGCAGTCGGGTCCGCTCAGTGACGGATACCTTGTAGAGCGACGTACCGTCGAGCCAGACCTGGCCGGCGTCGGGTGAGAGCATGCCGCCCACCAGCGAGAGCAACGTGGTTTTGCCGCTGCCGCTGGGTCCGACCAGGGCCACGTACTCGCCGGCGGCGATTTCCAAACTCGCCTGGCGAACGGCCATGACCTGCTGGTCACGGCAGCGGTATGTTTTGGTGACGTCATGCAGGCGAATCATCGGCTCACACCTCCCGGAAGCAAACGCACGGATCAAGTCGCGCCGCGTGGCGTGCCGGCAGGTAGGCGGCCACGAGCGTCAGGAATCGCGCTCCGCCGGCAGCCAGCCCGGCGAGGCTCACCAGGGGACGAATTTCGACGCCGGCCCACACCGGTCCGAGCCACACGGCCACGACGACCCCCAGCAGGCTGCCGCCCAATCCGCCGGCCAGTCCCAGCCAGAGGGCCTTCATCAGAAACAGCCGCGAGACCAGCCGCGGCGAAGCCCCCAGGGCCATCAACGTGCCGATTTCCTTGCGGCGGTGCTGAACGTTCGACGAGATCGTACTCAGCACGCTGGCTCCGCCGAGCACGACCAGCACCACCAGCACGCACCATGAGGCCCCGGCCATCAGCCGATTCACGCCCACCTGGGTCTGCACGACTTGCGAAATCGTCGTCACGCGGCAGCCGGGAAGCAGCTCGCCGAGTTGCGGCACCAGCGCGCCGGCCGCGTCCTCGCAGCAGCCGAGCACTTCGATCGCGTTGACGACTTGTCCGGTGCCGGCCAATTCCTGCACGCGGTGCAAGTGGGCAAACACCCGGCTGTCGTCGACGGTGCCGGTCGGTTGCAGAACCGCCAGCACCTTGAATCGTTCGCCGAAGAGCGTCAGACGATCGCCGGGTTTCTTATCGAGGCCGTCGGCCACGTCAGCCCCCAGCACCACCTGATCGTTGGCCAGCTCCGCGAGAGTCCGCTGCGTAGCCAGCGACTCGGGCGTCAGCGGCTCGTCGCGAAACCCGCAGGAGGCCCGTCCGCAGCCGGTGTGTGGTTGCTTGAACAGCGAGGCCGTTTGCCAGGCCGCTTTGGCGGCAAAGTCGCTTTGCGGCAGAATACCGGTCACGGTGAGGGGGTGTCCGTCGACTTCCACAGGTACGCACAGCTTGGGGGCCAGCCGCTCGACGCCGGCCAGCGCAGCCAGCATGATCTGGTCGACGTGCTCCTCGGGCAGCGTCAGCCCGGTATGATCGGCCGCGTAGTAATCGGCGATCGACGCACCCTTGGGCAGGATCAAGATATTGGCGCCCAGTTGGTTGAGCTGCCGGCCCACTTCGGCTTCGGAAAATACCGTGACGTGCCGCAGCGCCACCAGGGCCGCCACGCCCAAGAGAATCGTCACCCCACTGATGAGCACCGCCCCTGGGCGTTCCCGAAGTTCTTTCCAGACGATCGTTTGCAGGTTCATCCGTTACCTCGTCGTGCCAGCGCCTTGTCGGGCCTGTGTCTTGCCGTGATTGTGCTTGCAGTTCGGATCGTCGCAGCACTTGCCGGCGGCGTGCAAGGCGGCGGCCATTTCCTCTTTGGTGGCGCTGGCGTTGAACTTGCCGACGAGCACCGCGGGCGGGGCCAGAAAGGCGGTCGTCTGGCCGTCGAGCGCCGCCGGATCGATCTTGAGCTGCTGGAGGAACTCGGCTTCGGCCGGATCGTGCGCGGCGAACGAGACCACCTCGGCCCGGCCGGCAAACTCCGGATCGTCCTGAAAGTCCTGCACGCCCTGCGGCACGCCGACCGCCGAGCCGTCGCTGACACACACAAAGACCAGCCGGCCGGCTTGCATCGACTTCATGCATTCGGCCATCTTCGGTGTGACGAACGCATCGGCGATCTGCTTCTCCGTGATCCGCGCGGGGAACATGCCCGTGATGGCGCCGTTGGGAGCGACCGCGATCACCAGCGGCATCGGCGCGCGGCCGACTTTGAACTTTTCGACCAGTTCCTGTTGCGCCCGTTGGTTCGCGGGGACGAAGGCGATCGCCGCCTCGCCCTGCCGGGCCGCCAGTGTCTGCTTGAGCGTGCGGGCCATGGCCTGCGTCGAGGGTCCGTTGTCCTTGTAGAACAGCAGAAACGCGTATTTCTGGTCGCCGGCAGCCGTAGCCAAGACGGCCCGGGCGTCGTGGCCCGACGCGTTGCTTTGGGCCATCGCCTGTGGGCCGATGGCCAAGGCAAATGCCGCGACGGCAAGGCAGCGTTTCATGATCACTCCTTCAGCAGGGGATGCTCACGTGAATTCGAATCGACGGGCATGGAGCAACCACGCCGGCGCGTCTCCAGCAGGTCGCGCTGTAGAAGCGAAGGCTTGCCCGTGGCAGCAACCCGGACGCTGGCAGTCCATCAGACGGGTCCGACTCGAGAAGCACCGAGGAACGCCCGCTCGCGGCCTTTCGCAGCGCGGCCGTGCCGGCACGTTCCCAGTGCCGTGAATGAAAACTTCAGAGGAATCGCATAGAACGGAACGCGGCATCGGCTGGCGCGGCGCCTGGCGGCCGATCCTTTTTGCTCATCGGACGCCGCTAGCGGGCGACTTGCGTAGAACCGGCAAAACTGGCACAACCGGTCGACGCCAATGCGGGCGATAGCACCGAGCAAGGCCGGGCCGCCGGCTGCAAGTCGTGCTTATTCCGGCGGAATGGGCGAACCGTGTGGGTCCGTGCGGGGGCTTGCCATCTCCTCATCCAACTGTTCGCGCAACTGGCTGTCGGTGAAGTGTTCCAGCTGCTCGGCCCGCTCGTGGATTTGGCTTTCGCCGATCCCCGCGGCAGTGGCCAGATAGCGTTCCCACAAGCGGTGGGAACGGACGAGTGTTTTTGCGTGCTCGCGCCCCCGTTGGGTGAGCGCGTAGGCATGGTTCGCCGGGATGACGTCGCCGCGCCGCCGCAGGGCTTTCAGCACCAGGCTCATCCGCCACGAACCGATCTGCAACACCCGGCCCAGCGCCGCGCCGTCCATGCCGGGACTGGCGGGGGCGCGTTCTTCGGCGCGATACAACAGCGCCAGCACGTCTTCGGCGAGAATGCGCAGCGACAGCCAGCCTTTACGGAAATAGGCGATGACCACGCCTTGCCGCGGGGCAAACAGTACCGCCGCGAGGAATAACAGCCCCGCCATCGCGGCCATCATGCCGGCGGTGGTTGTGCTGCGGTAGCCAAACAGCCGGGGTACTGTGATCGCACCCAAGTGGCCCAACACTGCGGCGACGGCAGCCACGACCACACTTACCACGATCATCGTTCGCAACCGGTTGGTGCAGAGAAATGCCGTGGCCGGGGGCACGATCAGCATGGCCACGACCAGGATATTGCCCACGGCCTCGAAGCTGGCCACAGCCGTGATGGCCACCAGCGTCGTCAGCAGGTAATGCATGATCGAATCGTTGAATCCCAGCGTCGTGGCCAGCGAGGGATCGAACGAGGCGATTTTGAATTCCTTGTAGAACAAATTCACGGCGACCAGGTTCAACAACAACACCGCACCCAGCACCAGCACGACGCGCGGTATCTGCCAGTCGCCGATGGCCACCGTATCGAGCGGCGTCATCTCGATGGCGCCGTACAACACACAGCCGGGGTCGAGATCCACCCGGTCGGCCGCCTGCACGATGAGCACGAGCCCCACGGCGAACAGGCCGGTGAACACCACGCCCATGGATGCCCCTTCGTCGACCTTGCCGAACCGCCGGATCGACTCGGTTCCCAACGCCGTCAACACGCCCACCAGCGCGGCGCCCGCGAACATCGGCAGACTGTCGCGGGAACTTGTCAAAAAGAACGCCGCGGCCAGTCCCGGTAACACGGCATGGCTGATCGCGTCGCCCAGCATGCTCATCCGCCTGAGCACCAGGAAGTTGCCGACCAGGGCCGAAGCAACGGCGCACAACACGCCGGCCGCCACGATCCAGCCGTCCAACGCCCAGTTCCAGTGCTCGAGCAGTTGCATGCGATTTCGTCCGCTACGAGGCTGCCGGTCCGGCGGCTTGCGTGGGATGCAAGCTCGGCGGCAGGCTTGTGACGCGCTTGTGCTCCGGCAGCAGCGATTCGAGCTCGGCAATCATCTCGGCATCCAGCACGTGCTCAATCGCGTCGGCTCCACGATCGACCTGGTTGGGGGCGATGTCGGCGTAGCGCGTCAAGAACAGTTCCCAGAGGCGATGGTCGTACGTGACGCGTTCGGCCTCGCGCAGCCCCATTTGGGTCAGCCGCACGCGCCCGGCCTCGTCGAGTCGCAGCAGGCCGTTCCGTTCGGCCCGTTGAACGAGTTGCCGCACCAGCCGGGCATGCCACGAGCGCAAGGCAACCAGTTTTTCGATGCTCACCCACTGAGCGTCGTCCGAGCTCGCCGCGTCGGCACCGCGGGTTTCAAGCACTTCGTAAATCGCTCGCAGGATATGATCGCGATGGATCTTGGTCTGCAACCGCCGCGCGCACGCCCCGGGCAAAAATGCCCCGGGCCGTGCCCAGGAACATGCTCGCCAAAAACATCGCCGAGGCCACCAGCACAATCACCGCGCCCGAGGGAAGCCGGGGAAACAGCGCTCATGGCGGCTCCTACCAGGGCACTTGCCCCGCCGATCGCGGCTGAAATCAGGGCCATCGACGACATCCGCTCCGTCCAAAACCGCGCGGCGGCGGCCGGCACGACGAGCAGCGCGACCATCAAGATCAACCCCACGGCCTGTAGCCCGATGAGCGTGACCAGCACCACCAACAGCATCAACAGCGCATCCAACATCAATACTGGGTAGCCGCGCGAACCGGCGAACGCTTCGTCGAAGCACAAGAGCCGCAGCTCCTTGAACAACAGGGCACAAGCGACGGTCACGACCAGGGCGGCGGCACCGATCAATTGGGCATCGAGCGCGCCCATCGAGGCGGCTTTGCCATAGATGAAGGCTTCCAGCCCTGCAGCGTGGCCGGTTGGCATTTGCTGCGCTACGCCGAGCACGGCCACGCCTGCGCCGAAAAACACGCTCAGGACGATGCCCAAGGCCGCGTCTTCCTTGAGCCTGGTGGCGTTGCGAATCGCCAGGATCGCCGCCAGGCCGAGCGTTCCGCTGACGGCGGCGCCGGCCAACAGCAAGGGGAGCGATTTGCCGTCGCCGCCCGCCCAGGTGACGATCACGAATGCCAGCCCCACGCCGGGTAGCGTGGCGTGGCTCAACGCATCACCCATCAAGGCCCGTTTCCGCAGTAGCGTGAAATTGCCGACCGCACCGGCGGCCAGCCCCAGCAGCGTCGTCCCCAATAGCACGACGCGCGTGTTGTAGTCCTCGACGAGCAGGACCCGGCGCCATTGGTCCCAACCAGGCCACTCGACACTGCGATCGGCAATCGACCGCTGAAGGGTTGCTGGCGCCGGGGCATCGGCGGCCCTTGCCCCCCGTGGAGCAAAACAGGCCACTGCCGCCAGCGCGACGAGCGCGGCCCACAGCGCGCGACGCCCGGGTTTCATCGGCCCCCCTCCCGCCGCATGGCTTCGGCCGCCTGCTCGAGCAGCGTCAGTTTGCCGCCGTACGTCCGCTGCAAGTTTTCCGTGGTGAACACCTCTTGCGTCGGACCCGCGGCGACCACGCGCATATTGAGCAGCACCACGTGATCGAAATACTCCGGCACGGACTGCAAGTCGTGATGCACGACGACCATCGTCTTGCCGGCTCGCTTCAATCCGCGGAGGATGTCGACGATCGCCCGCTCCGTGGCGGCGTCAACCGCCGCGAACGGCTCGTCCATTAGATACAAATCGGCGTTCTGCACCAACGCGCGGGCCAGAAAGGTGCGCTGCTGTTGCCCGCCCGAGAGGTGGCTGATCTGCCGGTGGGCTAATTCGGCGATGCCGACGCGCTCGAGCGCCTCGAGCGCCAAGCGGCGATATTTTCGGGTTACGGGCCAACACCAACCGATGCGACCGTAGAGTCCCATGGCCACGACGTCGACGGCGCTGACAGGAAAGTCCCAATCGACGCTTTCGCGCTGCGGCACATAGCCCACGCGATGCCGATTCTTGCGATACGGCTTGCCGAACACCAGCACGCGACCGGAGGCGCTAGGGATCAGATCCAACACGGCCTTGATCAGCGTGCTTTTGCCGGCTCCATTCGGACCAACCACGCCCACCAGGGCGCCGGCCGGCAAGTCGACGTTGACGTCCCACAACACCGGCTTGCGGTCATAGGCGACCGTCAAATCGGCGACCGAGAGCGGAATTGCGCTTCGGCCGGCCTGGAGGCGGGACTCGTCCGAAGTCGAGCTGGCGTGTTGGGCACTCGACATTTTCATGATGAAGTCTACCTTTTTCCGCTTACGAGGAAGGGTAGTGCTCACTCAAGTGAAAGTTTTCCGTGCAGGCCGCGCTGGGGTGCCTCGCCACCCAGGGCGCGAGTGGCGAGCGTGATGTTGTGGTCCAGCATGCCGACGTAGGTCCCTTCGTACGTGCCGCCCTTACCCATCGCGTCGGAGTACAACGCGCCGCCGATCACGACGTCGTGCCCGCGCGATCGGGCGCCGGCGACAATCGCTTCCACGTTCTTGCGAGGCACGCTCGTTTCGACGAACACGGCTTTGATTTTCTTATCGACGATCATGTCGACAAGGGCGTTGATCCTTTGCAAGCCGGCTTCCGATTCGGTCGAGATGCCCTGCACTCCCTGCACGTCCAGACCGTACGCCCGGCCAAAATAATTGAACGCGTCGTGCGAAGTGATGAGCACGCGGCGGTTTGCCGGGATCGTGGCGAGCGATTTCAGTCCGTAGGCATCCAGCTCTTCGAGTTGCCGCCGATAACGCTCGGCGTTCTCCCGGTATTCGGCGACGTGCGGGGGGTCGAGCTGCGACAATGCCTCGACGACGGGTGCGACGCACCGAGCCCAGGCACTGACGTCCATCCACACGTGCGGATCGTAATGCCCGGCAAAGTCCTCAGGCTCGAGCAGGAACTGCGGATCGAGCCCCTCGGTCACCGCATAGACCGGCTTGCTGCGTCCGATCTTGACCAGTGTGTCGATCATCTTGCCTTCGAGCATCAAGCCCGAGTAAAAAACGACGTCGGCGTTCATGATTAGCTCGACGTCGTCGCGGGTGGCTTTGTACAGATGCGGATCGACGCCGGCCCCCATCAATTGGATCACCTCGACGTGCCCACCGCCGACGTTGCGCACGATGTCGGCCACCATCCCCACGGTGGCCACAGCCCGAATCGGCTCGCCAGCGGCGCGCAGGTGCGATGACTCCCGGCAACCGGCCGCGAGGAAAAGCAGCAAGCTAATCAGTGTTGACGCAGGTTTTGACAAGAGTCTTTGCTCTTGGATTAAGACGCCTGCCCGCAGGCGGCGATGTTAGCACCGCAAGGTTTTGTATCGTCAAAAACTTTCTTTTACTATAGCTAAAACAGCCGGTCAAGCCCAAGGTCGCCATCCTGACGGCATTGCAAGGAAACTCCTGCTGTGAGGCACCGCGCCACGCCGACGATGCTCGGCCCGCGGAGCCTACCTCCCCGGGTTCGCTGGGGCCTGCGGAACTCCAGAGCGACTCATTCTGGGCATCAAGGGGAGGCTACTGGGTCGGTCACTCGGCGGCCCAGTAATCGAAGACGACGACCTTCTCGCGCCGGTCGCGCACCACCTCGACGTAGGCCAGATGGGCCGGATGCTTCAAGTACGCGTCGCGCCCGGCTTCGTCCCGAAAGGTGACTATGAAGGCGTGCGTCAATCCGTCGGACTTTCCCTCGGGGCTGACGTTGGTGCCGTGTTCGAACGCGACGATCGTGTCGATCTTCTGCGGCAGGGCGGCGAACGTGTCGATCACCTCTTGAAGCTGCTGCCGTGGCAGCCCGTCCTTGAACTTGTAGAGCACGATGTGACGCAGCACTTGTTTCTCCTCGGCGGCATAGAGGTTGAAGCCGATGGCCGACAAGACCGTCGCCATCAGCAGCAATCCGATCAGGGTGAGCGTTCGCATTCGACGTTGTCCCCCAGAGATGCTACCGCAGCGAACCGTTTACCACGCCACGTCCGGACGCGCCGTGTCGGACTTCATTTCCACAGGTAACCGCCAAACGTGCGTCCCCGCGCGGTCCGTGAAATACAACTTCGACTGCGAAGGCCGGTGCGTATCGCCGTCTCCCCACAGGGCGTAGAAATCGTCGCGGGCCCCGAGCGGCTGCCGGGCGAACGAGTGGTTGTGCCGCTCGTCGTGCGTCAGTGCCTTGTCGTTTTGCCAGGTGCGGCCTGCATCGTCGCTGGTCCACATTGCCATCTGGCCGCCGGTGCAGTAGGGTTGCGCACCGGGCCGGTGGGCGCGATGAGCCGCCAGGTGCCGTCGGCTTCGAGGTAGAGCGAGCCGTAGTCGTAGTTGTGGTCCGAGGTCGTGACGTCCCGGTAATCCCACGCCTTGCCCGTCCAGCGCGCAATGCGCCAGGTGCGAGGATCGTTTGCCGGGCCCGGCGCGAAGCCGCGGCTGGTGAGATACAGAATCACCGGCCGGCCGTCGGCGTCGAATTGCAATTGCTTGAGATAGACCAGCAATCCCTCGGTCTGATAGTTTCGCACCATCGCCGCGTTTTCGGGCACCTCGAGCGGAGTGCGGACTGCCTGGCCCGCGGCGTTGTGCCACGAGTGACCGCCGTCGGAACTTTCCATGTAGTAGAGGTTCGTGCGGGCGTTCAGCCCGCCTGGCTGCGGGTGGTAATTGAAACTCGTCGCCACGCGCTGGCCATCCGAGCGGCTCACCTGGTAATGGCCATTGGCGATCCGGGCCAGTGGGCGCGGCTCGTCCCACTGGAAACCGTCGGGGCTGTTCATCACGTACATCTCACGGTTACCAGAGACGTACCGGGTGTGCATCAGGACCAGGCTTCCATCGTCGAGCGCCCAAGGCTGACCGTAGGAGAAGTTCGTCGTGAGCACGCGTTGGAAGCGATCGATTGCATATGATTCGGCGCTGCGATGCACGAACGCCGGTCGCGACGTGCCATGAGCGTTGGAGAAGATCCACAGATAGCCATCCCGGTCAATGGCCAACGTGGGGTTGTCGTGCGCGTCGCCGGTCTGCTTGTCGAGCAACTTCCGCGGACGCGGTACGGTACCGGTGGCGTGATCGAAGTACGCGACCATGTGCAACAGCCGCTGCGGTTTGCCGGGCGGCGAGCCGCCATAGACAAAGAATGTCTTGTTGACCTTGCGAGCATAGATGGCGATCGGCAAATGCTGTTGCGGATAGGTGGGCATGCCGCCGGAGTATTTGTAGACGTACTGGTCGCCGGTCTTCTGATTCGAATACCAGATGCCGCGATAGCCGTCGTCCTGGGCCAGCTTGAACGGCTCGTCGGCACGTGCCGGAGCGGCGGCGAATCCTCCCCCCAGGGCTGGCAAAGAACACAACAAGCACGCCAAAACCTTCCACACGTCGTTCACCTCGAATTGTCGAGAGCCCTGCCACAGACGCTGGAGCCAGAAACGAGCCTTCACGTCACCGCGCCATCATAGGCAAGCTCGCCGACGAAAACCACCGCCGCTACTTGCCCCTTTGAAAACCCCGACAGGCCGCCCTCCGAGCGGCACAAACCGATCATTCGCCACGACCGGTCCGACCGCGTTGCCAGGTGGCCGAGGATGACCTAGCGTTCCGGTAGAGAGAGAGAAAACGCGGCCCTGTCGACACCGCACGTCAGAGCCATCCTGAAGCGCATGCATCGCCGCGACGCGGCGCTTGCCCTAGCCCGGTCGATTACCGTGTCTTGCCATGCGAGTCTACGTTGCCTGCCTGGTTCTGCTCGTCGCCCCGGCGGTGGTCGTTTTTGGCCTCAAGGAATATCAAGCGCGACGGGCGGCGATCGAAGCCGCGCCCTGGAAGAACCGCGGTGAGGTGCTCTTTTTCAACGCCAGTTGGTGCGGTCCCTGCCGGCAGATGAAGCCGATCGTGCAGCGGATGAAGCGGCAGGGGTATCGCATGCGCGACGTCGACGTCGACCAGCATCGCGACCTGGCCCAGGAATACGGCGTCAGCGCGGTGCCGACGTTTGTCTTCCTGGAAAACGGCTCGGAGGTCAATCGCTTTACCGGCCGCACGTCGCCCGAGCGGCTGCGAAAACTGTGTGCCAGCCCCGTCTACCGTTAAGCTCGGCCGCGGTCGCTTCCAGATACACCGCCGGGAGTGCTATCACGCTTCGGCCAGCGGCCGAATTGCCCTGGGCGCGAGCCGCTCGATCTGCGACACTTCGCCCCTTATTTCTCGTATTTCCATCGTGGGCCGTGTTGAGCGATGCGTCGTTTGCGCGATCGGCTGTTGGTTGCTGTTTCCGCCTTTATCCTGGCCGCCGCCACGGGCTGCCGGACGTGGGACTTGCACGGCAAGGGTTATGACGAAGACACCAACGCCCTGACCGAGAACCTCCGCCCTTCAGCGGACGAGAGTCAATTCACGGGCGTCGATGCCCGAGCGCGCGACATCGAGCGGAATTTGGGCGTGCGCTAACGAGCTGCTGCCGGTGCCGCCATCGTTAGTGTGCTACGACCTCGACCGGTGGTTCGCCGGGGTGATACACCCAGCGGGCGCCGGCCACCACGTCGGGCCAATCGAACAGGTCCGGTTTGAGCTTACGCTCGGACAGCAGGTGGGCCTGGTCGAAATAATGCGACGAGGCGGGATCACCGCTTTGTCCGTAGTTGAGCACGCTCGCGCCGCGAAACTTCGGCCCGAATTCATAGACGGCCATGTAGCTCGTGCCGACCAGCCCGTACCGCTTGTTCATCGTCATGACGAACGGGATGCTGATCGACGGCGAGTAGTACTGCGTGAAGACGACGCCCATGGGACCGGGCGCGGCCAGCGTCGGCAAACTCGGCTTCTTGTCGTCAAACGCGATATCCACCAGATCCACCAGGTTTTGCTGCCGCTGGGAGCGGAACAGGTCGGCCCAGGGAATGCGCCAGTCGCCATGCCGGGCCTTGAGTTTTTGGGCCGCCGCGATCAAGGCCTCGAATTGCCGCTTGGGCTGGTCGGCATATTTCGGCAACAGCGTTTCGGCCGGGTAATCCATGCCGTACAGCTCCTCGTACCAGGCCTCGCATAACGTGGCCTGCGTGCTCTCGGGCGTGACGCGGCAGTCCCAATCGAGAAGATGCTGCAAATACGGCTCAACGCGCACCGCTAATTTCGGATCTGTTAGACGCAACTCGTCGAGCCGTCGGGCATATTCGGGCAGAAACTCCTGCGGCCAATAGAGCTTCGTATCGTAGGCCGCCCGGGCCACGTCGTCGAACGTGACGCCGTTCATCTCCCGCAGGATTTGCCGCGACATTTTGGCCCGCCGCTTGTCGTCCTCTGCGTCTTCAACCATATACGGCGGGAAGTCCGCCCGCGGCGGGTTGCCCGTGTCGCACGTCGTGAACGGGCTGGAGTTGCAATTCTGTATATAGCCATCGGCCGGGTTGAACAATTGCGGCAGTTCTTTGACGGCGTGTAGTCCGTTCCACTCGGTGCGCGGGTCGGACCCATCGACCGGCAGGCTCCAGTTGAACTGCGGATCGCGACGCGGCACCAGTCCGTTGTACAGGTACATGATGTTGCCGTCATTGTCGGCGTACAGCACGTTCATGATCGGAAACTGCTGCATCTGGAGCGCCTGATAGAACTCCGCGTGGTTGTGGGCCTTCACGCATTCCATCTGTTGCTTGAGCATCCGCACGCTGTCCACGCCGGCTACCCTGGCGGCCAGGTAGTGTTCGTCGTCCTCCTTCACCACGACCGGGCCATGGTGCGTCTTGCGAAACGCGACGACGCGATCGATGAGGTGGTCGCCGCGCTTAATCTTGATGGTCTCGGTCCACTCAGTGGCCTCGCGATAACTGTCGCCGTAGCGATATCGCAACGGATGCTGGGGATCGTCAAACGTCACGCGCCACACGTCGGCGATGTCGGGCTCGTTGGTCGTATACGTCCAGCCCAGATGCTCGTTGTGGCCCAACGTCGGCACGCAGTTGCCATACATCGTGGCGCCGGCAAATGACCAGCCTTCGTCGCTCTTCAGGTGGGCTTCGTACATCTGCGAGAAACCGAACCACGGCAAGTGCGGGTTGACGAGCAACATGGCGCTGCCCGAGGCCGTGCGCCGAGGGGCGATCGCCCAGCCGTTGGAGCCCGACGCGGACCAGATCTGGCTGTGCGAGCGCGGCAAGAAGTTATGCGACAACCGCGTGTAGCGGTAGGTCAGCTCGAGCAGCACCTGGCGGCCATAGGCCAGCATGTGCCAGGGCTCGAAGTGGGTGATCAGTCGCGGCTTGGTTTGGGGATGCGTTGCCAGATAATAGTTCAGCCCCAGCGCAAAGGCGGCACACAGTTCCTGGTACTCGGGCTCGAGGTCGCGATAACCCTGCCGCGATTTGGGCACGATCTCAAAGGCCCGGTTGAGCGTGTCGCTGTTGAGCCCCTTGGTGCCATGCACTTCGCTGTAGCGTCCGAGGCTCAGGATATACGTGTCTTCGACCTGCCAGAAGAAATCCTCGGCCTGGGCATAGGCATAGCCGAACAGCACGTGCGCATCGGTCTTTCCGTGAATGTGCGGCACGCCCCAATGATCGCGATGAATCGTCACTCCCTGGGCCAAGCGGCGAGCCTCGACTTCGTCGGCAGGCGTGAGGGCGTCGGCGCTCGGGGCGTCAAGAGCCGGTATGGTTTCGGCCGCCGCCCTGCCGGCTCCGACTACCAACGCCAAGGTGATACAAAACCGCCCGACGAGGGCGGTTGGAGAAACAACCATGATGAACCTCCTAGGGGCGCATGGCCGGAATGAGCGCACCGCCATTTTTCATTATCGCAGGGCCGCGTCAGAGCGGCAAACGACATCTCGGCAGAGGCAAGCGGTGCAAGAGTAACCTTTCCATGCATAACCGAAACCCCAACCAAGGTCGAGATCACTCGTCGGCCACACCCCTGAATTTCCCGACAGCACGCACGGCTAGCCTTCTACCCCGCTTTCGCCGAAGGCTTGCGTGCGGTAAGGTGAACCGTGCGATACCGACTTCCCGATATCCCGATTGCCCGCGAGATACGTTATGGAACATTCCGGCAAGACGATGACCGACGCGACCGAGGTCATCGATGGCAACCGATACGTCGATTGCCGCTTCGAGAATTGTAAGATGGTCTTTCGTGGCGGCGAGATTCCGCTGATTACCGGATGCCATTTCGAGAATTGTCAATGGCAGTTCGACGACGCGGCCGAGCGGACACTGCTGTTCATGCGGCAGCTCTACCACGGGATGGGGGCCGGCGGCGCGCAACTAATCGAGGCCACGATGGCCCAGCTTCGCCAGCCGATCACACCGGCCCAGATGCCGACGCAGCCCCCCGCACCCCCCAATGCTCCGCCGCTGGACTGAATGCCGACGCAACCCGGCCGCATCAGAGCGATTCGAGATAAGCCACCAGATCGGCCCGCTCTTCGTCCGTCAGCTCGCGCGTGCCCGAGACCTTCGCCGGGCTGTGCAAATCAGTCAGCAAGTCGTCGAGCGACAGGGCGCGTCCGTGGTGTAGATAGCGGACCCGGTTGGCCACGCCAACGAGCGACGGCGTATTGAAACCCGCGTACTTGTCGTACGAGGAGGCCAGCCCGACCTCGTGCACCTCGCCGTCGGTCAAATAAGGGCCCGAGTGGCAAGACGCACAATTCGCCATGTCGCTGTGAAAGAGGGTTCGCCCGCGTTGGGCTTCGGCCGTGAGCGTGCCATCCGACCGGCGGCGCGAATTGGGCGGCGGGGCGAGCGTGTCGAGAAACGCCGCCAGCGAGCGCACCTCCTCTTCCGTCGGCCGGGGGCCTTGCATCGTTTCGGCCAGGCTCTTGGCCAACGCCGCTTCGAGATCGTTTTGCCAACCGTGCCAGAACCAGGGCCCGGTGTGGCGGACGTTCCGCAGGCTGAGCACCATCTTGTACGTGCCGTTCGAGCCGTCGTTGCGGGTATCCATCGTGACGGCGTTGGTGTGCCCTTCGTAGTGGCAGCTATGACAACTGTACCAGCCGTCCGTGCTGCGCAGCGCGTCGTAGAAGATCGTTTCGCCGCGACGGGCCAGCGAAGGCTCGCCGGGGCCGCCCAAGGGGATTTCGCGCTCCAACCGCCGCTGGGCGAAGTTGACGACTTGCACGTTGTTCGCCAGGTAATTGGCCACGTAGACACGCTGGCCCGAGGGATCGAAACGAACGCCCATTGGCCGGCCGCCCAGCGGAATGCGAAAGAACCGATCGGCGTCACTGGCCAGCTCGCCCTTCAGGTGGTCGCCGGGGCCGTCCGGCCGCAACGGCAGATCGTCAAGTGCCAGCGCCACTAGCTCGTGCGTTCCCGAGGCTGACAGCACGAGCCACTTCTCATCCGGGCTCAAGGCCACTCCATGCGGATCGGCCACGGCCTTGCCGCGCGGGTCCAGCGCCATCGCCTCGCGACGCTGCGGGCCGTCGAGCCGCACGCGGGCGACGCGGTTGCCCATCACCCAGCCTTCGCGGATGTTGCCCGGCGTGATGGGCCGATCGGCGTATACCATCCAGGGAAAGTAGGCGTAGCGGCCATCGGCCGAAGCGGCCAGGTGGCCGATGTTCAGGCCCACGAATTTCGAATCGTAGAGCTTCTTACGCGCGGCGGTATCGACGACCGAGATGCCGCCGTCGCCGCTGCAACCGACGGCCAGCCGCGATCCGTCCGGCGAAACGCACAGATAGCGCGGCCAACGGCCCACGGCGACCCGCGCGGCGACTTCACACGAGTCCAGGTCGACGACGGCCATTTCGTTGGCCGCCGTCAGCGCCACGTAGGCCCAACGACCCTCGGGTGACACCGCTACTCCGCGCGGCTCGAAGCCCAGGGTCACGCGCCCGGCCGGCTCGAGTGCGTCGTCTGTGATCGAGAACACCGAGAGCTCGCCGCTATACGTCGCGCTGACCAACGCCCGATGCCCGTCCGGCGTTAGCGCGATGGCACTGGGATGGTCACCACAGCCGACTTCCGACACGACTCGTCCATCGGCCACGCGCACCAGCGACAGAGAATCGGACGACTGGTTGACCACCAGCAGCCACTTGCCGTCCGGCGTCAGGACCAGATCGACCGGCGAACGGTCAGGTACGTCCGCCGGATGCCCGGAGTACGGTGACTTCGCCGGCTCGGCCAATACGAACCCCACGATAACACAACAGAATAGAGAGAAGAAAACGATCGCTCGCGTCATCACGTGCTCCGACAAATCGCTGCGGCAACCAACCGCCCGTGGACGGGATTATCGCCCGTATCCGCCGATGAGGCAATCGCGCCGCCGGCGCGAAGGCGAGGAAACAAACCGGGCGGAAACCGCTGTGGCCAGTGGTTTCTGCCCGTTGGGCGATTTGCGTTGTGCTGTCCGCCGCTTAGCTCAGCAGCGAGCTGACCACCCAGTCTTCTTCGTCATCGGCGAACGCATCGTCCGTCGAATCGCTGCCGACCAACGGTTCGCTGTCGTCATCGGCCATGACCTGGCCGGAGGCGAACCGCCAATCCGCCGGGGGCGTGTCGGACGAGGAGGACCCCTGCGACGAATCGCCTGCCGAAGACGACGTGTTGTCCGAGGAGCCGTTGCCAGTGGGTGCCAAAAGGTTGCTGGGCATGCCGGTTGCGAGACTTGCACGGTCACGTGCGAGTTCGTCCCGCTCAATTTCAGGAAGTAGGCCGCGCCCAATTGTCCGCCGTAGATGAGCACCGAGCCGGTTGAGGTCGGAGCCGACACGGCGACCTGCTGCAACGCGTTGTTGTACAGCGTCATGGTGACCGGGCCCTGGCTGGAGTTGAACAGCGCATCGACCTCGCGCAATCCTTCCCATCCGCCGTCGAACGAGACCCAGATGTCGCCGGTTCGCAGGTCGAGCACGGTTCCGGGCATGTTCACGTTCGGGCCGAACGTGCCGCCCACGGTCGAAGTGGCGAACAGCGCCCGGCGATTGATGAAGGCGGAGATAAAATCGCTGCGGATGCCCTGCTCGCCGAAATTGAAACCGGTCTCGCCGGCACTGGGCGCCAGGGCGATGCCGACGAACTTATCGTTGTACGCCGAGTCGACGCCAAACCGCGTATCGCGTCCATCGGTGTAGAAGCCCGGCTGCGTTTCGGTCACGGTGTAGGTTCCCGGTATGAGCCCGATGAACGAATACTGTCCGTTGGCGTCGGTCGTCGCAGGTATGGACGTACCGTCGCTGGTCTTGGTGGCGGTGACGATGGCCCCGGCGATTCCGGTTTCGTTGGCATCCTTGATGCCGTTGTTATTCAGGTCGACGTAGACGTATCCCGAAATTCCCGCCGGCGGCACGTCAAGGATCGTGCCGTTGCCGGTCGTCGTGCTGAGCGTGGCGTTGGTGGGATTGGACAGCTTGAGCTGGAACGATTCGCTCGGTTCCAAGAGGGTGTCCGAGAGCGTGGCCACGGTCACGGTCTGCTGCGTCGTGCCGGGATTGAACGTTAACGTGCCGGAGACCGGCGTATAATCACTGCCAGAGGTGGCCGTACCTGAAGTTCCCGTGGCGTAGACGACCGTGATTTGCTTGCCGCTGGGGGACGAAAGGCTCACGGTGAACACGGCGTTGGCACCCTCCAGCGCCGAAGCATTGCTCACCGAGATGCTGGGCACCCCGTCGTTGTCCACGATCGTACCCGTGCCGATCGGCAAGCCCGAGATCGAGGCCCCCACCGGATTGCTGAGCTGGATCGAGAAGGTTTCGTCCGGCTCGTTGATCGTGTCGTTCGTCGTGTGCACGGTGATGGTTTGCGTGTCAGACTCGCCGGGCACGAACGTCAGAGTTCCGCTGACGGCTGTGTAGTCCTGTCCCGCGATGGCGGTGCCGTTGACCGACTGATAGACGACGGTGGCTGTCTCGGTCGTCGGCAGGAACCGGGTGACCGTGAAAACGAGATCGCTCCCCTCGGTGGCTTGCGCGTCGCTGACGGTCAACACGTTGGAGCCGATGTTGATCGGGTTGGGATTCTGAAGCGTGATCTGGTCGACGGGGACCGGGTCGGAGTTCTCACTGAGATAGACGTACGTCTCGTGGCCGGGATCGAGCGCGTCCGTGGCGACCGTGCCGGTGAAGTTAAGGAGTCCAACGTCGATCGCCTTAAACGATTGGCTGAAGAGCAGTTGCGTCGCCGACGGGTCGTCGGGCTGAGTGGTCTGTCCGAAGGCGCCGAAATCGTCGAGCAGTCCCGTTTCGAATCTCCCGGTCGGGAACATCTTCAAAAAGGGACCAAACGTCGGCGAACCCATGGGTTCCACCAGAGTCGACTGGTACATCACGTCGAGGAAGGCCTGGGCCACGCCGGTTGGGTCCACTTCGACGTCCGTTACGTACACCTGCAACAGGAAATCGTCGCCCACGTTGAGCGTAGCGTCGGTCGGCAGCGGGGTGCCCGACAAATCCGTCAACTGTAGGACATAGGAGACCTGATAACCATCGTCGTCGAGAATCGTGCCGGTGCCGGAGGGGGTAAAGATCGGTGCGCCGGTAGCGTCGGACAATTTGACGCTGAACGTTTCGTTTCCTTCCTGCACGTCGTCGCCTTTGATCATCACGGTGACCAGTTGCGATTGCGTGCTGCCGGAGAACGTCAGCGTGCCGCTGGTGGGCGTGTAGTCACTGCCGGCCGTGGCAGTGCCATCGGCGGTCGAGTAAACCACGGTCACGCTCTGGTTGAGCGTGCGGGACAGCGACACCGTAAACACCATCGGCGTTTCGTCGGGGGAGTTGCCTTCGACCACCGACGCGTTGGAAATCGAAATGCCCTGCGTGATGATCGTGCCGACGCCCAGTTCGTCCTGGATCGTGACGCCGCCGGTAGGACTCGACAGCGACACGAAAAAGGTCTTGTCATCCGCCGGCGACGAACTGCTGGCGATAATGACCGAGATGGTCTGCGTGGCCGCGCCGCCGGGAACGAACAACAGGTTGCCACTGACCGCCAAGTAGTCGACACCGGCCAAGGCCGTATTGTCGCTCGAGGCATAAGCCACGGTCGCGTTCTGCGTCAACTTGCCCGCCAGCGTGACCGTGAAGACCGCCATGGTGACGTTCGCGCCCGCGTTGACCGTGACGTCGCTGATCGTCAGGCTCGGCGCGCCGTCGTCGTCCACGATCGTGCCGACTCCCTGGGCGGTGCCGCTGGTGCCGCTGTCTCCTGCGACGTTGACGAGGAACGTTTCGCTCGGCTCGACGTTGGTGTCGCCGGTGACTTGCACCGTGACTTGCTGGCTGATGGGGTCGCCGGGATTGAAGGTGAGCGTTCCGCTCGTGGCGACGTAGTCGTTGCCGGCCGTCGTGGCCGAACCATCGGCCGTCGCGTACGTCAGCACGACCGGCTGGGGTGCTGCCGCCGAGAGCGAAATGGTAAACACGAAGGCGGTCGTTTGGCCAGGATCGCCCTCGAACTTGGCCACGTTATCGATGCCGAACGTCACTTGCGCGACCGCCGGGTTGATCACGATCGTGGCCTGGTCGTTGACCAGTTCGGCGTTCGACGAGGGATTGCTGAGATTGACGAAGAAGTCGGAGACGCTGTCGGGATTGGCGTCGCCGATGATCGTGACCGGCACCATTTGCGTCTGACTGCCGCCGGGATTGAACGTGAGTGTACCGCTAGTGGCCTGATAGTCGACCCCCGCGATCGCCGAGTCGTCGGCGGTCGCGTAGACCACGGTGACCGGCGCGGTGACCGGCTGCGCGACGCTCACGGTGAAATGGGCCGTGGTCGTGTCCGACGTGACGTTGGTCACGGTGTCGCCGGTAATCGACAGATCGGACAACGCGTCGTCATTGAGGATCGTGCCGACGCCCGTCGCCTTGATGAACGAGAAGACTGGGTTGGGGTTCGACAGTGATACGCTGAACGTCTCGTCCGGTTCGACGTTCGTGTCACCGTGAACGGTCACGGGAATGACTGCCGCGGTCGCTCCGGCGGCGAAAGTGACCGTGCCGCTGGTGGGGGCGTAGTCGTTGTTGGCCATCGTCGCCGTGCCGTCGTTGGTCGTAAAATCGACGGTCACGTCGTTTGCTTGCGGCGACGATAACGAGACGGTGAAGTTGAACGTGGTGTCGGCATTCGTCTCCAAAGCGCTCACGTCACCAATCGAAATGGTCACGTCGGACGTGATCTGCAGCGTCGAGCCCGTGAAGTCGATTTGGTCGGACGTGACCGCGGCGTCCATTCCGTAGAGGCCGTATTCATCGTTCAGATTGCTATCGAAGGCGGCGGTGAACGTTTGTGTCCCGGGATTATCGGCCGTCATCATTACGCTGAACAGGATCTTCGGAGCGGTCCCCGGTGGGGTGCCGTTTTGCGTCGCGCCATATCCGATGATGCGGCCCTGCGTCGAGAGGTCGGCGTACGTAGCCGAGGAAAGGTTCCAGAACGGATCGAAGGCGGCGGTCTGTCCCGAGTCGTGCGAGGACAACAACGTGTCATACGAAATGTCGACCCCCGCGGAAAATACGCCCCCGAACTGCGGGCTATCGCGAACGTCCTGGACGACCGTTTCCAACCGGTATTGGCCGCCGACGGGAATCGACGTGATCGGCGTGCCGGCCATGTCCGTGGGGAACACGCTGACGGTCATCAAGGGGGGATCGGCCAGCTCGTTAATCACGTTGAGCATGTCCATGGGCGAGACGCGCCCGTCGCCGTTGACGTCCAAGAACTTGACCGGAGAGCCGCCGGCGGCCAGCGGATTGGCCGAATCCTCGAGCGTGTGGGTGCCGTTGCGATTCAAGTCATTGATGATCGCCAGCAGGTCGCTCGGCGAGACGCGCCCATCGACGTTGACGTCGTAGCGGTTGAGCGGGTTCTGCCACGGCGACAGCACGTCGGCGGCCAGCATTTCGCGACGCTCCAACAACTCGAGCGTGCCAGGCCGGCGAACTTGCGTGTGGCGCGGGTGCCCGGCAGAGCGTCGGTTTTTGGTCGGTCGGCGGCGTGGGTGAAATCTCATGGTGTGCGTCTCTGTAAGTCAGCCTGAATGATGGCCCTCGATCGAGCGCCAAGAATGGTTCAAAGATTGATTCACGCAAGCGGCGTCAAGTGTTCCGGGTGTTTGTCCGGCCGGAGCCCGGCCGAATGTTTGCCCGAACACGATCGTCTTGGGGTCAAACCGCTTGGCGCTTCAAGAGCTCTCCGGTCAAGTCGTCTAAGATGTTGTCCAATTCCGAATCCCACAGGTCGTAATCGACCGACGTCGTGATCGGTGACGTCGTGACCGGTGACATCGTGGCCTGCTGCTGCGCCAAGGCCAGCCAGCCCGCCACGGAGTCCTCGCTGCCGTCGTCGGACGCTTGGTCGGTTGCGGATTTTGCAACCACAGGCGTGGCCGCGGCATCCTGCGATCCGGTGGTCACGTTCAGGGAAAGCGTTACGGCCACGGCGTCCGACGCGTCGTCAGCGGCCTCGTCGTCGGCCGGATCCTCGTCGGTGGTTGCCGTTAGCGGTGCCACCAGCGGCGCGACGGAGGGGGACGGAGGCGGCGGGGTGATGCGGTTCAGTTCGTTGATCACGTTCAACAGGTCGTTCGGGCTCAACTGGCCGTCGCCGTTGACGTCGAGATAGGGAGGCGCCTCGGCCACCAGCGGCAGCGGGCCGGCCTCGCCCAGCAAAAGGTGGTTGATCAACACCAGCAGGTCGCGGGTGTTGACCACGCCTTCGCCGGTGACGTCGTAGCGATTGGTGGGGTTCTGCCAGCCACTGACGATCGTGTCGGTGATTTCAATCACAAAACGTGTCTGTGGCTCCCCTCCGGCCGGATTGTAGTTCGCCTGCAGGGCGTTTAGAGCCAGGTCCTGAATGGGGTCCGTCGTGCGATTGAGCTGGATCGTGTACAGCCCATTGATCCACAATCCCTGTGCTGGAATGAGCCGGGCGATCTTATTGTTGCTGTCGTAGGCGAGCACGTAGTCGACGTTGGGCGTGAGCGTGGTGGTGACGCCGTCGACCGTGCGCTGGACGACGAATTTCGAAACGTCGACGGACGAATCATCGATGCCCACGCCGATGCCGTCGAGCAACTGGATCGAGAACTGGGTAATCACCTGGCTGACCAACAGCACCTGGTTGGGCAATTGATTGCGGTCGAGCCCGGCGGCGTCGTTGTCGAGTGGCGCGATCAGGGCGGCGGTCGGCCCCGTGAAGTCGGCACGTTCCAACGCGCCGCGGTCTTTGTACGGGTTGCTGCCGATGCCCCCGGGAGGAGCGACGTTGATATCGTCGATGCGCACCTGCCCCAACAGGTCGGTGTCAGGAGCTTGAATCGGCAAGGGGGGATAGCCCAGCGCGCTGCCGACGCTTGTGATTTCGATGCGGTCCTGCAGCGAATTGATCGAGCTGTCGATGGCTTGTGACTGGGGTGCCAAATAGAAATTGTCGTGGGCCGCGTCGACGAACAGCGGATCGTTGGGCCCCAGGTTGATCGCCTGCGATCCGCTCGTACCGATCATGTTCGTCGTGTTGTTTTGGTAGAGGTTCTCGCCGAGGACCGTGTCGCCGAACTTGACCCCCGCCGGTGCGCCGGAGATCGTAGGCCCGGACGCCAAGTCCGACGTAGATGCCCGCCCCGGCAAACTTAATGACCGCTCCGGCGGCAACGCCCGTGTTGGCGATGATATTGTTCAGGATCGTGGGGCTGGAAGCGTTCACCGCCGCGATGCCCAGCACGGCATCGTAGATGGTATTGTTGATCACCCGCACGAAAGGCAAGAACAACTCGACGTCGCGGAAATCGTTGGCAAACTTATAGCCCCGCTGCTCGTAAACGTAGGCGGCGTTCGGATCGCCGCCGACTTCGATGCCCGTGCGGCCGCTATGCACGATCAGATCGTTCTTGATCGTGACGCCGGGCATCCAGCCGCCGCGAATTCTGGGTCGGCAACGTCGAGATGCTGCCGGTATCTCCGGGCGTGCCGACCGGGAAATTGCCGAGCACCGTATCGGCGATAAAGGGATCGATGACCTGTTGGATCTTCGGAACGACCTGGATTCCCACCTGCCGCGAGTAGCTGACCGCCGTGTCCTGGATGATCGTTTGCCCCGGAGCACTCCTGCGCGCTACCTTGGCGACGGGCCGCACGTCGCCGAAGAAATTGCGTTGGATGACCAGAGCCAGGGCACCATTGGGGTTCGTCACGGACAGCGCGTCGAACAAGTCGACCCGCGAATTTTTGTCCGTGCCCAACGTCGACGCCAGCGTGGCACGCACCTTGAAGTTAATGCTGCCGTTCGTGACGGCGCCGTTGATGGCGTTGCTGATCGCTTGGGCGACTTGGACCGCCGTGTAATTGGTCTGGTAGAGGACGCGTACATTGTTGCCGTTGACGCCGTTGCCGGTGTCAAACTCGAAGGTCAGCACCTGCGCTCCATCATCGATCGTGAATACTTCGCCGTCGGTGATCTGCGAGCCGGGCAGGGCGACCACGCTGATCGCCTGGGCAAAGCGATCGTTGATGTCGTACGAGACATGGAGCGTCAACGGACCTCCAACATCGGGCGTCGTCCCGTAGGCCGTGGCCGGCCGAATTTCCAGTTGATAGTCGCCCGAGAGAATCTGCGGCGTCGTGCGGCTGGCCGGGCGGGGGTTGTTCGTATACAACGTGTCGGCCGGCGCGGCGTTGGTGACCATTTCACCGCGGGAGGCGAAGCCGACCACGATGTCGTCCAGGTAGGCTCCTTCGTACGTGGTGAAGCTCCGGTCGCGCGAACGACCGGTAAACGAGCTGTAACCGTCGCCGGTTAACTGCCCACTGAACGTGGGCAGCGGTCCGCCGCTGTCGATCGGGTGCCCGAAAATACGCACTTCATAATTCTCAAGAGTCGCCGTCGAGCCGACCGTGTACGTCCGGCCTACGACCTTGCCGACGGTATGGATGTCCGAGGGGCCGGCGTTGGGGTTCATACCGAACACTCGATCCAGCGCGGCGGCGATCTTGTTGGCGACCATTTCCGCGTCGTCGTTGGAATTAAGCACGACGTTAGCACCGGTGGCGGCGCCGCTAAAGGCGAACGTAAAGGTTGTGCCACCGACCGAGAACTTATCGCCGCTCTGTAGTTGAGAGGCCGGCAAGGCCCTCAGGATCTCGCCGGTCCCCGATTGAGAGATGGAACCGCTGGTCGAACCAAGCGTGCCGGCCGTCGAAAACTCGAACCGCAACCGAATGTTGGAATCGCCCGCATAGTCGCCCAGGTCCACACGCGCCTGCCGCCACGCGATCGTATCCGGATCGAGCGGCGACGGCGTGTTGTCGTATAAGGGCTGGACTTTTTGGTTCGCGTTGTCGCCCATGTACGAGCCGCCGTTGAGCGTCGGCGTGAGCGGGGTCTCCGAGCCGGGAGTGACGTTGTTGGTGGCCAGCAAGTCCCACTTGACGCCGTCGGTCGAGGCAAACACGCGGAACGCGTCCTGCGCCGACACGGTCGAATTGTTGTCGATCGTGTCGAGGTAGTAATTGAAATACAGCGTCGGGTAGTCGAGCGCCGAGTAGCCTGCCAGGCTGAACGTCTCGGAGGTCAACGTGCCGTACGCGCCGCCGGGCAGGGCATAGGTGTTGAGAATGTCCGGATTCGTCGCATACGGGGACGACAGGTTCTGGCCGTTCGGTCCGTAAGATTGGCTGTTCAGCCCAAAGTAGTAGCTGGCGCCTCCGGGCAACGTCAAATCATTTAACGGGGCATTACCGGAGCGAGCAAAGTTGTCATTGAAGCTGGGGCTGATGCCGTGTCCAACGTCCGCTGCCCGGGCAGTCGTGGCATGCCACAGGTTGAAATCGAGCGTCGAAAAGGCAATGCCCGTGGCGTTGCTGACGTTCGTGGCAATCTGCGAGGCGCCGTTGAGAAACACGCCGAGGGGGTTGCCCTTCGTGTCGAAGGCATATAGCGTGCCACTGGTGTCGATGGCAAACAACTTGTCCTTGTAATACCCGCCTTCGACGTCCGGCGGGCCGACGGTGAGGCCCGTCATGTGCACGTTCGAGGCGATTCGCTTCACCATGGTCGGCGGCGCCCCGTCCTTCCACAAGACCCCGTCCTGCGTCAAGAAATACTTTGTCGATCCGACGGCGGCTATGCCCACTGCCTGGTCGGCGTTTCCACTGACGGTTCCCAGATCCAGGAGCCTCACACTCGTGTTCGTGAGATACTGCGGGCCGTTCGCATCCATCGGCGGATCGCTATAGGTGGTCAAGATAGCGCCGGTGTTCGGGTCCAGTTCGACGAGCAGGTTCGCCATGTCGAGATTGCCCTTACCGGTGGAGTCACCGCGGTGCCCGATGGCGAACAGGCGGCGGTCGGTAGGATCGTTTGTATCGTACTCGAAGGTATACGCGTCGAACTCGATGCCGGTGGACGTCGAGACAACATTCATCCCGGAATTATCAAGGGCATAGGTCGTGAGCCCATCGTCGGTCGGAGTCCCCACGATCGTCCCGTCGGCCGTATCGAATTGCACGAAGTTGCCGGTCGTGGCCGCCATTGTTCCCAACGTCATGCCGTACAGCCTGCCGTCGTTACGCATCGCGATATTCGCATAGCCGGACACGTCGTCGTTGTTCACGGCCAGCGAGCCATTGCTCAGCGCGGCCCCGGTAAACGGGTTGACCGTCGCCAATCCAGAACTGCTTGTGCTCTGGGTGTTCACGAACAGCGCCACGTCGCCGAACTGGTAGGGATCGGCATACGTGTTCAGGTCCTTCAGCAACTGGGGAACGTCCGTCGTCGGAACCACCGGGAAGATCGGGGCGGAACCGCCCGCCGTAGTGATCGTACTGCCCGTGAACCCGATCCGATCATCCACGACACGGTTGATCGAATCCACAGGTTCCAGGCGAATCAACGGGTTACTGACGTCTTTATTAAAGCTGGCAGTGACGGCCTCGGGCAGCACTCCGTCGGAGCTGATGGCGACGTAGTAGGTCACCTCGTTGAGTGGGAATTGGTGGTTGGTATCGCCGCTTGCGTACGTCTTGGGCGGCCCCGCGGGCAGTTGGACCGGTCCGATGGTCGGATCGTTCGGACCGTATGATCCGTGGCCGAGATTGCTCGTGTCGGCACCGATGCCGCCGACGTTGGGCCGCGGCAGCGAGTCGGTGATCGCGCCGTTGCGGGAGATCATCAGCAACGTGCCCGTAGCGTCGTACAGCGCCATGGTGGTGTCGGGCCGGCCAAGTCCGTCGGCAAAATTGACTTGCAGCTCCGCGGCGAACGTTCGCAGTCCGTCGTTGAGTCCCGCAATCGACTGGATTTGTTCGTAGTTCAAACTGAAGCTGTACCAATCGACTTCCGTGGCGGAACTGAGGTTGGCTGCCACGTCGACCGTGCTGCTGGGGGTGGTGAGGACGTCTCCCAGGTTCTGGGCATCCAGAACGTCGCCATGGTACAGGCCGGTTTCCGCGGTGGTGGACTCCACCGGCGACACCTCGGGCTTGCCGACCACCTCGACGCCGTCGGTGGCGTAGCGGATGTCGGCGTAGCGAATTGTCGAGCCCGCAAACTCGTCCTCTTCCTGCAAACGAATCTGCAGGGCGTAGTCCCCCTTGGTTAACCCGCCCGTCAGGTTGTTCAGATTGTTGCTGCTGGAGCGCACGCGGACGAAGTACGTCGTTACCGTCCCAGCCGTGCCGGGCAAAACCACGCGCATCCCGGCGTCCTTGGGGTTGACCGTGAAATAGTCGCGCGACGAAAAGCCACTGGCCGCGTCGGTGCCGATCTGCATCGGGCGCGCGATGCCGGTCAGTGTCGAAGTCTGGCCCGCGCTCTCGGCGGCCGAGTTGTCGCTGCGAGCCAACACGCCGTTGCTGGCATTGATGAGCTCGACCACGGTATCGAGCGAGGAAGACGTTTGATCGATGTCCAGCCAGACCGTCGTACCGGCGGTTGCGCGGAAGCTGTAGACGTCGACGTCGGCCCCGCCGGGGCTGCTGGTCGCCTGGCTCAGCGCGCCTTGGATTTGGAATCCCAGTCGTACGTTGTCATCGCCGCTGAGGGCATCTTTGGCGAGTTGACCGACGTACTCCGAGGTCAACGCCGTGCTGTTCGTATCGCCGGCAGACGTGAAGGCTTGTTCGGTTTCGTTCTCGACCTCGACGTTGCGATCGTTGCTCAGCGAATCGAGCCGAATCGTTCCCCAATCGCCGCCGCGGACGATGTTCTGCGCGGGGCCGATTCCCTGACCGCCGGGAGCGAGACCCAGAATGATGGCTTCGCCGGTGACCGGATCGACGGCCCAGGCTTGCAGGCGGTTGAATCCGCTGGGGCCCTTGAACGTCGTGTCGTAGGTCGTTCCCCACCCGATCGTGGTGTCCGTCAGATGGGCGGCCAACAGGGCGTCCAGCGGCGACTGCTCGGTGAACGTCTCGGCGTTGCCGCCGCTGGCCTCGAGCGAGAAACTAGCCATGCCCGCGCCGACCAGGAAATTGTACGGGCTGGGGGCTCCGTCCTGCGCCATCACGAGCAGGCCGCCGCCGTTGTTGTTCACGTAGTCGAGCAGATCTTGCTTGCGAGAGTCGTTGAGCGTCTGCAACATGAACGCGTCGACGCCGCCCCACCACTTGGTGTCGTTATAGGTAATGCTTCGGAAGTCCGGCAGCGGATAGCCGGGGAAAGGGGAGAGAAGGGGGTCCAACGAGGAATACCCGCCGAAGGATGGGATATAGACCATCGGATAATCTTCGAAATTCGCGCTGCCGATTTCGGATGACGTGTCGGCGAATACAACCTGGTAAGTATTTCCATCGTTCTGGGCCGCCCACTTGATCGCTTGGGCACTATACGGAATGCCGAGATCACCATTGAGGTCATCCGTGAATGGGTCGGTTTCATAGCCGATGCACAAGATCGTGTTGGGTTGGTAACCCGGCGACGTGCCGGGATTCTGCTGGTTCTCCATGATGTAGTGAATCTCGTACGCCAGCGTGTCCCAGCCATCGCCATACGCCCAGTTCGATCCATGGACGTCGCGGGCCGTGGTGTCCAGCAGGATCGGACCTTGCAGGTCCAGATTGGGCGGCGCCGGATCGACGACGCCCTTGGTGTTCAAGGTGTCGTTCTGGGGTTGGCCGTCGGGCGTCAAACCGGCGCCCACCGTGTCGTCTTTCAGCGAAGTGAGCACGACGGGATGGCCCGGCGTGCCGATGATTTGCAGTGAGCCACCGGTCCGCTCGGCGGCGTCCGACAGTTCGCCACCGGCCACGATGTTCGTATCCGTTCCCAGCAGCTTCACGACCAGGCTTTCGGTGGGGCTGCTCTGCAGCCGCAATGTGCCGGTGTTCGATTGCTGGTTTTCGATCGTGATCGAGGTGTTCAAGATGTGCACGATGTCGGTGTCGTCCCAGACGCCGTCGGTCGTGAGCGTTCCGCCGCGTACGACCATACCGTTGACCGAGTTGTTGCCTACCAGATTGTTGCGAATCAGCGGGCCGCGGTTCGTAGGATACGAACCCGCATAGCCGATCGGTCCCCGGCTTCGCCCCCAATCATCGACCAGGTCGGAGTTGAGCGCGTTCAGGTTGACGCTAATCACCGAGCCGCCGACGCCGTTGCGGAAGACGTTGTTCAAGATGACCGGCTGGGCGCCGAGAATAAAGATCGTGGAGGGATCCGCCACGCCACGTCCGCCGCGACTCGTCGTCGCCGAGGACTGGTTGTAGTCGAACGTCGAGTTGGTGATGCGGACCTTGGCCTGATTGATTTCGACGGGCTCCATGCTGCTGAAGTTGCCGTCGAACGACACGACTCCACCGGCGAACGCCACCAGCGCGTAGTCGAGGCTGCCGGTCGAGAGGGGGCCGAACAGCAGGCCGCCCCAGTTTCCCGGAGCGGGCAAATCGTTGAGTGAGTTATTCGTCGTGTCGGAGGATCCGCCGGCGCCATAACGATCGTCGAACCAGGAGGTGAAGATGATGGGCCGATCGACCGTCCCCTCGGCGACGAAGTTGGCGCCGATCTCGGTCTCGAAACGCCCGCCCCCCATCTTCATGATCACGCCCGGGTCGATAAACAGTCGCGCGGCGGGTCGGGCCAGCAAATTGTTGCCCGGTTGCACGAAGCCGCCGGCATCGCCTTGCAACGTCATCGTTTCGGTCAACACGTACACGATGTCGGTGCTGGTGATGCGTGCCTGAACCGTCAGTTTTTCGGTCGCGTTGTTCGTGCCGCCGTCGCTGTTGGTGGGCACCCGGATGAACAGCGCGTTGAGCGAATTCTGGGAGAGCGTGTTGCCATAGATCTTGGGTCCGATGCGCGTGTAGTCGGCCTGATATCCGGCGCCGAGGAACTCGGTGTCCTCGAAGCTATTGCCGTTGGCCGACATGGCCGCGTCTTGGCTATTGACGATCGTGTTGAAGGTGATGGTGGGCCGTGCCACGATCATGTGAATGGGATCGAACGTGAGGGATTGCCCGTCCTCCAGCACCGAGCCGCCGCCATAACTAATTCGGGCATGGTTGACGTAGTCGAGAAACACGCCGCCGGCAGAATTGGCGGTGGCCGTGCCGGGAGTGCCCTCCTGGTCCGAGTCGTCGCGGAAGACGATGCCGCCAAAATCCCCTTTTGCCTTGTCGATCTTGTTCGTGCCCGGGTCCGTGCCGACCGTCGTGTCGTAGTAGGACGTGATGTAGACCGTGCCGATGTCGCGGCCCATGTTGTCTTTGGCGGTCGTGCCCAGGACTTGCAGCGCGCCGCCGGCTCGCGAGACGGTTTCCTGGGTCGAGCCGACATTGATGTTGGCCCCGCGCAGCTTAATGATGGTTCCCGGATCGACCATGACGGTGACGCCGCGCGGCACGTTCATCGTTGATCCATCCGAGAGCGGATGATTCAAGCTGTCGAAACCGATGTTGTACGACAAGTTGTCGGCGGGCGTGCCGATCTGACCGTCGGCGCCGCCGTTGGCGACGATACGCACGACCGACACGTCCGGGACGGCTGCCGCCAGGGCATCGGAAATGCGCGGGTAAGGATTCGTGATCGAGCCCAGCGCGCCGGTGCCCCCGGCGGCGGCTTTGTCGACGTAGATCGTATTGGCCGTGGCGGCCACCTTGAACCAGAAGTTGTCGACGCCGCCCGGCTGCCCGTCCAGGTCGCCGTCCAGCCGGTTGCCGGTTTGGTCGACGATGCTTTTGGCCGCGCTGGGCGTGGGCGTAAACGTCAACCGCAGTTGATACGCACCCTGCGTCGTACCGCCGGCTCCGCTGTTGGGCACGGTGGGATCGAAGTTCGTATTGCCCGTGCTCGTGATCGCCACGTAGTACGTGCCGGCGCTCAAATTCATTTGAACGAACGCGTCGTTGCCGTAGTAGTCGTCGTTACGGGCGATCAGGTTCCGGCTTGAGTCGTACAGCGTGATAACGCTGTCCAGCGCGCTGGCGTTCGACTGGATTCCCAACGACTGCAATCGCTCGGCGATCGTTTCGATGTTGAGCTGTCCGTCGCTGCCGAGGTTGAACTTGTAGAGGTTGATGTCGTTGCCCAGCGAGGGCCACAAGTAGTTGGCATAGATCAGGTCCAGGTCGCCGGGAAAGACGCCGTCCTGCACGCCAGTGCCCATGACCGACGGCGATTCGTAGTCGTGCCCGAGGCCCAGCAAGTGGCCGATCTCGTGCATGGCCGTCTCGAAGTAGGCGCCGCGCGGCTCGCTGGACCCCCAATTCACCGACAGATTCATGATGGCCAGGCCGTTCCTGTCGTTTTCGTCGGCTATGCCACCAACGTTGGTCGTGCCCTTCAGCACGCGGGGGTCACCGGTGGCGATCGTCATGCCCGAGGAGGGCGTTTCGACAAACTCCACTCCCAGGTAATACGAGTAGTAGGAGAAGACTTCCCGTACGCGATCCTTCTGCGCATCGGTGATCAGGTTGGTCAGCTGTTGGCCGTCCAGTTCACCGTAAAACGCCTGGAAGTTGTAGGGGAACACCTGGATATCGCCGTTATTGCTCCCGCCCCCCACGTGGTATTCGACCGACTGATTGCGGTCTCCCGGCTCGCCGGGCGTGCCGGGCAGCACGATGTTGCTGGGCAACGGCACGCTGGTGATATTGTCATTGACCACCACGGTTTGCGTGCCCAGCGTCGCCGAGAAGGGATTACCGCCGGTGCCCAACGTGGCAGCGGTGCTGAAGGTGTCGCCGGCCGTGCCGGGCGAAAGGGTCGTGGGCCCCAGGGGCAACGGCTCGCTATTGCCGATGCGCAATCGGTAAGTGCCGGGATTTTGGCTCAAATCGGACGCGAATGTCAGCACGGCCCTTCCGCTGCTGGCGCTGTAGGTGACGCTTGTCGGTAGAATGATCGTGTCGTCGGCCGACGTGGTCGTGGGCCCCGAGGTGCCGGTGGGCCCCGAAGTGCCGGTGCGAATCAACTCGTAGTTCGACGGGTCCTGCGCCGACGCCATGTCGAGCGGATCGTTGACGTTGAAATAGACGTAGATTTTGTTGCCGTTGGGTGTCGACAGTGCGCCAGTCGTCGCGTCGCGCGTGACGGGCTGCGGCACCACGCCCACCACCTGCGGCGCCAGGTCCAGCTCGAACGGTCGAATCAGGTTCTGACCCCCTTCAAAGGCGCGGCCGCTGGTGTCGCGCAACGGGTTGGCGCCGGAGCCGACGATCATCATCTGATACAGGTCATCCGGCAGGTCCTGATTGAACCGCACGATGACTTCATTGGGCTGATCGCCGGCGCCGATATAGCCGGGCGTGATCACCACGTCATCGTTATCGCCAAACGTGCCGTTGTTGCTGCGACCGAACAGGATCGTCGGCACGTTGTTGATCTTCAGCGTGTTGGGGTCGATCGCTTCGTCAAACCGCAACAGCACCTGGGTCGGCGCAATCTTGAGCACCGTGTTGTCATTGATCACCGTGCCGGTGGCGGGGATGGCGGCCAAGAGGTCCGGCCCGTCGATGGCCAGCAGCAGCCGTTCCTCGCACGGCTCGATCGCCAACGAGCGTTTAGACGCAGGCCGCAACGTTTGATCCAAGAAAGACTTGCGACGTCGGCGCTGGGTCGGCCGCCGCCGCGACGTGGAGCTCTGCCAGATCGCCATGGACGCATTCCTGGTAGTTCTGCGGACCTAATTCTCTGCAAATTCCGAAAGACGCGCGCTTAAGGATTATGATTAAGAAGCCGAATTAAAACAATCCAAACTTCCCAATTTTCCTATATTAACACATGAGTAACTCGGCCAAGGGCGCCAAAACAAGCGCGCCAAAATATGGCGAGGCAAGTCGCGGTGTGATTCGAAGGAGTAATGCCTGTTCCAAAGCAATGCTGGCCGAGAACGCCAACCTCTCCATATGCGCACAGACGATTCCTTGATTCAAGTCCCGCTAGTCAAAATAACCAAAAAATGCCGGAAAATCGCCAACCTTTTGCCGCTCTGACAGAGTGTGGGAATCGGCAGCGCAGACACAAGGCAAGACGTCACGCGCCGTTGAAAAGACGCGCGGTACTCGGTCCGCAAAGAGTCGGCCGCGGGGGCTTCTTTCCCCATCGCTGCGGCCGGGCCTGTTCCTATCTCTGTTCGCGCGGCTCCGTATGGGCGCTACCGCCAAGTTCGAGAGTCCGCGGAAAAGTTATTCCCGGCACAATCAAACTGGGCGCGTTAACCTCTTAACACCGCGATCGCTTCGCCAGACCGTTGACTTTCCTATTTCGCCAAAGCTCGCCGCTGCCGGTGGTTTCACGAACCGCCAACTGAATGCGACGTGCGTGCCTGAGGATCCGCCAACAGAAGTCCGGCGCAACACTGAAATCCCGCCGCAATTAGTTAGTCGCCCGAGATTTCGATCCGCACAAAGAACCCGTGCGCCGCCCAGTCGGCAAACCAGCCGCCTAATTGCGTTTCGAACGCTTCCGCATCTTGTGTCGCGGCGGCGGCCCGCTCAATGGCCGCTGCCAGTGGCTGGCCCGCGACCATGCCGCTCAGTAAAGAGTGTTGCTCGCCCGAGAGAGCATGTCGCTCCACCACATAGTCGCGCCGATTGATGGCTAGCCAGTCGCGGCGCGGTTCGCAGGCGGCCGGTTCGGCGCCGCCAGTGCAGTCCTCCCAGAAATCGCTCACCGGGTGTTCGAACTGGTGCAGGCGGAGACACGGCGCTGCAACCAACCGCGCTGTGGCCCACTGTTCGGGGGCCATCGAGCCCAGATCGGCCGCCGCGAGCGTACCGCTTTGCTCCGTTCCCGGTCCGTCGAAGACCTCATACAGCGAGCGCTCGAGCGTCGCCAGCTCGATCACGAAGTCGGGCCACGTCGGCCCGGTTCCCTCGGGCGCGGCGGCGGCGTGCAGTCGCGACTCGGCCAGGTAGCCCGGAAATCGGGCGCCCAGTCGGCCCAACGTGTAGCTGTGCGAGGGATAGTGCTGCAAATAGCCGAAGGCAACGGCGGCGAACAGATCTTCGCCGAGCGCGTAGCGGGTCACGGCAAACTCTTCATCGAGGCACTCCGTCAACCGCGCATGGTAAGCGTTGACGTAAATCTCGAGCCGATCGGCGCTCGACAAGGCCCGGGAGCGGCCGATCGTCTGCTCCAACTCGCCCAGCGTGATGTCGACGTGTTGGCGCGCCTGCGGCGAATCCACTCCCTCACTGACGCCGCCGGGATGCATGATCACGCATTGCATCCAGCGCTGTATCTGATCCAGCCGCGGCTCGGGAGCACTCATCGGATATCCGGCACGATGTAGGCAATGGGGTTCGATACGCCCGGCGAACGATGCAACTCCGCCATTGGCGCCGTCGCAGCCGGCTCTGCGACTTGCGGCGCCTGCAACTGGGAACCCATGTATTGCCTGGCCTTGAGCACTTCGGCGTGCACCACTGGGAACTCGGGAATCCGGGCGTCCCATTCCAAGAGTGTCGACGCGCCGCCGGTCAAGCGGTGAGCCAGCCGATACAGCTCCCAGACCGGGTCGATCACGTGATCGTCGTGCGTGTCGATGATGTGCGAGCGGCAGTTGGTATGACCGGCCAAGTGAAACTGCACGACGCGCTCGTGCGGCACGTTTTCGATGTACTCGCGCGGGTCGAAATCGTGATTCACGCTTGACACGTACACGTTGTTCACGTCCAACAGCAGCCCACAGTCGGTCGCTTCGGCCAGCCGCGTGAGAAACTCCCACTCGCTCATCGTCGAGCGGGCGAAGGTTACGTACGTGCTGGGGTTCTCGAGCACCAGCGGCCGCTCCAGAAAGTCCTGCACCGTGCGCACCCGCTCGGTCACATGCCTGAGCGTTTCCTCGTTGAGCGGGATGGGCAGCAAATCGTGGGCATTGAGCCCCATCACTCCGGTCCAGCACAAGTGATCGGAGATCCAGCGCGGCTTGATTTCGTCAGCCAGCCGCTTGAGCCGCTGCAAGTAGTCGAAGTTGAGCGGGTCGCTGCTGCCAATTGATAGCGAGACGCCGTGCATGACCGTCGGATAGCGCTCGGCGATTGCGTCGAGCACGTAGCGCGGGCGGCCGGCCGAGTCCATGAAGTTTTCGGAGATGACCTCGAACCAGTCGACGTTTGGTTCATTCTTCAGAATGTAGGGAAAGTGAACGCTGCGCAGGCCGACCCCCAGCCCAAGGTTCGGATGTCCTAATCGAGCATGCCCGGTCATGCGGTTGGTCCTGTGCGGCAAAACAAAAAGGGGCACGGGCGGACGGACCGCCCGTGCCGCGTTCGACCGATTGCGAGTTTACGGCACCGGCGCCTAAGCCTTCTTGGGCGGAGCGGGGCCCACTTCCTTGCCTTCTTTTTTCATCAGCTCCTCGAAGCGTTTGCGGGCTTTCTTCCAGGCACCGCTCGACAAGGGGACGCCGCACTCGCCCTTCTCTTTGCATTCGTTCTCACCCGGCTTGGCACCGCAGCCACCCTGCCCGCGGCACTCGTTCTTGAAATGGCACAGGTGCTCTTTGGCCGTGGCGCAGGTGCCCTGTCCCGCGCAGGCGTTTTTCTTGTCGGTGCCCAATCCCTTGCACATGTTGATGCCACGACAAACGTGCGGCTCACCGAGGATGGGGTTCTTTTTCTTATCCTTCTTGGGCGCTTCGTCGTCAGCTCCCAAGGCCGACCCACCCAGCGATGTTCCGGCCAACAATCCACCGACTGCGGCTGCCGTCAGGCGCTGAAAATCACGCCGGTTGAGATCCGATTTCACCATTGCCTGGTCCTGTTGGTTGAAAGTTCCACTTGTAGTTTTGACGCCACGGGCGCCGGCAAGGCCGCCGCAGTCGTCCCAGGTTAACGTACCATGTTCGCCGACTGCCTGCCAAGTTCAGCGACCACATCCAGCCACGCACATGGCGCGCCGAAGCGACCGCGCCGGCGAAACCGCAGGATATTGTTGCAATCCCGCGCCGAATTCCTACCATGGTAGCCTGCGGATCCGACTCCGATGCTGTATGGGCGCGATCCGCACATCAGCGTTGCCGCAGCTCCGGTCGTTGCAGGTCGACTAGAAATCGACCGCGCCCCCTGGAAAACGAGCGGAGGGTTGCGTGACGACGTTCCCTTATAACAGCTTTTCCAGCCGGCCGCTGCTGTCGCCCAGCTCTTCGATCGAGGTGTCCATGCGGTCGAGCATCGACAGGAACAGGTTGTTGAGCGGCGTTTCCTTTTCGAATCGCACGTGCCGACCGGCGTTGATCGTGTCGCCGCCGCGGCCGGCCAGCAGGATCGGCAGGTCGTCGTGATTGTGGCGATTGCCGTCGCCGATGCCGCTGCCATAGACAATCATCGAATTGTCCAACAGCGACCGTTCGCCTTCGTTGATTCCCTGTAGTTTCTCGAGGAAATACGCCAACTGCTCGACGTGGAAGCGGTTGATCTTGCGAATCTTGGCGTGCTTCTCCTTGTCGCCGCCATGGTGCGACAGGTCGTGATGCCCGTCGGGCACGTCGATGAACGGATACGAGCGGTTGCTCCCCTCGTTCGCCACGACGAACGTGGCCACGCGGGTCAGATCACCCTGAAACGCCAGGGCCAACAGGTCGTACATCAAGCGGATGTGCTCGCCGTAATCCTTGGGAATCCCCTCGGGCTTGGGATAATCAGGAAGCGTCTGGTCGCCGCCTGCGGCCAGCCCGATCCGCCGTTCCAACTCGCGGACACTGCTGAGATACTCGTCGAGCTTGCGCTGATCTTTCTGTCCGAGCCGGGCTTTCAGATCGCGCGCGTCTTCGAGGACGAAATCGAGGACGCTCTGGCGATACTTCTCGCGCTTCGAGCGCAGTTCCCCATCGGCACCGCCGGTGAACAGCCGCTCGAAGGCCAGCTGGGGGTCGATCTCTTTGGCCTGCGGCGTGGTGTCGCTGCGCCAGGAGATGTTGGTCGAATAGGAGCAACTATAGCCCGAGTCGCAATTGCCGGCCTGGGCCCCCCGATCGCACCCCAGCTCGAGCGAGGGGAATCTGGTCCGTCGGCCGACCTTGCGGGCAGCCACCTGGTCAACCGAAACGCCTACCTTGATGTCCGCGCCGTGGGTCTTGCGCGGCTGGGCTCCGGTGAGAAACGCTGCCAAAGCGCGGGCGTGATCGCCGGCGCCGTCGCCGTGGGGCCGGGCATGATCCTGGGCCAGACCGGTGAGTACTAACATCTGGTCTTTAACGCCGGCCAGCGGTTCCATAATCCACGGCAACGCGTAATCGGCTCCCTCGGCCTCGGGCGTCCAGTCGGGCATGTGCTTGCCATTCGGGACGTAGACGAAGGCCATCCGCGTGGGCACGGTCTTGCGTTCGCCGGCCAGAGCCAAGGGCGCCATGGCGTCCAACAGCGGCAGTGCGACGGCGGTCCCGATGCCGCGCAGCACGGTTCGCCTGGAAATCTGCCAGCTCTTGGTCATGGGTCACTCCTTTTGCCGCGCCGCTTCTGGAAGGCGTCGCTCTGGACGATCGCGAGAATCAAACTCGAAAATCTGTAATCGTGCTCTTCGACGGCCGCGACAATGTCTTTTACCGTGCAGCGGTCACTATACTCCACGCCGCGTCCCAGGGCATACGTGAGCATCTTTTCGGCGAGGCAGCGGAGGAAATCGCCTTTGCGCCCCTTCAGGATCTCTTTTAATTCTTGGGGACCAGCAAACTTCTGTCCACCCGGCAACTCGCCGGAAGCGTCGATTTCGAACGGCCCATCCTGGGTCCGCCAGCCGCCGATCGCGTCGTAGTTTTCCAGTCCGAAGCCAAGCGGATCCATGCGGTTGTGACAAATCGCGCAGGCGGCCTTCGCCCGGTGCTGCTCCATCCGCTCGCGGAGCGAGCCGGTCAGTGCGGCCTCGTCTCCTTCCTTCAATTCCGGCACGTTCGGCGGTGGCGGTGGAGGGGGCGTGCCGAACAGGTTTTCCAGCACCCACTTGCCGCGCTTGACCGGCGAAGTGCGGGTCGGATTTGACGTGACCGTCAGCACGCTGGCCTGCGTCAACACGCCACCGCGGCGGGACGGATCGAGCGGCACCTTGCGAAATTCATCCCCCGTGACATCGGGAATCTCGTAGTGCCGGGCGAGCCGCTCATTGACGAACGTGTAGTCGGCGTCGATGAATTCCAGCACGCTGCGGTCCTCGTGCAGAATGCCGGCGAAGAACAACTCCGTCTCTTGTCGCATTGCTGCCCGCAAACTTTCATCGAACTGGGGAAACTTGTCCAGATCGGGCGATGCCGTGACCAGGTTGCGCAGTTGCAACCACTGGCCGGCAAAGTTCTCGACCAGTGCCTCGACCTTGGGATCTGCCAGCATCCGCCGGACCTGCTGCTCGAGATGGTCCCCCTGACGGAGCGCGCCCTGCCGGGCCAGCGCAAACAGCTCGTCGTCCGGCATGCTGCTCCATAGAAAATAGCTCAGCCGCGTGGCCAGCTCGAAGTCGTTGAGCGTGCGAATCGCATCGGGGTTGTTCGGATCGGGATCGAGTTCCACGCGGTACAGGAAGTGGGGCGAAACAAGGATCGCCTGCAGGCCCAAGGCAATCGCGGAGTTGAAGCTCGCCCCGTCGCCGTCGGCCATCTTGACGAGCTCGAGCACGCGGTCGACTTCCTCGGGCTGCACCGGCCGGCGGAAGGCCCGGCCCATCAGGCCGTGCATGATCTCGCGGGCCAGCGTGAGCTTGTCTTCGGGGGTGTGCTGGCGGGGGATGATCCGCTCCATGGTCGCCGGATAGGGCCCCGTCAGCTCGAGGTTGTTGACATACAGGTTGCGATCGTTGGGACCCGGCTGATCCGGCTGGTAGTAGTCGTTTTCAAAGACGATCGAAACGGCGCGCTTGCCGCGAGGAGCATCGATCCGGCCTTCGTAGACCCGCGGCTCGGCCTCTGTCGCGTGCACGTCGAAGCGGCCGATCAGGTCTTTATCGAGATAGACGGCCATCCGCACCGGCTCGTCGCCGGCCTGGTCGCCCCAGGCTCGGACGCGCAGCAGATACTTGCCCGCGCCGGGCAAGTGGACCTTGGTGCGCAGCTCGACCTCGCTGCTGGAGACGATGCGAGCGCCGTCGTCGATGATCTGCCCGCCGATGATTTCGCCGGTCACCAGGTTGACTTGCTCGGTCCCCAGCGCCCGGGCGGCGATCTCTTCGGCCGCGGCCAGGTACTTCTCCAGCAAAATCGTAGGCATCGACAAAACGTCGCCGATGTTGTCGAATCCGTAGCCTACGTCGTCGGAGGGGAAATCGTCGGCCGGACGAAAGTCGACCCCCAGCAGGTCACGAATCGTGTTGTTGTATTCGTTGCGGTTCAGCCGGCGAATCGTAACCCGGCCGGGATCGCGCCCCGGGCCGCAACCGTGCCGGTCCAGTTGGTCGTCGATCCAGGAGGTCAGCTTGTCGCGCTGGGCGCCGTCCGGCTGCGGCTCGTCCTCGGGAGGCATTTCGCGATCGTGCAGCTTGCGGGCGATCTTTTCCCACACTTCGCGGTCCCGGCCCACATCGGCACGGCTCAGGTAGCCGTCGAGACGCAGCTCGCCGGTCGGCTCCTCCCCCTCGTGGCACGCGCTACAATATTTGCCGAACAGTGGGGCGACTTCCTCCCGAAACGCGGCCATCGCCGCATCCGGGCTGGCCGACGTCGCGGTGGTCTCCTCGGCGCACGCCAGAGCGCCCAACCGCCAAGGGCGGCCAACGCCAGGCGCAATTGGAACCAAGAGGACGCATATCGAATTCAAGCCACCGTGGCGGGCATTCGTTTATAGGTGGGACAACGGGCAGGTCAGGCCAGCGCCGCGAGCTAACGGCCGCACATGTGCGCGGTCCCGCGCGCCAACCTGCTGTCCTTTATCATATCAAAAGCGGCCAATATGACCAAACCGGCGAATTCGCCCCATGGACCGCGTGGGGCATCTAAACCGCGCTGCGGAACGACGCGGTTCCGCCCGTCGCCGTGCCGATTCGCTCACGGCGCATACTTTTCGACGTAGCGGTCGACGGACAGTTTGCGGGCCGTATTATCGGAGCTCAGATAGCGGACTTTGCCAAATACCTTTCGCTCGGGGCCCCAGGGGCGGTCGTAGCGGCCCAAGCACCAGAAGATGCCGCTGTAGGAGTTTGGGTCGCGGCCGTCGAGGGCGTATTTGTTGTTCAGTTCCAGCATGACGGCCAGTGCCTCGCGAGGCGATGGTGTCCACTCGAGGATCTTTTTTCCCCATAACATTCGCAGATAGTTGTGCAGCCGCCCTTCGCGCACCAGTTGCATTTGGGCCGCGTTCCACAGCCGATCGTGTGTCTGGCCCCGCTCCAATTGCGCGAGCGTGTAGACGTGGCGTCGCCGGTCGCGGGCATGCTTTTCAAGGGTTTTGCGAGCCCACGCGGGGAGCGACTCATACTCGTCATAATCGTCGCAATGAGCGCACCTGTTAAAGCCAAGTTCGCGCCACGTCACCAGTTCGTCGAGAAACGCTTCGGCCGCCGGGCTGGCGCCCCACCAGGCTTCTCGCTTGCCGGTCGCCCTGGCCGCCAGCTTCGCCGGCGACCAGGCTTCGCGGCGCATCAATTTGTCGAAGACTTCGTGCACCGAAATGTGGCCAAAGTGCAAGTACGGCGACAGACCGCTGGTAACGTCGGCTTCCGGCTCGTTACGCTCGGTGAGATAACGACCCAGCCGCCGATCGAGAAACCGTTTCAAGGTCTTTCCGGCCGCCACGGCTCCTCCGCGAAATGCTGCGGGGCCGACGCGATGGTCGATCGGTAGACTGGCCAGGCCTTGCCTCGTCAGTACAGCGCACAGCGCGGCCGGCGGCCAGCGTTGGCGAATTTCTGCCGGCAGTCTCGTCATCGCGGGTAGCGAGCCCCGTCGCACGTGCGTCGATCTCGGCTGAACCGCCAAATGCCCAGGCAACTCGCGCTGCAAATAGCGGCGGAATTGATAGGCGCTTGTGAACACCTGGTCGGTCGCCCGCAGCGGCAACAGTCCGTTGGAATCGACCAGCTCCACTTTCACGTCCAACCGCCGGGCGGCAGCGGCAACCATCCGCGGCAGAAAGAAGGCCGGAAACTCGTCCGTCACGACTACGCTGGCCCGACGAGCCAAGGCGGCGAGCAATCCGTGGTCGGCATCTTCGTGCGGCTCGACGTATGGATAATAAAGGACGCCCGTCGATTCGAGCGCGGCACGGTTGTCGAGCATGCCCTCGACCACGAACCGGTGCAGTCGATCGCTGGCCCACAAGTAGCCGCTGCGCAGGGGCTCGAACACGACCAGCGGCTTGCTTAGTTCTCGGGCCCAATGCACGGCCCGATCGAGGGCGAAATTCCACTTCGTCCGCCGCGCGGCGATCATCCAATACACGACGTACTCGCCGTCGGGGTTCACCGGTCGGTCGTTGGCACTCCGGACGCGCAAACTCGCGTCGATGTCCGCCGGTTCGCTCATGCGGCGTCCTCGGCGTCACTGGTTGGCGAAATAGTCGGGCGGGACTTCGAGCGACCAGACTTCGCTCGACAGTGGCCGGGCATGACCGCCGACGACCCACAGCTTATCCTGCCAGACGAACGCAGAGTGCTCGTGACGCTCCTTCCAGGTCGTCTTGGTTTCCAACTGCCGCCAATTCTTTCCGTCGGCGGAATACCAGACATCCCCCCAGTTCGTTGATGGGTTGTTCGACCAGCCGCCGATCACCCACATCCGATCGCGATACACGACCGACGAGAACCACAAGCGCGGGTGCCAGGGGACGCGATCGGTTACTTTTTCCCAGTGGATGCCGTCGGCACTCGACCAGACGTCGGCTTGCGTTTCGTAAGTCGGCACATAATTGCCGCCGCCAAAGACGTAGATCCTGCCGTTCAGCACGGCGGCCTGATGATACGCCCGGGGTGCCCAGCCCGCATCGTCGCACTCGAGCGTCCAATGCTCGCCGTCGGCGCTCGACCAGACGTCGTTCTTGAGGCTCGATTGGTCTCCGAAGTAGTAGTTCTCGGTGCCGCCGAGAAGCCACATCTTGTTCTTGAAGACCACGACAGCCGCCGCCAGCCGGGAACTCCAGGGGGCCGCGGCCGTGGCTTGTTGCCAATGTTTGCCGTCTTTGCTCGACCAGACCTCGTGGCCGGCTTCGTGCCCCGGCATGCGACCGTTGTACCAGCCGCCCATGAACCACATGCGATCGTCGAACACCAGGCTCATCGCCAGGTCGCTGTGCCGCCAGGGAGCTTGGGGCGTCACGAGGGTCCAGTGCTCGCCGTCCGGCGAGCTCCACACGTCGCGCGGAGCAGGCTGGAACGAATCGAACCAGCCGCCGAAGATCCAGATCTGATCGTGAAAGACGACCTCGCCTTGCGAATCGCGCGGCTGCCAGGGGGCCTTGGCAGTGACTTCGACCCACTCCAACTCGGCGCTTTCGACGGTCGTCGCCAGCACCAGAGCGACGAGGCACAACGTCAAGTTCAACCATCGAAGCATGTTTTTCACCCCGCGTATCGGCACCGCGTCAAACGGTCTTGTCATTTTTCCAAGACGTGCCTGAGGGCTGGCCCCAATTGGGCGTATTGGAACACGAAACCGTCATTCAGCAAACGATCGGGGCGGACCCGCTGGCTGGCCAGCAAGAGTTCTTCGCCCATTTGTCCGAACGCCAGCCGCACGGCAAAGTCCGGCATCGGCAGGATCGTGGGCCGCGACAAGGCACGTCCCAGGGTCCGGGTGAACTCAACGTTCGTCACCGGCTCGGGCGCCACGACGTTGACCGGCCCAGCGAGCCCCGTCGCTTGCAGGCAATGCAAAATCGCGCCGACGACATCGTCCAAGGCGATCCAACTCATGTATTGTGCACCACTGCCGACCTTGCCGCCGGCCCCCAGTTTGAACGGCAGGAGCATCTGCTTCAAGGCGCCGCCGCCGCCGCTAAGAATCACGCCGAAGCGCGCGCAGCACGACCCGCACCCCGGCTTCGCAGGCCGGTCGCGTGGCCGCTTCCCAGTCGCGGCACACGCCGGAGAGAAAATCCCCCGAGCCTGTCGTGCTCGATTCGTCGAGCCACTCGTCCGCTCGCGAGCCGTAATACCCGATGGCCGACGCATTGACGAGCACCTTTGGAGCAGGCTCTAACCGGGCCAGGGCCGTGGCCAGCGTGGCTGTCGCATCGACGCGGCTGTCGTGAATCGCTCGCTTCCGCTTGTCGCTCCAGCGACCCGCGGCGATGCTGGCGCCGGCCAGGTTGACGGCCGCGTCGCAGCCGACGAGCGCCCGGGGCTCGATTTCGCCGGATTTTGGATCCCAAAAGGCCGCGTCGTCGCCAGCCTCGGAGCGATCGCGGACGAGCCGGACGACCTCGTCGCCCCGCATTCGCAAAGTCGGCACGAGCCGACTGCCGACCAGACCCGAGGAACCCGTAACGACGATCTTCATGCCCCGCTCCCGCAGACTTGCGGCTACAAGTCACCTCCAGTGACCCATAGAACCGTGAAAGTATAGCACTCGACCACAGCCGACCCGTGTCAGGACACGCCGTGGCCGTGGCGGTCCGCGCACGTCGATGACTTTTTCCCCCTCTAAGAGCCGTTGTCCAGCGGGCCCACTCGTGCGATATTCGTCGGTTTAGTCGCCAAAGAAGTCAGGACCACCACGCGAGATTCCCACTCATGTCCACGCGCGTTTACAACTTTTCGGCCGGTCCGGCGGTGATGCCTCTGGAGGTCCTGGCCGAAGCCCAAGCGGCTGTGCGGGAGTTGCCCGGCGTCGGCTCGTCGATTCTCGAGATCAGCCACCGCTCCAAGGCCTTTGAAGCGGTGTTGGAGGAAGCTCGTGCGCTGTTGGTCGAGCTGTTGAGCATCCCGCAGGGTTATAGCATCCTGTTTTTGCAGGGCGGTTCGAGCTTGCAGTTTTCGATGGTGCCCATGAATCTCCTCGGCAAGGGGACGGCCGATTACGTGCTGACCGGCTCATGGGGGAAGAAGGCCTTTGCCGAAGCGCAGCGCACCGGCACGTCCCATACCGCTTGGGACGGGAAGGCGGACAATTACTCGCATCTGCCCGCCGCGGGCGAGGTGAAGCTCAGCGAGGGCGCCGCCTACGTCCACTTCACTTCCAACGAGACGATCCAAGGCGTCGAGTTCCCCGGCGATCCCGACTTCGGCCCTGCTCCGCTAGTCTGTGACGCGTCGTCGGACTTCCTTTCGCGGCCGATCGACGTCGGCCGCTACGGGCTGATCTACGCCTGCGCCAGAAGAACGCGGGCATTGCCGGCGTGACGGTGGTGATCATTCGGGACGAGCTGCTGCGCGCACACTCCGCAGAATTTACCGCCGATGCTCGACTATCGGCTGCAGGCTGAAAACGGCTCGCGCTATAACACCCCGCCGGTGTTCGGCATCTACGTTTTGATGCTCATCGGCCGCTGGTTGAAGCAAGACGTGGGAGGCTTGGTGAACATGGCGGAGCGCAACCGCGAGAAAGCGAAATTGCTGTACGACGTGCTCGATGCTCATCCCGATTATTATCGCGGCCATGCCCGGTCCGACAGCCGCTCGATGATGAACGTCACCTGGCGGTTGCCGAGCGACGAGCTGGAAGCCGAGTTTCTCAAGGCTGCCAAGGAGCGCAACCTGGTCGACTTGAAGGGGCATCGCAGCGTGGGCGGAATCCGGGCCAGCATCTACAACGCGATGCCTAAAGAGGGTGTGCAAGCGCTGCGAGATTTGATGTTAGATTTCCAAAAGCAGCGCGCGAAATAACCCGCGCAGGGTTCCGCTCGCCAGGCCCAACGGGCGCGTGACCGTCCGCGGTGGCGCCAAGCACGTTTAGCAATCAGTGCACGGCACGGCCGCGCATGCAAAACGTGACTTCATGCCCGGCCGCTTGCCCGCTATGATGGCGTATCTGGCTTGCCGCCATCCGACCGCCGCTTCCACGGTCGCGTAGAATTGCCGGGTGAGAAAGCCGCAAGACGTATCGATGGAGCCAATGCCATGGAGACTCAACTGGTAGTGCTGGGGGGCGGGCCGGGCGGGTATTCGGCGGCATTCATGGCCGCCGATCTGGGGATGCGGGTCACGATGATCGAAGCCGCGCCGCGGCTGGGGGGCACCTGTCTGTTGCACGGCTGCATCCCCTCCAAGGCATTGCTGCACGTAGCGCGCGTGGTCGCCGAATCACGCGAAATGCACGAATGGGGAGTCGAGTTTCAGTCTCCCGCCGTGAACGTCGACGCTTTGCGGGCCCGCAAGGAAAAGGTGATCGACACGCTATCGGCCGGGCTGGCGCAACTGGCCAAACGGCGCAAAGTGCAAGTGATCCACGCGCGGGCCACGTTTCTCGATTCGCAAACGCTCCAGCTCGAAGGCGATGGTGTTGGGCCGGATAACCGGCTGACGTTCGAGCATTGCATCCTGGCCAGCGGTTCGATTCCGGCCATGCCCGGGGCCTTTCGCTTGAAGACCGATCGGGTGATGGACTCGACCGGGGCGCTGGCGTTGCCCGAGATGCCGGACAGTCTGCTGGTGATCGGCGGCGGCTACATCGGCCTGGAGCTGGGGACCGTTTACGCCGAGCTGGGCACGAAGGTTTCGGTGGTCGAGTTGACACCCACTCTGCTTCCGACGGCCGATCGCGACCTGGTGAAACCGCTTCAGGACCGGCTGAAGAAGATCTTTGCCGGCATCTATCTCAATACCAAGGTCGCGTCGTTGGCCGAAGGTCAGGACGCGGTGAACGTGACATTCGAGGACGAAAACGGCAGCCGTACCGAGTCGTTCAGCCGCGTGCTGGTGTCCGTCGGGCGGCGGCCGAATAGCGCGGGACTAGGGTTGGAGAACACGGACGTCGAGATCGACGAAAAGGGATTCGTCGTCGCCGACGATCGGCAGCGCACGGCCGACGAGCACATTTCGGCCATCGGCGATGTGGCCGGCGAACCGATGCTCGCCCACAAGGCGATGCACCAGGGAAAGGTGGCCGTCGAGGCACTGCTGGGCGAGCCGGCTGCGTTCACGCCCCTGGCGATCCCGGCCATCGTGTTTACCGATCCGGAAATAGCCTGGGCCGGGCTGACCGAAGAGGAGGCCAGAGCCCAAAACATCGAAGTTGAGGTGGCCCGCTACCCCTGGGCCGCCAGCGGCCGTGCGCTGGCCTTGGGACGCACCGAAGGATTTACCAAGTTGCTTATTGATCCGGGCAGCGAACGGATTTTGGGCATCGGCATCGTGGGCGTCAGCGCCGGCGACATCCTGACTGAAGCCGTGATGGCGATCGAGATGGGGGCCACGGCCCGCGATATGGCCGAAACGATCCACCCGCATCCGACCTTGAGCGAAACGCTGGGCAATGCCGCCGATGTGTTCCTGGGGACCGCGACCGAGATATACAAACCGCGAGCGGCGCACAAAGCATAAGAAATTGTCATCTTGTAGCCCACAAAAGGGCTATGCCGTATGGACTTACAGCCCCTTTACCAAAACCGCCTAGCGGGGGATAATTCAGCCGGTTGGTATTTACCACCATCCGCAGTTGCCGGCGTGCTCGCTGTCGACCCCCTCGCCCCGGCGGAGGCGCTGGATGATAAGAATATCGTGAATTAGCCTTTCCCACGTGCCAATGGAGCCTGGCCATGTCGCAAGTTGACGCGCTTCCTTCGCACGCGGACCCCGATCCGCTGGAAACGGCCGAATGGCTCGAATCGCTCCGCAGCGTGCTGGAAAACCAGGGGCCCGAGCGGGTCAGCTTTCTGCTGGGTGAATTGAGCGAGGCGGCCCATCGCGAGGGGGTCGAGTTGCCGTTCACGGCCACGACCCCTTACATCAACACCATTCCGGCCGACAAGCAGCCCCCTTATCCAGGCAATCGGGAGCTCGAACGCCGTATCAAGAGCATCATCCGTTGGAATGCGATGGCCATGGTCACTCGGGCCAACAAGGCCCACGATGGCATCGGCGGTCACATCTCGACGTTCGCTTCGGCGGCCACGCTCTATGAAGTAGGTTTCAACCACTTCTTCAAGGGCAAAGGGGACGATTACTCGGGCGATCAGATTTACTTCCAGGGGCACGCCGCGCCGGGCATGTATGCCCGCGCGTTTCTCGAGGGACGCATCGACGAAGAGCACCTGGTCAACTTCCGCCAGGAACTGGCCAAGGAGGGGGGCCTGTCGAGCTATCCGCACCCCTGGCTGATGCCCAACTTCTGGGAGTTCCCCACGGTGTCGATGGGGCTGGGGCCGATCATGGCCATTTATCAGGCCCGCTTCAGCAAGTACTTGCACGACCGCGGAATTCTCGATACCTCGGGCCGGCACGTGTGGGCCTTCTTGGGGGACGGTGAAACGGACGAGCCCGAGTCGCTGGGGGCCATCACGCTGGCCGGGCGCGAGCAGCTCGACAATCTGATCTTCGTGATCAACTGCAACTTGCAGCGGCTCGACGGTCCGGTGCGCGGCAACGGCAAGATCATCCAGGAGCTGGAAGGCATCTTTCGCGGCGCCGGCTGGAACGTGATCAAAGTCGTATGGGGCGATAGTTGGGATCCGCTGTTGGCCAAGGACAAACATGGCCTGCTGGTCAAGCGAATGGGCGAAGTCGTCGACGGAGAATACCAAAAGTACACGGTGATGCCCGGCGACTACATTCGCGAGCACTTCTTCGGCAAATACCCGGAGCTGCTGCAGATGGTTCGCGCGCTGTCGGACGAAGACCTGAAGAAGCTCCGCCGCGGCGGCCACGACCCGGAAAAGGTGTATTCAGCGTTCAAGGCCGCCGTCGAGTTTCAGGGCAAGCCGACCGTGATCCTGGCCAAGACGATCAAAGGTTATGGGTTGGGCGAAGGGGGCGAAGGTCGCAACGTCACGCACCAGCAGAAGAAGCTTGGCGAAAAAGAGCTCCGCGAATTCCGCAGCCGCTTCGGCATTCCCATTTCGGACGAGGAGGTGAGCCAAGCGCCGTTTTATCGGCCGCCGGAGGACAGCGAGGAAACTCGCTACTTGAAGGCCCGCCGCGAAGCACTGGGCGGGTTCTTGCCTTCGCGGCAGACCCGGCCGGTCACCAGCGAGATGCCGCGGGTGGCCGAGTACCACGACTTTATCGAAGGGAGCGGCGATCGCGAAGCATCGACGACGATGGCCTTCGTCGGCTTTCTAACCAAGCTTCTGAAGGACGAAAAGGTCGGCAAGTTTATCGTGCCAATCGTCCCCGACGAGTCGCGCACGTTCGGCATGGAAGGTCTGTTTCGCCAATGCGGCATTTATTCGCACGCCGGCCAGCTCTACGAACCGGTTGATGCCGGCATGCTCACTTACTACCGCGAAGCGAAGGACGGCCAGATCCTCGAAGAGGGGATCACCGAGGCCGGCTCGATGTCCAGCTTCATCGCCGCGGGCACGGCCTATTCCTCGCACGGAATCAACATGATTCCGATGTTTATCTATTATTCGATGTTCGGCTTCCAGCGGATCGGCGACTTGATTTGGGCCGCATGCGATTCCCGGGCCAAGGGCTTCCTGTTGGGGGGCACCGCCGGACGCACCACGCTGGCCGGCGAGGGTTTGCAACATCAGGACGGGCAGAGCCTGCTCAATGCTCTGGCTTTTCCGACCGTGCGGGCCTACGACCCCGCGTTCGCCTATGAAACGACGCACATTGTGCTCGACGGCATGAAGCGGATGTACGAAGACGGCGAAGACGCGATTTATTACATCACGCTCTACAACGAGAACTATCGCCATCCGCAGATGCCCCCGGGAGTCGAAGAGGGGATCATCCGCGGCATCTACAAGTTTGCGTCCACCGACGCGGGCGAAGGCCGGCCGCGCGTGCAATTATTCGGCTCCGGCGCGATCCTTCGCGAGGCGCTGCGGGCTCAGGAAATCCTGGCCGACCGTTACAAGATCGCGTCCAACGTGTGGAGCGTCACCAGCTACACCGAGTTGGCCCGCGATGCCCACGAAGTACAGCGCTGGAACATGATGCACGCCACGGAGCCGCCGCGACAAAGCTACCTGGCGCGGGTGATCGCGGGCGAAGAAGGCCCGTTCATCAGTGCCAGTGATTATGTGCGGGCGTTGGCCGAGCAGATCAGCCCGTTTGTACCCGGCGGTCTGCTTGCGTTGGGCACTGACGGCTTCGGCCGCAGCGAAGACCGCACCAGTTTGCGGCGCCACTTCGAGGTGGACGGCGAAAGCATTACCGTGGCGGCGCTGTACCAACTGTCAAAGCGCTGCTGCGTCGAGCCGGCGACCGTGCAAGCGGCCATCGAGGAATTGGGGCTCGATCCGGAGAAGATCGACCCGCTGCGGGCTTAGCGCGGGAGTGTAGAGGCACAGGTTTCGTTGTTGACGGGCTGAACAAACCCGTAGTGAAACGTCGCCGCATGAGGCGAGCAACTGGAGCGTGCGATTCATGGCGACCGATTTCAAAGTTCCCGATCTTGGCGAGAACGTCGACGAAGGTGACATCGTCAAGGTGTTTGTGAAAGAAGGGGACCAGGTCACGGCCGACCAGAGCGTCATGGAGATCGAAACCGGCAAGGCCGTGGTCGAGCTCCCTTGCCCCATTGCCGGCCGCATTACCAAGGTGCACGTGCAAGAAGGCGCCAAGGTCAAAGTGGGCGATCCTCTGCTGACGCTCGAAGGCGGCGACGGCGCAGCGACCGTGAAAGCTCCGGCAGCGAAGCCGGCCGCTGAGCCAAAGCCAGCGCAAGCGGCCGAGTCCAAAGCCACCCAGTCCAAACCGGCAAAGCCTAAGCGAAAGGCCAAGACCGAAGACGAAGAGATCGCCGAGGAGCTTGCTTCGGTCGCCCAAACCGAGGAGCCGACCGCCGCGGACGAGGCGGAAATCGCGGCGAAGGTCGAGGTTCCTCAATCACGGACAGCCGCCAATTCGAAGACGGCCGCAACCGACGGTACCGCCCCGCACACGCCCCCTGGCAAGACCCCGCCGGCTGGTCCCGCCACCCGGCGGCTGGCTCGCGAGTTGGGCGTCGATCTGCTTACTGTTGCCGGCAGCGGTCCACACGGACGGATTACCGAGGACGACGTCAAAGCGGCCGTGCGCGAAACCGCCACCACGCCCCGCGCCGCGGCCCCGGCGGCCCCGCTTCCCTCGGGCACGGACGAAAAGGACCCCTGGGGGCTGGTGCGTCGGCAAAAAATGTCCGGCATTCGCAAGGCCATTGCCCACAACATGGCCCGCTCCAGCGCGACGATTCCGCACGTCACGAACTTCGACGACGCGGACATCACCGAGTTGGAGCGCATCCGCAAAGGCGGACTGGCCGATTACGTCGGCACGGAAATCAAACTCACGATGATGGCCTTCGTGATGAAGGCCTGTGCCCAGGCGCTGCGGCTGCACCCGATGGTCAATGCCTCGGTGGACATGGACAGCCAGGAAATCCTCTACAAGCAATACGTCAACATCGGCGTGGCCGTCGACACCGAGCGCGGCCTCGTTGTGCCGGTCATTCGCGACGTTGACCGGATGAGCATCCCGTCGATCGCCAAGGCCTTGACCGAATCCGCGGACAAGGCCCGCAAGGCCCAGTTCAAGCTCGAAGATCTCAAGGGCGGAACCTTCACGATCAGCAACCTGGGGGCCGTGGGCGGTACCTACTCCACGCCGATCATCAATCCGCCTGAAGTGGCCGTGCTGCTGTTGGGCCGGTCGCGAAAACTACCCGTGGTGACCGAGGGGGACCGCACCGAGGTGCGGCTGATGATGCCGCTGAGCCTGTCCTACGATCATCGCATCGTCGACGGAGCCACGGCCGGGCGGTTTTTGAACGAAGTGATCAATTATCTCAAGGTCCCCGGCCGGCTCTTGTTGCGCCTTAGTAGGCCGTTGAAATATTCAACGGTCTGCGCGATCGCATGGATGCGATCTCAAAATGACGACGTGAGTCGTTATTTTGCGCTTTCGTGCGGAGCTTTGCTACGCACCTGGCGAGGTTGAAATAAGTCATGATGGCTAATTTCAACGGGCTGTTCGGAGTTGTTCGCCTGCCGAAACGGGACTTACCCGGCGGCCGGGACCGGCAGCGTTTCTACGCCATCCAACACGTCGCGCACGGTTTGCAGCAAGGCAGTCGGCTCACACGGCTTCTGCACAAACCGTAGCCCCTGTTCTGCGACGAACCCGAGCTGTGCCGCTTCCAGGTCGTAGGCGCTGGTAAAGATCACTTTGACCTGCGGGTCCAACAGCCGCATTCGCTGATAGACCTCATGGCCATTCAGGCCGGGCATCACCACGTCGAGGACCGCCAGTGAGATTTCGTGAGGTCGCGACTCGAAGGCTCGCAGCGCTGAGCGCCGTCGTCGGCGTGAATCGTCTGATAGCCGGCCGACTCCAGCGCGCGGATGACCAGATCCCGAACCAGCGGCTCGTCCTCGGCCACCAGAATCGTTTCGCAGGGACGTGCCCGCGGCATGACCTGCACCTTAGCATCGCGTTCGACTGGCGCCTCGATGACCGGCAGCAGCACCTTGACAGACGTGCCGACGCCCGGCTCGCTGTACACCCGAACCGTGCCCTTGTGCTGTGTCACGACGCCATAGACGGCGGACAATCCCAGGCCGGTCCCCTGACCGACGTCTTTGGTGGTATAGAACGGGTCGAAGGCGTGCTCCAACACGTCTTTGCTCATACCACAACCGTTGTCGGAGATCGTCAGCAACAGGTACCGCCCCGGCACCAGGCTCGGATACGTAGTCACGGATTGGTCATCGAGGACGACCGGTTCGGTCTTGATCAACAATTGTCCGCCGTCAGGCATAGCGTCGCGGGCATTGACACACAAGTTCATGAGTAATTGTTGCAAATGGGCTGCGTCGGCGTGGATGGTGCCGACGCTTTCGTCCAGCGACAGCTCGAGCTGAATGTGCTCGCCGATCAAGGGCCGTAGCAGGCGCGCGGCATCGCGCACGACTTGGTTTGGATCGAGGTCCGAATACTGCAACATTTCGCGGCGAGAGAAGCCCAGCAGCTGCCGCGTGAGCATGGCCGCGCGTTGGGTGGCCTTCAGCACCAACTCCAGGTCGCACCGGCGCGTATCGTCTGGGTCGAGGCCATCCATCGCGTAGCTGGTGTAGCCCTGGATGCTCTGCAGCAGGTTGTTGAATTCGTGGGCCACGCCGCCGGCCAGTGTGCCCAGCGCTTCGAGTTTCTGCGAATGCCGCAATTGTTCATCGCGCTTGCGCAGCTCTTCGGCGGCACGCCGGCGCTCCGTCAGGTCGCGGATGACGGAGCTGAAGAACAGCTCGCCTCCCTGGGTCCACGATCCGATGGACATCTCGATGGGAAACTCAGCGCCGTCTCTGCGCAGCCCGTATAGCTCCCTCGGATGTTCGCTCAGGGCCTTTTCCCCGTACGTGAGCAATCGCGAGAGCGCCGCGCTCTGAGCCTCGCGATACCGGGGGGGAACGATCCGCTCCAGAGATTGTCCGAGCATTTCACGCGCCGTGTAACCGAACATCCTCGCGGCGGCCGAGTTCCAGGAAATCACGCACCCGTACTGGTCGATCGCTACGATTGCGTCGGTGGCCGCTTCGCTCACGGAGCGAAACTTCGCTTCCGAGCTACGCAGCGCCTCTTCGGCCTGCATTCTTTCGCTGACGTCCACCGTCACGCCCCCCAGAATGCGATGGCCGTTAATATCGTGAATCGGAAAGGAGTACGAGAGCCAAAAGCGTGGCGTGCCGTCGGGAAGCTGCATCGTGTAGAGCCGCTCGGTCGTCTCGCCCGAGCGCAGAACGGTGAGATCGTCCTCAAGAATGCGCTGCACCAGATCGGCCGGCACGATGTCGAAAACCGTCTTTCCCTCCCAGGTGTCGATTTGCGGGAATAACCCTTTCAACAACCGATTAGCGAAAAGAAACCTTCCCTCCTCGTCCTTGATGTGGGTCAAGCCCGGATTGTTGTCCATAAAGGAGATGAAGCGAGCCTCCGACTCGGCGAGCCGCTTTTCGGTGCGATCTTGCTGGATGGCGCGGCTGGCGGCCTCGGGCAGGTAGTCGAGATAGGCCGCCGACTTGGAAACGAAGTCGCTGACACCCGCCCGCAGCGCCTTGATGACCGTGCCTTCTTCGCCGCGACCGGTGACGATGATCACCGGCAGGGCCAGGCCGCTTGAGGTGAACTGTTCGAAGAGATCCAGGCCCGTGAACGACTCTTCGAGATGGAAGTTGACGACGGCCAGATCGATGCCGCCGGTTCGTGCACGGACAAGAGCCTCGGTCGCGGTCGTAGCGACGACCACGTCGTACCCGGCGCTCTCGAGCCGTCGCCGCGCATCGACAGCGTCCTGGTCGACGATCAGGATCGTAGCCGCGTCCAAATCTTGCACGAATGCTGCCCCGGTGTTGCCGTTCAGCGCAAATCTACCATGCGTTCGGACCGGGCGAGCAAATGCCGGACAAAAAGTGCAGCCGCGCGGCGTATTCCGATACAGCCTTTTCGGGGGTGGGAAATGACTTAGCAGTCTGCTGAAAAATGCCTTCGTGGCGTTTTTCAACCTCGCCAAGTGCGCAGCACGGCTTCGCACGGCTCGCAAAACAACGACTTGCGTCGCCGTTTTGAGATCGCATCCATGCGATCACGCAGCCTGTCGAATTCTTCAACAGACTGTTTAGGCCACAAAACCGCGATCGCGGTGGCACGGTTGCGATCCGTGGCAGCCTGCCGGCGGCCATTCAGGCTCGCCAAGCCGCCTTGTAACTACGGCCGAGCGTGACAATGCGATGTAGCAGGGCCGCGTATTCCAGACCGGCCGCTTCGCCCGATTCGGCAAAATCCTCGCCGTAGGACAGGTTGGGGTTAGGATTCGCTTCCAGCACGTAGGCCCGGCCGTCTTCGCCCAGTCGCAGATCGATACGGGCGTAGCCGGTGAGAAACAGCGCTCGGTAGGTGCGCACGCATTGTTTGAGGATCGCGTTCTCGGCCCCTTCGGGCAGGTCCTTGGCCGCGTGCGTCTCGACCCCCAATTTCTTCTGGTAGTCGTAATCCCACTTAACCTTGGCCGTGGCAATCAGCGGGTCTTTGTCGCTGCGCTTGGTGAACTCGAGTTCCCAGATCGGGAACGTTTGCAGGCGCTGATTACCGAGGATGCCGACGTACAGCTCGCGGCCCTCGATATACTCCTCCACCAGCGCGTCGCTTTGCACGTGCTCGTGGACGAAGGCCACGCGATCCTTCAGCTTTTCATCGCTGGTGACGATCGAAGCTTTCGAGATGCCCAACGAGGCTTCCTCGCTGACGCTCTTGACCACCAGCGGATAGTTGAGCCGCTTGGTGGGCTTCACGATCCGCTTGAGCGGATAGACGACGAACCGCGGCGTGTGAATGCGGTGGTAAGCCAGGATCTGCTTCGACAATGCCTTATCGTGCGCCAACAACAGCCCGCGGGGATTGCAGCCCGTGTAGGGTTGTCGCAGCAGCTCCAGGTAGCTGACGACGTGCTGGTCGTAGACCGAAACGCCGTGAAACTCTTCGAGCAGGTTGAAGGCGACGTGCGGCTGCCATTCGTCGACTTCCTTGCGGATTTTGCCAAGATCATCCCAGACGCCCAGCGGGCGGACGTCGTGCCCCATCTCCTTGAGCGTGGTGACAACGTCGTACTCGGTCTTCCATTCCTGGATTTCCTTGTCGCTATAGCCGTCCAGGCTCTCTGGCGGAACCAGGTCCTCGTGCATCAGAACGAGGACGCGCAGCTTCTTGAATTCGCTCTTCTTGGCCTTTGCCTTGGTCACAGGGTCACCCCGTTCACAGGGCCACGCGATGATACCCACCGTGCAGATAATTCATCGTTTGCACGGTTACCAGCACCAGCGCATCCCGTTGCGCCTGGTCCACGGGCCGGTCGAGGCGGAGATTCAATTCTCCACACCGATCGATCATTTCTTCGAGCACCTGGTCAATAATGTACTGGTATTCGCCGGTCCAGTGAGCCACGGTCTTGCGGAGTTCGGCCCGATTTCGGCGCAAGAACGAGGCGGCCGAGGGCGCACTCGGCGAGCTCCGGCGTGTCGGAAAACAGCCGCCGCAGATGCTGATCGTATAGATTCGGCAGATTGATGCCGTACTGGTCGCGGCGCTGCGAGTAATGTTCGCCCAGAGTCTTGCGCAACTTGCGGACGGGCTCGACGTGCTCGCGCGAAACGACCGACGGCTTCTCGCCGCGAATTTCCTCGATCAGCTCGCTCACGTATTCCAGCTTCTTGATCACCGGCCAGCCGTGATACGTGGCCCGCCAGGGCGAACGCGGGCGGAGCCACACGGCGAAGGTTTCGGCAAAGTCCTCAGCCGGATGCGCCTGCGCGTACGATGGCTCCAGGTGCAACACGTAGTTCTTGCTGTATGGCTTGGGATGATAGTGCTCGGGATACGGCGCCGTGTAACTGCCGAACAGCTTGCGGTACTGCTTGCGGCGATGTAGACGATACGCCGTATCGAGTGCGTGACCCGCCTCGTGCCGCAGGATGCGCAGGCACCAGTCCTCCGTGCCGCCTTCCACTTCCAGCATCTGCTTGCGCTCCAACCGTGCCAGCCGCGGATGAGCCAGGAAAAAAGGAATCGCGATGCCCGGCACGCCGTCGGGAGAGAACCATTCGTCGGACAGCCAAAAGTGCGGCCGAAACCGAATTGCCCGATATTCCAACTCCTCGTAGAGCCGCTCGATCCGCTCTTCGAGCACCGTGCCCTCGATGGCCAGACCGAGATCGCAGATCCGCCACTTCAGCAACTCGTCGTCGGACAGATTGGCCCACGGCGGAGCTTTGCCGCGCCCATTGCGTGGCACGCGGGCACTCTTTCGATGATTCGAATTCACGATGCGTACGCTCTTCCAGGGCACCTTGCTCGTGGCCCGAAACAGGCGACTCGATCCAGCGGTTCCGGCCTGGTTGGGACCTGGAAATCAACGTGCCTGGAGTCGGCCATCTGCCCGCACTCCAATCCTACCATTTGGTTGGTGACTCCAACTTTACCGCCCGCGCGGTTGCGCGTTGAGCCGCCCGGGCGGGCTGGCGGAGCCGTGGGGTTCCGGCGCCGTTCATTTCCCCGCCACGCCGCCACGCCGGCCGGCGGCGGCGACTCCCGTCATGCGTTCGTTCACTGGGCGCGGCGGCCAGCCGGCGGGGCCGAGCGACGTGAACGCTCCTCTGGCATCGGTCGCCGCGTCCCTCGCCCTGTTGTTCGAAATCGTGGAAGAAAAAATAGCGGGACATACCCCCCGTCAAGATGTCGGCTGTCGACGACCGGGGGCTCCTTTCGGGGCCGTGCCCGAACCGTCGAGCCAGGCAGCGGCAGTTGAGCGTATGGCGGTCACGGACATCTGCACGGCGGGGGTGCCTGGACGGCCGGCATGTAACGCGGGCGGCTGGTGTCGACCGGCTCGACCGCTTCGGGCGGCCGCTCGCAGGCCAGGATTTTGGCCGGAAAGCCGAGGGCGTAAAACAAGCGGAACTGCGCCGGTTGAAGTCGGCGATCGTCTCGAAATAGTTTAGGTACGCCTGCTTTAATTGTTGCAGCGATGCGACGACTTCCTGAGGCCGGTTGACCAGTATCAAGAGGTCGTTGAAGCGAGTCGTTTGACCGAGGCCACGAAGGTTGCCTTGAAACGAGGCCAGTCCCTCGCGTACTCCTTTTTCGGCCTGGCCCACGCGGAAGGCGGCCGAGTCAATCTCGGCTTTGGCTTGCGTCACCTCCGCGGCTACGCGATCCTGCACTTCGAACAACTCGACCATGGCCAACTGCATCTGGCCGCGCCGCTCGCGCACCAGCGCCTGGTTGCCGAACCCCAGGTTTTCGACGCGCCACACTAGCTGGGCGGCGACGTCGGCACGTCCGGCAAACTGGTTGAGACTGTTCGTGCCGGTGCCGAACAGGCCCCCTTGGAAATAGAAATCCGGCGTGCCGTTGCCGGTGATCAACACGCTGGGAATCAGCGGCCGCATCCGTTCCTGCTTGAGCCGCGCAAGCGTCGCCTGCACGACGGCCTGATGCGAAGCCAACTCGGGCCGGTTCGTCAGCCCGATGGGAATCAACTCGTCGACGTTTGCCCGGGAGGAAATCAACGTCACCTTTAGAAAATCAGGTTCGAGGGGGACGACGACGGTTTCCGGGTTCAGCCGCAAAATCCGCGTCAGCGTGGCGCTGGAGACTTGCCAGCGTTGTTTGGCCAGGGCCGTGGCCTGCTCCAGCTCGGCCAGCAGCGTCCGCGAGCGGTAGATTTCATCGCGCGGTGCCAATCCCTTGGAAAGCGATTCGATGTGTTTGACCAGCGTCGCGCCCTTGTTCGTGGCGTCGATCATGGCGGCGTAGGAGCCGCGGGCCTGCGTCACGTCGAAATAGGCCTCGGCCGTGGCGAGCAGGGCTTCGTTCTTCGCCGCTTGCAGCGCGGTTTGTCGTGCGCGCAGTTCCTGCCGGGCCGCCAGCGGCTCGAAGATCGCGTCGGTCGATGCCACGCGCACTTCCAAGCTGCCGCCGCTATAGAGGTAGTTGGTGTTATTCGTGACCAGGCTTCCGTTGACGGTTTGATTGCCGCCGGCGTGCATGATGTAGGCGCTACCGCCGTTGACGTTCGGCAACCACAGCACGGCGGCCTTCTCGAGCTGCGCCGCGGCGATTTGAATTTGGGCTTGAGCGGCCGCCACGACCAGCGGCCGAGCGTCCGAGAGCCGCAGCGCCGCCGCCAGGTTGATCGGCAGTGCCCGCTCCGTTTCGACCGGCAGCAAATTCGGCTGCACCGCCGGGCGGCTTAACTCGGGTCCCGACAGCACCGGCGTCGGTCCGGGCATGGAGAACTCAGGCACGGCGGCTTCCGGCCGGGTGGGCGCTGCCAATGGCGTCGGGACGTACTCCGGCTCGCGGGTGACTGGAGGCAGTCGCTCGATGGCCGAGGTGCGCACGACCGGCGACCGGCGTTGGCCATAGGCCTGATCCGCCGCTACCAGCGCGCACATAAACAATATCAATGCGCGCACTGATTGCGCCTGGAGACTGCGCAACCAGCCGGTGCTGCCATTGCCGGGGCTTTGTGCCCCGAGTCCATCTGTCATTACTCCCCACCCCTCAGGTCGAACGCTCGCGGCAAAAAATGCTCGCGGGCAAGGCCTGCCTTATCGACCTGTATCGGGCCCGGGCCCGGCAATGCTCCACCAATTGCTACGACCGCTGCGGGCGGAATTTCCGGCAGGCACCGATGCAGGTCCACTAGATTGCCACGGGCTACCAAATTGACAGTCTGCAAAACAACTCGTACGGTTTGGAGCCGGATTGACTTACGGCACCCCGCCCTGTTCGCTCCCACCCTTTGCCGCATGATGCTATGAACCCTGTCTGGTTCGCAATGAAGCACCCCATCACCACGCTCACGCTGGTGATGGGACTGATCGGTGGCGGCACGCTGGCGCTGAGCCGCATGCAGATCGAGATCTTTCCCTCGCTCAACGAGCCGCGGATCTACGTCTTTCTGCAGTACGGCGGCATGAGCCCCGCGCAAATGGAGGGGCTGATCGTCAACCAGTTCGAGTTGATGTTTCAGTACGTCGACGGCGTAAGCGAGATTGAGTCGCGCAGCATCCAGCAGGTGGCGCTGGTGGAACTGTCGTTCTTTCCGGGCACGGACATGGGCGTGGCCGAGGCGGCCGTGGTGGCGATGGCCAATCGGGCCATGTCGCGCATGCCGCCGGGTACGTTGCCGCCGATGGTCATGCGGATGGACGAAGGGAGCGTGCCGGTTGGCTACCTGGTGCTAGAGAGCAAGAAGACGCCGCTGGGGCTGGTGGCCGACTACGCGCAGAACATCATCCGGCCGCTCGTGCAGCAATACGTTCCGGGAACCGTGGCGGTTTCGCCATTCGGGCCGAACATGCGCTCGATCCTGGTGAACGTCGACCCGCAGAAGCTGCAGTCGTACAACCTGACGCCGCAGGACGTGGTCAATGCATTGATGAGCGGCAACGTCATCATTCCGGCGGGCAACGTGTACATCCGCGACCAGATGCCCATGGTGCCGTCCAACGCCCTGGTGGACAACATCCAGGAAATGGCCAAGATTCCGCTCCGCATGGGCCGCAACGTCTATATCCGCGACGTGGCCACGATCACCGACGGAACGGACGTCAACTACGGTTGCGCGCTGGTCAATGGCAAGACGTCCGTCTTCTTGCCAATCATCAAAAAACCCACGGCTTCGACGCTCACCGTCGTGGGCGACATCCACAAGGCACTGCCGGTGTTTGCCGACGCCGTGCCGGAAGACATCAAGATCAGCTACGCTTTCGACGAGTCGCCCACAGTCGTGGCGGCCATCCACAGCGTGGCCACCGAAGGGATGATCGGCGCCGGCCTCACGGGGCTGATGATCCTGATCTTTCTGCGCGATCTGCGCAGCGTGGTTGTCGTGGTACTCAATATACCGCTGGCCCTGACCGGCTCCTTGTTGGGACAGTGGCTCACCGGTGGCACGATTAACATTATGTCGCTGGGCGGCATGGCACTGGCGATCGGCATGCTCGTGGACGAGGCCACCGTGTCGATCGAGAACATCCACGTACAGATGGGCGCGCACCAAAAGGCTTTCCCGCGCCGTCGAACGCGGCAGTATGCAGACCGCCGTGCCACGGTTGCTGGCGATGCTCTGCATCCTGTCGGTGTTCATTCCCGCGTTCATCATGGTCGACCCGATGCGGGCGTTGTTCTTGCCGCTGGCCATGGCGGTGGGCTTTGCCATGATTTCGTCGTACCTGCTTTCGAGCACGCTGGTGCCGATCGTGTGCGTGTGGCTTCTCAAGGACCACGGCCAGGGCCAAGGCGAGGAATCGGACGGTTTCTTTACGCGGTTTCAGGCGGCCTTCGAGCGCGTGGTCGGGTTCACCGTGCATTACCGTTGGATCGTCGTGCCGGCATACATCGCCGGTTGCGGGCTGATTCTGTGGCAGGTGGGCACGCGGACCGGCACCGAGTTGTTCCCGCAGATCAACGCCAATGAGTTCGTCCTCCGCTACCGGCCGCCGCGCGGTACCAACTACGAAATCACCCGCGAGATGGGCGTGAAAATCCTGCGCTTGATCGAGGAGGAGGTCGGCGCCGAGAACATCGAAGTTTCGATCGGGTACGCCGGACAGATCGCCCCGGACTACGGCATGAACAACATCGTGCTTTTCATGCGCGGCCCGGACGACGGCTGGCTGCGCGTTCGTTTTCGCGACGGCGCGAAGATCGATCTGGAGGCGTTTCGCGAGCGGATGCGAAAGATCATGCCGGCCAAAGTCATTCCGTGGCTGGCCAAAGTGCTGGAGGATTATGGCGTGCTGCCCGACGTGGCCAGGCAGCGGGCCGCTTCGGCGATGTTCGGTTTCCAGCCCGGCGACATCATCAGCGAAGTGATGAGCTTCGGTTCCCCCACGCCCATCGAGGTGGCCGTGGCCAGCCCCGATCTGGAAGAGGCCCGCATGCACGCTCAGCGCATCAAGGAACAGATGTGCGAAAACAAGTACCTGCGCGACGTCGAGTTCGAGCAGACACTCGACTATCCGACCGTGGAGATCGACATCGACCGCGAGAAGTCCGGGCTGTCGGGAGTCACCGTCGAGCAGGTGGGTAATTCGGCCATCGTCGCCACGTCGTCCAGCCGCTTTATTGCACTGAACTACTGGAAGAACCCGGCCACGGGCTTCGACTACCAGGTCGAAGTGCTCGTGCCGGTGCAGCGGATGACGTCGGCCGAGCAGGTGGCCCGGCTGCCGGTCGAGCAGATCAACAACGTGGTGAACCTGATGGTCCGCGACGTGGCCGACATACGCGAGAGCACGATGGTGGGCGAGTATGATCGCGTGGCCTCGCAGCGGTACCTGAGCATCAACGCCAACGTGGAAGGCGAAGACATGGGCACGGCTTCACGGCAAGTGTCGCGCGCAGTGAAGGCTGCCGGCAAGCCGCCCCGCGGCGTGCGCGTCATGATTCGCGGACAGTTGCAACCGATGATGGAGATGTTCAAGGCGCTGGCGATCGGCCTGTCGATCGCGGTGGTCGTGATCTTGTTGCTGCTGACGGCGTACTTCGAGTCGCCGCGGCTGGCCTTGATCTCGGTGAGCGCCGTGCCGTGCGTCTTGGCCGGCGTCGTGATCATGCTGTTTCTTACGGGAACGACGCTGAACCTGGAATCGTTCATGGGCACGATCATGTGCATCGGCGTGTCGGTGTCCAACTCCGTCATGCTCGTGACGTTCGCCAACGAACACTGGAAGGGAGGCATGCTGCCGATCGAGGCCGCCCGGCGAGCCGCGGCAGACCGTTTGCGCCCGATTTTGATGACCGCTTGCGCGATGACGGTCGGCATGGTACCGATGTCTTTGGCCCTGGAGGCCGGCAGCCAGATGCAGGCCCCGTTGGGCCGGGCCGTGATTGGCGGCTTGATCATGTCCACGCTGGCCACGCTGTTGGTCGTGCCGGCGGTGTTTGCGCTGGTGTTGGGCGGTTCGCGGCGCCACTCGCTCTCGGTGCATCCGGACGACAAGGAAAGCGCCTATTACGATCCGCCGGACGAGACACACGACAACGAATCCAAAGAGTCCGAGGACGACAACGCATGCGAACAGTTGGTCCCTTGCTGATCTTGTTGGTTCCCTTGGCCTGCGGCTGCGGCGCGAAGGCGCTGCCGGCCAAACAGCCGATCAATACCGAACCGCACGTCCAGATCGTGCACCCGAGCGTGCGCGACCTGGAGCGCACGATCGGGCAACCGTCGTTTGTCGATTCGTACGAACAGACGGCGATTTACGCCAAGCTGCCGGCCTACGTGCTGGAGTGGAACGTCGACATCGGCGATCCGATCAAGAAGAACCAGGTGCTGGCCACGCTGTTTATTCCGGAGCTGGCCCAAGAGGTTGCTCTGAAGAAGGCGCAAGTCGAAATGGACGGGGCGCTGGTCGACCAGTCCAAGAAGCTGGTCGAGGTCGCGAACGGCAACTTGTCGGCCGCCGACGCGCGGGTGGTCGAAGCCAAGGCCAACGTCGGCAAGTTCCAGGCGCTGGTGGTTCGCTGGACGTCGGAAGTTGCCCGCGAAACGAAGCTCGTGCAAGAGGACGTGCTCGACGAGCAGATCCTGGACGAATCGACCCGGCAATTGGACGCCAGCATCGCCAGTCGCGACGCGGCCCAGGCTGCCGTGCAAACGGCCCAAGCCGATCGCCTGGCCCGGGCGGCCGATTTGGATAAGGCCAAGGTTGACGTGGAGGTGGCCAAGGCAAAGCTCAAGGTGGCCGAGGCGGACCTGAAGCGGGTTGAAGCACTGTATGGCTACACGAAGCTGTTGGCTCCCTACGACGGCATCGTGGTGCTGCGCAACATCAATACCGGTGATTTTGTGTTGCCCGCCACCGGTGATCCTTCGGCGTCAGCCCGCTCGAGCGACCAATCGGCCGCGCAAGCGACGCCCGTCTACGTCGTGGCCCGCACCGACGTCGTGCGCGTCTACGTCGACGTTCCCGAGCAGGACGCCAATTTCATCGTCAGCCGGGTCGATTGCAACAACAACGATCCACGCCCCGTGACCAGGGCCTCGGTGCTGGTCGCGGCGTATCAAAACGACGATTTGCCGGGCGAAGTAACGCGTTCTTCGTGGGCCTTGAACTTCAAAAGCCGTACGCTGCGGGCCGAGATCGACTTGCACAATCCCGACGCGCGGCTGTTGCCGGGGATGTACGCCTACGGCGAGGTGATCTTCGACCGCAAACATGCCACGGTGCTGCCGCATGCCACGGTGACGGAAATAGGCAACCAGGAATGTTGTTATTTCTACGAAAACGGCAAGGCCGTCCGCGTCGCCGTCCAGACCGGCGTGCATACGGACGATTGGATCGAGGTCTTGCAGAAAAAAGTCGGCGGCGAGTGGAAGAAGTTCGACGGCAAAGAGCAGGTCGTGTTGGGCACGATGTCCGAAATCTTCGACGGCGAAACCGTGATCGTCGACAAGCCGTCGTAGATTCGGCAGGGCGTTATTTTCCGCCGAACTTGCGGAGGTCGGCGAGGTTGGCCCCGTAGAGCAAGGGGCGCGCGGTCGACGCTTCGATCGCGACCGTCGCCAAGCTGGTCTCTTCGCCGAAGACGTCGAGTTTCCACGGGCCAGGTCCGGCAAGCACCACCTCGTCACTTGCGCCCCCCGGCAGCCAGCGGTCCCAGTGCGTCGTTCCTTCGGACTCGATCAGCACGTGCGAACCGTCGCGTTCGCCGTCCGCCTTCCACCGCAGCTTGATCGGTGCGTCGCCACCGGTGCGCACCAGCCAGCCGCTGGTGACTTGCACGCCGTAAGCGACTCGTTCGTCCCAGTTGTCGATGCGCGCGTTTTGCAGTATCTGACACTCGGGCAGTCCGCCGGCAAGTCCTTGGAACAGTCCCAGCGAGTGCGCGCCGACTTTCAGCCGATAAACGCCCGCCGGGCCCGTGAGGTCGCGGGAAATGCGGCTTACGACCCAACTGCTGGGCCGCTGGACCCGATTCTTGCGTAGCTCCTCGATGCGCGGCTCTTCCCACAGGACTTTGCCGGAGGGATCGAGTGCTCTCAGTGATGCCGCGTGTCGGGCGATCGTCTCGATCTGCAAGGGCGCCGCCGGTTCCCCTTTGGCGATCAGAATCTCCGTGCCGCGCGCCGCAATGTCGCCGGCATTGTTGAAGCGCGTGTGGGCGATGAGATACTCCCCCGGCTCGGCGGCTGGTTCGAGTTTGTCAATCTTGGCCTGCCGCAGCGCCCATAAGAAGCGAGGCCATTGTCGAATCATGTTGCAGTCGCCGGTCAGGGGTGCGAGCCCGTAGCCGGCCCAACGGTCATGGCCGCGATATAGTCGGCTACACGTGCGGTCGATCGTCGCGCCATGGCGAGCGAGGTACTTCGCGTCGCCCGTTAGTTCGCAAGCTTTTGCGCACAGGGCCATCGTCCACGAAAACCAGACTTGCTGGCCGGCCTGCTCGGCGCCGTCGATGATCCATTGTTTGAGCCGAGCTTGCCGCGAGCCGTCGGGATCGAGGGCCGGATCCTCCTGGCACAGTTCCAGGGTCTCCGCCGGCCAGGCCGGGGCCCAGAGGGGCGCGTCCTTCTGTTCGACCAGCGGAACGCTGGTGAGCCAATCGGCCATGCCGCGGATAGCCGGCACGATGTCGGCGCGGCGCGAGTAGCGATAGGCCCAGATTGCCTCCTGAAGCGTCTGGTTGGTCTGTCGGGCCTCTCCTACCTTGCCGTTGGCGGGAAAGGCGGTAGGAAAATCGACGAGCGAGAGCCAGAGGTCGTAGCCGCGTCGTGACCAGCGATCGCCGTCGAAGAGCCAGGCAAACAGCAAATCATGAGCATGGGCCAGATGGCCACGGCGCCCGCCATCGGCGTCGCTCCATCGATCGCCGTAGGTGCGCGCACCCCACGGCAGGAACGCCTTGCAGTGCATGAAGAACCCCAGTTGCGCCAGGCCACGGTAGCGCCGGGCCGGTGCAGGAATTGGCCCTCAGGCGTCAATCGTCCGGTATAGAATCCTCGTTGTGAATCGTAACGGCAGAGCGAAATGCTGGCCAGGCTGTCGGTCGCCGTGCGCGCCCAGTAGAGCATCTCGGCTCGATCGCGCAGTCCCGCGCGGCAGACTTCCTGCCACAGAGTGCCTGTGTGTCCGTAGTGGTTGTTGTTCCATACGCGGTGATAGCAGGGCCGGTTCAACGACATCATCTCTTCGTGAAATGTGCAACCAAAGATGTGCCAGCCCTTGTAGCCGTACCGCTTGCTGGGCGCTTCCATGTGACCGATAAGGCCCGCGCGTATGGTGGCCTCGATGTCTGGGAAGTCGTCGCCCGGCGCGGCCATCGGGCCGAACAATCCGGTCGCCGCAATATGCGCGTTGGAGGGGAGCGGGATCGGCGTATGCTCGAACAGCGCCTCCTGGATACTGGCCTCGTTCGCGTCCGGCTCGGGCATAGTGTCGTCGGGTAGCACGATGGCGAAGCGGCAATGCATCGACACGCCGCTTAACCGTGACGCCGCCGCGTAGTTCCAAAGGCATTCGTGACTTTCGCCCATTTCGTTGATGCGTCGCAGTGCCGCGACGTACTCCGGCGGCAGTCGTTCCCACAATACTCCGTCGGGCGATTCGCGAAAGCAGGCAAAGGCAGCCAGCCGCTTGAGCGAGAGGTCCTCGCGGTTCGACGGCGTTTCATCGCCGGGCCACTGCCAGACGGTGAATCCCTTCTGGGTGCGGTCAACCCGGAAGGGGGCCTTGGCTGCGAATCCGCGAGTCAAAATCCGCGTTCCCTCGGGGAGCTCGGGCATCTCGAAGCCGAGTTTGACGATGCCAGCGCTGTCGAAATCGGCGAACGTCGTGGCCAGGTCGATCGTGATGATCCCGGGAGTATCGGCGTATCGCTCGGCGGAGATCCAGAACTCCGCCAGCGGCGAGACGTGTCTTCGTTTGGCACGGTACCAGCCGCTGGCCTCGACGCGCGTGACGGCCGCCCCCGCTTCTTCCTGGATCTCCAGGCGATCGTCCCACTTCGCGCGAAACTCCAAGTCTCGCGTGTCGAGCAGCAGGGGGCCGGCGGTGACGAGATCGCGGAGGAGTTTGGCATCGGCAGCCTTGGCATGGGGCTGCGCGACGGCGTTCGGCGACCGGACGAGCCAGTATTTTCGCGGGGCTCCGGCGTCCCAATGGACCGCGAACGGGGCATGCAACACGGCGATCGATCCATCGGACCAAGTGAGGGCCGGCTCGAACTGCGCGGGGACTAGCCGCTGGGTCTTGGCCGCTTCCACGATCGCCACGCGGTTCAGCTCGGCGGCAGGGAGCCAGCCCTTAGGCAGGGGGACGGCGGCCCGCAGGGGGAACGCCAGGTCGATGGCAGTGTTGAGCGGGGGAATCTCGAGCGGAATGGACTCGAGCGTCGGCTCGTCGGCCCGAAGTGTCCCGGCGCCCGCAACGATCAGCGTGAGGACCACAAGGGATAAGATGAACGTCCGGCGGCGCATGACTCGTCTCACGAAGTACAGCCTGTTCCGATCGATGCGAGGTGACCAAGACCCTGGGGCAAAACATCTGCGGAGAGGGGGCAGCCCCCGACGTTTTGTCCCCAGCGTCTAAGTTCCAGCTTGCGTCAAGCCCCGCGACTCTGCAAGAGCAGGCGTCGGCCAATTTGAGCCAGCCACGCAATGCTTGTCGCAATCACGATTTTATGGAAAATAACTGCCATGGCGGATGGGATGGTGATGTGGCATGACAGATACAGACGACCACAACCCGCAGCATTCCACTCCCGCGTCGTCAAGGGCGGGCGAAGCGGCGGCGGGCGAAGCGGCGGCGGGCGAAGCGGCGGCGGACGGCAAAGAGACCGTAGCCCCCGTGCCGCTGCCGGCCTCTCGTACCGCGCCACAAGCGGATTTCTCGGTGCCCAGGTCGCCCGATGACGCGGAAGGTGCGCGGCAGTCGCATCCGCTGCGTAACGTGCTGCTGGTCGTGGCCGGCGTGGCGGTGGTCCTGGTCGCGGGCTACTACATCGTTCCCTGGGTGAGGTTGTCGCTGCGCACCGTTTCGACCGACGACGCCTACGTTAACGGCCACGTGACGTTTGTGGCCCCCCGCGTGGCCGGGCACGTGGTGCGCGTGCTGGTCGACGACAACAATCGCGTCCGCCAGGGGGACCTGCTGGTCCAGCTCGACAAGGAGCCGTACGAGGTGCAGGTGGCCATCCGGCGAGCCGCGGTCGAAGTGGCCCAGGCCAACCTCCTGGCGGCGCAAGCAAAGGTGCGCGGCCTCGAGGCCATGTGCGAGGCGCAGCGGTGGCAACTGCAACTGGCCATCGAGCAGGTCGCCAGCCAGATCGCCGAATTGCGGGCAAACGTGGCGACCTATCAGAGCCACAAGGCCAGCCTGGCCCTGGCCGAGGCGAATCTGCGCCGCGGCGAGCAACTGTTTCCCAACGGAGCGATGAGTAAGGAAGACCTCGACGTCCGCCGGCAGACGGTCACCGTCAACCAGGCGGCAGTGAAAGAAGCCCTGGAAGCCGTCTACGCTTCCCGCGCCGCGCTAGGAATGATGGACCGGCCGACCGATGACGACGCGTTGGCCACGGTTCCGCCCGACCTCGAGCAGACGTACTCCTCGGTGCGTGCGGCGCTGGCAAACTTGGTTCAATCGGCCGCGGAAATCGGATTGCCACTGCCGAACGTCGGAACGACACCTGCGCAGTTCTTGACGAAGTTTCCCACGGAGCGCCTCGATCAGATTCGAACCGACATCTTGGGCACGGCTCCGGCCGTCAAGCAGGCTGACGCGCAGCTCCAAGAAGCCAAACGCGACCTGGCCCAGGCCGAGCTCGATCTGAGCTATTGCGACGTGCACAGCGCGATCGACGGCGTAGTAACCCGCCGCAACGTAAATCCCGGCAACAACGTGCAGGCCGGCCAGACCGTGATGGCCGTGCGCTCGGTCAAGGAAATCTGGATCGACGCCAATTTCAAGGAAACGCAGCTCGACTACCTGCGGATCGGCCAGCGGGTGGAAATGAAAGTCGACATGTACGGCAAGAGCCAGGTTTTTACCGGGCGCGTCACCGGCTTTACCATGGGAACCGGCTCGACGCTGTCGCTGTTGCCGGCCGAAAACGCCACTGGCAACTTCATCAAGGTGGTGCAGCGCTTGCCGGTGCGCATCGAGCCGGTCGATTACGATCCGGACAAGTTTCCGCTGTTCATCGGGCTGTCGGTGGTGCCTTATGTGTACATCTACGAGAAGCCTACCGGTCCGCACGCGGGGGACTACCTGCAGCCGCCCATCGGAGAAAGTCCGGCGGCCAGCCCGGCCGAACCGCAAGCCGCCCGGTGACGAGCAAGCATGAGCACGCAGGCACTATCGGCTCCCGCGCTGGCAGTTCCGAGGGTCAATCCCTGGCTGGTGGCCGCGGCGGTCGTGGTGCCGACGTTCATGGAAGTGCTCGATACGACGATCGCCGTGGTGGCGCTGCGCTATATCGCCGGGGGATTGTCGGCTTCGGTGGTGGACAGCAACTGGGTCATCACCAGCTACCTGGCCGCTAACGCCACGATCCTGCCGATTTCCGGCTGGTTGTCGGCGCACCTGGGGCGGCGCAACTATTTCCTGTTGTCGATCGCGCTGTTTACGGTCAGCTCGGCCCTGTGCGGCATGGCCACCAGCCTGCTGCAGATCATTCTGTTCCGCGTCCTGCAGGGGCTGGGGGGCGGCGGCCTGCAGCCCTCGAGCCAGGCGATCCTGCTCGACATCTTTCCGCAGGAAAAGCAAGGCGCGGCGATGACGATGTTCGGCGTGGCGGCCCTGTTCGGCCCGATCATCGGCCCCACGCTGGGCGGCTATCTGACGGACCACTACAACTGGCGCTGGATCTTCTACATCAATATTCCCGTCGGCGGCCTGGCGCTGGCGGCCTCGTACTTCCTGGTCGACGATCCGGAGTACTTGAAGCGCGAACGGGCCGAGCTGCGCAAGCGGCCGCTGAACTTCGACATGATCGGCCTGGGGCTGCTGGCGCTGGCCATTTCGTGCTGGGAAGTGCTGCTCAGCAAGGGGCAGCAATGGGACTGGCTTGGCGATCCGTTCTGCGCGTGCAACTGCTGGCGTTGGCTCTGGTCGTGGCCGCCGTCTGGTTCGTGTGGCGAGAGACGCGCATCGCCAACCCCATCGTCAGCTTCAAGCCGATGGGGGAGCGCAACTACCTGATGTCCTGCGTCATCATCTTCCTGGCCTTCGCCGTGCTGTATGGCGCGTCGACGTCGCTGCCAGGCTTGTTGCAGTCGCTGCTCGGTTACGACGCCTACCATTCGGGCCTGGTGATGTCTCCCTCGGGCGTGGCTTCGATCCTGGTGATGGTCATCGTGGGGGCCCTGCTCGGCCGGCGCTACGACGCCCGGTGGCTGATCGGCATCGGGCTGGCCATCGTGGGAGTGAGCAACTACTGGATGTCGCAGATCAACCTGCAAGTCAGTCCCTCGCTGGTCATCTGGCCCCGCATCGTGCTGGCCGCGGGATTGGGGTTCGTCTTGCGCCGCTGAACGTGGCGGCATTCATCTATATTCCCAAAGAGCTGCGCGGGGCGGCCGTCGGCCTGTTGGCTCTGTTGCGGAACGAAGGGGGAAGCGTCGGCACGTCGATGGCCCAGACCTTGCAAGAGCGCCGCGATCAATTTCATTCGTTGCGGTTGGGAGAGCACCTCACGCCGCTCGATCCGGCGGTCGGCTCGTACATGGAGCGGGCACAGGCCTTCTTCTACCGCGAGACCGGTGACACGGCGATGTCGCAACAGATGGCCCTGCAGGCACTCGAAGACCTGCGCCGGCAACAATCGGCGGCGCTGTCGTATCTCGACATCTTCTGGGTGGCCGCGGTGATCGCCTTCTGCCTGGTCGGGCTGGTGTTCTTCATGAAGCGGTCAGTGGCCGAAGAGGGGTGCACATCGGCGGGGAATGAGCCAAGCGGCCGCGAGCATTGCCGCTGTATAATGCGCGCATGAGCAATCCGGCAGCGAAACCCCGTTGGCTTCAGTTCAGCCTCGCGACGTTGATGATCGCGGCGGCCGTCGTCGCCTTCGGCTTGCATTGGGGATATCGCAAGCATCAGACGAATCAAGCCGCGGCGAAAGCTGATGTAGCGATTGCAATGTATGAAGCCAGCACGGTTCTGGAGATCGACGTGATCCAGGCATTTCACGAGGCCCTCGAAGCGGATCTGGAAGTGCCGCTGGGAAGCAAACGCGACAGCGCACGAGGCCCATGTGCGGCGGCTGGCCAAAATGCGTCTCTACGCCGAAGGGCTGGTCTTTCCCTCGACCGGCGCATTCCGTCCGATGGTTGTGTTCACCACGCACTATGAATTGGCCCTCCGCCAGTTGGCCAAGGTTGCCGGCGAGAGATATGCCGAATCCGTCGACAAGGAATTCGATTTCCCCTATCGCGACCAGTTCAACGGGCATCCGGCGGCCGTGCGGCTCGCTGTGACTATTCCTGCGAATGACGCTCACGCCAGCAGCTCATGGACGACGTGCCCTTCCACGTCGGTCAGCCGGTAGTCGCGGCCGGCGTGGCGGAAGGTGAGCTGCTCGTGGTCAAAACCCATCAGGCGGAGGATCGTGGCGTGAAAATCGTGGACGTGAACGGGGTTCACCACTGCCCGCAGGCCGTGTTCGTCTGATTGGCCGTAGGTGGTGCCGCGCCGCACGCCGGCGCCGGCCAGCCAGGAGCTGAAGGCCCAGGGATGGTGCTCGCGTCCCTTGGCGTCGGCCGAGTTGTTAAACGGAGTGCGGCCGAACTCGGTGGTCCAGACGACCAGCGTGTCGTCCAGCATGCCGCGCTGTTTCAGATCCATGAGCAGGGCGGCGATCGGCTGATCGACGTTCTTGGCCAGCGGCACGTGCGTGAGCATGTCGCCGTGGGCGTCCCAGTTGTTCGACGAACCGGTGTCGATCAGCTCGACGAACCGGACGCCGCGCTCGACGAGCCGCCGCGCCACCAGGCACTGCCAGCCGAATCCTGTGGTCTGGCCGCGCTCGAGGCCATAGCTGCCAAGCGTGGCGTCGTTCTCCTGGGCGAGGTCAAACGCCTCGGGCACGGCCATCTGCATGCCAAAGGCCGTCTCGAACGACCGCAGCCGGGCGGTCAACAGCGGATCGGCACCGTGACTGGCGGCATGTGCCTCGTTGATTTCGCCGAGTGCCGCCAGCTCCAGTTCCTGCCGCTCCCGGGAAATCCGGGGCGTGACGTTCGCCACCGGCTCAGCGCCGGGCACGACCAGAGTTCCCTGGTGCGCGCCGGGCAGGAAATCGCTGGCATACACCTGCGTGCCGGCGTAGGTCTGCTGCGGGGCGATCACCACGAAGCCCGGCAGGTTGCGGTTCAACGAGCCGAGCCCATAACTGACCCAGGAGCCGATGCTGGGGCGCGAAAAGGCGAACGACCCGGTGTGCATCCCCAGCGTGGCGTTGTAGTGATTCGAGTGCGACGTGTGCATCGAGCGCATCAGCGCGATGTCGTCGACCCGTTCGGCCAGGTGCGGAAACAGCGTGCTGACCTCGGTCCCGCATTGGCCGTGGGGAGCGAACTCCCACTGCGGGCGCTTGAGAAAGATGCGTTCGTAGCCCGGGCGGTCCTTGATCTCCGGATGGTCGGCCTTGATTTCCTTGCCATGATCGCGCACCAAGGCCGGCTTGGGGTCGAACGTGTCGACGTGCGATACCCCGCCGGTCATGAACAGGAAGATCACCTGTTTGGCCTTGGCCGGAAAATGCGGCTGCCGCGCCGCCAGCGGATCTCCCTCGTCGGCCAAAAGCTGCTCGACGATGCCCGGCAACAGCAGCGACCCGGCCACGGCGGACCGCAGAAAGCCCCGGCGGTGGCACGTGCACGCGGGCTGCACGGACCATGCTTGCTGATTACTTCGCGATGGGTTGCTGCTGGGCATGGTCTCGTCCTCCCGGGCGAGAGTGTTCAATCGATGTAGAGAAACTCGTTGCTTGCCAACAGGACGCGAGCCAAACCGGCCCATTTCTCGGCGACGGGTGCCGGATAGGCGTCGATGAAGTGCCGAGCCCGGTCCGCCTCGACCGCCGTGGGTTCGCGCTGAAAAATCACCCGATAGGCAAAGCGGACGCGGGCGCCGTCGTCGGGCCGATCCATGATCCGCTCGGCAAACCGGTCGGCCTGCTGGTGGAAGAACGGATCGTTGAGGAAATACAACGCCTGTGTGGGAACCGTGGTCGCGTCGCGTCGCGGCGTGCTGTCATTCGGATCGGCCCCGTCGAAGAGGGCCAAGAACGGATGCCGCCGTTGGCGCTGCACCATCAAGAATGCGCTGCGCTTGTTCGTCGGGTAGACGGCGTTGAACGGACCGTGCTGTGTGAAGCCCCAACTCGATTCCGGCGGAAAGGGGTGCGCTTCGCCCGGTTGCAGGTCGAGCCCGGCGGCTGCCATGAGCAGGCTGTCGCGGATTTCCTCGGCCGAGAGACGACGGCGGCTGAATCGCGCCAGCAGGCGATTGTCCGGATCTCGCTCGACCGTCTGTTTCACACGCGCGCTACTCCGCCGATAGGCAGCCGAATGCATGATCAGCCGGTGCATTGATTTTGTGCTGTAGCCGCTGGCGACGAACTGCGCTGCCAGCCAATCCAACAATTCCGGGTGCGTGGGCCGCTGACCGCGCGAACCAAAGTCGTTGGGCGTGGGCACCAGCCCTGCGCCGAAATGTCCCTGCCAGATGCGATTCACCATGACCCGGGCGGCCAGTGGATTCCGCACGATCCAATCGGCCAGTTGCACGCGGCCGCTCCCGGCGTCGGCCGGCACGGCTTGGCCGCCAAACACCGCCAGCCAATGCCGCGAGATCTGTTCGCCGAGCTTTTCGGGATCGCCCCGTTCATGCATCTGGACGTCGTGCGGACTGGCTTCCGCGACGGCATAAGCCACGGGCACGACCGGCTCGGGCCCCGCCTCGGGGAGCGGAGCGGCCAGCATGCGCCCACTTCGGCCAAGGCGCCGCCAAACTCGGCACTGGCGAGTCGGGTTAGTGCAAACGACACGCCGTCGCCGCCGGCCGGATGCGCGTCGGCCACGCGACCGACCACCTGAAACTCCCCGTCGTGCGGGCAGATCCAAGCCACGGCCACCGGACGATTGGGACCGGGGTGGACGAAGAAAGACCGGGCCGGCAGACTCGTCCACACGCTCAGCGGTTCATCCGAGGAGTTCACGAAGACCGACGGCGTATCGCCCAGGCTCCAGGCCTTCAGCGTCGCGTGGCCATCGACCGCCTCCTTCTTCTCGTTGAGGAACGCCGGGCCGTCCGACACGTCGAGAAAGCACCACCGGGCGTCGTCGTCCACCGCGGGATTGCCCCGGGTCAGTTGGCCGACCAGGTCGGAAACGCTCCAGCGTCGACGCGGGCCGCCGCTTGTGTCGTCAACCTGCTCGATCGAGAATTCCACGAGCGTGCTGTCAGCGCCGTGATTGCCGTTGGGCGAAACCGAAAGCTGCAGGACCTCGCCTTGGCGCACGCGCCAGTTGTAACGTCTCGCCCCCTTCGCCCGCGATGGGCACTGAAGCGCCTTCATTCACCCGGCCGGTCGCCAGCACCTCGCAGCTTGCCGCCGCCAGTTCCTTGAGCCGGTCGCGCGAGGCGATTCGTTCGCGTCGCTGTTGTTCGGCCTCGCGGGCGGCAAGCTGTTCGCGCCACGGAGCCTTCAACGCTTCGATTTCCGACGGCGACATCAACGGCACCAGGTCGCGCGGCTGGCCCTTGGGCTCGCAGCCCGGAAAGGAAAACCGCGTGCTGTCGAAGATGCCATACAAGGCGTAATAGTCGGCGGTCGTGATCGGGTCGTACTTGTGGTCGTGGCAACGGGCGCAGCCGATGGTGAGCCCCAGGAAGGTCTTGCCGAGATTGCCGATCACGTCCTCGTGCATCAGGTGAATGTCTTTGTCAATGTCGTGCCCGAAGCGGCGAGCGATCGCCAGGTAGCCGGTGGCGACAATCCCTTCGTTCCGCGAAGATTGGGAGCCATCGGCCGGTTCCAGGTCTCCGGCGATTTGCAGGCGAACGAATTCGTCGAACGGCAGGTCGCGATTCAGCGCATCGAAAACCCAATTGCGATAGCGCCAGGCATGGGGCAGCGGGCGATCGGTGTTTTCGCCGGCCGTGTCGGCGTAGCGCACCACGTCGAGCCAGTGTCGTCCCCACTGCACACCGTATTGCGGCGATGCCAGCAGGCGGTCAACGAGCCGGCTGTATGAATCCGCCCCGTCATCCTGTAGAAATGCGTCGACCTCCTCGGGTGTGGGCGGCAAGCCCGTGAGGTCATAAGTCGCGCGGCGGATGAGCGTTCGCTTGTCGGCCGGCGGATTGGGCTGTAGCGACGCAGTGGCTAGCGCCGTATCGACAAAGGCGTCGATCTTCCGCGGCGAAGGATTCGCTTCCGCCGCGGGAAGCGGCTGAAACGCCCACCAGGATTCGGCCTCTGCCCGCGTCATGCCGCCCAGCTTGGCGGCCGCCACGCGCGGGTCGGGCGCGCCGATTTCGACCCAACGCGTGAACACGGCGATCTCGTCGTCACTTAACTTGCCGCCTTGATCCGGCGGCGGCATTTCGAGCGACTCGTAGCGGATGGCTTCGACCAGCAGGCTTTCGCCCGGCTTGCCGGGGACAATCGCCGGACCGCTTTCGCCTCCGTTCTGCCAGCCGCTACGCGTTTCCAGCGATAGGCCGCCGTTGGTTTTGGTACCGCTATGACACTTGTAGCAGCGTTCGACCAGGATGGGCCGCACGCGCTGCTCGAAGAATTCGTCGCCCGTGTCCTGGGCCACTGACGAAGCACTTGCGCAAGCGTAAAACACGGACACGAGCAGCGCATGAATCCGCAGTCGATACGACGGAGCGAATTGCGGCTTCATGCGCGGACCTCCCCTGCGGCCGCCCGATCCGGCAGCTACACTTCCACCAGCGGTTCGGTAGCGTCGCCGAAGGACTTCATCGGCAGGCCGGACTTGTCCATCAGCGACATGAACAGCCTGCACATCTGCCGGTTCGCCTGGTCGCGGTAATTCACCACCCGGCCGGTCTGGAGGCGTCCGCCGCCGCGGCCGACGATCACGACCGGCAGTTCGTCGTTGTTGTGGTTGCCAGTCATCATGCTGGAACAGAACATGAGCATCGAATTGTCAAGCGCCGTCCGTTCCCCTTCCTGGATCGCCTCGAGCCGGCCGGCGATATAGGCCAGCTGCTCGATGAAGAACCGGTTCACCTTCAGCCAGTCCTCCGTATCGGAATGCGACAACAAGTGGTGAATCATGTAGTCGACACCCAGGTGCGGAAATCGCAGCGACGAGTGATCGTTATTGAGCTTGAGCGTCACGATCCGCGTGGTGTCGGTCTGGAAGGCAAGCACCAGGATATCGCTCATCAGCCGCATGTGCTCGGAGATGTCCTGCGGAATGCCCTCGGCCGGGCGCGGCATGTCGGGCTTGTCGAGCGTCGGACGCCAGCCTTGCAACTCGCCCCGCTTGCCGGCGGCGTCGATGCGCTGCTCGACGTCGCGCACCGAGTCGAGATACTCGTCCAGTTTCCGCCGGTCGGCCGTACTGACCTGCAGCCGCAAGTCGCGCGCGTCGGACAACACGGCGTCAAGCACGCTCTTGTCGCCGCGCCGCACTTCGTCCTTGAACAACCGGTCGAAGGCCAGCGCCGGATAGATTTCCAGCGGCGTGGGCGTCGTCGGCGAGCTCCACGAAATGTGCGAACTGTACAGCATCGAGTAGTTCTTATGCACCGACGGGTTCGACTTTTCGCAGCCCAGCACCAAGCTGGGCACCTTGGTCGCGCGGCCGATGGTTTGCGCCAGCAGCTGGTCAAAGCTGGTGCCCGAGCTGATCTCGCCGCCGGAGGCGATCGGTGCCCCGGACAGCAGGTTGCCGGTTTGCGAGCTGTGGATGTTTCCCTTCGTGGCTTGCTCGTTGTACAGCCCGCGCACGAAGAGCAGCTTTTCGCGATAGTCGGCCAACGGGTCGAGCACCTTGCCTAGTTTCATCGCGGCGCCCGAACCTTCGACCCACCACTCGCGCGAATGGAATCCGTTGCCGGCAAACAGCACGGCGGTGCGCACAGGAGCGGAATTGGCTGCGCCGGCGGCCGCGGTTTCGGCTCCCCAGACGGGAAGCGATTCGAGCCACGGCAGCGCCATGCTTACGCCCACGCCTCGCAGCAGGGTCCGTCGCGAAATCCGATGACGTTTCATGATCGACTCCCATCGAGTGGGTTTGGTTCTGGTGGAGAGTTCTTTCGGCAGTACGTCAGCCTATCGGCCATTGTTCTCTTCTTGTGGGGGCATTTCCAGTCCGCGAATGTCGCGAAACTGGGGGCTGCTGACGATCGCTTCGATCGCCGCCGTCACACGATAGTCGTTCTCTTTAAGCGCGGTCCCCAACTCGTCCAGCAGCGGCTCATCAGAAAGCTGTACGGACCGGCCCAGGGCGTAGCCCAACAGCTTGCGGTTGAACTGCCGCAGGAAATCGTCGCGGCGGCTGCCGAGCAAGTAGGCCCGCAAGCCGTCGATCCCGTCGAGCCGCGTGCCGTCTTGAAGCTGGGTCTTTGAGTCGATGGTCAGGCCGGCCGCGTCCTGTTGGCGGAAACGGCCCACCGCGTCGAAATTCTCCAGGGCAAACCCCAATGGGTCGATCCGGACGTGACACTTCGCACACGCCGGATCGGTGCTATGTCGTTCGATGAGCTGCCGTTCGGTGAGCCCTGCGGGGGGCTCTTCGGCCAGTACGGGGACGTTTTTGGGAGGCCGCGGCAGCTTTTCGCCCAGCACGACTTCGCTTAACCAGTTGCCCCGCAGGATGGGGCTGGTGCGCGACGCGCCGGATTGCCTGGCCAGGATCGCGGCCTGCGCAGGATGCCGCCGCGTCCGTATCGCCGGACGTCGTTGACACGCCGCCAGTCGGCTCCTTCGACGCCGGGCACGCCGTAGTACCTGGCCAGCGCGTCATTCAAGAACGTGTAGTCGGCGTCCAGAATGCTCAACACGGAGCCGTCGTGCTGAAACAGGTCGGTAAAGAATTGAAGCGACTCTTCGTACATCGCACTTCGCAAGCCGGCGAACTCTGGAAAGTGCCGCTCGCTCTTTTCGTCGTGCTGGTCGAAATCGTAGATATGCAGCCACTGGGCGGCGAACTCAGCGGCCAGCCGCCGCGTCTTGGCGTCGCGGAGCATCCGCCGCGTCTGGTCCAGCAGGACGTCGGTGCTCGTCAATTGCTCTGCTTCCGCGAGGCCGAGGAGCTCGTCATCCGGCAACGACGACCAGAGGAAATAGCTCAGCCGCGTCGCCAGCTCTTCGCCCGAGACGGGCTGTTGCGCGCTCGACGGCGCGGGCTTTTCGATGCGATAGAGAAAATCGGGGGACACGAGCACTCGGGCCAGCGTCAGTCGCAGCGATTCGTCATGATCGATGTCCTGTCGGCGCAGGTCGGCGTAAAACTCTCTCAACTGGCGGTCTTCCCCCTCGCTCAGCCGACGCCGATAGGCCCGGGCGGCCAGCGCCACCAGGGCGTCGACGTGCTTGGGCTGGGTGTCGACGAGCCGCTGCCGGAAGGCATCGGCGCGGGCGTTGATTGGGCCACGCATGGCGCAAACTCAGTAACTTTGTCCGGTCGGTCCTGCGTTGCGAATTCGACGAGCTGTTCGTACGCGGCCACCAGCAGTAGCGGCTCGCGGCTCACATACGTCAACTGGTCCCACAGCCGGTCCAACTCCGCGGCCTGACGATCGTCGAGCATCAACCGGCGTAATTGATCGTCTTCGCGATAGAACAGGTTGAGCGTGATGACTTCGTCGACCGGAACGATCTTGCTGTAGCACAACGCGGCCGGGAAAAGTTCGCCCATCTCGGCGAAGGCAGTTTGAAACCGCTGCCAGGCGGCGCTGTTGGGACGGGCCACCACGGGAACCGACGGCAACAAATCACCGGGCTCGGCCGGGCTGGTGAGCACTTGCAACTGGACGCTCCCTTCTTCCCCGGCCTCGGGATGGAGCGTTCCACCGGTTACGAACTCGCAACCTTCGACCAGGTCGACCGGCAACCGCACGGCAATCGCCCGCGGAGCCTGCACGCAGAGACTGTCGGCGGCTACCTCGGCCCCGGCGGGATGTTTGCCGAACTCGGCCGAGTCGATTCCAAACGATTCGTCCGCCGCTGCGGCAGCCGGCGGCTGTGACACGAGTGAATCGCGCAGCGCCGACAACAGCGGGCCGGTCAGCGACATCAACTGGTGATAGAGCACCGTATCGGGGGCGTCGGCCGGCAAGGTTCCGGGGCCGCTCTGCAGGAGCTCTTGGACCCTGGCGGCCAGCGAAGTCCGGGCTTCGCCCGCCGGGCTGGACTGCCAGTGGGCCAACAGCGATCCGGCTGGAATGGACCACCGTGACGCGTCGCCCGCCGGCTCGCTGTAGAAATGCCACACCGCGGAATTGCCCAACGCATCGGCGTGCGGATTTCCGGCCAATATATCGGGCGATATCTCGCGGGCCAGGTTCCAGGCGTGCTCCGTGCCGTGGATCGACAGATCGACGGCCGTCAGATCGCAGGAATGATTGCCGTCGCGGGGACCAATGGCCAGCGCCACGACGTCGCCCGGATGCAGGGCGACGTCTTCGATCGGACCGAACTTCACGACGCCGCCGCCGTGGGCGATTCCGCCGGCAAGCTGCTGCCGAATCTTGCCCCGTCGCAACTCCACGGTCCACGTGACGCCGTTACCGCATTCGGGATGCGCGTGCTGCACCGTGCCCTCGATGCGTGCCGTCTCTTTCAGGGGACTGCGCCAGCCGACGACGACCTGGAGTTGAGGAGTCGGATGCACGGCCACCCCGTGCGGCTGCATGTTGCCGGGAATCCGCACGTGGTCGTCGGACGAGTTGGCCACCACGCTCAGCGCGTCAGGGCCGACCCAGCCTTTGATGAATTCATGACTCTCGACGCTCTCGGATTTCTGCGAGATGTAGGAATCAATTTTCGTCTCGCCGGAGGTAATTCCGAGGCACCCGCACCAGGAGGCCAATAGCGCGGGGTCGACCTCGTGTCGCCGGGCCAGCTCATCGAGCGCCGTCGGGTCAGGCTGTTGGTCGGCTTCGGCGGCGGCTAGCAGGCACTTGGCGGCGGTGGCGGCAAGTCGCTCGCGCTGTGCCGACAGGCCGCTGGCTACTCTCCGCAGATCGCGGAGCGCCAACTCGGGACGACCCGGCGCGACCAGTCGCGGACGCTCCCACACGACGACGTCGTGCTCATTGCCATCACCGGCGTCCGAGGCTACCAGCCAGAGCGTGATCTCCTTGGCGCCGGGCGCGGCTTCCAGCTTCTGCTTGACGTCCACGCGGGCCGTGAGTGGCGTGACGGCTTCCAGCCACGTGGCCGGACCGGTCGTGCCGCCGAGATGCCGGCCGATGTGGCCGATGGTGTTGAACTTCCACAGGGCTTGCTGCCAGCGTTCGACGTCGGCGGTCAATGCGGCCGCGTCCTCGGGTTTGGCCTCGCGCCAGCGCGATCGCAAGTGGTCGAGCAACAACGACTGCTTGTCGCCCGGCTCGCCCATGAGCGCCTGCCAGAGCGTGCCGAGATACTTCGCGTTCAATCCACGCCGGCGGGCCACTTCTTCGAGCGACGTTTGCCCGGCGATCAGGGCCTCGCGTTCGTCCAACGTCGCGGCGAGATATGCTTGTACCGGCAGCCGACCGCCGCCGTTCGTCTCGAACTGGAGGCCCTGCAGGTTGACGGCTGTACCGCCGCCAGCGGCCGTAAACTGGAGGTAGAATTGGCGGATGTGGGCCAACGACTCTTCAGTCCAATCGCGCCGGCTCGTCGAGGGAGAAAACCGGAACCCATCGGGGAGCAGCACGGCGTGGTTGGCAACGTCCTTGGCCGCGTCGAGATACTTGGTCACCAGCGACGGCGACATCACCAACGCGGCGCCGGCATTGGTAAAGCCTTCGCCGGCGGCGCCGTCGACCGGAAACTCGCGGGCCGGGTCGAGCGCATCAACACCGGTCAGATCCCGGATCGTGTAGGCGTACTGGGCGTTGTTGAGCCGACGCAGCACCACCGGGCCGGGGTCACCGGCTTGCGCGGCGGCTTCGGCGGCCAGATAGCCGTGGACCCAACGCTGCATCGCGATCCGCTCGTCGTCGCTGGGCTGGTCAGAGTCCTTGGGGGGCATCTGGCCGCTATCGAGAATTTCGCGAACCTTTTGCCAGGTCGGCAGCTTGCGGCCGACGTCGGCAACCGACGCAAACGCTGCCAGATCGACTTCGGCTTCGGCGTCATCGCCCGCGTGACAGTCGATGCAGAACCGCTCCAACAGCGGACGAATCTTTGCTTGATAGTCTGCTTGAAAGCCCGCGACATCGGGCGCCTCCGCACCGCGAGCCGCGACGGACGTCGCGGCCAGCAATACGGCCACCACGCCACAACGCACGGCATCGATCGCAAAGCGCCGGCGCGGCGCGGACGCGGTCCTGCGACGTTCCATCTCCGGACGAATCGAAAGTCCGCCTTTCGTCCACGAACTGCCGTTCTCCCCCTTCATCACGCCAACCCCAATCGGTGCTTGTGACTTTCAATATGCTGGCGAAGTTCGCGGGTGGCGGACGCCACGTCGCGCTCCGCAAGCCGGTCGAGGATCCGCTGGTGGCTGTCGATCGCTTTTTTCCACTCCGCCCGTTTCACGCTGTCGCGAAACCGCTGAAAGAAGATTTGCAGCAACTCGCCAAAGGCGACCAGCGGCGCCAGCCCGCTGGCTTCGAGCAGCGTGCGATGAAATTGAATGTCGAGGTCGATCCAGCGCTGCAGCGAGCGGGCCGAACGGAATTGATTGACGATCGCTTGCAGCGAGTCGCCGATCGACGCATCGCCGGCCATCCGCTCGATGACGTGGGAGAGCACTCCGGTCTCGATGACGATGCGCGAATCGACGAGCTGCCGTGGGTCGACGCGATGCAGGGCTGGGTGAAAGCCCAAATGATCCGTGACACGCGCCAGGTCGATCTGTCCGACCGCCAGTCCAACGCCGGTTTTCGACTCAACGATGCCCAGGAATTCCAGGGCCTTGGTCGCCTCGCGGACGCTGAGGCGGCTGACGCCGAATCGTTCGGCCAGCTCGTTCTCGTTCGGCAGACGGTCGCCGTAGTCCAAATGCGCAGAGGCGATGAGATGTTTGATTTGCTGCGCGACTTCGTCGCGGATCTTCCGGCGGGGCAGCGTGGCCAACGGCATCATAGGCTCCATGATTTACGGCCTGCGGGTTGCAATCTCGCCTGCGGCCGTCTAGATTATCTGACAATCTGACCACCGTCAATCCCGCGGACCACGACCGCCCGATTCTCCATGGCCCCCAAGCGCCATTACCCGATTGCGCGTTGGCGCGTGCGCCACGCGAAACCCGTATGGGGCTGCCAGCTCGGCAGCGATTGTGTGGACGTGCCGGCAAGCGCCGCGCGATGATCTTTCAATGTACTGGCGACTCCCGATCCCTTCACTCGAGCCGACTGAATTGAACTCTCCCATGCCCAAGCCCTTGTTTCGCGGTGTGTGTGCGTCGTCCGTCACTCCGTTTCGCGGCGACGGATCATTCCACGAGGAGCGACTGCGGCCGCACATCGACTGGCTCGTCGACGAAGGAGTCGACGCGATCTCGCCGCTGGGAAGCTCCGGCGAGTTTCCGGCGCTGGAATGCGAAGATCGCAAACGAGTGCTGGCCGCCGCGATCGATGCCGTGTCAGGTCGCGTGCCGATCTTGGCCGGGACGCACGACTACTCGACTGCGCCGCACGGTAGACCTGTCGCGCTTCGCCGAGAAGTCCGGAGCCGACGCCCTGCTCATCGTGCCTCCCTATTACATGGCACCCACGCCGAGCCAGGTGATGGACCACTATCGGCGCGTGGCCGAAGCGGTCGGCATTCCAATCGTCGTGTATCACAACATTCCGCTGACCAACGTCGACCTGAAGGCCGAGCATCTGCTCCGGTTGTTCGACGAGGGAGCCATCGCGGGCGTGAAGATGTCCAACCCTGAGCCGGACCGCATCTGCGAGCTGCTGCAGGCCGCCGACGGCCGGTTTGTCGTCTACGCGGGCATCGACACGGTGGCATTCGAGGGGCTGTGCCACGGCGCTCACGGCTGGATATCGGGGATTCCCAGCACGGTTCCGGCCGCGGCCAAACGACTTTATGAAGCGATCGCCGTCCGGGGCGATCTGGCGGCGGCCCGCGACATCTGGCGGCGTCTGGCACCCTTGATGCGGCTGCAGTTCCAGGCTTACCATGCCAAAGGGGAAGGCGCCCATTGGTTCAGCACGATGAAGGCGGCGTTGAACATGATCGGACCTCCGGTGGGCGATCCCGAACCGCCGGTCGAGCCGTTGCCGGCAAGCATTCGCCCGACGCTCGCAGGCATGTTGCGCGAGCTCGGCTACACCGTTCAGGAGAACTGAAGCTGATGACAGGCATCGTTCAACTTTTGAAACGGTCGAGGGTCTCGTTGATCCTGGCGCTCGGTACATGCGTGGTTGCCGCGGGTTCGGTCGCGGCGCAAGCGGCCGATGGCGAAGCGACGAGATTCGTCGACCACTCGCTGCTCGTGGCGCCGGATTATCCCTGTACGTGGCCGACGTATCCGTTTCCCCGCTTCCAGATTACGCACCAGCGAACCATCGGTCCGGAGTCGGCCTATCACGTTGACGTGCTGTTGATCGATGGCAACACCGGCACGCAACTCGACGTGCCGCCGCACTCGGTGGCCCGGCCCGAGTTGAAGCGCGAGAAGTCGGGGCCGTTCGGTCTGGCCTACACCGACAAGATCGAAGCCTGGCAGTTCGGCGGCGAGGCCTGCGTGATCGACGTCACCGATCTGTTGGACAAGGCGCCCAACGGCATCAGCCCGCTGGTCAAGCCGGAGCACGTCCTGCGTTTCGAAGGGCAACATCGCAAGCTGCGGTTCGGCGACGTGGCCCTGCTGCGCAGCGGGTATTCGGACAAGTACTACCGGCCACTGCCGGCCGGCAACCGGTTCATCGCCGACGCGGTGGATCGCCTCGCGCCAGCGTTTCCCGATCCGAACCCGGAGTGCATGGAGCTGTTCGCCGAGCGGGGCGTGATGACACTGGGCACCGACAGCGCGAGCATGGGCCCCTTGCCCGACGGCGAGCCGACGCACTATGCAGGCTTGAAATACGGCATGATCTGGACCGAATCGGCTACGAATCTTGGCGCCCTGCCCGCGACCGGAGCCTTCTATTGCATGCTCTCGCCCAAGCATGCCGACGGGCCGTACAGCGAGACGCGGGCCCTGTCGCTTGTCGGCGGCGACTTGCCGCGGCGGCTGATCGAGTCGTGCCGCAACAAGCGAGCGGTCGATCTCTCGCCGACCTTGTCCATGAAGTACCCGCTTACTTCGCCCGGCGCGGCGACCGGCCAGCACCGGCAAACGTACTTGCGGGTCGACTTTCTCTACTCCGATTACCTGGACATGTGGCATCACGCCCACCTGATGGACTCGATGACCGGCACGCACCTGGTGCCGCCGGCTTACGCGTTGCCGCCGGACGGGGAGTATCCGGCCTATGCGCCGCAGGTTCGCGGCTGGCTGGAAGAATACGAAAAGAAGTACGGCCCCCGCGGCACCAGCTCGATGACCACCGAGGAAGTGCCGCTCGAGTGGACTTGCGGACCGCTGCGAATCATCGACGTTCGCCAGTTGGTAGGCACGACCGATCGGGCCACCTGGCCGGCCTCACCCGAGATCACCACGGCGCACATTCAGGCGGCCGAGCGGACCGGCGGGGCGATTGAGCCCGGCGACATCGTTCTGTTTCACACCGGCCATCTCGACAAATATCTGCGCCCCGAGCCGCATGGCGCGGGCGTGTGGACAGAGCCGTTGCAGGGAAAGAGCGAGGGGTGGCCAGCGCCGGGGCCGGCGGCGATTGAGTACTTGCAGAGCAAGGGGATTCGCTGCGTGGCCACCGATGCCCCCGACCTGGGCGGCGTCGAGCCCAAGCGAGCACTGATGACGTATTGGGCCCTCGGTAGCCGCGAAATGGTCGGCGTCGAGTTCCTGCACCACGTCGGCGCCGTTCCGGCGGATAAAGACGCGTACTTCCTGTTCGCGGCGATCAAGATTCGCAACTGTCACGGCGGACCCGGCCGTGCGATCGTGTTGTACTGAACCAGCCCAAGCAATCGGCCACCGCGCGATTCGAACCGCACCGAAACACGAGTAGCAACGAGCGAGCGATGAGCAACGCTATCCCCCCGTGGGGGACTGCAGATCTGCCCGAGCCCAAGGCGCTTCGCTGGCGCAACTGGACCAGTTTTCTCGGTCCGGGCATCGTCATGATGGGCATCCAGATCGGCGGCGGCGAGTGGCTGCTCGGCCCGACGGTGACGGCCCGATACGGCGGCGGATTGATGTGGTTGGCCACGGCGGCGATTCTGTTTCAAGTGTTCTACAACATGGAGTGCGGCCGGTACGCGTTGTACTGCGGCGAGCCGGTGTTGACCGGATTCATGCGCTGCCGGCCGGGGCCGTCGTTTTGGGTAGGCTTGATCCTGGTGCTCAACACTACCGCGCTTATCCCCGGCTTGTCGACGCACGGGGCGGCGATGATCGCGTCGCTCATGCTCGATCGATCGCCGACGATGGACGACCGCTGGCTGATCACGCCGCTGGCGTACATTTGCTTGCTGGCCGCCGTGCTCCCCATCCTGCTGGGAGGCAAGGTCTACAACATGCTGCAAGGCGTGATGACGGCCAAGGTCATCGTGGTGCTCGGTTTTTGTCTGGGTATGGGACTGACCTGCGTGGCGCCGTCGAACTGGTGGAACGTGTTCAGCGGGTTTGTGAAGTTCGGCAATGTGCCGGTCAGCGACGGAGCAGGCGGCGAGGTGGTCGCCAACGCCTTCGTCGAGCGATGGCAAACCGGCCAGTGGCCCGTCGTTTCGACGACCAGCATCATCGTGCTGGGGGCCTTTGCCGGCTATGCCGGCGGCGGCGGGCTGGCAAACTCCACCTATTCCAATTTCGTCCGCGACAAAGGCTGGGGTATGGGAAGCCAGGTGGGGGCCATTCCCAGCGCCGTCGGCGGCCGCAACGTGACGCTCAGCCACGTCGGCAAAGTGTTTGAGTTGACTACGCGCGAATCTGCAGCGCTGGCGCGGCTGGTGGCGCTATATACTTACCGACCAGCTTGTCGTCTGGGCGCCGGGATGCTTCATGGGAATGGCTCTGCCGGCCCTGTTGTCGATGCAATTCGCCCAGTACTCGACGGTCACGCCGGAGCAGGCCAACGTGGCGCAATCGGTCATCACGGCCGACGGGCTGCGCCATGCCGGCTTCGCCGCGCCGGTGGGCAAACTGTTTTGGATCGCCGCGGTGTTCACCGGCTTGATGGTGATGATGCCCAGCCAGATGTCGATCGTCGACGATTTCAGCCGCCGCTGGACCGACGCCATTTGGACCGCCAGCAGCCGCGTGCGCAACACGATGGGACCGCACCAGGTCAAATACATCTATTACACGATTCTGGGGGCCTACGTGCTGTGGTCGCTCGTGTGCGCCTATTTTTTCAGCAATGTTCCCAAGCTGATGACCGACTTCATCGCCAACTTCAACAACCTGGCCCTGGGCATCACGGCGTTTCAGTTACTATGGATCAATCATCGGCTGCTGCCCAAGCCGCTGCGGCCGCGCTGGTATCATTCCCTGGGGGTCGCCGGCTGCGGCGTGTTCTACCTGGGGCTGGCGACGCTGGTGGTCGTGTACAAGATCTGGCCCATGATCGCCGGTGGATAGCCGCGAACCGTCCGGCCCGTGAGGCCACCCGTCAAACAACGAGGCAATCGTGAAACTTTTTGATCTCAGCGGACGCGTGGCCCTGGTCACGGGGGCAGCCCAAGGGATGGGACAAGCCACGGCGCTGGCCGTGGCCGAAGCCGGCGCCGACGTGATGCTCGTGGATCGCAACCTCGACGGCGCCGAAGCGACCGCCGAAGGGGTCCGGTCATTCGGCCGCCGGGCGGTTTGCGCGGGCACCGACGTCTCCGATCCGGAAGCGATCGCCGAACTGTTTCAGCAGCTCGACGCGGATTTTGGCCGCGTCGACTTCCTGGGAAATATCGCGGGCGACGGCCACCTGGCCAAGCCCGAAGATCTCTTGATCGCCGACCTGAAGCGCGTGTTGCAGAACCTGGTGGTCGGCCGGTTTGCCATGTGCCAGCAAGCCGGCCGGCGGATGCTCGCGCAGGGCAAGGGCTCGATCATGAACATCGGCTCCTTGGCCAGCACCACGTCTCTGGGGCGCGGACACACGGCCTATAGCATGGCGATGGGAGCCGTCGTGCAAATGACCCGGGAGCTGAGCACCGAATGGAGTCACCGCGGCGTCCGGGTGAACGCGGTGCTGCCGGCGCAAGTAATCAACCCCAGCCTCGCCGCCCGCATGCGGGACGATCCGACGCTCGAGGGCCGGTTTCTCAAAGGCATTCCCGCCGGCCGGCTCGGCCGGCCCAGCGATATCATGGGGCTGGCAGTGCTCTTGGCCTCCGACGCCTCGGAGTGGATCACCGGGGCCCTGATTCCCATGGACGGTGGCAACCTGGCGATGAACGCCGGCGGCACGCCCGGTCACCAGCAGCACATCGTCCAATCGTTTCGTTCCGAAGAGAAAAAGTAGCTCCGCATGAAAAAGACTTTGTACGACCTGACGACCGAGCGGCTGTGCCGGCTTTATCGCACGATGCAGGTGATCCGCCAGACGGAAGAAGAATTGGCCCGCTGCCACCAGCGGGGGCTCGTGCACGGCGCTTGTCACACCTACGTCGGCGAAGAAGCGATCGCCTCCGGCGTCTGTGCCCATCTGGCGCGCTACCGACGTCGTGTTCAGCACGCACCGCGGGCACGGCCACGCACTGGCCAAGGGAATGCCCCCGCGCGATTTGATGGCCGAGCTGTTCGGCCGCGCTACCGGCTGTTCGCAAGGGCGCGGCGGCAGCATGCACTTGTTCTCGCCCGAGATCGGCATGCTCGGCACCAGCGGCATCGTGGGACCCTGCATGCTGCAAGCCTGCGGCGGCGGCTACAGCGCGAAACTCTCGAAGAGCGGCGCCGTCTCCGTGGCGTTCTTCGGTGACGGCGCGGTGAACAACGGGGCGTTTCACGAAGCTTTGAACATGGCCTCGATCTGGAAGCTGCCGGTGCTGTTCGTCTGCGAAAACAACCAGTTTGCCACCGAAGTGCCGTTCTCCTATTCCAGCGGCAACCCCAGCGTCGGCAACCGCGGGTCGGCCTATGGCATCCCGGGTTTCGAGCTGGACGGCAACGACGTGTTGGAGATTCACCGCGTGGCCGGCGAGGCGATCGCCCGGGCCCGTGAAGGGGGCGGTCCGACGCTCGTCGAGTGCAAGACCTACCGCACCCGGGCCCACGCCGAGGGAATGGTCGACTTCACCTACCGTACGCGCGAAGAAGTGGCCGCATGGAAGGGGCGCTGCCCGATCGCCCGGCTGCGGTCGCTCGTCGCCGAAGAGTCTCCGACGGGTGATGACTCGGCGGAAGTGTTGCGGCGATTCGACGCGATCGACGAAGAAGTCGCCCAACTGGCGCGCGAGGCCCGCCAGTTTGCCGAAGGTAGCCCGTTTCCCGAGGCCTCGACCGCCACGACGCACGTTTACTCGCTACCGGCCGCGCGGGGCGACCGTCCGGCGCCCCCCGCTGTGACCGAACGCACCGTTTCGTACGTGCAAGCGACCCATGAGGCGCTTTCCGCGGAAATGGCTCGCAACGAACGGATCTTCGTCATGGGCGAAGGCATCGGCAAGCGGGGCGGCAATTTCATGACCACCCAGGGGCTCTTTGATCGGTACGGAGCCGAGCGACTGTGCGACACGCCGATTTGCGAGCGGGGTTTCGTCGGGCTGGCCTGCGGCGCGGCGATGGCCGGCGCCCGACCGGTCGTCGATTTCATGTTCGCCGATTTCATCCTGGACGCGGTGGGAGAAATCGTCAATCAAATCGCCAAGATGCAATACATGTCGAGCGGCCGCTTGAAGATGCCCGTGCTATTGCGCGGCTGCATCGGCATCGGCCACTCGGCCGCCACGCACCACTCGGGGAGCTATTACGGCATGTATGGCCAGGTTCCCGGACTGCGGGTGGTCGTTCCGTCGTCGCCGTACGACGCCAAGGGGCTGTTCCTGCGGGCACTGCGGTGCGACGATCCGGTGCTGTTCCTCGAACACCGCGAGATTCTCCAGCTCAAGGGCCCCGTGCCGGAGGAGGATTATGAAATCGAGTTCGGCCAGGCCCGGGTCGTTCGCGAAGGCCGGCACGCCACAGTGGTGGCGCTGGCCCGCATGGTACACCAGACGCTGGCCGTGTGCGGCCGGCTCGAGGAAGAGGGCATTTCGGTCGAGGTGGTCGACCCGCGCACGGTGTCGCCGCTCGATACTGCGACGATCCTTGAGTCGGTCCATAAGACCGGGCCGGTTGCTGATCGTCGATGAGCCGCCGGGACATTGTGGTTTTCAGCGCCGAGATTGCGGCCCGGGTGGTCGACGAAGGCTTTAACGATCTCGATGCCCCGATTCGCCGCCTGACCGGCGCCTTCTGCCCGACGCCGTACAGTCCGCCGCTGGAGGGCGCCGTGATTCCCCAGCCCGACGACATTGCCGAGGCGATCCGCCAACTGATGCAAGAATAGTTCGGTGTATGAGATTGCCGAGACGCGTGGTCGACACGATTCGAACCGCGCGACGCGGCGTCCGGACGACGATATCCAACCCAAGACGACGCAACCATGGCTTACGAAATTCGCGTTCCCCGGCTCGGCTGGTCGATGGAAGAGGGCACGTTCGTCCGCTGGCTGAAACAAGCCGGCGAGACGGTCGCCGCCGGCGAGTTGCTGTTCGAGATCGAGGGTGAAAAGGCTTTGCAGGAGGTCGAGTCGGTCGACGCCGGCACCCTTTACATTCCGCCCGACGCGCCGCAGCCGGGAACTGCCGTCGCGGTCGGAGGAGTGCTGGGATACTTGCTCGCGCCGGGAGAGTCCGCTCCAACATCGTCGCCCGTGGCCGATCAACCGGACGCAGTCGGCCAGCTAAAGGAACTGCCGACGGTGGCGCAACAAGGCATCGGCGATTCCGCCGCGTTGCCCGCAGCCGGGCCGGCCGTGCGGCGGTTGGCACGGGAGTTGGGCGTCGACCTCGCCGACGTGACGCCGGGTGATAAGACCGGCCGGATCTCGCGCAGAGGTCGAGGCTTTTGCCCGCAGAAAGCAGAGCGTCGCAAGCGTGACGAGCACCGAGCGGCCGGCGACGTCGTCTGCCGCCGTTACGAAACCGATCGCCACTCCCCGGGCCAAACGCATCGCCGCGGAGTTGGGCGTGGACTGGATGGCGCTGGTGGGCACCGGCCGCAATGGCCGCATCCGCGAAGAAGACGTCCATCGAGCGCGAACGGAAGTCTTGCGGCCTGCTGCGCAGCCCGGTCCGTCGTCCGCCGGGCCCGCCATGCGGCATGTCTCCCCGCCGCCAGGCGATCGCCGATCGGCTCCGCGCCAGCCGCGACCTGACGGTGCCCGTGACGCTAACGACCACCTCCGACGCAACCAACCTGGCAGCATTGCGCGAGCAATTCAAATCTCACCCGGCCGGCATCGTGCCAACCTACGCCGACCTCATCGCTTGCCTCGTGGCCCGGGTGCTCCGCCGGCACGCGCAACTCGCCGTCCATTGGGACGACGATCACCGCTCGTTGATTCCGATCGGCGCCGACGGAATCCACGTCGGCATTGCCGTGGACACGCCCGACGGTCTGCTGGTGCCGGTCCTTCGCGACGTGCTCGGCAAACCGCTGTTGAGCGTGGCCGAAGAATCGCGACTGCTCAGCGATCGGGCCCGCTCCGGACGCCTGCGAGCCGCCGAGATGCAGGGCGGCGCGATCACGATCTCGAACCTCGGCGCGTACGGCATTGAGGCCTTCACGCCGGTCATCAACGATCCGCAGGTTGCAATCCTGGGGCTCGGCGCCATTCGTCGCGAGGCGGTAGTGCTGGCAGACGAACGGATCGTGCCGCGGCAGCGGTTGACGCTCAGCTTGACATTCGACCATGCCGCCGTGGACGGAGCCCCCGCTGCGGCGTTCTTGCGCGACGTTTCAGAGGCGCTAGAGAACGCTGCCGCACACCTGTTGGGCGAATGACGAACACCTACTCGCCGGTGCCCGCGTTCGCCGGCAACGGGCCACGCACGGCCTCTGCGCGGCTGGCAAGACCGCGGGGTGCGATTCAACCACAGCGAGAAGTCGATCCGCCGCAGCGCCACGTCGAGCAGGAATACCGCCAGCGCCCCCATCAACAGATAGGGCCACAGCGGCGTGACCCGCTCGGCAACCCGATCGCCGGGATCGAACACGTCCTCGATGCGCGGATCGTATCGCCCGCCCGAGACGGCGGCCACGCGGCGCATCAAGTCTTCGTCCGGCGGACCGAGCCGCAACTCGTCGGGATAGCCGACGACGATGCCGCGTGTCTGCCGAAACGTAACCGAGCCGTTCTTCTGTTGCGACAATTCCAGGTGATAGGCACCGCTGTCTGGCGTGCCGAAATCGGCCTCGTAGCGGCCCGGGGCCGTTTGCCTCAGCTCGATATCCTGGCGGTCGAGATTTGGACGAATCAACGTCAGATGCGTCTGGGCCTCGTTGATATACTGGCCCGCGGGGTCCACCGAGTCGACGGCAATCGTGGCCCGCTCGCCGCGGCGGTCGACTTCGACAAACACGCCCTTCGAGTCGCTGGTGCGCATGGCGTGGCGGATCACCTGGGCCCAAAACGTGCCGAAGCCGGGCCAGGTAAGCCATTCGGCTGCCCAGCGGCTTTTGGCGTCGGAGGTGAAGGCAACGGTCATGCCCAGGCCATACCGCCACCAGACGAGCACCGGGTCGCCGGCTTCGCTGGCCAGGATGAATTCGCTGGTGGGCTTGGGCCGCGTGATGACGTAGCCCAACAGAAACGGCGCGCGTTTCCAGGTCGATGCCCGAGAGGACCTGGGTCGGCCGGACCGAAAGGGGCACGAACGGCAACTCGTTGATGGCCGACTTCGAGGCTTCGACGGTTTCCTTGGCGAAGATCTGCGGCACGCTGTTCGGATCGTCGCACAGGTAGTAGCGACCGCCGCCGGTCTGGGCCAACTGTTCGAGCAGTTCCTGATCGGCCTCGGCACCGACGGCCACGCTGCTGAGCGTGATTCGCGCGGCGACCATGTCGGCGGCGATGCCTTCGAAATCGCCCGGGGTGCTGTGGCCGTCGGTGAGCAGAATCACGTGCTTGAGTTTGGCCGTAGCGGCCACCAAGGCCTCGTACGCGTCGGCCAGCGCCGGATAGATGCTCGTGCCGCCGCTGGCTTCGATGGTGCTGATGCGGTCGATGATGTAGCCCTTGTCCGCGGCCGAGTGCAACTCGCTGACCCAATAGCTGGCCCCGTCAAAGGCGACGACGCCCAGTTGGTCCTTGGGTCCGAGCAGCTCGGCGGCGCCCTTGGCGGCGTCTTTGGCCAGTTCGATCTTTTCGCCCCCCATCGAACCGGACTTGTCGATCACCAGCACCATGGCCAGGCTGGGTTTCTCTTTTTCCTTTCTCGAAATTGCTGCGTACGGGCAGGATTTCCTCGAGCGCCGATTTGTAGTACCCGCCCAGGCCGAAGGACTGATCGCCGCCGATCATCACCAGTCCGCCGCCGAGGTCTTCGACGTAGGTGCGGATGATCTCCATCTGTTCGAGCGACATGGCGGTGGCCGGCACGTTGGACAGAATCAGGCAATCGAACTTCTGCAGCTCGCCGAGCGACCGCGGAATGCCTTCGGCCGGGCGGACCTGGACCAGCAAGTCCTGCTCCTCGAGCGCCCAGCGAAAGTGGTTTGTCTCGTTCATCTCCGAGTCGACCAGCAGTACGCTGGGCTTGCCCGCTGCGTAGACGACGGCCGAGGCCCCGTTGTTGTCCACCAGCGTGTCCTGAAAGCCGCGAATCCGGATGGCATAGTCCGTCTGGCTCTCAGCGTCGATGGTCTGCCGGAAGCGAAATCGATTCTCGCCCGGATGGATCTGCAAACGCTCGCTCTGGCCGCTGACCAGGATGTCGCCGCGATACACGTCGATAAAACCTTCGTCCTCGTGATTCGAAGCCACCACGACTTCGACGAAAAACGGCTCCCCCTGCCGGACTTCGGCCGGCGCGCTGGGCTTCGGCCACCTGCACTTCGGGCTCGTCGCGCACCGGCAGCGGCACGATGCTCACCGGCGCCCGGCCGCTGGCGGCGGCTTGCACCGCGTCGCCGGCCGTCTGGCGCCCGTCGGTCAACAGCACGATTTGCGGTCCGTAGCCGGGCGGAATTGCGGCGGCGGCCGTTTCGATCGCCGCGGCCAGGTTCGTACCGCGCCGCTCGTCGTCGTCAAGCGGCTCCAGCTCCTGCTGCTTTTCCACGACGGGCGTCGTTTGCTCGGCCAGATTTAGGTACGCCAGCGAGTTCTCGCCCGCGTTGGACTGCGTCGACTTCATGAACGCGTCAATCTTTTTCGCGGCCTGCTCGTCGATGCTCAACGAGCGATCGACCGCCAGAACCACGTATTGGCGTTGGGTGGGGCTCAACAGCGCCAGCCCCGCCAGCGCGAGCACTAACGACACGACGACGGCACCGCGGCAGAAAAGCGAAACCCTCCGCTGCAAGCGAGGAAAGTCGCTCAAGCTGCGATAGAAGAACCAGACGACCGGTAGCAAAAATACGAGCGCCCAGAGCATTTCGGGGCGCGACAGCTCGAGCGACCAACCGGCGGTGGTGGAGGCGGCATTCATCCCACGATCCTGCGCTGATAGAGCCACCACTCGGTCACGATCAGCCCCGCAGCCAAAAGCGTCAAGTAGAACCACAACGATTGTCCACCGAGCGAGAGCAAGGCCCGCCCCTCGACGTCTGCCAGTTCGCCGCGCGGACGAAGATCGCTCTCGGCCGCGTCGACCAGGTTGCAGGCAACGCGAATGGTGCGCGAGTCGTCGGAGCCAACTTCGGGCGTCGACGTTAAGCTTGCGGCCGTCGAGTTTACGGGCGTCACGTCTTTGTCGGGCTTGGCCGGCCGGATCGTCCACAATCCGGTTTCCAGCAGCGGGCCGATCGTGACTTTCTCGTCAATGGCCGTAAGCGGAATCGTCTGCTGCGAGGGGCTGACGAGTTCCAGGTCCGGCTTCGCGCGGACCGTCCCCGATTCGACGACCACGATGTCCGCATCCGTGTCGGGAGAGCCGGTGTTTCTCGACGATGCGCCGCCTGTCGGATTTACTTGGGTGGGCGCCGCGACATTGACCGATAGCACGCGTCCGGTGGCCACGGCCGGCCGCAGCTCGCCCGAGTTGCCTTGAAACCATTCGATCGTATTCTTCATCAATACCGGAAAAGCGATGCGCAGCGGCAGGTCGCCCTTGTCCAGGCTGCACGTCAGAACGATCGCGTCGCCCGCCGGGCGCCGCAGTCGCGCCAGCAAGGGTTGATCGAGCGGGTCTTGAATCAGCGGTTCGGCCTCCGCCGCAAACCGCAGCAGTCGAGCGTTGGGGAACAACACGTTTTCCAGGTGCACGTGTCTGGTCAGCGGCGATTCGGACGCGACGCTGGCGACGATCGGCTGCGGGATCACTTCTCCCAAGGCCCAGGCATCGCAGGCTTGTTGAGGATCGACGACGACCAGACGGCCAGCGGGAAGTTGCTCCGGCACGTTTCGATCCAAGACGAGAATCCCTCCAGCAGGCGCCACGGAAGGCGGCTCGCGGACGATCTGCAAATCGACTAGCGGGATCGAGTCGAGCACGCCCTGGAGAAACAGGTTGCCGCCTGTAACCAGCGTCACCGGAATCGGCGTCCGCTTGGGCAGCACGGCCACCGCAACGTCATCGGTCGCCAATGCGTCGCTGACGTCAAGCTTCGCGACCAGCGTTCCGCCGCCGGCCGACGTGTGGTCGAGAATGCGGGTTTCGGTCGCACCGGGGGCAAGCTCGAGCGGAATGACGTCGACCAGCTCGTCGCCGAGATCCAGTTCCAGCGCTGCACAAACGCTCATGTTCCGAAAAATTAGTCACGTCGACCAGCACCTGGTAACCAATCGCGTCGAGCAGACTGCGGCGAACCTGGTAGCGCGTGATCGCCACGTTTTCCTGTGGCGCCGCCACGCCATAGACCGTGACCTGCCTGTTTGATTGCACGTCATCGAGGTCGTCGAAGCAGCCGTCCGACAGGACCAGAATCTCACCCTGCTCGTCGTCAGTTAGCAACCGCTGGGCCACGTCGACGGCGGCCGCAATGTCCGTCGGACCGTCGGTCGCCGGTAGCGCCTGGATCGCCGCGAGCAGCGAACGCTGGTGATCGGTCATGCCGATCACCACCTGCGGGCGTCCGCCGGCCGAAAGCACCGCCATGCGATCGCCGCCGCGCAGCGCCCGTACCAGCACCGTGGCCGATTGCTGGGCTCGGTCGAGTCGTGTCTGGCCGTCCGCTTCGAGGGCCCGCATGCTGGCCGAATTGTCGATGACCAGCACGATTCGCCGCTGCCGGTTCTTCTGCCAGCTCCAGAGCGGATCGGTAAGCGCCGTGACGACCAGCAGTACAAACGCCAACTGCAAGAGCAACGACAACAGATGTCGCAGCCGCTGCCACCAGGCCCGGGGTTTCTTTTCGTCGAATAGTTGGTCCCAGAACAACAGGGTCGAGACCGGCTGTCGCCGCAGCCGAATCCTGAGGAGGTACAGCAGCAGAATGGGAACCGCCAGCGCCAGCCACCACCAGCCGCTCGGATTGGCGAACTCGAAAAGATTCATCGGCGAGGCCGTTCCTTCAGACGGTTGCCCGCGTCGGGTTGGTCGTCTGACCGTTCCCGGCGCAGCCGGTCGGATCGATCGACCGGCTTGTTCTCAGTTACGTCATCCTCTCCGTTACGTCGTCACGCCCGCGGTGCGCATCATCCGTAGAATCAGTTCGTCGAACGGCACGTCGGTTGTCGTGCGCGTGCAACTGAGCGAATACATCCGGCAGTAGTTGTCGATCGAGGTCAAAAACTCTTGAAACAGCTTCTTGTATTGCCACAGCTTCCGCTCGGTGATCGTCAGCTTGCGACGATTGCCTGTTTCGACGTCTTCCAACTCGATGTCGCCCAGCCAGGTGGGATTGGCTTCTTCGGCGGTGTGCACCTGAACTAAGTGCGGCTCGAAACGCCGGTGTCGCAACAGGTCGATGCCCGGGCGAAAGCCCTGCTGGTCGTACAAGTCGCTCAGCACGACAACCAGCCCTGAGCGCCTTGCCCGGTGAACCAGGCTAGTGGCCACCGATTGCAAGCGCGTGCCGGCGCCCGACGTTTCCAGATTTTCGAGAAACCTCAGCACGCTCAAAATGCGGTCCTTGCCCCGCGTTAGCGGCAGCACGTCCTTCACGCTGTCGGCATAGGCCAGGATGCTTACGCGATCCAGGTCCGCCAAGGCGATATACGCCAGCGCGGCGGCCACGCGTCGGGCATAGTCGAACTTCTCCTGTGAGCCGTAGCTCATGCTGCGCGACACGTCCAACAGGATGTAAACGTGCAGGTCCTCTTCCTCCTGAAATCGCTTGAGCATCAAATCGCCGTAACGGGCATAGATATTCCAATCGAGATACCGCAGGTCATCACCCGGAGAATACTCGCGATGATCTGCGAATTCGATGCCGCCCCCCAGTTGCTTCGTCCGCCGCTGCGCCAGCAGTCGCCCGCGGAAGACCCTTCGCGATACGAGCGACAGGTATTCGAGCCGCTTGAGGAATTCGGAATCGAACAGGGCCATGGCGTGTCTTCGCTGGGAGGGGAGTGCGTGTCTTCTCGATCCGGTTCGATACCAATCGGCGGCCTGTATGGTGGGCGAGCCGCCGGCGTGTGCCTATGCGACCTGCAGTTGATCGACGTGTGCCAAGACGTCCTCGACGATGGCGTCGGTCTTGACGTCCTCGGCCTGACCCTCGAAGTTCAGCAAAATCCGGTGCCGCAGACAATTGGCCGCCACCGCCCGCACGTCGGCCCTGGCGACGTGATACCGATGGTCTAGGAGGGCCGTGATCTTGGCGGCCAGAATGATGGCCTGCGCGCCGCGGGGGCTGCTGCCGAAGCGGACGAACTGCCGCGTCATCGCGCCGGCCAGTTCGTGGTCGGGATGCGTGGCCATGACCACCTGAATCGCGTAACGGCGAACCTCGTCGCTGATGGGAATGCGCCGCGCCAGACGTCCCATTTCCAACACGCGAGCAGCTTCGAACAGCCGATTCGTCTCGGGCGTGGTCGATTCGGTCGTGCGATCCAGGATGCTTTCGATGTCGTCGGTACTGGGAAACCGCACCAGCAGCTTGAACAAAAACCGGTCCAACTGGGCCTCGGGCAGAGGATAGGTGCCTTCCATCTCGAGCGGATTTTGCGTGGCCAGCACGAAGAACACGTCGTCGAGCCGGTGGGTCGTGCCGGCCACCGTGACGCTCCGTTCCTGCATGGCCTCGAGCAGTGCTGACTGGGTCTTCGGCGTGGCGCGGTTGATCTCATCCGCCAGCACGATGTTGGCGAAGATCGGCCCGGAGTCGAAGCGGAAGTGGCGGGGTCCGCCGCCGTCGGCTTCCACCAGGACGTTCGTACCGATCAGGTCGGCCGGCATCAGGTCGGGCGTAAACTGAATGCGCGAAAAGCTGCGCGTGCAGCACGCTGGCCAGCGTCCGCACGAGCAGCGTCTTGCCCAAGCCAGGCACGCCCTCGAGCAGCACGTGCCCGCCGGCGACTAGCCCCAGCAACACGCCCTCGACAATGTCGTGCTGCGCCACGATGACTTTGCCGATCTCGGTCCGTAGTCGCTGGAAGTCGTCTCGAAAGCGGTCCAAATCACCCCGCAGCTCGTCATCAACGTCGTGCATGCCACTACCTGCCGTGGAACTGAGTCATTCGAGTGCAGCCATGTCCAAGACGCGAAACCGGTCAACGCCTGACGTCACACCGGTGCCGATTCAAGAGGTCCGCGATGCGCTCTTTATGCGCCAGTCTCTATCAAAGCGGGGACACAAGCAACTGCCCGCGGCCGGCCGACAAGCTGCATCTCCCCGGTCTTCGCTGAACGCGGAGATTTTCTCGCATGATCAGATCACGGCCCGTTGGGAACCTGACAATCACCAGCGATCCAATGGGCTTTCATCACGCGCCCTGCTGCAGGCCACGGCTCAGGGATGGGAGGAACGGCACGGGCACAAAAGTCAAAACGGCCGCTGAGACGCGTCCTTCCAAGGACGCAGTTGATATGAATTTCCCGGCCCGCCGTGACACAACAGTTCGGGCGCGGGCTCGCCCATTTTGAAGATTTGCGATTTACTCCAGCCCGAAACCCTATATCCTGGAAAGTCTTAAGCCCAAGAGGCTGTAGCTCAGTTGGCAGAGCAACGGACTTTTAATCCGTAGGTCCTGGGTTCAAGTCCCAGCAGCCTCATTTTGAGATTGGCGACCGTTGGGTGCCATTGAGCGACAAACCTAATGCCACCATGCACTTCGCCAGTTTCGGCACCATCGCTGCCAGTGTCAGCCGATGCCACGCGATGCGATGCGGAGTCGACCGTTTGTGCAAGCTCTAGTGCAAGCGGATGTGCAAGCCGCCCGTCGGTGCCCGTAGCCTTCTGGGGCTCCGCTGTAGGCTCCTCGACACCCGGTAGGCCAGGGAGCCGGTCGATCGCTGCTGCAACGTCGTGGACGCTCAAGTGCGTGTAGCGGTCCATCGTCAAACCAATGGTCGAATGCCGGGCAAGCTGCTGGGCTACCTTGGGATGGACACCGGCCGCTGCGAGGCTTGAAATGTACTGGTGGCGGAACGCATGAAAGTCAAACACGCGGCCGTCATCGTCGGCATAACTTAGTCCGGCGGCTTCCAAGTCCCGGCGGACCATCTCGGCTGCATCCTTGTGCCATGTTCCGGGCCAGACCGGCTTTCCCGCTGGTTTGCCCGACACCCATGCCCGCAGTTGTTGGCAAGATCCGCGCGTAGCGGTTGCGCATCGGTACGCCGACGTTTTGAGTATCCGGCTTCGACTGTCACCGTCGGCTGTTCTGAAATCAAATCAAAGCTGGCCGGAGTCAGGCTGCGCAGCTCGCCCGCCCGGAATCCGTATAGGCCGCCGTCAAATAGAGCATCCGCCGATCCTGCCGGTCAACTCGCGGAAAGGATGCCCGATGCAGGCTGCCCGGATCAACGCTGCGAAATCGGCTTCGGTCAATGCCCGACGCTCAATTCGCGGTCGGTCTTGGCGTTCAGCCCGGACAAGTGCATTAGCGGATTCGTGTCCGTCCGCGGTCACGCACCAGCCAGCGGCAGAACCCCTTGATGGCAGTCGTGTAGTAGTTGCTCGTTTGAATCGAGAAGTCCCCCGATTCCCGCTGTTTGGCCAGCCAATCGGCAACCGGAGCCTCGGCTATCTCGGCTATATGGCCGAATCCACAGGCTTCGTTGATCTTTGAGAATCCGACCGCATGTCATATTGAACATGCTCGGGCGTGTTTCCCTTGTTGCGCAGGTATCGGCGGTAATCTTCAACATGGCTCGACAACGGACGCTTTCGATGCTCGGTCGAATTGATCGACCAGGCCGACTTCCTTGCGAGCTGCTTGTTCTCTAGTTGGCGGCAAGCTGTCGCGTGGCTTCCTTATCGGCGTAGCCGGGCACTCGTCGAACGATGCCGTCGAATCGCGGATATTGGACGTACCACTTCCTGGCCTTTCGTTTGACTCCTTGCCGGTCTTGGGGTCGATCTTGGAATACGTCGGCTTGAAGATGCTCGCCATGTTACGCGGTCCCTTTGAAGTGCGACTTCGTTGCTCAACTCAATTCTATCATCGAAGCATGCGGCATTGGCATTGATTGACATGATTCGGCGCAGGTTCTGGCAGATTGCCGGCCGATGTTGCTGCTCGCTCTGACTTCGACGCAAGTAGCAGATGAAGAGCTTCTGCGCCTGCGCCATAGCAGGCTCGCCAAGGCCACTGACTTCACGCGCAACACGCGCCCAACTTGGATGATGCAAATGAGCCGGCCGGGCCAGCTCGCTTCGCTGGCCCGGCCACGCTCTCTATGCCGGGATTCAACGGAACAGGCGGAACAAGATGTCGGATACGCTTTACTCTACTTCTACTTCATTGAACCTCCCTCAATTCTTGGCCACGAGTGGCTATTACGTGTTCGTCTGTTCCGTTGTTGCCACGCGATGTCAAACGTTGTCATTTGCCAAAGCGATGCCGACGTACACACGCACTCGCTTGCTGAGCCGCTGTTCCCGCTGCCAATCACTTGATTAGTAGTATACAGCTCGTAATTGACGCCCAAAAACCCCTTCCTTCATGGGCATGACGTGCCCACGTTGCTTGCACCATTCCGCAAACGCCGAATACAAGTCGGCCCGAATGATTTCACACTCAGGCCCCCGCTTGCAGCATTCGCTAACAAATTCCGATACAGGGCTGTTACTTTGCCTCTGTTCGTCAAGCAGTTCCTGGCCGCTTCGCGGCTGTACGAGCCGTCTGGTTGTCTGCAACCGAGCCATCCTCTGATTGCCCACAGCAGTATTCCCGGCATTTCCCGGAGCAGGCGATCGCTCGATCCGGTATCCTCCTTTCCAATCCAATCTCTTGTTGTGGATAATACAATGAGGCGACTTGAAGCGCACAGCTTGCGTCCGGAGCGCGCAGCAGCTCGTTTTGTCAATATCATCAGTCGCGCGGTGATCTTAACCGTCAACGGTTCGGAGAATTTGCGATCTACGGTCAAGGCATCTTCACCCGAAATGCTCAATAGCCGCTCCAGGATTGCAGACGAGAGCGCCGGTTATTCAGACGCACGTCTGGAGATAATGGCGACGAGCTTATCCACCAGCGGCCAAAGGCCGAAGTTTCTCGCAAAGCTGTCTAACGTCGGGCTTGCTACATTCTCTAATCCGACCAAGGCTCGGATCACTCGACCAATGGTTCCCTTGCCCGAGCACGGTGGCCCGATCACCATCAGAATCCTTTGAAGCGACGTATCCTGGGTCAGCACGTACCCCATCCAATCTTGTAGCGTGTCGATGCATTCCTGATCGTCCGGCCACAACGCACTTAAGAATCTCAGCCACTCGACGGGCTCGGGGGCGTTACTTTCAAAATCATAGTCCAGCGCGATGGAACTAAAGAACCGAGGCGTAGGCGGTAACAAGCCCGATTCGAGCGAGGGCAAATGGGCAATCCGTTGCGCATTGCCATCACTTTCATTCGCGGGCCACGGTCCTTCGCAGTCAAGCCATGCAGGCTGTCGATCGTCGAACTCAACAGCGTTTCGCTTTGTAGTGCGTCAAGCACGTCATTAAGATGGTTCGCTCGTACCTTCCCGCGCTTGCACTTACCGCGACCGGCCTGCTGCGCTCAATGCTAAGTCGGTCACACTCAGCCTTGATTGTCCTGCTCACTCGGCACGAATTTCGCTTCTCGATACGATTTGCCACTTGCCACTGACCCAGCGATACCAGTAGCCACAGAAAACCAAAGTCGGTCTATCCGGATGCTGATAGTGCAATGCAAGAAACCGCCTCACCGAGTCGGTGCGGATCGTCGTCGGCTTCGATTCGCTTAGACGCCGCAGCCGATGCCGGCGTCGTGACAATTTCGCCAGCCTGGTTCCACAACGTCGCGCAGGTCGTACCAGCCCTTGCCCTGGCACTTCGCATGATGGCAACCAGCAGACACGCCACCATCAGGATGCTGAATGATGTATGCACCGCCGTCAGATTCTGGGCCGCCAAGGACGGCATCCAGTTCATGCAGCGTCCCGCCGTTCCGATCCTTGACGGTCTTGACGGCGATATTGCAATCCTGCAACCATTTTGGCACGTCAAGCCCCACGACGGCCAAGCCGGGAACGTCGCTACACAATTGGACAAACTCACCGGAACTCTTGCCCGACACAGTTTTGCCAATTGCTCCCCTCGAAACGCACTCCAGACGATCGGGGGCTTCGATGATCCGGGCAATCCGATGCGGTCGGTCTGGTGTGTGGTCGCCCTTGGCCGCCAGTGTGCCCGGCAACTTGACGATGCGTGCCGCGTTGTAAACCGATCGATCCACGGTCACAGTGTCGTCATCCCACTTCGTAGCGACAGCAGACAATACTGCCTTGACCAATGCGCCTGCGTCCTTGTCATTCGGCAAGTTGATGCGATAGATCAAGTGGCACCGTTTCCAGAATCATTGAACATTCGATCGGGCCATCCCGAATCGCGGCACCGACGGCATTCCACCGCCCGCGCCAGAGCGGCACGATGCTCGGCATCGGTTGCCGAGATTCCGGACGGACGTTTGGGGTCGAAGTCGAACAACAAGAACTGTCGCCGGACAATGTTATCAGACGTAGTATCCTTGGCAAAGGGCTTTGCTCTATTGGCCGCGCGAGCCCATAGATCGGGATTCGCCGGATTCAACAGAACGTAGACCACGTCGCAGTCTCCGCTCCAATGCTCCGCGGCAGCAACCATTGCAGTAAGGTGGTTGAAGTCAAAGTATCCCGATACCCGTTACCGCCTTGTGGCAGCGAATTCCACAGCTCCAAAATGATGTCGCTATCAGGACACAAGTCTTTCAGTGCCTTGGCAATCTCCTCGGGATCGGCCGTGCAATTGTCTCGGGTATGGAATCGTTGGTTTCATGTGCTGTCTCTCCCTGCTGCTGGTTGTGGTTTTTCGCTTTACTATTATTCTCCCAAGATTGACAATCCGGGCAGCCTGCCCGCATCCACATGCAGAATTTCGGAGTATCGCGACACAGACAACCGCCAACGCGAACAGGCTTCGGCAGCTTGCAATGAGCCGCCAGACGGTGCGAACCGACGTGGCCAGAATATTGTTAGACTGCTTGGCCGTTAATAGACGTTCAGACGAATCGGGACGTGGATTGCCCGGAGATCGGCGGCTGCACAGGCTCGACCATGTTTGCCCTGGCAACAGGTTAGAGAATGGCTCCAAGAACGGAGCCAGACCAATCACTCAATTCAGGCAGATTGGCAGCCAGCCCGAGAGAGAGTCGCCGACTTGATTTGATTTCCAGAAATGGCGCGAATCGTAGAGTGAGAGATTGGTCAGCGAGTAAGCAGTGTGCTGTCGTAACGTGGCCCGTGGTGCGATGATAAACATCGCCACTCTTCGCTGTGATTGGGACATCACGATAAGGTAAAGGCTGATGCTGATTTCTCTCGACCCCTCTCGCTGCGAAGCCGAAAGCCGAGCCAGACGGCAATGCGTAATCGTAAACTGTCTGTCTGGCTGGCGAAGGCTGCGCGTTGTGCCAAGTGAGCGTCGATCGTTCGCGAATTTGCGAGCGACTAGGCATTTTATTGAAGGGTAATTGCCGCGTCGTATTGCAGGCCGCGACCAGACGCGGGATAATCCGTCGTCACCATTCGTCCGCACACTTCAAGGGAGGGCTCGCCGGTGGCCAAGAGACGCGCATTCTCGGAAATGACATTCAGCACAAGACCGAAGATTATCACGGTAGCTGCCGCTACTCTCGCACGACACCAGACATCGGAGCCAGCGGTATCAAGTCGGTCAACATTGAACTGACTTTTGAGGAAGCCTTGCGGCTTTCGACCGCAATTCAGTCGGCCGTGCTGAATCTAAATCGGTACAACCGCAATCCCAAGGAAGGGCGCCAAATGGGCTTTTGTCTTGTCGGTCAGAGACCAAAGACACCGCAATCTCAGTCATTGAAACGCGAGTCCATCACCCAGCGGGTAGAGGCTGCTGTAGCTGACCTTCGACCGTGGGCTGAACGAAATGGTATGGGCTGCCGCATTGCGGTACACTTGCGGCCACTCGTTGCAACCTCCAATGACCACAAGCCACAGATTGCCCGTCGATGGCCAGACAACACACGATCCAATTCGGCCCAGTCCGCAACAGCGGCTTCCTTTCAAGCCATTGGATCGAAAACCGATTGCAGAGCGAACCGGAGTGGTCCGAATTCCGAGAGCAAGCGACGGCCACGCTCGACACGCTCGGGCGGTTGTGGACGATCCAGCGAGCCCGAGTCGCCCAGTACGGCAATGAGGCGGCGCTAGAACAAGCGTTCATTCAGCCAGTGTTTGAAGCATTGGGCTGGAAACTCTTTTATCAGACTAGGCTGCAAGGGCGGGCACCCGACTATGCGCTTTTCTTGGACGATCCGGCGCTAGATCGGGCCATTGCTGCCGACCGGCTTTCGCCCGAATTCTGGAATCATCACAGGGTGTTGCTGCACAATTGCTGCACAACTGCAATTGTCGGTCGTCCGCGCGGTTATCGTTGTTGATCCCGGGGATCAGTTGAATACGCGATTCCGGTTATGCGTGAGCGGATCATGTTGAGGACGGTACGTAGCGGAGTTTCACCCTTGCGCAGAAATCGCACGCCAAGCTTCTGCACTTCCTTGATTAAGTTGGCATCATTTACCACGCTTAGACAAAACACGTCAACTCTCGGATATTTGCTCACAATTTGTTGGCAAATGTGAAGTCCGGCTCGCTGGCTCGTCACATGAGCTTCAAGCCCGGCTCCTGGCGGGAGCATCATGTCAACAGTAACAAGATTTACTTGTTCGCGCGACAGAATGTCCAGTCCTCGCTCGGCTGTCGTTGCCTTCAGGACTCGATAACCTTCGTGCGTCAATGCGTCATCGAGGGCTTCTAAAAGCCCTTGCTCATCGTCGAT
>CAVQEL010000018.1:0-24588 GCA_963711515.1 uncultured Planctomycetota bacterium | reverse complement strand
GTCGACGAGCAAGTGCGGGCTGCCCGCCTGGTTGTTACCGGACGAACGGACCAGCGACGGGAAGCCGGAGAATTCGCCCCGTTGAACCTCGACGCCTTCGCCATTGGTGTAGACCGTATTAACGCGCACGCGGCCGCGGGGCTCGACTTCGACCACTTCGCCTTCGATGGTGATCGTGTCGCCGACGTAGACCGGCGCCAAAAACTCCATGTGCATCTCTTGGGCCAGAAAAAGCCCCACAGTCCGCCCAGATGCGTGGCCATGCTTGGCCGTCAGCAGCCCGGGCAACACCCGGCGTCCGAACTTGGTGCGGGCCGCGAAATGATCGTCGGTGTGAAAGGGATTCACGTCCCAGGTCACGCCGATGAACAAAATCATGTCCGTTTCGGTGAACGTGCGGCTGAACGAGACCTTGGCTCCAACCTCGAAGTGCGCCGGAATGCACAATGAAAGCGAGGGATGAGTCATGCGTAGCACCTATGTGGAAACACCCGGGTAATCTTGTCCCAGTCAATTCGGTCGATATCGGCAATCCTCGGCAGTTCGACCCGCATTGCCTCGGGATATTTTTTTTGAGCTGCGCCGGTATTGAAGAGCACCACGGTCTCATGCGGAATAATCCAATTTTCGCCGCGAAGTCGCTCGAGCGCCCCGATGCAGGCGGCCGCCTCGGGGCAGATCGCCAGCCCTTCTGACTGCATTCCGCGTGCCATCCATTCGCGGAGTCGTCGCTCGTCGACCGCGACGGCCCGGCCGCCGCTTGCGCGGACCGCGTCGAGGATCATGAAATCGCCGACCGCGGCCGGCACGCGGATGCCGCTGGCGACCGTCCGCGCCGGAGAACGGCTCGGCAAACCGCTCGCCCTGCTCGAACGCCCGCACGATCGGGGCACAGCCGTCCGACTGCACGGCCACCATCCGCGGCGGCGGCTGTCGGCCAGCCAGCCCAGCGCGGCCAGCTCGTCAAACGCCTTCCACATGCCGATCAGCCCCGTGCCGCCGCCGGTCGGATAGAGAATCACGTCGGGCAAGCGCCAGCCGATCTGCTCGGCCAGCTCCAGCCCCATCGTCTTCTTGCCCTCGATGCGATAGGGCTCCTTGAGCGTCGACACGTCGAACCAGCCCATCCGCTCCTGCCCCTCGCGCACGATGCGGCCGCAGTCGGTGATCAGCCCCGGCACCAGAAACGTCTTCGCTCCGGACAGGTGGCACTCGTACTGATTGATCGCGGGCGTATCCTCGGGCATGAACACGTAGGCTTCCATGCCGGCCCGGGCGGCATACGCCGCGATGCTCCGCCGGCGTTCCCGCGGTCGGAATGGCCAGCCGCTTGAGCCCGAACTGCCGGGCCATGGTCACGGCCATCGCCAGCCCGCGGCTTTTGAAGCTGCCGGTCGGCAGACGCGACTCGTCCTTGACCCACAGGTTGGACATGCCGAAAGTCGCCCCGACCGCCGGCACGGCACCAGCGGCGTCATCGTTTCGCCGAGCGTCACGACTTCGGCCGGATCGGCGTAGGGCAACAATTCGCGATAGCGCCACAGCGACGGCTCGCGGGCGGCCCAGTCGTCTTTGGTGACCGCGCGGCCCACCGCGTCCAGGTCGTAACGGACCCACAGTGGGCGATCTTTGTGCAGCGTTTGCGGTCGGTCGGCCGGCAAGGACGTGCCGTCCAGGGCGCTTTCCAGGCGGGTGACGTAGCAGGTCATGGGGCGGCGGACAAACGGGACGAGATCGATGGGGCCAGTACGACGTATGCAAGTCTAGCCTGTGTGTGCCCGATTATCGAGCAGCCCGGCGGCCGTTTCGTGGCAGTCCGCACAAGCTGCTTGTAGACTGGGCCGTACCCGCTGGCTGTCTCCCAATGTCTCCGATGAGAAGTCTGGAAATGACGCACGCCAAAACACTGGCCCGGCTCTCCGTGCCGCTCGTGCTGGGATTTGCCGCCTTGCGGCTGGGTACGGTGACCGTGGCGGACGAGCCCGTGCGCCGCTACCTGTACGTGGCCGTGCCGGGCGTGCGCGACTACCTGGAATACGGCGGACACGGCCTGCTGGTATTCGACATCGACAATCATTACAAGTTCGTTAAGCGGATTCGGACCGGCGGATTGAGCCACGATGGTCGGCCCCTGAACGTCAAAGGCATCTGCGGCTCGGTGGCCACGGGCAGGCTCTACATCACGACCATCAAGCAGCTCATGTGCCTGGACATCGCGGCCAACACCATCCGCTGGGAGCGGCCTTACGATCAGGGCTGCGACCGGCTGTCGATCACGCCCGACGGCCAGACCATCTATATGCCGTCGCTCGAAGGGCCGCACTGGTACGTCATTCACGCCGACAACGGCCATGTCCTCAACGAGATCGTGCGCAATTCGGGGGCCCACAACACGATCGTGGGATTGTCCGGCCGGCATGCCTATCTGGCCGGCTTGCGATCACCACTGTTGAGCGTCGTCAACACGGCCGACGGCAGCGTGCGGACCGTGGGACCGTTTGGCAACAGCATCCGTCCGTTCACCGTCAACGGCCGCGAGACGCGGTGTTACGTGAACGTCAACGAACTGCTGGGCTTCGAAGTGGGCGACCTCAATTCCGGCCAGCGGCTCTACCGTGTCGAAGTCGATGGCTTTGACACCGGGCCGGTCAAGCGTCACGGCTGTCCCAGTCACGGCGTGGGCCTGACGCCCGACGAACGGGAAGTCTGGGTCACCGATGCCCACAATCGGCGAATGCACATCTTCGACAACACGGCTAGCCCGCCCCAGCAGATGGCCAGCATCCAGGTGCGCGACGAGCCGGGCTGGATCACTTTCAGCATCGACGGCAAACACGCCTGGCCCTCGACCGGCGACGTCGTCGACACGGCCACGCGGCAGATCGTGGCCCGGTTGACCGACGAGGAGGGCGCGCGCCGTCGAGAGCGAGAAAATGATCGAAGTCCACCTACAAGATGGCAAGCCGGTGCTATTGGGCAATCAGTTCGGCATCGGCCGGGTGGTCGAGTGACGTGGATCGTGGACGATCCTAGCGCGGCGAGGCCGGAAATTCCCTTCGCTATTGGCGGCCGGCCGCTACTGGCTCACCGCCGGCCGGTCGATTACACTGAATTGTCTCTCCATCATCCCCGCCTCGATCAGTTTGACAGGAGCAATCTCCCCATGAGCGAATCAGCGCCCACGGCTCGTCGCGTCGTGAGTTTCTGCAGAATACCGGCCGCGTGGCCGCCGTTACGGCTTTGGCTTCGATGGCGGTGCCCAAGGTGCACGCGGCCGAAGACAACACGCTGCGCATCGCGCTGGTGGGTTGCGGGGGCCGGGGAGGCGGAGCGGCCGACAACGCCCTGAGTGTCGGCGTCACTCCGGTCAAGCTGGTGGCCATGGCCGACGTGTTCCAGGAACGCTTGGACACGGCCTACAACGCCCTGGCCCATCGCCACAGCGAGCTGGTCGACGTCCCCAGCGATCAAAAGTTCATCGGTTTTGACGCCTATCAGAAAGCCATCGACTGCCTGCGGCCCGGCGACGTCGCCATCTTTGCCACGCCGCCGGCCTTTCGCTGGGTCCACTTCAAGTACGCCATCGAAAAGGGCATCAACGTCTTCATGGAGAAGCCGGTCACGGTGGACGGACCGACCGCGCGCAAGATGTTCGCCCTGGCCGAAGAGGCCGAGAAGAAGAATCTAAAGGTCGGCGTCGGACTGATGTGCCGCCACTGCCTGGCCCGCGGCGAGCTGTTCAACCGCATCCAGGACGGCGAAATCGGCCAGGTCGTCATGCTGCGTGCTTACCGCATGCACCCGCCGGTGGGCTCGGCCTTTACCAAGCCCAAGCCCGAGGGTGAGAACGAGCTGATGTGGCAGATCAAGAACTTCCACAGCTTCCTGTGGGCCAGCGGCGGCTGCTACAGCGACTTCTACATCCACAACATCGACGAATGCTGCTGGATGAAGAACGCCTGGCCGGTGAAGGCCCAGGCCATCGGCGGCCGGCACTACCGGGGCGACTACATCGACCAGAACTTCGACAACTACGCCGTCGAATACACGTTCGACGACGGGGCCAAGCTGTGGCTCGACGGCCGCACGATGGCCGGCGCCCGCCAGGAGTTTGCCAGCCTGGCCCACGGCACCAAGGGATCGGCCCACATCTCCGGTCCCGGCCACGCCCCGGCCCGCTGCAAGATCTACCGCGACCAGCGCATGCCGCGCCGCGGCGGCGACATCGCCTGGACCTATTCCGATCCCGAGCCCAGCCCCTACGAGCTGGAATGGATCGATTTGTTCAACGCCATCAAGGAAGACAAGCCCTACAACGAAGTCGTCCGCGGCGTGCAAGCCAGCCTGGTCACCGCCATGGGCCGCATGGCCGCCCACACGGCCCAGGAAGTCACCTACGAGCAGATCCTGAACAGCGAGCACGAGTTCGCGCCGACGGTCGACCAACTCGTCCTCGACGGCCCGGCCCCGATTCAGGCCGACAGCGAAGGCAAGTACCCGGTCCCGCAGCCGGGAATTATCACCGATCGCGAGTACGCGTAAAGCGAAACCGGAAACGAAGCGTCAGATACAGTCCTGTTGCTGCGCCACGTAGTAGGCACGCTCCGCGTGCCGTAACAGCGGCCGAGCGCACGCGGGCGCTCGGCGAACGCGCCGCCTGCCATCAAGCGGTCTGCGCTGATGGCAGGTTCATTCGACGGCACGCGGAGCGTGCCTACCACTGGACCGACTACGCAAATCTCTCATGCGGGTGCCACTGCTGGCTTGTCCAGCAGTGCAGCATCACGGGTGGACAGGCCACCCGTGGCACCCGACAAATCACGACAGTCGGTCCACTACGCTCACTCATAAATCGGATCGAGAGTGTCGTGGACATAGTTCATCGACACGCGCCAGCTCTCGGGAATCGAAACCCGAATCGTGTCCAGGTCGTGGTTCACCCAGCCCCGGTATTTTTGGGCGGCGAGCATTTGCATGAGCGAGACGAAATCAATCTCCCCCCGCCCTAGCTCGAGCATGGCGTTGTAGAAGCGCCCTGCGGCGTGTCGCCGGCGTAGCGCGTGCCGTTGGGGGCCAGATAGTCTTCCTCGGATGGCTCGAGCGTGGCGTCCTTGAAGTCGGTGTAAACGAGCCGCTCGATCGACTTCTTGTAAGTGGCTTGCACGTCGCAGCCGCCCACCAGCAAATGGGCCGAGTCCCACGCACAGAACACGTACCGCGGATCGGCCTCGTCCAGAAACATGTCGACCTGCCGCTGATTCTCGACCAGCGATCCGGTGTGATTGTGCAGGCCCATGCGGACGCCATATTCTTCGACGGCCATCTTCCCCAGCTCCCCCACGAACCGGCAGGTCTTCCGCATCGCTTCGGCCTCCTCCGACTCGCCGACCGGCGCCGGGGGAAAGAAAACCATCGCCGTGGCGCCGAATTGCCGGTGCACGGCCAGCGCCTGCCGAGCCCGTTCTCGGATGTCGGCCTGCTTGTCGGCGTCGTAATAGGGTCCGCCGAACGAGACGGTCGAAAACCGCAGCCCGCGGCTGGCCAGCTCGTCCCCATATTGCTCGACGCTCATGTTGTTGCGCGCAGGATCTCGGGATAGCCGGTCAAGCGGACGCCGTTGAACCCGCCGGCTGCCGTTTCGTCGAGAATTTTAAGGAGCGGCAGCGGCTCGCCGGGCGGCGTGACCGGACCCCAGCAACCGGTCGACACGGCATACAGCACGTTGGGACGCTCGCGGGGCCTTTTTGCGTCCGGCTCCGCCGCAGATGCCTGATCCAGTCGCGAAAGTGCCGAACCAGCGGCCGCCGCGACGGCCGACTTGAGAAACGTGCGTCGTGTCGGTCGGCTCATCGTTCGCTCCCTACCCAGGCTGGTTTTGATGGAATGGCGGGCACGAGCATCGCCCAAATGGTTTTCAAGACGTTTTGGCCATCGGCCACAGCTTCAAGGCCGTGTCCCCCAGGATCCAGCGGCGATCCTCGTCGTTGAAGAACTTGATCTCGTCCCGATACAGGGCCAGCACCGGCCGTAGCCGCAATAGTCTTCCACCGCCGGCCAATCGGTGCCCCACATCAGCCGCTGCGGACCAAAAGCATCGTACAGCCGGCGGACCTGCTCGTGCGTGTCGCGATAAGGATACGCCTCGCGCGACAGCGACCACAGATGACTCAGCTTCACGTACACCCGGGGATAGCGGGCCAAGGCCAGGAGTTTCTTGAGCTCGTCAGGCTTGTCGATCGGACAATCGGCCATGTGGTCGATGCACACGTCGAGCGCTCCGTCGTGCCGCCGGATAACCTCCTCGACGTCGGCAATGCGCGAGACCGGACACAGCACGCACATCGGCACTTTCAATTCGCCGGCCCGCTGCCAGATGGGGTCCATCTGCTGCCGGTCGCGAATCCAATCGCCGCTGGGTCCCTCGCCGGGACTCAGCCGCACGCCGCGCAATCCCGCGGCCACCCAATGCTCAAGCTGCGACACGGCCTCGGAACTTTGCGGATCGACCCGGCACACGCCGGCGAACTTGTCGGGATCAGCGCGCACCGCGTCGGCCGCGTAGCGGCAATCCCAGCGGTAATAGATCACGTGCACGATCACGGTCCACTCGACGCCGTGCTCCTTCATCCTCGCCAGCAGCATCTCGGGCGTGGCGTCCTCGTTGGGCGGCGACGTGAGATCGGCCGGCCAGGGATAACGCGGTTCGTTCGTCCACACGTGCACGTGTGGGTCGACGATGCGGAACGACTTTCGTTCACCGGCCATGGCCGCTTGCTCCGCCAGAAACGCTGTTGCCGCGACCAGACCGGCCGTTCGGCCGAGCCACTCGCGCCGCGTGATTGCCCGTTTGGCCGACATCGCCGGTCTCCGGAGTTGTGATCCGCCGGCGCAGTATAAAGTCGAGCGGCGCGGGAAGCAACCGCTTCAATTGCCGGCGGCGAACCGCGCAAGAGCGTCGCGATTGAGCTCGACGCCCAGGCCTGGCCTTGCCGGCAATTTCAGGTGTCCGTCGACGACGTGCAGCTCCTCGACCACCAGTTCGCGCCGCAGCGGCGATTCGGCCAGTTCGGCCGGCAGAAACTCGATGAACGGACAAACGGTCGTCGACGCCGCCAGGTGCGCGCTGGCCGCGATGCCGATGGCGCTTTTCCAACAATGCGGCACGACCAGCCGGCCGCGCTCCTCGGCGATCTGGCAGACGCGCCGCGCCTCGGTGAATCCGCCCACGCGGCCGACGTCGGGCTGCAAGACGTCCACCTGCCCGCGATCGGCCAGGTCTAAGAATTCCCAATGCGTGTTTTGCCACTCGCCGGCGGCAATGCGTATCGGCGAACGCTCGTGCAGCTGGGCGTAGCCCGCCAGATCGTCGACGTCGATCGGCGTCTCGACGAAGAACAGATCGTAAGGCGCCAGTTGCTCCAAGACCGCCAGCGCGTGTTCCGCGCTGGGCCAGGCATAGGCCACGTCGAGCAACAGCGTGAAGTCCGGCCCCACGGCCTGGCGGCAGGCGGCCACGATCTCCACTCCGGCGGCATCGTCGGCTTGCAGACCGTTGTGGCTGTAGGGCCCGTTGATGCAGACTTCGAGTTTGGCGGCGCGAAAACCGAGCTTCTGCACGCGGCAGCACTTGTCCAACAGCGACGCGCGCTGTTCGGCCACCGTGTTGCCGGTCGGCAACAGCGAGGCGTAGGGCGTCACCGGCCGGCCGCTCGGCCCGCCCAGCAGCTCGTAGATCGGCTTTCCCAAAGCCTTGCCCCGTAGGTCCCACAGCGCCATGTCGATCGCGCCCAGCGCGCAAATCACGGCACCGCGGCGGCCGGTCATTTTCGAACCGCTGTAGAGTTTGGCCCATACGGCTTCCGGATCGAGCGGATCGGAGCCCAACAGCATCTCCTCCAGACCCAGCCCCATGCAGTGCGTGCCGGGAGCGCGGATGCACTCGCGGGCGACCCAGGGATTCGTGTCCGTCTCGCCGGTGCCGATCAGGCCTTCGTCGGTGTGAATCTCGATCACCAGGTCGTCCTGGGCCGACGAGCAAGCGTGCGCATCGTAATCGGGAATCAACAGGACGTGACAGTCGATCTTGGAGATTTTCATGGAGGATCGGTTGTGGCTGGGAAACCGAGGCAGGCGGAGGAGCAGCGGACGGGGAAATCGCAGCAGCGGAGCGAACTCAACCGGCAGGCTATTGCCTTCACATCATGGTCCATGCCGCCGCGCACGTCTACTCCGGACGCCAGTTCCGGGAAAGTGCCACACGAAAAATAGCGGGGTGACGGCCATTTTCCGTTGTGGGATGGACTCGTGTCGCCATGTTCCCTCGTCCAGTGTCCTGAGTTGTAAGTTCGCTGATTTAATACTGCGCCCTGGGATCGGCTTGTGTAGACTCCTTGAAAAGGAGGTAGCCGATGGCAAAGGGACGACCGAAGGCGGAACTGATTTTGAGCGACGAGGAGCGTGAAGTCTTGGAGCGTTGGTCGCGGCGGCCGAAGAGCAGCCAGCAGTTGGCACTGCGATCGCGCATTGTTCTGGCCTGCGGCAAAGGCGTGACGAATCAGGCGGTTGCCAAGGCATTGCACATTAGCATGGCCGCGGTTGGCAAGTGGCGAGCGCGGTTTATTGCCCGCCGGCTGGACGGCTTGGTCGATGCGTCTCGGCCGGGCGCTCCGCGCACCATTAGCGACGAGCAAGTGGAGCGCATCGTGACCAAGACGCTGGAAACGAAGCCTGCGCAGGCAATGCACTGGAGTACGCGTGGCATGGCACGGGCGACCGGCCTGAGCCAAGCGGCCATTTCGCGAATTTGGCGTGCTTTTAACCTGAAACCGCATCGGACGGAAACGTTCAAATTGTCGACGGACCCGCTGTTGCCCGGCCATTCGTGTGGACCGCCGACGCCGATTTGATCTTGTCGCGGGTCAAAAGGTTTGCAAACGAATTAACAACTCGGGACAAGAGCACTAGTGCCCTGTTGCACGGTCACAATAGCGTGCCGCTCAAGAAGAACAGCGCCACGCTGAAGTAGATCACCAGCCCCGTCACGTCCACGAGCGTGGCCACGAACGGTGCGGAGGACGTCGCCGGATCGAGACCGAGCGATTTGAGCAGCATCGGCAGCATGGCCCCCGAGATCGTGCCCCACATCACGATGCCCACCAGCGTTACGGCCACGGTCAAGCCGATCAGGTGCCAGTGCGGTCCGTAGATGTCGCTGAACGTGCTCCACAGCGCGATTCGTAGAAAGCCGATCGCGCCGAGGATCAGCCCCAGCATGAGGCCGGAGGCGATTTCCCGCCGCAACACGCGGGGCCACTCCCGGGTCCGAAATTCGCCCAGGCCCAAGGCGCGCACGATCAAGGTGGCCGCCTGCGAGCCGGAGTTGCCGCCGCTGGAGATGATCAGCGGCACGAACAGCGCCAGCACCGGGGCCACGGCAATGGTATTCTCGAAATGAGCCATCGCCGAGGCGGTCAGCAGTTCGCCCAAGAACAACACCACCAGCCACGAGGCCCGCTTGCGGACGATCGTCGCCAACGGCGCCGTGATGTACGGTTCCTCCAGGGCCTCGACGCCGCCCAGCTGCTGAATCTCGCGAGTGGCCTCTTCCTCGGCCACGTCAAACACGTCGTCCACGGTGACGATGCCCACCAGAATGCCCTCGTCGTTGATCACCGGCAGCGCCGTGCGATCGTATTTGCGAAACAACTCGACCGCCTCGGGCTTATGGTCCGTCACTTTCAGGCAGACGAAGCTGCGGTCCATCAAGTCTCGCACGGGAGTCGAAGGCGGCGCCAGCAGAATCTCGCGCATGCGGATGTCATCGATCAACCTGCCACGCTCATCGGTCACGTACAAGGCGTTGAGCGTCTCGCTGTCCTTGCCGTAGGTGCGCACAAAATCCAACACGTGCTCGACCGTCCAGTGCTCGCGGACGGCGATGTAGTCGGGCGTCATCAGTCGGCCGACGCTGTCCTCCGGGTAGGCCAACAGCGACTCGGCGATCTTCCGCTCCTCGGGCGACAGCAGGGTCAGCAGCCGCTGCTCGCGGTCCGGGGGCATCTCCTCCAAAAACCGCGTTCGGTCGTCCGGGGCCATGCCGTTGAGGATCTTCGTCACTTCGCCGATCGGCAGCGACTCGACCAGGTGACGCTGGGCCTCGAAATCGAGATAGGCGAACGTATCGGCGGCCGACTCTTTCGAGAGGGCTCGAAAGACGAAGGCCTGCTCCTCGGGCTCGAGATCCACGACCAGCGCACCCAGGTCGGGCGGAATCCAGTCGCTGAGGATATCTCGGAGCGTGCCGACGTCCTTGGCGACGATCAACTCCCGGATTTCCGGCAGCACGAGTTTTTCGAGCATGCTCATGGGACACGACACCTTTCGGCCAAGGTCGACAAGCGAAAGATCGACAGAACCACGTTGAATTGTCCGCGGCCGGACCAACAGGGGCAAGCGGCGGGTTCGAAACACAATTCCTCGGCAGCCGGCGGCTGGCGCTAAGCATCGCGATTGCGATATACTGGCGTGTTACCCGTACACCTAGCCAGCCGACTGCGAGTGCCCCCATGGCCGACGATTTGCAGATTCACGCCGCGTCGCACGACGAACAGGCCGCCGCCCACGCCAACGTGTTCGACATCTGGAGCAAGGGCTTGCCGCTGGCGGAACACGTCCGCGCACGGCTCGACTCGCCCAAGCACCGGCTGGCCCAATGGTACGTAGGCTGTCTCGACGGCCGGGTCGTCGTTTCGTTGGGATGCTATCCGCTGGCGTTCGTCTGGCGGGGCGAACGCGTGAGGGGGTTTGCCATCGGGTCGCTGTATACCGTTGGAGAAGTCCGCGGGCGCGGCTTTGCCCCGCGGCTGCTCGATTGGGTCGAACGCCGCCAGCGGGCCGCCGGCGCCGCCTTGGGGCTGCTCTATTCCGATATCGACCCCGACTATTACGCCCGCCTGGGCTACGCGCTTTGTCCTTCGCTCGAGGGCTGGATCGATCCACGCACGTTTTCGCCCGAACGGCCGCCGGCGCACCATTTGGAGCTCCTTGCCGCCGAACCGCATCTGCCGGAGTTGGCCGCCTTGTATGCCGAGTATCACGGGGCGACGCCGCTGTCGATCGCTCGCGACCGCCAGTACTGGCAAGCGCTACTGGCCCGGGCTCCGGACGACCGCTTCTACCGCCTGGCCGATGACCGCCACGGCTGGCACGGTTATCTGCGGCTGGCCCAAACCGGCACCGCCTGGCGAATCACCGACTTTGCACTGGGCGACCAGTCGCTCGAGCTGGCCGAGGAGTTGTACGCGGCGGCGCTGCTCATGGCGGGTCAGGATGGCGTCGAGCGATTCGGCGGCTGGCTGCCGGACCATTCCTCGGCCCGACAGTTTTTCGACCTCACGCCGCGTCGCACGGAGATCACGATGATCAAGTCGCTCGACGAAGACCGCCCGTTGGACGACGAAGCCGTCGAGTTGGCGAGCCGGTTCTGCGAGATCGATCACGTCTGAAGGGCCCTCTTGGCCGCTTCGGCGGAGAAGGTCGACCGCCTGCTCGACAGGCACTTTCGCGTGAAATAGCATACAGTCCGATCAACTACGCCAGTTCAATGTTCGCTCAGGAGGTGTTCCCGTGCTGCGTCTCATCTCGCGGCTTATCTGCGCTACCGTAGCGATGACGGCCGTTGCTGGCACTCTGGCCGGGGCCGATGCGCCGCGGCCCAATGTGCTGTTTATCGCCGTCGACGATCTGAATCACTGGGTCGGCTACCTGCATCGCAATCCGCAGACGATCTCGCCGAATATCGACCGGCTGGCCGCCCGCGGCGTGCGGTTCACGCGGAGCTATTGCGCGGCGCCGAGCTGCAATCCATCGCGGGCGTCGCTCATGTCCGGCTTGCGGCCCGCCACCACCGGCGTTTACGAAAACAACGACGATTGGCGCGGCATCATTGCTCGCGATCTGACGCTCCCCACGACCTTTCGCCGCGCGGGCTACTACGTGGCCGGAGCCGGCAAGATTTATCACGGCAGCTTCGACCGCCACGACGAATGGGACGACTACCTCGAATCGCCCGGCAAGGACCCGCCGCCAAAGGGGGACACCGGAGTCGGCGGCATTCGCTTCGCGCCGCTCGATTGCGACGACGACGATCTGCGGGAATGGAAGATCGTGGGTTACGGCATCGACCAATTGCAGAAGAAGCACGACAAGCCGTTTCTGTTGACGATCGGCCTGCACAAACCGCACATGCCCTGGAACGTGCCGCAAAAGTATTACGACATGCATCCGCTTGACCAGATCGTGCTCCCCAAGACCACGCCAGACGACCTGGCCGACGTGCCGCCCGCCGGCGTGCGAATGGCCAAGCCCGAGGGAGACCATCGCCGCATGCTCGAGAGCGGCCGCTGGAAAGAAGCCGTGCAAAGTTACCTGGCGGCGATCACCTACGCCGACGCCATGATCGGCCGCATGCTCGACGCGCTGGCCAACAGCCCCTACCGCGACAACACGATCATCGTCCTGTGGGGCGACCACGGCTGGCACCTGGGCGAAAAGGAGCATTGGCGAAAGTTTGCTCTCTGGGAAGAGGCCACCCGGGCACCGCTCATCTGGGTCGCGCCGGGTGTCACCGGGCCCGGCGGCGTTTGCGAGCGGAGCGTCGACTTCATGACGATCTACCCCACGCTCACAGATTTGTGCGGCATCGCGACGCCCGAGCACGTCGAAGGCCGTTCGATCCGTTCGCTGTTGGCCGACCCCCAGGCCGCCTGGGACCAACCGGCGGTTACTACGCACGGCCGGGGAAATCACGCCGTGCGGAGCGAAGCCTGGCGATTGATCCACTATGCCGACGGGGGCCAGGAGCTGTACGACGAAGCGGCCGATCCCTACGAATGGACGAACCTGGCGGGCGAAACGTCGCAGGCGGCCCGCATCTCGGAGTTGGCCCGTTATCTGCCGGTGAAGAACGCTCCGGACGTTTCCGATTCCGGTCGGGGCGTCAAGGCTCCGCAGAAGAAGAAACGGCAGCAGAATCGCTGAGTCGCGCGCCTGGCAGCACCAGATCGTTGAAGCGATCGATCGGCTCCTTGGCGGTCCAGGCGATGCCGCGCAGCACCAGCAGCCGGAACAACGGATCGTCGAACGTCCAACTGTAGTGCCCCAGGATGGAGCAGAAGACGCGGCCTTGGCCGGGCTCGTAGGTCCACAGTATCGGCCGCGGTTTTCCCTCTTCGACTTGCGTGGCGAGCACCTGTACGCGGCTTTCGTCTCCGATCAGGTTCCAGTAGCTTTCATCGATGAATCGCGCGGTGGTAAAGCCTGCGGTGATCGGATGAGGCTTCGCCTGGCGGAAGTTCAAATCCAGTTCACCGTGGCGATAGCGCGAGCCCTCGGGGTTCCAGGCCAGTCCCACGCGGCGGGCGAATTCCTCGGGCGCCCGCTGGCCGTTGACGGCGTAGTGCAACAGCACCAGCCCTCCGCCGCGTTGGAAGTAGGCGTCCAACGTGCCGGCCTGCTCGGGCGTCCAGGCCGGATTGGCCGAGAACATGACCACCACGTCGGCCTGTTGCCATTGCTGGTCCGACGGCCAGGGATCGGCATTCTGCACCGTGACCTTGGCGGCTCCGCGGAGCAACTGCGTCCATCGCTTTTGCCAGGCCGGATAGTCGTGCTCGCCGGGCCCATGGTCTTTCGGTCCGGAGACCAGCACGATGTCCAGTGGCTTGAGTTGCGCGGTATCGATCGCCTGCGCATTTCTGACGAGCTCGCCGACTTCCGCCCGGGTGCGCGGCGGCGGGGCCCCGGGCCGCTCGAGTGGCGCCGGCTCGAGTCCCCCGGTTCGGCCAACAGCAGAAAGCAAAGCAGGTCGCGCATGCCTCCCGGGCCGATGACCTTGGGCAAGCCCTCGGGCATGATCGAGATCATGGCGGGTTTCATCTCTTCGACGCTCGCCCGCGGCACTTCGGTTTCCACCCCCTTGATGTCGCCGATCGATAGCATCTCGCCGCGCGAGCGGACCATGCCGGTCAGCACGCGGCCGTCGTCGAGCAACACCTGGTAGGCAAGATGCTCGGGATTGATGGCGAAGCTGGGACTGGTGATGTCGCGCAGCACGGAGTCGTAGTCGCGATGGACGAGGTTCGACAGGTCGGGTCCGATCCAACCGCCACGGCCGCGAATGGAGTGGCATTTGCCGCACAGGGCCTGTTCGCCGAAGAACAATTCCCGCCCGTGGTGCCAATCGCCGCCGGCCAGCGCGGCATGCGGCGCGGACGCTTCGCCAGGTGCCGAACCGGTCGACCGGCGTGCCCAGGGAAGCAAGAACCGGCGCGGCGCGAAGGCGCGCGGCCGCTCGTCATCGGAAGTGTGCCAGCTTGCCCGCAGCACGCCGTCGCCCGCGCCCGTAGCCACGACGATCTCGACCGGGTACCACTCCTCGCCGGCGGACGGCACGGTCCACTGCAAGCGGTGCCTGCCCGCGCCGGCTTCGTGTGATTCAAACTGGGCGGTCGGCGTACGCAACGTGAACGCGGAGGCCGACTCCAGCTCGACCGTCACGTTTTCCGCCGGCAGAACGTAGTCGAGCTTTGAACCCGGCTGCGTCGCCGAGCGCAGCATTTGCCACAGGTCGAGCTGGGTTCGCAAAGTCAATCGCCCCGGCTGCGAACAGAGCCTGGCAAACGATTGACCTTCGGCGCTGCCGGCGAGCAGCCCCTGGGCAGCTTGGACGTCGAAATGTGGCAACCAACTCGACCAGGGCGAATCTCCGTCAATCGATTCCCACTGGGCTTCGACGCCCCCCAGGGTGTAGCTCAGTTCCACGGCCGGCACGCGCGGCAGCGCCGCCGAACCGCCGCTCGATGCCTGCTCGGCGTCCGACAATAGCACGGCGTAACTCACCGCGTCGACGTGGGCGTCGGTCGTGAGCACGACGCCCCGGCGGTCGGTCGTCAAACTGGCCGCCAGCACCGGCAGCAGCCGCCGATAACCGCGCGCTTGCAGCTCGACCACCGAATAGCCCGGCCACAGCGACTCGAACCGGTCGCCGGCCCGCACGTACGGGCCGTATTCGATCTTGAGGTCGACGGTGAAGCGGCGGAAGTCGTCGGCATCGAGCGGCCGATCGAAGGCAATCCGTACTTCATGCGGCGCGGCGGCCCAGGCCCGCACGGGCTGCGGGCCGTCGCGATCTTCATACTCGATTTTGTACAGCTTGCCGTGGCCGGCGGGCCCGCTGCCCCAATCCGGTCCGCCGCTATGAGTGGCCACCACCAGTTCGCCCGGCGGCGACAGGCAGGCGTCGACGGCCAACATGTTGAGACACGCCAGCACCGCCCCCTCGGCCACGTAGCCGGCGTCGGTTTTGACCAGCGTCGTGCGATACAACTTGCCGCGCGAATAGCCGCATACGATCGCGTCGCCCAGCCACCACTCGGGTCCAAACACCCGGCCGCCAGTGGCCGGCTCGTCAAAGCACAGCCCGCAGGTGCTCTGATGCTGCGGAGCGTAGTCGTACACGCTCGGCTCGTCGATCACGTCGGGCAGGTGTTTGGGGTGCCGGGGAGGAAAACCGTAGTGCCGGCCCGGCTGGATGTGCAGCAGCTCGTCGAACGGATTGCCGTTGGGCAACCAGGTGGCTCCCTCCTGATCCGTGCAAAACAAATCGCCGTGCCGGTTGAAAGCCAGCGCCACCGAAAAGCGAACGCCGGAGCACACCTGCTCGCGGCGGCTGAATTCAGGGCTCACGCGCATGATCGCGCCGCGACCGCTCTCTGCGTAATGGGCCTGCTGTTGCTCGTCGACGAGGTAAGCGTTCGTATAATCGCCCGTGCCCAGGCCGAAATAAACGCTGCCGTCCGGGCCGACGGCGATTCCCAGCGCGTCAACACTGACTTTGAGCGGCTTCCACCCGTCGGCCACCACGACCAGCCGATCGGCACGGTCGTCTCCGTCGGTATCGACGACCAAGGCCACTTTGCCATGCGCGGCGACGAACACTCCCTGGCCGCGCTCGTAGCCGGGTGGGGTCAATGCCATGCCGATGGGCGAGGTCAGCCCCGGCTGGTCCCAGAACACCGCCGCGCGGTCCTCCAGTCCATCGCCGTCCGTGTCGGTGAGCAAGTGAATGTGACCGTCGTAACCGAGGCTGACCAGTGTGCCGTCGGGCCGGTAGCGCACGTTGTTCACGTTGGGCAAATCAACCGGAAGCAGTCGGGCCGTAAAGCCGGGCGCCAGCATCTCGACGGGCGGCGGATTGTCCACCTTCGGAATCGGCCGCAGCAGCGCCAGCTCGGGCGGCAAGGGGACGTTGCGTTGCTCGTCGTATTTTTTCTTCAGGTACCGGTCGACCGCCGCGATTTTCTCGTCGTCGAGCCGCCGATCGTAGATGAGCACCTCGGTGATTTCGCCGCACAGAAAGCCCCGCGTCTCGGGGGGCCCGCCGTTGGTGTAATAGCGGGCACCGACGGTGAGTCGATCGAGCACGATCTTCGAGGCGGCGCGGTCGCGTGTTCCGGCGGGCTGGCCGTCGAGAAACAGCTTCGTGCCGCCTGGGCCAACCTGCGAAGCGACGCACAACCGCGAGAGTTGCCCGAATGGGCTCGGCTCCGGCTTGAGATTTCCGGCGCCGCCGAAGCCGGCCCCTTCGACGTTGACGGTCGCGAACTGGCGCGACGCGGCGGGACCCTGGTCGACGTTCAAGCCGGAGATGTAATCGTTGACGCCTGCGGCGCTACAGGCCAGCACGCCGCGGAAGTTGCCGTCATTCGAAAACGGCGCCGCGACGATGAAGACCGTGACGTCGCCGAACGACAAGCCGAAATCGCTGGCGGACAGGTACTCAGACTCACCGTTGAATCGCACGAAGTTCCATTCCTCGTAGACGCGAAACCGTGGTTGCGCGACCCCCGAGGTCTGCACCAGATGATGAGCTCCGCCGGAGGCGTCGTGCCACACGTCGACGCGGGCGCCGTCCTGCAGGCGTGTCTGCTTTTCGGCCCGGCGAGCGGCATTCTCCGCGCAGGCGTCGTACCAGGCCACCAGCCCGGCGGTGACTTTCAGGTTGGGGTCGGCCCAACTCTCCGGCGCGGCAAAGGCGTAAGGGGCGAGCCACGTCGCCGCCAGAAAACAATCGCCCAAGAGCAGCGCTAACACGGGCGCTCGGTGCATCCGTCCGAAAACGCGAAACGTCGTCGAGCGTGCCATCTCGGGACCCCATGCGGCGGGAGCTCGCGCGCCACCTAGCGCGGCGTCGCTGCTTGCAACCTTACCTGGACCGTAGGCGGCCGTCCAGCAGCGCGACGCGTGGTTTGCGCCGACGCCGGTTCGCCCCCGCCGAAGGCCTGTGTTATAGTAGCGCCGAAACAACTTCCGCGGTCATTTTGCCGCCCTGCGCGGCGGAGAAACGTCGATGATCTTCCGCTGGCTGATTGCCCTGGCTGTGACCATTTGCTGGACGACGTGCATGGCCGGCGAGCCGGCCGCGACGAGGGACGGTGCCGACGCCAGACGCTACGACACGATCTTGCGCGGCGGCACGCTGTACGACGGCCGGGGCCGCCCCGGTGTGCAGGCCGACGTCGCGATCTTGGGCGATCGCATCGCCGCGATCGGCGACCTAAGTGCCGCCGCTGCCAAGCGCGACATCGACGTCCGCGGGCTGGCCGTCGCGCCCGGCTTCATCAACATGTTGAGTTGGGCCACGGTGTCGCTGCTGGTTGACGGCCGCTCGCTGGCCGACATCAAGCAGGGGGTGACGCTGGAGGTTTTTGGCGAAGGCGTGTCGATGGGCCCGCTCAATGCGCGGATGAAAAAGGACATGCTCGAGCGGCAGGGGGACCTGTCGTACGACGTTCCCTGGACCACGCTGGGCGAGTATCTGGAGCATCTGGAACGTCGCGGGGTGTCATGCAACGTGGCCTCGTTTCTGGGGGCCACGACCGTGCGGATCAACGTACTGGGCTACGAAGACCGCCGGCCCACGGCCAAGGAGCTCGACGAGATGCGCTCGATCGTGCGCGCCGCGATGGAGGAAGGCGCCCTGGGGATCGGCTCGTCGCTGATCTATGCGCCGGCCTTTTACGCGGACACGGACGAGTTGATCGCGATGTGCAAGGTCGCGTCCGAGTACGACGGCATGTACATCTCGCACATGCGCAGCGAAGGCAATCAGCTCGTCGAGGCCGTGGAAGAGCTGATCAAGATCGCCCGCGAGGCGGGCGTGCCGGCCGAGATCTATCACCTCAAAGCCGCCGGCAAATCAAACTGGCCCAAGCGCGAGCGGGTCGTCGAGCTGGTCGAAGCCGCCCGGGCCGAGGGGCTGCGGATCACGGCCGACATGTACGTGTACACGGCCGGCGCCACGGGTCTCAACGGCGCGATGCCCCCCTGGGTGCAGGAGGGGGGATTGCGGCGGTGGATCGAACGGATGCGCGATCCGGCCACCCGCCGACGCGTGGCCTTAGAGATGCGCACGCCCACCGACGAGTGGGAAAACCTGTTGTTGGCCGCCGGCTCGCCCGCCAAGGTGCTGCTGGTCGGGTTCAAGAACCCGGCGCTCAAGCATCTCACCGGGCAGACGCTGGCCGACGTGGCCGCCCGCCGCGGCACGTCGCCGGAAGAAACGGCCATGGACCTGGTGATCGAGGACAACAGCCGGGTGGACACCGTCTACTTCATGATGGACGAAGCCGACGTGAAGCGAAACATCGCCCTGCCGTGGGTCAGCTTCGGATCGGACGCCGCCTCGCCCGCGGCCGAGGGGCCGTTTCTGTTGTCGCAGCCGCATCCGCGCACCTACGGCAACTTCGCCCGGCTGTTGGGCAAATATGTCCGCGAGGAAAAGGTCATTCCGCTGGAAGAGGCCATCCGCAAGCTCACCGGGCTGCCGGCTGCAAACCTGGGGCTGGCCGACCGGGGGCTCGTGGAACAAGGCTACCTGGCCGACGTCGTCGTGTTCGACCCGGCGACGATCCAGGATCGCGCCACTTACGCCGAGCCGCATCAGTACGCCACCGGCATGCGACACGTGTTCGTCAACGGCACGCAGGTGCTGGCCGACGGCGAGCACACCGGCGCCAAGCCCGGCCGGGCCGTGTGGGGCCGGGGCGCAAGGAACGCTAAGCTGAGGACGGCCGGACGAGCCGGCAGTCGCACGCTTGGCCTCGCGAATTGCGTCGCCTTAGCGGGCCGCCTTCATCTTGGCTCGCTCCTCGTTGAGCAGCTTGATCCACTTACCCACGTAATGGCCGTGGTCGTGAAACGTGCGGCCGCTCACCAGGTTGCCGTCGACCACGCACGGCTCGTTGACGAACGTGCCGCCGCAGACTTCCAGGTCGAACTTGCACTTGGGCACCGTGGCCATCCGCCGCCCCTTGACGCAACCGGCCCGGGCGGGGATTTCTACGCCGTGGCAGACGGAGCCGATGGGCTTGTTCTTCTCGAAGAAGTGCCGGGTGACGCGCAGCAGGTCTTCGTCCTCGCGAATGTACTCGGGGGCCCGGCCGCCGCTGAAAAAAATGCCCACGTACTCGGCGGGATCGATGTCGGCAAACGCGACGTCGGCCTCGATCGTGTAACCTTCCCATTCCTTGGTGATCGTCCAGCCGGGCTTTACTTCGTGCAGCACCATCTGGTAGCGCCGCTTTTCGGGCGCCGCCACCACGGGCACAAAGCCGTCTTCCTGCAGGCGATAGTAGGGGTACAGCGTGTCGACCGTCTCGGTCGCGTCGCCCACGATGATCAGCACTTTGTCCATGACTTCTCCCGCTGTTGCTAGCAACCGCGCGGCGACGGCCCTCAACTGCTGTAGGCCGCCGTGGCAGATGCTGATTAGAATCCGCGGGTCCCCGGGGGTCAAACGGGGCGCGAGCGGCCAGGACGCGCCGCGCGGGCGGGCAGGAAGGCTCGATTGATGCACTACGACTATCTGGTAGTCGGCGGCGGCATGTTCGGCGCAGTCTTCGCGCGTCGAGCCGCCGAGTGCGGGCGCCGCGTGCAGATCATCGACAAACGCCCGCACGTGGCCGGCAATTGCTACACCGAGCAGATCGCCGGCGTCGAGGTGCATCGCTACGGCCCGCACATCTTTCACACGGACAACCCGCGCGTGTGGGAGTTTCTCAATCGATTCACGCAATTCAACCATTACACGCACCACGTTCGCGTGCGGCGGGGCGAGCGGATTTTTTCGTTTCCGATCAACCTGATGACGCTGGCCCAGGTGTGGGGCGTCGTCACGCCGGCCGATGCCGAGCGGAAGCTGGCCGAAGCGCGCGTGCCTTGCGAGCATCCTCGCAACTTGCGCGACTGGATTCTCGCGCAGGTGGGCGAAGAGCTGTACGAGCTGTTCATCCGCGGCTACACGGCTAAGCAATGGGGGCGCGATCCGGCCGAGCTGCCCGCCTCGATCATCCGCCGGCTGCCGATCCGGTTGACGTACGACGACCGCTACTTTGGCGACCGGTTTCAGGGCATCCCCGTCGGCGGCTACACGCGGATGTTCGAAAACATGCTCGACCACGACGCCATCGACGTCGTGCTGGGGGTCGACTATTTCGAGCACGCCCAAGCGCTGCAGGCGGCCGCCGAGAAGGTCGTCTACACCGGCAAGATCGACGAGTATTTTGACTGTCGCTTTGGGGAGCTGGCCTATCGCTCGCTGCGCTTCGAGCACGAGGTGCTGGCCGGCGACTTTCAGGGGACGGCGATCGTCAATTACACGGACGCGGCGGTTCCCTTCACGCGGATCACCGAGCACAAACACTTTGCGTATCAGGCGTCGCCACAAACCGTGATCACGCGCGAGTACCCGGCCGACTACCACCGCGGACAGATTCCCTATTACCCGATTCGTGACGCCGCGAACTCGGCCCTGTACGAGCGCTATCGGGCCGAGGCGGGACGGCAGGGCCTGCTGCTCGGCGGCCGCCTGGCAACGTACCAGTACTACGACATGCACCAGGTGGTGGCCCAGGCACTGGCACTGGCGGAGAGGGAACTCGGCCAAGGTGAACCGCCGCGGGCGGGCAAGCCGGCGACCGACCGATACGCTGCGTGAAGAATCGCATCCGGAGAACGAAGCCATGCCCGCCGCCCGCCGCCATCTCGTGATCAGCCCGATCGGCGACGACTCGGTGCACCCGTCGTGGCTGTCCGACCGGTCGGCGCGGTCGTTCGACGTGTTTCTCATTCACTACGGCAGCCGGCGGGACTTCGGGCGCGACGAGGCCGATTATTATCTGAGCCGGCAAGGTTTCAAGTGGGAGCTCATCGACCATGTGCTCCGCGAGAGGCGCGACCTCATCGAGCAATACGATTACATCTGGTGTCCCGACTGCGACATCCGCGTGGACACGTCCGGCGTGAACCGACTGTTCGCGCTGTGCGAGAAGTTTTCGCTGCGGTTGGCCCAGCCGGCGATCGCCACCGGCGACGTGACGTACGAATTCCTGCGCAAGCGACTGGGCGTGGTGCTGCGCGTATACGCCGTTCGTCGAAGTGATGTGCCCGGTGTTTGCCCGTGGCGCACTGTTTGCCGTCCAAGAGACGTTTCTGGAGAGCCGCTCGGGCTGGGGGCTCGATTTGCTCTGGCCGCGCTATTTCAACCGCCGCCAGATGGCCGTGCTCGACGCGGTGGGAGTCGAGCACATGGGCCCGTTGTTTCGCGGAGAAAACTACCACCGCCTGAGCCACCTGGGAGTCGACCCTGGAGAAGAAATGCGGCGCGTGGTGGCGCGGCACGGCGGCTTCAATCGCCGCTTGCACCGCAAGCTGGTCCGCGGTCGCATCAAGCTGCCGGCCATTTGGGAAAGCGACGGCGAGCCTGGCTGGGCCGCCCGCACGCTTGCCCGGCTGGGCCTCGCGCTGCGAGCCTAGTGTCCCGAGTTGTTAATTCGTTTGCAAAAACCTGTCAACGTTAACAATTCGGGTGCCACTGCTGGCTTGTCCGGCTTGTCCAGCAGTGCTTTGGCTTTATGGCAAGTCTGACCCGAAGATCAAGCTATGACAATGCACGAGTCGAGGGAACATCGACACCAGTCCATCCCACGCCGGAAAATGGCCGTCACCCCGCTATTTTCCGCGCGGGCACTTTCCCGGAACTCGCGTCCAGAGTAGACGTGCCCTGTGGCATGGACCATGATGTGAAGGCAACAGCCTGCCGGTTGAGTTCGCTTCGCTGCTCCGATTTCCCCGTCCGCTGCTCCTCCGCCTGCCTCGGTTTCCCAGCCACGACCGATCCTCCATGAAAATCTCTAAGATCGACTGTCATATCCTGCTAATTCCCGATTACGATGTGCATGCTTGCTCGTCGGCCCAGGACGACCTGGTGATCGAGATTCACACCGACGAAGGCCTGATCGGCATCGGCGAGACGGACACGAATCCCTGGGTCGCCCGCGAGTGCATCCTGCGCCCCCGGCACGCACTGCATGGGGCTGGGTCTGGAGGAGATGCTGTTGGGCTCCGATCCGCTCGATCCGGAAGCCGTATGGGCCAAACTCTACAGCGGTTCGAAAATGACCGGCCGCCGCGGAGCCGTGATTTGCGCGCCGGGCGCGATCGACATGGCGCTGTGGGACCTACGGGGCAAGGCTTTGGGAAAGCCGATCTACGAGCTGCTGGGCGGGCCGAGCGGCCGGCCGGTGACGCCCTACGCCTCGCTGTTGCCGACCGGCAACACGGTGGCCGAACATTGCGCGTTGCTGTTGGACAAGTGCTGCCGCGTGCAGAAGCTCGGTTTCGCGCCGCCAAACTCGAAGTCTGCATCAACGGGCCCTACAGCCACAACGGTCTGCAAGCCGACGATGCCGCCGGAGTGGAGATCGTGGCCGCCTGCCGCCAGGCCGTGGGGCCGGACTTCACGCTGTTGCTCGACGTGGCCTATGCCTGGCCCAGCGCAACACGCGCTGGCGGTCTTGGAGCAACTGGCGCCTTACGATCTGTTCTTCGTCGAGACGCCGATCGACGTCGACGATCTGGCGGGCTACGCCCAGCTGCACGAGCGTTCGCCGATACGCATTGCCGCCGGCGAGTGGCAAAACACGCATTGGGAATTCTTAGACCTGGCCGATCGCGGGCAGGTGGACGTCTTGCAGCCCGACGTCGGCCGCGTGGGCGGATTCACCGAGGCGCGGCGCGTCTGCCAGATCGCCGAGGAGGCGCGGCCGGCTGGTCGTGCCGCATTGTTGGAAAACGCCATCGGCATCGCGGCCAGCGGCGCACCTGGCGGCGTCGACGACCGTTTGTCCGTTCATCGAGTTTCTGCCGGCCGAACTGGCCGAATCGCCGCTGCGGCGCGAACTGGTGGTCGAGGAGCTGCACGTCGTCGACGGACACCTGAAATTGCCGGCAAGGCCAGGCCTGGGCGTCGAGCTCAATCGCGACGCTCTTGCGCGGTTCGCCGCCGGCAATTGAAGCGGTTGCTTCCCGCGCCGCTCGACTTTATATCTCGCCGGCGGATCACAACTCCGGAGACCGGCGATGTCGGCCAAACGGGCAATCACGCGGTGCGAGTGGCTCGGCCGAACGGCCGGTCTGATCGCGGCCACAACGTTTCTGGCGGAGCAAGCGGCCATGGCCGGTGAACGAAAGTCGTTTCGCATTGTCGACCCGCACGTGCACGTGTGGAAGAACGATCTCGCTATCCCTGGCCGGCCGATCTGGCGTCGCCACCGAACGAAGACGACATGCCCGAGATGCTGCTTGCGAGGATGAAGGAGTACGGCGTCGATTGTACCGTGATCGTGCACGTGATCTATTACCGCTGGGATTGCCGCTACGCAGCCGATTCGTGCGCGCCAGCCGGACAAGTTCGCCGGCGTGTGCCGCGTCGATCCGTTGAGCCCCGAGGCCATCTCGCAGCTCGAGCATTGGGTTTCCGCGGGATTGCGGGTGTGCGGCTGAGCCCGGCGAGGGACCCAGCGGCGACTGGATGGCGACGGGCAGCAGATGGACCCCATCTGGCAGCGGGCCGGCGAATTGAAAGTGCCGATGTGCGTGCTGTGTCCGGTCTGGCGCATTGCCGACGTCGAGGAGGTTATCCGGCGGCACGACGGAACGCTCGACGTGTGCATCGACCACATGGCCGATTGTCCGATCGACAAGCCTGACGAGCTCAAGAAACTCCTGGCCTTGGCCGCTATCCCCGGGTGTACGTGAAGCTGAGTCATCTGTGGTCGCTGTTGCGCGAGCCGTATCCTTATCGCGACACGCACGGGCAGGTCCGCCGGCTGTACGATGCTTTTGGTCCGCAGCGGCTGATGTGGGGCACCGACTGGCCGGCGGTGGAAGACTATTGCGGCTACGGCCGGGCGCTGGCCCTGTATCGGGACGAGATCAAGTTCTTCAACGACGAGGATCGCCGCTGGATCCTGGGGGGACACGGCCTTGAAGCTGTGGCCGATGGCCAAAACGTCTTGAAAGCCATTTGGGCGATGCTCGTGCCCGCCATTCCATCAAAACCAGCCTGTGGAGGGGAGCGAACGATGAGCCAACCGACACGACGCACGTTTCTCAAGTCGGCGGTCGCGGTGGCCGCTGGTTCGGCACTTTTGCGACTGGATCAGACATCCGCCGCGGAGCCGGACGCAA
>CAVQEL010000017.1:0-43780 GCA_963711515.1 uncultured Planctomycetota bacterium | reverse complement strand
GGGAACATGGCGACACGAGTCCATCCCACAACGGAAAATGGCCGTCACCCTGCGATTTTTCGTGCGGCAACTTCCCCGGAACTGGCGTCCGGAGTAGACGTGCGCGGCGGCATGGACCATGATGCGAAGGCAAGAGCCTGCCGGTTGAGTCCGCTCCGCCGCCGCGATTTCCCCGCCCGTCCGGCTTCTTCTGGTCTTGTCCTCGGTTTCCCGAGCCACAACCGATCCTCCATGAAAATCTCCAAGATTGACTGTCACGTCCTGTTGATTCCCGATTACGATATGCGGATGCTTGCTCCGCGGCCCAGGACGACCTGGTGATCGAGATTCACACCGACGAAGGCCTGGATCGGCACCGGCGAGACGGACACGAATCCCTGGGTCGCCCGCGAGAGCATCCTGCGCTCCCGGCATGCACTGCATGGGGCTGGGTCTGGAGGAGATGCTGTTGGGCTCCGATCCGCTCGATCCGGAAGCCGTATGGGCCAAACTCTACAGCGGTTCGAAAATGACCGGCCGCCGCGGTGCCGCGATTTGCGGCTGGGCGCGATCGACATGGCGCTGTGGGACCTACGGGGCAAGGCTTTGGGAAAGCCGATCTACGAGCTGCTGGGCGGGCCGAGCGGCCGGCCGGTGACGCCCTACGCCTCGCTGTTGCCGACCGGCAACACGGTGGCCGAACTGCGCGCGTTGCTGTTGGACAAGTGCTGCCGCGTGCAGAAGCTCGGTTTTCGTGCCGCCAAACTCGAAGTCTGCATCAACGGGCCCTACAGCCACAACGGTCTGCAAGCCGACGATGCCGCCGGAGTGGAGATCGTGGCCGCCTGCCGCCAGGCCGTGGGGCCGGACTTCACGCTGTTGCTCGACGTGGCCTATGCCTGGCCCAGCGCGGAACACGCGCTGGCGGTCTTGGAGCAACTGGCGCCTTACGATCTGTTCTTCGTCGAGACGCCGATCGACGTCGACGATCTGGCGGGCTACGCCCAGCTGCACGAGCGTTCGCCGATACGCATTGCCGCCGGCGAGTGGCAAAACACGCATTGGGAATTCTTAGACCTGGCCGATCGCGGGCAGGTGGACGTCTTGCAGCCCGACGTCGGCCGCGTGGGCGGATTCACCGAGGCGCGGCGCGTCTGCCAGATCGCCGAGGAGCGCGGCCGGCTGGTCGTGCCGCATTGTTGGAAAAGCGCCATCGGCATCGCGGCCAGCGCGCACCTGGCGGCGTCGACGACCGTTTGTCCGTTCATCGAGTTTCTGCCGGCCGAACTGGCCGAATCGCCGCTGCGGCGCGAACTGGTGGTCGAGGAGCTGCACGTCGTCGACGGACACCTGAAATTGCCGGCAAGGCCAGGCCTGGGCGTCGAGCTCAATCGCGACGCTCTTGCGCGGTTCGCCGCCGGCAATTGAAGCGGTTGCTTCCCGCGCCGCTCGACTTTATATTGCGCCGGCGGATCACAACTCCGGAGACCGGCGATGTCGGCCAAACGGGCAATCACGCGGTGCGAGTGGCTCGGCCGAACGGCCGGTCTGGTCGCGGCCACAGCGTTTCTGGCGGAGCAAGCGGCCATGGCCGGTGAACGAAAGTCGTTCCGCATCGTCGACCCACACGTGCACGTGTGGACGAACGATCCGCGTTATCCCTGGCCGGCCGATCTCACGTCGCCGCCCAACGAGGACGCCACGCCCGAGATGCTGCTGGCGAGGATGAAGGAGCACGGCGTCGAGTGGACCGTGATCGTGCACGTGATCTATTACCGCTGGGATTGCCGCTACGCGGCCGACGCGGTGCGCGCTCATCCCGACAAGTTCGCCGGCGTGTGCCGGGTCGATCCGCAAAGTTCCGAGGCCGTGTCGCAGCTTGAGCATTGGGTGGCCGCGGGATTGCGCGGCGTGCGGCTGAGTCCCGGCGAGGGACCCAGCGGCGATTGGATTCGCGACCGGCAGCAGATGGACCCCATCTGGCAGCGGGCCGGCGAATTGAAAGTGCCGATGTGCGTGCTGTGTCCGGTCTCGCGCATTGCCGACGTCGAGGAGGTTATCCGGCGGCACGACGGAGCGCTCGACGTGTGCATCGACCACATGGCCGATTGTCCGATCGACAAGCCTGACGAGCTCAAGAAACTCCTGGCCTTGGCCCGCTATCCCCGGGTGTACGTGAAGCTGAGTCATCTGTGGTCGCTGTCGCGCGAGGCGTATCCTTATCGCGACACGCACGAGCAGGTCCGCCGGCTGTACGATGCTTTTGGTCCGCAGCGGCTGATGTGGGGCACCGATTGGCCGGCGGTGGAAGACTATTGCGGCTACGGCCGGCGCTGGCCCTGTATCGGGACGAGATCAAGTTCTTCAACGACGAGGATCGCCGCTGGATCCTGGGGGACACGGCCTTGAAGCTGTGGCCGATGGCCAAAACGTCTTGAAAACCATTTGGGCGATGCTCGTGCCCGCCATTCCATCAAAACCAGCCTGGGTAGGGAGCGAACGATGAGCCGACCGACACGACGCACGTTTCTCAAGTCGGCCGTCGCGGCGGCCGCTGGTTCGGCACTTTCGCGACTGGATCAGGCATCTGCGGCGGAGCCGGACGCAAAAAGGCCCCGCGAGCGTCCCAACGTGCTGTATGCCGTGTCGACCGGTTGCTGGGGTCCGGTCACGCCGCCCGGCGAGCCGCTGCCGCTCCTTAAAATTCTCGACGAAACGGCAGCCGGCGGGTTCAACGGCGTCCGCTTGACCGGCTATCCCGAGATCCTGCGCGCAACAACATGAGCGTCGAGCAATATGGGGACGAGCTGGCCAGCCGCGGGCTGCGGTTTTCGACCGTCTCGTTCGGCGGACCCTATTACGACGCCGACAAGCAGGCCGACATCCGAGAACGGTGCGCGGCAGTGCTGGCCGTGCACCGGCAATTCGGCGCCACGGCGATGGTTTTCTTTCCCCCGGCGCCGGTCGGCGAGTCGGAGGAGGCCGAAGCGATGCGGAAGACCTGCCGGTTCGTGGGGGAGCTGGGGAAGATGGCCGTCGAAGAATATGGCGTCCGCATGGGCCTGCACAATCACACCGGATCGCTGGTCGAGAATCAGCGGCAGGTCGACATGTTTCTGGACGAGGCCGATCCGCGGTACGTGTTCTGTGCGTGGGACTCGGCCCATTTGCTGGTGGGCGGCTGCGACGTGCAAGCCACTTACAAGAAGTCGATCGAGCGGCTCGTTTACACCGACTTCAAGGACGCCACGCTGCAACCATCCGAGGAAGACTATCTGGCCCCCAACGGCACGCGCTACGCCGGCGACACGCCCGCGGGACGGTTCTACAACGCCATGCTCGAGCTGGGGCGGGGCGAGATTGATTTCGCCAGCCTGATGCAATTGCTCGCCGCCCAAAAGTACCGGGGCTGGGTGAACCACGACCTGGACACGATTCGGGTTTCGATTCCCGAGAGCTGGCGCGTGTCGATGAACTATGTCCACGACACTCTCGATCCGATTTATGAGTGAACGTAGTGGACCGACTGTCGTGATTTGTCGGGTGCCACGGGTGGCCTGTCCACCCGTGATGATGCACTGCTGGACAAGCCAGCAGTGGCACCCGCATGAGAGATTTGCGTAGTCGGTCCAGTGGTAGGCACGCTCCGCGTGCCGTCGAATGAACCTGCCATCAGCGCAGACCGCTTGATGGCAGGCGGCGCGTTCGCCGAGCGCCGCGTGCGCTCGGCCGCTGTTACGGCACGCGGAGCGTGCCTACTACGGTGTCGCAGCAACAGGACTGTATCTGACGCTTCGTTTCCGGTTTCGCTTTACGCGTACTCGCGATCGGTGATAATTCCCGGCTGCGGGACCGGGTACTTGCCTTCGCTGTCGGCCTGAATCGGGGCCGGGCCGTCGAGGACGAGTTGGTCGACCGTCGGCGCGAACTCGTGCTCGCTGTTCAGGATCTGCTCGTAGGTGACTTCCTGGGCCGTGTGGGCGGCCATGCGGCCCATGGCGGTGACCAGGCTGGCTTGCACGCCGCGGACGACTTCGTTGTAGGGCTTGTCTTCCTTGATGGCGTTGAACAAATCGATCCATTCGAGCTCGTAGGGGCTGGGCTCGGAATCGGAATAGGTCCAGGCGATGTCGCCGCCGCGGCGCGGCATCCGCTGGTCACGGTAGATCTTGCAGCGGGCCGGGGCGTGGCCGGGACCGGAGATGTGGGCCGATCCCTTGGTGCCGTGGGCCAGGCTGGCAAACTCCTGGCGGGCACCGGCCATCGTGCGGCCGTCGAGCCACAGCTTGGCCCCGTCGTCGAACGTGTATTCGACGGCGTAGTTGTCGAAGTTCTGGTCGATGTAGTCGCCCCGGTAGTGCCGGCCGCCGATGGCCTGGGCCTTCACCGGCCAGGCGTTCTTCATCCAGCAGCATTCGTCGATGTTGTGGATGTAGAAGTCGCTGTAGCAGCCGCCGCTGGCCCACAGGAAGCTGTGGAAGTTCTTGATCTGCCACATCAGCTCGTTCTCACCCTCGGGCTTGGGCTTGGTGAAGGCCGAGCCCACCGGCGGGTGCATGCGGTAAGCACGCAGCATGACGACCTGGCCAATTTCGCCGTCCTGGATGCGGTTGAACAGCTCGCCGCGGGCCAGGCAGTGGCGGCACATCAGTCCGACGCCGACCTTTAGATTCTTCTTCTCGGCCTCTTCGGCCAGGGCGAACATCTTGCGCGCGGTCGGTCCGTCGACGGTGACCGGCTTCTCCATGAAGACGTTGATGCCCTTCTCGATGGCGTACTTGAAGTGGACCCAGCGAAAGGCCGGCGGCGTGGCAAAGATGGCGACGTCGCCGGGCCGCAGGCAGTCGATGGCTTTCTGATAGGCGTCAAAACCGATGAACTTTTGATCGCTGGGGACGTCGACCAGCTCGCTGTGACGATGGGCCAGAGCATTGTAGGCCGTGTCCAAGCGTTCCTGGAACACGTCGGCCATGGCCACCAGCTTGACCGGAGTGACGCCGACACTCAGGGCGTTGTCGGCCGCTCCGCCTCCCCGGCCCCCGCAACCCACCAGCGCGATGCGCAGCGTGTTGTCTTCGGCCGCGTGCACCTTGGGCACCGCCATCGAAGCCAAAGCCGTAACGGCGGCCACGCGGCCGGTATTCTGCAGAAACTCACGACGCGACGAGCCGTGGGGCGCTGATTCGCTCATGGGGAGATTACTCCTGTCAAACTGATCGAGGCGGGGATGATGGAGAGACAATTCAGTGTAATCGACCGGCCGGCGGTGAGCCAGTAGGGGCCGGCCGCCAATAGCGAAGGGAATTTCCGGCCTCGCCGCGCTCAGGATCGTCCACGATCCACGTCACTCGACCACCCGGCCGATGCCGAACTGATTGCCCAATAGCACCGGCTTGCCATCTTGTAGATGGACTTCGATCATTTTCTCGCTCTCGACGGCGCGCCCCTCCTCGTCGGTCAACCGGGCCACGATCTGCCGCGTGGCCGTGTCGACGACGTCGCCGGTCGAGGGCCAGGCGTGTTTGCCGTCGATGCTGAAAGTGATCCAGCCCGGCTCGTCGCGCACCTGGATGCTGGCCATCTGCTGGGGCGGGCTAGCCGTGTTGTCGAAGATGTGCATTCGCCGATTGTGGGCATCGGTGACCCAGACTTCCCGTTCGTCGGGCGTCAGGCCCACGCCGTGACTGGGACAGCCGTGACGCTTGACCGGCCCGGTGTCAAAGCCATCGACTTCGACACGGTAGAGCCGCTTGCCAGAATCGAGGTCGCCCACTTCGAAGCCCAGCAGTTCGTTGACGTTCACGTAACACCGCGTCTCGCGGCCGTTGACGGTGAACGGACGGATGCTGTTGCCAAACGGTCCCACGGTCCGCACGCTGCCGTCGGCCGTGTTGACGACGCTCAACAGTGGTGATCGCAAGCCGGCCAGATAGGCATGCCGGCCGGACAATCCCACGATCGTGTTGTGGGCCCCCGAATTGCGCACGATCTCGTTGAGGACATGGCCGTTGTCAGCGTGAATGACGTACCAGTGCGGCCCTTCGAGCGACGGCATATAGATGGTCTGGCCGTCGGGCGTGATCGAAAGCCGGTCGCAGCCCTGATCGTAAGGCCGCTCCCAGCGGATGGTGTTGGCCGCGATGTCCAGGCACATGAGCTGCTTGATGGTCGTGATGTAGAGCCTGCCCGTGGCCACCGAGCCGCAGATGCCTTTGACGTTCAGGGGCCGACCATCGTGGCTCAATCCGCCGGTCCGAATCCGCTTAACGAACTTGTAATGATTGTCGATGTCGAATACCAGCAGGCCGTGTCCGCCGTATTCCAGGTAGTCGCGCACGCCCGGCACGGCCACGTACAGGTAGCGGCGCACGGGCTCGTCCGCCACGGTCACCGTACCCAGCCGCAAGGCGGCAAATCCCAGCACGAGCGGCACGGAGAGCCGGGCCAGTGTTTTGGCGATGCGTCATTTCCAGACTTCTCATCGGAGACATTGGGAGACAGCCAGTGGGTACGGCCCAGTCTACAAGCAGCTTGTGCGGACTGCCACGAAACGGCCGCCGGGCTGCTCGATAATCGGGCACACACAGGCTAGACTTGCATACGTCGTACTGGCCGCATCGATCTCGTCCCGTTTGTCCGCCGCCCATGACCTGCTACGTCACCCGCCTGGAAAGCGCCCTGGACGGCACGTCCTTGCCGGCCGACCGACCGCAAACGCTGCACAAAGATCGCCCACTGTGGGTCCGTTACGACCTGGACGCGGTGGGCCGCGCGGTCACCAAAGACGACTGGGCCGCCCGCGAGCCGTCCCTGTGGCGCTATCGCGAATTGTTGCCCTACGCCGATCCGGCCGAAGTCGTGACGCTCGGCGAAACGATCACGCCGCTGGTGCCGTGCGGGCGGTTGGGGCGACATTTCGGCATGTCCAACCTTTGGGTCAAGGACGAGTCGCGTCTGCCGACAGGCAGCTTCAAAAGTCGCGGGCTGGCGATGGCCGTGACGATGGCCCGGCAGTTCGGGCTCAAGCGGCTGGCCATTCCGACCGCGGGCAACGCCGGCGGAGCATTGGCGGCGTATGCCGCCCGGGCCGGCATGGAAGCCTACGTGTTCATGCCCGAGGATACGCCCGCGATCAACCAGTACGAGTGCCACCTGTCTGGAGCGAAGACGTTTCTGGTGCCGGGGTTGATCACCGACTGCGGCCGCATCGTGCGCGAGGGGCAGGAGCGGATGGGCTGGTTCGATGTGTCGACGCTCAAGGAGCCCTATCGCATCGAGGGCAAGAAGACGATGGGCCTGGAGCTGGCCGAGCAGCTCGGCTGGCGCTTGCCCGACGTGATTCTCTACCCGACCGGCGGCGGCACGGGGCTGATCGGCATGTGGAAGGCCTTTGACGAGTTGACCGCGCTGGGCTGGCTGGCCGACAGCCGCCGACCGCGGATGGTGGCCGTGCAGTCGGACGGCTGTGCCCCGATCGCGCGGGCGTTCGAGCAAGGCGAGCGGTTTGCCGAGCCGTTTGCTCCGGCCCGGACGATCGCCAGCGGCATCCGCGTGCCCGCAGCGGTGGGCGATTTCATGATCCTGGACGCGGTTCGCGCAAGTGGCGGCCGGGCCGTCGCGGTAGACGAGCGACGACTCCGCGAATGGATGGCACGCGGAATGCAGTCAGAAGGGCTGGCGATCTGCCCCGAGGCGGCCGCCTGCGTCGGGGCGCTCGAGCGACTGCGCGGCGAAAATTGGATTCTTCCGGACGAGACCGTGGTCCTGTTCAACACCGGCGCAGCTCAGAAGTATCCCGAGGCCATGCGGACCGAACTGCCGAGGATTGCCGATATCGACCGAATTGACTGGGACAAGATTACCCGGGGTGTTTCCACATAGGTGCTACGCATGACTCATCCCTCGCTTTCATCGCGCATTCCGGCGCACTTCGAGGTTGGAGCCAAGGTCTCGTTCAGCCGCACGTTCACCGAAACGGACATGATTTTGTTCATCGGCGTGACCTGGGACGTGAATCCCTTTCACACCGACGATCATTTCGCGGCCCGCACCAAGTTCGGACGCCGGGTGTTGCCCGGGCTGCTGACGGCCAGCATGGCCACGCATCTGGGCGGACTGTGGGGCTTTTTGGCCCAAGAGATGCACATGGAGTTTTTGGCGCCGGTCTACGTCGGCGACACGATCACCATCGAAGGCGAAGTGGTCGAAGTCGAGCCCCGCGGCCGCGTGCGCGTCAAGACGATCTACACCAATGGCGAAGGCGTCGAGGTTCAACGGGGCGAATTCTCCGGCTTCCCGTCGCTGGTCCGTTCGTCCGGTAACAACCAGGCGGAATAGCCGCACTTGCTCGTCGACCGGAGGTTCCGTTTACCACTGGTCGGCACGGGCCACGCCCTGCGCCGCGGCCAATTCGGTGGTGGCCGGCGTGCACTCCAATCCCACGTAGCCGCGATATCCCAGCTCGTACGCCTGTCGCAGTACGCGTGGATAGTGAATCTCGCCGGTGCCGGGCTCGTGGCGGCCCGGATGATCCGCCAGTTGCAGATAGCCGATCTGGTCGAAACCTTCCTTGAGGTGGCCGCACAGGTCTCCCTCGCTGATCTGCATGTGGTACAGATCCCAGTTGATCTTGACGAACTTGGAGTTCACCTCGCGGCAAATGTGCACGGCATGCGGCGAGCCGTACAGGCAGTGCCCCTTGTGATCGACGCGGATATTCATCGGCTCGAGAATCAGCGTAATCTCGTTCGCTGCGGCGATCGGCGCGACCTTCTTCAGACCGGTGATGATGTTTTCGTGCATCTGCTCCTGCGTCATGCCGGGCTGATCGTTGCCCCCTACGACGGTCATCAGCGGGCAATCGAGCTGGTGGGCGACTCGGCAGGCTTCTTCGATCTTCTTGACCAGGCGGTCGTGATTTTTGGGATCGTTCATGCCGGGCGTGAACCCCCAGGCGGTGAACTGCGAGATGGCCAGGTTCGATTCGTCGCAGGTGCGCTTCACCTCGTCCAGGTTCTTGCCCTCGTAGGGCCAGAACTCGACGGCCGGAAAGCCCAGGGCCGCGGCTTGCTTCAGCCGCTCGATGAACGGCAGCTTCCGCCACCACATCTCGACGTTGACGGCGAACCTGGTGTGGGGCGTGCGGCCGAGCGAGGACGTGTCTTCGCTGGCATCCTGCGCAGGTGCCGCGGCCAGGCCAGCGCCGCCGGCCAGCACGAGCGCCGATTCCAAAAACGTGCGTCGGGGAATGCTCATCGTGTGAAAACTCCTGGTGATGGCCTGCGGCACCGCATGCATCAACCTGCCGGCTTGCCGCAGCAACGAGTATAATTGTGCCCGCGTGCGTCCGCCAACCCGCCGGGCGCGCAACGCTCAAGGCACTGAAAGGATCGGGCACGCCCTTCGCCGCTCGGAGAACATCGCCGTGCAACCGTGGTTCGAGCTTCGCTGCCAGCGATGTGATTGGCAAACCCTGTGCGGACCGCCCCAGATGACGCAGTGGCTGAGGGCCGTCGGAATGGTTCGCCGCGACACGGCGCCGGAGTTGGAGTTGCTGGGAGAATTGTTTCGCACGGCCGCCGCGCGGTTCACCTGCCCCAAGTGCCAGACCGTGGGACTGGCGGCCAAGGCCGCGGAAGCCGAAGATGACGAAGCCTGGGGCATGGCTCGCAAATGTGCCGAGTGCGGACAGCCGATTCCGCGCGAGCGGCTGGAAGTATTTCCCGGTGCCGAGCTATGCGTGACTTGCCAGGGCCGCAGCGATCGGGGCGAGGCCGGCGGCGCCCTCGAGTATTGCCCGCGCTGCGGCAGCGTGATGACGTTGCGCCAGCAACGGCGCGGCGTGACGCGCTACGTGATGTCCTGTCCGACGTGCCGGTCGTGAGGCGGCGCCATGTTGAGAGCATGCTTTGATCGCCTGCGCGACCCCGTGGCGATTGCGACGGTAACGGTCGTGCTGACGGCCGGTCTGGCGTGCACGCCGAGTCAGCCGCCACCCACGTCCACGCCGCCGGAGGCAAGCTTTGCGAAGCAGGCGGCGGCGGTTCGCGAGGGACGGTCGGTGGGAATTCGCGTGGATCGGCAACCGGTGACTGACGGCGACCTGGCCGAGCTCGACGGTTTGCAGGACAAGCTGCGCCGGTTGAACCTGTCGCACACCACGATCACCGACGCCGGGCTGGCGCGGATTGCCCAGATGCACGAACTCGAACAGTTGCGGCTGGAAAGCGCAGCGATCACCGACGCCGGCCTGGCCGATCTGGAGCAGCTCACGAAGCTGCGGCATTTGCACCTGATCGACGCGGCGATCACCGACGCCGGCCTCGAGCATTTGGAAAAGCTCACCGGGCTGCGTTCGCTGTACCTCGACGGCAGCCAGGCCAGTGACGCGGGCATGAGCCGGCTGGTCGAAGCCCTGCCCAACGTGCACTTGCACTTCGACGGCGGGCACCATCGCCACGACGCCCACGCCGACGATCACCCGCATCAGTCGGACGTGACCCGGCCGGCCGATGCGCCGTGAAAGGCCCGGCTTGCAACGCGCCCAAAAGGTCCGCCCAGCGGGTAGCGCCTTGCCTTGGCTTCTGGGGTATACTGGCGGCGTTCGCCCCGCCCCGCGTTTCGCCCACCTGCCAACCAATCCGCGTGAGATTGCCATGAACGCCAAACATCTGAAGTTGCCGCTTGTCGTCCTGGTCCTGATCGGCGCCGGCGGTTTAGCGCGGCTGAAGCCGGCGGCCACCGGCGCGGCGATGACCGCGGCCGCCGAGCGATTTGTCGATACGCTGTCAGCCGAGCAGAAGTCGCAGACGGTGCTGGCCTACGAGACGCCCGAGCGCACCGACTGGCATTACATTCCCAAGCCCTCGCGCAAGGGCCTGCAAGTCAAGGAAATGGACGACGGGCAGCGCAAAGCCGCGTTCGCCCTGCTCAATAGCTCGCTGAGCGCCATCGGCTACGGCAAAGCGACCAAGATCATGCAACTGGAAGCGATCCTGCGCGAGCTGGAGAAGGGTCGCTCGGGCGGGCCGATTCGCGATCCCCAGCGCTATTACTTCACGCTGTTCGGCAAACCGAGCGGCGACAACCGCTGGGGGCTGAGCGTCGAAGGCCATCACCTGTCGCTCAACTTCGTGGTCGACGGCCGGCAGGTGGTCTCGTCGACGCCGACCTTCTTCGGCGCCAATCCGGCGACGCTCATGGCCGACTATGGCCCGGGCTTCGAAAAGGGGCTGCGGGTGTTGGCGCCGGAAGAGCAACTGGCGTTCGACCTGTTGGCTTCGCTGGACGAGGCGCAGCGTAGCAAGGCCGTGGTGGCCGACGAAGCACCCAATGACGTGCGGGACGCCGGCAAGGCGTCTCCGCCCCTCTCGCCCGCCGTGGGACTGGCGGCTGCCGACATGTCGAGCCAGCAGGTGGCGAAGCTGCGGGCGCTGGTCGAGGCGTACGCCCGCAACGTGCCGGACGACGTGGCTGCCAAACGCCTGGCGAAGATCGACCAGGACGGCTTCGACAGCATCACGTTCGCCTGGGCCGGTGCCCAAAAGCCCGGCGTCGGCCACGATTACCGCGTGCAGGGCAAGTCGTTTTTGATCGAGTTCAACAACACCCAGCCCGACAGCGCCGGCAACCCAGCGAACCATATCCACAGCGTGTGGCACGACCTGGCCGGGAATTTTGCGATTCCGGTGGCGAAACAGTAAACGCCCCGCCGGCGAGAGCCCTGGTGCTAGATGCCCGTTGAAATAAGCCATCGTGGCTTGTTTCAACCTCGCCAGGTGCGTAGCAAAGCTCCACACGGCTCGCAAAATAGCGACTCACGTCGTCATTTTGAGATCGCATCCATGCGATCTCGCAGACCGTTGAATATTTCAACGGCCTGCTAGGCGAGCAGCTCGGACAGGGCCGTTTCCACGGCGTCGTCGGCGAACTGATCGTCGGCCGCGTCGACGTCGTGCCAAAGATCCGCCACGGTGTGTTCCACCAGCGGTGCGCCGGTATCGGCGGTCGCCCGGGGGGCAACGGGCGCGGCGGCGGCGAGGGAAATGGTTTCGACGGCAGTGTCCTTGGGCGGGGTGAAATCCTCCGTTTCCAGCGCGATGGCAAAGGCCGCGGCGGCCAGCGTGCCGGACGTGACTTCGTCGCGCAGCGGTGCCGCGGTCGGCGTGGCTGATGGCGCACTGTCGGGAATCACGCCCGAGTTGTCGAACGGCCAAGCGTAGAGATCCAACGTTGACTTGACCCGGATTTCGGTCGTGAACACGTAGGGGTTTGTCAGGTACGGGTTCAAGCTCACCGTGTTGTTGGGAAAGATCAGTTGCACGAAATAGGCGGTGGCGCCCGCGGAGGGCATGGGCACGTCGCCGACGTACTGGCCCGGTGCCGCAGGTTGCAGGACCTCGGAGGTCCACACGACGCTGGGCGTCAAGATGTGGCGGAAGTCGCGGGAATCGGGATTGGTGGCCTGCCAGAGGCGGACTTCCATGGGTTCCGTGCCGGTTTGCACGTGGATCGAGCCGTCTTGGGCGACGGTCCAGGAGTACTCGGGCAGCGGGCGGCCGTTCAGAATGGCGTCGGTAAACGTGATCGTGCTTTTGACGACCTGGCTGTCGGCGCCCAGGTCGCCGTCCAGACCGTGCCCTACGTTGGGGAGATAGAGCAGGTAGGTCTCGCCGGGGATGTCGTGGATATAAAACTGGGCCGAATCGGACGCGAAGAACTCATCCCCCGCCGAATTGATGAGCAGCTTGGGCATGTCGTCGAAGCGGCCATTGTTCAAGTAACGGTAGGGGTCCTCGATGAGGGAGAGCTCGGCGCCCTGGGGCGTTACGATCCGGTCGAAGATGTGCTCGTCGTTGTACGCTTGCACGGCCTCGGAAAAGAAGCCGTAGACGTTGTATTGGTGAACCATCTGCGGCCCCTGGTTCAGATTGTCGAACACCCCGGGGATGATCGCCCGCACGCGATCGTCGACGGCGGCGGTAAGCCACGTGGTCCAGCCGCGCTTCGAGTAGCCGGTGACCAGGAAATCATCGACCGTGACGTCTGCTGCGTCTGGGACGAAGGCCTGCACGGTATCCATTGCCTTGACCGCGCTTTTGGTCATCGCGACCAGCAGCGGCCAGGTGTCGTTGCCGGGCTCGCCGACGTTGTTCAGGAACTTGTCGAACGAGTAGGCGATAATCTCGTCTTCCGAACGTGAGCTCGTCTCGCCGGTAAAGGTCAACGGTTCACTGGGGATGTCCGTCAGGTCGACGACGATCGAGCCGAGGCTCAGAGCGATCACGGCCAGAGGTTCGGACGGGTCCGGCGGCGTGTCAAAGCTGTGATTGTTGCCGCCGTCGATCAGCAGCGTGGCCGTGTGTGAAATCGCGGCAGCGGGCAATTGCGGCACATAGATATTGAGCCAGTGGCGCCAGACGGGCTGGTCGACTTCGGACGCGCTGCGCCAGGTCTGGCTCGTCATGTCGATGGAGTAATACGTATAGGCCCCGATTCCGGCGATCGTTTCGTCTTGCGTGCTTCGCAACGTACAGGCGTAGGAGCCGTCGTCGGTGTTGACGTAATCGGCTAGCGCCGTCGAGGTGCGCGTGTCGACCATGATCGGCACGGCGGCGCTCGCGCCTGGCACCGCGTCGCTGTTCGCCACGCGCGCCCGCAGCCGCACCGAGTATTGGTCCGGGCTGCGCGGCAAAGCCGGCGTGAGGTCGAACGTCGATTGTCCGTTGTAGACCGTCGATTGCGTGTAGGACAGCTCGCCCGGATCGGAAAAGTCGCCGTCGTTGTTCAAGTCGACGTCCAGTTCCACTGGCGAACCGTTAGAAACGTCCGCGTTGACCGTGACTTGCGGCGTGACGTCGATCGTAAACGGCGCCAACATCGACACCTCGACCGCCGGCGGTTTCAAGAGTCCGTTGATGATGCGCAGCAGGTCCGTCGGCGTCAGCAGATTGTCGCCATTGGTGTCGCAAAAAATGGTGACCGGTTCCGGCGCGGGCACCGGCAATTCGCGAAACCCTTGGGCGTTGATCTGATTGATGACCGCCAGCAAATCCCGCGGAGACGTGACTCCGTCGTTGTTGACGTCCAGACGATACTGGCTGTTGTGCCACGGAAACAAATCGGTGCCGGGCCCATCGGCGGCCACGGCGGCGTCCAGCACGCAGCGCTCTTCGAGCGGCTCGATTCGCATCACTCGCTCGCCGCTCAAAAAGCGCGCCGCCAGTCGAGGTTTCATGAGTCCGCCTCTGCCCCGTCAGGCAAGCAATTCGGTGAGGACGGAATCAACGATGTCGTCCGTCAGCGGGTCGTCGGACGCTTCGACCTTCAGCCCAGCATCGCTGACCGCTGCGTCCAACAGCGGTGAGCCGGCGCTGGCTGCGGCCAAGGCGGCAACCGGCGCGGCGGCGGTGGCCGGCAAAATCGTTTCGACGGCCGCTTGCGACGGCAGGTCGAAATTCTCCGTTTCCAGCGCCACGGCAAGGATAGCCAGCGACAACGTGGGACCCGCACCGGAAGGCGTCGCTTCGTCGCGTACCAGCGCCGTGGCCGTTGCGGCCGAAGCCGTTCCGTCGGCGGCCAATGTTTCATCGTACGGCCAGGGATTCAGGTCCAACGTCGATTTGACCCGGACCTCGGTCGTAAACACGTAGGGTGACTTGAGGTACGGGTTCAGGCTGAGCGTATTGTTCGGAAAGGTCAATTGCACGAAGTACGCCGTGGCACCAGAGCCCGGCATGGGCACGTCGCCGACGTACTCGCCCGGCGAGGTGGGGGAAAGGACGTCGGCGGTCCAGACAATGTCCGGATTGTAGCCGTGGCGGAAATCTCGGGCATCAGGATTCGTGGCGTGCCAGAGGAGGACTTGCGTCGGCGTCGTGCTCGTTTCGACGTGAATCGAGCCTTCCTGGTCGACCGTCCAGGAATATTGCGGCAGCGGGCGGTTGTTTAAGACGGCGTCGGCGAACGTGATGGTACTTTTGACGACCTGGCTGTTGAGGCCCTGGTCGTAATCCAAGCCGTGCCCGACGTTAGGCAGGTAGAGCAGGTATTTCTCTCCCGGGATGTCGTTGTAATAGTACTGGGCCGAATCGGACACGAAGAATTCGTCCCCCGCCGAATCGATCAGCAGCTTGGGCATGTCGTCGAAGCGGCCGTTGTTCAAGTACCGGTAGGGGTCCACGATCTGCGACAGGTCGGCCCCCTCTGTCGTAATGATGCGCTCAAAGATGTGCTCGTCGTTGTACGCCTGGACGGCTTGGGAGAAGAAGCCGTAGACGCCGAATTGGTGCACCATCTGCGGTCCCTGGTTCAAATTGTCGAACACCCCGGGGATGATCGCCCGCACGCGATCGTCCACGGCGGCGGTGAGCCAGGTGGTCCAGCCCCGTTTGGAGTAGCCGGTGACGAGGAAGTCGTTGATGGCGGCGTCGACCTTGTCCAGGATGAAGGTCTGCACCGTATCCATCGCCTTGACCGCGGCATTGGTCATCGCGAGCAGCACGGGCCAGGTGTCATTGCCGGGCTGACCGATGTTGTCCAGAAACTTGTCGAACGAATAGGCGATGATTTCATCCTCAGACCGTGAGCCCAATTCGTCGGTAAACGTCAACGGCTCGCTCGGCACGTCGGTCAAGTCGACGACGACCGAGCGGAGGCTGAGAGCGGCCACTCCCAGGGCGTCGACCGCCGCGGGTGGATTGGTGAAGTTGCCATTGCTGCCTCCGTCGATCAAGAGCATGGCCGTGGTGGCTAGCGTGTCTGCGGGCACCGTGGGCACGTAGATGTTGAGCCAGTGGTGCCAGACCGGCAGGTTGACGTCGGCCGCACTGCGCCACGTCTGGCTGGTCAGGTCGATGCTGTAATACGTATACGTGCCGACTCCGCTGACGGGCACCGTCTGCGTGCCCTTGAGCTCCGACGTGTAGGCCGGGTCGGGAGCGTTGACGTAATCGGCCAGCGCCGTGGAGGTGCGGGTATCGACCACCATGGGCAACGGGGCGTCGTGCCCGGCACCGCGTCGCTATCGGCCACCCGCGCCCGCAGCCGCACGGAGTACTGGTCGGGCGTGCGAGACAAGGCGGGCATGAGGTCGAACGTCGACTGGTTGTTATAGACCGTCGACTGCGTGTAAGACAGCTCGCCCGGGTCGTTGAAGTCGCCGTCGTTGTTCAGATCGACGTCGAGATTGACCAGCGTGCCGTTGGGCACTTCCGTGCCGTCGAAGGGGGTGACGTCAACAGTGACCTGCGGCGTGACGTCGACCGTAAACGGCGTCAACATCGACACCTCGACCGCCGGCGGCTTCAACAGTCCGTTGACGACGCGCAATAGGTCGGTCGGCGTCAGTCGATTGTCGCCGCTGGTGTCATAGAATTTGGTCACCGGATCCGGCGGCGGAACCGGCAGGTCGCCGGTGCCATCGCTATTGATCCGATTGATGAGCGCGAGCAAGTCTTGCGGATTGGTAACGCCGTCGTTGTTGACGTCGAGACGATAGACGCTGTTGTGCCAGGGGAGTTCCTCGGCGCCGGGTCCATTGGTGGCCACGGCGGCATCCAGCACACAGCGCTCTTCGAGCGCCTCCATTCGCAAAGCTCGTTCGCCGCCGCAGAGACGCTTTGCCGCACGCGTCAGTCGATACTTCATGCGCCGCCTCTCTTCCGATTGCCTGTGCCGTGTCGGCGCAAAGCGGGCGCCCCGCCGTTCGCTAGCGGATAGGATAATACCCGCGCGGGGCCAAGACCACCCTAGGGGGGCACTTTTTTAGTGTTTACAGTCGGCCGAGACGCACGGAGCGCAAAATCGGGCACGACGCCCGTTAGGCGAGCAACTCGGCGAGCGCCGAGTCGACGAAGTCGTCTATCGCCTGCTCGTCCCCGGTCGCAAGGTACTGCCAAAGCTCGCTGGCCGCGGTCTCCAGCAGCGGCAGGTTTGCGTTGACGAACTGCCGGACGGTGTCGAGTGCGGAGGCGAGGTCCGGCGGCAGGGCTCCGACGGCCGCATCCGATGGCAATTCGACATGCTGCGCGGCCAGTGCGAAGCGTTTTGTTGCAGAACGGAGAGGGGCCATCCCGCGGCGGTCACGGTGCGCGGCTGCTCGCTGTGGCCGGCGAGTGGACCACTGGCGGGAATTGAACGTGTGGACGAAAGCCGGCCGAATGAGCTATTTCGTCGTGTGATCGCGTGAAGCTTCCAGCAATGCCGACTCGGCCTCGCCAAAGGCTTCTTTGCTGCGTTCCACGACCACGGCGGCGTCTTCTTTCACCTTGTCTTTGTCGATTTGAATCGTGATCGTGTCGTTGTCCGAGCGTTGCAGCTTGATGGCGCCAGTGACGACCAATCCGATGACGGCCAAGACGCCCAGAAATATCAGCAGTCTCATGCTTCGACACTCCATTGCACCTGGGATCCATGCGCGACGGCCGCGTGACGTGCGGTCCGCGGGGGCGGGAGTGTAGCGACGCGGGCCGCGATGCGTCAATCCCAAAGAAAATACGTGCCGTTAGCGGCCATGCCATCCGCCGCCGCCACCCGAAATCCCCAACGCCTGGCGACGTTCGTCACGCATGCGACGGTATTCGCCGCGCATGGCCCGCTGCTGGGGATTGGTATTGTCCAGATAGCTTTTGCGGCGGGCGTTGGGATCGCTGGAATCGCGCGAGCCGCGGCCGCCCGGACCCCCAAAACCGCCGCGCCCCTGGCCACCACGGTTGCCGTTGCTCTGAGCACGGCGTTGCTGCCACTCCTTGCGACGCTGCTCGTCGCGCTTCAGATCCTTGTCGATCTGGGCGATCTGCTCCTGCGGCGAGAGGGCGAAAAACTCGTTGAGATGCTGCTGCTCGCGCTGCTCCCAGCGCTTTCGCATCCCGTCGAACGCTTCGCGCCGCGCCTCGGGCGACATCTTTTCCATCTCGTCGCGCATCTGCCGGAACAAGTCGCGGCGCTGCCCGTCATTGGCGCCATCCATCTCGGCGCGAATCGCCTCGACGCGCGCGAGCGCCGGATCCTGGTAAGGCAGAAATGCCCAGGCTCCGGCGGCCACCAACAACAGCAAGACCACGGACGCAAACCACTTCCACCTCCCGCCGGAGGGCTCGGGTTTCGACGCCTTGGGTACCGGCCTGCGGATGACTCGAGTACTGCTCATGGCACCAGCTCGCTTGAGGTTGATCGATGTCAAGAAGAGTCGGCGTGTCCGTCCATGTAGACGAAACAACGTGAACCGTTTTGGCCTTCGGGGCCATGAAACGCCTCGAAGTCGTAGGCTATCCAGACCGTGGCGCTGCTGCGGTGCACTTCGACGCCGTGCCGCATGTACGTGCATACTTGCGGCCGCGTCTTGCCGGCCAAATCCCGATCGTTGTATTCGTAGCTGGTTCCTTCCGCCTCATAGTAGCTGAAGGCTTCGGCCGGTTTGCCGATTTCGACCAGCGATTCGTCCCGGTACACCTGGTCGTCGCTCGGACAGCGAAAGATCGGATCGCTCTCCAACGAACGCGTGGCACCAGGTGCCGGCGGCGGAGCTGTTGGATCGTAGTTTGGATCGTTCGGGTCGTTCACCTTCGTGGGGGTGTTCACCGGCGTACGGTCCACGATCAGAGCGCCCCGCTCGATGTACGGACCCAGCGTCGTCACGATGCTCTCGCGTATGGAAATGCTCGGCATCCGCGCCGAATCCGGAAATTTCGCGCGGATTCCGTGCAGGTCCATATAATGCTCCATCGCCACGCCGATGTTGTGCAAATTGGACAAGCACTGCGTCCGACGCGCAGACGTCCGCACCGCCTGCACGGCCGGCAATAGCAGGCCGATCAGCAGCGCTACAATGGCGATCACAACCAACAGTTCAACCAGCGTAAAGGCGGACCGGGTTGTCGGTCGACCGGCGTTCATTCCCGCACTCGAGTGAATCCGCATAAGATTAAATTATTGACGGCTTTACACCCAGAACGTAAGAATCGATCCTCTAATTGATACCCCGGCAAGCCCGAAAAGTTCCGCTGGCGACCGGTGGTTTTGGCTCAAATCGTTGAAGTGTCGGCCCGCCGACTGGACTTCTGGTGAAACTGGGGGGGATTGTGGGTCTTGTGGCCCACCTGCTTACCGGTCCATTGCATCCGTTTCTAGAACATGCCCGCTTCCTTCGTCAATTGCGACTGGGGGACGACCCGGCTGCGAATGCGGTCGGTGGATCTCGCCAGTCTCGAGGTGGGAGGCGAGTTTCGCTCCCTGGACGGCGTTGCCAGCGTGGCCCAGTCGCACGGTCCTCAGACCCGGTCGCAGGGATACCGGTCGCTCGTCGCCGACGGCCTGACGGATCTGGCCGCCCGCGAAACGGGACTGCTGGCCGACGTGCCGGTGCTCATCTCAGGCATGGCCAGCTCGTCGCTGGGCTGGCAGGAGTTGCCCTACGCCCGGCTCCCCTTTCCGCTCGACGGCCGGGGCCTCGTGTGGCGCGAGTTGGAATCGGTCTTCACCGCCGAGGGAGAGCATCGGGTGTTTTTGCTTTCCGGCGTCCGCAGCGAAACCGACGTCTTGCGAGGCGAAGAAACCGAGTTGATCGGGGTCTTCACGCTGCCGGCCGCCGAGCGCCACAGCACGAGCGCGCTGGTGATCAAGCCGGGCACGCATTCCAAACATCTGCGCGTGGAAAACGGCCTGCTGGTCGATTTTCGCACGTTTATGACCGGCGAGTTGTACGACGTACTGAGCCAGCACAGCATTTTGCAACACTCGCTGGCGGCTGCCGAATCGGAATTGTCCGACGCCGAGCTCAACGACTTGCGGCAGGCGTGCGGCTGGCTCGCCAAACGCCCCTCTCGGCGGCGCGATTTCGCGTCCGCACCCGGCAGCTTCTCGATGGCCTGGCCCCAGATCGCAACCGGGCGTTTCTCAGCGGCGTGCTGCTGGGTAGCGAGTTGGCATATCTTGCCGCGGACGAAACCGCCGGCACGCCGCTGATACTGTGCGGCACTCGGCCGGTGGATGCCCACTATCGCGCGGCACTCGACGAGTTGGGGCTTACCGGCCGGCTGCTGTCGATTCCCCCGGACGACGTGGAGCTGCTGTCGGCCCGCGGCCAGGCCGTGTGGTGGCGCAGCCGGCCAGCGGACTGAGCCTGGTCCCGCGGCGGCAACAGAAACCGCGGCACGGCGACCGGCGGGCCGCATCCGAAATGGTTTTCAGGCCCCCGGTTTTGGTTTATCATGACAGGGTCCGTCGCCGGCCCAGCACCGCGGCGCCTGCGACGGCCAGTCCCGCCCGGCAACTGCCGCACCACCCCAACCGCGGACCCGCTTGCCACATGCCAGCCAACCTGCGAACCCTAGGCCTCTTGACCGCCCTGCTGACGGTGTTCGGCGCGACGTGCCGGGCTGGCGGACGATTCGGTGGATTATGTGCGCGACGTCGAGCCGATCTTCAAGGCCCGTTGTTTCGAGTGCCACGGCGACGCCACGCAAGAGTCGGGCCTGCGGCTCGATCGGACCGACGCCCGCAGGCAAGGGGGCAACAGCGGCCCGGCGATCGTGCCGGGCAAAAGTGCCGAGAGCCTGCTCGTCAAGGCCGTCCGCGGCGACGATGAAGAAGTGTCGCAGATGCCGCCCGAGGGTCCGCGTCTGGAGTCGGAGCAAATCGCCACGCTCGCCCGCTGGATCGACCAGGGGGCCCGCGCTCCGGTGGACGCCGAGCCGCTCACCGCGCGGCGCACCAGCGAGCATTGGTCGTTTCAGCCGTTGGCCGATGTCGAGCCGCCGGTCGTGAAGAACCCGGTTTGGGTGCGCAACCCGATCGACGCCTTCGTGCTGGCGCGACTCGAAGCGGCCGGCTTGCAGCCGTCGCCCGAGGCCGATCGGGCCACGCTCATCCGCCGCGTGAGCCTCGACTTGCTGGGCCTGCCGCCGAGTGTCGACCAGGTCGACGCGTTTCTGGCCGACACCGCCGGCGACGCCTACGAGCGGCTGGTCGATCGGCTGCTGGCCTCGCCGCACTACGGCGAACGTTGGGGACGGCATTGGCTCGACCTGGCCCACTACGCCGACTCCAACGGCTACACGATCGACGGGGCCCGCTCGATCTGGAAGTATCGCGACTGGGTGATCGACGCCTTGAACCGCGACATGCCGTTCGACCAGTTCGCGATCGAGCAAGTGGCCGGCGACATGCTGCCCGACTCCACGCTCGACCAGCGCATCGCCACCGGCTTTTACCGCAACACGATGGTGAACGAGGAGGGGGGCACCGACAAGGAGCAGTTTCGCGTCGAAGCCGTGGTCGACCGGATCAGCACCACCGGCTCGACCTTCCTGGGGCTGACGCTCGGCTGCGCCCGTTGCCACGATCACAAGTTCGATCCGATTTCGCAACGCGAGTTCTATCAACTGTTCGCCCTGCTGAACGGCGCCGACGAGCCCTCGATGCAAGTGCCGACCGAGCAGGAGGCCAAGGAGTTGCCGGCCCTGGCGGCCGACATCAAGCAGGCCGAAGAGCGCCTGGCGATGGTCGACGCCAACGCGGGCTCGCGGCAGGCCGAGTGGGAATCGACGTTCGCCGCCCGCGTGCCGGTCGAATGGACGGTGCTTGACGCCTCGGCCGAGTCGGCAGGCGGCGCGACGTTTTCGAAATTGAACGACGGGTCGTTTCTGGTCCAAGGAGACATTCCGCCCACGGACACCTATCGGCTCATCGCCACGCTGCCGGAGCAGCCGGTCACGGCGCTACGGATCGAAGTCTTGACCGACGACGCGCTGCCGCACGGGGGTCCCGGACTGGCCGATAACGGCAATTTCGTGCTGAGCGAGCTGTCGCTGGCCGTGGCTGCGCCGGATACCGGTGGCGAGACGACCGTGCCGCTGGCGGGCGCCGTGGCCGATTATTCCGGAGACAAGGGGGACGTCACGCTGGCCTTCGACGGCAAGCGCGATACGGGCTGGCACATCTACGCGGCCAAGGACCTGAACGTCGCGCACACGGCAATCTTCTTTCTCCAAGACGAACTTCCGACCACGGCCGGCGCCAGGCGACGATCGTGATGGAGCAGAGCTACGAAAATCCACGCTATCAGATCGGGCGGTTCCGCGTTTCGGTCACTGCCGCGGATCGGGACGTGCTCCGCCTGCCGGCGGCCGTGCAAGAAGCGCTGGCCGTCGCGCCGGACAAACGGACGGCCGAACAGCTCGACCTGCTGAAGAAGGAATACCAAAAGATCGATCCGGAGCGCGTGCCGCTGGCCGAACGGATCGCGGAGCTCAAAGAGCAACGGTCGCAGATCTCCAAGCAGATCACCACCACGCTGGTGATGCGCGAACGGGCCGAGCCGCGCGAGACGTTCGTCCATTTGCGCGGCGATTTTCTGAACCACGGGGCCCAGGTCCAGCCCGACGTGCCCGGCGTCTTGCCGCCGATCGTGGCCCGCGACGCAGCGCCCGACCGGCTCGATTTCGCTCGCTGGCTGGTCGACCGCGGCAACCCGCTGACGCCGCGGGTGACGGTGAATCGCGTTTGGCAGCGCTATTTCGGCCACGGGCTGGTGGCCACGGAGAACGACTTCGGCCTGCAAGGCGAAGAGCCTTCGCATCCGGAGCTGCTCGATTGGCTGGCCCGGCGGTTCATGGCCGACGGCTGGAGCCTCAAAGAGCTGCACCGGCTGATCGTCACCAGCAGCACCTATCGCCAGGCATCGGATGCCCGGAGCGAGTTGGCCGCGGCCGATCCTTACAACAAGCTGCTCGGCCGGCAGCAGCGACTGCGGCTCGAGGCCGAGGCCATTCGCGACTCGGCGCTGGCGGCCGGCGGCATGCTCAGCGACGAGATCGGCGGGCCGGGCGTCTATCCGCCCCAGCCGGAAGGGATCTACCGCTTTACGCAGCAGGTGAAATTCTGGGGCGAGAGCCAGGGTGCCGACCGCTATCGTCGCGGCATGTACACGTATCTGTGGCGTTCGAGCCCCTATCCGTTTCTGAAGACGTTCGACGTCCCCGATGCGGTGGTAGCCTGCACGCGGCGGCCGCGCTCGAACACGCCGCTACAGGCCCTGACGCTGGCCAACGACCAGGTGTTTTTCGAAATCGCCCGGGGCTTTGCCGAGCACCTGTTGTTGTCGCCCCGCGTGGCCTCCAGCGACGAGGCCCGGCTGCGGATAGCATTTCGCCAGGCGCTGGTGCGCGAGCCGACCACCGGCGAACTGGTAACGCTGGCCGTATACCTGGGAGGCCAGCGGGCCAGCTTCGCGCAGTCGCCGGATGACGGCGGCGCTTGTCGCCCCCTTCGCCCCAGCGTCGGTGCAAGCCGACGCGGCGGCCTGGACCATGGTGGCCCGGGTGCTGTTGAACCTCGACGAGTTCATTACTCGGGAGTGAAGCGATGCAGAACCAGCCAGCCGAACCCGAAGCCCGATTGCTCGCCGCCACTCGGCGGCATTTCTTTGCCCAGTGCGGCGTGGGCCTGGGGGCATCGCGCTGTCGTCGCTGTTGGCCGCCGACAGCCAGGCGACGATCGTCCCTCCCGATCCGCAAGATCCGCTCGCGCCGCGGGCGCCGCACTTCGCGGCCGAAGGCCAAGCGGGTGATCTTCCTGTTCATGGCCGGCGGGCCCAGCCAGCTCGAGCTGTTCGACTACAAGCCGAAGCTGCAAGAGCTCGACGGGCAGGTCGTGCCCCCCGAGTACACGAAGAACAAACGCTTCGCCTTCATCAAAGGGGACGCCAAGCTGCTGGGCACGCAGCGCAAGTTCGCCCGGCACGGCCAGTGCGGCACCGAGCTGAGCGAACTGTTGCCGCAGTCTGGCGCACGATCGTCGACGACGTGTGCCTGGTCAAGAGCATGGTCACCGACGTGTTCAACCACGGCCCGGCCAAGCTGTTCGTCAACACCGGTTCCAGCCGCTTCGGCCTGCCCAGCATGGGGGCCTGGCTCACCTACGGCATCGGCAGCGAGTCGCGCGATCTGCCCGGCTTCGTCGTGTTGCAATCGGGCCCGCGCGGGCCGCGGGGCGGCAATCCGCTGTGGGGCAGCGGCTTTCTGCCCACCGCCTACCAGGGCGTGCCGCTGTTGCCCGGTGCCGAGCCGATTCTGAACCTGGCCAATCCGCCGGGCGTCGACCGCCAGCGGCAGACGGAGTTCTTTAATACCGTCGGCCGGCTCAACGCCGAGCGACTGGCCGCCGTGGGCGATCCGGAAATCGCCACGCGCATCTCGCGCCTACGAAATGGCCTACCGCATGCAGATCGAGCGCCCCGGAGCTGATCGACCTGTCCGGCGAAACCGCAAGCCACGCTCGACGCCTACGGCGCCGAGCCGGGCAAGCCGTCGTTCGCCAACAACTGCCTGCTGGCCCGGCGGCTGGTCGAGCGGGGCGTGCGGTTCGTGCAGCTCTATCACACCGACTGGGACCATCACGGCAACCCCGACACGCACCTGGGCGAGCCGCTCGACGCCCGCTGCCGGGAAATCGATCGGCCGTCGGCGGCCCTGGTCAAAGATCTGAAAGAGCGCGGCCTGCTCGACGACACGCTGGTCATCTGGGGCGGCGAATTCGGCCGCACGCCGATGGGCGAGCCGCGCGACCTGGTCGGCCGCGACCATCACGTCGACGGCTACACCATGTGGCTGGCCGGCGGCGGCATCAAAGGCGGGCAAGCGATCGGCGCGACCGACGAGCTGGGCTACTACGCCGTCGAAGACCGCACCCACGTCCACGACCTGCAAGCCACGATCCTGCACCTGCTGGGGCTCGACCACCTGAGCTCACCTACCGCTTCCAGGGCCGCGACTTCCGCCTGACCGACGTCGGCGGCAACGTGGTCGACAAGATGCTGGCGTAGCGCGGCGCAAGGTGCCGTCGCTTACGGCAGCTTGGGATTGCCATTCTTTTCGGCGCCCTTGGCCAGATCCACGGCCCGCCATAGATACCAGCTTGCCACCGAGCGGTACGGCCGCCATCGCTCGCCGTATTCGAGCACCTGGCGGGGCGTCGGCAGCGAGTCCAATCCATAGGTGACTTGAAACCCCTTCCGAATGCCCAGGTCGCTCACCGGCAGCACGTCGGGCCGTCCCAGCCGGAAGATCAACAGCATCTCGACGCTCCACACTCCGATCCCCCGCACTTGCACCAACCGCGAGACGATCTCCTCGTCGCTCATCTTGTTGAGCCTGGCCAGCGTGGGGACGGTGCCGTCGAGCGTCTTGGCGGCCAGGTCTTTCACGGATTGCACTTTGGCCAGCGACATGCCGGCCGCGCGCAGCCTGGCGTCTTTCGTGGCCAGTACGTCGGCCGGCTTCGGCGTGCGGCGCGGCGGATACAAATCGAGCACGCGCCCATGATCGTGGCCGCCGCCTTGCCCGAGAGCTGCTGGTAGACGATCGCCCGCAGCAACGTCTGAAACGGGCTTTGCATTTTCTCGGGATGCAGGGCAAACGGCCCGGACTGTTTGATCACGAGGCCGAGTTGCGCGTCGACGCGGCGGAGCCGGGCGACGGCTTTCTTGGGATCGAAGGAAAGTTCCACGCGATGACGCCTGTATTGTTAGGGGATCGAGCCATGCGGAAGCGATGGAGCGCAAGGGTTACAACCGCTCGACTTTACCGAGCCGTGCGCGCGCAAAAAAAGGCACCCCGGGCGTGGACAAGAATTGTCGGTTTTCATCTGGAACTCTTTGTCCCCGACCCGCTACAATGCATGTACTCACGCCGATACGTTCGCCCGCCTGCGTACCACGCCCGACAAATCCCGCCTGGAAGCGAAACGATGAAGCGTCATCGGACGGACTTCGCACGAAACTACAGCGACCGCGGTTGTGCCGACATGCGCGCGGCCGCGCGGCGAGTGAATCGTCGCCAGGTGCTGCAAGCCGGCGGCCTGGCGGCGCTGGGGCTGGGACTGCCGCAGTTGTTCGCGGCCCGGGCCTTGGCCGATGCTTCGCCCCTGGGTCGCGGGCCGGGCTTTGGTCGGGCCAAGCGCTGCATCTTTCTGTTCATGTGGGGTGGCCCCAGCCAGCTCGACACGTTCGACATGAAGCCCGAGGCCCCGGCGGAAATCCGGGGCACGTTCCGGCCGATCGCCACCCGGGTGCCCGGCATCCAGATTTGCGAACACTTTACCGGCCTGGCCCAGCACACCGACAAGGTGGCCTTCGTCCGCTCGCTCAATCACACCGACCCGGCGCACCTGTCCAGCGGGCACGCCACGCTCACCGGGCACCTGGCGCCCAAAATCAACAGCGACGCCGACCCCCCCAGCGAGCGCGACACGCCGCATTTGGGCTCCGTGTTGGCCCGGCTGCGCGAAACGCCGGACGCGCTGCCGCCGTTTGTCACGCTTCCCTGGAAAGCCTATCACCCGAGCGCCCCGGCGGGCAGGCCCCCGGGCAACACGGCGGCTTCCTGGGCGCAAGTACGATCCGCTGCTCGTGACCGGCGACCCGAGCCAGCCCGACTGGAAGGTCCAGGAGTTGAGCCTCGCCGACGGCGTGAGCTACGAGCGGATCGATTCGCGGCACGCGTTGCTCGGCGAAATCGACCGGCAACGGGCCGCCCTGGAATCGGTCGACATGACGGGGCTGAAGGAAAAGGCGTTCGGCCTGCTGGCGTCGCAAGATGCCCGGCGGGCGTTTGACCTGGGCGAAGAGCCCGACAGCGTGCGCGATCGCTACGGCCGCAACATCCACGGCCAGTGCGTGCTGCTGGCCCGGCGACTGATCGAGCACGGGGTGCCGCTGGTGAGCGTGAATTGGCACAACGACGGCCACAATTTCTGGGACACGCACGGCCGCAACTTCTCGCGGCTGAAGTCGGAATTGATTCCGCCGTCGGACCGGGCATCGCGGCACTGTTGGAAGATCTTGACGCCCGCGGTTTGCTTGACGAGACGATCGTGGCTTGGGTGGGGGAGTTTGGCCGGCGACCGCAAATCGATGGCGGCAACGCCGGCGACGGGGGCCGGGCGCACTGGCCGTTCTGTTACAGCGGACTGCTGGCCGGCGGCGGCATTCGCGGCGGAGCCGTTTACGGCCGCAGCGACAAGCACGCCGCCCATCCGATCGAGTCGCCCGTCAGCCCGCTGGACTACGCCGCCACGATGATGCACGCCCTGGGCATTCCCGAGGAAGCCACGATCCCCGATCCGTTCAACCGCCCGGTGCGCGTCTACGGCGGCGCGCCGATCAAGGCACTGTTCGGTTGAGACCACGTCGCTCGTGGAGCGATCGCTCAGTCGGACGCTATTCGATGTCGATCAACTCGACGATGAAGTGCAAGGTGGCGTTGGGCGGAATGACGCCGCCGGCTCCCCGCGCGCCGTATCCCAGCTCCGAGGGGATTTCCAATTCGATCATGCCCCCTTGGTTGACGAGCTGGAGGCCTTCGGTCCAGCCGGCGATGACGCCGCCGAGCGGAAACGAAATCGGCTCGGCGTCATAGCTGCTGTCAAACTCCTTGCCATTATCGAGCCAGCCGCGGTAGTTGACTGTCACCGTGTCAGAGGCACTCGGCCTGGCCCCCTCGGCTTGGCGCAGGATGCGATACTTCAGGCCCGACTTGGTCGTGGTGAATTCTTTGGGGGCGTCTTGATCGACTGGTCCCGCCTCGCCGCCACCGGCCGAGAAGGCACATCCAAACAGGGTGACGGCTCCCAAACCCATCAGCATCCGGCATAGCAACATGTGGATCACTCCCAGCAGCGAGAATCGTCGGCGGGCGGCGGCGTGCCGTGCGCTCTAAAGAGAAAGATACGATGTAAACCACCTCGGCGGCTACGGGAAAAAACGGCCGGAAAACACGGCCTCTCGGCGGCAGGGAGGGCCCAAGCAGAAGCGCGCACGAGCGGCGCGCGAAAATCGCCGCCCCGGTGGCTTGCGGCGATCGGGGCCACGGTCGAAAATAACAAGCGTGCCGTCGCCCGCCTGCACCGAAGCGGCTCGGTCCTTCATCTTCTCCGGAGGTTGTCATGCGGAAACGCCTTCTCAAGATCACCGCCGCGGTGGCGGTGGTGCTCGTGGTCGTGCTGATCGGTGCCGGACTCTGGGTTCGCAGCAAGCTGGTCGGCAGCCTGCCGAAGATGGACGGCAGCGTCACCGTGGCGGGCCTTCACGCGCCGGTCACGATCGAGCGCGATGCCCTGGGCATCCCGACCATCCGAGCCGAAAACCGCGAAGACCTGGCCTTTGCCACCGGCTTTCTGCACGGCCAGGAACGGTTCTTTCAGATGGACCTGCTTGCGGCGCAACTCGGCCGGCGAACTGGCCGAGATCGTCGGCGCGGCCGTCCTGGATGCCGACAAGCGGGTGCGCGTGCACCGCTTTCGCGAGCGGGCGAAAGACGTGCTGAAGACCGGCAATGACGAAGATCGCGTCCTGATCGAGGCCTATGCCAAGGGCGTGAACGCCGGGCTGGCCGCGCTCGATGAAAAGCCGTTCGAATACTTGCTGCTGGGCTTGGAGCCGGTGCCCTGGCGGCCGGAGGATTCGGCGCTGGTGATGTTCTCGATGTATCTCGACCTGCAAGGCGGCGACTTCCGCGACGAAGCGGGGCTCGGTTTGCTGCACGATACGTTGCCCCCGGAGATGTTTGCTTTCCTCGTGCCGCCCGGCACCGAGTGGGACGCGCCGATTCACGGCGAAGGCTTCGCCACGCCCGCGGTGCCCGAGCCCGACGTGTTCGATACGCGCGAAGAGACCCAGGTGGCGCGGAACGCGCTTACGCCTCCCGGCGAGCTGGCCCTGTTCGATCATTTTCAACCCGGGAGCAACAACTGGGCCGTCTCGGGCAAACAAACGGCCGACGGCCGGGCGCTAGTGGCCGACGACATGCACCTGAGCATTCGCGTGCCCCATGTCTGGTATCGGGCCTCGCTGGTATGGCCGGCCGATGAACAGGCCGAAGGCGCCGGCGCGGCCACCGCGGCCGACGGCGAATCCGGCGAGCAGCCGGCGAAAGAGCCGCCACAGCGCGTCACCGGCGTGACGCTGCCCGGCACGCCGGTGGTCGTGGTCGGCAGCAACGGACACGTGGCCTGGGCCTTCACCAACTCCGAAGGCGACTGGGTCGACGTGGTCATTGTCGAAGTGGATCCGGACGACAAGGATTCGTATCTCACGCCCGCTGGACCGCGCAAGTTCGAGCACGCCGAAGAAACGATCAAGGTCAAAGACCGGCCGGACGAGAAAATCGAGATCATCTCGACCATCTGGGGTCCGGTGTTGAAGCACGATCATCGCGATCGGCCGCTGGCAATTCGCTGGGTGGCTCACGACACCGACGGCGTGAACATGGGGCTCATGCATTTGGAATCGGCCGGCACGCTGGAAGAGGCCCTGACGCTGGCGAACTTGAGCGGGTCGCCGGCGCAGAACTTCGTCGTCGGCGACGAGCACGGGCGGATCGCCTGGACCATTCTGGGCCGCATCCCCCGCCGCGTCGGTTTCGACGGCCTGTTGCCGACCTCCTGGGCCGACGGGTCGCGGCGGTGGGACGGTTATCTCAAGCCCGAGGAGTATCCGCGCATCGTCGACCCCGAGAACGGGCGCATCTGGACGGCCAACGCGCGGGTCGTCAGCGGCGAGTTTCTAGACGTCATCGGCGACGGCGGCTACGACCTGGGGGCGCGGCAACAACAGATTCGCGACGATCTGCTGGCCACGGAAAATGCGACCGAGGACGACATGCTGCGGATTCAGCTCGACGATCGAGCCGTGTTTCTCGAGCGTTGGCAGAAGCTGCTGATGGACACGCTCACCAGCGACGCCGTGGCCGGTCATCCGGATCGCGAGCAACTGCGCAAATACGTCGCCGATTGGGGCGGTGAAGCGACGATCGACTCCGTCGGGTTTCGCGCGGTCCGCGAGTTCCGCCGCAAGCTCTACGCGCAGCTGTGCGACGTGCTGGGGAGCCCGTGCAAGAAGCTCGACGACGACTTTTCGCTGGGCCGGTACGAGCGCGTCGAGGGAGCCATCTGGCGGCTGGTCTCCGAGCAGCCCGAGCACTTGATCGACCCCCGCTATGAAAACTGGAACGAGCTGTTGCTGGCGGCCGCGGACGGCGTGATCGCCGAGGCGACGGCCGATGGGGCGAAGCTGTCGGACTATACCTGGGGCCATTACAATACCACCAAGATTCAGCATCCGCTCAGCATGGCGGTGCCCAGTTTGTCGGGTTGGCTGGACATGGTGCCTGAGCAACTGCCGGGCGACACCGACAACATGCCCCGAATCCAGGCGCCCCACCGCGGTGCCTCGCAGCGGATGGGCGTCTCGCCGGGGCACGAAGAGGACGGCTACATGCACATGCCGTGCGGACAGTCGGGCCATCCGCTGTCGCCCCACTATCGCGACGCGCACGAGGCATGGGCCGAGGGGAAGCCCTCGCCGTTCCTGCCGGGCAAGACCGAACACACGCTGGTGCTCAAGCCGGCGGCGTAGCGGTTGGAGACATGTCCGGTCCCACACAAACCCGCAGCGCCAGCAAGAGGCGCCTCGCGGTGACATGGCACTTGTGCCGGAAGCCCAACGAACGGGCGCGGAAAGCAGGAGCCCGTTGCTGGCGCTGCGGGTTTGTGTGGATGCGTCTCAGGTGAACCAGAAGCGATTGCCTTGTTGAAACGCTTGCACGCCTTGCCGCGTGCTTTCGCTGCGCATGACGGGGTGCATGTTGCGGGCTTCCAGCTCCAGGGCCGCTTCCAGCGGCAGGTGCCAGCCGTTCACCGCGGAACTGAGATCGGCCAACATCGCGTCGCGCGGCTGCGCAGATTTGCCGGGCCATGTCCATAGCCCGGGCCATTCCTTGGCCCGGCTCGACCAGTTCCCAGACGAGCCCGAGCTGATAGGCCCGTTCGGCCGAGATGCGCTGGCCGGTGATGATCAGCGGCAGTGCCGCGCCCCAGCCCAGCAGCCGCGGCAGATACACGGTGCCGCCATCGACCAGCGGCACGCCCCAGCGGCGGCAGGCCACCGAAAACGTGGCGGCCGGCTCGGCCAGGCGTATGTGGCCGTGGCAGAACAGCTCCAGCCCGCCGGCGTAGGTGTAGCCTTGCGACACCGTGATGACGGGCTTGGTTTGCACGATCCGCGTGCCGCCCATCGGTCCGGTGCCGTGCTGGACGAACGATTCGACTTCGGCCCGCGAGTCGCCCAGGTGGGCCAGCTCCCCTAGCCCCATTAGGTCGGCGCCGGAGCAAAACGATTTGTCCCCCGCGCCGTGCAGCACGGCCACGGTCAGCGAATCGTCGTCGCGAAAGGCCCGCCAGGCTTCCAACAGCAGCCGCGCGGCGATGCCGTTGACGGCGTTGTGCACCTCGGGGCGGTTGATCGTGATTTGCAGAATGCGGCCCCCATCGACGTCGTGTCGCGCGAGCAGCACGGACTCGGAATCGGTCAGTTTGTCGGGCATGGCGGGTCTCCTAGGTCTTCGCACGAGAACTGGCGCGTCGGGTGGCTCGTCTCGCTCCGGCTGGCATGGGGGAGAGCGAAAGGGTAGTTTAACGCAAACGCCTTGGCCGCAGAGCGTTTTCTATAAAAGTCGGCAGAGCAGCGACGATGTTTGGACGCCATCGGATCATCGACCTCAGCGTGCCGCTAGCGCACCAGGCCGCCAGCGAGCCGATGCCCGCCGACATTCACTACGTGACGCACGAGGCCGAAGGGCTCGCGCAAATGGAGCGGTATTTCGGCGTGCGGCCCGAGGACCTGGTCTATTCCGAGGGACTGGGCTGGGCGGTCGAAGAGATTCGGGCCATCACGCACACCGGCACGCACGTTGACGCGCCGTATCACTACGCCCCCGTGTCGGAAGGGAAGCCGGCGCGGACGATCGACCAGGTGCCGCTCGAGTGGTGCTTCGCCCCCGGCGTCGTGCTGGACATGCGGCACAAGCCGGCCGATGCGCTGATCACGGTCGAGGATTTGCAGCAGGCGCTGGCGCAGCATCGAGTACGAGCTGCATGCAGCGCGATATCGTGCTGTTGCAAACCGGCGCCGACAAGCGGCTCGGTTCGGCCGACTATTTTGCGCAGCCGGGTTTGGGACGCGAGGGGACGTTGTGGCTGGTCGAGCAGGGGGTCAAAGTGATCGGCATTGACGCCTACACGCTCGACCGGCCGTTTGCCGCGATGGTGGCCGACTATCCGCCGCACCGGGGACGGGCGTTTCGTCTGGCCGGCCCACTTCGCCGGCATCACGCGCGAGTATTGCCAGATCGAAAAGCTGGCGAATCTCGACCAGTTGCCCCGGCCGCACGGTTTTATGGTCTCGTGTCTGCCGGTCAAGATCGAACGGGCCAGCGCCGCCTGGTGCCGCGCCGTGGCGCTGGTGCCGGAAGCTTAGCGAGCGCGACACAGCGGGCAAGAGCGGGCAAGGAGCACGTCACACATGACTTGGGCGGATCGGCTGGGGCGGAGCTTGTTCGTGGCGCTGGCCGTGGGGTTGGGCTGGGGCATCCGGGGCGATTTCGGGCACTTGCTCGGCGCCATGTATCCGGGAGCCTGCCTGGCCCTGGGACTAGCCTATGTCAGCCGGCAGCGCAGCTTGTTTCTGTGGATGCCGATCATCGCCGCCGTGTCGGCGCTGGCCATCGGCTCGGGCGGAACGATGAGCTACGGCATTCTGCACGGATACGCGCAGTCCGACACGCTGGTCAATTACGCGTATGGCTTCCTGACGCTGTTCTTGCAGGGATCGGCCTGGGGTGTCTTTGGCGGAGCCATGATCGGGCTGTTGCTCGAACGCCGGCCGATGAGCACGACCGAGTGGCTGGGGCTGCTGGGGAGCGTGCTGGCGGGCGGCTGGTTCACGTCGCTGGTGGTCGTCACGTGGCTGGGGTTCGACATCAACCCGCCGCGGAACAATAGCTCGATTGCGTTCATGGGGGCGGCGGCGGCCGGCCTCGTGTGGTTGGCTTGGAACGATCGGCGGGTGGGCTTTCGCGGGGCGCTGTTGGGCTACCTCGGCTTTGGGCTGGGGATGGCCGGCGGCCGGCTGCTGGGCAACCTGGCCAACGTGCTGCAAACGACCAGCCTGGACTTCACGATCAACCACTGGAACGTGATGGAAGTCTCCTGCGGACTGATCGGCGGGTTCATCTATTGCTTCGGCATGGTTGACCGGCCGTATCCCGAGCCGCCCGAGCGAGATAACGTGCTGCTGGCGTCCGTCTATGGCATCGTATTCGTGCTGGGGGTCATTCCGCTGTGGCACCGGCTGTCGCGCATCCGGCCAGACGAGAAGCTGGAAGAGTGGGCCCGGCAGTTTCAATCGTTTGGTTATGCCAACCCGACGGAGCAGGCGGAGCGAGTGCTGCAACTGCTCGACGGCGTCTGCCTGTTGGGGTTTGTGGGCGTCGCCGCCTGGCTGGTGATCCACTTTCGCGGCTGGCAGCGGCTATCGGCGGTGCCGGTGCTGTGGTTGTCGCTGGTGATGCTTTTGTTTCAGAACCTGAACGCCCTGTACTTCTACTACCCGCATCGCGAGCGGCAAGTGAACATGCACAACGTGTTTTGGGTGCTGTTCGGCTTGATGGTGCTGTACGTGGTCGGCACGAGCGCGTTGCGCCTGCGGCCGGCGACCGAAAGGGCCGCCGGAGAAAGCGAGCCCTCCGTCCCGTGGTTGCGGTGGTTGACGGGCGCGGCCTTGGGGCTGGCGCTGATCATCTTCGCCGCCGGCTTTATCAACGGCGAGGAAACGATGAAATCGGCCAATACCCGCTGGCCGCGCTGGAGCTGGAGCGAGGGGCCGTTTCCGCGCGAAACGGACCACCCCTAACGTTACACCACGCTTTGGCCGCGCAGGTCGGCGATTTCGGTTTCGCTGTAGCCGGCTTCGCGCAGCACTTCGTCGGTGTGCTGGCCCAGCGTGGGGGCCGCGTGGCGGATTTCGCCTGGCGAGCGGCTCAATCGCATCGGCGTGGTTGCCAGGGGGACCGGGCGCTGGCTGCCGGCAAACGGCGTTTCGCGCAGCAAGCCCCGGGCTTGTACCTGCGGATCGACCAGCACTTCGTCCAGCTCGTTCACCGGACCACAGGGAATACGGGCCCGTTCGAGCTCGGCCAGGGCTTCGTTCCGCGTGCGCGCGGCGCACCAGTCCGCCATCGCTTCGTTGATCAGTTGGTAATGGTTGCCTCGCGAAATGTCGTCGCGGCAGCGGGGATCGTCGAGCAGGTCTTCGCGGCCCGACCAACCGGGCCCAGCGGCGAAACATGGCCGGGCCGATGGTGGGGACCATGATCCAGCCGTCGCGCGTGCGATAGCTGTCGCTGGGGGCGGCGTAGTAGCCGGCGTTTCCCTGGCGGACGCGCACGACGTCGGTCAGCGCCCGCTCCATCAAGAGCGGCATCATGAACGTGACGCTGGTCGCCATCAGCGACACGTCGACGAACTGCCCCTCGCCGGTTTGCTGCCGGTGCACCAGGGCGGCCATCGCGCCGAAGGCGGCGTGCAGGGCGGTGCCATAATCGACCCATGCGACAGTGGGCGCACCGGCGCCTCGGTAAACCCAGTCAGGCTCATCGCGCCGCTCATGGCCTGCAGCACGCCGTCGAAGCCGACCCGATCGCGATACGGACCGTCGGGCCCAAACGCCGAGGGCATCACCAGGATGATGTCCTCCTTCACGGCCCGCAGCGAGTCGTAGTCGAGCTTGAGCTTTTCCAGGACGTTGAGCGGCAGGTTGGCGACGACGACGTCGGGCGGTGCGCACCAGCCGCTGGACGACTTCGCCGGCCCGGGCGTGTGCCAGGTCGAGCGTCAGCCCGCGCTTGTTGCGGTTGAGATTGAGAAACAGTCCCCCCTCGCCACTTTCGGTAACGGGCCCCAGCGGCCGGTCTTCGCCCCCTTCGCGGCGTTCGATACGAATCACGTCGGCGCCAAAATCGGCCAGCAACATGGCCGCATAGGGCCCGGCGATGAACCGCCCGAAATCGAGCACGCGAATTCCAGCCAAAGGTAACGACACGGTTCGGCTCACCGGGGAGTTAACGGCACGGTCGAGGTTGCATGATTCGATGCGGTGCTACTTGGCGCTGGCGACCGGCACGCCGGGTTTGGCAGCGGCCAGCAGGCTCTCGGGCAATTCGACGACGCGCGAACGGAGATACTCGCCGAGGCTTTTGGCCTGCGGATCGAAACGGGTGGACGAGGCCACGCCTTCGCCCAACAGGCCGACGACGACGAAGTTCAACGCCCGCAGGTTGGGAAGCTCGTAGCGCCGCACTTCGAGATCGGCCGCTTCGGGCATCAGTTGTTTGAGCCTGGCCGGGGTAAGAAACTCGGCCAGCCAGGCGTAGGCCGCCTCGTCGCGGGCCCACAGGCCGACGTTCGCGTTGCCTCCCTTGTCGCCGGAGCGGGCGCCGAAAAGCGTTCCCAGGGGCGAGCGTTGCATCGGGCCGGCGGCCACCGGCGGCAGCTTCGGCGGATCGACGGCAATTGGCGCGGCCATGGCGGTGCTCGCCGTCGGCGGAATGGGAATGCGCGTGCCGTCTTCCAGAACCACGGCGTGCGGCGGCATGTCGGCCGGCACCAGCGTGGGCCAATAGACGCCGAACGGGCTGGCGTCGGCCGGCGGCGTCGTGCAAAAGAAGCCGGGATAATTCGCCAGGGCCATCTCGATCAGGGCGCTGGAGAACGGCCGGCCGGCCCGTTTTGGGTCCTGACTCTTGACGCTCACTTTCATCAGGGCCGCGGCCTGCTGGTTGGTGGCGGCGTCGGGCTTGTCGGTGCGCGCCAGGTTGATTTCAAAAGCGTCGAACGCGTCGACGTCCAGAATGCTCCGCAGCGTGCGCTCCACCAGCGCCGCCTTCTCGTCGATGTCGAGTCCGGTGAGCACGAAAGTGATCTGGTTGCTGAAACCACCCAGGTAGTTCAAGCACACTTTCACCGTCGGCGGAGCCGGCTCGCCGCGCACGCCGCTGATCCGCACGCGGTCGGCGTCCAATTGCGCAAGCTCGATCGTATCGAAGCGGGCCACCACGTCGGGGTTGATGTATTGGGGCCGATCGATTTCGTAGAGCAACTGCGCCGTCACCGTTCCCACGGAAACCAGTCCGCCGGTCCCTTCGTGCTTGGTGATCACGCTCGAACCGTCGGCGGCGATCTCGGCAATGGGGAAGCCCGGACGCTCGAGCCGGGGCACTTCGCGGAAGAAGGCGTAGTTGCCGCCGGTGCACTGGGTGCCGCATTCGATCACGTGGGCCGCGACGACGGCGCCGGCCAGTCGATCCCAGTCGTCGCGCTGCCAGGAGAAGTGCCAGGCCGCCGGTCCGACGACGACCGAAGCGTCGGTCACGCGCGGACAGACCACGACGTCGGCCCCCTGCGAGAGCGCCTCGACGATGCCCCACGCGCCGAGATAGGCGTTGGCCGTCAGTGGTTTGGCGTGCAGCTCGCGCAAGGGGCGGCCCGTATCGAGATGTTTCAGCTCGTGGCCGGCCTGCTGGAGGTCGCCGAGCTGTGGCAAGAGATCATCGCCTTCGATATGCAGCACCTTGGCCTTCAGCCCCAGCCGATCGCACAGCTTTCGCAATTCGTCGGTCAGCCCCGCGGGATTCAGCCCGCCGGCGTTGGTGACGATCTTGATGCCGCGGTCGAGCGCCTCGCCCAGCATGTTCTCCATCTGCTTGAGAAACGTGACGGCATAGCCCAGCGAAGGGTCCTTCTGGCGCGACTTCCAGAGGATCATCATCGTCAGCTCGGCCAGGTAATCGCCGGTCAGCACGTCGATCGGCCCGTCGAGGACCATCTCGCGGGCGGCGGCCAGCCGGTCGCCGTAGAAACCGGAACAGTTCGCGATTCGCAGAGGCTGGGACATGGCAAATGCTCCGCGCCGGCGGCGGCCGGCGGCTCTGACTTGAGGGAACTAATTGGTTGGCTTGGTTGGCTCGGACGCTTCGTCGATCACGACCAGGATGGCGCCGGCGTCGACCTGGTGCCCCGCGTCGACGCGGACTTCGGCGATGCGTCCCGACACGGGAGCGGACACTTCGTGCAACATCTTCATCGAGTCGATCACCAGCAGCACGTGGCCGGCCTGGACGACGTCGTCGGGCTTCACGCGCACTTCGTTCACCACGCCGGGGAGCGGAGCCGCGAGCGAACCGGCCGCGGCTTCCTCGGCGGGCCGGGGGAAGCGGGGCAGCTCGATGAGCGTGGAAGCCCCCAGCGGGCTGTCGACGTAATAGGTGTCGTCGCGGCGGTGCACGGCATACGTGCGGCCGACGCCGGCGATCTGCAAGCGGACTTCGCCGGGCACGGACGTTTCGCAGCGGACGTGCGGCTGAGCTTCGCCATCGATCACGAGTTGCAGTCCGTCGCGGCGGAACAGGTATTCGACCGAGATTTCGCCGCTGGCGCCGCGGAACCGAACTTGCTGCGGCTGCGAGGGATTGTTTCGCCAGCCGGAGGGCGTGCGGCCGAGCACCGGGGCCGCGCGGCGCCGTTCGGCCTGGGCGGCCAAAGCGGCGGCGGCGGCATGCAGGCGCTCCGCGGCGGCGTCTCCCAAGGGCGCGGCCAGGGCGGCGGCGTCGTTACGCGTCAGAAAGTCGGTGTCGGTCTGGCCGGCCAGGAATTCCGGATGTTCGAGGGTCCGCACGCAGCAGCTCGCGATTGGTTTGCAAGCCGTGGATCTGCGCCCGGGCCAAGCGCGGCTGAGTCGCCGGGCGGCCTCGGCACGCGTCGGCGCGTGGACGATCACCTTGGCCAGCATCGAATCGTAATAGGGCGACACGACGGCCGAATCGTCGATGGCCGATTCGACGCGCATGCCGTCTGCGGCCGCCAGCCGAAAGCGGGCCAGCTTGCCGGCGACGGGCATGAAATTCTGCCGCGGGTCTTCGGCGTACAGCCGCGCCTCGATGGCGTGGCCGCGCATCGCCGCTGCGGAAACTTCCGCCGGCAGCGGCTCGCCCGCGGCGACCAGGATCTGCAGCCGCACCAGGTCCAGACCGGTGATGCACTCCGTCACCGGATGCTCGACTTGCAGCCGGGTGTTGACTTCCAGGAAGTAGAACTTCCCGTCGGGCGTCAGCAGGAACTCGACCGTGCCGGCACCCGTGTAGCCGATCTCCTTCGCCCCGCGGACCGCGGCCGACGTGATGGCCCGGCGGAGCGCGTCATCGAGGGCCGGCGAGGGGGCTTCTTCGATGATCTTTTGATGGCGGCGTTGGATCGAGCACTCGCGTTCGAACAGGTGCACGACGTTGCCGTGCGTGTCGCCGAAAATCTGCACCTCGACGTGCCGCGAGGCCTCGACGTAGGGCTCGATAAACAGTGTGCCGTCGCCGAAGGCGGCCTGCGATTCCTGCCGGGCGGTCTCCAACAGAGCGGCGAACTCATCTTGATCGCGTACGACCCGCATCCCCCGTCCGCCGCCGCCGGCCGAAGCCTTGACCAGGACCGGCCAACCGAGCGGCTCGACTTGCTTGAGCACTTGCGCGGCCGATTGCGTGCCGACTTCCACCGTGGGCAACAAGGGGACGTCGGCCGCGGCCATCCGCCGCTTGGCTTCGATCTTCGAGCCCATGGCGGCGATCACCTCGGGCGGCGGGCCAATGAACGTGAGGCCCCCGGCCTGGCAGGCCGCGGCGAACTCGGCGTTCTCGGCCAGGAAGCCGTAGCCGGGATGAACCGCGTCGGCCCCGGTGCGGCGGGCCGCCTCGACGATCGCCTCGCCGCGCAGATACGAGTCGCCGGGCGCAAGCCGCCCAGCGGCACGACCTCGTCGGCTTCGGCGACGAACGGCGCGTCGCGATCGGCGTCGGAGCAGACGGCCACGGTGGCGATGCCCATCTCGCGGCAGGTGCGCATGATCCGCCGGGCGATCTCGCCGCGGTTGGCAATCAGGATTTTGTGGAAGCAAGCCGTCATGAAACTGGTACGCCGGTTCGCCAAGTGGCACGTCACATCCGAAACACGCCGAACGTCTGGGCCCCTTTCACCTCGGCCGAAGGGCCGCCGACAACGCGATGCCCAGCACCGTGCGCGAATCGCGCGGATCGATGATCCCATCGTCGTACACCTGGCCGCTGGTGAAGGTGGCCAGCGACTCGGTTTCGATCTGGTCTTCGACGGCCTTGCGAATCATGGCGTCCTGCTGTTCGTCGAAGGGCTTGCCGGCGGCCTGGGCCGCGGCCCGGCGGACGATCGACAACACGCCGGCCAGTTGCTGCGGCCCCATCACGGCCGTCTTGCTGTTGGGCCAGATGAAGACGAACCGCGGCTGGTAGCCGTAGCCGCACATGCCGTAGTTGCCCGCGCCGTAGGAGCCGCCGATTTGCAGCGTCAGGTGCGGCACCGTGCTGTTCGAGACGGCGTTGATCATGTGGGCGCCGTGCTTGATGATGCCCCCTTGCTCGTACTGCTTGCCGACCATGTAGCCGGTGACGTTCTGAATGAACAACAACGGCACGCCGTGCCGGTTGGCCAGCTGGATGAACTGGGCCGCCTTCTGCGATTCGGCCGAGAAGAGCACGCCCTGCTGGTTCGCCAGGATGCCGATCTCGTAGCCGTAGAGCGAGGCCCAGCCGGTGATCAGGTTCGTGCCGTAGGCCGGCTTGAATTCGTGGAACCGCGAGCCGTCGACAAGGCGGGCGATGATCTCGCGCATGTCGACGGGAACCTTCAAGTCGGCCGGCGCCAGGCCCAGCAGATCTTCGGCGTCGTAGAGGGGCTCTGCGAAGTCGGCGGCCGGCGGCGGGCCGAGCTTCCGCCAATTCAAATTGGCGACGATCTCGCGACCGATGCGAATGGCGTCCAGCTCGTCGAGCGGCCAGGTAGTCGGACAGGCCCGAGACGCGGGAATGCATCTCGGCGCCTCCCAGCTCTTCGTCGTCGGACTCTTCGCCGGTGGCCATTTTCACCAGCGGCGGACCGCCGAGAAACACCTTGGCCCGGTTCTTGACGAATACGGTGTAGTCGCACATGGCCGGCGTGTAGGCCCCGCCGGCGGTGCTGTTGCCGAAGACGAGCGAGATCGTGGGAATGCCTGCGGCCGACATGTTCGTCAGATGGCGAAAGCCGGCGCCGCCGGGGAGAAAGATCTCGGACTGCCGCGGCAGGTCGGCTCCGCCCGACTCGGTGAGCGTGATGTAGGGCAGGCGGTTGCGCTTGCAGATGTCGTACGCGCGCACCGATTTGCGCATCGTATACGGATTGACCGAGCCGCCGCGAACCGTGGGATCGTTGCCGCCGATGTAACATTCGACGCCCGAGACGACGCCGATGCCCGAGTCGGTCGACGCGCCGACTTCGTAGTCGGTGCCCGCGGCGGCGATGGGCGACAGCTCGAGAAACGGCGCGTCGCGGTCCACCAGCAGCTCGATCCGCTCGCGCACCGAGCAGCTTGCCGCGCTGGTGATGGCGTGCGACTCGATTTCTCGCCGCCGCCGGCGCGGGCGGCGGCCAACAGCTTGCCGAGCTGGTCCAACTGGCCCAAAACCGCGTCGCGGTTCTGCTGGTAGTGGTCCGATCTCGGGTCGAGTCTCGAAGGAAGCATGGGTCGCCGCACCGTCGGTCGTCTCCTGGTCGGGCCGGCGTGCTACCGCGGCGGGGCGATGCCTTCGAACTTGGCGATGATGCCCATCATGACTTCGTCGGCACCGGCGCCGATCGACATCAGCCGCGAATCGCGGAAGTAGCGGGCCATCGGATACTCTTCCATGTAGCCCATGCCGCCGTGGAACTGCAGGCAGGTGTCGGCCACCTGCCGCACCAGCCGGCCGGCCTTGAGCTTGGCCATCGAGGCTTCGCGGGTATAGTCCTCGCCGCGGTCCATCAGGCGGCCGCAGTGATAACACATCTGGCGGAGGAATTCGACTTCGGTGATCAGCTCGGTGAGCTTGAAGTAGATCCACTGGTTCTCGATGAGCGGCTTGCCGAACGTCTGGCGGCCGCGGCAATACTCGATCGTCATCCGCAGGATCTTTTCCGAGCCGGCCGCCGCGCCCAGGGCGCTGACGAGCCGTTCGTTCTGGAACTGCTGCATCTGGTAGATGAAGCCCATGCCCTCCTCGCCGATGCGGTTGGACAGCGGCACGCGGACGTTGTCGAACACCAGCTCGGCCGTGTCGCTGGCCCAGTTGCCCATCTTCTTGAGCTTCTTGGCGACGGCGAAGCCCGGCGCGTCGGTCGGCACGATGATGAGCGACATGCCCTTGTAGCTCGTGCCCGGGGTGGTGCGGGCCAGCAGGCAGATCCAATCGGCCTGCACGCCGTTGGTGATGAACATCTTGGTGCCGTTGATGACGTAGTGGTCGCCGTCGCGTTCGGCCTTGGTGCGGATCGAGGCCACGTCCGATCCGGCGCCCGGCTCGGTGACGGCCACCGAACAGACGGCGTCGCCGCGAATGGCCGGCTCGAGGTATTTCTTTTTCAGCTCGTGCGAGCCGTATTGATTCAAGGCCGGCGTGGCCATGTCGGTCTGCACGCCCATGGCCATCGGGATGGCGCCGCACTTGATCCGGGCCAGTTCCTCGGCCAGGGCCATGTTGTACCAGTAGTCGGCCCCGGCGCCGCCGTACTCTTCGGGATAGGACAGGCCCAGGATGCCCAGGTCGCCGGCCTTCTTGAACAGCTCGTGGGCGGGGAAGATTTCGGCCTCTTCCCACTCGTCGACGTAGGGATTGATTTCCTGGTCGATGAACTGGCGGACCGACTCACGAAACAATTGATGTGCCTTCGTGAAGCCCGTGCCGGGAATCGCTCCCTCGGCACCCCGTCTCGACTAACTCGGTGGCCATTGCGCTACTCCCGGTAAAGAATGGGCGACAAGACGTGACAGCCGAGATTTTACCCGACGCCCAGCCCCGATGCCAGCCGCCTCGGCGCCGGCCGGCCGCCGCCCCGGCACGTGCATCCCTACCGGCGGCATAAGCGGCACAACTCTTTTCAGCGGCGGGCGGTACTTTAGGATTCTGGCTGAGCCGGGCACAACCCGCTGCGCGCGCCCTAAGCCAGGAGACCGACCGTGAGCAGGTTCGAAATGATCGAAGTGGCCGTCGACCCGCGGGGCATCGCGCGGCTGGCGCTCAACCGGCCGGACGCCAAGAACGCCATGTCGCAGGACCTGATGCGCGAGCTGCGGGACGCGGCCCGGCAAATGGCCATCGATCGAGCGTGTCCGGGCCATCGTGCTGACCGGAACCGGCGAAGTGTTCAGCGCCGGCGGCGATCTGAAGGGCATGCAGCGGCAGGCCACCGCCACGCGCGAAGGCCGCATGGACGACGCCACCGAGTTTGCCAAGGTGCTGGCCGAGCTGGACGAGCTGCCCAAGCCGCTCATCGGGCGGATCAACGGCTCGGCCTTCGGCGGCGGGCTTGGGGTTGATTTCGATCTGCGACATCGCCATCGGCCTGGCCGACGCCGTGTTTCGCTTGAGCGAGGTCACGCTGGGGCTGATCCCGGCCACGATCTCGCCGTATGTGATCGCCAAGATCGGCGTACCCAACGCCCGGCGGATCATGCTCAACGCCTACAAGATGGATGGCCGCGACGCCGCGCGGCTGGGACTGCTCGACGGAGCGGTCGCGTCGCTCGAAGAACTGGACGCGGCCGTCGAACGCGAAGCCGCCGCCGTGCTGGCCTGCGCCCGGCGCGGTGGCCGACGCCAAGAAACTGATCCGCTACGTCAGCACGCACGACGCGGCGGCCAACCTGCCCTATACGGCCACGGCACTGGCCGACGCCTGGGAATCGGCCGAGATTCGCGAAGGCATCGACGCCTTCCGCAACAAGCGGAAACCGAACTGGCAGGTTCTGAGCATAGCCGCGTCCGCGTGCGCGCTGCACTGCATCCCCTGGGCGCCGCCTCCGTCCTTGGGCATCGCCTTGTCGCTGCAGCACGCGGCGGCAGAATCTTGCCGATGTTGCTCTTGGGCAGCGCCGGCAAGAAATGGACGCGCGAGGGGGCCTTGAACGGCGCCGTCCCGGCACACGTGCTCGATCAACTCCCGCTCGGTCACTTCGACGCCCGGCTTGGACACGACGAAGGCCACGACGTTTTCGCCGTACACCTCGATCCGGCACGCCCACCACGGCCGCCTCGGCCACGGCCGGATGCTCGTGCAGCACCGCTTCGAGCTCGGCCGGATAGATGTTCTCGCCGCCGCGGATGATCATGTCCTTCTTGCGATCGACGACGAACAGGTAACCGTCCTCGTCAAGATAGCCGATGTCGCCGGTGTGCAGCCAGCCGCCGCGCAGTGATCTGGGCGGTTTCGTCGGGGCGGTTGTGATAGCCCTGCATCACGATCGGTCCGCGGAGGCAAATTTCGCCGCGCTCGCCGGCCGGCAGCGGCTGATCGTTGTCGTCGAGGATCCGCAACTCGGTATTGCAATAAGCCCGGCCCGCCGAACCCGGCCGGTAGGCCTCGGTGCGGCGGTTCGCGGTCCCCAGCCCCGTGGCTTCGGTCAGACCGTACACCTCGCGAATACGGCAGGGATAGCGGCTGCATGAAGGCCTGCGCCAGCTCCACCGGCAAGGGAGCACCGCCGCATACAACCTCCACCAGCGACGAGAGGTCGTACTTGCGCCTCCGGATGGTGCAGCAGCACGGCCAGGATCGTGGGCACGGCGGCAGTGGCCGTACAACGATGCTTTTGAATCAGCGCCATGAACTGCTCGGGCTCGAACCAGCGCATCTGCATCAGCCGGGTCTGGTCGGCCAGATGCTCGGGCATCATCAACAGATCGTTCATGATCGCCACGCCGAAGATGTGCGCGATCGGCATCGCACTGAGCGTCACGCGGCGTCCCTGCCAGGTGTGCAGCATCGAAGCCTCGGACACCGCCTCGGCGCTGGCCAGCAAGCAAGACCGGTAGCGTAGACATAACAC
>CAVQEL010000016.1:0-76381 GCA_963711515.1 uncultured Planctomycetota bacterium | reverse complement strand
CCCGGCACAGACGAGCCGATGCCCGGAAGGTGATTTCGCATTATAAGCGCGACGTCAAGGGCACCGCAACTATAGCATGGCAGCTCTTTCTCCGCCGAAAAACGGCGAAGTGCCGAGCCCGGCGCCGGCCCGCACCGCGGCCGGCCGAGAGTTCAGGCGGCCGAGGGTTCAGGCGGCCGCGCAGCTCGTCGGGCACGCGGGCAAATTCTCGCGCCAGCAGTGCCTCGAGTAGATCGACCGTATGTCGCGTGGCACCGAGCTGGGAGGCGACCACGCGGGCTGCACGGCGGCCCAGCTCCGCGGCGAAAGCCGGATCTTCCAGGCAGCGGCGGGCAAAGGCCGCGAGCTCGGGCGCCGTCGTGAACGACGACCGCCGCGTCGGCCGCCAGCAGCGCGGCCACGACGTCGCGAAAATTTCGCGTCTTGGGACCGAACGAAACGGCGGCGCCGTAGGCGGCCGGCTCGATCATGTTCTGTCCCTGCCGCTCGCCCATGCTGCCGCCGACGTAGGCGATCGTGGCCGTCCCCCACCAGGCCGCCAGCTCGCCCACGCGGTCGACCAGCAGCACGCGCACCTGGGGATTGCCGCCGCGGTTGGCCCATTGGCTGCGCCGCTGCCAGATCAGTCCGCTAGTGGAGAGGACGTGGGCGACTTCTTCAAACCGCTCGGGGTGCCTGGGAACGATGACCAGCCGCAGCCGCGGGAATGCGGGGGCCAACTGCTTGTACGTCTCGATGGCCAGCCGCTCCTCCGGGTCCTGCGTGCTGCCGGCCAGCAGTACGATGTCGTTCGGAGCCGAAGGCGGCCCGATCGACCAGCGCGCGCGTGGCTGGGTTGTCGCGATCCGTTTGGGCCCCGTCGAACTTGAGCGAACCGGTCACGTGCACGCGGTCGGCCGGCACGCCCAGCGCCGCGAACCGCTCGGCGTATTGCGCGTTCTGCGCCGCCACGAAGTCGATCTTCGCCAACAACCCACGCACCAGCGGGCCGAGCCTGCGGTAGCCGCGGAAGCTGCGATCGCTCAGCCGGCCGTTGACGACGACCACTTTCGCGCCGCGTGCCCGCGCGGCGGCGATCAGGTTGGGCCACAACTCCAACTCGGCCAGCACCAGCACGTCGGGCCGCAGGCGAGCCATGGCCCGCCGCACGGCCCAGGTGAAGTCCAGCGGGCAGTAGAAGACCGTGTGCTCGGCGTAGCGGGTCTTGGCCAGGGCATGGCCGGTGAGCGTGGTGGTGGAAATCACCAGCTCGGCCTCAGGGTGGCGGAGTTTCAGCTCGGTCACCAGCGAGCGGATCAGGCTGACTTCGCCCAGACTCACCGCGTGCAGCCAGACGCACGTCGACTGTGATCGCCGTACGGGGACGAGCCCCAGGAACTTCTGACCCCAGCCGGTTTTGTACTTACCGGTACGCAGGGCCTGAAACGCCAGCCAAGGCGAGGCGGCGACGAGGAGCAGCAGATAGACGATGTTGAGCAGGTACGGCATCGAAGGGACTCCTTTCCCCGCGCGGGCCAGCCGTCAGGCGGCACCGCTTTTTCGCATGCAGCAGTTCTTGAACTTCTTGCCGCTGCCGCAGGGGCACGGATCGTTGCGGCCCACGCGCTCCGATCGGTTGCGGATAGGCTCGGGCTTCTTGTCCGTCTGCGTGCCGTCGATGGCGGCCTGCTGCTGGTTGGCGATGTCGGCCGCGTCGGGGGCTTCCTCGTGAATGGCCTCGCTCTCGACAAACGTCGAGTTCGACCGAATCGTCGACCTGCTCCATGCGGAAAATGAGGTCCGTCACGCGCTCGGCCACGGAGCTCCACATCAGCTCGAAGGTGCGCATTCCCTCGCGCTTGTACTCGACCTTGGGATCGACCTGAGCGTAGCCGCGCAGTCCGACGCTGTTGCGCAGATGGTCCATCGCCAGCAGGTGATCTTTCCAGGCCGTGTCGAGGATTTGCAGCACGAGCGAGCGTTCCATCCGCGTCATTTCCGGACGGAAGCGATCTTCGACGGCCATCTCGAGCCCGCCGCTCGAGCTGTTCGCGATTGAGCCGTTCGAGCGACTCCAAGGGGACGTGGATGCGCAGACTCTGCTCGGTCCAGTCGGCCAGCGACGTCAAGGCGCCGTTGCCGCCGCTGGCGACGACCGCGGTTTCGTCGGGGCTGGCCTGGCCAAACAGCTTTTCGACCTGGCGTTGGGCCTCGGCCATGGCGGCCGTGGCCTGTGCCTGTTGGGCCTTGCTGTGCTCGACCAGCAGGCCGCGAATCTCCTCACGCTGCCGGGTCTTCAGGTCTTCGCTGTTGAGCTGGACGTTGAAGCGGTCGCTGGCCCAAGCGGCCAAACCGTCGCGGTCGACCCGCTTGTGGCCGCTGGCGTCCTGCGACGTGAAATGCGAGATGCCGGCCAGCACGGGATACTCGGTCTCGCGCTCGTCGTACACCTGGGCGGCCTTCTCGCGGACCAGCCGCTTGAAGGCTTCCAGCTCGAGGGGGGCCATTTCCTGCGGGTCCAGCGTGATGCCGAGCTTGTAATGCACCCAGCCGCAGGCGGTCAGGACCGAGAAATCGCCGGCCAAGAATTTTTCGCCCTCACCGAGGTCGATCGCCGCGATCGACTCGTGCGCCTGGCCCAGCACGGTTTCCAGCAGGTTGTCGCGTCCCAGCTTTTTCAGGTCGCGATCGCGGACGTTCAGCTTCCAGCGCATGTTGAGCGTCTTGGCCAGAGCCTCCCAGTTCCATTCGCCGGGGTCTTCCTCCTCGGGCAGGTTTTCTTCGATCGCTTCGAAGATCTGGCTTTCGGCCATCCGCTCGGCTTCGTCTTTGGCGAATTGCGATGCCGTGGCGTAGTCCAGGCCGCGGAAGTCGCGGCGATCGAATTCGACCGACAGCCGGCTGCTGGCCCAGCCGCAAAACGTGTCGGTGCCGTAGCTGGGATCGAGAAATTCGTCGAGGTGGCGGTCCACCTGGTCGTTGATCATTTCCATGATCAGCTGCTTGCAATTGGCGCCGTCGAGAATGCGCTGTCGATAGCCGTAGACGCGTTTGCGCTGCTCGTCCATCACCTCGTCGTATTCGAGCAGGTTTTTGCGAATCTCGAAGTTGCGCTCCTCGACCTTCTTCTGGGCCCCTTCCACGCGGCGGCTGACCATGCGGCTGGTGATGGCTTCGCCCTCCTGGATGCCGAGCCGGGTCCAGACGTTCTTGACCCATTCGCCGGCGAAGATCCGCATCAGGTCGTCTTCCAGCGAAAGGTAGAACCGGCTGCTGCCCGGGTCCCCCTGGCGTCCGCAACGGCCGCGCAACTGGAGATCGATGCGACGGGCTTCGTGCCGCTCGGTGCCGATGATGTGCAGTCCGCCCAGCTGGCGGACGTGTTCGCCCTCGGGCTTCATTTGCTCGCGTTCTTCGATTTCCTTGATCAGCGCGTTCCACTCTTCCTGCGGCACGTCGAGCCGGGTGGCGTACTTGTCTTGCAACAGGGCCCAGGCCATGGTCTCGGGATTGCCGCCCAGGATAATATCGGTGCCGCGGCCGGCCATGTTCGTGGCGATGGTTACGGCGCCCTGGCGACCGGCCTGGGCCACGATCTCGGCTTCGCGTTTGTGATGCTTGGCGTTGAGCACCTGGTGGGCGATGCCGCGTTTCTCGAGCAGCGAAGAAATTCGCTCGCTCTTTTCGATCGACACGGTGCCGACCAGCACCGGGCGGCCGTGCGGCTGGATGTGGCGGATTTTCGAGCGGGGGATGACCTCCCTCAGTCTGCCCTCGCGAAGCTGCAGCTCCACCGAATCGGGCGTCTCGCCGGTGATCTTGCCGATTTGCTCGGTGCGGTCCGACAGTTCGACGACGTCCCATCGGTTGAGCCGCTCGATCTCTTCGGCGATGGCGCCGAACTTTTCGCGCTCCGTGCGGAAGATCACGTCGGGATGGTTGGCCCGCTTGAGCGGCCGGTTGGTGGGCACGGTGATGACGTCGAGCTTGTAGATCTTCCAGAATTCGGAGGCCTCGGTCATGGCCGTGCCGGTCATGCCGCAGATTTTCTCGTAGAGCTTGAAGAAGTTTTGCAGCGTGATGGTGGCCAGCGTCTGGTTCTCTTCCTTGACCTTGACCCCTTCCTTGGCCTCGACGGCCTGGTGCAGCCCGTCGCTCCAGTTGCGGCCGGGCATCAAGCGGCCGGTGAATTCGTCGACGATCACCATCTCGCCGTCCATGATTACGTAGTTCACGTCGCGCTTGTAGAGGTGGTGGGCCTTCAGGGAGTTGTCGATCAGGTGCGGCCACTCCATGTTGCCCGAGGTGTAGAAGCTCTCGACGCCGGCCAGCCGCTCGGCCTCGCGGACCCCCTCGTCGGTGAGGTGGGCGGAGTGCTCCTTTTCCTTGACCTCGAAGTGAACGTCCTTCTTCAGTTGCCGGGCGATCTTGTCGGCCCGGCTGTAGCGGCTGACGTCGTCGTGAGCCGGGCCGGCGATGATCAGCGGCGTGCGGGCCTCGTCGATCAGGATGTTGTCCACCTCGTCGATGATCGCGTAGTAGAGCTTGCCCTGGGCCTGCTGATACTGCTTGGGATAGCGCTCGTCGTCGCGGGCGGCGGGGCGCATGTTGTCGCGCAGGTAGTCGAAGCCGAACTCGTTGTTCGTGCCGTAGGTGATGTCGCAGGCGTAGGACTTCTGCCGCTCGCCCGAGTCCATGCCCGACTGGATGTTGCCCACGGTCAGTCCCAGGCCCATGTAGAGCGGTCCCATCCACTCCATGTCGCGGCGGGCCAGGTAATCGTTGACGGTGATGACGTGGACGCCCTTGCCGGTGATCGCGTTGAGATAGGCCGGCAGCGTGGCCACCAGCGTCTTGCCTTCGCCGGTGACCATTTCGGCGATGTTGCCGGCGTGCAGGATCATGCCGCCCATGAGCTGGACGTCGTAATGGCGCATGCCCAGGTGACGGCGGCCGCTCTCGCGGGCCGCGGCAAAGGCCTCGACGAGCAGGTCGTCGAGCGTTTCGCCGTTGGCCAGGCGATGGCGAAACAGCGCGGTCTGGCCGCGCAGCTCCTGGTCGCTCAGGGCCTGGAATTTCGGCTCCAGGGCGTTGATCGCGTCGACTCGGGGCTGTAACTTCTTGATATATCTGGCATTGGACGAGCCGAACAGCGACGTAATCGCGCGCTCGATACCGGTGCCCAGCGACGAAAAGAAGCCGGAGATGACTTCCCAGATTTGTTCCAACAGTTCCATGGGACGCTCAGCGTAAGGTCCAAAAAACAGCGTACGAGCACCAACATCCAGCGGCCCGCAGCAACACCTAAGCGGTGTCGCGACATGCCTTGCGGGCGGCCATCCCGGCCGCCGCTATAAAAGGCGCAAACTTTGCAAGCACCATAATTTATATCGATTTTTACGAAGGGTCAATAACGGTTGTTCACTGCCCGGGCGGCCGGTCGTCGACGCAAGCCGCGCGGCTGCAAGTCTTTTCGCCGCCGTCGCTACGCTATTTGAACCCACGCGCCGGGAATTCCTTTGGCTTACCAGATTGTCACTGCCGACGTTAGCGGACAACTCATCTTTCTGGGCACCGGCACGAGCGTCGGCGTGCCGGTCATCGGCTGCGGCTGCGCGACGTGCACCAGCGACAACCCTCGCAACAAGCGGCTCCGCTGCTCGCTGGTGCTGGGCCTGCCCGAGGGGACCTTGCTGGTCGACACGCCCCCCGACTTGCGCACGCAACTGTTGCGTGAAGAGATCGGGCTCGTCCACGCCACGCTCTACACGCACGACCACGCGGATCACGTCTTCGGCCTGGACGACCTGCGGCTGTTCCCCTACTACCTGGGGCACCCGATGCCGGTGTATGCCGAGGAGCAGGTCGAGGCCCGGATCCGCAAGTCGTTCGACTATGCGTTCGTGCACGAGACCAAGCATTATGCCGGCGGCGTGCCACAAATCGAGTTTCACCGGATCGCCAGCGAGCCGTTCGAACTGCTCGGAGCCCCTGTGATTCCGATTCGGCTGGAGCACGGCAAGTTTCGCGTGCTGGGCTTCCGCTTCGGCGACATCGCCTATTGCACCGATACAAACCGCATTCCGCCGGAAAGCCTGCCGCTGTTGGCCGGCCTGGACGTGCTCATCGTCGATGCCTTGCGGCACAAGCCCCATCCGACGCACTTCAGCCTGGAAGAAGCGGTGGAAACGGCCCGCCAGTTGCAAGCCCGCAGAACCTATTTTACCCACATGTCGCACGACCTGGAGCACGAAGCCACGAACCGCTTGCTGCCGGCGGGCATGGAGCTGGCGTACGACGGCTTGCGGCTGCCGCTCACCGGGTAGCGACGGCCCGAACAAAGCCCGGGGCACGTGCCCCGGGGCTGTCGGTTTTGGTCGTTGGCAGTTTGCCCGGCCGTCTGCTCAGCGCTCGATGGCCGCGGCCTGCGGGGCGGCGTGCAGCAGGTTGGCGTAGTCGGTCGTGATGGCCAGGACCTCGTTGAAGTAGTAGTCCCGCTTGACGACCGGACGATCCGGATCGTTGAGTTCCTCGAACTCTTTTTCTTCCTGCTTCTCGGCCGAGAGCTCGCCCTTGTCGGCGATGAACTTCTCACGATTCAGCGAGACCGCCTTGCGATCCTTCTGTTCCTTGAAACGGATAATCTCGCGGGCGACCTTCTGGAAGTCCTTCGAATTCTGGCAGCGATCAGCGGAGCGCTGGCGGAGCTCGGCCAGCAGCCGCGGGTCGACCATGTCGTACTCGGTGTAATCGGCCGGAGCGACCTTGTCGAACTTCATGGCGTAGTCGAGGCTCGATTCGCCCACGTCCAACTGGCTGGTGATCGAGGGGAGCACGACGTCGGCCAGCACTCCGCGATTCTGCGTACTATCGCCGTCGGGGCGGTAGAACTGCTGCATCGTGATCTTCAGGGCGCCGAGTTGCGGCGGGTTGGCAATGCCGCGGTACAGCCGCTGGCTCAAGTCGAGCAGGCTCTGCACCGTGCCCTTGCCGTGCGTGGCCGTGTCGCCGACGATCAGCCCGCGCTTGTAGTCCTGGATGGCGCCGGCGAAGATCTCGCTGGCGCTGGCGCTGAACTTGCTCGTGAGCACGACCAGCGGCCCGTCCCAGGCCACGCCGCGTCTCGGTGTCGTCGTACTCGGTCTTCTGGCCGTCAAAGTCCTTGACCTGCACGACCGGCCCGTGATCGATGAACAGGCCGGTCAGGTTGATCGACTCGGTCAGCGAGCCGCCGCCGTTCATGCGCAGGTCGATGACCACGGCGTCGACGTGCTTCTCGTTGAAGCTCTTCAAGAGCTTGGCGACGTCGCGGGTCGTGCTCTTGAAATCATCGAGGCCGTTGCGGGCCCCGCTCATGTCCATGTAGAAGCTGGGGAGATTGATGACGCCGATCTTGTACGGCTGGCCGTTGGGCTTGGTGCCGGCCTCGAGAACCTCGCTGCGAGCTTCCTGGTCAGTGAGCTCGATCTGCTGGCGCACGATGGCGTAGACCTTCGGCTCGTTCGATCCCTTGGGAATCACTTTCAAGCGTACCGTGGTGCCTTCGTGGCCGCGGATCAACTGGACGACGTCGTTGAGCTTCATTTCGCTCACGTCGACGATCGGGCCTTCGGCGCCCTGGCCGACGCCGACGATGCGGTCGTCCATTTGCAAGCGCTTGTCCTTGGCCGCTGCGCCGCCGGGAATGATCTTCTTGACGACCGTCTCCCCCTCGGGAGCTTCCAGCGCCGCGCCGATGCCTTCCAGCTTCAGCCGCATCTGGATTTCGAAGTTTTCCAGCGAGTTGGCCGACATGTACGTGGTGTGCGGATCGTAGGCCGTGGTGAGCGCGGTCAGATACATCTCGAGCAGTTCCTGGTTGTCGGTCTTCCGCATCCGCTTGGCCAGGTATTCGTAGCGCTTGGCGATCTTGTCCTGCGCTTCCTTGCCCTTGAGGTCCTTTTCGAGCTCGAGGTCCAGCAATTCGTACTTGATGCGCTTCCGCCAACGATCGCGCATCTCGGCGTCGGTCTTGGCGTAATTGATCGTGTCCGGATCGGTGTCCATATTCTCGTCTTTCGTGAAATCATGCGGCTGATAAGCCAGCTCTTTCACGAGCCGCACGCGCTGGTCGATGCGGTCGAGGAATTGGTCGAACACGCGATAGGCAAACGACGTGTCGCCGCGCACGGCCATGTCGTCCAACTGGTCGCGATAGGTGTTCCACCCGTCGACGTCCTGCTGGGTAAAGAAGACCTTCCGCGGGTCGAGCATCTTGAGGTAGTTGTCCAGCCAGCGGGAGCTCATCTCGTTGTCCAGCGGGTGGCGCGTCAGATGCTCCCGATTCATCAGAATCGTGATAGCCCGCGTGATGTGCTTGTCTTCGGAGGTCGGGCCGGTGGGTTCGGCCGAGGTGGGCCGAGCCGCCAGCAGCACCGCGACCGACAGGACCGCCAAAACCAGGGCCCCAAAGATCCATTGCGTGCTGCGCAAACGGCTAGTTCGGGCGGTAGATTGATTCATCACGACCCCTCGGATAAATGTCCTAAGAAACCTAAGTTCCGCAATCGAAAAGGTTTAAACAGATCGTATACGCCTGGCTCGCTGAATGCAAGATCAGCGGGCAGGGTCCACCGGCTCGGGGATTTCCCGGGCCTGCATTCCAAGCCGCATCGCCAAAAGCGATTACGCTCCAATGCATACTTACGCTACAGACGAGAAGTTGGGTCGCGCACCGCACGAATCGATGGGTTTCGCGGTGGTCCGCAAGTGCCGGGCAATCGGGGGCTCCGCGCACCGCAGAACTGCTGCCAGACGAGCCACTATGGGTTGATCGGTTCGTAGGAAACCGGACCTGAGCGAATGGTCCCGCGGGCCCCACTTCGTCAGTTGGCCGAGCAGCGCAAACAGGGATCATTCGCCCGTGCCGCGTGATTCGCCAGTGCCGCGTGATAGCGTCTGGGCGGCACGCGACAAAACGGCACGGGCCACCAGCGGCGAAGGTCCCAGGTGGGCGGCGGTCAGCCAGTTCTTATCGGCGTGGCGCCGCGCGTGCCGGGCGACCGACTCGCGGATCCGGTCCAACAAGATGCCTCCGAACAGCAAGTGTGGCTGCACGACGATCCGCTGCGCGACACCTCGGGCAGCGTCGTGCAACACGTCTTCCAAGCGCGGCTCGGCCATCGCCACGAAGCTCAGCTCGGCGGCCTGCTGAGGGGTCCGCTGGGCGCGGAGCGTCAGGAACCGCCGCATGTCGGCCGTGGCTTCCGAGTCGTGGCTGCCGCGGCCGACCATGACCAGCAAGGTCGACTCGACGGCAGGCGAATTGGCGGCGGCCAGTGCCTCGTCGAACCGCTGCCGTGACAGCTCGAGGACTTGTTCGTGGCAACCCAAGGGGTCGCTTTGCCGGACGTCGATGTGCGGACAGTCGGCCGCGGCGGCCGCCACGGCCCGGGGAATGTCGCGCTTGGCGTGGCCGGCGGCAAACAAGAAGACCGGCACCACGATGATCCGCCCCGCCCCGCGCTCTGCCAGCAAGCGAAAGGCGGTGTCGATCGTCGGCTCCACGAATTCCAGAAAGCCGGGTTCGACCGGCGCCGGCCCGGCCCGTTGGGCGACCCGCCCGGCGAGAGTCAGAAACTCGTCGACACCGACCTGCTCGCGCGAGCCGTGCCCGACGAGCAGCAAGCCGCAATCGGCGGGAAATCGCGAATCGACGGAGGCGCTCATGGCAGGCGTATTGTAGCGCGGCGTCGCATGCGTCGACAATTGTCCGCTGGTATACTGTCAGTGATTGCGCCCGGCGGCAATGCCGGCCGTTGGGCCTTTTCACCCATGGACTCCCTCCTAACGGCGCGCCACAGAGTGTACGTTTACCTCACGATGACCGTCGGCAGCCGGGCCGGCCTCAGCTTTCTACTGGACCCGACGGAAGAAAACCGCCTCGGCCGCGATCCGGAATGCACCATCTCGCTGGGCGATCCGCTGTGCTCGCGCGTGCACGCCATCGTGGTGCAGGAAAATGGAGCCTGGCACGTCCACGATTGCGAAAGCCGCAACGGCACCTTCGTCAACGATCAGAAAATCGACGACGCGACGCTGGCCGACGGTCACACGGTGCGCGTGGGGAGCACCGAGTTCGAATTTCATCAGACGGAGCAGCCGCCGACGATCGCCTCGCAGGCCGGCGGCGATCTGACCGAAACGGTGATCAAGAATTTTCCGGTCGGCGGACACATGGAGCCCCAGCCGCTGGCGGCCTTGTCGGACTCACGCCGTGCGCAGGAATTGCTGCTGCTGTACCAGTTCAGCATCAAGCTGCTCGGCTGCGAATCGCCGGACGACGTGGTTTGCACCTTGCTGGAGCTGGTGCACGAATGGACCAAGGCCACGGTGGTCGGCTATCTGTCGCTGACGGATCAGGGGGGATTGAAGCCGCGCAAGGTCATCCCGCTCGACGCCGCGCCGCACGCCGAGCTGAGCAAGGGGCTGACCGAGCTGGTGTGCCAGGAAAAACAGGCCGTGTGGATCGCCAACCAACGCGCCGGCGCCACGACCGACAGCCTGGAACACTACGCCGACGCGCTGTGCGTTCCGCTGGTGCACGACGGCACGGTGCTGGGCGCCCTGCACGTCTACCTGGAGCAAGGGCGCTTCCGCCAGAGCGATTTTGATTTCGCCATTTCCATCGCCGGCATTACGACCGTGGCGCTGGTGCGGGCGCAGCGCGAGCGGAGCCTGAGCACCGATTATCAGAACCTCGTGGCCAAGCTCCCCGACCAGGGCGAGATCATCGGCCAGTCGCCGGCCATGCTGGAATTGAAAAGCCGCATCGTGCGCATCGGCCGCTCCAGCGGATGCGTGCTCATCACGGGCGAAAGCGGCACCGGCAAGGAACTGATTGCCAAAGCCGTACATCACGCCAGCCCGCGGGCCGATCGTCCGATGCTGTGCGTCAATTGTGCGGCGATTCCGCCCGATTTGATGGACAGCCAGCTCTTCGGTCACAAGGCCGGCTCGTTCACCGGCGCCGATCGCGATCACGAAGGCTATTTCCAGCAGGCCGACCAGGGGACGCTGTTCCTGGACGAAGTGGGCGAGATGACGCTCGAAGGGCAGGCCCGGCTGCTGCGCATTCTCGAAGGCCATCCGTTCTTGCCGGTGGGCGGGCGGCAAGAGGTGAGCGTCGACGTGCGCGTGATCGCGGCCACGAACCAGGATCTGAAAACCTACGTGCGCGAGCGCAAATTTCGCGAGGATTTGTTCTACCGCCTGGCCGTCTTCGAGCTGCAAGCGCCCCCCTTGCGCGAACGGGGCGAAGACATCGCGCTATTGGTCGAGTTTTTTCTCGACCATTTCCGTCGCCAGCATGCCGCGGCCGAACCTCACGCTCTCGAAGGCCGCCCGCGAAAAGCTCCTCTCCTATGGCTGGCCCGGCAACGTGCGTCAACTGCGCAACGTGATCGACAGCGCCGTGGTGCTGGCCGAGGACACGGAAATCAAGCCATCCGACCTGGGGCTCCGCGAGCCGGTCAGCGACGAATTGGAATCGCTGCAGCTGAAGTACTGGGAAAAGCGGCTCATCGGCGAAGCCCTCCACCGCACCGGCGGCAACATTCCCGAAGCGGCCGGACTGTTGGGGATCGGGCGGGCCACGTTGTATTATAAGGTCAAACAATATGGACTGGCCCCCGCGACGGGTTGATTGCAGGAGACTCACGCCCGTGGCGCCATAACACAACTCAGAGGAAATGACCTGATGCGCGAACGATGGTGGATGCTGGCCTTGGGCTGTGGATTGTTGCTGGCGTGGTCCCAGGTGGCCCTGGGCCAGGAGTGGACGCGCTTTCGAGGTCCCAACGGCTCGGGGCAAAGCGAAGCCACCACGATTCCGGCCACGTGGACCGAGGACGAAGCCCTGTGGAAGGTGGCCTTGCCGGGCTCGGGCAACGCGTCGCCCGTGCTGTGGGGCGACCGCATCTTTCTCATCAGCGCCAGCACGGACGACGGCACGCGGTACGTCCTGTGTCTGTCGGCCGCCGACGGCAAGTTACTGTGGAGGCGCGACTATCCGTCCCGCGTGCACCACATCCATCAGCTCAATACGCTGGCATCGAGCACGCCGACAGTGGATGACCAACGGGTGTATTGCGCGTGGAGCACGCCGGAAGAAATCACGCTGTTGGCCCTGACGCACGGCGGCGATCCGGTGTGGAAAGCCGACCTGGGGCCGTTCGCCAGCCAGCACGGGTTCGGCACCTCGCCCATCCTGTACGAAAACTCCCTGATCCTCGTTAACGATCAGGATTCCGACAGCTTCGTGATCGCCATGGACCCGGCCAGCGGCAAGACCCTGTGGAAAACGCCTCGCCGGCATTTGCCCGAGCAAAACACGTGCTACGCGACGCCCTGCGTGTACAAACCCGAGGGGCGGCCCGAGGAGTTGATCCTGTGCAGCCGGGCGCAGGGCATCGCGGGCATGGATCCGCGCACGGGGGAAACGCGGTGGGAATCGGCCGTGTTCGATCGTCGCGTCGTCAGCTCGCCGGTGGTGGTCGATGGGCTGGTGCTGGCCACCTGCGGCAAAGGAGGCGGTCCCAACACCTTCGTGGCGCTGCGGCCCTACGCCGATGGGAACGAGCCGACGATCGAGTATCAGATTGATCGCAACGGGGCCCCTTATGTCCCCTCAGCGGTGGCCAAGGGGAATCTGGTGTTTCTGTGGGGCGACGGCGGCATCGTCACCTGCATCGACGCGAGCAGCGGCCGCGTGCACTGGCGCGAGCGCGTCGGCGGCAATTACTTCGGCTCGCCGGTCCGCGTCGCGGATTGCGTCTATTGCATGTCCAACGACGGCGAAGCGGTTGCCATCGCCGCCAGCGACACGTTCCGACCTGCTGGGTCGCAGCCCGCTGGGCGAAACCAGCCGGGCCACGCCGGCCGTGGCCGGCGGCCGCATGCTGCTGAGAACCGAATCGCACCTGATCGCGGTCGGACAGAAGTGAGCGGCCCGGGCGCGCGCCACGGCCAAACGCTCAACAAGTGGCCTGCCGACGCCTTCCATTCGTGGATTCCTAAGTATGATGGAGATAGCGTCGCCACGACGTAAAACCGCAGCGTGACGTCGCCACGACGTAGGACGCTCGAACCAGCCGCTGGAGTAGATTGCCCCCGCGGGCCAACGGACCGGCGAGCGCGGCCCAGCCAGCCCGCAAAAAGCCCCGAACTCAAGCCTTTTTTCCACGCACAGGGGGGAGATTCACGTCGTAAATTTAGGTATCCAAAACGGGGGCCGCCGACGTGGCTTTCTCCGGCATCGCCGCGGAGCGGCTGCTGCAATAGTTCGCGCGATGTGTGACGAGTTGCTCAAGCGGATGCTGAATCGATAGGAATTGTCACCCGTGCCGACGATCACCGAAGCCTTATCGCTGGCGTTTGCCCACCACCAGCGGGGCGAGCTCGCCCAGGCCGAACAGCTCTATCGCAAGATTATCGATGCCGAGCCGGCGCACGCCGACGCCTGGCACCTGCTGGGCGTCTCGGCACATCAGGCCGGCCGCCATGAAGAAGCGGTGCAAGCCATCACCCGCGCGCTCGAGATCGGCGGCGACAACCCGTTGTATCTCAACCATCTGGCGCCGCCTACGCGGGCCTGGGACGGCTCGACGAGGCCGAGGCCACGTTCCGCCGGGCGATGGGCATTCAGGCCCATGATCCGCAAGTGCACTACAACCTGGCGGCGCTGTTGAACCTCCGCGGTCGGAAGACGGAAGCCATCGAGTCGTATCGGCGGGCGATCGCGTTGGCGCCGAAGTTTGCCGAGGCGCAGTTCAACCTTGGCAATCTGCTGCGCGACGCCGGCGACAACGTCGAAGCCGAGAAATGCTACGCGGCGGCCCTGGCCGCGCGTCCCAAGTACCTGAAGGCTGCCACGGCGCTGGCCAACGTGCAACTTCGGCTCGGCCATCACACCGCGGCCGAGAGTACGTACCGCCAGGCGCTCGAGGTGGAGCCCAACAACGTCGACGCCCACTATTGGCTCGGCTCGCTGCTGCAGTCGCAGAACCGGCTGGAAGAGGCGGCCACCGAGCTGCAAGCCGCCGTGGTCGGCAACCCGAGGCATCTCGAAGCTCAGAACAACCTGGGCTGCGTGTTTCGCGCACTGGGGCGGCTCGACCAGGCCGAGCAATGCTTTCGGCTGGCCCTGCACGCTTCTCCCGACTTTGCCGAGGCGCTGAGCAATCTGGGCTCGGTCATGCACGACCGCAAGGATTACGCGGCGGCGAGCGAGCTGTTTCACCGCGCGCTCGCCTTGCGGCCCGATTTTGCGCAGGCCTGCAACAACTTGGGATCCGTGCTCCAGGATCAGAAGGATTACGACGCGGCGCTGGTGCAGTTTCGCCGGGCGCTGGAGTTGGATCCCCAGTCGGCCGAAGCCCTGGTCAACGTCGGCTCGGCGCTGCAGATGCAAGGCGACGCCGAACAGGCGGTCGACTACTATCGCCGCGCGATCGCCGCCGACGCGAGCTTGCCGCGGGCCCATTACTGCCTGGCAGCGGCGCTGCACTTTCTGGGCGCGACGACGAGGCTCTGGAAGCCTATGCCGCCGCTTTGCGGCTGAAGCCCGATTATGCCGAAGCCCACTACAATCGCTCGTTCGTGTACCTGGCGCGGGGACAGTTGGCCGAAGGGTGGCAGGGCTACCGGTGGCGGTTCCGCTGCAAGGATTACAAGGGACGGCGCTTCGACGTCCCGCTGTGGGACGGCTCGCCGCTGGGCGATCGCACGCTGTTGGTCCACGCCGAGCAGGGCCTGGGCGACACGCTGCACTTTATCCGTTACTTGAAGCTGGTGCATCAGGCCGGCGGCCGCGTGTACGTCGAGGTGCAGCCGGCGCTGGCCCCCTTGCTCAAATCGTCGGGTATCACCGGAGTGATCCCCGGCGGAGCGACGCTGCCGCGATTCGATTTGCACGTACCTCTGTTGAGCCTGCCGGGCGTGCTGGGTACGACGCTCGAAACGGTGCCCGCCGACGTTCCCTACCTGGCGGCCGACCCGCGGCTGTTGAAACATTGGCGCGGCCAGTTGCGCGGCGTGACGGGTTACAAGGTCGGCATCGTCTGGCAGGGAAACCCCGAGTATTCGCTCGACCAATTCCGCTCGATTCCGCTGCGTGAGTTCGCCCCGCTGGCCGACGTGCCGGACGTGCACCTGCTTAGCTTGCAGAAGACGCACGGACTGGAACAACTGGCCGACGCGGCCGGCCAGTTTAGCGTCATCGAATTGGGGAGCAAGCTGGATCAGACGGGCGGTGCCTTCATGGACACCGCGGCCGTGATTTGCAACCTGGACCTGGTGGTCACGAGCGACACCGCCACGGCGCACCTGGCCGGCGGGCTGGGCGTGCCGGTGTGGGTTGCCTTGTCCCACGCACCCGAGTGGCGTTGGATGCTCGATCGAGAGGACAGCCCCTGGTATCCGACGATGCGGCTGTTTCGCCAGTCGCGCCAGGGGGATTGGAGCGACGTGTTCGTACGCCTGAAGAAGGAACTGGCCGCTTACGTCGCGCGGCGCTCGCCCGCCAGGTAGACGATCGGTGATACTGAATCGGCCGGCCGCGTCGTCGCCGGCAGCGTGTCGACTGTGGCGGCGAGCGGCGCCGCCGCCACGCGTGCCACGAACGACCTCCAACGGGGAGAAATCGCTTGGAAAAGTTCGCCGAATTCAACCGCCAGAAGGCCTGTCGCTACGGCCAGATGCTGTACAACCTCAACGACACGTACATCGGTCGCTCGCTTGATCTGTACGGCGAGTACTCGCAGGGCGAGGCCGACCTGTTTGCCAATATTCTCAAGCCGGGAAACGTGGTGATCGAAGTCGGGGCCAACATCGGCGCCCATACGCTGTTCCTGGCGCAGCAAGTGACCAAAACCGGCGTGGTCATCGCCTTTGAGCCGCAACGGGTGCTGTTTCAGACCCTCTGCGCGAACATGGCGCTGAACAACGTCTTGAACACCTACTGCTTTCAGCAGGCCGTGGGCGAAAAGTCCGGCGTGGTGGTCGTTCCGCCGTTGGATTACACGCGGGAAAACAACTTCGGCGGCCTCTCGCTGGGCACCTACCAGGTCGGCGAACAGGTGCCGCTCACCACGCTCGACGCGTTCAATTTTTCGTTTTGCAATTTCCTGAAGATCGACGTCGAGGGGATGGAACAGCAGGTGCTCGCAGGCGCGGCCAACCTGATCGGACGGTTCAAGCCCGTGATCTATCTGGAAAACGATCGCCCCGAAAAATCGGACGAGCTGGTCGGCTACCTCGCCTCGCTCTCCTACAAGTTGTATTGGCACCAGCCGTTTTACTACAATCCAAACAACTTTCTGGGTAACTCCGAAAACGTCTTTCCGAATCTCGTATCGCGCAACATGCTCTGCATCCACAGCAGCCTGCCCCACGACCTGCAAGGCTTCCAGCCCGTCCCAGTTCCCGGGAACGCGTGATGCACAACGGCCACGGTGCCGCCGGCGCGGAATTCTGGATCGACGTCGGGGGCACGTTTACCGACAGCTTCTACCGGTCGCCGGACGGCACGCTCACGCACTACAAAGTGCTCAGTTCGGGCGTCATCAAAGGGGCCATCGCCGACGGTTCCACTTGCGAAGCCATTGTCGACGACAACCGCGCGGGCGATCCGGCCGGAATCTGGGCCGGCTTCCAATTTCGTCTGCTGAACGAGCGCGGACGACCCGTGTTCGAAACGTCGGTGGCCGGCTTTTCGGGCGATCCTCCGGCGCTCCGCCTGGCCGAGCCGCTACCCGGCGATCCGCAAGTCGGCCAGCGTTACGAGCTGTCGGCCGACGTCGAGGCGCCGATCGTGGCGATCCGCTATCTGCTCGCCTGCCCGCTGGAAGAAGACATCCCGCCGGTCGCCGTGCGGCTGGGCACCACCCGCGGCACGAACGCCCTGATTACCCGCCGCGGTGCCCGCGCGGCCCTGGTCACGACGCAGGGATTTGGCGATATCCTGCACATCGGTTATCAGAACCGGCCGCGGATTTTTGAATTGGCCATTCGCAAGCGGCGGCCGCTGTTTGCCGCCGTGGTGGAAATCGACGAGCGGATCGATGCAGCCGGCAACATCCTGGTGGAGCCCGACATGGGGCGAGTGCGCAGTCAGCTCCAGGCCGTGCGCGCGGCCGGCATCGAGTCGCTGGCCATCTGCCTGCTAAATGCCTTCGTGCGGGGCGAACACGAACTGCTCGTGGCCGAGATGGCCCGGGAAGTCGGCTTCGCAGAAATCAGCGTCTCGAGCCGGATCGCGCCGTTGGTGAAGATCGTTTCGCGCGGCGACACGACCGTGATGGACGCCTATCTCAACCCGGTGCTGCGGCGTTACGTCGAGAGCCTGCGCGCGCATCTGTCCGGCGGCTCGCTGCGCTTGCTCACTTCGGCCGGGGGCCTGGTCGACGCCGACGTGTTCGTGGGCAAAGACAGCATTCTCTCGGGCCCAGCCGGCGGCGTGGTGGGCTTTTCGCGCGTGGCCCGGGCGGCCGGCTACGAGCAGGCGATCGGCTTCGACATGGGGGGCACCAGCACCGACGTGTCGCGCTTCGACGGCCGCTGGGAGCTGGAGTTTGAAACCGAAAAGTCCGAGGTCCGCGTAGTGGCGCCGATGATGGCCATCGAAACCGTGGCCGCCGGCGGCGGATCGATTTGCCACTTCGACGGCGTGAAGCTGGTCGTCGGGCCCGACAGCGCCGGCGCCGATCCCGGTCCGGCCTGCTACGGCCGGGGCGGCCCGCTGACAGTGACCGACGTGAACTTTCTGCTGGGCAAGATCCCGCCCGAGCGGTTTCCGTTTCCGCTCGATCGGGCGGCGGCCGAGTCCCGCTTGCAGGAGCTGGCCGCCGCGATCGGCGAAGCGAGCGCACACCGCTACGCGCTGTTGGAGCTGGCCGAGGGTTTCGTCCGCGTGGCCAACGCCAACATGGCCAAGGCGATCGGCTCGATTTCGGTGGCCAAAGGCTGCGACCCGCGCGATTACCTGCTCGTCCCCTTCGGCGGCGCGGCGGGGCAACATGCCTGCGCGGTGGCGACGGAGTTGGGCATGCGCCGCATTCTGCACCATCCGGCGGCCGGCCTGTTAAGCGCCTACGGCATCGGACTGGCCGACGTCGAGCGGCATCGCGTCGCGGGCGTCTACAAGACTCTCTCGCCCGAGCTGCTCGCCGAGCTGGAGCAAGTTTTCTCTGAATTGGAAACCCAGGCCGCCGCCGGCGTCGCGGACGAGGGAATCGCGCGGGATCGGATCGCCGGCGAGCGATTCCTCGAACTCCGGTACCGCGGCGTGGAGGCCTCGCTGTCACTCCCTTCGCCCGAGGGCAGCACGGCCCAGAGCCTGCTGGACGCGTTCGAGGCGGAACACCACAAACTCTACGGATACGTGCACCAGGGCCGACCGCTGGAAATCGTGGCCGCCCGGGTCGAAGCCCGGGGGCAGTCCTCGCCCCCCTTGGAACCGTCAACCGGCCGGCCGCTGCGCGACGCGACGAGCGAGCGGACGACGCGAACCTACTTCGGCGGCCAAACCGTCGAGGCGCAACTTTTCGACCGCGCGGCATTGCAACCCGGCGATCGCATTCGCGGCCCGGCGATCGTCTGCGAAACGGCGTCGACTGCCGTGATCGATCCGCACTGGGAGGCCGAGGTCCTCTCCGGCGGTGAGCTGCTGGTGCGACCATCGGGTGCCGAGGCACCGGCGGCGGACGTTTCGACTGCCGCCGATCCGGTGATGCTGGAAATCTTCAACAACCAGTTCGCCGCCATCGCCGAACAGATGGGCATCACGCTGCGCAACACTTCGAGCAGCGTGAACGTCAAAGAGCGGCTCGACTTCAGTTGCGCGCTGTTCACGCCCGCCGGAGACCTGGTGGTCAACGCGCCGCACATTCCGGTGCACTTAGGAGCGATGGCCGAGACGGTGCGCCGCACGATCGCCGACAATCCCGCCCTGGCCCGCGGCGACGTGTTCGTGACGAACGACCCGTATCGGGGCGGCTCGCACCTGCCGGACGTGACCGTCATCACGCCGGTGCACGACGCCCACGGGAAGCTGTTGTTCTTCACCGCCAGCCGGGCCCACCACGCCGAGTTGGGGGGCATCACGCCGGGCTCGATGCCGCCGTTTTCCAAGAACCTGGCCGAAGAGGGGGTGCTGATCCGCAACTTCAAGCTGATCGACGCCGGCCGCGAGCGGTGGAGCGAGCTGCGAACGCTGCTCACGACGGGTCCCTATCCCACGCGGAGCGTCGAGGCGAACCTGGCCGACATCTCGGCCCAAGTGGCCGCTAACCAGCGCGGTGCACGCGACCTGGTGCGGCTCGTGGAGCGGTATTCGCTGGACGTGGTCGAAGCCTACATGGGACACATTCAACGGGCCGCCGAGCAGAAGGTGCGTCAAGCGCTGGCCCGGCTCCCCAGCGGCACCTACCCGTTTGCCGATCATCTCGACGACGGGACGCCGATCGCTGTGACGATCACGATCGCCGGCGAAACGGCCACGGTCGACTTCACCGGCACCGGCGACGTCGTGGCCGGCAATCTGAACGCGAATCGGGCCATCACCACCGCCGCGGTGATGTACGTGCTCCGCGCGATGCTGGCCGAGAGACATTCCGCTCAACCAGGGCGTGCTCGCGCCGGTCGAGATTGTCATTCCAACGGGACTGCTGAACCCGACCGAGCGCGACCGGGCGGAGGATTGCCCGGCGGTCGTGGGAGGCAACGTGGAAACTTCGCAGCGCGTGGTCGACGTGCTGTTGGGAGCCTTGGGCCTGGCCGCCGCCAGCCAGGGAACGATGAACAACCTGCTGTTCGGCGACACCACGTTCGGCTATTACGAAACCATCTGCGGTGGAGCCGGAGCCACGCCCGCGCTCGACGGCGCCGACGCCGTACACACGCACATGACCAACACGCGGCTCACCGATCCGGAAGTGCTGGAGAAGCGCTATCCGGTCCGCGTCCGTTCGTTCGGCATCCGGCGCGGCTCGGGAGGTGGGGGGCACACCCGCGGTGGCGACGGCGTCGTGCGCAAGCTGGAGTTTCTGCGAGCCGCTGGAAGTGTCGATCCTCTCGCAGCGCCGCGGACCGTATCCGCCGTACGGACTGGCCGGCGGACAGCCCGGCGCGGTGGGCCGCAACACGCTCGAGCGCGTCGACGGCACGATCGACGTGCTCCCGGCGCAGGCCCAATTTCGAGTCAGCCCGGGGGACGTGCTCACGATCGAAACCCCCGGCGGCGGCGGCCACGGCACGCCGTGAGCGGGACCGCCGGGTTAGTGTTCGGCGGCGGGTTCGAAATCGCGGCCGCGGCTGGCGGCGATGGCGATCAGGAGCAGGCCGACGGCCATCATCGTGCCGGCCAGAAGCAGCGGGAGCACGGCGGCCTTGACTCCCACGCTTTCGGCCAACGCGCGGTTTTCGACCAGGGGCACGCCGGCCATCGGTCCCAGGATGCGCGCCAGCGAGGAGATGCTCTGGCCGATGCCCAGGACGCCGCCTTGCTTGGTCGGATCGCTCCACCGCGACAGCATCGAGTTGAGCGAGGGGGTCATGAAGGCGAAGCCGCTGACCACGACGCCCAGGCCCACCAGCAGCCACGCCAGCGACGCGTGCGTGGTCGACCAGGCCAGGATGGCGAAGCCGGTGATTTCCACCAGCGTGCCGAAGGCGGCCAGCACCGGCTCACTGACGCGACCGGAGATGCGGCCGCACGATGCCGCCTTGGACCAGCGCCAGCACGATGCCGATGTAGGCGTACGTCAGGCAGATTTGCCGAAACGTGAATTCGTAACCGGTGTGCTCACTGCTGAGGATCAGCGACAGGGTCGACTCCAGATTGGCGAACGAAAACACGCACACGAACATCGCCAGCAATAGCACGCCCACCGCCGGCGTGGCCAAGCGCGTTGGTCAAGGCCTGGCGATCGAACCAGTGGCGGCGGCGCCTGGCTGCCGGGCGCAGGCTTTCGGGCAGCTTGAAGTAGGCGAACACCAAGGCGACAATGACAGCCCCGCGGCGGCATAGCCGGGGCCGGGCCCGGGGTCTCCCTGCCGCTGGGGACGGCCAGGTAGCCGAACAGCGGACCGAACGTGAAGCCCAGCCCGAAGGCCGCGCCGATCAGGGCCATGCCCCGCGTGCGGTGTTCCTTGGTCGTGACGTCGGCGATGTAGGCATGGGCCGTCGAGATCGTGGCCCCGGCGATGCCCGCGCCGATGCTCGAGGTGAACAACAGGGGCAGACTCTTCATCACGGTGGCGATGCCGAACAGCGTATAGAACACCACGGAGCTGGCCAGGCCGAACATGATCACCGGCCGGCGGCCGACGCGATCGGACACTCGACCCCACAGCGGGGCGAACAGGAACTGCATGGCCGAAAAGCTGGACATCAACAGCCCGATCACCAGCCCGACTTGCACGTGCCCTTCTTGCAGGCTCATTTGTGCCGCGAAATCCTTGGCATAGATGGGCAGCAGCGGCAGCACCATGCCGAAGCCCAGCAGGTCGATAAACACGGTCAGAAAGATGACCGCCAGAGAGCCTTTGCGTGGTGCGTCGGACAGTGGTGCGTCGGACATGGGCGCGATTTCTGGGGAACGGGCCGTACGGGCGCCGGATGCGGATGGATGCCTGGCATTTTAGCAGGGCCGCGGCGACAAGCGCAGGCCAATTGGCGGGCGCACCCGCCGGGCCGCTGGCCGCGGGGCGTCGCGAACTTTATGATTTGGTAGATGATCACCACCACCTTCGCAGAGCGACGCCGGCAAGAGGCCCTGGGGGCCAAGCAATTGGCCGCGCACCAACTGCGCCGGCTGAACCGGCTGCTCAAGGCCATCCTGCCGCAGAACCGGTTTTATGCCAACAAGCTCGCGCATCTGCCGGCGGAGGCCTTGGCCGACGCCGACGGTCCTTTGCGCTCGCTCGACGAGCTGGCCGATCTTCCGTTCACGTTCAAAGACGAGCTGCTCAGCTGCCGCCGACTCGCCGGAATTGGCCGCGAACCTGACGTTCCCGCGCGAGCGCGTACGTCCGCTTTCACCAGACGTCGGGGACGCGCGGCCGGCCGCTGGTGGTGCTCGACACGGCCGACGATTGGGCCTGGTGGATCGATTGTTGGCAGTTCGTGCTCGACGCGGCCGGCATTGACGGCGGCGATCGGGTGTTCATGGCCTTTTCGTTCGGCCCGTTCATCGGATTCTGGAGCGCGTTCGACGCCGCTGCGCCCGCGGCTCGCTGGTGGTGCCCGGCGGCGGACTGACGACGCTGGCGCGGCTGGAGATGATTCGCACGACCAAAGCGACGGCCGTATTTTGCACGCCCAGCTACGCTTTGCACCTGGCCGAAGTCGGCGCGGCCCATCAGATCGACGTCGGCGAGCTGGGCGTGCGCGTGCTCGTGCTGGCCGGCGAAGCGAGGCGGATCGGTGCCCGCGACCCGCGGCCGTATCGAGACGGCCTGGCAAGCCCGGGTCGTCGATCATGCCGGCGCGACGGAAGTCGGCCCTTGGGGCTACGGCGACGAAACCGGAGGGGGCGTGTACGTCAACGAGAACGACTTCATCGCCGAGTTTCTCAACGTCGAAACCGGCACCGGCGCCGCCGAGGGAGAGCTCTCCGAACTGGTGCTGACGAACCTCGGCCGCACGGGGCAGCCCCGTGATTCGCTATCGCACGGGCGACCTGGTGCGGCCGAGTTGGCAGCACGGCGGCGACAACCGCTTCGTCTACCTGAGCGGCGGCGTGCTGTCGCGGGCCGACGACATGCTGGTCATTCGGGGCGTCAACGTGTTTCCCAGTTCGCTCGAGCAAATCCTGCGGAGCTTCCCGGAGCTGATCGAATATCGGATGACGGCCCGCAAGCTGGGCGAAATGGACCACCTGGTGGTCGAGATCGAAGACCGGTTGAATCAACCCGAGCGCGTCGCCACGGAATTGCGTCTGCGGCTGGGGCTGAAGGTCGAGGTGCTGGCCGTCCCGCTGGGGAGCCTGCCGCGCGTGGAAGGCAAAGGCAAACGTTTCGTCGACGAGCGATGCATTCCCACTCCCAAGCCATGCTGACCGCCGCCGAGCTGGCCGCCGCCAGCGCCGCTGAAGTGCGGGCCGCGGTGCGCGCCGGCGCTGGAGGGGCCCCACGGCCGGACTGGCGCGGGGGTTTGTGCAGGCGAACCTGGTGATGATGCCGGCGGAGGCGGCCGACGAGTTTGAAGAATTCTGCCGGCTGAACGATCGCCCCTGCCCGCTGTTGGAGCACACCGCCGCGGGCGATGTTTGAGCCGCGGCACACGGCCCCTGGCGCCGATTTGCGCACCGACGTGCCGCGCTATCGCGTGTTTCGGCAGGGAATGGCCGAGGCGGACGAGCCGACCGACGTCCGCGACCTGTGGCGCGACGACCTCGTCAGCTTTCTGCTCGGCTGTTCGTTTACTTTCGAAAACGCCCTTGAGCGCGCCGGGCTGGCGGTGCGCCACGTCGAGCTGGGACGCAACGTGCCGATGTACCGCACGTCGCAAGCCTGCCGGCCGGCGGGGCGGTTTCGCGGCAACCTGGTGGTGAGCATGCGGCCTTATCCGCCGGAGGCGATCGACCAGGTTGTGGAAACCACGCGGCGATTTCCGACCATGCACGGCGGTCCGGTGCACGTCGGCGATCCGGCGGCGCTGGGAATTGCGAACCTCGAGCGGCCCGACTTCGGCGACGCCCCTTCAATCCGCCCAGGCGAAGTGCCCGTGTTTTGGGCCTGCGGCGTGACGCCGCAAGTGGCGCTCTGCGAGGCCCGGCTGGAGCTGGCGATCACGCACAGCCCGGGCTGCATGTTCGTCACCGACTGGAAGGACGAGGACCACGAACTGGCAGCGGAGGGAACGTCATGTCCCTAGCGCAAACGACGAAGTTTCCGATCGACTGGTGCCGCGGGCAGTTTCCGGCGCTGGCGCGAGCAGGCGGGGCAGCCGGTCGTTTATCTCGACGGTCCGGCCGGCAGCCAGGTGCCCGAGACGGTCGTCGACGCGGTGGGTCGCTACCTGGTGGAAATGAACGCCAATCACGGCGGGCTTTTTGCGACGAGCATCGCCAGCGACGCGATGCTGGACGATGCGCACCGGGCCGTGGCCGATTTGCTGGGGGCCCCGGCGGCCGAGTCGACGATTTTTGGCGCCAACATGACTTCGCTCACGTTCGCCTTCAGCCGGGCCTGGCCCGCACGTGGCGAGCCGGCGACGAAATCATCGTCACGCGGCTGGATCACGATGCCAACGTGAGCCCCTGGGTCTTGGCGGCCCGCGATGCCGGCGTGACGGTGCACAAAATCGATTTCCGACCCGAGGATTGCACGCTTGATGTCGAGCAGTTCAAGAGCCGGCTGTCGGAGCGGACGCGGCTGGTGGCCGTGGGCTGCGCGTCGAACGCGGTGGGAACGATCAATCCCGTGGCCGACATCTGCCGCTGGGCCCACGACGCCGGCAGCCAGGTCTTTCTGGACGCGGTGCACTACGCGCCGCATGGACTGCTGGACGTGGCGGCCTGGGGCTGCGATTATCTGGCCTGCTCGGCGTACAAATTTTTCGGGCCGCACGTGGGCATGCTATGGGGCAGGCCGCGAGCTGTTGGAAACCTTGCAACCATACAAGGTTCGCCCGGCGTCCGACGAGCTGCCTGAACGGTGGATGACCGGCACGCAGAATCACGAAGGCATCGCCGGCGTGCTGGCGGCGGTCGAGTACCTGGCCGCCTTGGGCCGTCAGGGCGCAACCGCCGGCGACCCGGCGCTCGGCGCTAGCAGGCGGCCTTTGACGCCATCGGCCGGTACGAGCGCGGACTGTGCGAGCAGCTCGTCGCGGGGCTCGCGGGGCTGCGGCAGGTGCGGGTGTGGGGGATTACGGACTCAGAACGACTTCGACCGGCGCGTACCGACCGTTTCGATCACGCATGCCCGTCGCTCGCCGGTGGAAGTGGCCCAGCACCTGGCCGGGCGGGGCATTTTTGCCTGGCATGGAAATTTTTACGCCCTGGAACTGACCGAATCGCTGGGCCTTGAGCCGGCGGGGCTCGTCCGGCTGGGCTTGTTGCACTACAACACCCTGACTGAGGTCGAGCGGCTGTTGGCGGCCCTGGCCGAGTTGGAATAGCAGCGAACAGGCATGGAACCCCGACCCCTGAAACTTGAAGTACGCGGCGGCGACCGGCTGTTCATCGCGTGGAGCGACGGACAGCAGCGCGAAATCACTTTTGGCGAGCTGCGCAAGGCCTGCCCTTGTGCCACTTGCCGCGAAAAGCGGTCCGAGCCTGCCCAGCCAAGCGGTGGCTTGGGCGGATTGCCCGTCCTGTCGCTGGCCGAAGCCCGGCCGCTCACCGTACAAGGCATGCGGCCGGTGGGGCACTATGCCTATTCGATCGCCTTCAGCGACGGCCACGACACGGGCATCTACACGCTCGAACTGCTGCGAGGCCTGGGCCGGGAAGTCAGCGAGTGAGCGTTCAGCTCACGGCACAGCCGGGGGCGCGAGCCCCTGCTCCAGGTCCTTCAGGTTGCCGAGATCTTTGGTCGACTCGACGGGCTTCTTCTGGATGATGTCGGCCCGGCCGAGATGGATCTTTTTGTAGACGTCGTCGGAGATGATGAAGTACCAGTCGGCAAAGCGGTCGTTGAGCTCCTTGACCTTGTCCTGGCCCCGTTTGACCGCGGCGTCGTATTCGTCTTGCTGCCGCTTGTTTTCCTGGCGGATGGCGATCTTCTCCTGCTCGGCGGGGGTCGGCGGTTCGGGTTTTTCGGCCTCGGCCGCCGGTTCGCCTTTCTCTTCCTCAGCCGCGGGAGTTTCGGCCGCCGGTTGGTCCGCGGCGGGTTCGGTGGACTCCTCGGCTTTCGCGGGGGCTGCGCCGTCCTCTTGAGCCGCGGTCTTGGTTTCGGGCACCTCTGCGGCGGGCTTCGTGTCGTCGGCCGGCTTGGCTTCGTCGGCGGGCTTGTCGGCCGGCGGTTCTTCCGTGGCAGGCTTCTCGTCGCTCGGTTGGGTCGCCTCGTCGGGCTTCTCAGCGTCGGGTTTGTCAGCGTCGGGTTTGTCAGCGTCGGGCTTGTCAGCGTCGGGCTTCTCAGCGTCGGGCTTCTCAGCGGCCGGCTCTTCTTCGCCGGGGATTTGTTTCAACTCGGGCTTGGGAATCTGGCTTTCGTCGAGCTGGGCGGTGACGAACAGATAGCGACTTGGGCCGGTGCTCTTGGCTTCGGCGTCGGCATCGTCCGACTTTTCTTCTCCGCCGGCGCCGGCCAGGTCGCCGAAGCGCAGGATGTACTTGACGCCGTCCTTCGTCGTGGCCGTGACTTCGCCCTCGCTGGAGTAAATCTGTGGTTCTCCGCCCGGCATGGCACCGAACAGGAATCCGCGTTCGGCCAGCGACATGATCGCTTCGCGGTTCTTGACGAACTCCTCGCTGCCGCGCAAATCCTGGCTCAAGCCGGTCGGCTTGCGTTCGACGTCGATGATCTGCAGATCGTCGAGCGCCGTCTTCATGTTGTTCAGCTTCTCGTTGTCGAGCTCCTCGCCTTCGGTGAGCGTGACCGCGCTGGCTTCACCCCGGGGCCCGAACTCCTGCATGTCGACCAGGCTCCACTGCGACTTCGCGTCGTCGTAGCTCAGATCGATCTCGCTGCGCTTGTCGATTTGCCAGGCGGCCTGTCCGTCGGGAGTGAAGCCGGTGCGAGTCGAATAGTCGTTCAGCTCGACGTTGCGGACGTCGAAGGCGTTGAGCTTCAGCAGGTCCTTTTCGATCCAATCGCCGAACTTCGTCGAAAACTCGTTGGTGTTCAACCGGACCGTGTAGATCGGGTCGCGGCCCACTTCGCGGACGTAGCGCAACTGCGGCGAATCCTTCACCGGCTTGCCGATGACCAGGTCGGCCAGGGCCTTGTCCTTGCCGTCGCGCACCGTGACCCGCGTGCCAACGCCGGTCATGCCGACCTTCAGCTTCTCGGGGTCGGGGGTGATCACGCCGTACGTTTTCTGATCGCCCGGCATTTTGCTGGGCATGTTGAGCACCGTGAGGTCCATCAGCGCCGTGGCGGCCTGGGCCATGTGCTCCTTGGCGTCGGCCGGATAGTTGTTATGCGAGGGAATGGACCACACGCCGTTTTGCTGCGCGACGCGAAAGTCGCTCACGGCGGCCGACTCTTCGTCGAACGTCACGACTTCCAGGCTCTTGGCCGCCAGCGGATTGGTAAAATCGGGAAACAGCTTCTGGCCCACGCGCTCCGGCACGCTGGTGTCGGCCGGCGCCGGTCGCCAGGGTTCCCAGGCCACGAGCAAGGCCATGCCGGCCACGAGCACGAAGATCAGCGTTTTCTTTCTCTCTTTGTCTTGCATGGATGACTACCTCGCGGCTAACGCAGGCGAGCTCGGGAAACCCCTTCGCGCTCGCCGGCGCGACGATTGAAAAAGACGATGAAGGCCACGATGAGCGGCGGGATGGGGGGCAACAGCACGGCCCACAACTTGTACCAGTCCTGCACGCGGTGAATGTTCTGATCCAGCGTGCGCTGCGCGCTTTTGAGCTCCCGATCGCGCTCGTCCTTGAGCGTCTCGAGCTTGACTTCCAGAGCCCGCTGGCCTTGGCGCTGGGCGGTCAGCACGTCCATGGCCGCCTGCCGCTGGTCGACGTCCTTGCGATTCTCGAGCGCCTTGATCTGCGCGTCGAAATCGGCCTGGGCCCGAATCCGGGCGTCTTCGAATTTCTTCTGGTACGTCTGCGCGCCTTGCGGGCCGAGTCGCGCACGCCCTCGGTGACCTGCTGCAGCTTGGAGAGCGAACGGTGCATGGGGCGCCGCGTACGAATCTCGACGAATCGGTCGTCGCCGGCCAGCACGTCCAACACGTTGAGCACGAACGGCACGTTGTCGAACTGAAAGTCGATCTCGTCGCCCGGGTCGGTACCACGCGAGCGCAAGCGGAAGAATTCGCCGTACAGACAGTCGATGTCGCTGACCAGCACGACGTTGATCTCCCTCTCCTTAGGCTTGGCCGGCGGCTCGCTCTGGGCGTCGTCGGTCTTCTCGGCCGCGGGGGTCTCGGCTTCTTCGCTCGGTTTCGCCGCGTCGTCCGTCTTGGCGGGCTCGTCCGGTTTCGCCGCGTCGGCCCGGGCCGGCTCGTCGGTTGCCGCCGGCTGGGCGTCCTTTTCCGCGGGCGTTTCGGCCGGCGTTTCGGCGGCGGGCTCGGCTTTGGCCTCCTGGTCGGACATGGGAATGTTTTCGATCGCCAGCGGCAGTTCCTCCTCCGTCGGCAGCTTGCCGCGAATCTGGGCGGCCACGATGTACGTGTCGCCGGTGGGCTTCTCCAGCAACGGGATGTCGGGATTCATCTGGGACTGGCCCATGAAGCCCCGCTGCATGATCTCATCGGCGGGGATCGTGCCCGTGCGGTTGCTGGTCGTGACGAGCCGCGTGAACTTGAGCTGCGAGGAATTCAGCCCCTTGACCGCGCCGGGAAACAGGAACAACACCTGCTGCAAATCGCGGCTGATGGGGTTCTCGGGATTGAACGGCTCGCTGGCGCCGCTGTCGCGATCGACGAACACCCATTCGTGCGGCAAGCCCGGCAGCTTGGGAAACGGGTTGTAATTCTGCCAGACGACGCTTGAGCCGCCGAAGTCGACGCCCAGCAACTGCCACAGCTCGTTGATGTTGCCCTTAGGCTGCGGCGGCTGCCGCTGCTGCATGAACGGATTGTTGCCTCCCGGCGGCATCTTGGGTGCCGCGGTGCCGGGGACGTCGGGGCTGAGCAGCGGGAAGGGATCCTCGAAGATCGCGGTCCGCTGGCCCTTTTTCACCGCGGCGATGAAGTTCTCCATTTGCTGCGGACCCAGCGACGACGGCTGCACGGCCAGCAGCACGTCGAACTCCTCGGTGATCGGGCTCGCCGGATCGACCTGCACCACGTCGTACTGCTTTTCCAGCTCGTCGATGATCTGCTGGTTCTGGCCGGCCGACATCGTCTGCATGTTGAACGAGGCGTAGAGCTGGGCGTCGGTCTGCAGCACGCCGATCTTCTTGCGCTCCTGCTGGCTGACGGTCGCGATCGAGCGGACCACTTCATACTCCGGCGGGATGCCCCGATCCAAAAACGGCACCACCACCTTGTCCAGCCCGCACATCACGGCCAGGCCGAGAAAAACATCGTCCCTGGTGTAGGCTCCGCGGTCGCGGGCCTCGACCGGCACGGGCGTAATGCCGAACTGCTGTTCGGCGATCGTGGCTTCTTCGCTGAACGGCTCGACCTCGTGACCGATGACCTTGATCTTGTCGCCCCCCAGGGCCTGGAACTCGCGGAGCGTGGAAAGCAGGTTGAGCCGCGTCTGGACGTATGCCTCGGGCACCGTGGGGCTGACGAAGTACTCGATCACGACCGGATGCTTGGGGTCGAGATCCTTGATGAGTTGCTTGCTCTGCGGCGACAGGGAGTTGAGATGCTCGGTCGTCACGTCGGCCCGCAGGCGGTCGTGCCGCGTGAGAAACGCGTTGAGCGCCACGACGACAAACAGCAGCGCCACGAAGCGAACCAGGTAATGGCCCGCGATCGAGCTTCCCTCGGCCCCGCCGCGCCAATGGCGGCGGCCGATGAGGACCATGCTCAAGTAGAGCATCAGCGCCACGATCGCCAGAAAGTAACCGATGCTGGCGAAGCTGATCACGCCGCTGGCAAAATCGCGGAATTGCTCGCTGATGCTCAACTGTTTGAGCGGACGCAGCCAGCCCCAGTCGGGCATCGAGCCGGCGAACGCCAGCGGGGCGTTGAACAGCGCGCCCAGGATGAAGCCCACGGTCAGGTTGCTGGTCAAGAACGACGCCACCATGCCCATCGACAGCATGGCCAGCCCTACGATCCAATAGCCGAAATAAGTGCCCATGAGCAGCCCGGCGTCGGGCCAGCCGAGCGTCATCAACACGATCCAGTTCGAGGCCAGCGAGAACACGAGCGACGCGCTGTAGATGGCCACGGCCGCGAGGTACTTGCCGATCACGACCTCGAAGTCGCCGGCGGGCATCGTCAACAGCAGCTCGTCGGTCCCCTGGCGGCGTTCCTCGGCCCAGACGCTCATCGTGATGGCCGGAATGAAGACCAGCAGGATGTACGGCAAGTACCGGTTGAGCTGATCGAGGTTGGCCAGGTTGGCGTTGAAGAACTCGTTGGGCCAGAAGGCGGCGAACGAGCTGAGCAACACGAACACGCAAATAAAGACGTAGCCCGTCGGGTTACTGAAGTAACTGATGAAGTTCCGTTTGAAAATCGCCCGGATCACGTGCACGTTCATGGCTTCAACCCGATTGTTGGTGTTCGTTTTCTCTTCGATGTTCTGCGGCGTTTCGTGTTGCGACGTTTCGTTCTGCGGCGCTGGGCCATCGCGGCGGCTTGGGCGGCAACTGACTGCCGGCCGGCAAGCGGCGCGTCGCTTTTTTTCAGGCTTGTTGCGCGGTCAGCTCGAGGAACCGCGCGTCGAGACTCGTTCCTTCGGTCGCAAATCCTGACACGGGGCCGTCATACACGAGCCGACCCTCGTTGATGAACAGCACGCGGCTGGCAATCGCGTCGACCTCCTGCAAAATGTGGGTCGACAGCAGGATGGTCTTGTTGCGACCCAGCGTGCGAATCGTTTCGCGGACGTCACGAATCTGGTTCGGATCCAACCCCGCGGTCGGTTCGTCGAGGATCAGTACGTCCGGCTCGTGCAACAGGGCCTGGGACATTCCGACGCGCTGGCGATAGCCCTTGGACAGTTTGGCGATGGGCTTGCCGATCACGGCCCCCAGGTCGCACAGCTCGACGACGGCCTCGATCCGCTGCCGCTTGCGCTGCGGGGTCATGCCGCGCGCGTCGGCAAAGAACTCCAACAGCGTGCGGGGCGTCATGTCGGGATACAGAGGACCGTTCTCGGGCAGGTACCCCAAGCGGGCCGAACCGGCCAGCCGATCGCCGGCCATGTCGTGTCCGGCGATGCGAGCCACGCCCTTGCTGGGGGCCAGATAGCCGGTCAGCAGCTTCATGGTCGTGCTCTTGCCGGCGCCGTTGGGCCCCAGGAAGGCGACGACCTGCCCCTGCGGGATCGAAAAAGAGACGTCCTCGATGGCAGCAAAATCGCCATAGTACTTGGCCAGTCCGACGGCCTCGATCATGGCCGGACCCTGCTGTTCGCTCATGGATCAATGTCTCCCTGGTTGCCTCAAACGGGGAACAGTAGCTTGGATTTCACAAACCGAAACGGTCGGTTCGGATACCCCGGCGTCTTCGGTATGCCCTGGGCACGCTCCAAACGGCACGACCAGCAACGCACGACCGGGCTTGCCTGTGGCCCGGTCGGGGGGCAAAAATCTGCCCTGCAAAGCGTCCTAGAAGGTACTACGAACGTAGCTTCCCTGTCCAGACTACGCAGCCCTGGGCCACTTGGATCGGCGGTGCGCGACGAAAAATCTTCGCCCCCGGCGGGCCGGATACGACGCTGGCGCCGATTCGGCCGCGCCCCGCGGAACCGGGCCAACCGCGGTGGTTAGTGCCCGGCTCAGTCCCCCCGGCGGAACGCGATCCGCCGCTTCCAATGGACGTCGTCCGACGCCGGAAAATCGGTCCGGTAGTGGACCCCCCGGGTCTCCTCGCGCACGATGGCCCCCTCGATCACCAGGCGAGCCACGGTGAGCATGTTCTGCAATTCCCAGCCGCTGGCGTCGTTGAACTGCCGCGCCAACACGTACTCGCACCAGCGATCGACGTTACTGGCGGCCTCCAACAGTCGCTGCCGTTCGCGCCGCACCCCGGCGGCCCGCCAGACGAGGCTCTTGAGCGAATTGCGAATGTCGGCCAGGTCCAACAACTCCGCCCCGTTTTCCATCGCCGGGTTCGAAAGGGGCAAGGCCCGAAAGTCGTCGTCGCATTGGGCCGCCTCGCGGGACGCCTCGAGGCCGGCGTGTGCGCCAAAGACGATCCCCTCCAACAGGCTGTTCGACGCCAGGCGATTCGCCCCGTGCAGCCCGCTGGACGTGCATTCGCCGGCCGCCCACAGGCCAGGCAGCGTCGTGCGGCCGTGGTGATCGACCGTGACGCCGCCGATCATGTAGTGGGCGCCGGGCGCACCGGAATCCAATCGCGCGTGATATCCAGCGCAACTCGGCGCACGTGGCCCGGATGCCGGGGAAGCGGGCCCGCACCTTGTCGGCGTCGAGGTGCGTCAGGTCGAGATAGACGCTGGGATGCCGGGTTCGCTCCATCTGGGTGACGATCGCGCGGCTCACGACGTCGCGCGGGGCCAGCTCGCCGCGCGGATCGTAGTCGCTCATGAAGGCGTGCCCCTCGCGATCCACCAGCCGGGCGCCTTCGCCGCGCATGGCTTCGGTAATCAGGCTGCGGCTGCTGCCGGCGATGTAGAGGACGGTGGGGTGAAACTGCATGAACTCCATGTCGCGCAGCTCGGCGCCGGCCCGAAAGGCGATCGCCAGCCCGTCGCCGGTGGCCACTTCGGGGTTCGTCGTTTCGCGATAAATCTGCCCGGTGCCGCCGGTGCAGAGGATCGTTTGCTTGGCCCAGACCAGCGTTTGCCCCTGCTCGTGCGCTCCACACGTGGGCTCCGCGGCAGCGCCCTTCGTGGGTGAGCAGGTCGAGCGTGAAGGCGTTTTCCCACAGGTCGACGTTCGGCTGGCGCAGGCCCGGTCGATGACGGCCCGCATCACTTCCTTGCCGGTGGCGTCACCCAGAGCGTGGACGATCCGGTGGTGGCTGTGTCCCCCTTCGCGTCCCAGGGCCAGGGCGCCGGCCACCTGGTCGAAGTTCGTGCCCCAGGCGATCAGCTCGTTGATGCGCGCGGGGCTTCGCGGACGACCATCTCGACGACTTCCGGGTCGCACAATCCGCCGCCGACCGCGAGCGTGTCGGCGATGTGGTCTTCGAATCGATCTTCCGGATCGATGACGCCGGCGATGCCCCCCTGGGCGTAATTGCTGTTGGACTGCCGCAGGCCGCTCTTGGTGATCACCAGCACCGATTGCTCGGCGGGCACGGCCAGCGCCGCCCGCAACCCGGCCAAACCGCCGCCGATCACCAGCACGTCGGCAAACCGATGGGGGACGCGCTTGGGATGAAACGGAACGAGGTAACGGGGCGTACGCTCGAGCATGATGGAAGATCCGCTCGTGTGCGGGAGGTCCCACGAGACTTTAGGGGCACCAAATCACGTCCATCGACAAACCGCGCGTCGCATTGGCGCGAGCTTCCGCCGCGCTTGAGCAATCGCACGCAAATCGCGGCGGGGCCTCTATCGTAGCGTGCAGCTGCGCTCGACGCTATTTGCCGCCGCGAGCCGTGCCCTGGGTGTAGGCTTTGAAAGCTTCGGAGTATTCGGCCGGCGGGGTGGTGTGGCTCGACTCGCGGAAGCCCTGCGAGCGGTCGTCGCGAGCGGCCGAGCTCTTGAGCGATGATCCCTTGGGCCGCAAGCCCAGGCTGCGGAGCGTCTGGTCCAGTTCGCGGCGGGCGCTCGACTCTTGCTCGCTGGGCGTGCCGGCCTGCTGGCGCAGCGACTCCCAGCGCTTGACGAACCGCTCGGCATCCTGCCGCGTCCAGCCGAGGTCGTCCAGCAGGTCCTTTCCCCCGTCGCCGTTTTTCATCTGGTCTTTCAGATGTTCCAGCGCCAGGTCGGTCGCTTTGCGGGTGTACTCCAGGTTGGCCTCGTCGGCCGAGTCGGTGCCGGGCTTCCACTGCTGCTCGCGGCGCTGGCCGGGCCGGCCTTCGCTGGGATTTTCGCCGGCTTGCGAGCCGGAGCCTTGCCGAGAGCCGTCCTGACCCTGCGTGCTGTTGCTGGACGGCTCACCGGGTTGGTCTCCGCCGGGTTGACTGTTCGGTCCGTCGGCGGGGCGACTTTGCGAGCCGTCGCCCTGCTGGGATCCGCTTTGACCGGTGGGACGGTCGGCCTGTTGGTCGTCCCCTTTGCGGCCGGAGGTTTCGCCGTCGCCCGCTTGTTCCGATTTGCCGGCGCCTTCGTCGGCGGCCGTGTTCTGGCCGGCGCCGCCGGTGCCGGGCTTGTTGGCTTTTTGTCCGCCCCCCTTCTCGCCCCCCCCGGAACGATCGCCCCCCTGGTCCCCCTGCGAGTCGGACTCCCGCTTCGAGTTGCTGGGGGATTGCTCGCTCTTGTCGGGGCGATGCACCCCGTTGTCCTGGTCCGGCTTGGGCGACTTGCTACGCGGCGAGCTCGATTCCTGCGGGCTGGGACTCCCCTTGTTGTCTTTCGACTTCTGGCCGGCGCCGGATGGTCCCTTTTCCTGTTCGCCGTCGCCGCCGCGTGCGTCAGGTCGTTGCTCGCCGTCTTGCCGCGGCTGCTGATCCTTGCTGCGCATGGGGTCGTCTTTCGACTGGGCCCCCTGCCCCTTGGCGCTTGAATCTTGCGGCGTGCCGTCGTCGCTGGTGTTGTTGTCGCGCGTAGCTCCGCTCGGGCGATCGGGCTGGCCGTCGGGTTCGCCGGATTGTTGCTTGTCGCCGGCCTGTTCTCCTTGCGAGTCGGTCCCTTCGCCGGCCTGGCGTTCGCCGGCTTTGGGCTGATCGCCGGATTGGCCGGGCTCGCCGGGCTGCTGCTTCGTGCCTTGCTGGCCTTGCGCGTCGCCCGACTGGTCAGCGCCGGCGTCGGACGATTGGTCTTGCTGGCCGTCTTGCTGCTGCGAGCGGTCGCCGGAGCTAGACTTGCCCTTGGACTGCTGGTCGCGGTTGCCGGACTGGGAGTTGCTGTCCGAGTCGCCGGATTGGCCCTTTTGCTGGGCGTCTTGGGGCGGCATATCTTCGTTCGATTGGCTGCGATCGCTGGGCTGATCCGACTTTTGCTGCCGCTCGCCGGCCTTTTGATCGCCGGGTTTTTGATCGTCCGACTTCTGATCGCCGGCCTTTTGATCGCCCGACTGCTGGTCCTGCGACTTTTGGTCGCCGGCTTGTCGATCGCCCCGTTGTTGGGGGCCGCGTTGTTGGTCGTCTGACTGGCGCTGTCCGTCCTGGCGGTCGCGGGACTGTTGATCCTGGGATTTCGGATCCGACGGCTTGTTGCCGGACTTGTCGTCGCCATCGGCGGCATCGCGCTGTTGTGCATCCTGGTTGCCGGAGCGCTGGTTCTGGCCCTGCCGGTTCTTGTCGGACGATTGCCGGTCTTGTTGCTCGCCGTTGGAGTCTGGCGATGAGTTCTGTTGTTGCGAACCCTGCCCTGCTTCCTGGCCGTCGCTGCCGCCGCGCTCTTGTCCGCCCGCGTCGTCGCCGGCCGGCGGCTGCTGCTGGTCGTCGGCGTCGTGCTGCTGCTGATCGCGACGGTGTTTGAGGATGCGATCGAACGCGTCGCCGTCGTCGGTGCCGTCGCTGGGAACGGGTTGCTCGTCGGCCGGTTCTTCCGCGCCGCCTTCACCGGCGCCTTCCGCGGCGCGCTCGTCGGCATCGTCGGATGGGCGATCGTCCGCGCCGTCGGCCTGCCGCGCGTCGTCCGCCTTGTCGCCCCGTTCGCCTCCATCTTGTTGCTGGCCGGGGGCGTCCGGCTGTTCGCGGTCCTGATCGACCGGCTCGGCATCGTCGGAGCGCTTGCCAGACTCCCGTGATTGCTTGTCGCGCGGCTGGCGCGCGGCGTCTTCGGGCTGCTGGTTGTCGCCGGAGTTTTCCGGTTGCGAGTCCTCGTCGGGCCGGGGCTGCGGCTCGCGCGGATGGTCGTTTTGCTGGCGCTGGCCGTCGTTGCCGGATCGGCGATCTGGGCTCTGCCGCCGATCGTTTTGGGCGAGCTGGTCCTTCTCGGGCGCGTCGGCCGGCGAGATGATGCGGATGCGGCGGCGCGACGTTTCGGCTTGATTCGGCCGGGGCGACTTGTTGTCCACGGCCACGGCGTAGTAGTCGACGACGTCGCCGGCGGCCAGGCCCAGCTTGCGCGGCTGGAAGCGGTACTTCTGGCCGAATTGCCCGGTCCAGGCTTTGTCGAGCAGCGTCTGGTCAACCAGCGTCTCGTCCCCGCGGCTGGCCACGATCTTCACGCTCGACAGAGCAAAGTCGGGATCGCCGGCCACGACTTCCAGGTCGACGGCCGCGTTGAGCGGCAGGTCGATCTCGTCGCGCTTGGGGGCCACGAATTGGATTTCCGGCGCGAGATCGCGAGTGACTTCGATCGGGTGCCGCACGGGCTGCGGATTCTGCTGACCCGCGGCGTTCTTGAACGAGAGCTGGTAGGACGCATGCAGCGGCGTCTGGCGGTCTTCGCCGAGCGCGAGGCCGAACTTGACGCTGGCCGTCTGCTGCTGGGCCGCCATGCGCAGGTCGAGCTTTCGATCGCAATCGAAGTCGACGTGGGCGGCGGCGATATTCTGATTGGCCAGGGCTTCGAGCGTGATTTCGGTTCCTTCCAGGGCCTTGATGTCTCCCTGGTGCTCGACGCGCTGCCGGAGCAGCCCGGTGTAGCTGGGGTAGTTGTATTCGATCGCGCGGACGACGATCGTGGGGGCCGCGACCACTTCGATCGTATGCGTCCGGCTCACGGCGTCGCCCGCGGCGATCCGGTAGCTCAACGTCTGTTGCAAGGCCCCGTCGCCGGCCGGCAGCACGGCGGCGTGCCGATAGTCGTCCGGCGGCCGGTTCATTTCCACGGTCCGGTCGACAATCTGCCGGTCGGCCGTCGTGTAATAGAGGACGACCTTCGCGCCCTCGGGCAGCCCCTGCACGCGCGCCTTGACCGTCACTTGCTGGCCGCGAAAAGCCTGGGCGTCGCCCGGCGAAATCTCGTCGATCGTGGTTCGCGTCGGCGGGGCAATGTCGGCCCAGGGCATGGCCACGCGACCTACCGTTTGAAACGGACTCTTCGGCGATACGATCGCATAAAGGGCGCACACCAGCAAAATGCCAACCAAGACGTAGCCCAGCTTGATCAGCCGGCTGCGGTCGACGGCCGATTCAACCGGCACGCCCACGAGCCTGGTGGCCGCCTGCTCTTCGATGGCCTCGAACACTTTTTGATGAACGCCCACGGGATTCGCGCGGAACATCAGAAAGTTCACCAGCGCGTTCTTGAGCGTCGGCCGGCTGCGCTCGATCGTGTAGGCGGCATACAACGGGTTGATGCGCTTGAAGGCCAACGGGGCGATCTGAGTGCCGATCCACCAACCGGTCCCGGCGAGAAAAACGATCAACAGCAGCAGCCGGCTCCAAAAGCCCAGTCCGCCGGCGATCAGCCAATGGTCGCCCAGGGCCGCCACGAAAAAGAAGGCCAGACTGCCGGCCACGAGCATCATCACGCCGGCCGCGATGTCGACGCCGCGCACGTGGCTGCGCGTCTTGCGCAGTTGGTTTTCGATGAACTCGTCGTATTCGACCAATTGGCCGCGCGGGGAAGCCGCCTCGGGCGTTGGCGGCCCTTCGACAGGAGCGTGCTGGGCGCGGTTGGTCATGAATCGTTCGTCCGGAGAGAATCGTCCCCCGGTCCTGCTCGTCGGCGCAGACCTACCAGTAGTATAGCCGGGCCGGCCAGGGGTCCGCCGGTAGTCACTCCGTCGAGCCGATTAGCCGCGGCCGGGCTGCTCGAAGCAGGTGCCACCCAAACTCGGCTTGAAATAGCGTCTGGTCTGTTGACTACCGGTTCGGCTCTTGAATCCTGGCCTTGATCGGGGCGGGCGAATCGACGACGGCCCCCATCCTCTCCAGCGCCTCCAGGGCCGCCTTGCGGACGGTTTCGTCCCGATCGGTGGCCGCGGCGCGCAGCGCCCCTTCGGCGGCGGAACGGGCCGGCTTGCCCACAATGCCGAGTCCTTCGGCAGCGCCGCGGCGGGCGGCCGCCGTGGGACTCTGCAAGCCTTGCACCAGCACGGGCACCGACATCCGCACGATCGGCTCGTTGCCCGGGGCGATGTTCACCAGCGCGAATGCGCTGGCCACGCGCACCAACTGTTCCTCGGCCGTCAGCGCATCTTGCAACTCGGGCAACGCCGCGGCGGCGGCCGGACCGATGCGACCCAAGGCGTAAGCGGCCACGGCCCGGTTGGGCATGTTCGAATCGGCCAGCAGCCGCTCGATCTGGGAGGTGGCAGAGGCGGCGTCCGGTCCGATCGAGGCCAGCGCAAGAGGACCTCGCGGCGCACGTCCGGATTGTCGTCCGACAGCGCGTCGGTCAGGGCCGGCACGACGGCCTTGGCCTTGGGCCCCAGAAAGCCGACTAGCACCGCGGCCCGGCCGCGGGCCGCGGGCCTGGCAAGGGCTTCGTCCAGCACTTGCGTCGCGGCGTCGCCCAACACGGACAAGGCCCCCAGGGCTTCTCCCACGGCCGGCTCCTCGCCGTGTTCGATCACGTATCCCAAGCCCGGCACGAGCTGGTCGGGGGCGCCTTCAAGTCGAGCAGTCCGCGAATCGCCGCGCCTTGCACGCGGGGGTTCTTTGCTTTGAGGGACGCCAGCAGCAACTTGATGGCGTGCTCGCGGGCTTCGGCGTTCTGCGGCTCGATGCGGGCCAAGGCCCAGCAGTTGACGCACTCTTCGAAGTTGTCGTCGGTGTGCATCGTGCGGCGCAGGGCGTCGGCGGCGCTAGCGGCCGCGGGGCCGATGCTGCCCAAGGCAAAACCCGCGGCGTGCTGGACCGATTGGTCCTTGTCATCCAGCAACGGGATGATGGTCGGCACGGCACTGGCCGAGTCCGGTCCGATGCGGCCCAGCGCCAGGAGCACTTCGCGGCGGGTGGCCGGCTGTTCGTTTTTGAGCGCCGCGGTGAGACTCGGTACGGCGGCCTTTGCCTTGGGTCCCAGCTCACCCAGCGCCAGTGCCGCCCAATAGGCCGTCTGGGGATTTTCGAGCGCCTTGGTCAACACGGTCACCGCCGAGTCGCCGTACTCAGTGAGCGTGCTGAGCGCCGCCACGCGCACGGAGGGGTCGGCGTCTTCGAGCGCCTTGCCCAGCGCTTCGATGATGACTTTCGGATCGGGATGAATTCTTTCGAGCGCCGCGACCGCCATCCGCCGGACGTTGAAATCGGGATCGCTGGTGGCCTTGGCCAACTGCGGCGCGGCTCCGGCGGCGGCCGGGCCGATCTCTCGCAGGGCATACGCCGCGTGGGCGCGAACCGTGGCCGACTTGTCGCTCAATTGGCCGGCCAAGGCGTCGGTCGCCTCTTGGGCGGCCGGTCCCATCTGACCCAGGGCATCGATGGCGGCCACGCGGGCCTGCTCGTCGCCACTTTTCAACTCGGCGATGTACTTCGAGACGGTCTCGTCCGCATCGGCCGCGCGAACCACCGAAACCGCGCCACCCGTCAGGCACACCGCGGCGCTAGCAGCCAAGATGGCTCGCGCCATAACCGGCAAATCAAACAAACATCGACTTCGCATGGCTCGCCTTTTTCAGGGGCTGAACGGGAGGACTCGTCGGACACTCTCCCAAGCGATTGGGTTCCCAGCGACTGGGCTTGCTCAGGCCGGCGATTCGCGGCGAATTCGCGAGATTCCGGAGGGCCGCCTGGCGGTGCGCGCCGATATTCTCTGCAAAATCCGCCGGTATCTGCCAAATACTCGCGCATCCTTGCAACTATTGTACCTCGCGTGGTGGCGTTGTATACAAGTTTTCATGGCGCGGCAGCGGGCGTGACGCGGCCGAGTTGCGCGCCTAGAATTTCATCGTTGCGCCGTGGTGCGCCACGTTGGCGCAGTCGTTTCCTTTTGCCCGTGGAGCAAACTCGTATGTCCCGCATCTCGTTGCCTTTGTTGGATCGATTCGTGGCGGGTCTGGCGGGACCGTGCGCGGTGGCTATCCTGCTCGCCGCTCCGGCGGCGGCTCAACAGTCCACGCCGCAAACGACACCCGGCAACGCCTACACATATACGCCCGGAAGCTTCAGCACGCCCTATTACACGGGGGGCGGCGGCGGTTATGGCGGCGGCTACGGCGGCTTTGGCTGGGGCGGCTACGGCGGCGTCGGGTCGACCGCGGCCGGCAGTTATCTGACGGGTATGGGCAACGCGATTCGCGCCCAAGGACAATACAACCTCGACACGTCGGCCGCCGCGATTAACGCCACGGCGGCCCAGAATCGGGCCATCCAGAACAACATGCTCTGGACGCAAACGTATTTCGAAAAACGGCGCATCAACCAGGCCTATCGCGACTCGCAACGCCGACCGCCGGGCGACAAGGAGACCTGGCTGCGCCTCGCGCAAGAGGGGCGCCCCAGCGATTGTCTCCCAGCGTGCTCGACCCGGTCACCGGACGCATCGCCTGGCCTTCTGGCTTGACGGACGACTTGTACAAAGACGACCGCGAGCATCTCGACGAGTTGTTCGCCGACCGGGCGCTGGCGCACGGCGCCATTGGCGTCGAAGCACACGGGGAGATTCGGGACAACGTGAACAACATGCTGGGGGTGCTCAAGCAGCACATTCGCGACTACGGCACGAACCAGTATCTCGACTCCAAGAACTTCCTGGAAAGCCTGGCCTACGAAGCCAGCGCCCCGACGCCCGGCAGCGCCGAGGCAACCGCCCCGGGCGAATAGCGATTCAAGCGATCGCTCGCACGGCATGCTCGCGCGGCATGCCCGAACGGCAGGCGGGTCAAAATCCTCGCGGGGGACGGCGCAGACTGCTAAGCTAAGGCGGTCGTGTTGGCGATTGTCTTTTCTCTTGGCCGGGTAGGTCGATGCTCAAGGTCCCTCCGATCGACGTTATTTTTCTGCACCCGCTGGACAACGTTTGCGTGGCGGCCCGAGATCTGCCGGCGGGAACGCAAGTCACGGCCGGCGGTCGTCGCGTGGAGCTGCGCGAAGGGGTGCGGCTGGGTCACAAGATCGCGCTGGCGGCGATTCGTCCGGGCGAGAAAGTCGTCAAATACGGCCAGACGATCGGGTTTGCCACGGCCGACGTGGATGCCGGCGCTGGATCCACACGCACAACCTGACGGCCGGCAAATTCGAGAGGGATTATGCCGCAGCGAGCGAAGTGCCGGCCGATCCGGCACCCTTAGCCGGCTACACGTTCGGGGGCTACCGGCGACCGGATCGCAAGCCCGGCACGCGGAATTACATCGCCGTGATTTCGACGGTCAACTGCTCGGCCTCGGTGAGCAAACACGTGGCGGCCCGCTTTGCCGGCGACGCGCTGCGGCAATATCCCAACGTCGACGGGGTCGTGGCGTTCACCCATGGCGGCGGCTGCGGTCTGCAATTCGGCGGGCCGGGCCACAAGACGCTCAACCGCGTGATGGGGGGCATCGCGCGGCATCCGAACATCGGCGGCTACGTGCTCATCGGCCTGGGCTGCGAAACCGCCACGATGGGTTACCTGCTCGACGATCAAAAACTCGTACAGATCGGCGGAAGCGGCTCGGCGGCTGCCAACCGGCCGCCGGTGTTGAGCATGCAGGACGTGGGCGGCACGGCCGAGACGATTGCCGCGGCCAGCCGGCTCGTCGAACAAATGCTGCCGCAGGCCAACGACGTGCGCCGCGAGCCAGTTCCCCTCTCCGAACTGGTGCTGGGCACGAATTGCGGCGGCTCGGACGGCAACTCGGGCATCACCGCCAATCCGGCCCTCGGTTTCGCCAGCGACCTGGTCGTCGCCGCCGGTGGCACGGTGATCCTGGGCGAAACCACTGAAATCTACGGTGCCGAACAGTTGCTCACTCGCCGAGCCCGCACGCCGGCCATCGCCCAGAAGCTGATCGATCGCATCCGCTGGTGGGAATGGTACACGGGCCTGTTCGATTGCACGCCCGACAACAATCCTTCGCCGGGCAACAAGGAAGGCGGGCTGACGACGATCTATGAAAAGTCGCTAGGCGCCATCGCCAAGGCCGGCGGCACGGCGCTGGCGGAAGTCTACGAATATGCCGAGCCGGTGACGGCCAAGGGATTCGTGGTGATGGACACGCCGGGGCTCGATCCGGTGAGCGTCACGGGCATCGTGGCCGGCGGAGCCCAAATGATGGTCTTCACCACGGGCCGGGGAAGTTGCTTCGGCTGCAAGCCGACGCCGTCGATCAAGGTGGCCACGAACACGCCGATGTACGAGCGGATGACGGGCGACATGGATCTGGACGCCGGCACGATCCTGGCCGGCCGCGGCGTCGAGGAAGTCGGCCGCGAGATCTTCGACGAAATCATCGCCGTGGCCAGCGGCAAGAAAACCAAGAGCGAACAGCACGGCATCGGCCAGGAAGAGTTCGTCCCCTGGAACATCGGCCCGACGCTGTAGGCCACCGGCGTCGAGGCCGTTCGGCCCGTCCATCACACGAACCGAGCAATTCAGCGGTTCCGGCCTTGACTCTCATGCAACATGCATTACAATCTCAGGCATCGTGCATGAGATTCGGCCGGAGACGGCGACATGCCCGAGTGGAAATCGCGGGAGACAACGTTGATGGGAAGACCGCGCGAGGAAATCACCGACGCCGAGCTGTCGGTTATGGAGGTGCTCTGGGGCCGCGACGAGGGGGCGACGGTGCGCGAGATCGTTGTCGGCGATGTACGGCCGGCACGAGCACTCGCTACACGGCGGCGTGAAGAGCTTTCTCGACCGGCTCCTCGAGAAGCGATATGTCCGGGTCGATAAGGGATCGTTCGCCCACCGGTTTTTTCCAATCGTGTTCGCGCCAGGAGTTCGTCGGCCGGCAGCTCAAGCAACTCGCGGAGAGCCAGTTTGGCGGGGCCATGGCGCCGTTGCTGCTATCGCTCGTCAAACAGACGACGCTTTCAAAAAAAGATCGCGCGGCGATCGAACGGCTGATCGAGAACATTCGAGAATAGGGTGCGGAACCATGGCGTTCTATCTGCTCGCTTGGAACCTGGCTCTGGCGAGCCTGTTGGCAGCGATGGTCTGGGCGGCCTGTCAAACCGCGGCGCTTCGCCGCAGGCCAGCGCTCTGCCACGGCTTGTGGCTGCTCGTACTGTTGAAGCTGGTTACGCCGCCGGTTGTCCCCGTGCCGCTGTTTCCGGCGGTCGCGGCGGGCGAGCGGATCGATGACCGACCGACGCCGCAGGCCGTCCAGTTCGCCGATCCCCTGTTCCACCCTCGGCCGGAACCGGACGATACCTTCCAAGCCCAACCGATCGGAGATGACCATCGAACGGTCAGCGGCCGCCGGAGAACAGACAGAACCTGTGCCAGCGGTGGTCGCGCCGGCACCGCCTTCACGTGGCTTCACGTCGCGCGTCCTCGTGTTCGCGGGTCTGGCGGCGAGCCTGTCGTTCTCGGCGATCCTTTGGCTGGGGGCACTGCGGCAATTGCTCCGTGTCCGTCGCTTGCTGCGCGACCACGTGGCCGCAGCGGGGCCGGATCGTGGAGTTGCTGCAGGACCTATCGCGGCAATTCCATCTCGGGCATGCGCCCAGGCTATTGGTCGTTGACGTGCCGATTGCGCCGATGCTGTGGGCCGCGCCGGGCAGTTCGGCCGTGATCATCTTGCCTCGACATTTGGTCGATTCGCTGGACGACGACCAGTTGCGCGGCATCCTTGCACACGAACTGGCTCATTTCGCGCCGCGACCATTGGACGAGCCTGTTCGCGTTCTTTGTGGCAACGTTGTGCTGGTGGAATCCCTTGGCCTGGCTCGCCCGGCGCGAAGCGGCCGCCGCGGCCGAGGCCTGCTGCGACGCGTTGGCCGTGGCGCGGCTGAATGCCTCGCGCAAGGCCTACGCCCGAACGCTCTTGGCCGTGACCGACTTCGTCAGCTTGAACAAACCGCTTCGGCCCGCGCTGGGCGTGGCCTTTGGAAACTCCGGTTCGCTGAAACGAAGATTCGACATCCTGGCGACCACCAGCGTCCGGGCGAGTCTCTCGCGCACCGCCTGGCTGTTGTTGCGCTCGGCCTGGTTTCCTCCGTGCTCTTCCCGACCAGAGCGATTCACTCCCGTGCCCTGGCAGCGCCGATGCCGACTCCGCGAAGACCGAAGCCTCGGCCGACGATCCAAAGGATGCCGCCGAACACGCGGGCTCGGAAAAAAGCCAGAAATACTTCGTGACCGGTGCCGTCTTCGATAAGCAGTCCCGCGCGCCGATCAGCGGGGCGGAAATCCGCGTCATCCTCGATGACGAACGCGGCCGGTTCCGCCGCGGGATGACCGACCAGCAGGGACGATACCGCATCGAAGTGCCGCTGGGGGCGTTTCGCTTGTGGTTCTCGCGACTCCCAGCAGGGCATTGGCTCGACCCGGCGGACAATACGGTCTCGCTGGCGACGACTCCCGACACGCCCGTCGCCACGCACGACTTTGCCGCGAACCAGGGGACTGCCTGGCCGGTTCGAATCGTTGTCCGCGGCGGTATTCCCGAGAATGACGAAATCGTGGCGTGGGTTGCCGAAGTCGAGGATGACAAGAAGTGCCAAGCGTGGCTCGATGGCAAGTACGTTTCGTTTTCGAAGCCGCTCGATCAGTCGTTTTCCAACCTCGCCGCGGACGGCACCGGGGCGTTTACGCAATGCGGCAACTCGGGCAAGATGACCGTGAGCGTCACGATCAAAGACGTTGCGGGCGTCATGGCCGAGATGCTCGTCGAGCCGGGCTTTGAAAATGCAAAGGTCAAATCGATCGCCCGGGACGAAGCCGGCGACAAGACCGTGTTGACCGACGAAAGTGGCCTGACGGCGACCATCGGCAAAGCCGAGGTGACGCTCGAAGACGGCCTCCCGCTCGTGACTTTCCACTTGGACCGCGTGGCTCCCTGCCTGCGCGGGAATTCTCCGGAAGAGTCGTCGACGCTGCCGGAAAACCGCTCGAGGGAGTCCGGATCGGAGCGGTGCTGAGTCTTCCGCGAGGCGGCGGCGGCGACACCGGCAGCGAGGCGACGACCGACCGCGACGGACGTTTTCTGCTGAAGGTAACGACCGGTTCGGATCAGGACCGGGAATTGAACCTGATCATCACCAAGGATGGTTATGCCTCGTTCGACTCGCCGACGACCAAAGTGCCCAAGCAGCCGGCGGGAGTGATCGATCTCGGCCAGTTCACGCTCCAGCCCGGTCGTTCGGCCCGGGTGCGGGTGGTGGACGCGACCGGCAAGCCGCTGGCTGGCGCCGTCGTCGAGCCGATGGGGGACTATGCCCAGCGCCGGCAGATCATCCGCGTCGATGAACAAGGACACGGCGTGCTGCGGAATCTTCCCGACGGAGTCATCAAGGTCAGCGCACGCTACGGGACGCTCAACCGGCAAACGGAAATCGTCGTCGACGAAGAATCCGCGGGGGGCGAACCGGTCACGATCGAAATGCAGCCGCAACCAACCCCAAGCGCGGTCACCTCGGCCCCGCAGTTTCCCGAACCGCCGCCGCTTGGCTCAGCGGCGCCGGAGTTGTCGCTGGTCGGCTGGACCGACGGCGGGAAACACGCTTTGGCCGACTACCGCGGCAAAGTCGTCGTGCTCGACTTCTGGGGCATTTGGTGCAGCGCGTGCATGAACGGATTGCCGGCCCAGAAGGAATTGGAAGCCAAGTATGCCGGCCGCCACGACGTCGTGTTCCTGGGCATCCATTCCGCCGGTTGCGAGCTCTCGCAAGTCAAGAAGCTCCTGCGGCTGAAAAACTGGCAGCTTCTAACTGGCCTCGACCGGGGAGATGACGCCGCCAGCGGTGCCACGGCCATGGCCTACGGCGCCCACGGCTGGCCGACCAGGGTGATCATCGATCGCGACGGCCGAATCGCCTACAACAGCAACCTGGAAAAGTGGAACGCGGTCAGTGTGCTGAAAGAGCAGGCACGGATTGCCAAAGCCTTGCATCTGCCGCCTGACGATCTGAAGGCCCCGCGCGAGGCACAGATCGCGCGAACGAACGCGATGCAAGTCTTTCGGATGAGCGAACTGATCGATCGCGTGCTAGAGCGGCCGTAGCAGCCGACCGCGATGCCTCGGCCTAACAGAGCGGGCCGCGGGTTGCCGAATCGCGTTGTCCGACGTTCGACTAATCGTGCGGCCAGGCGCCCAGGGCCCGGCGGACGACGACGAGTTGGCCGAGGTGATAGGCGTTGTGGTCGGCCACCAGCAGTGTCTCGCGCAAGATCGTCTGGCCGTCGCCGTGAGGAATGGGAGCGAACAGGTCGGTGTTTGGATCGGCGACGAGTTTCTGCATGGCTGCCAGGTCGGCGCGAAAGGCGGCCAGCGACGCGTCCCAGGCGTTGTCGTCCGGCGGGGCGTCGGTCGTGGGCCAATAGCCCTCGGGGAAAGGGGGCGAAACGTGCCGGGGGTCGCGGCTGAACTCGAGATATCCCACTCCGCCATGCGAGGTGTTCGACGAGTCGCCAGGGAGTGTGGGGGACACGGTCGGGTCGTGCCCCGCGAAGTGCGCCGGCAAATCGGCCACGGCCGAGTCAAAATCCAGGTGCGCCCCCCCGCCCCGGAGCAGTTCGAGCAGATGCTGCCTCAGTCTGTGCGTCGTCCATGGTCTACTTTCCGGTTGGTTGTGCCACGTACGCGGCGACGTCAGTAGCGCATCACGGCCACGTGGCTGCCGGACACGCCGTGGCGCTTGACGGTGAGGATCATGACCGGCACGTGTCCTCCCTTGTCGGTGATCTGCTCGACAGTATACATCGAGTCGAGCAATTTGGGATTCGCGCCCGCGGCTCCGGTGGCTTCGACGACGCGCATGTTCCCGCCGACTCTCGATTGCGCGACATACGAGTCGACGACCGCGATGTGTCCCGGAGAGTGCAGGACGGAATTGCCGTGCATCCACACCAACAGGTCGCCTTGGCGCACGGCCGCCGGATCGTTGACGGCCCGGGCGGGGTTGTAGTAGGACGCGGCATTCGTATCGCGCACGAGGTGGCTCGAATACGGCTTCTTGCCGCAGGCCACGAGGTAGTTGGTGACGAAGCCCGAGCAATCGATTCCCAGGTGGTCGTCGCAATAGGCTTGCAGCGTGGCCTGGCTGAGATTGGGAACTTTGCCGGACATGGCGGCCCACTCGAGGGCCAAGACGTAATCTTCCGGAGCCCCTTTACCCATGGCGGCGCTGCGAATGCGCTCTTTGTTGGCCATGAACCACTGGTCTTTCTTCGAACCTTGGGTCACGGCGTTATAGTCGTTGCGTTGTTCGGTGCCGTCCTTCCAATTCATCATGAAGTACTTTTTCAATGCGATGTGGCAGGTCACTGGGTGACACGACTGGCTGGCCGGATCGTCCACCACGGCGTTGACCACCAGATTCCGGTAGCGCTGCATGAATTCAACGGGCGTGGGCATCGTCCATCTCCTTGAATCGGCGGTATGGGACTCTCGCAGCGGCGCGCCGGCCGTCCCGTCGGCAGAGGTTCACCGGCAAACAGGAGCCCGTTGGCGTCTGCCAACCTACCTGCGGGCTACGGTCATTGTCGACCGGCGGAGTCGGAAGTTGCGTAGAAACCTGGCGATTTCCGCGGGGAGACGTCCGTTCCTGTTGGCCCCCCTGGGAACTATAATGACCCGGCACTTTCCGCTTCGATGGCCACGGCGGGCCACGCGAAAGCAGACCGACTGGAGTAGCTCTCGATGAGCGGCGTTCGCCAATATCAAACCGGGGATGAGCCGGTTCCCGGATTTCGGCTGGTGTCCTTCCTGGGGCGGGGCAGCTTCGGCGACGTGTCGGCGCGCCACCGCACCGGGCGGCACGGCGGTGGCCATCAAGATCAACAGCCTGGGGATGAAGGGCGCGCTGAAGGAGTTTCGGCGCTCAAGCTGGTCAAGCAGATCCAGCACCCCAACCTGGTGCCCATTCTGGCCCTGTGGCTGAAAAACGAGCAGGGCGAGATTCTCGAAGAGGACGCCTTCAATCAAGTGGCCACCGAATCGGTGCGTTCGGCGTTGACCACCGACACGATCGAGTACGTGCCCAAGCCGGCCGCGGCGGAGCTGACGATCGCGATGGGGTTGGGCCACAAGAGCCTCTCCGACCGGCTCCACGAATGCCAGCGGCAAGGGGCCGCCGGCATCCCGCTGGACGAGCTGCTCAGCTACCTGCAGGACGCCGCCCGGGCCCTGGATTACTTGAACAGCGCCCGGCACGGTTTGAACGTCGAACACGCGGCGATTCAGCATTGCGACATCAAACCCTCGAATATCCTGATCGTGGGGGACGCCGCGCAGGTCTGCGACTTCGGCCTGGCCCGCGAAGTGGATGACATGCGGCAAACTTCGCTGGCGATGAGCCCGGTCTACGCGGCGCCGGAGATCATCGAAACCAACGTGCCCAGCGCAACGACCGACCAATATTCGCTGGCCATTACGTACGTCGAGCTGCGCACCGGCAAGCTCCCGTTCGCGGAGGAAGCCCTGCGCACACGGTCATTCAAGCCCACTTGAACAGCCAACTCGACTTGTCTGCCCTGTCGCCGGCCGAGCGGGAGGTCATCCAGCGGGCGACGGCCCGGCAGCCGTCCGACCGGTTCGCTTCTACCACGGCGATGGTGCTGCGCCTGCGCGACGCCTGTTACCCTGCGCGAGCCGGTCCCGGGGTTCCGCGCTCACCACGACGAAACCGGGCCGCTACTCGGTGGGGGACGAGCCGGTGCCGGGCTATCGCCTGACGAGTTTTTTGGGGAGCGGCGGATTCGGCGACGTGTGGAAGGCCTCTGCACCGGGCGGCGCGCAGGTGGCGCTTAAGATCAACAAACTCGGCATGAAGGGAGCGCTCAAAGAGTTTCACGCCCTGAAGCTCGTCAAGCGCGTGCATTATCCCGAATATCGTCCCCATCCTGGCCCTGTGGCTGAAAAGCCAACAAGGAGAGCTGCTCGACGAAGAGGCGTTCGACGCCGTGGCGACCGAAACGCGACAGACCGGCTCGGGCACGGTCATGGCCCAACCGACCGATGACAGCAGCCAGCCGGCCGAGCTGATCATCGCCATGGGGCTCGGTGAAAAGAGCCTCGCCTCGCGACTGGAAGAATGCCGCCAGCAGGGTCTCTCAGGGATTCCCGTCGATGAGCTGCTGAAGTACTTTCATGACGCCGCCCGGGCCATCGACTACTTGAACACGTCGAAACACGAGCTGGCGACCGGATTCGGTTCGATCCAGCATTGCGACATCAAGCCGTCCAACATTTTGATCGTGGGAGACGCGGCGCAGGTTTGCGACTTTGGCCTGGCGCGCGAGGTGAGCGACTCCCGCAGCACGTCGCTCGCCCTGAGCCCGGTGTACGCGGCGCCGGAAATGATCGAGACGAACGTTCCCAGCGACGCGACAGACCAGTATTCGCTGGCCGTTTCGTATCTGGAGCTGCGCACCGGCGAGCTGCCGTTTGTGCCGGACGCGGGCCTGCATACGATCGTCCAAGCGCATCTGAACAACCAGCTTGAATTGTCGCGCTTGCCCGCCGCCGAGCAGCACGTCATCAAACGGGCGACGAACCGGCAGCCCACGAAGCGCTACGGCTCGACGTCCGAGATGGTCGCGGCGCTGGAGGAAGCCTGCCATCCGCGCAAGTTACGGCCGGCAGGTCGCGTCGGCGGCTGGCGGCTGGCGGCCAGCCTGGCCGCGGCGATGGTCTTCGCCGCAGGCGTGTCGTGGTGGATCCGGCAGCCAGACCCGTTGACCCTGCCCGTTGGATTTCAGACCGTGGCGGCGGCCGCCGGCGAGGCTCCGCCGGCAATTGTCAACGACTTGCGCTGTCCGCGCAAAATCCTCTGCACGCTATTGGGCACGAACGATGAGCTGAAATTCATGCTGCGGCTCGTGACGTCGTCGGCCGGGCCGGGATCGAGCCAGCGGGCCTTCTACATCATGGAAAGCCCGGTCTCGCGGAGCCTGTTTGCCGAGTTCATGAAGCAACGGGACGAGCACGAAGAGGCGCTGGGCGCGCAGGTTAACGTGAGCGCCTGCGACGCCGGGCGATTCGCCTGTTGGCTGGATGGCAAAATGGAGTCGCCAGGGTGGTCCTGGAATCTGCCCACGGCGATCCAGTGGGACCTGGCGACGGGGCGCGGGCGCCGCGTCAAACGGCGCCGCATCAAACGGCATCGCCAGGAAAGACGTACCTCCAGGACCGGTCGGGGCGCTACGTCGGACATCCCGCGGCCGCCTGGCCGGCAGGCAGTACCCTGGCAATCTTCGACGTGCCACAGGAGAATGAGGACGAACGGGGCGGGGTGGCCGGCGGCGTCCGAGAATGGACTTGCACGCCGCAAGGCGCCGAGGATCCGGAATTCGACAAATGCAAACCAAACGGGACGCTCTTTCTGCTGATTCGCAGTGACAAGGAGGCGGAATCCGGTCGCTCAGAATGCGCCGAGGATGCGTTTGATGACTTGGGCTTTCGACTCGTCCTGAACGTCGACGAGCTACACTAGTGCTGGGGTTCGCTATGCCATCCAAACTTGCTCTCGCCGCGGCCGTCTGCATCTTTTCTAGCGTGGGTGCCTGCCTGGCCTGGGGGCAGGACCAGGTCCAGCCCTCGCCCAACGCCGCGGCCGATGGCATCGACGCGATGCCGATTCTGCGGCTCGAGGCCGGCGCGCCCACCAGCTTTGTCAGCTCGTTGGCATTCAACCAGCAAACCGGCACGCTCTACGCCGGAAGCTGGGACAAGGTGGTTCGCACCTGGGCGTTCGACGAGTCGAAGGGGCAATTCACAACCAACCCGGCGGCAACCTATCGCATTCCCGTGGGGCCGGGGCTCGACGGCGCGATTAACGCCGTGGCCGTCTCGCCAGATGGCAAGTGGCTGGCCGTGGCCGGACTGAGCGTGATGCGCGGCGCGAGCGATCTACGTCACGACGGCTGGGTCATTCCGTCGGCAAGCCCCACCGTGGAAATGCTGGAGGACCGCGGCACGATCTATCTGTTCGACACCCGCAGCGGCAAAGTCCGCGTGCTCAAAGGGCATCGAGGCGCGGTGGTGACGCTGACGTTCGCCGCGGGCGATCCCCGACGTCCGCCCATTTTGTTGTCGCTGGGCGAAGAGGCGATGCCGGGCAAGACGAACGCCGAGGCTTCGGTGCGGGCGTGGGACGTCGCCGCCGCCTGGCAGAATCAGCCGCAGCCCTACTTGGGCGGCCTGATGCTTCCGGCGATTGTCACGAAGCCCTCGCTGGCGGCCTGGTACTCGGGCCCGGCGGCGAAACAGGTTCGCGTGGCGATCGGGGCCGGCGATTCGGTGCTGCGGATCTGGGACCTGGCGACCAACAAAACCACGAAGAACAACGTGGCCGCATTCAGCAACCTGGTCTCCTGGTGGGGTGACGGCGGACGGCTGATCACGGGGCACGCCTCGCGACTGAACTTGTGGAACGTCGGCAACACGGCGGCCACGTCGTCGCAAACCGTTCCCTTGCAGAACGGAGACATCCCGCTCGACGTGGCGCTGTTCGCCTCGGAGCGGACCGGCCGGGCCGATCACGCGGCCGTCGCCGTCCAGAACGCCGGAGTGCACTTCGTCCGCGTGGTGAATCTGAACTCGCGGCAACTGGTGCCGAACACGGGTGAGTTGCTTTGGTCGTTGGACGATGGTGGCCTGCCCATCCTGGTCGCCTCGCCGACGTCTCGCATGTTGGCCGTGGCGGGCCAGGCCAATCACGATATTCTCACGCTGCCGATGGACCGCTTGCTGCAAGGCCGGGCGGAGGTCAGCAAACTGCGCGGCGACGGAATGACCGCCGCCAGCGCCAGCTTCGTCAAGCGAGACAATTCTCTCGGACTGCTGATCAGTCCGGCCACGGCCCAGGAGCCGGGCCCGGCGGCGCGCGGCAAGCTGGTGTTCGATCCGGTCAACCGGACGGTCACGACGAACGTGGCGCCCTGGGACGCCGCGGCCGCGGACACCTCGGGCTGGCGCGTCGAGGCCGGCTCGAAGGGAGAAAACGCCGCCAAGCGCTGGTTCTTCAACGTCTACGAACCGCAGAGCGACCGGCGGACCTTCTTGTTGCCACCGCGGCGGTTCGACGTGACGGCCTACGCGCTGCTGCCCCCCAGGGCGCCCTTGAACGTGCCGCTGTTGGCCGTGGCCTCGCGCCTGTTCGGCGGCAGCCCGCAGTTGGAAGTCTATGACCTGTCCGCCGGAGACGCGTTCGGCACCGCGGTGCGCCACCTCTCGGGTCACGCGGACTGGATCAATTCGTTGGCGTTTTCGGAGGATGGCAAACTGCTGGTCACCGCGTCGCGCGATCGAACGATCTGCGTGTGGAACATGGACGATCTGGACCGGGTCGTGGGACAGCGCGGCACGATTTCAGACGTCCGGTTCACGTTTGACGAGGGCCACCACCGGCTGATCGTCAACAACGTCCAGGATGCCGGACCCAATGCCAGTCGCCTGGCCGCCGGCGACGTGATCCTGGGTTGGGCGGAGGGCGCGAACGTCGCGCCGCTGGAATCCTTGGCCGCCTTCTATTTGCGATTGTCTTCGCTCAAGCCGGGCGAGCGAACGCCGGCACTCGGCGTGCGGCGCGGCGGACAAACGCTGCCCAACGTGGAGCTCGTCGTGGGCCAGGGCGCCGACGAGCGCAAGCCGCTGTTTACGTTGTTCATTCGAGACGAACAACCGTGGGAATGGATCGGCTGGAGCCCGCTGGGTCCTTACGAATCGAGCGCCAAGACGGTCGAGCAGCTCGTCGGGTGGCATTTCAATCTGGCGCTGGCAGACGCCAAGCGCGAGCGCACGCTGACGCGCTTCGCGGCGATCGGCGAGTACGAAAACCTGTATCGCCAGGGACTGATCGAGCACATGCTGAGCGATCGCAAGTTGCCCGTGGTGAAACCGCAGGCTCTCAGCCGGCCGGAGATGAACCTGCGGCTGAAGCCCCGCGAAGGGGACGTCGTCGACTACGCCGATCGCGACGACACGATCCGCTTCAGCAAGGGAGCGGAGCTTGAACTCGAGCTCAGCGAGCTGACGCCCGAGCTGGTGCATGACGTTGCCCTGCAATTGGCAGGTGGCGTGCAGGTGCCGTTTCAGGCGACGTCGCTCCACGCCTGGACTGCAAATCTGGACGCCCTGCCACGGCAGCGCACGCCGGCGTTGCGCGGCACGCTGGTCGTGACGACTCGCGAGATTCGCCCGCAGACGTTCAGCAAATCGCTGGCCTTTGCCTACCGGGGACAAAGCCCGGTGATCGAAATCGACGAGCCTTCCGAGCCGTTGACGACGACCGACCAATCGACGCTGCGTTTGAAAGGCCGCATCCGCTTGCCAGAAGACGGCCAGTCCGCCGTGAAGGTCGACGTCACGCTGGGCTCGTCCGGGGCAGCCAAGCCGGTCGCGGTTCCCGAGCCGGTTGTCGCAGCGGGCGTGGCCACGATGGACGTCGCCGACATCGAGCTTCAACCGGGCGAAAACGTGCTCTCCATCGTCGCGGCGAATCCAGAGGATCCGGCCGAACGAAGCGTGCTGGTGCGCCGCGTCCAGTTCACGCCCGCCGAGGCCGTGGCGCCGCCCCGGTTGTTCGTCCGGGCCGTTTCGCCCGAGACGGGGCTGGCGCGTGAACTGACCAGCGAACGGGACGAACCGCTCACGGTCGACACGCCGGAGCTGCGCCTGGAAGGGCGAATTGCGGCGGACGAGCCGCTGGTCGAGGCCAAGTGGGGGCTCAACGGGGCCGACACTGATTTCACCGGCTTCATGCCGCCGGCGGTCGCACCCTTCAACGTGCACGAAACGTCGATCACGCTCGAGCCGGGCTCGCAGCAGCTCCGCTGCCTGGCAAAGACCGCCGGCAGCTTGCCCGCGCAGGCCAGCCTGACCGTGGTCTACGTGCCGCCGGCATCTCAACCGCTGATTGTTGAGCCCCAGGCCGAACGCGATCTTGAGCGCTACGAGGGACGCGATTCGCGGCTCACGCCGGTGCGTATCCGTCTGGAACCCGCCGATGACAAGCAAGACCTCACCGTACTGCTCAACGGCAACGCGCTCGACGAGAAGCCCACGCTGGACGCCGCGAGCGGTACGTATCAGGCGAACGTCAACCTCGAGGAGACCGAAACCGGCGAGAACCACATCGCGGTGCGCACGACGAACCCCTGGGGGGCGGTGAAGACGAGCAGCGAGGTGGTCATCCGTTTTCTGCGGGCGCCACAGATTGTCAACTTCGAGTGCCCGGCCCAAGTGGATTCGCCGGTCTTGAGTTGCAGCTTCGAAGTCGTGTCTCCGCAGGGGATGGATTTGAAGGAGCTGGAGGTCAACGGCTGGGTGCTGCCACCGGATGCGGCGCAGCTCGATCCCGAGAACGGGCATTGGAAGGTCCGGGCCACGGGCATCCCGCTGCGGGAAGGAGTGAATTCGGTCACGCCGCGCTCGCAACGCGCACGGCTGGTCGGTGGTCACCGAGACCAAGGACGTGACGCTGATGCTGCCGCCGCCGCCCAAGGCGACGATCACGTTTGAAACGCCGGCCATCAACGGCAACACGGCGTCTTCGCGACTTGCCGAAGTTCGCTTTTTGGTCGCGTCTCCCAGCCCGGTGGCGCGCGTCGAGCTGGTGCACAACGGTGCCAGAATCTTTAGCGGCAGCGCCGAGCAGCCGGCCGCGGGGCCCGACGAGTTTCACCTGGCGGCGGCCGTGAAGGACATCCGGCTGGCCAACGGGCAGAACGACTTCGAGGTGCTGGCCGTGAACGGAGGGGGCGAGAGCCGGGAGCTGCGCACGATCAACTACGTCGCCCCGCCGGTGGAGGTCCTCGTCGAGCGCATTCAATCGCAAAACATCGACCACGAGGCGATTCAACGGGAAGGGGGCGTCGTCGAGTTTCCCCAGCCCGTGGCCGATGGCAGCGACGTGACGCTGTACGGTCGCGTGCGCTGGCCGAACCTGGCTGCGAAGCAAGCCCACCAGGTCACGGACCTGCACGTGTGGGCCAACGGGTTCTTGCAGCCCGCGGTGACGTTGGCGACAAGTACGGTCGACGCGCTGGAGTCGACGTGGCAGACGAAGATTCGGTTGAACAAGCTGCTGGACAACACGATCGAGGTTGGCATTCCGGGGGTGCCGCGCGAGCTGAGCCAGTCGTCTTTGTTCCAGGTCGATTGTCTTGATCCGGACACGCATCAGCGCCTGCATCTGTTGGTGGTGGGGGTTGGCGAGACGAACTCCGAGAGCCTGGAAGGTCTCGCCTTGAGCGCCGTGGCGCAAAAACGGACGAGGCGAGCAAGGATGCGCGACCCACGCTCGAACGGATCACGACGTCCGCCTTCGAGCGTGCCTGGCTGTACCGCCTGAATGATCCAAACGTCGGCCACTCCCAGGTGATTTACCAGTTGCACAATATCCGCCAGAAGATTCTGGGCCAAAGCCGAGCGGGGGCGGACGTGGTGATCGTCTATTATCGCGGCGAAGAAGATCTCAGCGGTGAACAGTACCGGCTGAAAACCGCCGATTATCCGATCGTCCAGCGCGATCTGGCGCGCTTCAGCGGCGCGCTGCCGGGCGCCCAACTATTTTTCCTGGACGTGAAGCGACCGGTGCATGAGGCCCGGCCGGCGGCCTGGCCCCGCGAGCCGCATACGGCCGCGATGCGCTACGTTTGGCCGTTGCAGCAGAAACTGCCCAGCAACGCCAGCCTGCTCGACACGTTCAACGACCTGGTGGCGGCCAACGCCGCCAAGCGACGGCCGACCCATCTGCACGACGTTCGCCTGCAGGCCGCACAGGCGACTCAGGTCGACCCAGCGCCCACGTTCGAGCCCACCGTGCCCGTCCCCTTGGAAGACCTGGTGCTGGTCCGCTCCGCCGACGCGGTGGCAATGCCATAAGGTTTGCGCGGTTTACCCGAACGGCTTGCACGACGGCGCAACTGCGTTGACCTTGCGGGCTGTATTGGCCCGAGCGCCGGTGCTGCTCTTCTCATCCTTGCAGGACGATAAGCTACTAGACTCGTCACCCTGCCCTGATTCTCCGCCCCTACCCATACCGGCCCAAACCGGACCGCCGGGCGTACCAACACCCCTTTAGGAGTTCCTCCATGGCCAGACACCATGGGCTTTCGCTGTTCGCATTGATCGGCATGCTGGTCCTGTCGTTCGCTGCCGGCGAATCGGTCACGGCGGCGGAAAACTTGGGGCTGCTGTCGACGCCCGAGCTGTGCGACTACCGTGGCGAAGCACTGGCGATTCGTCCGGTGAGCTACGATTGTCCCCGTTGTCCTTGCCCCTATTGTCCGGAGGCTCCCCCCTGCCCTTCGGCACCCGGCGGCACCCCGTACTCGACGGCGCCGGAAAGTGGCGCCGCGCCCTCGTACGATGCCATGGAGTCTCAACCTTCAGTGGCGCAAGGCGGACAGTTCGCGGCGCTCGGCTCGGGTTCGTGGAACATCAACGACGACCCGGCGGGCTACATCGACAACCCGATCGTCGGAACGTGGCTGCGCGTGCGGTACGACAACGCCACCGGCGGCGCGCGGCCCGACCGCGGCGCGTTCTACGCGGGATATTACCCCATACCCGACAACAGAGCCGTATTTCTTTCGCCCAATCGAGTGAACTATCGCTGGCTTTCGACGTACGTCGAGCTGAAGTTTTTTCCTCGCCTTTCGGGGTTCGTCGAGTTACTGGCCGCTAATGCAGTTTTCGCCTCCAATAGCACCGCTATTCCTGCTAGTCCGCCAGCCATCGGTAACGAGTCAGGACTAGGCGATACGATTGCCGGCATCAAGTACCAGATGTATGCAGACCCCGATCGCTACCTGACGTTCCAATTCAAAACCTACATACCGACCGGTGATCCGTTTCGTGGTTTGGGCACGGGTCATGCCAGCCTGGAGCCAGGGCTGCTGTATCTGAGCAGACTCTCCGGGCGCTCCTACTTCATGGGGGAACTGCGATACTGGATTCCACTCACAAGTACTTGGAGCGGAACCATTCCAAGCGCCAGCGGCGATCCGAATGTCCCGATCGCGGACCAAATCAATGCGCTCTCTGGATCCGTGCTGCGCTACGGAGCCGGCGTCGGCTACAACGTGCTTCAAGGCGATGGCTATAGCCCACTGAATCCCTATATTTCAACTGGGGGGCTGCGACTCACGGCGGTGGCGGAATTTGTGGGCTGGTCGTTCCTCAGCGGTTCATACACGCAACCCAATGTCAGCATCTATAACACGGGGCTTGCAAGCTCGCGCGTCTCGGCCGCCGGCAACACCATCGTCAACATGAAGCTAGGTCTTCGTGGCTCGATCGGCCCGCGGTCTGTCTACGTCGGCTGGGGCCACGCGTTGACGGGTGCTCCGTTCTATCAAGATCTGTTCCGCTTGGAGTATCGACGGATGTTTTAAGTCTGTCGCCGAACGATCCGCGACTAAAAATAACCGTGCAAGGAATTCGAATCATGATGCCCCAACTGAAACGTCTCGCGCTGGCGGTCTTGGTGACGCTGCTGGCCGCCAGTCCGGCCCTGGCACTGCCGCCTCCGGCGGCCCCGTTTACCTTGTGGAACTTCCTGGGCATTCCCCAGGGATTGAACAAGATTCGAGACGCCACGTCGAACCGCAAAGGCAACTTCCCGGGTATGGAGCGCAACCCGGCGCTGAAGGCCCTGGCCGACCCGAAGAATCTCGAAAGCGCGAACCCGGCCATCAAGGCGGCTGCCGAGATCAAGACGGAAGAAGATCTCGCTCCCCAGAAAATCAAGGCCCTCAAGTACCTGTCCACGATCGGCTGCGACTCGGGTTGTTATCCGCAGGTCAAAGAGGCCCTGATGGCGGCCCTCGAGGATTGCACCGAGGAAGTGCGTTACCAGGCGGTACTGGCCATCCAGGACGCGATTACCCAGCACTGCCAGGGATGCGACAAAGCCTGCTGCTGCAGCGAAGATATGGTGGCCAAGCTTTCGGAGCGGGCGTATGAGCGCGACTCGTGCGGCTGTTTCATCGAGCCCTCGGAACGCGTGCGTGAAGCGGCCAAGCTCGTGATTTGCTCGTGCTGTCCCAACCCCGGCCCGGTGGAAGAGCTGCCGGCCGAACCGACCGAGGTGCTGCCCGAGGGCGTGCCGACGCCGATGCCAGTCGCTCCGCCGGAGAACCCCTCGGCGCGGATGTCGCATCCGGTGCGAGTCCCCGCGTCGGTCAAGGCGCCGACGTCGCGGCGGAATGCCAGCGTGCGAGGCGTGGATCGACAAGTCGTGACCGTGCCGGTCGAACGCGCCGGCTGAAGAGGAAACCGGAGTGACGGCGAAGTTCGTGGCGTCTCGCACCGTCGAGCCCACCGCGTCGCGCACACCTGGCGCCGGGGGCGTCGACGCGATTGGCGGAACTGGGCGGTCACGCCCCGAACGCTTGCCGGCGGTCGAGAATCGCAACGGCGGGCTGCCGCAGTCGGGCCTGCCGGCTCAATCGATGCAGCCGGGGCCGGTCACCGGTGCTCAACCGTCGGCCGACGACGGCACCGGCTGGGGCATGCAGCCGATCCGACCGTTTGTCAAACTCTTGCCTCCCTGGAATTGAAAGCCGTTGGGCACGCGCACCGCAATGCGGCGCACGTGCTGCTGGCCGACTCTCGCGTAGCAGGCGATCTCCGACGGCCTGGCTCGCGATCGAATCGAAATTCGGCCCGCTGATTCGACGAGAATCAACTCTTTGCCGTGCGTCCTCGCGCACGACGTCCCCCCTAACCCGGCCGTGTCACGGCTCGCGTCGTCGACGGCCGGGGCCCTTGCTTGCCAGTGCCCGGAGGGTCCATTACCATGGATTCTTTGCCCGCTTCGCCGAGCGTTTTGTGCCGAGCTTAGCGGGGACAAAACATCTGCGGGAGGGGGCATTTTTCTCCCAAGGCACCGAAAAATCGGGACAATCCCCGACGATTTTTCGCCAGGGTCTTGAGCGATCGTCGCGTCTTGTGAGTGGTCGGTATTGCGATGGCTTACACTGCCCATGACGAACCGGTACCCGGCTACGTGCTGATCAAGTTTCTGGGTCGCGGCAATTTTGGCGAGGTCTGGGAAGCGCGCGGACCGGGGGGCGTTCACGTCGCGCTCAAGGTGATCAACCTGGGGCGCCGCGAGGGCTTCAAGGAGTTCAAGGCCCTGCAGCTCGTCAAGTCGATCCATCACCCCAACCTGATGCCGATCACGGCCTTCTGGCTGAAGGACGAAAACGGGTATCTGCTGGATGATTCGGTCAGCACGGAACTGGTGGGCGCGCGCAGCACGCGACGCACGTTCGCGGCCAGCCTGGCGGGGCAATCGCAACCGAGCGAGCTGATCATCGTCATGGGGCTCGGCGAGATGAGCCTCTCGGATCGACTGGCCGAGTGCAATCAACAGGGTCTTGACGGCATCCCGCTGCGCGAGTTGTTTGACTACATGCAAAGCGCGGCCCTGGCGATCGACTTCCTCAACAGTCCGCGACATGACCTGGGGCGCGGCCCGGTTTCACCGATTCAGCACTGCGACATCAAGCCGCAAAACATCTTGATCGTGGGGGGCGCGGCGCAGATTTGCGACTTCGGACTGGCCCGCGAGCTGGGCGACACGGTGACGATGAGCATGGTGGGGGCCACGCCCGCCTACGGTGCTCCGGAGTTGCTCGAGGGCAAGCCCCCCAGCGCCACGACCGATCAATACTCGTTGGCCGTGAGCTACGTGGAGATGCGCACCGGGACGTTGCCGTTCACGCGGCCCGACTCCTACGAACACGTGATCAAGGCGCACCTCGAAAGCCGCTTGGACCTGACGGCGCCTGGCGCCGGAAGAGCAGGTCGTGATCCGCAAGGCGACGTCGCGCGACCCCGCTGCGCGCTTTTCCACGGCCAAAGGCATGATCGCGGCACTCAAGGACTGTTGTTCGGAACTGGAGTCGTACGTGGCTCCCAAGATTCCTCCGCGGGTGGAAAAGCCGGCCTCCGAGTTCGTGCCGGGCTACCGGCTGGCGGCGCCGATCCATCCGGGGACTCGCGAGCGGCTGTGGGTGGCGTACGATCCCAACCGGCAGCGCATTACGCTGTTGATTCGCGATCTGGCCAACGCCCCGGTGGACTTGCCGGCCATCGAGTTGATCGACGCCGTGCCGCCGCACCCCTGCTTGTCGCCGGCGATCGCGCGGTGGATGCTCGACCGCAAGAATCGCGTGATCGAGCGGGGGCCGGACGGATCGTTCAAGAAAACCCCCGTCCGCATGGTGCTGGCCTACGAACAGATGCGCGAATCGTTGGCCACGCGCTCGACCGACTGCTTCAAGCGCACGGGCGCGGCATCGCTCCGGATCAACTGCTGGCCATGATGGAGCGGGTCGCCGAGACGGTCGATTTTCTGAACGAACCGCGGCACGGCGGCGACGGCAAAACGCGGATCATGCACTGCAATCTGCGGCCCCACAACCTGCTGTGGGACGGCGAAATCGTGCGGCTGGTCAACTTCGCCTCGGCGCGATTGTTGAGCGGCGAGCAGGAGACGTTGCCGGCCGGCACGCTCGACGCCGAACCGCCGTTCGCCGCGCCGGAAGCGCGCGAGAACAAGCTCACGCGGCAAAGCGATCAGTACGCGCTGGCCGTCTGCTACGTGCAAGCCCGCGGCGGACACCTGGGGCATTTCTTCAATGCCGATTCTGCGCGTGCACGCCAAGACGCCGTCCGTGGCCAACGTAAACCAGACGTTGGCTGTCGCGGATACCGGCGTAACGCCCGTCGTGGAAACCCCGTCGCGCGAGGTGTGCGAAACCAGGATCGACCCGGTGGGGCTGGGAGACCTGGATTGCGGAGTTCTCGGCGAGCGGGAGGTCGAGGTTGTCAGGCGCCGCGATGTCGATCGACCCGGCACAACGTTTCGGGAGTTGTAGCGAGTTTGTCGCCCAACTGCGGCAAGCGGCGCGCGACGAGCACGTCGGCGGCGCGCGGTGGCAGCGCGGCCCCGCTTGCCGTCGCTGAAGCTGTTGGCGGCCGTGGCCGCCGTGGCGCTGCTGTCGCTGGGGGCCTGGTACCAGTTCGTTTATCGGCCCAACGCGCTGTTTCGCGAGATTCGCACGGAATTCGTCGCCGCCACGGCCGAAAGCGACAATCTCGAACAGGCCCATGCGCTGACCAATGTCATCCATCGCTGCGATTCCTATCCGTCCAACGATCAGGTCGCCGCTCTCCGCAAGGACGTCGTCGACCGCCGGGCCACGACGCACAACGCGCTGCGCGAGGACATCGAGCAACGCTGGGCCAAGGCACGCGGCGTCGAGAACGTCCGGCAGCAAAACGGATCGCTGGCCGACCTGTTGGAACGGAGCCGTCAATACGCCGCGGCGCTGGAGAGCTCCGAGGGATTTGGCGACGTCGCCGCGCAGGCGCGGTTGCTATTGGTCGACAACCTGCTGAACGAAGCCGAACAGGCGCTTGACGAGCCGCAAAACAGCGATTTGAAATCCGCACAGGCAGATCTGGAACGCGCAGCTGCGAACGGCCGAATCGATCCGCCCGGAGGAAGCCGCCGTGCCCCGTTTTCGCGCGCAGCTGGGGTTGCTGCGGATCAAGGTCGCGGGACTCCGGCGTGGACCCGGCCAGCACGGCCCGAGATGCGGCTCGGTTGAAGGGCGAGTTGGCCGGCCTGCCCCCGGGCCAGGACGTGCCGGCCAAGAAGTATCGGGCGCAATTGATCGTCATTCAGGCCGCCGCCGAAGCGCGGGGCGGCAGTCCGCCGCCGCTGTCGGCGTTCAAACTGCTCGACGAGTTGCAGCTCGACGACAAAGACGGCCACCTGCACGGACACCTGGCGGCCGGCGGCTGGGAGAACGGCCAATTGCAGGAATTGCTGAACGCCGGCGAAGCGTCGGGCGTGCCGGAAATCGAGCACATCGTGCACCGCATTCGGCCGATTGATATTCGCGAGCTGCTTAAGAACGTCCAGCAGCAATGGGAGGCGAAGGACCTCGGCGGGCTGGATAAGTCGCTGGTTTCAGCGGAGACATCGACGCTGCTGCCCGCGGACAAGGATCGCCTGGCTGCCTGGAGGCTGGCGACCACGATCGCGAACCCGCAGAAGAAGGACCAGGTCGAACGAGCGTTGTCGGATCTTGCCCAGCGGCTGGCACAGCTCAACACCACGCTCGCGGTGCCGCTGAGCGAGGCGCTCGACGGCCTGGCAACGCGCGACGGCGGGCACGCCGACGAGGCGCTGAAATTGGCCAGACGCCTGATGGAGCTCGACGTTCCCAACCAGCAACAGATCAAGCAGCACGTGGACAACATCTACGTCACGCGCGTCAAGCACGCCGCCGGCGGCCATCCGCAAGCCTTCGAACCCAAGACGTACTACGAAGCGCTGGAGAGGGCCAGCACCGAAGCCCAAGGGGCCATCGGCGAAACGGACGGGCTGGTCAATGCCGCGCTGGCCGAGAGCAAGTTGGAGCTGGGCCAATGGGATTCGCGGGGAATCGGCTTCAAAACCCGGCCGGACGCGTCGGCGTATGAGCGCTACGTGGGCGTGTTGATGCGCAACAAGTACCACGGCGACGCGGATCCGGAAGAATTGCTGGCCGTGGCCGCGCTGGCGACGGATGCGGCAGCCGCGGATTCGGAGTTGAGCTTGCCCCATCGCCGCGAGCAACTGGCGACCTTGCTGTTCGCGTCGGCCGCGCGTCTGCGGAAGGACCTGTCGCCCGACAAACGCACGCTCGGTGCGATCCTGGAGCCGTACCCGGCGGGCGCGGATCAAGCCGGGCTCGCGTTCCGGCTGCTGAAGCGATCGTTCAGTCTGGCGCAGACCGCCGATCCGCCGTTTTTGATCAACCTGGCGGCGGCCTCTTATTTCAGCCGCGACGCGAATCAAGCCCTCCGCGCGATTTCGAGGCTATCGCCCGATCGGACCTCATGGGGCAATGACGCGCCGCTGGTCGACTACGTCCGTTACGCGGCGCAGCCAGAGACGCCCGCCGGGCTCGAATCGCTCAGGAACATGGTCGACGCGTTGCTCGGTACGCCACCGCCCGTCAGCGACGCCGACAGCGTGGAACTGTATAAGCTGATCGACACGGCGGTGGCCAAGAACCGCGACAAGGCCGCCGACAAAGCGTACGCCGGGCAACTGGCGCGGCTGTACTATCAGCAGTGCAAGCTGATCCGCGGCGCTGCGGATGCGGCCTGGCCCTTTGCGGATCGCCCGGCCCAGGCGCTCGGAGCGGTCAACCAGGCGCTGAAGCTCGAACCCGCCAACAACGAGTACCTGATCGAACGCGCGCGTGGACCTATCAGGACCAAGGCGAGCTGGACTCGGCGATCCGCGACGTGAACGACGCGATCGCCCGCGGGGCGAGTTCCTACGCGGTCTTCAAGCTGCAAGGCAAAATCCGCTTGAACCAGGCCCGCAAGGCCAGAGAAAGCCGGCAAATCGTGGCGTACACCCGTTCCGCGGTGGATGCCTTCCAGAAAGCCAAAGAGCAGGCTCGGGACAACGAGACGCAGTTTATCGCTTTGTCGGACCTGGCGACCAGCTACCTGACGTTGGCCAACTTTGTTCCTTCCGAGCGCCAGCAATTGCTCAAGGAGGCCGCCGCGTGCCAGGAAGCGGCCGCGCAGATCGACACCAATTCGTTCGGCTACCAGGTCTACACGGGCTTGGGCAACATTTACGAAGACCTGGCCTGGCTGCCGCGAGGGTCGGAGCGGCAGGAGGTGACGGACTACTACGACAAAGCCGTCGAGTATTTTCAGAAGGCCATCCGCGCGGCGCCGGCCGGCTTGCCGGGCCCTCAAGTGGACCTGGGCCGTTGCTGCTACAAGCGCGAAGTCGACAGCGGTGAGACGGGCCGCGGTTACCTGATGCGGGCCGAGGAATGCCTGCAAACGGCCATCAGCTACGACAAGAGCGATCCCAACAAGCCACTGCGGGAGCACAACGCCAAAGCGCGGCGTTGGCTGGCCAAAGTCCGAAAGCACCAGGCCGAGTCGGAATCGCCGCCGGCGTCCAGCGGCATGTTTGCCGCGGCCGAAGCGCTATTTGCTGAGGCGCGCGACATTGCCAAGGCGCAGAACTCGCCCGACCGGCAGCTCTACGCCGAGGAATGGGCCGCGGCGCGGCTGAACGATCCGACGTTTTCGCAGGCCACCATTCAAGCGCACATCAGGGGGCTACTGGCCGACGCCGACGGAGCGAAAAACGACGCCCACCGCAAGCGGCTGCAAGTTCTGCTGGCCAGGTCCTTGGAGAAAGAAAAGAAGTGGGATCTGGCCCGCCAGGTTTACGACGAAGCACTGCCCGAGTTGGATCAAACGGACGAACTGGACGTTTCCTTGCTGAACGGCCGCGCCTGGCTGCCGCTGTACGCGCACAACAGCAAGTGGGAGAGTATCGATCTGAAAGAATTCGCGGCGATGGAAGCCGACGCCGAGCGGGTCATCGAGATTCTTCAGGACAACGCGTCAGCCCAGCAGCACCACGACCTGACCACGCTGTACGTGGCCCACGCCCGGGCTACTTTCGATAAGGGGATGAGTCTGGGCTTCATCACCAAGGCGGTCCAGAGCCTGCAAACGGCGGTCGAGCGCGGCTCTCCCCAGCAGCGTCAGGTTTGGAACGACGAGCTTCGCCAACTCGTGAGTTTCCAGGACACTCTTAAAAACGCCGGAAAGTGACCCGGCGCCGCGCGTCGTCGCGTCGAGCAGCCTGCCAGCATTGAAGCTGCGGTTCTCCAGCCTCGCCAGCTTTCACATTCGCCTGCTGGCATCGACTCTGGCGATTAGTCGGTTTGGAATCGTTGGAGCGACCCTGACGGTTCTTCCGATTGTATTACCGTACCGTGAACTATGGGGGCTGCGGCTGCGCGCCTCCGTTTCGGGCCGGCGGACTGTTCTGTACGCCGGCACATTGCGGGTGTCAGGGGGGAACCGTGTGGCGTTGGCTGCATAGGGTGCGCCGGACATTGTTGGCGATCGCGCTGGCCGGGGTGATTGCGCGAACCGGCTGGGGCCGCCGAGTTTCCGGACGAACCAATCCTTCCGCCGAGCCGCTCGGCCGAGAGCGTCGACGATCGGGAGAGGGAGCCCGACAAACGGCGTGGCCGCGACGTGGCCGCGGCCAACGTGTCGCTCGTGCAAGACGACTCACTGCAGCCCGAAGCGGCCCTCCGGCCGGAGACGCCGCTGCAGCCCGAGCTGCCGCAACAGCCCGAGCTGCCAGCACCCTCCGAAGGGCTTGGCCAGCAGCGCGAAGGGGAAGTCCTGGGAGGCGGGCTGTCCAGCTTTCTGCAGGAATGGCGAACCGAGCTGGGCACCGCGGCCGGTGCCCCGGCGTCGGTGATCAGCCCCATCCGCGAAGCGGCGCCCCCGGTGGACCTGGGCGGCGCGCTGGAGCAGTCCGACACCGTGCAGAGCATGAACGTGCAACTGCGCAACCTGGCTTCGCTCGACCCGCACATCCGCGGCTATCGCTACGGGCAAATCTATACGCAGGGGGACGGAGCCTATTGGATTCCCGTCCGCCAGGATCTGGATACGCCGCTGTCGATGTTCGATCCGGCCGTGGTGCGGGCGATCGAAGTCGTGCCGGGGCCGTACTCGTTGCGCTACGGCCCGGGGCTGAGCTATTTGAACATCGCCACGATGCCGACGCCCCGCTACGACTCCTTTGAGATGCACGCCTATACGCCCACGAGCTACTACGGCAACGGAAACCTGCTGAACGCGACGCAGAGGGTCTACGGCGGTAGCAAGAATTACGGATTCAGCTTTATTCACGGCACCCGCGACGGCAATCACTACACGTCCGGCAACGGCAGCGAGATCCCCTCGCGCTACAACAACGAAGATTATTTCATCCAGTTCGGCTTCGATCCGGACGCGGACCGGCACGTCGAGTTTCGCTACCTGCGACAGGACCAGACCGATACGCAGTATCCGGGCCAGTTTTTCAAGACCAACGTCGCCGTCACCCAGGGTTTCAATTTGCAGTTTATCAACGACGATCCGGACGGACCGGTCGATCGCACGATCAAGGAAACCTGGTACAACATCGGCAACTTGAAGGGGGGGACAGATCCTGGCGAACACATCTTCGACGTCGTGCAGCGCGTCGACCAGGCGCTCATGAACGCCGGCATCATGAATCCGAATTTCTCGGCCACGACCAACGCCGCCACGATCACGACCGGCGGCCGCCTATCCTGGATCATCGGCGACGAAGACACCAACCAGCTCACCAGCGGCATCGACTTCCGCTACGTCAACCAGTACGTCAACGAGAATTTGCAGTACACGGACACGGGGGCCAAGATCGCCTTTTCGACCGGCCTGCCCCGCGCGTTCTACACCGACGCGGGCCTCTTTTCCGAGTACAAGATGCTGTTGGCGTCCTACTGGACCGCGACCGCCGGCACGCGCGTCGACTGGCTGCATTCCGATCTGGCTAATCCCTTGCCGTCGAACTACCCGAACCAACTCGGCGATCAGCTGGCGCAGAACAACGCGCTGTATTCGTTCTTTCTGACGAACCAGGTCGAGCTCGACGAATACTGGACCATGAACTTCGGTTTCGCGCATGCACAGCGGCCGCCGACGCTGACCGAACGTTACGCGGACGGCGAATTCCTGGCGATCCTGCAAAGCGGCTTCAGTCGCGTGATCGGCCTGCCTACGCTGGCCCCCGAGCGAGCCTGGCAGTTGGACGGCAGTCTGTCGTGCGAAACGGAAGTATTCCGCGGTCGCCTAACTGGTTTCTTTTCGTTCATCAACAATTACAGCACGTTCATCGCCTTCCCGATTCTCGATCCGACAGGCGCGCGACTGCTCTTCACCACGGCGACGCCGCTGGCGACGCTGGCCGGCTTCGAGGGCTACGCCGAACGCGACCTGAACTCCAAGTGGACCGTGTTCGGTAGCATTCTGTACGTGTCGGGCCGCGACCAGACGCTGGGTGCGCCGCTGCCGCAGATCTACCCGCTCGATTCGCGCGTGGGCTTTCGCTGGCACGATCCCGACGGCGGCAATCGCTGGGGCGTGGAAATGTTCGCCCGCATGGTTTCGCGGCAGGATCGGCTGGGCACGCTGCGCGAGGGATTCACCGGCGACCAGCGCGTCGTGGTGGAACTGCCCAACGCCGGCTTCACGGTGACCAACCTGCGGGCCTACTACAATGCCTCGGAGAACTGGAGCTACGTGGCGGGCATCAACAACGTGTTCAACACGAACTACCTGGAGTTTCTCAGCCTCCGGTTCGCCCCCAGCGCCAACTTTCCGGGCGTGGCCGTCTTGTCGCCCGGGTTCACGCCCTACGTGGGCATCAACATGACCTACTACGCGCATTGTCAACGTCAACCACTCGGGTGCCACGGCTGGCTTGTCCAGCGTGCTTTGGCTTGACGGCAGGCCTGACCTGACAAAGCATTGGCGGGTCTTCCGGCCGCCTCGCCGGGCGGGCGGCGCGCCCCGCCGTTCGGCTCCCAAGGGCGGACCGTGGTGGCCGATGGCCGGCCTCCCAGACCGCTGGCCGGCAACGACTTCGGGCGAGTTATCGATGCGCAACAAACCGTCCCTTCCGGGCCGTTGAAATCCTTGTTGATGCCACAGGCCCCAACTAGGATAGACCCTGCCTCTTGCGGCAGGTGCGACCAACACGGCACGGCCATCGTCAAAAGGGCCTACCAACCTGACGCCCGAGATTCAGGCGCGGCGTTGTACGCCCGCCCGGCGTCCGCGTTGCAGGGCACCCTAATGCATGGCGGAATCATGACCGCAAGAGCGACCGTCCGGCCACGGCTCGCTTTTCCATCGAGGCTCGGCAACCATGAGCTTGCGGCAACGAATCGGCCTAGCGAACCTACCTGCGCGAGCGTGGCGCCGCCGCGGGAGCCACCGGCTCGATCAACCGTCGCATCGCCGCGCGCGAGTCGAGACGCTGGAACGCCGCGACCTGCTGACGATCTCCGGCGCCCTGGACGGCGGCGTGCTCTCGCTCGCCGGCGACAGCCAAAACGACGTGGTCGAGATTCACACGTCCTTCGGGCCGGAAGGCAACACGGTCGAGTGCGATCTGGCGGGCGGCGCGATCACGTATCGCGGCGTGACCGCGATTGAGTTCGACGGCGGAGCGGGTGACGACCGACTGGTGTTCACCGGCGACTCCACGCTCGGCAGTCTGTCCGTTATCGTCCGCGCAGCCGATACTGCGCATCGAAGGCAGTCTGCGGGCCACGGAGTCATTGCAGTTTCGGGCCCCCGGCGTCGAAGTCGAGGGGCTGGTCTCGGCCGCCAGCGTCGATTTCTTCGGCGAGCAGTCGCTGGATGTCCGCGGTGACATTGTCGCGCCCTCGGGCACGATTCGCCTGGGCAGCGGAAGCTCGGGATCGACTTACCTGGCGGGCACGCTGGACGTCTCCGCGGCGGCGCGGTCCGATCGCGCCGGCGGCCACGTCGAGATTGTCGGCCAGACGATCACGCTCGACGCGGCACAGATTCTGGCCACGGGAAACGGCGGGGGACAGGTCCTGATCGGCGGCGGACCGCAGGGCTCGGGGCTCATGCCCCCGGCGGATCGCACCGATATCATCCATTACAGCGTCATCGACGCCAGCGGCGCGGACGCGGGCAACGGCGGCCGGGTGATTGTCTGGTCCGAGCTCGACACGCGCATCAGCCAGACGACCATCCGCGCCCGGGGTGGCGAATTCGGTGGCGACGGAGGGATGATCGAAACGTCGGGACACCTGGGCCTCCTGGTGACCCCCACGGCGCAAGTCGACGCCGGCAGCCCGGCCGGCGAGGCCGGCACGTGGTTGCTCGATCCGCGAAACGTCTCGATCAAGGACATGACGACCTCGGGAGGAACCTTTGACGGGGGCGATCCCGACACGTTCGTCCCCACGGCCGACGATGCCGTCGTCAACCGCGGTTCGATCCAGACATCGCTTAATTCGGGAACCAGCGTCGTCATCACCACCGGCACGACGGGCGGGCAGGCCGGCAATATCACCGTGGTCGACTCGATCACCCGCAGCGCCGGCTCGGGCACGCCAAGTCTGACGTTGATGGCCGCCGGTTTCATCGACGTCCATGCGCCTGTTTCAGGATCGACCGGTTTCGGGCTCGACGTGATACTCAACGCCGGCGCCAACGTCATCATCATGTCGCCGGTCGATACCTTCGGCGGCAGCTTTTCATCGACCGGCGTCGATTTTTCCGGCAACGCCGCCATCTCGGCCGACACGATCGACATCGACATGTCCGGCGATGTTACGATCAGCGACGACTTGACCGCCACGACGTCGATCTCCGTCCACGCCGGCAACGACGGCACCGGCAACCTGGCGTTCGGCGGTTCTCCGAAACTCAGCTCGACAACGATATCGCTGCGGGCGGGCAACAGTGCCGCGACTCCCACCGCCAATATCAACGTCGCAGGAGCCACTTTTCTCGGTACGGGCGCCGGGACATCTCCCGTCAACTTCATGCTGGAACAAGACGTCAACGTGGCGGACGCCGACCTGCCCACCGTTACCGGTCCGAACCAGTTCGGGGCCGGCGTGCCGGTCAATTACACGATCCAGTCCGATCGCGGAACCGTGATGCTTACCGACGCCGACCTCGTGGGCTCGGGCGCCTCAGCAACGTCAACCTGGTGCTGAGCGGAACAAGCGTCACGATCAACCCGGCCCTGGAATTGGCCTCGCTGGTGGTTTTGGGGCCCGTGAATCTCAACGGGCAGACGGTCACCACCAGCGGGCTGCAACGCTACGACGGCGCCGTGACGCTGCTGAAGGACACCGTGCTCACCAGCACGGGCGGCGGCACCATCACCTTCGAGTCGACGATCGACGGGCTCTTTGCCCTGGCGGTGAACACGGCCGGCGACGAACAGTTCAACGGACGGGTAGGAACGTTGATCGCTCCGCTCGTGAGCCTGAAGACCGATGATGACATTAATCACTTTGGCGGCAAAGTGCGTTTTAACGTCGCCGGCAGCGCGAACGGGACGCCCAGCGTCGCCACCAGCGGCCTGCAAACCTACAACGACGCGGTGCAATTGCTCGACAACACCGTGCTCACCAGCACGGGCGGCGGCACGATCACATTCGCGTCGACGATTGACGGCCTCTTTGCCCTGGTGGTGAACTCGGCCGGTGACGAGCAGTTCAACGGGAACGTGGGAACGCTCACCAATCCTCTCGTCAGCTTGAAGACCGACGACGACCCGGCCCGACGGGGCGGCAAAGCGAATTTTAACGTCGCCGGCAGCGCGAATGGGACGCCCAGCGTGGCCACCAGCGGCCTGCAAACCTACAACGACGCGGTGCAATTGCTCGATAACACCGTGCTCACCAGCACGGGCGATGGCACGATCACGTTCGCGTCAACGATTGACGGGCTCTTTGCCCTGGTGGTGAACTCGGCCGGTGACGAGCAGTTCAACGGACGCGTCGGGACGCTCACCGGTGCACTGGCGAGCCTGAAGACCGACGACGACCCGGCCCGACGGGGCGGCAAAGCGAATTTTAACGTCGCCGGCAGCGCGAATGGGACGCCCAGCGTGGCCACCAGCGGCCTGCAAACCTACAACGACGCGGTGCAACTGCTCGATAACACCGTGCTCACCAGCACCGCCGCGGGCACGATCACGTTCGCGTCGACGATTGACGGCCTCTTCGCCCTGGTGGTGAACTCGGCCGGTGACGAGCAGTTCAACGGGAACGTGGGAACGCTCACCAATCCTCTCGTCAGCTTGAAGACCGACGACGACCCGGCCCGACGGGGCGGCAAGGCGAATTTTAACGTCGCCGGCAGCGCGAATGGGACGCCTAGCGTGGCCACCAGCGGCCTGCAAACCTACAACGACGCGGTGCAATTGCTCGATAATACCGTGCTCACCAGCACCGCCGCGGGCACGATCACGTTCGCGTCGACGATTGACGGCCTCTTTGCCCTGGTGGTGAACTCGGCCGGTGACGAGCAGTTCAACGGGAACGTGGGAACGCTCACCAATCCTCTCGTCAGCTTGAAGACCGACGACGACCCGGCCCGACGGGGCGGCAAGGCGAATTTTAACGTCGCCGGCAGCGCGAACGGGACGCCTAGCGTGGCCACCAGCGGCCTGCAAACATACAACGACGCGGTGCAATTGCTCGATAATACCGTGCTCACCAGCACCGCCGCGGGCACGATCACGTTCGCGTCGACGATTGACGGCCTCTTTGCCCTGGTGGTGAACTCGGCCGGTGACGAACAGTTCAACGGACGGGTCGGGACGCTCACCAATCCTCTCGTCAGCTTGAAGACCGACGACGACCCGGCCCGACGGGGCGGCAAGGCGAATTTTAACGTCGCCGGCAGCGCCAATGGGACGCCCAGCGTGGCCACTAGCGGCCTGCAAACCTACAACGACGCGGTGCAACTGCTCGATAACACCGTGGTAACCAGCACGGGCGGCGGCACGATCACATTCGCGTCGACGATTGACGGGCTCTTTGCCCTGGTGGTGAACACGGCCGGTGACGAGCAGTTCAACGGACGCGTCGGGACGCTCACCGGTGCGCTGGCGAGCCTGAAGACCGACGACGACCCGGCCCGACGAGGCGGCAAAGCGAATTTTAACGTCGCCGGCAGCGCGAACGGGCACACCCAGCGTGGCCACCAGCGGCCTGCAGACCTACAACGACGCGGTGCAATTACTCGATAATACCGTGCTCACCAGCACGGGCGGCGGGCACGATCACGTTCGCGTCAACGATTGACGGGCTCTTTGCCCTGGTGGTGAACTCGGCCGGTGACGAGCAGTTCAACGGACGGGTCGGGACGCTCACCGGTGCGCTCGGCGAGCCTGAAGACCGACGACGACCCGGCCCGACGGGGCGGCAAAGCGAATTTTAACGTCGCCGGCAGCGCGAATGGGACGCCCAGCGTGGCCACCAGCGGCCTGCAAACCTACAACGACGCGGTGCAATTACTCGATAACACCGTGCTCACCAGCACGGGCGGCGGCACGATCACGTTCGCGTCAACGATTGACGGGCTCTTTGCCCTGGTGGTGAACTCGGCCGGTGACGAACAGTTCAACGGACGGGTCGGGACGCTCACCGGTCCTCTCGTCAGCTTGAAGACCGACGACGACCCGGCCCGACGGGGCGGCAAAGCGAATTTTAACGTCGCCGGCAGCGCGAACGGGACGCCCAGCGTGGCCACCAGCGGCCTGCAAACATACAACGACGCGGTGCAATTACTCGATAATACCGTGCTCACCAGCACGGGCGGCGGCACGATCACGTTCGCGTCGACGATTGACGGGCTCTTTGCCCTGGTGGTGAACTCGGCCGGTGACGAGCAGTTCAACGGGAACGTGGGAACGCTCACCAATCCTCTCGTCAGCTTGAAGACCGACGACGACCCGGCCCGACGGGGCGGCAAGGCGAATTTTAACGTCGCCGGCAGCGCGAACGGGACGCCTAGCGTGGCCACCAGCGGCCTGCAAACCTACAACGACGCGGTGCAACTGCTCGATAACACCGTGGTAACCAGCACGGGCGGCGGCACGATCACATTCGCGTCGACGATTGACGGGCTCTTTGCCCTGGTGGTGAACACGGCCGGTGACGAGCAGTTCAACGGACGCGTCGGGACGCTTACGAATCCGCTCGTCAGCTTGAAAACCGACGACGACCCGGCCCGACGGGGCGGCAAGGCGAATTTTAACGTCGCCGGCAGCGCGAATGGGACGCCCAGCGTGGCCACTAGCGGCCTGCAAACCTACAACGACGCGGTGCAACTGCTCGATAACACCGTGGTAACCAGCACGGGCGGCGGCACGATCACATTCGCGTCGACGATTGACGGGCTCTTTGCCCTGGTGGTGAACACGGCCGGTGACGAGCAGTTCAACGGACGCGTCGGGACGCTCACCGGTGCGCTGGCGAGCCTGAAGACCGACGACGACCCGGCCCGACGGGGCGGCAAAGCGAATTTTAACGTCGCCGGCAGCGCGAATGGGACGCCCAGCGTGGCCACCAGCGGCCTGCAAACCTACAACGACGCGGTGCAACTGCTCGATAACACCGTGCTCACCAGCACCGCCGCGGGCACGATCACGTTCGCGTCGACGATTGACGGCCTCTTTGCCCTGGTGGTGAACTCGGCCGGTGACGAGCAGTTCAACGGGAACGTGGGAACGCTCACCAATCCTCTCGTCAGCTTGAAGACCGACGACGACCCGGCCCGACGGGGCGGCAAAGCGAATTTTAACGTCGCCGGCAGCGCGAATGGCACCCCCAGCGTCGCCACCAGCGGCCTGCAAACCTACAACGACGCGGTGCAATTACTTGACAACACCGTGCTGACCAGCACCGCCGCGGGCACGATCACGTTCGCGTCAACGATTGACGGGCTCTTTGCCCTGGTGGTGAACTCGGCCGGTGACGAACAGTTCAACGGACGCGTCGGGACGCTCACCAATCCGCTGGCGAGTTTAGACACCGATGATGATTCCGCTCGACGCGGCGGCCAGGTCGTGTTTAACGTTGCGGGGAGCGGGAATGCGACGCCGAGCGTGGCCACCAGCGGCGAACAAACGTACAACGACGCGGTGGAGTTGCTCCAAAACACGGTTCTGACCGACGTCTCCGTCGTGCCGCTGGTCGTGGCGGCCGACGCCTTGGCAGTTGGCGGCTCTCCCTGGCAGAATCCGCGCAATCGGTTCGACGTCAGTGATTCGGGGGGCGTCAGCCCGCGCGACGTCCTGTTGCTCATCGACGAACTGCTGCGCACGGGCGGCCGCGCAGCTCGCCGGCACGCCGGGAGCGTCGGACTGGTTTTACGACGTCGACGGCAGCGGCACGATCTCACCCCGCGACATGCTGCAAGTCGTCGACGCCCTGCGCGGCGGCGATGCCGCGCCGAGCGCAACGGCGATCGCGGCGGTGGCCGGGACGGGCACGATCACCTTCGAGTCTACGATCAACGGCGGCTTCGCGCTGGTGGTGAACACGGCCGGCGACGAACAGTTCAACGGACGCATAGGAAATCTGGATTCCCTGGCAAGCCTGGCGACCGACGATGACGCCAGCCACCGAGGCGGCACGGCCAGGTTCAACATCGCCGGTGCCGCGAACGCCACGCCCAGCGTCACCACCAAAGGAAATCAGACCTACCACGACGCCGTCGTGTTGTCGCAGAAGACGGTTCTGGCCAGTGTCGCGAGCGGCACCATCCGTTTTGCGTCGACGGTCGACGGCGCCGTGGCCCTGGCGGTCAACACGGCCGGCGACGAAGTCTTCGAGGGGGCCGTCACGCTCTTGAGCCTGGAGACGGACGCCGGGCCGGCCGCGGCGGGTGGTTCGACCATCTTCGGGGCCAGCGGCGGAAGCCCGGTTTCCGTCACCACGTCGCAATTCCAAACCTACCACGACGCCGTCAAGCTGGTGCAAAACGGGACCCTGACCAGCACGGGCGCCGCGGCGCTTGAGTTTCTGATGACGATCGATGGCCCGGCGGGCTTGACCACCCAGACCAAAGGCCTGACGGCACTGGCCGGCGCCGCCGGTGGCCAGAACCGGCTGCAATTTCTGACGATCACCAGCGGCGGACCTTTCGCGCTGCAGGTGCCGGTCACGGCACAGGACGATATTTCGGTTTCGGTTACCCGGTTGGCCGGCAGCGCCTCGGGCGATGAGGACATCACGCTCAATCCGGCCGCGGTGGCGCGCGTGCTGTCGCTGGATGGCGATATCGAGTTTTTGGCCGACAACGACATCCTGCAAACGGTCAACTCGATCATCGAGGCCACCCATGGCTCGGTCGTGCTTTCCGGCGACGCCCGCAATACCAGCGCCTCGGGCACGACCATCAACCTGTCGGGCCGGATCAACGCCCCGCAGCAAGGCAAATCGGTGACAATCAACGGCAACCAGGACGCCGACCATTTCACGCTGGCCGGCACGCTCAACTCGCCGCGGACGGACGTCCACGCCGCGGGCGGGCGCGACGTGGTGAACGTCGAGCGCACTCTGCAAACGACGACCACCGGCCTGGCCACGTCCTTGAACCTGGTTGGCGGCGGCACGGCGGGGAGCAACCTGACGACGAATCTCGGCGACGCGGCGGGCTCGCTCGATCCGATCCAGGGCACCATCAACATCAAAGGCACGCCGGTCGACCAATTGCCCGGCGACATGGTCACGCTGGTCAACTACTGCTTTACGACAACCGGCCTCACCGCCGGCGCGATCCGCTGAATGCGGACCTGAAGCCCACCACGACCACGGAGCTGCGCGGCAACCAGGTCAATATCTTCGATGCCAACCGCGGCAATGCCGCCAACAACGAGTACACTCTCTCCGGCAGCGGTTTTCAGCGGACCGGTTCGGCGATGGTCAACTTCGTGGGGGACGCCGCCGGCAAATCCGGCATTCAGACGGTCGACTTGCACGCCGGATCGTTTGGCAACAACAAGATCGAAGTTCAAATGCCCGAGGCCATTGCCGCCAAACCACTGACGCACATCTGGGTAGCCGGCGGGCAACCCGCCGGCATGGCCGGCAATACCAACGTCTTGTGCGTGACGTCGGCCAACTCTTCGGTCATCAAAGCCAACGGCTCGATCAACGGCAGCGACGCCCGGATCAACGCGGTGGTGGCCGGCGATGGCACGGTCGATACGCCGGCCGGGGCCGTGCAGCCCATCCAATTCTCGAACATCGACGCGCTCTATCTGCACGGCTCGACCAACAGCGACTTGCTGGTCAGCAATTCCAACACGTTCAGCGTGTTGGACGGTCGAGGGGGCGGCGACTGGATGTTGGCCGGCACGGGCCAGTCGGTGTTGTACGGCGGCGGCGCGCCGGTCGGGGCGGCGGTCTACCTGTTCGGACGCGCGACCGGCTCGGGCTTTCTGTTGCCCAACACGTCGCTCGACGCGCCCACCGACAATACGTTGCCGGGGAAGGCATTTATCGATGGCCGCAGCGGCGATTACGACGCCGTGGCCTCGGATGCCAACATCAAAGCAGTTCCCGGGCGAATCTTCACCTCGGACGGCACGCTGGACGTCATCAGTTGGCTGCGGGCCAGCTTCGAGCGGGCGCCGACGCGCGTCTTGCGGATGGCGCTGGACCTGGTGAATCTCTTCCCGCGCTGCTAGCCGAGCGGCGGAACCGCGTCTGGGAACTCGGTGCGGGCGCTGTGCGCTGCGCTCGCTGGCGATTCCCGCTAATCGTATCCCTGGGGGAATGCCGAAGCTAAACGTGGTACGCAGATTCGCTCGGCGGCGACTGCGGACGAACTGTCCGATATTAACGATTAGCGAAACTTTTCACGCACGGATGGCCCGGCGATACCGAGGAGAGCGAGATGAAGAAGCTGATGCAAAGCGTGCTTTTTCTGGCAATTCTGGCGGGCACCGCCAGCCCGAGCATGGCGATCATCCACAAGGTCGTTTACCACGAGCATCCGGCCTTGCGAAAGCTGAAGGCTGAGCACCGGGCCAAAAAGGCGGCGAAGAAGATGAAGGCCAAGCGGTCGTTTTACGACTGCTTCTGCGACTTCTGCGATGCCTGCAAGTGCCCCGGCGGCTGTTGCGAGTGCGACAGTGGCTGCAATCAGG
>CAVQEL010000015.1:0-16331 GCA_963711515.1 uncultured Planctomycetota bacterium | reverse complement strand
AGCGAGGGTGAAGGGACTCGAACCCTCGGCCTCTAGCGTGACAGGCTAGCGCTCTAACCAACTGAGCTACACCCCCATGGCGACTGCGAAATGTCGGCTGTGTTGCCTGGGCCAAATCGCGAATCACGCTGGAATGTGAAATTATAGCTCCCCGCGGGGGGCTCGCAAGAGCCGGTCATTCCGCCGGTGGCTGGTGCCCGGCAGGGCGGCCGAGAACCGATTGGTGCCCGCAAGCAGCGCCCCCGCATGGTTGCCAGGCGTCGGCCGCCCCCGTTTGCTGCCCCCCGGGCGGACGCGGCCGGGCGGCTCCACAGTTGACGTCAACGCGACTCGTCGATCGTGATAGAATTCAGCAGGCGCGGTGCGACAGCAACCGTGCGATCGGCGACGCCGTGCGCCGGATCACGGGCGAGCTTATCGCGGGAGGGACCATGTCCGCCAAATTGAATTTCGTCCGGCAGCAGGGTTTTCCAGAGGCTTCGGCCGAGTCGTGCGGCTATCAGTATCCCGCGTTGATGTGGCAGCCGCGTGCGATCGGGCTGCTGGTGTTGATCGGCCTGGTGCTGCAGGGTTTTCTCCAGGTCGGGCCGTACTTCTTGGTTCTCTCGGCGATCCTGTGGTGGAACGTGGCCTTGCCGGCGCTCAATCCTTTCGATGCTCTGTACAACCTCTTTGTGACGCGACCAAAGCAGTTGCCACGCTTGAGTCCCGCGCCGGCTCCGCGCCGGTTTGCGCAGGGGATTGCCGCGTCGTTCATGCTTGGGATCGGGCTCTCGCTGTGGTTCGACCAGGTCTACCTGGCCTGGACGCTGGAGGGATTGATGCTGGCCGCTTTGGGCGCCTTGATTTTGGGCGGCTTCTGCCTGGGCTCCTACCTGTTTCTGATTTTCACCAGGCGGTCCGACTTCGCCAATCGCACGCTCCCTTGGTCCCACAGCAACTAGTCGCGGCGGCCGCCGTCAACTGCCGACAGCAAGGCGCCGACCGATTGGTCCGTCCGGACCGGCGCCCGGGAATCTGTCACATTCGTGTGACTCGCGCTCCATCGGCGCAAAGCGGCATCGAGAGGCCGAAAACGCGTGAAAACTAGGCTATTTGAGCCCGTCCTCCGTTTCGGCGATCAGACCGGCGCGGCGCGGGCGTGAAAAACAAACTTTTCGCGTGCCGGCTGGCGGCGCCTCTTGGAATTCTCTCAAGATCGTGGACAATCGGCACTTATGAATCGTGAGCGGGGCTGCGGCGATGCGGTTCGATCGTGTGGCACACGGCTTGCTTTAGAGGGAATCGCCCAGGGCGGACAAAACAAACGACCAGGGGCAGACAAGGTTCTTCAACACAACGCTCGACTTCATCGCGAGCGAGTTATCTTTCGAAGGGAGCATAGCCATGAAAAAGATCGAAGCCATCGTCCGGCACTTCAAAGTCGAAGAGGTCAAGGACGCGTTGAATGCCAAGGGCGTGGCCGGCATGACTGTGACCGACGTCCGCGGCTTCGGCCGGCAAAAGGGGCACATGGAAACCTATCGCGGCACGGAGTACGCGGTGGAGTTTATCCCCAAGTCCAAGATTGAAGTCGTCGTGGCGGACGCCAACGCCCAGACCGTGATCGACGCCATCCTCAAGAGCGCGCGAACCGGCCAGGTGGGGGACGGCAAGATTTTCGTCAGCGATCTGTCCGGCGCCATTCGCATCCGCACCGGCGAAAGCGACGACAGCGCCGTGTGACGACGCGATTCAGTGTAGGCGGCACGCTCGACAAGCGGCACGGGATATGTTCCGGTGCCGCTTGTCGTTTTTGGATGGAGCCCCGCGCGAACGTCCGCGGCCCCAGCCGTGCGTCACGAGGTCTGTGATGCCCGCCAAGACAAGACGGACGCGAACCAGCGCGTCACTCGAGGCCCTCGAAGTGGCGCGGGTCCTGCGTCCGTCTTGCTTCCCCTGATGGCGCCAATTCGCATGGCGTCCTGCGAGCGCGGTTGGCGCTCGCACGGGTAGTTCGTCGGCGCCGGGAGAGTATTTGAAAAAAACCGCGGCGGCCTTCGACGGCCGACGTCCCGACGCTGTCAGGTTGCGGCGCCGACTTTCGTGTTGGGGCCGGCTGAGCGCACCGCCGCGCTGGCGGCGCCGGCAAACTGGCGGAAGTTCTGCCGAAACAACTCGGCCAGTTTCTCGGAAGCGCGAGCGTACGCGTCCGGGTCGGACCAGGCGTCCCCGGGCCGAAGAAGTCGCTCTGGAACGCCTGGAACTTCCTTGGGCACGGCCAGCGCAAACGTCGGATCAAGCGTCGTTGGCGTGGCGGCCAGCCGGCCGCTGTGAATCGCGTCGATGATGGCTCGGGTGTACGCCAGCGCGATCCGCCGGCCCGTGCCGTACGCTCCGCCGATCCAACCGGTATTGACCAGCCAGGCCTGGGCCTGGTGGGCTCGCAGCCGATCGGCCAGCATCTCGGCGTACATCGTCGGATGATAGACCAGAAAGGCTGCGCCGAAACAGGCCGAGAAGGTGGCCTGCGGTTCCAAGATGCCCACCTCAGTGCCGGCCACTTTGGCCGTGTACCCGCTAATGAAGTGATACATGGCCTGCTCGGGCGTGAGGCGGCTCACCGGCGGCAACACGCCAAACGCGTCGCAAGACAGAAAGATGATGTTCGTCGGCTGGCCGGCGACGCACGGAATTTTGGCGTGGGGGATGAAGTCGATCGGATACGACGCCCGGGTGTTTTCGGTCAGACTGCCGTCGTCGAAGTTGACGGTGCGCGACGACGGATGGACCACGACGTTTTCCAAGATCGTGCCAAAGCGAATCGCGTCGTGGATTTGCGGTTCCTTCTCGGCCGACAGGCCGATGCACTTGGCGTAGCAGCCCCCCTCGATGTTGAAGATCCCGTCGTCGGTCCAGCAGTGTTCGTCGTCGCCGATGAGTTGGCGGTGAGGATCCGCCGAGAGCGTCGTCTTGCCGGTGCCCGAGAGTCCGAACAACAGCGAGACGTCGCCCTCGCGGCCGACGTTGGCCGAGCAGTGCATGCTGAGCACGCCCTGCTTGGGCATTTGGTAGTTCATCCAGGTAAAGACGGCCTTCTTCATTTCGCCGGCATACTCGGTGCCGAGGATCACGATCTCGCCGCGCTCGAAATCGAGACTCACGCTCGTGGCCGAGGACACGCCCGGCGTCTTCGGTTCGGCGGGCTGCTGCCCGGCGTTGTAGATCACGCAGTCGGGCCGGCCGAATGCGGCCAGCTCGCTCTTAGTCGGGCGAATCAGCATGTTGTGCATGAACAAGGCGTGATAGGGTCGCGCACAGAACACGCGCACCTTGATCCGCCGCGCCGGGTCCCAGCCGGCGAACCCATCGACCACGTAAATCCGGCCGCACGTGTTCAGATAGTCGACCGCCTGGTGGCGCAAGCTATCGAACGACGAGGCCGAAAGCTTGATGTTGACGTCTCCCCACCAGACGTCGCCGGCACTGGCCGGATTCTCGACGATCCGCTTGTCGCGCGGGCTGCGCCCTGTCCGGTCGCCGGAGGTCGCGGCCAGCGCGCCGGCGTCGGTGATCAACTCACCATCGCACACCACGGCATCTTCGTAGAGCAGGGCTACCGACGTGTTGCGCAACACGTCGGGCGCGCTTAATCCATATGCGCCAAGGTCGAATCCGCGAGCCATCGTCGTGATACTCTCAAGCCAGAAGTGAGACAGAAGGGAATCGTTGGTGGGGGCGCTTCTCCGGCGCCCCTCCGCGAGCGTGCAATTATAAGACGTGGCCAGTTTTCAGGCGTGGTCAATTACGTGAGATTCTGGTTCGTCGCGAAAACAGCCCCCGCGCTGGTGATGAACTGCCGCGACGCGCCTCAGGCCGGATCGTCCAAGGTCGTCTTCTTGCGCGGAGCCGCTTTTTGGGATGGCGTGCTCTTGGTCCGCGCCCGCGAGCGGGTTTTGACCGGCGCCGTGCCGGCATCCGCCGGTGCGGCGGGAAAGCCATCACCCACGACGCTCTGGGGCGTCAATCCGCCGGCTGGCGGAGGGCCCGCCCGCTGTGGGCCAGAGGGTCGCGGTCCGGCGGCCTGAGGTCCGGGTTTGCCCGGCAAATTGAGTGCTGGGTCTGCCCCGTCGGGCAAGCGTCCTGAATCGACCAGCATATATCCGGCCCAAAAGAACGGGTGACTGGCGGTCGAGCGGGCGGCGGCGGGACCCTCGTCTTTAATGCGCGGCTCGTGCTCGGCTTCCAACGGCGCATCGGAGACGACCTGCACGCCCCGCTGCCAGGCTTCGGACGCGTCGACGTAGGGCAGCTCCTGAGCGAATTCGCGCACCAGGTCGAAACTCGTCTCCCCGGCCGTGCGCCAGCGGCTGATCAGGACCGTGCGCGCACCGGACGCCATCAGGCCACACACGGTGAGAAACACTTCCTGACCGCTGGCGCGCCCTTTGCGGATGCTGGTCTCGGCCGCGGTGTGGAAGCCCGGCAGGATCACTTGTTCAGGACCGCCGAACGGCAGTACGAGCCAACTGGCCAGCGGCGCACCACTTTTGTTGTGATCGGCCTGCAGCGGCACCCAGTCATACGGGCCGGCGGCCGGCTGCACGTCATCCAACACGATGAGTCCGTCGAGCAGCACGCGGTAGACGTTGCCAGGAGCCGTCAGTGGGCGCGGCAGTGCCACTGCGCCGGCCACGGCGGGCGCCGAGCGCTGAAAGGCCGCCACCGCCACGGTCTCGTCGTCGTGCGGGAAGAGCTTCCCCAAGGCGACGCCGATGTTCGGATGCGGCTTCTGGCCGCCACGATACGGCACGGCCAGGCCGACCGTCGGCGCGTAGCGGACGCGGGCCTGCGAAATCAAGAGGCGCTGGTTGTCGGGCGGGCCGACGCAAAGAGCCTCGAACGGCAGGTACCACAACACGCCGTCGGGCACGATGGCAATCTCGGTGAAATTCGCGGCCAGATCGACGTTCGAGTGGTCGAGCAACAGTTTCAGCACCTTGGCGCTTGAGGCACGCCAGTTGACCTTGGCCAATTCGTCGGGCGAGAGCTCGTGATTGGCTTCGTAATTGCCCAGCTCGCGCAATAGCGTAGTCATTTCCTTTTGCAAGCTACCCGGCGAGCGAATCTGCCACGCGGCATACCGATCGTGTGAGAACAAAAACGCGTACAGATTGCGGCGCGTGGCAAAGAACGCCAACAGCACATGGCCATCAGGCAGGCTTTGCTGGATGTCGGCGGTTTTGCGCAGCGGCGGAAAGACCATCTCGGCCGGCTCGCGGCGGACGGCAATTTCGCGGAGCAACACTTCCTGCTCGGCGCTGATTTTGGCCAAGGACGCCAACAGCGTGCCTTGCTCGTGCCGGGCCTCGACCGCGTCGTCGACGACGGGCTTGGCCGCCAGTTTGGCACGCACGTCGCTCGCCTGCTTGGCCAATTCGGCGTAGCGTGGAAACCGGGCAAGCAGGTTCTGCCGCTGGAGCAGTCCCGCTTCGCCCAACAACTCAAGCGGGCCCTCGAGCAGCCAGCGGAGCGCCGAGTAGCCGTCCGCCCATCGGCAGCGTGCTGAAGAATCGGTGGCGGCGCGTGCGATCGGCAATTTCAAGGGCCGCCTGCCGGTCCTTGGCGTTTTTCATCGCCAATTCGAACCAGTGTTCCAGGGCCGCCTCGTGATCCGCGCCGAGCATGGCCAGGCACTCAAACGGCTCGGTGGACCAGTCCATCGGCGCCGGATCGCGCAAGAGCGTTTCGTACAGGAGCATGGCCACGCGGTCGCTGTTGACGCCGCTCGTGTACCGGCTGTCGGCCAGGCCGATCTGAAAGTTCCACAGCGAGGCGTTGCGCCCGAAGGCCACTGCAGTTTGAAATGCCTGATCGCCGGCGTCGACGTTTCCGGACTGATAAGCGACCGTTGCATTCAGGAAATTGGCTTGCGCCCCAACCGCCCGGCCAGCATGTTGGTACGCATCATCGCCAGCCGGGCATTGTCGAGATAGCCGGCCGCTTGCGACGTCTCGCCTGCCAGAATCATGTTCTCGGCGGCCAACAGCAGCAGCGAAACCTGCAGTTGCCGCGTGCCCTGGTTCTTGGCCCAGGCGATGGCCGGTGCCAGCGGCGGATAAGGTACCTTCTGATTCAACAGCGACGTGTGCCAGAAAGCCCAGCCGGAAGGCCTCTTCCAGGTTGCCGGGATTCGGAAAGTTGGCGCACGCGTACGACGCTTCCTGGCAGTAATCGATCGCCTGCGGATAGCTGCCGGTCTCGATCGACAGGCGGCCCAGCTCGACCAGCGCGGTCGTGGTCAGCGGGTGATAGAATTGACCGCCCACGAGGACGGCCCGCTCCAGCGCCGTCTTGGCTTGCGGGACGTCGCCGGCGGCCGCATAGGCACATCCCAATTGGACGTTGATCCAGGCCTCGCTCCAATGATTCGCCGGCCCGGGCCGCCGCGCGAGCGACTCGACCACGCTTTGCGTGAGCGGATCGTACTTGCTAATGGGACCTAGCAGTTCGCGATGGCGGCGGATCGCCAAACAAGTGCAGCGCACGATTTCGGCGACGTTCACCGGAAAGGCCACGGCCGATTGGACGACTCCGCCCTGCTGCAGGACCTGCGTCTGGTTGAGCTGTCCCTGCCCCATCGTGTACGTATTGGAAAACGCGCCCACCGGGGCGCCGCGTTTGCTCTGTCCCCAGGGCGTTGCCTGGACCGCGCCCATGGCGGGCGCAACGGCAGGCGGAAACTGGACTCGCATCATCCAGTCCGAGTAGGCGACAAACAGCTTCAGCGCCGCGTCGTACTGGTTGAGCGCCGCCTGGGTCTGCCCCAGTTGGAAATAGCACTCGCCGGCCATCGTGAAATACGGGATGGCATCGATCCACTGCGAGTTGGCCGTCTTGACGCTGTTGCGCGTCTGCCCCAAAAACAGCGCCAGGCTGTCCGTGTAGTCGCCGTTGTAGAAGGTCGGCAACCCCGTAAAGTAAATCTGCGAGGGAACCTGCCCGGCCGGCCCGCCGAAGCCGCCGCCGATCCCCGGCACGGCAATGACTTGTGCTTGCCCCCTGGCGATCCCGGCAGTCGTAGCCACCAGCAGCAACGCCATCATGGCCCGCGGCGCCCATCCACCGCCGCTCGTCGCGCTGTGAAGCATCACTGAATAGGCCTCCCTGGCAGCCGCTCCGGTCGAACCGCAGCTACCAGCTTAGTCGAATTGCCGGCTCGCCGGATTCACGCGAGGGCTAAAGCGCCATAGCGACAGACGTCCCAAAGGCGTTGGGCAGCCTTTATCATACCCAACTTTCCCAGCCGGAGCGAATTCTGGTGGGGGGCCTGCTAGCGAGAGCTCGATGGATCGCCAGGTGGTTCACGGCACGTGGTGGTCTGGGGTGTTTTTTGACAACTTTGCCGATCGTGCCAAAGTCTTCTGGTCGTCGCGGCCGATAACGTTCTTGCGGATTATAACGGGGCCGGCAATGGTGCCCGCAGGCACCCGAACTGCCCGCGCGGTTGGTTGGATCGGTCGTCGATCTGCCAACCGTCCGCTTCACGGAGGTGACAAGCCGATGCGGCAAGACAAACAACCGAGGGGCCGCCTGCGCGGCGCCCTGTATGGCCTGGGCGTGTGCACGCTGTTGGGCGCGACCACGGGCTGCCAGGTGGACATCGGCGGCCAGACACTACCCAGTCCGTACTATCAGTCAGACGACATTCAATACTTTCCGCCAGGTCCTGAATTCAAGCTGTCGCGCGAGGCGGCGGCTCAGAAGGCGTTTTCCGAGGAACAGGCGGGCCAGCAGTTCTAACAACCTGAAAGCACGATGAATGCCGCGCCTGCGAGAGGCGCTAAGGAGTTTCGTCGAGCGCTCGTAGTCCCCCGGGGCATCTGTCTGCTCGGTCCTCGGACCGCGGCAGGCCGGCGCTGCCGGATCGGCGCGAGCGTTGGGGGGGACGACGCCCTCGGCGGCTGACGTCCAGGATGCCAGCGCTTTACAAAGCGCGCCTTGGACGTCAGTGGCCGGGGACTATTTCCGGCTTCCGGCGACCTCAAGTCATCAAACTATGGACGTACAACTTCCGCCTGCGGTCGAAGCATGGACCCACACGTTTCTCGTGTGGGTCGGCTTTGGCACCTTGGTAGGGCTGATGGCCAAGGCCGTCATGCCGGGCCGCGACCCCGGTGGTGCCGTGGCTACGCTGGCCATGGGAGTGGGCGGAACCGTGATCGGCTGCTCGGTGCTGACCTACTTCTCCGAACATCACGTGACGCCAGTCAGCCCGATGGGCTTTGTCGTGGCCACGCTGGGCGCCTTCATGCTGTTGGTCTTCTACCGGCTGTTGTCCGGTCGCTTCTTTCTCGAAGGCGATCGCCGCCTGACGGCCAGGCCGGCGGCACGACTGCGCCGGCGGCGCGAGTACACGCGGATCGACGACTAAGAACCTGGCTGCGGAGAGGGGGACAGCCCCATTTTTCTCCCAGGGCACCGAAAAATCGGGACAGTCCCCGACGTTTTGCCCCCACGTTCTAAGGCCGGCGTTCGGGCAGAGCATCGAACAGCTCGCCCAGCAATTCTTCGTAATGCTTCCATCGGCCGACCGAATGCGTGTAGATCGGTTGCCGCACTTGGGCCGAGCTTGACGTGCGCACTTGCACGCTGGCCCGTTGAAAGTCCAGGCAGGCCGGATCCCACGGCAAGCCGCAAGCGTCGAGCAGCCGCCGGGCCACGCCTTCCTGATCGCTGACGGTCTCCTCGTAGTCGACGTGGTGGACCGTGTGCGGCAAGACCTGCTGCCAGTGATCCATGATCCGCAAGTATTGCCGAAAATACGCACCCATTTGACGGGCGTCGTGCGACCAGCGGACGTGCTCGAACTTGGTCAGCCAGCACGAGACCGCCACGTCGCGCAGCTCACGCCGGCAATGAATGAAAACTGCGTTGGGAAACAGCGCCGCCAACAGGCCCAAGAACTGATAATTCGCGGGCCCTTTGTCGACGACGCGCTCGGCCCGCGACGCGTCGATGGCGTGCAACTCCGCCAGATGGCGTTCGGCCAGACGCCCCAGCGCCGCAGCGTCCAGCTCGGCGACACAACCCAGCGGCTGGAGCGGGCGATTGAGCACCAGGGGCATCGACTGAAAGGTATCAAAGGCCGTGGTCAACTCGCCGGCCGCGTGCACCGAGGGGTGTGCTCCCAAGATCTGGGCCACCAACGTCGTGCCCGAGCGCGGCAGCCCGAAGACGAACACCGGGCGCCGGCTGCCGTTTCCGCCGCCTTGCGTGCGGGTAAAGAATCGTTCGTCGAACGCGGCCAACAAGCCGGAGACAAACTGCTCGAACGCCGCGCCGTCGTGAGCGCGACCCGCGCGACGTTCCACGTCCAGTGTCAGCGCATTGGCGCGGTTGGCCGATTCGGCCGCCCGGTGATAATCGCCGCGCGCATCGAGCGCCAAAGCGCGGGCGAAAAGCAGGCGCGCCCGCGACGGATCGTTGACCCTCGATTCAGCGATCCGCGCATCCAGCGCCGCAAAATCGCCGTCGGGTAACTTGCCTCGCAGCACCCGGGCCAGTGCTACGTGCAGGTTCGCGGCCCCCGGCTCGATTGCCAGGCCGCGGCGAATCGCTTGTTCGGCTTGTGTCAATTCGCCGCGCTGTTCGTGCAGCCGGGCCAGCGCGGCGTGAGCCTCAGACAGGCCCGCTTGCAGTTGCAGAGCGGCGCGGTAATGCTCGGCGGCCTCGTCCAGACGGCCTTTGCGTTCGAGTGCCGCGCCGACGGCCAGGTGAGCCCGGGGGTGCGCCGGGCGAAGTCCCAGAATGCGTTGCCAAGCGCGGTCGGCCGCGGAAAATTCGCCGCGCCGCTGGTGGAGCATGGCGAGTTGCTCCCAGAACATGGGATTGTCGGGCTGCGCTTCAACGGCCCGTTGCAGCCAGACCAGCGACTCGTCGAGCGCGCCTTCCTGCAAATGGACCATGGCCAGGTTGGCTTGCGCCGAAGCCAGCGCCGGTTCGATCGCTAGCGCTGCGAGATAAGCGTCCCGGGCTTCGGCCAACCGACCGAGGCCGTGCAACGCGTTTCCCAAATTGCGCCGCAACTCGGCGACGTCCGGATGCATGCGCACGGCGGCTTCCAAATGCGGATACGCCGCCTGCGGTTGATTGTGCTGGAGCAATACGCGACCCAGGTCGACGTGCGCCGGCCCGTAGTTGGGATCGGCGTCGGCGGCCCGGGTCAACAGAACCAGGCCACGCGCGGCTTCGCCCTGTTGCAGGTGGATGAGCCCGAGCAAATGACAAGCGCGGGCATTGCGCGGGTTGGCGTCGAGCAACTGCTGGCAGAGCCTGGCGGCGGCGGCGTGCTGGCCGTCGCGGAACAACTGCTGGGTGGCGAGTAGCCTATCTTCGGTCATGGCCCTATTGTGGTCGAGCGATGGCCTGCGTGACAAACCGAGCGGGCAACCGCGTCGGCAGCGTGCCGGCATTCGACGATTTGAATCGCCGTGACATGCCCCAAACAGGCGGTTACAATATCGCCTGGGGAACAGTGTGGTCCGCCGAGTGACGGCAGCATCTTTTCGACCGTCGGTCGTGCGGCAAGCGGATTCTCTCTGTTCAAGAGGTGGGCCATGCGTCACAACCGAACCGGCCAGCCATTGCGCCTGAAGACGCCCAGCCGCCGTGGCGCCGTGGCCGGTCAACTCCTGGTTTTCGCTGCCGTCGCCGGCACGGCCGGTCTTGCTTCGGTCGTGTGGTTTGTGCAACCCTTTGGCGGTGCCGGCGCCGGCGACGCGGGGCTTGTCGAGCGCGTCGTGCGCGGCACGTTCGAGCACGACGTCAGCGAGCGCGGCGAGCTGGAAAGCTCCAATTCCGTGCTGATCCGCTGCGAGGTGCAATCGCGCACCGCCGGCACCAACGGCGTGAAAATCATCGAGATCGTGCCCGAGGGAACGATCGTCAAGAAAGACGACTTTCTCGTGCGCTTCGACGACGCGGCCCTGCAATCCGAGCGGACGACGCAACTGATCAACGTCGGCACCGCCGAGGCGACGGCGGCCCAGTCGAAGAACGACCTGGAAACCGCGGTGATCTCGCGCAAAGAGTACGAATTCGGCGAATTCGAAACGGAGCGCGAGAAAATCAACGGCGAACTGCTCATCGCCAGCCAGGCCGTCACGCACGCCGAGGAAAGCGTGGCCCACAGCAAGAAAATGCTGCGCCGCGGCTACATCCCCAAGCTGCAACTGCAAAGCGACGAGTTCCGGCTGGCCAAGTCCCAGTCCGACTTGCGGGCGGCCAAGGTCAAGCTCAACTCGCTGTTGGAGTACACGAAGCCCAAGAAGATCTCGGAGCTCGACTCGAAGGTCAAGACTTGCGAGGCGAAACTCAAAAGCGACGAAGCCAAGCTGGCGCTCGAGCAGCAGAAACTGAAATTGATGGACGATCAGATCACCAAGTGCGTCGTCAAGGCACCCGTCGACGGGCAAGTGATCTACGACCACGATCGTGACGATTGGGGAAGCGCCGAGTATCAGATCAAGCAAGGCGCGGTCGTGCACGAACAGCGCGTCGTGATCCGTCTGCCCGATCCCGCGCACATGCAGGTCGTGACCAAAGTGGCGGAATCGCGGATCGACCAGATCAAAGCCGGCATGCCGGCCAAAATCGAGATCGAAGGGCTGCCCGACGCGAAGCTGGAAGGCAAAGTCAAGCGCGTCAACGAATACCCCGAGCCGGACAACTGGTTCAACGCCGGCGTGAAGGAATATGCCGCGATCGTCGAGGTGGTCGATCCCCCCGCCGGCTTGCGACCGGGCATGACGGCGCGTGTGGCCATCCGCGTGGAAACCATTCCCGATGCCCTGCAAGTGCCGATCCAGGCCGTGGTCGAAAAGTCCGGCAAGTATTACTGCCTGAAGCGCGGCGCCGGCAAGCTCGAACCGCGCCAACTGCTGGTCGGCTCGACCAACGAAAAATTTATCGTCGTCCGGCAGGGCCTCGCCGTCGGCGACGAGGTGGTGTTGAATCCGCGCCCCCGACTGGCTGACTTGGATCTGGACGACCTGGCCGTGGCCCACGTGCCCGGCGAAGCGAAACAGCCCGCCGGCGAGAAAAGCGAACGGTTGACGCACGTGTCGACCGCCGGCGGAGGCGCAGGGTTATGAGGGGCATGTCGCTCCGCATCTGGCTCGTCGGCGTGCGGAGCTTGTGGCTGCATCCCCTGCGGTCGAGTTTGACGGTGCTGGGCATCCTGGTCGGCGTGGCCAGCGTCATCTGGTTGCTGGCCATCGGCCAGGGAATCTCCACGGCCGCGCAGCGCCAGATCGAAAGCCTCGGCGCCGACAACATCATCGTCCGCTCGATCAAGCCGCGTCGCGAATCCGTCGATACCAAGCCGCGCGGCGTCGTCAAGTACGGGCTCACGCGGCGCGACTTCGAGCGTTTGCAGGAAACGATCCCCACGATCGACCGGGCCCTGCCCGTGCGCGAGTTGAAGCGCGAGTTTCGACGCAAAGACCGGCTGGTCGACGGTCGGCTGGTCGGCTGTACGCCCGAGTTTGCCGCCGTGAATCACCTCGACATAGACCGGGGCCGGTTCTTGTCAGATGCCGATCTCGAGTTCAAGCGGAACGTCTGCGTGCTGGCGGCCGAGACGGCCCAGCGGTTATTCCCGGTCGAGGACGCCCTGGGAAGCTCGCTGCGCGTCGAAAACCTGTATTACGTGGTCGTTGGCGTGGCGGCGCCGCGGGCCCCCTCGGCCGGCATCGGCGGCTCGCTGGCGGCACAGGATTATTCCAGCGACGTCTATATTCCGATCAACGAGCTGTGGGCCCGGATCGGCGACTCGGTGGTCACGCGCCGCAGCGGCTCGTACGAGGGAGAGTCGCTCGAAATCAGCCAGATCACCTTACGGGTTAAGTCGGTCGACAGCGTGCTGGAAACGGCCGACGTGGTGCAAGCTACGCTGGCGGAGTTTCATCGCGACGGAGATTATGGAGTCACTGTGCCCCTAGAATTGCTGGAGCAGGCGCGCACGACGCGCCTGATGTTCATGGTTTTCATGGGCATCATCGCGGCGATTTCCTTGGTCGTGGGTGGCATCGGCATCATGAACATCATGCTGGCCACCGTCATGGAGCGGACGCGCGAGATCGGCATCCGGCGAGCGGTCGAGGCGCGGCGCAAGGACATCGCGCGGCAATTCCTGGTTGAGACCATCGTGCTGTCGATCGTGGGAGGGCTGTTCGGTGTGGGGGTCGGCCTGGTCTGCCACCGGTCACTCGATCGGTGCGCACGTTGTTGGCCAAGGTGTTTCCGGCCGCGATGCAAAACCTGCCCGAGGTGGTCCGCAATGTGCAGCCGGAGATCGTCGGCTGGTCGATTCCGCTGGCGCTAGTGATCTCGGTCGCCGTCGGCGTCGCGTTCGGATTGTATCCGGCGGTACGGGCCGCGACGATGGACCCGATCGAGGCGCGTAAGGGAGTTGGGATAGTTCAGATTGCGTTTCTTCACTTCTTCGGTACAATATTACCACCGCGCATTGAATCGACACAGCTTGCTCAGCCATTCGCGCGGCGGTCATTTCACAGTTTCTAGGCCGAACTTCAAATCTCTGGAGTTTTGTTTTTCGGGCAGCTTCGCATCCGATTAGATGCAGACACCGGGCAATGGAAGGGGACATTGTCGGCCGTCGAAGCAACACTTCGGCGGATGGTCGTCCATCGTGGGCTTCTTTCAGGCGGAGGAGACCCGGATGAAACTAACGCTGTCGGTCGGTTATGGCATTGGCGTGTTGTTGCAGATCCAAGCGCAGGCGCGCGACGGACCTGTCACGGCGGCCCGCATCGCGCGGGGCTGCCACTTTCCGCCGCGATTTTTGTACCGCGTGTTGCGCAAACTAGTGGACGCCGGTCTACTGCGCGGCACGTCCGGCCCGGGCGGCGGCTATTCGTTGGCCAAGCAACCCCGCGAGATCACCGTGCTCGACATCGTGCGCGGCGTAGAGAACTCGCCCGAGCCGACGGTCTTGGTGTCACCTTGCAGCGCACATCGCAAGGCGATCTCGCGCGTCAACAAGTTGTGTCGTCAAAATGCCGAGTGGTTTACCGATGAATTGGGTGGGCTGAGCCTCGCCGATTTGATCCGCATGGACTCGCGACGCGGGGGACCGCCTCGTTCTAAATTACGTCCACGCTAACGGCACGTTGAAATAAGCCATCGTGGCTTATTTCAACCTCGCCAGGTGCGTAGCAAAGCTCCGCACGGCTCGCAAAATAGCGACTTACGTCGTCATTTTGAGATCGCATCCATGCGATCGCGCAGCCCGTTGAATATTTCAATGGCCTGCTAACCCGCGGCCGGCACCCTGCTGGCAGGTGATACGACCGGCTACGGCGCCGCGCGACAAAAAAACCGCTCGCCCAGACTCGCTTGCCGTTCACCCAGTGAACACGTGCGGCATAGCGGATCTGGACGAGCGGCCGTAAGGTATCTCGTCGCTCTAGCGGCTATTCGCGACCGGCGTGGGCCGCCCGCTAGACCATGTCTTTCAGGTTCTTCAGGGCCCGCACCTTGATCTTGACGCTGGCGGGCTTGGCCGGACGGTCCATGAACTCGCCGGGCTTGAATGGATTGGGAACGTTCTTCTGAGCCGGACGCGGCGGGACCTTCTTCTTTTCGATCTTCACCAGGCCGGGGATCGCGAACACGCCGGGACCCTTGTTCGACAGGCTCTTTTTGATTTCGCCACCAAGAGCTTCCAGCACGGCGGCGACCTGTTTCTTGGTCAGTCCGGTCTCTTCGGCAATGTTGTTGGTGACTTCCGACTTGCTGGGAGCTTTCTTCGCGGCCGTTGCGGCTTTCGCCATAATGATTGACCCTCCTTGTGGGTTTGCTAGAGGTTAAAGTACGCGGGTCCTCGCTGAAAGGACGCGATGATTAAAATCGACCTAACTAAAATTGCAAGCCACAAAACCCCCATTTTCGCGGAAAACACCCGAAAAAACGGCCACGGCACCCCAACTTGCCCCCCGCGGCTCCAACCCATTCTGACGGTGGCCGATTGTCTCTGCCGGCCCATCCGCTAAGCCCATGACGACCGGGCACGACGGCTGGCCGCCCCACCGTGGTACAACCCTCGCAAGCCGCGCAACGCGTCAGGGAGCCTGCGTCGCGCGGGCCGATGCTTGATGCGACGCGTCGGAATCCGAGTCCCCAAGATCGCTTTGCCAGAACAGGGTGCATCGCCTGTTCGCCGAGGTTCGGCACGAGAACCCCCATTTGTCGTTTTAAACCGCACGGTGGCCAATACTTGTGAACAGGCCGCCGGCACGCTAAGATAAATTGTGCTGATGAGGGCCCAGCGCTCTATCAGTGCTTTGAGGCGGAGTCGGGAGAAGTATTCGGCAAGAGTGGCTTACCAGGCGTGCGATGGTCACGGCTGAGCTAGAACCACTCGACACGCGGCCGCTTGTGGCGCGAGCGGCGGCCTCGGGCCTTTGCGCCGGGAGCAAAAAAGGCGTGGCGGACGGAGTCGTCGCGAATGGCCGCAAAAGGACCCGGTGTAAGGGAGACACCATGAAGCGACGGAAAGTGTGCAGCCCGCTGGCGGCCGCTGTCGGTTGGGGACTTTTAAGCGTTTTGGTTCTGGCCCAAACGGTCGAGGCGCAACGGCCGGCCGTTCCCCCCGGAATCCGCATCCGAGTCGCGCCCGGCGGTGCTCTGCGCAATGCGACCCAGGTTTCTGATGAGGAACTGGGGCTCGATGGCGTCTTTCTTCCCCCCGATCGCCAGGCCAAACGCCGGCTCGAAATGGCCGGCGAACTCATCGGCCAGAAGCGCTACGGCGAGGCCGTGCGACTGTTGGGGTCGCTGCTGGAGAGTCCGGAGGACTTCTTCTTCAAGCCCGACGCCAACGGACCCGTCTATCGCAGCCTGAAGGCCGAAAGTGGTCGGCTGTTGGGAGGATTGCCGGGTGACGGGCGCGAGTCCTACGAGCTGCAATTCGGAGCCCGGGCGCGCCAGCTGCTCAAAGAGGCCGCGGCCGCGGGCGATCTGGCGCAGGTGGCCGAGGTCTCGCGACGCTTCTTTCATACACAAGCCGGCGCCGAGGCCACGTTCCTGTTGGGTCGCCACTATATGGACGAGAACCGCCCGCTGGCGGCGGCCATGTGCTTCGATCGGTTGAGCGAGTCGCCGCAGGCCGCCGCGCGGCTCGAACCGGCGCTATCGCTGTCGCTGGCAGTCTGCTGGATGCGCGGGCAAGCCGGACGAAGCCCGGCAGACCCTGGGCGAATTTCGCCGGCGATACCTGTCGGCCCAGATCAGCAATACGTAACTGAACTCGAGCAACAGGGACATAG
>CAVQEL010000014.1:0-91291 GCA_963711515.1 uncultured Planctomycetota bacterium | reverse complement strand
GCTGGAGGGTGGGGTGATGCTGATCATGGCCGTGGGGCTGCTCGTTTTGGCATCGCTCCGCTTCGGCCGGCAGCAGGACTGAAGGGAAAGGACCGCCATGCGCGCCCTCGTCTTTTTGATTCGCAAGGAGTTCCGGCAGATCCGCCGTGACCGGGCCATGCTGCGGATGATCTTCGCGATGCCGATCCTCCAGCTGCTGGTGCTCGGCTCGGCGGCCAACCTGGACCTGGAGCGGGTGCCGGTGTCGTTCCTGGATGAGGACCACACCGCCGAGAGCCGCTCCCTTGCCGACGCCTTCCTGGCAACCACCACCTTCGTGCCCGGACCAACGGCTCACGGCACCGCCGACCTCCAGCTCCTGCTGGATCAGGACAAGGCCGACCTGACGGTGAGCATCCCCAGGGGCTACGCGCGGGATCTGGCTGCCGGCCGATCGGTGCCGGTGGGAATCGCCATCGACGGCATCAACAGCGCGGCCGCGGGAAAGACCGCGGGCTACGCTTCGCGCATCTTGCGGCAGGAAGCCCTGCGCCTGGGCGCCGCATCCGGCCACCTTCCCCGCTCGGCGCACGTCAAGGCGATCAGCCGCTTCTTCTACAATCCTGAAATGCTCAGCCGGGTCTACATGGTGCCGGGCATTCTGGTCATCCTGGTGACCATCATCAGCGCCATGCTCTCAGGGATGGCCGTGGTGCGCGAGAAGGAAATCGGCACCCTCGAGCAGCTCATGGTCACCCCCCTGAAGCCCTGGCAGCTGGCGGCAGGCAAGGTGCTGCCGTTCGCCCTTCTCTCGTACCTGGCCCTCTTCGTCGCCACCTTGCTGGGCGTTATCTGGTTCAAACTCCCGGTCCACGGTTCCTTGACGCTGCTGGCCTTCTGCATGGCGGCCTACCTGCTGGTAACCCTGGGAGTGGGCCTCCTGGCCTCCACCGTCTCCTCGACCCAGCAGCAAGCCATGTTCACCGTGTATTTCTTCCTGATCTTCGGCATCCTCATGAGCGGGTTCTTCTATCCCATTGCCAACATGCCTGCCTGGGCGCGGCTGCTGACCTACGCCAACCCGGTGCGCTACATCATGGAGATCGTGCGCGGCATCTTCCTCAAGGGTGCGGGCCTGGCGGACCTGTGGCCGCAGATCACAGCGTTGGCGGGGATCGGGCTGGTGGTCTTTACCACGGCCGTACGCGGGTTCGCCAAGCGGACGGCTTGATCATGCCCAGCCTACGGCGGCCAGGAAAGATCGTTAGACACAATTTCAGAGGCACAACTGTTGGTTACCGCACCAAGTAATTCACGGCCGTTAGCCCGCTCACCGAAACGACCAACCAAAGCAAAACACCTTGGACCATCGGTCGGATTCCCACCGACCGGATCGCCTCTTTGGAAAGCCCTGAGCCGATGAGGAACAGCGTCAGGATCAACATCAACTTGGCGGCATGTTGAACCGCGTCATACGCCACGGCGCCTTGCGGCAGCAGGGTGCGTATGGCTGCGGCACACAGAAAAAGGAGGATAAACCAGGGAAAAGTGACCTTGCCTCCCGTTTTACCCCTCTTGAGGGACAGGCCCAAGGCGATGGGGAATATCCACAGCGCCCGAGTCAGTTTCACAGTCGTCGCAAGCTTCAACGCCTCGTTGCCGTATTTCGCAGCCGCCCCGACAACGGAGCTGGTGTCATGAATGGCAATGGCCGCCCACAATCCGAAATGATGCTGATCCATGCCCAACATTTGGCCCAGAACCGGAAACGTGAAGAGGGCCACCGCGTTGAGAATGAATACGGTGCCGAGGGATACCGACATGGCCTTCTTGTCGGCGTTGATCACGGCGCCAACTGCGGCGATCGCACTGCCGCCGCAAATTGCCGTACCGGCCGAGACGAGCAACGATGTTTGAGCCTCGACCTTCAGGAAGCGGCCAAGGCATAGACCCACAAGCAGGGTGCCGAAAATCGTGGCCACCGTGAAACCGAAGCCCGTGCGACCGGCAGCCCACACCGCCCCGAGGTTCATGCCAAACCCGAGACCGACCACGGAGCACTGGAGCAGGATTTTCGACCACTTGTGACTGGCGTCCGGCATCGGGTTGCCCAAGACCAGGGCAAACACCACACCCAATGCCAATGCGGCAGGCGCGGAAATCCACCCCGTGAGAGTCGCCGCGGCCAAGCTGAGAAATAGAATCCACCCGCCGGTTCTCCTGGGACCGAGCTTCATTCCTGAACGATCCTCACCCATGGCGTCCTTTCGGGAATGCCTGAGGGAAATTCACACCGAATGATAAAGAGGGGGTTAACACCCAACCGTCTGGTTGAGCAAAATGATATTTGATGGGTAAATATTCAACCTGCGGTTTATGCGCTCTATGCCTTCACCGCCATGCGATAAAGGTCCATGTGGGTCATGTTCGAGTGTTCCACCTTACCCAGCCCGGCCCGTGCGGCCAGTTCCACAACCTGCTCGGGTTTCAGACGGTGCTCCAGTGGCGGTCCCTGTTCCTCTTGCTTGTACGGCCACTCCAGAACAACGACTCTCTTCGTCGAAACACGCCGCGCTTCCTGGAGAGCCGCCAGCGGATCATCCACCTCATGGAGCACGTGCCCCAGGAACGCGAGATCGAATGTCCCCTCGCCGTATGGAATCGCCTCGGCCACGGATTCCTTGAACTCGGCGCCCGCCACCAGCTGTCTGGCAACCTCCAATAAGCTGGGATTGGCGTCGATCCCCACGACATCAAAGCCCATCGCTGCAAAAGCCTGCGCGAAAACCCCAGTACCAGTGCCGATATCCAGGACACGGGGAGAGGCCAAGCCCTTCGCGGCAAGGGTCACGACCCGGTCAACCTCCAGGAGGCTGACCCTCTCTGGCGACCTTAGGCGGTCGGCCTCACCGTGGAACCGTCGTTCGTGGTGCTCGTTGGACATAGGCCTCCTGGCTGGGTTGCGATGCGGAACGATTTGCCTCATTACTTTCGATGGTCACCTGGACCACTGATTGTGTGGAATAAAGGAACAGAACTCCCAAGCCGCCAAACCGGGCCGTTAAATATTCATTGCGACCTCCACGAAAACACACAGCAAAGATGGCCAGTAATGCAGCTTTCCCGTCTCCTTCCCCTTCCCAAAACCATCCAGTAGTGCGGACCACCAACTATTGGCCTGCTGCAGGAGCAAAAACTGTCCTGAACCCCGCCAAGGCCGCGGGTTGATAGATCGTTAGATGGGTCTCGTTCGGAAACTCGGCATACGCCAATTTCAGGTTCGGTACATCCATTTGCAGGAGGGACGCGAGCAGCTTACCAGAAGCCGCGAGTTCCCCCTGATTGCTCACCGCGAGATAAAGCGATTTTTCCGCAACAGACTGACCAGAAAGGAGAGAAACGGCGGTATCGACGAGGCGCCCTCCATCCCACCAAAGGCTGGGATCGATCGCAATGTAGGTGTCAAACAACTGCGGCTCGACCAGAAGCGTCTCGACAACAAACAGCCCCGCCAGAGACTCTCCGACGATCGCCGGTTCGCCGGTTGTTCTGTAAGCCGCGTCGATTGCAGGCATCAATTCGTCTCGTATGAAGGACCGAAAGGCAGCCGAACCCCCGACTTGCGGCGCAATTTCACGGTCTGATTCCGTGGACGTCGGTGGCGTCAGGTCCCGGCGACGCTGGGTGTTTTCGATTCCGACAAGCAAGAAGGGCCGCATCGTGCCGTTCAGCGACGAAATCTGCACCAGGCCGGCAATGTGCAGGAAATCCTCCCCTAGCCCACCGTCAGGCATATACAGAACCGGAAAACTATCCTTCTCCGCTGCCGCGTAGGCAGCCGGAGCGTAAACGTTGATCCGGCGCTCTTCGCCGAGGATTTTTGACATGATCGTAAAGGTGTCACCAATGGTGAGCGGTTCTACGTTTCTCTTGTATAGACCCTCATCGCCTTCCACATGCTTTTCGGCAAAGATCACGACTCTGTTCGACAGGTCCTTGACCCACAAGGGGGACATCCCGGTTGCAAGTGAAAACCTGAGTGATTTTCTGTACTCACCCAGTGTGATTGTCAGCGTTCCTGCGCCCCCGTCAATCACTGCTTGTCGAGAGGCAACAAGTCGTCCGTCGTCTTTCAGTTCGAGGTCCAATCGCCCATTCATTCGTTCGGGCTGATCAAAGAAATGATCATCAAAAAATTGGCTGAGAAGGGAAAGAAATTCCAGTGAGGAATACTTCACCACGCGCTTGATTGTGGTTGGCTCAGGGGCTGTTGGAAGCGAAAGGGTAACAACGCTCCCCATTCCCTTTCCCCCCAATTCGATGGTCGACTTGCCGCCACCGAATCCACCGTTGGTTACCAACACAATCTTGGCGTCGTCAATATTTCCCAGGTCCTCGGGCAGCTGGGCGCATGCGGATCCATGCCCTGCCACGCCAAACAGGAGCACCAAGAACCCCATACCAAACCTTCGAGACATTTTCACCGTTCGCCCCACCTTCCGTCGTATTCTCCCGGCCGATCGCCCAACCACTCGATTCCGGCAACGTCGAGGGAAGGCGACAACCATACCCTCTGTGACCTCACCGTTCCATCTGGGGAATCCTGATAGAGCTCCACGGACGTTGCGGTGAAATCCTCACGCTGAATGTCAGGGAACAAAGCTGAGACATCACCGGGAATCTCAGGCAGCCCCCACTCCAGGCTCAATGCGGGCCCCGTTAATTGCCACGAAGCATGTAAACCAGCATCCTGAGCCCAATAGATCTGGTACCGATCCCACCCAAAACTCGCCGATACCGCCACGCTGTCGGGGCTTGCACTCTCGACCAAAATATCGCCTACCAGATTCTCGACGACACCGGGGAAGTGCCCCTCAATTCTCTGCTGGTAGGACCTGTAGGTGCTTCCCGGGTATGTCTGATCGATCTCAAAGGAGAGCGCTGACGGATCGAGAAAAGGAAGATAGAGGGTCAACGAATCGGAGCCCGCACCCGTAACCCCCGTTCGATCAAACATCAGGCGATGAGGTCCGTCTCCAAAGTTCACCTCGGCCCACACCGCACAGTAACTTGTGTGGGCCCCGGACGGCAGTTTGATACCGAAGGCGCCAAGCGGCGACACCTCGACAATGGAGTCGAAGTCAATGGTTGCGACATCACCAGCTCGTACTCTTCTCACCCATCCCCCAAGTGGCCGTCCCACAACGGGGACCATCATGGCGTAGATATCCGTAGTTTCCCCGTTGATGTCCATGAAAATGGACGGCGGCGGCGTAAGGTCCCCCATCCAAGTGATATAACTCCCTGACACCATAAACCGTGAAACTTCAGGTCGATGAAGGAGTTCGATCCGTGCCGTCCCAGATTTTTCCGGCCGAGGAATAGCCGGATACGTTTGCGTTGTCCCTACCGCAACAGAATTCTTCGTGGTCAATGACACATTATTCCCCAACTTCTCGAACAACGAGAGGGCAACATATTCCGGATGAACTTCAGAATTCCTGAGCGTGACTCTTGATGTGCTGTCCCAATGCCGGCAATCCAGGACTCGCCCGTCTTGATCAGAAGCGAATACGTAACCCTCTCGAGTTTGGCCGAAACCGGAGTAGTTATTGAACTCGACCACGACCAGGGCATCGCGATCATCATTCGGCCTGGACGGATCGTTATCACTGCACCCCGCCAAGACCCCCATGGCCATCAAAGCCGCCGGAATGATCCATTGCCGAAAACTGTCCATGTAAGCCCCCTAGAACTATCCGTATATCTGACAAACATACGGGAGAGAACAAGACCCAACACTGGGGAAAATGATGGGCTCGACCCTAGGTTGAATCGAAGGAGCCACGGAAATTCCAGATAATCCCGGCGTCGATGCCAATCGACTCACGGCGAATACCATGCTCCGGAGTTGCGGCGATAACGGAGACCAAGCAACATAGTTCCACAGACTCAAAATGGATTCCCCCTGCTGAATTTCGGGAGAAACCAGAGCCAACGCAGTTTCAAAGACCGAAACATCAATCTACTGCGCCCTACTCGGCGCAGGGCCGCCACTACCTGAGGAACAGGGCATAACTGCCTTCATAGTCACGATCTACTATCTCCCTTGATCCAAAGTGACAAGTAACCAGCCGCAACCACTCTTTTGGATACCCAACGCCCGCAAGATGTGCCAGAAACTGGGCAGCCACCTCGTCCGCTGTTCCATCGAACTGATATCGCCGGATCCGGTCCTCGGTATCAAGAAAAAGCCACGCGTCCAGGCTCCAGTCAGTCTCCACAAAGGGAACTACGGGCTCAATATGTTCCAGCGGGATGCCATGACGTTCAGCCCATCGCAATGTCCCTTCAGACGCCTGCGCGAACATGCCAAACTGGCGCCCTCGTTCCGGCGGAATGTCCTGCTTCTCGCGTTTCATACAGCGCCTAACGGCCTTCCGTCCTGACGTGATGGAGCAATACCGGTCGGCCTAACACGGCCAAAAGAACCAGAAGCCCCAGGAAAACGAGTGCCAACGGGTCAGTTTCAATCAAACGAACAATAAGGGCGACTGAAGCTGTGGCTCCGGCCAACACACCAAATCCTGTAATGACCCGCACGCCTGCACCTTGATAAAATGCGAGTCCGCACACGACGACAAAGGTGAAAAGGAAGGTGAGACTGGCGGCCTCAACAAGGGTGGTGAGCGTTCCCACAGCGGCAAGGATCGCTGCCGCCGCACCAAGCACGATCACCGCACGATTTGGTATGCCTGCCGCATTCTTGTGATCCATCGTGGCCGGCAACTCCCCATCCTCGGCTACCTTGCTTGCCAGTCGTGCTGTGGCAAAGAGCGTGGCGTTGATGGCCGACCCCGTGGAGAATGCCGCCGCAATCGTGACGACGACGAGGCCGATGGTTCCGAACGCTTGGCGTCCCGCAATGGCCAGCGCGACTTCTTTGTGCCGCACAACCTGGTCCGCTCCGATCAGGGTGGCCGTACCAAGGGCAACGACGATGTAGACCACGATCACAACGGCAATCGCCCAGAGCACGGCGCGGGGCAACGTCTTCTGCGGAGTCTTGATGTCCTTGTAATCGTAGGTCAGCAGTTGGAATCCCTCGTAGGCCATGAACACCGACGCCGCGCCGAGCAGCGCTGCCCCGATCCCAGTGCCCTGCACGCCCCGCGATAGCATCGGCGGATCCCACTGCGCAAGCCCCCAGCCCGCCAGCCCAACTAGCACCGCGAGCTTGAACCAAACGAGAAAAACTTCGACGCCACCAGCCTCTCCAACTCCCCGCAGGTTTACTCCGATAAACAGAGCCATGATGGCAATGCCGGCAAGATGTGGAAACCATGGCCCGAGCCCCACGACATTTCCTAGATACTGCCCGAAAGTGAATGCATACACCGAATTTGTGAGCACGTACCCAACGATGAGCACCCACGAGAGGCTGCCGGCGAACCCATCGGCATTGATCTCTCGGAGAAAGGTAAACGCCCCGCCCCCTTCGCCGTAATGAGCGGCAAGCTTCACGTAGCTATATCCTGCGGCAAGTGCGATGAGACCCGCGGCGAGGAAGCTGAGCCATGCCCATGCACCTGCGATTCCGACAACCACACCGAGTGTTGAGAAAATACCGCCGCCGACCATACCGCCAACTGCCATCGACCAGGTCGCGTTGAAACCGAGCTTTGGGTTTGACTGGTTCACGTTCAAAGCCATTCACCTATCGATAGATCGCCTTCCGATCCCCCCACGCCCTGGGCTCCGATGCGGTTGTTTCGTCACGTTGCATCACAAAACAGATATCAACGGCAGCCGCACGATCGATGACAATATCAGAAGCAATAATCTGCGATAGGGACAGGTCAAAGCGATACCTTCCAGCCACAACAAAGGTCCCAGTATAGACAGATCCGCCTTGATCAAGGGAAACAATCAGGTTTTCGTGCGTGTCGAGATTTAGAATGTACAGTTCGGCCGTGGCGACACCGGAAAGGTCTCCCTCGAACCTGTAGCTGCCGGGAAATCCCACCGTGAAAACCGCACTCACATGTGACCAGGACCGGAAGAATCGGCGCACCCCTTCGGTGGGTTGATCGTTCCCGATACCAAGGCTGCCACCGATGGCGAATTGATGATCCCCCATTGATCAATCACAGTCAATCTTTTCCCGATCCAGAGACGCAGGCACAATCGTGATCCGATTGCTAGGGTTGTGCCAGGCCGCATCTCAGTAGACGACAGGCACCAACGCTTTAGTACGGGAGGCATACTGAAGATAGGCGTCCCCAAAATGCATGCGTAACAGGCGTTCCTCCACGCGAAATTTGTACAAGAAGGAGATGAGGATGATTGCGAACGCAAGCAGTGCACGCCACTCACCAATCATCACCGTCGTCCCCAGGAAAGCTAGCAACAGCCCGGAGTAGATAGGGTGACGGACAAAACGATACGGGCCAGATTGAATCAGCTCATGCTCGTGCTTGAGTTGAGCAGCGATACTCCAGTTGCGGCCAAGCGTGTAGCGCGCCCAACATGCAAATGAAACGCCGGCAATAACAAGAACTAAGCCAACAGACTCGAACAACCCAAACTCGGGCATGAAACGATGATGAAGCCAATAGTCTCCGTAAAAACCGCCGGGGCCTAATAAAGCGCCAGCGGCCACCAAGGGGAAGTAATAGGCAGCCAATCGTTTGGGAAATGACTCCTTTTGGCTGGTGGCTTTGATGCGCCTTGAGCTCCATACCCAATATAGTCCAAGAATTAACCACGTTGTCCTCAGTGCGTGTTCCATTACCGGCTGCATATGTCCTCCCAATGGGTCCATCGAATGGTTCAGCTGCAAAGGTGGCCGGCGGGATCCGTGCCCTCAGGAAACTGGACGGTGAAGTTCATGTGTTCCCCTTCGCCCGCCCAGGGAACGGGAAAGCCCAATCGTCAGTGGGTGACTTTGATCGTGATGAGGATCTTGATGTCCTCGAGGTCTTCCACTGACGTGACCGGAACCCTGAATCCGGTGCCTTCACCGTATCGCCTGGCGCCTGCCACGAGGTCCAGCGCGGCCTGGGACACCGACGACTCGCGGACAGCCTGGACCGCACGATCGCCGAGGACGAGGCCGACGAGAAACGACCCATGTTGAGGTATCAGATAGGCGACGTTGCGCTTGCCCGTTCGCGCGCGCAGGCCCCAGCCATATTTCTTGCCCGAGGAGCCCCATGCCCAGTTGTCGATTCCCGCTGACTTGTTCAGCCAGCCTTCAAGGTCCGACCACGCCTGCATGGATGGGCCGAGTACCGTTGCCACTTGGTCATGCGAGGGCTGAACGGAGAGGTCATCCAGCGCCGACAAGGCTCCCTTGCTGCGGTTAGCCGGACTCTGGCGCGATTCGTTAGCCATTTGCTGTTTCTCCTTCATGAAACAGGGCATTGCCTTGCGGAATATGTCCGTCAAAGGAAAGGACGCAGAACACTTCGAGGGGAACGCCTTCGGGGACTAATCTCCAGCGTTTCAAAGGCGGCGAAAGTCACCTCTGAGATGACCGCAAAATCAGTGCTTTTTCCGTCTCTAATCAGACCATACAGCATGTTTTTAGGTGGCAGACTGAGGCAATCCCCGGAGCCATTCCTCAGCCGCGTCACAGTCGCGGAAAGGTCGCACGATACACACGTCCTCAAGCAAAATCTCAAGCATGCGCATCATCCCATAGGCAAGATCGCTGGAGACTACTACCGCCGTGGGACCGAGCCTCGATTCCTGGCCTAATGTTTTCAGCAGGCCAACGATTTCACGGGCCTGGGTTGTAGACCATGTCGGGGTCGCCGAACGCGCGTCGATAAGCTCGGCGTAACTCAGCCCGCCCTCGCGGCGCTCGGCCATGAGATGGGTCCGGGCATCTTCCCAATCGACCGGCCCACTTGCAGTAGCCTTCATGTATCGGTGGGTGTGGTCAATGGAGTGGGTAATGGTCATGTGATCCTCCCTGTATAGAGTGACAGCCACCACGGCACGCCAAGAACGAGGCCGACAGCGCCAGCGATCAACAAACCGCCGCGAGGAGCCAAAGGGATCAGGCCGTGCAGGGCGATCAAGACCACGAGTGCGATGCGCAGTGCTGACCTCTCGCTCAGGGTGAGGCGGCTTGATTTGTATCCACGTCTCGGAGTCTCCGGCGAACTCTCAGGCCCCTTTGTTCTTGTCGTCCCAGACCATCGGCTCCCAGAGCTCGACCTTGTTTCCGTCTGGATCCATGATCCACGCAAACTTGCCGTTCTCGTGCGATTCTGGTCCTCGACGACTTCCACACCGCCCGCACCAAGCTGCTCCAGCATCTCCCCGAGGTTGTCGACCCGGTAGTTGATCATGAAGGAAGAATGGCTGGGGCTGAACCACTCGCTGTCCTTCTCCGCGACATGCCACACCGTCAGGCCTTGATCCGTCGGCCTTGTCGTCCGGCCATTTGAGGATGGCGCCGCCAAAGTCTTCCAGAGACATGCCCAAGTGCTTCCGATACCACGCTGCGAGTGCAGCCCTGTCGCCTTTGCTCTTGAAGAAAACACCGCCGATTCCGGTAATCCTGGCCATCGTTGCCCTCCTACTTATTTGGCAGTATCGGCCTCGTAAACTGACGGGCCTGAGCTTACTCTTGCCTGACTATATCGACCGAGATTTCCACTGCCGGGACTGTTCCTCTGTTCTCAAGCCAGTGTATGGTGTTCCTGTCCTCGGGCCAACCCACTCCCGGCCCATAGTCCGTTGCGACTCCATTTCGATGGTCAGTGATCGTTCCTTGCAGGATGTAGACGGTGCCTGGTCTGTCTCTATGGTCATGAATCGGGCCGAAGACGCCTCCAGCCTCGATAGTCACCATACGCATGCGAAGTTGGCGTCCTGTCATGCCCTCGATCTCACTCCCGCGGCTAACTGCCTGGGGGCAGCGTGCCGCGCATTTGCATCGGTTGCAATACGATCCATACCCCTAGAGCGAACAACGCGAGCATCAAAACGGCCCAAGGCAAATAGCCGGCCACCGCCCGCCGCGTGGTGGGGGCTGCGGCCGTCGAGACGCGGTAGCCGACCAGCAGCGACGCGAGCAATCCCACGTCGAGCGACAACAGTTCGAATTGGACGATCCAATCGGCCACCGCCGCGCAACAGGCGTGTTGCCACCGGGGAGCACCGAAATCGGCCAGGTGAAAGTCGAGCGCCATTCGCTGGGCCACCGGCACGATCGTGCCATAGCTGGTAAACAGGTGAAACCCATGATGCGCCAGCCACATGCCGAAGCCGAGCGGCAAAAGCGCGTACGCGTAGCGAGTGGCCACCTGCCACGACGGGCCCGCCAGCCGTCCCCACCAGCGGCTCATCGCGGCGGCCGCGCTCACCAGCACCAGGGGCGCGACCACCAGCGCCGCCAGATAGTACAGGCTGATCACCACGATCATGGGCGGATCGCCCAGCCGGCCGCGCCAAGCATCCTGCCACTCGACCACCGGGGCGATCATGCCCGCGGCGTTGGCAAACGCTCCGCAGACCATCAGCAGCACCAGCGCCGCGATATCGGCGCGTCGAACCAGGCGTCCGATGCCGGAGCGAAACGCCGCCAGCTCGGTCAAACTGCCGCCGGCCAGCGTCGCGAACAGCCCCACGTTTTGATGCGGGCAAGCGTGCACGCAGTCGAGACAAAACGTGCAGTCGAGGTTTCCCTGCTTGTGCGGCTGAAACAAGTTCATGCCGCAGCCCGGCACGGTGTCGGAGCCGCGAATGCATTCGTGCGTTCGGCAGGCGGCGCAAACGGCCGGTTCGCGAACCTTGACCTCCAGCGGCGAGATGAGCGCGTGCACGAAGTTGAACTGCCCGATCGGGCACACGTATTTGCAAAAGGAGGCACCGCGAAACACGCCGTCGACGACAAGCGCGGCCACGAAGTAGGCCACCGCGATCCAGGCCGTCAGCCAGGGGCTGTCCCACAGGGCAAACGCTTCGTAGCTCCACAGGAACAGCCCCACCAGCGCCACGGCCAGCCACTTGCTGCGCAGGGCCGCGGCCAGGCCCGGCCCGCGGGAAGCCACCGCGTGGCCAACGTCCGGGGAAGCGTGAACGGGCAGGCCATGCAAAAGAAATTGCCACCGACGAGCAGCCCGAGCACGACCAATCCTCGCCAATGAATCCAGGGAGCCACGCCCGCCAGGTTGGCCGGCCCCTTGCGCGGGCCGAACAGCCCATCGAGAATCACCAGCGCGGCTAACATAAGCATGACCGTTTGCAGGACGGGCCGCGCGAAACGCCGCCGGAGAAAGCTGCCGACCAGCGGAGCGTTCAACAGATCCGAACTCGCGCTGGTCCGCCGGCCGCTTGCTGAGCGCGTTGACGCGCAACCGGAATCGCACGTGGTGATGACCAGCAGCACCGGCAAGGTTGCCGCCCGAGGCGCCGCGCTGGGCCGCCGGGCCTCGCCGCCGTAGAGCATCTTCAGGCCGATCCAGAACACGGGCAACAGAAACGCGATCGAGCCGGGGACCCACATCAGCACGCCGGCCGCGTGTTGATCGGCCAGCGCCGACCAGCCGCCGATCCGCGGCACTTCGGTGTAATGGGGATAGATCGGCCGGGACGAAAACGACAGCCAGGCCGATAGGACCGTATTCTGCACGTCGGCCAGAATCAAATACGGCAGCACGATCCACCGCGACCACTGCGGGCGGCTGGGAAACGGCGCGATCACCGGATACCAGAACAGCAAGGCGGCGATCACGAAGCTGGCGTGCTCGGCGACGTGCCAGCCGCGGTCGTCGAGCGCCAGCTCATAGCCCCGCGGCAGATGCCACAGCCAGACCACGCTGACGAATACCGGCCAGGCCACTAGCGGATGCACGAGCATGCTGAAGAACTCGCGCACCGGCGGCGAGCGGACCACCGGCGCCACCCACACGGTGCGAATCGACTTGGGGAGCCCGCGCAGCATCGGCATCAGCGGCGCACCCAGCCAGATCAAGCGGGGGCGCGAGCATCAGCAACAACAAGTGTTGCAACATGTGGACTTGCAGCAGCAGGTCGGCGAACGATTCGATGGGCGAAGCCAATGCCAGAAAGATGGTGGTCAATCCGCCGACGAACGCCACCGCTCGGCCCGCGTGCCAGCGACTCGGGTCGTGCCGATGCAAGCGGCGCCAGCCGCGCAGATAGATGGCCGCCGACAGCGCCAGCGTGGCGCACAGCCAGGGCTCGTAGGGCCAGGAACGCAGAAAGGCATCGAGCGCCGGACTCATGACTCATCACGTGACGCCGACTTCGTGGCCGACTGCTTTCGCTTCGCCGAGCGCCGGCCCGGGGTCGGCCCAGCCGGCCGGCGGCACTCCCTCGGGACGCAGACTCACCAGGAAATCGACGAGGATCGTCATCTCGGCCGGCGTCACCTGCTTGCCAAACGCCGGCATCAAGCCGCCGCCGGGCGTGCCGTTGCTCACCTGGTCGATCAGTTGATCGCGGGTGAGCCGCGTGCCGACGGTCGTCAAGTCCGGTCCGCGGCGTCCGCCCACGCCGTCCAGCGCGTGGCAGTTGCGGCAATTCTTATATTGGAACACGGCCGAACCGACGAGTTCCTTGACGCTGCTCCGCTGGACCATCGAAACCGGCACGGGGTCGCCGGTCCAGGCGTGCATCTTTGGCGACCAGGGAGCCGTGGCTCCCAGGTACGTCAGCACTCCCAGGCAGGTGTAGATCACTACCACGGTCAGCACGGCCACGGGCCGCCGGCTGGGCGCCCGCTCGCCGCGATTGCTCACGAACGGCACCAGCAAGAGCGCGCACGATCACCACCACTGGAAAGATGAGCATGATGAACGTCTCGACGTCGCGCGGGCTGAGGGCCAACATGGCGAACAGCCACAGAAACGGCCATTCGGGACGAGGATTGGCGCCTCCCATCGTCGGGTCGGGCGGGGCGGTTGGCCCCTTGGGCCCCACGATCGCGGCGATCACGACGACCACGATCGTGGCAAAAGCCGAAAACAGAATGTCCTTGAGCAACGCGTCGCCCAGGAACGGTACGCCCCGGGCCAACTCTTTCTCGTACTGACGGTCGTAGACGACCGGATTCACGGTGTCGCCCGGCTTGGGCGGGGCGCTAATGCCGCACTTCAACACCAGCCACAGGTGGACCGCCAGCAGGCCGATGAGCGCGCCGGGAATCACGAACACATGCAGCGTGAAGAACCGGCTCAACGATTCGCCGCCGATGATGTCGCCGCCGAGCACCAAGTGGACCACGTCGGCCCCGAAAAACGGCACCCGCCCGGCCATCGAGCCGGCCACGGCGAGCCCCCAGTACGCATCGGGATCCCACCGCAGAATCTGCCCGCTGAAGAACATGCCCAGCACGCACAGCAGCAAAAACACGCCGACGATCCAGGTCAACTCGCGTGGATACTTGTAGGCCCCTTGCAAGAACACCTGCGTCATATGCACCAGCACCATCACGACCATGCCCGAGCCGGCGTAGTAATGCAGGGCCCGCAAAAACCAGCCGAGCGGCTGGTGGTAATCGAGATACAGCAGGCTTTCGTAGGCGTTGTCGGCCGAGGGGACATAGACCATCGCCAGCCCGATGCCCGTCAGAATCTGAATCAGCAAAAACGTGAGCGACGCGCTGCCAAACACGTACCACCAGCCCAACGGCCCGTCGACCGAGCGCGGAATCGGGTGGCGCATCGTGGGCAGGATCACCTCGCTGAAAGCCAGGCGACGATCGAGCCACGCTCCGGCATGTTTGAGAAACTGCATCATGTCGTCATGCCTCGCGATTCATGCTCCCCGCGTTCATACCGCCCCACGTTCATACCGGCTGTCGCAGCGTGTCGTGCAACGTCGGGTAGTGCGGCGCCTGGATCTGCAGCTTGCCGCCGCGGACGCGCCACACGCAGTGATACAGGCCCCGCGGCGGCGGCCCCGAGGCATGGTCACCGTTGGCGTAGTAGACGCCGCCGTGACAGGGGCACAAAAACAGCTCCGACTGCGGAAACCAGGTCACCGGGCAGCCCAGGTGGGCGCAATTGACGATCATCACGAGAAACTGATCGCGCCCGCGGGCACCCTTGCCCTCGTAGCGGACGAACACTTCGTTCTGCCCGGTCACGCCGTCCCAGGGCTGCTCGAGCGGATTGACGAACGCCACGAGCCGCGTCTGGTTCGGCTCAAAATCGCCGGTCGCCCCGAGGTCGACCCAATACACCCGGCGTTTGCGGATGCCCAGCACGTAGCCAACGAACGGCACGGCCACCAGTGCCGCCGCCACCGTGCTGAGGACGCCGGCCAGTATGCGCAGGAAACCCCGCCGGCTGTCGGCCGCGTTTGTCGACTGGGAAGTTGTTGGTGTTGAAGTGGGTTCCATCTTTCCTATTCGTCGAAAAGTCTCGTCGTGAGTTTCGAATCGCTAATCGGTTTGGGCGGTTGACGCCGCGGCCGACGGCTGGGCCGTGCGCCAACTGGCGAGCAAGGCCACGAGGTCCGAAATCTCGTCGTCGGTGAGCGGGTGAAAATCCCCCTCGCGCCCCATGTCGTCGGCAAAGTCGGGCATGCCCAAGTCGGGCCGCCCGGTGATGATGATCCGCCGCAATGCCTGATTGCTGAACAGGGCCAACAGCGCCGGATCGTTGATCGCGCCGGGCGTTTCGTGGGGATCGGTCCCTTGGCCGTCCCGGCCGTGACACGAGGCGCAGGCCGAAGCAAACAGCTTGCGGCCTCGCTCGACGTCGGCTTCGGAGGGGGACTTTTCGCCACTTGCCACGGCGTACGAGGGGAGCGTCGCCTGGGGCAGTTTGTCGGATTTCCAGTGCTCTTTCAGTCCCCGGGCGATGATCTCGATTTGCTGGTCGGTGAGGGTGCCGGACTGGCGGCGGGCAAAGGCCGGCATCGGTGTGTCCGTTCGCCCGTTGGTGATCACGTCGATCAGCTGCTCGTCGGGCACGATGGCCAGAAACACCGGATCGTTCAAAGGTGGAGCCGGGCCGAGCTTGCCGTTGGCGCCGTGGCAGCCGGTGCAGTTTTGCTGAAACAGCGCTGCGAAGTCCGTGATTTGCGAGGGCGTCGTCGGCCGGTCATCCGAACTCGGCTTGCCCGGCAACTCGTAGCCGCCACAGCCTGCCGCCAGGCACATCGCGAGCAGCGCCGTCACACGTGCCGATGCATGCACGCCAATCACACAGGGCATCACCGAATTGTGCGATGCACGATCGCTCATCGCGCAGTCACTCCTTCGCCGGCGGGCGCGATGGACACTTGTTGCGAGCGCACCACCACGATCGCCGCCACCAAGCCGAACACGAATTGCGACACCACGAACCACGGCCAATCGACCCGCTGCTGCAATGCCGGGTTGACGATGCCCATCAGGGCGTAGCTGGTGGCGGTCCACAACAGGGGCATCAGCATCGCGCCCCAGGCAAACGGACCGGGAACCCTGGGCAACCGCGGGAGGAGCAAGCCGAACAGCAGTCCGAAACCGAGCGAAAACACGGCGTGCAGTGCCGTGGCCGCCGCCAGCCAGTTGGCGTGATACTGCTCGGCGTGCTCGACCGTGAGCGGCTCGTTGCGGCGCCAGGACCATGGCCGCCAACAAATTCACCGGATACCAGATGCCGTGTCCGGAAAAATACCCCCAGGCCATCGCCGGCAGAACCATCAACGCGCCGCCGATGGCGCCTCCGAGCAAGCCGCTCGCCACGGCATGGCGCCGGCTGGTGCTCATCACGATCAAGGCCAACACGACGCCGAACACGAACTGCGACACGACGAACCACGGCCAATCGATCAACTCGCGGACCGTCGGGTCGACCACGCCGGTGGCCAGGAAGCTGGCGGCCGTCCAGCCCAAGGGCATCAACAGCGCGGCCCAGGCCAACGGCCGGGCGATGGGGGGCAGCGTGGGCAACAGCACGCCGTACAGCAGGCCGAAGGTGATCGACGTGGTGGCGTGAATCACGGCGCCGACGGTCAATAGCGTCGGATCGAAGTGGTCCAGCTCCTCGAGGCTCAGTTCGCCCACACCCGGCAGGACCATGCCGGCCAGCAGGTTGATCGGAAGCCAAATGCCATGTCCGCTCAACAGACCATAAGCCAGGGCCGGCAGCGGCATCACCAAGCCGCCGACAATGCCTCCCTTGATGCCGGCCGAGATGGGATGCACCTTCTCGGGCAACCGAAACCGGTAGCCGGGCATGCCGCGGCGCAGCGAGTCGACCGTGCCTACCGCCGGGGCGACCGGCCGGGCGCGGCGGGCCGGCTCGGCCAGCGGCTCCAGGGCGTGGCCGCGGCCGGGCAACAGATGCGCAATCCAGCCTGCCAGCCCGGCGACGAAAATCACGGCGCCGACCACCAGGAACGTGACGTTCGTGGCCCAACCAACCGCCAACAGGGCGATGCCCGCGGCCAGGATGATCGGCGCCGCGGTGCGGCGGGGCATTTCCACCCCTTCGTGCGGCGAATGCGGCGGCGAGGATTGCGGTGCGGACATGGCCGGGAGGTTTCGTTACAAGTACACGACGGAAAACACGACGATCCACACGCCGTCGACAAAATGCCAATACCACGAGACCAGCTCCGGTGCCAGGGCATGCTCCGAGGTCATCTGCCGGCGCACGGCGAGCCCCAGGATGGTCAGCATGGCAATCACGCCGACCGTCACGTGCAGGGCATGAAAACCGACCAGCGTGTAGAACGTCGTGCCGAACAGGTTGCGATCGATCGTCAGGTGATCGTGCCAGATCAGGCCGTGCCACTCGTAGGCCGTGCCCGAGAGGAACGCGATGCCCAGGGCGATCGTGGCGGACCATAAGACTCGAAACAGTCCGGCCTGGCCGCGGGCCAGCGCGTGCGTGGCCAGGTGCACGGTGACGCTGCTGGACAACAGGCAGGCGGTGGTGCCAAAGACCAGCGGCAGCGACAGGACTTCGTCTGGCGTCGGACCGATGGCGTCTTCTCCCTCGAAAGTGACGTAGGCCACGATCAAGGTGCTGAAGAAAGCCACCTCCGAGAGCAGGAAGGCAAGCATGCCCCACTGGCCGGGGCCCAGGGTCTGTTCGTGCGCGATGTCCGGGGGAATCGGAAACCCGCGGGCCGCTGGGGAGTGCGTCTGGGAGTAGTCGGCGTTTTGATTCATGGGAGTACGCTTGCTCGGCGGAATCGCGGCGCTTGCGGCGCACACGCGGCGGTTATTCGTATTGCCAGTCGGGGTCGTCCGGGTGTTTCTGGTCCCACAGCGGACGGCGGCTGTGCACTGTGGGAACGGTTTCGAAGTTGTAGCTGGGGGGCGGCGAGCTGGTGGTCCATTCCAGCGTCCAGGCGTCCCAAGGATCGTCGCCCGCCGGCTTGCCCTTCCAGTACGACACGAGGAGGTTGTAGACGAAGATCGCGTAGCTGGGCGCCTGAACGAACGCTCCCACGGTGGCCAGTTGGTTCCACAGTTCCCAACCGCGGTCCGGCTGGTAGGTAAAGATTCGCCGCGGCATGCCCAGCATGCCCGAGACGTGCATCGGCCCGAACGTCAGGATGAACCCGATGTATAGGAGCCAGAACTGCCAGCGGGCCAGCCGCTCGGAAAGCATCCGGCCGGTCACCTTGGGATACCAGTAGTAGATGCCGGCAAACGTGCCGAACAGCGTGCCACCGATCAGCACCCAATGGAAGTGACCGACCACGAAGTAGCTATCGGAAAGCTGAAAATCGAACGGCGCCAGGGCCAGCATGATGCCGGTCAGCCCTCCGATCAGAAACATCGACAGAAAGCCGAACGCAAACAGCATCGGCGAGGCCATGCGGATTTTGCCGCCGAACATGGTGGCCAGCCAGTTGAAGAACTTGATGCCCGTGGGAATCGACACCAGCAGGCTGGCGATGACGAAATACAAGTCGAGCGTGCGGCTCATGCCGACGCAGAACATGTGATGGGCCCACACGCCGAGGCTGATAAAGGCGATCGCCATCGTGGCCGCGGCCATGAACTCGTAGCCGAACAGAACCTTGCGGCTGAACACGGGAATCACTTCCGACACGATGCCGAAGACCGGCAGGATCAGGATGTAAACCTCGGGGTGACCGAAGAACCAGAATAGGTGCTGCCAGAAGATGGCCGAGCCGCCGTTCTGCACGTCGAAAAAATGGGCCCCCAGCTCCCGGTCAAACAAGACCATCACCAGCCCGGCCGTCAACGGTGGAATGGCGATTAATAGCTGCATGCTGGTCCACAGCATGGTCCAGGCGAAGAAGGGAATCTTGCTCAGCGTCATGCCCGGGGCGCGCATGCCGAGGATCGTGGCGATAAAGTTGACCCCTGCCGCGATCGAACCCACGCCGCTGGTGATCAGCCCCAGGGCCCAGAAGTCCGTGGCCGCGCTGCGGGCAAACGTAGTCGAGGTCAAAGGCGCATAGGCAAACCACCCCAACGCCGGCGCGCCGCCCGTGGCAAAACTGCAGTACACCAGCAGTCCGCCAAAAAAGGTCGTCCAGAAGCCCAGCGCATTGAGCCGCGGAAACGCCATGTCGCGGGCGCCGATCATCAGCGGCACCAGGTAATTGCCCGTGCCGATCAAAATCGGCATGCCGACGAAGAACACCATCGTCGTGCCGTGCATGGTGAACAACTGGTTGAATACGTCGGGCGGGATCAACTCCGCGTCCGAGCGCCACAACTGCAACCGCATCAACATCGCTTCGCAGCCGCCGATGACCAGAAACACGACCGCCATCAGGACGTACATGATGCCGAGTTTCTTGTGGTCGACCGTGGTCGTCCACTCGTGCAAGAGGGTCGGCAAGCCCTGCGCGGCGGTCGCCAGCGACTCGCTTCCCACTCCTCCGCGTTCGTCGGCAATCGCCATCGTGGTCCCCGCGCGTAAGCCTGGTGTATCAGCGCAATGTCAATAAATAGCGAACGATTGATTCCTGTTTGGCTTCGCTGAGGCCGAAGGCCGGCATCAGGCAGCCCGACTTGATGTCTTGCGGATCGTGCACCCAGCGCTCGAGATTCTGCGCGTCGAGCTCGATCATGGCCCCGGCGATCGTGCGGCGGCTCATCAGGTGCGTCAGGTCGGGAGCGTAATTGCCGCGCGCCGGCGTGCCGCGAACGCGATGGCAATTGACGCACGACTCCGACAGGAACGCCTCGCGCCCTTCTGCCACGGCCGGGTCGTCCACCGCCGGTTTGGCTTGTTCTGCCAGCCAGCGCTCGAAATCTTCCGGCGTGTCGACGACCACGCGAATCAACATGTGGGCGTGCTGCGTGCCGCAGTACTCGGCGCACTGTCCGATGAACAGCCCCGTCTCGCTGGTTTGCAGCCAGAGCATGTTGGTGCGCCCGGGGATGACGTCCATCTTGCCTTCCAGCCGGGGCACCCAGAAGCTATGGCAGACGTCTGCCGATTTGAGCGTCAGCCGGGTGGGTCGGGCCGTGTCGCCGTCGCCGGCGGGAATGTGCAGTTCGTTGGCCGTGATGACGTCGAGCGCTTGGTCGCCGTAGCTTTTGTATTGATATTCCCACCACCACTGCCGGCCGATCACGGTCACGTCGAGCACGGCCGCTTCTTCAACGGGCGCGACCGGGGCGGCGTTCACTTCCCACAGCGTGCGGGCCGTCACCAGTACCAGGAAAAACACGATCACCGAGGGAGCCACGGTCCAGGCGATTTCGATCGGGTGGCTGCCGTAGACCTGCGGCGGCTCGCGGTCGCCGGGCGCGGGCCGGTGGCGAAAGCGGAGGACGGCGTAAAGCAGCACGCCCTCGACAACCAAGAAGATCAGCGCCGCCACGGCAAACGACAAGAACGAAAGACTCTTGATCGATTCGGCGGCCCGCGTCGCGGGCTCGAAGATCGACACGTCCCGGGACGGACCGCCAGCGGCCGCCAACAAAGTCCTGTTGACCAGCGCAAACACTCCCGACATCCTGGCCTCGCTCGTGCATTGCGGCGAACGGAGTGTGTGACCGCCGATCTCCGTTCGCGCGGTCCGGCTGACCCGCGCGGACATGAGCGCCGACGTTCAACGCCGCAATCTTACGGGATGCGTAGGAGCCGCTCAAGGGTCTGTCGCTGCCGATCGCGCGAATTGTGCGCGCGGCACGCGCGCTGCCCGAACCATCGCAGCGCGTTCGATCGGTCGCACGCGGTGCGGAGCGTCGAGGAAATCCGCCACGATTACGCTCGCTTCTTTTGGGGCTTCATCACGGCCTGTAGCTCGTCCCATTGCTGGCTGGAGACGCCTTCCAGCTCGTTGAATTGTCCGGCTCCGCGGAGCCAGGCGCCGCCGTCGATCGTGATGCAGGCGCCGGTGACGTAGGAAGAAAAATCGGACAGCAAATACCCGGCCAGGTTCGCCAGCTCCTGGTGCTCGCCGTGCCGGCCGAGCGGGATGCGCTTGTACGGGTCGCTGGTGTCCTGCAAATCGGGTGGTTTGAGCCGCTTCCAGGCGCCCTCGGTGGGAAACGAGCCCGGGGCGATCGCGTTCAGACGAATGCCATACTTGCCCCACTCCGAGGCCAGCGAGCGGACCATGATCAGGGCCCCCGCCTTCGACACGGCCGATGGCACGACGTAGCCCGAGCCGGTCCAGGCATACGTGGTGCTGATGTTGAGCACGACACCCGGCGATCGCGCGGCGATCCATCGCTTGCCCATGGCCAGTGTGCAGTTGTAGGTTCCCTTGAGGACGATGTCGACGACGGAATTGAACGCGTTGTAGCTGAGCCGCTCAGTGGGACAGATGAAATTGCCGGCCGCGTTGTTCACCAGCCCATGAATGGTGCCGAAGCGCTCCCCGACGGCAGCCAAGAACGCTTCGACCTGCTCGGGTTCGCGCACGTCGCACGGAAGGGCCAGCACCTGGCCCCCCGTTTCGGCGGCCATCTCATCGGCGGTTTGCTGCAGCACGTCCTGCCGGCGGCCGCAGATGGCGAGACTGGCGCCCAGGCTCAGCAAATACTGCCCCATCGAACGCCCCAGGCCCGTGCCGCCGCCGGTGATGATGATCGTACGATCCTGGAACGTGCCGGCCGGCAACATCGATTTCTGGCAAGCAGTGGTACTCATCGTGATTGCCTCCTGGTGGCGGCTGGGAAATGGCTCGTCGAGCGTCCTGGCGGACTCGACGCGCATAGTCCTAACGCCCCGGGGACCGTCGAACAAGGGGCCTGGAAGAAAAGCGCCGGCGCCGTCAGGCAGCTCGGCCGATCACCGGCGCCATCGTGGCTGAACTGGGCGACACCACTTCGGCAACGTCGATGGGCATCCGACCGCGCTTGGGGACGGCGCGCGAGTTCGCGCCGTCGCGATCAGGCCGCTCGTTTCACGGTCCCTGAGCCTGACGCAATAAGGAAGCGTAGTTGGCCCATTTGGTAAGGAATTCTGTGAGCCGCTGGCGTTCTGTAGCGGGAACCTGGTTGAACGCCGATTTCCCGGTGGGGAACGTTACCACCACGCCTTCGGTGAAGTCCTTTTCGTGGACTTCGACCATCTCGACGTCGTCGCGCGGCTCTTCAATGTCATCGCCCTGGTAGGCGCCAATCATGTGTATTTTGCCCGCTCCGCGCGCGGCGTTGAGCTTCGGCATGCCGACGCCATATCCGTGGTCAAATGCAAGTAGCTCGGCGTCAGAACCAAGAGAATTGAACGACAGATACGTATAGCGGGCGCCGCCACCTAGTTTTCCCACGATGGTGCCGATCGCGACGAATTGCTTGTCGAAATCGCGGAACCCCATTTCCCGGTTCGTCTCGAAGTGCACTTCTTCGCCGACAAACCGCTTGGCTGGCCGCCTGGCGTCCCACGAACTAACGCGTTTCAGCAAGTCGAACGGATTGATGACGATGCCGCCGCCGTGAAGCGTCCCGACGTAGGTCATTTCCTTTTTCGACAAAGCATTGCGCAAAGTGAGTCGGACGTCGAAATTGGCATATCCCACTCCGATCATATCGAGGCTTTGAACCCTTAGGTACCAGGACCTCGTACGCGCGGGAATGCGGCGGGGCGGTCGCTTTACCATTTTGCCCTGATAGGTTTTTGCGATCAAATGCATCGTAACGGTGACCGACCGAGTGATCGGCTCGTTGTCGTCTGGCTTAAACTTGTCGGGCGCTGCCCAGATGCCATCTCCTTTTGACTCGACGTTGAAGGGGATGGACCCAAGGTCGCGTTTGAGCTGCTGTTCCACGACGGCGCACACCGATTTCGCCCGCTGCTCGGAGAGGACCTGGTTGCGTTTGATCGAGTCCAGTGTGTCCTTGGAACCCTTCCATCGACTGCTCGCGTGACCGCGTATTTTGACGCGGACGGAGAAACCGGTGAAAGGGAGTTTGCCACCAGACGGTAACGGCGGGAGGACGTAAGGATCACCCATGCTCTGGCTCCGAATCTTCGAAAGTGGAATGGCCGGGACCTGATCAGCCCCAGCACCACTCCAGGGGACTTCCTATGCGGGTTTTGAACCGCCGACCCGACCACCCCGCCGAGCTTCAAAACCACCCGTGCCGACGAGCTTTCGCGTCAGACTCAGATTTTTCTCCTGAAACTCACATGGCGACGCCCGACCCGCGGCGCGTCATTGCGCCGACAAGAACGGTCTGGAACCAATGACGATTATCAGAGGTTTTGGCCCGGAGTTGCGGAGAAAATGCGAAGAAGCCAAACGCTACGGTTCGACCGGCCAACGTGAGAGCTCAAATGCGTTGGCCCGGAGTCAAACGCGCGGGAGAGAAGATGGCTCGCGCAAGCCCGCACCAAGACGACTCCTACGCGACAAAACGGAGAGGACAGGATTCGAACCTGCGGACCAGTTTCCCGGTCACCGATTTAGCAAACCGGCGCTTTCGACCACTCAGCCACCTCTCCCGGAGGTGATCGCCCCGACGGCACGACGACGGCGCGGTCCCCAGAATTCTATTTATTCTACTGCGCCTCGCAAGAGATGATTCGGCGGGGGGACCGCCCGCGGCGGCCGAATTCCGCCGCCAAAACGGGCCGCGCGTTGCCGCAGGCGGCTTCCCGGGACTCCTACTGAGGCAAAAAAGGCGTCCGCTGGTAACCCAGCCCGACGCCAGTTTTGCCGAGCCGCCAGCAGAGGGCTCGACGGTGCCGCTTCCTTGTTGGCAAAGTGCCAACGCTCCGTCCGCTTCGTTGGTCAACTCGTGTGTGCGACCAAGTCGGCCGAATCGACGCGCTACCAAAGCAGCAATCATGCCAACGCTAGTCGCCCCAAAAGCCCTTGCGTCGCGGCTCCAACGGGAGTTGCATCACCTGCATGTAACGCTGCGTATTGGCGCGGCGGTGCAGTTCGCGGGGTGTCCACTTCTTGCGAATCTGCTCGGTCATCTCGCGGATCATCTCGGGCGACGGCAAGTTGCCGGGCTTGGGAACTCGGCAACCACGACGGCGCGAACGGCGGCCTGGTCCGTCGATCATGTTCGGAGCTTCCTCGGTACGTGTTGCCCGCGGTTCGCCAGGAGGTTGCAAATCCTGGGCCATTGCGCCGGCCCTTGACGACCAGGACGATCGCGGGCCTCTTCCATCGAGCCGATGGTGCGAGGCCCTCAACTGCCGTCGCGTCAAAGATTTAGTTTCCGCTGACGAGGCGCCCGCCGGGCCGGCCGGTCGCCCAAGAAACTGCGCATCGCTTGAAACAGCAGCACGGAGCAGGCGCGTCAGAAGATTTTGCCGGGATGGTCGCTACACGACCAACATGCGTGTGGGACGGTCGGCAGCGCCGCTCAGGACTCGCCCTCGACGTTTCCTTCAGTCGAGGGTGCCGGTTCCTTAGCCATCGACGTCGAACCGGGCCTGGCCAGCGCCGCTCGCCACTGTCGCTCCAACTGGGCCATTCCCACGTCGTACACCTGTCGCAGGGCATGGTCATAGCCGTGCTCGAGCGAGATCTCGACGAACTCGACGAACCGTTCATGCCCTTGTCGCGCGACGAGGTATTCGACCAGCGCGGCGCTTTGATCGTAGAAGGTCGCCCAACGGCTTGCGGGCGGATAGTCTGACAAGCTCAGCAGCTCCGGCAGGCGAAAATACGAGCCGGTCGCCATCGCCCGGCGTACGCCGCGTGAGTGACCACGCCGCTTTTCGGCCGGATCGGCCAGAATGGCCATGCCCTCGTCCAGCCAGCGTGGTAACGCGTCGGTGTCAAATCGGTCGGCCAGCACGACGTGGGCCAACTCGTGCGCGAGGGCTTGGGTCTTCCAACCGGCCCGCGTTGCGCGGACGTCAACCCGCCGCACTACGATGTGGCCGCTGCGGCGTTCGATGAGCGCCGAGGCGGCGGTGCTTCGGCCGCCGGCGCCGACTCGCGCAGATATCCCGCGTCGGTCGAATGTAGCACGATATCGCATTTGGGCCTCCATGCTTGCGCCCGCTCAGGGTCGATCCATTGCTGGACCAACTCCTCGCGCAGTGCTTCGCAGGCCGTGGCCGTTTGGCGGCTGACCGGCTGCGTGCCGTAATTGAGAAGCCGCAAGCTGGCGGTTTCGACGATGTGCCACTGCGGGCAATCGCCGCTTTTCGACTCGGCAGCCGCAGCCTGAGACTCGGCCAACGGCGCCACCAGAGCAACCGCGGCGGCCAGACCGACCAGCGTCAAACAAATCCGCGTGTCGACGGATGGTAATCCCATGGCAAGTGCTGCTACCTCTTTGGCCGGCTGAGATGTACTGCAGCTGGGGCCCATGTGAAAAAATGCGGTGCCACCCTGGAATGCACCGTGCCGTGGGGAAAGCAATTGCCGCGCCCGATTGAACGGCGGGAGGCATCAATCGACGCTAAGTGCCATCTAGTGCAATGGATATGAAAATGACAAGGCAGCTGAATTGGAGGGCTGCGGACAAGCTCTGCCAGCGACCTTGCCCAATCCGCGTGCAGGACGGGCGAGGCAAGTAGGCAGCATCTGGGCGGAGCGCGGGGGGTGGATCAAAGGCTGTCTTTGTCGACCGGGCTTCCCAGTCCGTCACGATCGTTATGCTCGGATATTTCGTTTCAACTGTTACGACCGTCACAACCGACAATCAGGGTGTGACGTTGCGTCGGCGCCCTGCGCGCCCGGTGCGATTGGATCAAGCTGTCGGGGGTACAAGCGGCTTATCCACACCGTTTGCAGCAGAAGAGGAAACGATCTATGCGTCGCCTGTCCGTAATGGTTGCCGTCCTGGGGCTCGCAGTCTCGTCGAGTGCCGCGGCAGACCCCTTTGAGAACCTGTCGAGTCGCCTGCAGCAATATGAAGAGCAGATTCCAGCCGCGTCGGCGGGGCCATCGACCGGCATGGCACCCGAAGAGGTGCAGCCGGTGCCGATGCCTGCCGAGGCCTATGAAGAGTCAACTGGCCAATTTCTGCAGGACGAGGGTTGGGATTCTTGGGACGGACCAATGGCAGGTCCCGACGTCGTTTGTGGAGGCTGGGGACCCTGTCGCCGTTGGGGACCCTGTGGGGGATGCTGTGGCGGGCTGCAGCCGAACTTCTGGGGCCGCGCCGAGTATTTGGCCTTCTGGGTCCGCGGAGCCATACGTCCCGGCCCTGGCGACAACCAGCCCCGACGGCACCGCCGTCGGCCAGGCTGGCGTGCTTCCGGATGCCACCGTGCTGTTCGGCAACCAGCGAATCAACACCCAGGGACGCTCCGGCGGCCGCTTTACGCTCGGCTACTGGTTCGATCCTTGCGAGCAGTTGGGCATTGAAGACACGTTCTTCTTCATTGGCGGCTCCCACCAGGGTTTTTCGTCCAGTTCCACCGGGTCGCCGATCCTGGCCCGGCCGTTCTTCAACACCGAGACCCAGGCCCAGGACGCCGTCTTGGTGGCTTACCCGCAGATCGTCACCGGTGCGATCGATATCACGTCGGCCCGCACGATCGCCTCGAACGAGATCAACATCCGCCGAGCCTTGTACAACGACGGCTGGCGGCGATTCGACGTGCTGGTGGGCTACCGCTACTTCCGGCTGTCCGAGGGCCTGAACATCCAGACCAACACCACCTCGCTGCAGACGCAGGTCGGCACCCAGTTTTCCATCAACGACGCGTTCAACACCAACAATAACTTCAACGGTGGCCAGCTCGCCCTGAACTGGCAGTTCTATCGCGGACTGTGGACGCTCGACTTGCTCGGCAAGGTGGCTCTGGGCGGCGTCTCCCAGCGGGCGAAGATCAACGGCTCGACCACCGTTATCGCGACGGATGGTTCAACGACCACCAGCACCGGCGGCATCCTGGCGCTGCCGTCGAACATCGGCAACCACAACCAGACCGTCTTCGGCGTGTTGCCCGAGTTCGACATCAACCTCCGCTACCAGTGGACGCCGCTGTGGAGGTTGAACATCGGCTACACGTTCATGGCCCTGACGAACGTGTTACGGCCGGGCGACCAAGTCAGCCTGAACGTCGACCCCGCGCAATTTCCACCGGGTACGTCGGGCACCTTCCCCGTCTTTGCCTTCAACCAGTCGGACGTGTGGCTGCAAGGCCTTAACTTCGGTATCGAGTGCAACTTCTAGAAGTTGCTCCCACCGACGACGAGACCTCCGCCGCGGGTCAACAAAGTCGACCGGCGGCTGATGCCGCCTGCCGAGCCGCAACGACTCCGCTTTTCACTAATCCAGGTAGGGGAGCCACTCGTCGCTGTCGGCCAGGGCCTCGTCCAAGGCGCCCGAGTCATCCGTATCGTCGGCCGCCGCCACCAGCGGTTCAGCCATGGTCGCCTTTTCGGCCTGGACCTGGGTGCTCGCCGTGTTACCGACCGGGTCGGTGATGTTGACGTTGAAGGTGACCGTGCCTCCGGCCAGTGCGGTGACGTCGATGCCGGTGGCCGACCAGTTGCCGACGGCGTCCACGATGATGGCCAAGGCTATCGTCGTCAGCGTGCCATCGGTGACGGTGACCGACCCGGTGGCGCCCACCTCGCCGGTGCCGCTGATCGAAACGTCCGTCTCGTGGTTCGAGTCGATCGGGTCGGTGTAGTCGGTGACGGCCAGCTCGGCCACGGTGTCTTTGATGGCATCCTGCGTTGCGGTGGCGGTATTGCCGGCCGCGTCGGTGACGGTGACCGTGTACGTGATCGTGCCGTCGGCCAGTACGCTCAGGTCGAGCCCTGTGGCGGACCACGAGTCGTCCACCACGTCGGCCAGTACGGCCACTGTCGACACGATACCGTCTGTGGCATTAACCGCCACGGTGGCGCCCGGTTCGCAATTGCCGCTGACCTCGACGGTGAACTGGTTGGCTTGAGTAACCGGATCGGCGAAAGTCACGATCGAGACGCTGGTCTCGGTGTCCTTGGTCGCATCCACGGTCGTGCTGGCGGTGTTGCCGACCGCGTCGGTCATGCTGACCTGATACATGATCGTGCCGTCGGCCAGGCCGCTCAGGTCGAGCCCCGACAACTCCCAGGTGCCGTCCCCTTGAACTGTGGCCGTCATGGGCCCGAGGGTCGTGTTGCCGTCGGTGATCGAGACTGCCACGTCGTTGCCCGCCTCGCCGCTGCCGCTGATCGCCGCCGAGGCCTGGTTTTCTGAATTCACAGGGCCCGTGGCGGACAGGACCGCCAGCTCGGCCACCGTATCCTTAAGGGCGTCCTCCGTCGTGCTGGCGGCGTTGCCCAGCGGATCGGTCACGGTGATTTGATACGTGATCATGCCGTCGTCCAGGCTGCTCACGTCGATGCCGGTAATGCTCCAGGAGCCGTCGCCTTGGACGTCGACGGTCACGGGATCCGTGGTCGTGGTGCCGTCAGTGACGCTGACCAGCACGCTGCCGCCGGCTTCGCCGGTGCCGCTGATCGCCGCCGCCAACTGGTTGTCGGAAGTGACCGAGTCCGTCCACAGGTTAATCGAAAATTCGGACACCGTGTCCTTCAGAGCGGTCCTGGTCGTGTTGACGACGTTTCCGACCGGATCGGTGATGGTGATCTGGTACGTGATCGTGCCGTCTTGCAGGCCGCTCAGGTCGAGCCCGGTCACCGCCCAGGTGCCGTTTTCTTGAATGTCGGCAGTCGCGGGATCCGTGGTCGTCACGCCGTCGGTCACCGTGACCGACACGCTGCCGCCGGCTTCGCCGTCGCCGCTGATCGCCGCCGCCGATTGGTTGTCCGCAGTGACCGGATCCGTCCACAGGTTGATGCTGAAGTCGACGGTCGTGTCTTTCAGGGCGGTCGTGGTGACCATCACCGTATTGTCGTTGTCGTCTTCGGCTGTCACTTGGAACGTGATGGTCCCGTCGGACAGCAGGTGCGTGTCCAGCCCCGTGATGGCCCATTCGCCGCTGCCGTCGATGGTGGCCATGTACGTGTCGCTGGTGGTCGTGCCGTCGGTGGCCTCGACGAACACGGTCGCCCCCACCTGGCCCGTGCCGCTGATCGACACGAAAGCCGCATTGCTGGTAATCGGATCGTCCACGTGGGTGACGGCGACGGTGGTCTTGATGGCCGACAGTGGCGGCACGTCGAGTTCGTTGCCCACTGCATCCGCGCCCGATACGTAAAAGATGATTTCGCCGTCGTCCAGGCCCGTGGTGTCGATACCCGAAATCGTCCAGGTGCCGGATTCGCCGATGACGGTCGAGGCTTCCGACGTCGTGTGCGTGCCGTCGCTGGCGACGACCGATACCGTCGCGCCGACCTCGCCGGTGCCACCGATCGAGTAGCTCGCGGCGCTGGCAATGTCAATATCGGCCGGCTGGTCGACCGACAAGACGACGACGGTATCCTTCTGCGAGTCGATTGCCGTGCTGGCCGTGTTGCCCGCCGGATCCTGGAGCGTAATGGTGTAGGTGATCATGCCGTCGTCGAGGACCGAGACGTTGATGCTCGTGACGCTCCAGGTGCCGTCTTCCTGGACCGTGCCGGTTGCCGCTTCGGCGGAGTGTATGCCATCGGTGGCGACGATGGAAATCATCGACCCTGGGTCGCCGGTGCCGGTGACCTCGGTGCTATCGACGTTGCCCTCGTTGATCGGGTTGGTGACCGTGTCGGCGCTCACCGAGGCCACGGTATCTTTCGCGGCCGAGATCGTGGTTTGGGCCGAGCCGGTGCCGGCCGTGGCGGTGAGGTTGAACATGATCTGTCCGTCGGCCAGCGAGCTCACGTCGATCGACAGCGACCAATCGCCGTTGCCGTCGACTTGCACTTCGACGGGATCGGTTTGGTTCGTGCCGTCGGTGGCGATGACGGAGATCGCCGCCGCCGGGTTGCCGGTGCCGCCGATTTGGACCGCGGTTTGATTGTCGGCGTTGATCGGGTCGGTCACCTCGTCGATGTGGACCGTGAACTTCGTGGCGGTCGTTTGCCCGGAGGTCTCGTTGCCGGCCGCGTCCTGGGCCGTCACCGCAAACGTGATGGTGCCGTCCACCAGAGAGTTGACGTCGATGTCCGTGATCGACCAGTTGCGTTCGCTGTCGACGGTCGTTTGATACGGGCTGGTCGAGTTCGTGCCGTCACTCACGACGACGGTGATCGTATCACCCTCTTCGCCGGTGCCGTTGATCATGGTCATGGCCAGGTCGTTGATGCCGACCGGATCAGTAACACTGTCGATCGCCAACGTCGGGGCGATCGTGTCCTTCATGCTCGACGCTAGGTAGGCAGTCTGGTTGCCCAGCGAATCGGTTACCGTGACCGTGTAAGTGATCGAGCCGTCGGCCAGCCCGCTCACGTCGATGCCGCTGACGCTCCAGGTGCCGTCTTCCTGGATGGTACCACTGGCCGTATCGGTCGTGCTCATGCCGTCGGTGGCGGTGACCAACACGCTGCCGCCCACTTCGCCCGTGCCGCTGATCATCGTGTCGTCAGCATTGCCGATATTGATCGGGTTCGTCACTTGTAGAATGGCGGCGTCCGCCACGGTGTCCTTGTCGGCCGTGGCAGTCTGGTCGATCGAGGCGCCATCGGCGCTGGCGGTGACGGTGAACGTGATCGTCCCGTCGTCCAGGCTGCTCAGGCCGAGGAACACGGACCAGTTGCCGCCTTCGTCGATGGTTGCTTCCAGCGGATCGGTTTGGTTGGTGCCGTCGCTGGCGACGACCGTGATCGCCGCCCCCGCCTGGCCGGTGCCGCTCAGGAGGTATTCGTTCTGATTGGCCTGGGTGATTTCCGCGGTCGGATCGGTGACGACCAGCGTGGTTTTGGTCGACGTGACCTGATGGCTGGCTTCGTTGCCCACCGCGTCGGTAGCCTTGACGTCAAAGGTCAGTTCGCCGTCCACGAGGTTGCTGACGTCGATACCGGTGATGGACCAGTTGCCTTCGCTGTCGGCCGTGGTCTGGTAATCGCTTGTCGTCGTCGTGCCGTCGCTGACGTTGACCGTAATCGTGTCGTTCGCTTCGCCGGTGCCGCTGATCGACGTGCTGGTCAGGTCGCCGATGCCGATCGGATCGGTGACGCTGCTGATGCCAAACTCCGGAGCCACGGTGTCCTTCAAGGACATGGTTTGATAATCGGTCTGGTTCCCCAGCCCGTCGGTCGCCGTGACGATGTAGGTGATCATGCCGTCGGCCAGGCCGCTGACGTCGATGCCGCTGATGCTCCAGCTGCCGTCCTCCCCGACGGTGCCGGTTACCGGGTCGGTCGTGGTGTCGCCGTCGGTGACGACGACCGAAATGCCGCCGCCCGCCGTGCCCGTGCCGCTGATGGTCGTGTCGTCGGCGCCGGCGGCGTTGATGGGATTGGTCACCGAGCTGATCGCGGCGTTGGCCACCGTGTCTTTATCGGCCGTCGCCATCCGCACGACCGAATCTCCGTTGTCGCTGCCGGTAATGGTAAACGTCACCGTGCCGTCGGCCAGGTCGCTGACGTCGACCGAAACGGTCCAGTTGCCGTTTTCGTCGATGGTCGCTTGGGCCGGATCGGTGTCGGTCGCGCCGTCGCTGGCGACGATCGAGACCGTCGCACCCACCTGGCCGATGCCGCTAATCGCGAATGAACTTTGGTTTTGTTGCGTGATGGTGTCGGTGACTTCATCGACCGACAACGTGACCTTGGTAGCCGTGACGCTGTTGTCGGTCGTCACGTTGTTGCCCCCGTCGGTGGCCGTGACGATGAACGTCAGCGTGCCGTCGACCAGCGCGGTCGCGTCAATCTCCGAGGCGCTCCAATTGCCTTCCGAATCGACGTCGGCTTCGACCGCCTCGGTCATGTTCGTGCCGTCGCTGACCACGACGGAAACCGTGGCGCCGACTTCGACCGTGCCGCTGGCGCTGACGTGCTTTTGATTTCCGATGCCGACCGGATCCGTGACTTCGTCCACGGTCAGGCTGGGCGCCACGGTATCCTTCAGGGCCGAGACCTGGTCTGAATCGGTGTTGCCGGCCGCGTCGGTGACCGTGGCGGTGTAGGTGATCGTGCCGTCGGCCAGCCCGCTGACGTCGATGCCGGTGATGCTCCAGGTGCCGTCCTGCGCGACCGTGCCTGTCATCGGATCGGTCGAGTTGGTGCCGTCGCTGGCGACTACCGAGACCATGGCCGCGTCTTCACCGGCACCACTCACCGACGTCGAGGTCTCGTTCTGGGGATTAATCGGGTCCGTCACGTCCGTAATCACGACCAGTGTTTCGGTGTCCTTGGTGGCGGTGCTGCTGGCTTGCGTCGTGTTGCTGGCCGCGTCGGTGGCCGTGACGCTGAAGTTGATGGTGCCGTCGGCCAGGCTACTGACGTCGATGCCCGTGATGCTCCAGGTGCCTCCCTGTCCTACCACGACCGAGTCGGGAGAGACCTGTCCCGTGGTCGAATCTGTGATCACGAGCGAAATCGTGGCGCCCGCCTCGCCGGTGCCGCTGATCGACACGGCCGTCTGGTTGGCGGCGTTGATCGGATCGGTCGTCGAGGAAATAGTTACCGTCGGCGCTTCGGTGTCCTTGGTGGCCGTGTGCGTGTCCGTGCCGGTGTTGCCGGCGGCATCGCTGACCGTCGCCTTGTACGTGATCGTTCCACTGGCCAGGGTGCTGACGTCAATGCCGCTAAGCGTCCAGTTGCCGTTGGCATCGGTAGTGGCCGTCTTGGGGCTGGTCGTCGTGGTGCCGTCGGTCACCGTGACCGTGATCGTTTGATTGGCCGTGCCCGTGCCGCTGATCGTGGTATCGGTGGCGTTGCCGGAATTAACCGGGTCGGTCACGCTGACGATGGAGACGGTCGGGGCGACCGTATCCTTGGTCGAGGTGGCGGAGGAATGCGCCGTGCCGCCGCCGGTGCCCGTGGCGGTGACGGAGAACGTGAGGGTGCCGTCGCCCAGGGTCACGACGTTGATCCCGCTGATCGACCAGGCGCCGTCGCTGTTGGCGGTGGTGGTGAACGGCGCGAGCGAGCTCGTGCCGTCGCTGGCCACTACGGAAATCGAAGCCCCGGCCGTGGCGACGCCGCTGATCGCGGTGCCGGTCACGTTTGACGCGTTGATGGGATTGGTGACCGAATTGATCGCGACCGTGACCACGGCGGCCGGTGGGTTGCTCAGCGATTGCAGCGCCGAGGAGAGGAACAGCCGTTGGGAGAGGAACTCGGTCTTCAGGCCGCCTGTGGCAAATTCGTAGCCGCTGGCCGCGATTCCGCCGGGCGCGGCGATCGTGAGCGTGTAGCCGTTGGTGGCGGTGCTGCCGCCGTGGTCGCCGATGATCGCGTGGCCGGCGCTATATTGGCTCGGTATCCCGAACGTGACCGTGTACGTGCCGGGGTTTAGACTCGAGAACGAATACGATCCGTCGGCCGCGGTCGTGGTCTGCTGGCTGGCAGCCCCGGTGAGCGTGACTTGCACGCCGCTGAGCATGGCTTCGTAGGCATTGATCACGCCGTTGCCGTTGCCATCGACAAAGACGCGGCCCGAGATGCTGGAGGGGGTATTCTGGACGCTGTCGGTCGATTCGTCCTGGATCGTACCGAGTCCGGATGCGTCGCCCAGGCTGGCGTTGGTCGGATTGGACAACAAGACGTTGAAAGTTTCGTTCGACTCCTTGAGCAGATCGCCGATGACGTTGACCGTGACGACCTTGGACGTTTCTCCGGCGGCGAACGTGAGCGTGCCGCTGGTGGCCGTGTAATCGCTGCCGGCGGTGGCGCTGCCGTTCTGCGTCTGGAAGCCGACGGTCACGGCGTTGGTGCTGGGATTGGACAGCTGGACGGTGAACAGGAACTGCGTCGTGCCCGAGTCCCCCTCGGCGTGGCTGTAGTCGCCAATCGAAACGGTCGGCGGACCGTCGTCGTCGACGATCGTGGCCGTGGCCGTGTCGGTGGCGCTCGAGCGTGGCTCCCACGGGCGCGGACAGAACGACGCTGAAGGTTTCGTTGGTTTCTTGACGCGTGTCGCCCACGACCAGCACGGTGATCGTCTGCGAGGAGGTGAGCGAATCGAAGGTGATCGTGCCACTGGTGGGCACGTAGTCGTTGTCGGCCGCGGTGGCAGTGCCGTCGACCGTGTGGTAGGCCACCGTGACTGGTCCCTCGACCGGCGTCGAGAGCGTCACGCTGAACACCCAGGCGGTGTTCCCCGTGTTGCCTTCGTTTTGGGACGCCGGTGCCGAGATCGAAAGCGTCGGCAGATCGTCGTTGAGAATGTCCTCGAGGAACTCGGTCTGCGGCAGCGCGACGTTGACCGGATCGCTCAGCTCGATCTTGAACTGCTCGTCGCTTTCCGGATTGGTATCGGGAGTGACGGCCACCGTGAAGGTCTGAGTCGTGACGCCGGCAGCGAAGCTGAGCGTGCCGCTGGTGGCCGTGTAGTCGCCGTTGAGCGTGGTGGCCGAGCCGTCGGCCGTGCTCCAGACGACCGTCACGGGCTGGTCACTGGGGGCCGAGAGCGTCGCGGTCAGCAGGTAATGCCCGCCGTTGGCGTCCTCGTGCTTGTCGGCCGGGCCGGTCACGGTGAGCGTGGGAGCATCGTCGTTTTGGATCGTCCCGGTCGCGGTGTCCGCGGTGATGCCGGCATTCACCGGCGAGGTGAGCTTGACCGTGAACGATTCGTCGAACTCGCCGATCGTGTCGCCGAGGATTTGCACCGTGATCAACTGCGGGTCGGCGCTGCCGACGGCGAAGGTGAGCGTGCCGCTGGTGGCCGTGTAGTCGCTGCCGGCCAGCGCCGTACCGTCGACCGTCTGGTAGGCAACCGTCACCAGCGAGTCGAAGGCCTGCGACAACGTGACCGTAAAGATCATGTTCGAGTTGGTATCGCCTTCCAACTGCGAGACCGTCGCTGGCGAGAACGACAGCTTGGGCTGGTCGTCGTCGATGAGCGTGCCGGTGGCCATCCCCCCCGACGAGTCGAAACTGGCGTTCGACGGGTTGCTGAGCAAGACCTGGAACGTTTCGTCGGGTTCGACGATCGTATCACCGTTGATCATGACGGTGATGAACTGCGTCACGTTGCTGTTGGCCTGGAAGGTGAGCGTGCCGCTGGTGGCCGTGTAGTCTTCGCCGGCCGTGGTGGCCGTGCCGTCCTGGGTCGTGAACTCGACGGTCACGGGGTTGGCGCTGGGCTTGGTCAGCGTCACGGCAAACACCATCGTGTTCGCCGTGTTGCCCTCGGGTTGCGTGACGTCGCTGATTCCCAGCAGGCTGATGTCGTCGTTGATAATCGTGCCGGTGCCAGTGGCCGTGCCCAACAGGGCGTTGGTCGGATCGCTCAGCGTGACGGTGAACTCCTCGTCCGGCTCGCTGACGAGATCGCCCTTGACCGTCACCGTGATGATCTGCTGCGTCGTGCCGTTGAAGGTGAGCGTGCCGCTGGCGGCCGTGTAGTCGCTGCCCGCCAGGGCCGAGCCGTCGTTGGTCTGGTAGGCCACGGTGACCGGGTCCGAGCTGGCCGACGAGAGATTGACGGTGAACAAGTAGGTCTGGTCCGTATCGCCCTCGACGTGGCTGACGTCGTCGATCGAAATCATCGGCTGAGAGACGATGGATAGTTCGGCCGGCTGGAAGTCGAAGTTGTCTGCCGTCAGCGTGTCCGAGGTCTCCAGGTCGTACAGCAGCCACTCTTGCACCGAGCCCTGGTCGCTGAAGTCTTCGAACACCGGCGTAAACGTGACGGGCGAGGCACTGGCGCCGGTGGCCTGGAGCGTGACGCTCCACAGCAATTGCGGATCGCCGGGCTGGAAGGTCGGGTTGGAATTCGTCGTCGTGCCGCCGGCTCGCACCAGGCCCGCCGTCGAGGCATCCTTGCGAACGAAATTCGGCAGGCCCGTGGCGAAGAAGTCGTCGACCACGAGCGAGTTGGGATCGGGAACGGTCACGACGCTCGAATCGAACGTCACGCCCGCGTAGGCGGAGAAAAAGCCGTTGAGCTGCACGTCGGTGCGCGTGTCCGTGACGTACAGCTTCATGACGAACTGCTGTCCGGCCTGCACTTCGTTGATGACGTTGCCGTCGAGATCCTCGAACACGACGCTCACGTCGCCGAAGACTCCCTGGATCAATGGGTCGGCCACCGGCGGCGTTTCATTGGCCGGCGTGCTTTCGGTCGCTGCCAGCGGGACGATCGGCGGCGCGCTGGAATCCGATGGCGCGTTGGACGTATTCGAGGTGCTCGCAGAGCTGGTGTCGTTGGTTTGCTGCGCGAGATTCGAGGCCATCAGGCTGCTGATGCTGAGCAGATTGACCGGCGAGGCATGCACGTCCGTGCCGTTCAACCCCGAGCTGTACAGACCCGAGTCCGAGAGCAGGGAACCGCCCGAGAGGAGCGCACGCAGTTCGAGTCCCTCAAAGCTCGAGAATCGCTTGAACAGGACCGACGTCCCACGAAGCTTGCGAGCCCGACGAGGACGCCAGCGAAAGAAACGAAAGCGGTGCGTTTTCATGGTGTCTTCTTTGAACCGTGGACCTGTTCGATGCGGACCAACTCTGCGGCCTGATGACCGCACGACGACTACCCGACGTCAGGCAGCATCGCTCGAACAAGGGAAGCCGGTGCAGATGCTTGGCGTGCGAAGAGGGAATTGAAATGCCGCAGCACGACCTCTGCCGTCCAAGATTGACTGCTGCCCAAGCCGTTTATTCAGGCGATGCCTACGCTCGGTGGCCGGCAGCGAGTCTTTCGCACGCGAGCCTTCTCTCTCAAGACATGTTCCTCTTGCCTCTGAGCCTTCAGATTACTTGAACGGAATTGGCTTTTCAATGCGACAAAGTATTTCTAAGAAGTTCCTTTTGGCGATTCTGACGGCTCTGCCAACTGGCGGAATAAATCGGACTGCAGCGCGCGAACTAGCAAAGGCGCCAATGAAATCAGCCGCCCTGTTTTCGGGGGCGGCTGGCGGCGGCGGCCGGCTCTGAGACGAAACGGCCGCGGCCCGCGACGGTTTCTGGCCCGGGTGTCCGTTGCTGGCCGCCGCGGGCGTTTCTAGCTCGTGGGCCTACTTCTGGCTGGGGCTCTGGGGCCGCATAATGCCCGGCATGACCCGCTTTTGGACGTCCGTTTCCAGGACTCCAAAGGCCGCCTCGTGACGCTGCAGAGACATCTGTAGGGCGGCCATCATCCGTTTGGCCGTGAAGTAGTTCATCACGATTCGTTCGCTGATCTCGATCGGCTCGGACGGCACGCCCATCGGCTGCGTGTTCAGACCGAAGTCGATGATCAATTCCTCGGGGGTGCCGGTGACGCGGCAGAAATTGGAATAGGCGGCATGGGCCTTGCTCGCGTCGACCTGGACCTGTTGCCGCTGTCCTTCCTGAGCCGCCGGGTGGGGGGCTGCCGACTTGGGTTCCTCGATTTCGATGTCTTTGGCCACGTAGTGCTCCTCGTGCTGTGATGTTGGTGCCACGACTGCCAGCGATCAAGCCGCTAGCGCTCACGCAGTCGCTAAAGCTACCCGAAACATTTAATCTACCGCAATTCCGCCGCACTTCCAATTAGATTCTCTCAAGAATTCGCGCCTGCCAGCCGCCCGTCTGTCGGCGCTGCGCGATGACAACGAGATTGGCGAAAGTGCGCCCCTCTGGGCAGATTGGCCAACTGCACGGGGCTTGTCGATTATTCCGAATTCTCTGGAATTATCGTCGTAATCAGCCGAATCGATACACATAGCCGGACTGCTACGTCTCGTACGTGCGCAATAATCGGTGCATCCTAGGGGGACGACCCGTGAGATTTGTCGTAAGACTCGCCATTGCGATTGCAACTCTGGTCGGCCCGGCCATGCTGTGCTGGGGCCAGCCGCCGATGGGCGTCATGTCAGGCGGCGCCTTTGGTGCTCAGCCATCGGCTTGGGGTGACGGGCAGCCGAGCCTCATTCCGCCCGATTCGGTCGAAGGGACCTGGGTCGCCGACGACGATGCGTCTCCGCTGCAACCGCCGGAAGAGCTCGGACTGGACCACTTCGACATCGACGAGAGCATGGCCGGCGATTGCCAAGCCTGCGACGGCGAAGCCTGTGACGCCGATGGCGGCTGGAATGACCCCAGTGCCGGCGGCGGGCACAAGGGACACGGCTGGTTTGCCCCGCTGTGGTGCAGCGACCTGTGGAACGAAGTGCACGCCCATCGCCGCACCTACGCCCAGGTCGATTACCTCGCGATGTGGACCAAGGGGAATTACCTGCCGCCGTTAGTGACGACCAGTCCCCTGGGCACGCCGCAGTCCCAAGCCGGCGTGCTTCCGGTGAGCGCCACCACGGCCATCCTGTTTGGGCAAGAGCGCGTTGACACCGCCATGCGCAACGGCGGCCGGATCAACGTCGGCTATTGGCTTGTCGACGGTGAATTCGTCGGTATCGAAGGTCAGTATTTCGCACTACAACAGGGCAGCACCACGTTCGACAGGACCTCTGACTTCTCGAGCGATCCGAACTCGCAGATCCTGGCCCGGCCGTTCGTGAACGTGGATCCGATTTTCCCCTCGCCCACCAACGATGCGGCCATCGTGGCCTTTCCGGACGGATTTGTACTGGGGCCGGGCACGGGCACCTTGAACGGCTCGATCGACATTCGCACAACCAGCAACGTGCAAAGCGCCGGGGCGCTGCTGAGGCGGCTCGTCTGGATCGACTTTACCATGCAGCGGCGCTTCGACCTGTTGCTGGGCTACCGGTTCTTCCGCCTGGGCGACAGCGTCACGATCAACGACCAGTCCACTTTCGTGCCCACGTCGGGTCCCATTCCGACCACGCAGTTTGCCAGCCAGGACCAGTTCAGCTCGCGAAACCTGTTCAACGGCGGCGAAATCGGACTGAAGGCCCAATCGCACCACGGGCGGCTGTCGATCGAACTGATCACCAAATGCGCATTCGGCAACAACCAGCAACTCACGTATATCAATGGCTACAACACGATCACTTCTGGAGGCTCGACCAGTTACTATGCCGGTGGCCTGCTGGCGCAGCCGACCAACATGGGCACGCACGAACGGAACGTGTTTGCGATCCTGCCCGAGGCCGACGTCAACCTGCGGTGGGATATCACGTGCAACCTGCGGGCCACGATCGGCTACACGTTCTTGTACATCAATCGCGTGCAGCGCTCGGGCAGCGCCATCGACCTGAACGTCAATCCGACGCAGATCGACGGCGGAACCCTGGTCGGCCAGGCCGCTCCGGCCTTCAGCTCGATCGACACGCCCTGGTGGGCCCATGCCGCCACGGCCGGCGTGGAGTATCGCTGGTAGTCCAAGCGACCTTCGAGCCACGCGACGCACGCCCGCAGCGGGGCCATACCAACCCGCAGCGCCAGCAAGGGGCAGGTGCGCCAAACGGGCCGACTTCAGCGAACGGTACACACCAGCCGAAAGTCGCTGTTCCCGGCCGCCCTAACGGCCCGTTGAAATAGGCCATCCTGGCTTATTTAACCTCGCCAAGTGCGTAGCAAAGCTCCGCACGGCTCGCAAAATAACGACTCACGTCGTCATCTTGAGATCGCATCCATGCGATCGCGCAGACCGTTGAATTTTTCAACGGCCTGCTAAAACGCCAACTGCGGCGGAAAGAATTCGCTCCACAGCTCTTCGTAGTACGGCCGCAGCTTCTCGACGTCGGGCCGCTGGGCGCTCTTGGTGTACAGGTCGTACGGATTGAACGCCTTCACGGCGTTGAAATACTTGCGGTCCGCGGCGTTCATCAGGTGCGCGTAGGCTCCTTCGCGGTGGCCCGGGTAAAACGAGTGATAGCGGATCATGTACAACGCCTCGGGAGGTAGATAGTCCTTCACGACGTGGTACATGTATTCATCGTGCCCCCAGGACATCAGCACGTTGTCCAGGCCGCAGCCTTCCTCGTAGATACCGCAGCGCGTCTGATACTCGGGCACTTGGGAGTCCGGGTTGTCAGCCAGCAGCTCGTGAAAGACGATCGACTCGGAATACGCGCAGCCGACGGGAAACGTGTCGCCCACCACCGCCCATTGCGGCTCGCCGAACAGGCACAGCACCTTGCCGAAATCGTGGATCAGCCCGGTAAGGATGAACCACCGCGGATGGCCGTCTCGGCGAATCGCCTCGGCCGTCTGTAGCAGGTGCTCGATCTGCGGCAGGCTGGTGTCCGGGTCGCTGTCGTCCACCAGCGTGTTGAGAAACTCCAATCCGTCCCACAACCCCATCCGCCGCTTGTCGAGCTTCAGGAATTCGGCCCGTTTGTCGCGGACGAAATCGACGGTCTGGTGCTTGTGATTCAAGCGGTAGAACTCTTTGACCTCGGCCCGCGCTTCGGCCCGATAGTCGCGAAACGCGTCCTTGGTCTTCGACGAGTTGGGCGCCAGCTCGTTGGCTTGCGACTCGGGATAGCGCCGCCTTACGTCGTCCTCCCACTGCTCCAGGTTTTCGAGCGGTCCCGAGTCGGGTTGTGCCGGGCGATCGACCATGATGGACGCTCCTGGGTTGGTCGTTGACGAGTCACTTCGAGGCCGGCTGCTCGCGCAGAAAAGCTTCCAGGCCGGCCAGGTTGTCGGTGTTGATCAGGTCGACCCCGGCGGCTTGCAATTCGCGCCACACCGCGGGGTTGTCCGGCGCGGCCCAAAAACGTATCAGCCGCCCGTGGGCATGCACTTTCTTGACCGCCTGGTGGAGCTTCGCCCGCTGGTCGTCTGGAAACGAGCCGCCGCCGAGCCAGCGGAATTGCGAAAACCAGCTGTCGCTGATCAAGGGCATCAGATCCGCCGGCACGTCGGAATCGAGGTCGCTCCAGCGGCCGTCGATGCCGGCATAGCGCAACGACTCGCCGGCGATCAGGTCGGTCGGCCGATCGCCGGAGATCGAGACGTTCACGGCTTCCTGGGTTACCTGGCCGTCGTGCACCGAGGAAATGATGTCGGCGTACCGGGCCAGCACTTTTGCCAGCGCCTGGTAGGTGGACTTGCCGTCGCTCTTCAAGTCGATCAACAGGTGAAACGGCTTGCCATCGCCGTAGATCGACCCACCATGGGCCTTGGCCCGCGCGCGCAGCGGATCGAGGTAGAGCGCTTTGAGCGTTCGCTCGGGTTTCAGCTCGCGCCGCGAATGCGCGACCAGCAACTCGCCGTTCACGAGAAAGATGTCGGCCTCGACGCTCGTGAAACCGTGGTCCAAAGCGTCCAAGAGCGGCCGCTCGTGCAGGTAGTCGTTGTGGGCATGGGCCTGCGCGAGCGGCTTCACGTCGGCGGCCAATCCCGGTCGGCTCGTCCAAACGGCCGTGATCGCCAGAAGTGTCGACGTGACGATAACCGCCGCCTTGTTGGTCATATCAAATGTCTCGCGTCGCTTGCCGTGCGCTGGAAAGGATGGCCAGCACGGATTTTAGCACCGCCGGTCGCCCGTCCACAAGGTTTGCCCAACCCGCAGCCTCAAGCCGGCGGGCCATCAGCGGCCGATTGCCCGGCCCCGCGCCTCGCGCGTAGCATTCCCTGTGGCGCACAGATGGCGGAGCGAGAGAACACAGGGAGGGTACCCATGCGATTCGTGCGGTTTTCGATTGTCGTGGCGCTGGTCTCGGTTGCCGGTTGGCTTGTCGCGCAGTCGGTCAGCGTGAAAACCAGTGGCGAGAAGGTCGAGATCACGATCCATCGACAGAAGCTTTCGCAGGCCGGGCGCGAGCTCAAGGACCAGGGACGCCGGGCCGTGGTCAAAGTCGGTCAGGCGCTGGAACAGGCCGGTCACAAGTTCGACGAAAACGCCGAGCCGGAGTCGCGCCACTACGCGCATTGTCAGCGTCAACAATTCGGGTGCCACTGCTGGCATGTCCAGGAGTGCCTTGGCTTGACGGCAAGTCTGACCCGATGATCAGGCTATGACAAAGCACGAGCAGCTTCTAGCGCCCGCCTCAGTAGCACGGCACGCAACACGGCTGGCAGGGTTGCATCGCCGGCGCCGCCATCACCTGCGGCTGAGCCACGACTTGCGGCTGCGCGACCACCTGCGGTTGAGCAACCCATTGCGGCTGCGTCTGCACCACAGGCTGCTGGTACGGCGGCTGGGCATAGGCGGGGGGCGCCTGTGCATACGTTTGGCCGTAGTATGGCCGCCAGCAGGCGCACGAACTGAACAGGAAGAGTGGGACGAGCGAAATGGCGAGCCACTTCATGGCGGGTTCCTTCGTCGTGAGACCGCGCCCTGTTCGGCGCGGGTATCAGGTTGTCCGTCCTCACGGCAATCGTTGCTGCGGTAAAGCGGGCCGGGACGATACAGGAATCCCACCAGGGCGGTCAAGGGCACCCGCGGCCCATGCTTTTTCCCCACGGGCCACCGCTCACCACCCCGCTGCCCGCCCCCTTCAGCTCCGCATCCCCCCAATTCTCCGGCCGGCCGAGGCGGCCCGACGAACGACGAATCGCTAGCCACCATCCGCCCGCCCCCGCGCATGGCCCACTTTTCTTTTCCTCCTCGGCAGTTGCGAGTTTTTCGTGCCGGCAAACACATCTCTTCAAAGGCCGAACAATACCCGGCAGAGGGGCCCCCCGTTTCTGCAAGCCGCCTCGTTTCGCAACCGAACTGTCCGTCCGCCGATTTCATCGAGCCTACGTTAGCGAAGGGAGTGGCCCGATTGATAGAGGGATTGGGGGTTGGGGGTTGCGGATTAGCCACGGACGCGGGAACGCCGGGCACGGGCGCTAGCCGCGTAGTAGGGACGCTCCGCGTGCCGTAAAAAACGGGCGACACGGGGGCCGAGCTGGCACGTCCCGATCCGCGAGAATTCGGGCCAACTCAACTTCGGCGACGGCACGCGGAGCGTGCCTGCTACGGTCGCACATTCGTTATGCGCGCCATCGCGATGGCGGACTAGCGGAGGAGTTTTCGACAGAGCCGGACGCGAGACTCGCTTCCCCTTTATTTACTAAACGCGGATCTGGCCGTTGATCAGAGCCACCATTTGACTCCCATCGATGAGCTGGCAACCCACACGACTTGCCAACGCTATTGCACCGCTCGTGAATGTTGAGTTGGTTACTACGACGGCGCGATGACATCCGTGGTAGGTCATTCCCGCGTGTACTTCCTGAATCGCCTTATTCCCGACCGTGGACCCCGGATATCCTTTTGCTTGAACCGCCACGCGGCACCCATCCCTGGTCACGATGAGATCAACGCCTTGGTCGCCTGACTGCCCAATTAGCTGCACGGCATAGCCGACCTCCTGAAAGACCTGCTGCAAGAACAGTTCGAACTGAGTGCCTGCAAGCCCTTGCCAATGGCACGTGAGAAGTTTATGCCGCCGACTATTGAATACGTCGGCCAGCCGCTGGTATTCATACCTGGCGGCAGCTAAAGCAGCTTGTTGGCCGACGAGTTCACGACGTTTGATCTCGATTCGTCTGACCGATGTCCGCAACCTCGGTGGCTAACCTGAATGCCTTTTCAGCCAGCAGGCAATCTTCTGGGTAAATGCAAAGCAGTGCTATTGGAATGGACAGACCGCCGCCATGCCGGCGACGGGCACAATATGGCCTGCGAAAGTCCTCGCGAATGAGTGTGTCACCAACATCGAAATCGCAATAATCAACGTCCACAACACAAGCATCCCGCCAATCCGACTCAGCGAACTATCGAGCCCTTGTCGGAACGACACGATTCCTGCACAAATGCACCGGATCGCGATTGGTCGCTGTTGCCGAACGGCGTGCTTCATCGACTTTGCGGTGATCCGATACCTCGCCTCCAAGCCGTCAACTTGACCCTTCGCGATTCTTACATCATGCGACGAAACTTGCCCCGCTTGCGTCATCGCAATGCTCCCGCATTTGCACAGGTTTTCAATTCGTCCCGGTTGTGCATCGAGCCCACTTTGGGCCAGCCGTGAATTGAAACGTCTCCTGCTGACCCATCGAAATGCTTACCTTTGCCGTTTACGCCGCGTCAGCATCCCTCCCCTCCCGCGACATTTCGTGCACCGAATCGCGTTCGTCGACCGGCACAGCGAGCGTTCATGCCGTTTCTTACAGGCGGGTAGGTCCAAATCCGCGAGAACCACACAGCAAGGTTGCGCAGGTGCCTTGCCGCGGTTTGCTTTGTTTACTGGTCAGCATTGCCGGTGTTCGTGTCCCGTTTCGTGGCGGTGAGTGCAGACGCGAATAGGCCAGTCGGCACCGCAATGATTCCGATACCCAACAGCATGACGACGGCCGTGAAGATTCGACCGCCGACCGTAACCGGATAGACATCGCCGTATCCCACCGTCGTAAGGGTTACGATTGCCCACCAGAAGCAATGAAAGACAGAACCGAAGCTTTCCGGTTGGCTGTCAGACTCGAAATAGTAGATGCCGACCGACGACAGAAAAACCATCAGCAGTGTGGCGATGGCGTATAGAACCAATTCTTCGCGGATCGTTCGAAATGCGTCTCTTATTCGGTCCAGAGCCGCCGTGTACCGTGCAAACTTGAATATACGAAAGACGCGAAAGACCCTCAACACGCGAACTGCTCGCAAGTCCAACCCAGTTGAAATGTAGAACGGCAGGATTGCAACGAGGTCGACCAACCCGTAGAAGCTCGTGACAAATCGTAGCCTGTCATCCGCGACCAGTATTCGCAGTGCGTATTCAATCGTGAACACGGACACCGTGACGACCTCGGCCAAGTAGAGCCAGTATCGGGACGTGTCGCTCAGATCCGGCAGCGTTTCGATTGAGAAGCTGACGAGCGAAACCAGAATCAGAAGCTGGATTACAAGAGCGAAGACTTTGCCCGCACGTGTGCTCGTGTCTTCGACAATTTGCTTTAGAGTCATGCAAACAGGGCGTAAACCGCCAATGCCGAAGCGACAATGAACGCGATTGGTACGCAACAGCCAATGCACGCCCCATCTTGCGTTGCCGACCTGACCTCGTCAGCGGTATGCCAATCTTTCGAGTTAGCCTCGGCCTTGGCGGCTGACAGCCCACTGGCGCGTTTCCATGAGAACGAAACGCCATGTTTTTTCCGTCTTCCCATACCATTGCCCAGCAATGTGGCCGACAGGGCGTTATCGTGGGGCAATATAAGCCACGCTGCGGCGCGACGCAATGAAATTGGTGGCGTGTGGCACCGGGGAACACGTTGCCGGAAGCGATCAGGATCGCAATTCTAGCCGTCGTCCGACGTCGCACGCATCGAGAACGGCTGAGCCCTTCTCGGCGTGCACTCGGGCCACCTTGGTCGCCAGAGAACGTAGCTTTAGGGTTGAATTGTGAGGGAAAACTCGTTCTTGTGATCCCAGGGCGGCAAGAATCGCACGTAAACGCGCTTTCAAGCAGGAACTCGGGCACGCCGGGCACGGGCGCGAGTCGTGTAGTAGGCACGCTCCGCGTGCCGTAAAACATGGGCGACACAGGGGCCGACCTGGCACGTCCCGATCCGCGAGAATTCGGGCCAACCCAACTTCGGCGACGGCACGCGGAGCGTGCCTGCTACGGTCTCAGCCCAAGCATTTTTCGACTGCCCGACGGCACGACTCCCCAGCCCGTTCGACCACTGCGTCTTCGCATTGCCCCTTAAATACTTCAACACGCCTGCTAATCCAACAGTTCTCTGGCGGTGCGAAACACGCGGTCGAACATCGTTTTGGTGAGGACGCCGGTGAAGGTGTTTTGTTGGCTGGGGTGGTAGCTGGCCAGGAGCCAGCGGCCGCCGGCCAGTGGCACCGTAGCGCCGTGAGTGAACTTGGGCACGCGGCCTTCTTGCCAGCTGCGGCGGCGCACCTCGGTGACAATCATCCGCCATGCGATCTGTCCCAACGCCAGAAACGCTACGACCGGCAGCAGGTCGATCGTGCGCTCGAACCACTCGTGGCAGTGGGCCAGCTCGTCGGTTGTCGGCTTGTTGGCCGGCGGGGCGCAGTGGGCGGCGGCGGTGATCGCGCAATCGACGAGTTGCAATCCGTCGTCGGCCGACTGCGACGTCGGCTGGTTGGCGAAGCCGGCTTCGTGGAGGGCCTGGTAGAGCCAGTCGCCGCTCCGATCGCCGGTGAACATGCGGCCCGTGCGATTCGCTCCGTGCGCGGCCGGCGCCAAACCGACGATGAGCAGCCTTGCCCGTGGATCGCCGAAATTGGGAACCGGGCGGCCCCAGTAATCCCAATCGCGAAACGCCGCCCGTTTGTCTGCGGCGATCTGTTGACAATACGTCCGCAGCCGCGGACAGCGCTGGCAGGCGATGATCTGGCGATTCAGATCGTTCCAGGCAGGGGATGGGCGACGTGACGTGTGCGACATGCGCAAAGAGGGGGGACCGTTTTAGCAGCAAGTCGTAGATTGACTGTCGTGATTTGTCGGGTGCCGCGGGTGGCTTGCCCACCCGTGATGCTGCACTGTTGGACAAGCCAGCAGTGGCACCCCGGGTGACAGATTTACTTGGGCGGTTTTGGCTCGACGTCGCGGCCGGCGGCCCAGAACAGGGCGTTGGCCAGCAGCCGGCGAAAGCTTTCTTCCTGAAAATCCTTTTGGTGGCCGAGCGAGGTGTAGAAGACGCGGCCCCCTTTGTACTGGCGGGTCCAGGTGATCGGTTCGGTCGCTTCGGTGCTGGTGCCCCTCATCAGCACCTGGCAGTCGGGCGCGATCCCCTGGTTCTTGTACAAGCTGCCGGCCGAGCGGAACGGCGTCACGCCGGCCAGGAGGGGGTTGTCGGCGGCCTCTGCGACGATTTCGACGTTCATGGCCACGTCGTTGCTGTGGTGTCCCTGGTAGTTGCCCCCTAGCACTTCCTTGTCCAGGTCGAGCCAGGTCTGGATGGCGTGGCTGGCGGTGCGGACGCCGACCAGCGGCTTGCCCGCGAGGCAGTAATCCTTGATCCGCTGCAAGTCGTCGCCGGAGAGCCGCAGCCGCCGGGTGAACAGCAGCATGACGTCGCAATCGTCGAGGTTTTCCAGGCCGGGCAGGTGCTCTTCGTCCTCGCCTTGGATGAAGGCCCGCGAACACCGGGCGTTGTAGTGGCTTTCGAGATACTTCTGAAAGTCAGCCAGGGATTCGTTCGAATCGTATTCGAGCGAACCGGAGACGAGGCAGACCTTGAGTGGCGCTTCGTCCGCGGCGTGTGACGCCGCCGGGGCGAACATTACCGCGCCCGCCGCCAGCAGCATCGCCAGAACAAATGCCCTTCTTCCCGCCGCGTGTCGTTGGTTCGCCATCGGTTGCTCCGCTGTTATGCCAAGATGCCCGTAACGAGGTTGCCGTGGACGTCGGTCAGCCGCATGTCGCGTCCGCCGAAGCGGAAGGTGAGCCGCTTGTGGTCCATGCCCAGCAGGTGCAGCATCGTGGCGTGCAGGTCGTGCACCTCGACCTTGTTTTCGACGGCGTAGTAGCCGTAGTCGTCGGTGGCGCCGTAGATGGTGCCGCCTCTGATGCCGCCGCCGGCCAGCCACATGGTGAAGCCGAACGGATTGTGATCGCGGCCGTTGGTGCCCTGGGCCATCGGCGTGCGGCCGAATTCGCCGCCCCAGACGACCAGCGTTTCGTCCAGCAGGCCGCGGCTCTTCAGGTCCTTGAGCAGCCCGGCGATCGGCTTGTCGGTGGCCCGGGCGTTGTCCTCGTGGCCTTCCTTGAGATTGCTGTGCTGGTCCCAGCGGTCGTGCCGCAGGTCCTGGCACAACAGCTCGACGAACCGCACGCCCCGCTCGACCAGCCGCCGGGCCACCAGGCACTGCCGGCCGTAGGCTTCGGTGACCGGGTCGTCGAGGCCGTAGAGTTTTTTCGTGGCTTCGCTTTCGTCGGCCAGGTCCATCAGCTCGGGCACGGCGGTCTGCATGCGATAGGCCAGCTCGTAGTTGGCGATCGCGCTTTCCAGCTTGTCGTCCGGTCCGCTGCGTGCCAGACCCGAGCGATCGAGCGCGCGCATCAGGTCGAGCTTGCGGCGCTGGAGCTGGGCGGTCTTTTCGCGCCGGGCCAGGTCGGCCACGGGCTGCTCGCCGTTTTGAAACGACGAGCCCTGGTACGTCGCCGGCAGAAAGCCGCTGCCGAAGCAATCCCAGCCGCCCGGCGGAATCATGCCGCTGTTGAGCACGACGAAGCCGGGCAGGTTCTGGCTCTCGCTGCCCAGCCCATAGGTGAGCCAGGCGCCCATGCTGGGGCGTCCCTGCTGGCCGTTGCCGGTGTGCATGAAATAGTTGGCGTTGGTATGCTCCGAGAAGTTGGCGACCATCGAGCGGATGATGGCCAGGTCGTCGACGCAGGTGGCCACGTGCGGAAACAGGTCGCTCACCGGGATGCCGCTTTGGCCGTACTGGCGAAACTTCCAGGGGCTGGCCAGCACCTGGCCGACGTTGTCGAACTGGGTGGGCTGGACCTTGGCCTGGATCGGCTGGCCGTTTTCGCGATCCAACCGCGGCTTGGGATCGAACGTGTCGACCTGCGAGGGGCCGCCGTCCATGAACAGAAAGATCACGTTCTTGGCTTTCGCCGGAAAGTGCGCGGCCTGCGGCGCCAGCGGATTCGTGCGGCGATCCAGCGCCGGCGTGAGCGCCAAAGGCTTCTTGGCCGGACAAAGCCGCCAGTGCCACGGCGCCAAAGCCGCCGGCGGCGCGCACCAGCAGCTCGCGTCGCGACAGCGGAGCGCTCATGTATCGGCCGCAATGCATGGCATGAATCCTGTGGGCTGGTAGCCGAAACGTGCTGCTACAAGTTGTATTTCGGTAACGTATTCCCGCTGCCCGGTGCCACTGTTGGCTTGTCCGAGGCTGTCCGTTATTGCAGGTCGCTGGTACTAACCCGAAGCGCCAGCGAAGGGCGCATGTGCCACGAGAGCCGGTGCGACGTCCGTCCCTCGCTGGCGCTTCGGGTTAGTATTCGATTGGCATCGCAGCCTGTTACGGTCTTGATTAGCTCCTAGCGGATGTAGATGAATTCTTTGACGTTCAACAATACGTGGGCCAGCTCGCTCCACGACTGCCGATCGTCCCCCTGGACGAACGCCAGGGCCGATTGCAATTCGCCGGCGTCGGGCTCGCGGCCGAACGCCGTCGACGTACATCCCGCGGATGCGGTCCTCGGGCGATCGGCCTTCGGCCGCCAACACCCGATCGGCCCAGTGCCCGGCCTGGTCGATCACCAGCGGGTTGTTCATCATCGTCAACGCCTGTGCGGGCACGTTCGACGTGCCGCGGCGGCCGATGGTCGTAAAGGGCGTGGGATAGTCGAAGGCCAAGAACATCGGCATCAGGAAAGTTGCGCCGCACGGCCAGGTAAATGCTCCGCCGGCCGCCGCCGTCGAGCGGCCCTGAATCCTTCGGTCGCCCGCGGCCGACCATGAAGTCGGTCAGGTGGGGCATCACGCCGGGGCCGTACATCGTGGGGTCGAGCCGGCCGGAAACGGCCAGCACCGCGTCGCGAATAGTCTCGGCTTCGAGCCGCCGGACGGCCATCCGGTGCCAGAGCTTATTCTGCGGATCGGCCCGATCGACCTCGGGGTCGACGTGGCTCGACATTTGATACGTGCCCGACAGCACCATCAGCCGGTGCAGATATTTGAGCGACCAACCGTGACGCACGAGGTCTTGGGCCAGGTAGTCCAACAGCTCCGGGTGCGTGGGGGGCTGGCCCATCGCGCCGAAATCGTCGGGCGAGCGGACGATGCCGGCCCCGAAATGATGATGCCACAGCCGGTTGACGATCACCCGCGGCACCAGCGGGCAAGCCGGCGAGATCATCTGGCGAGCCAGCTCGAGCCGCCCGCTGCCCTGCTGGGGCGGAGCGTGTTCGGTGCCGCCAAAGGCTTCCAAAAACCGCCGGGGCACTTCGTCGCCGGGCGTCTTGTGATTGCCGCGAATGAAAACGTGTTCGTTCTCGGCCGTGCCGTCGGCCAGGCCCGGCGCGGTGCGCGGAGGGGCGATCGTCGCCTCGACGTCGCGTTGCCGCGCATCGAGCGCCGCCAATGAATTCTGAAACGCGACTTCCGCCGACTTGGTCCCTTGCGGATCGAGTAGTTGCTGCTCCAGGATCCAGGCCACGATCTCGGCCCGATCCGCCGCGTCGGCGGGCGCCGCATCGGGCGACGCCAGCCAGTCGGTAAAGATCCGCGCGAACGTCGCCTGATAGCGCTCGGCCAGCACCGCTGGAGAAGTGATTTCCGCTTCGTCGAGCATCGCCACCACCAGCCCGTTGGGCGACGGCTGGAACGCCCCGCCGTTGGAGCGGGCCACTTGTTCGAGGGCCAGGTAGCCGTCGCCGTCGTCGACCAGCTCGATGTAAGCGCGATGACCAACCCACTTGCTGACGTCCTGCTCGTGCCAATGAGGTTCGTGCCCGCCGGGGGCGAACTCCAGGGCGCCGTAAATCGGATTGCGGATCAATTCCAGTCCGTCGACGACCAGCCGCACGCGGCCGCCGTCGCCGTAGACGCGATAGGCGATCTTGGGCGTGGTGATTTCGAACGTCGGCGAGCGGAGCACGCCTTGCAGCTTGGGCGACACCAGCCCACTGTGAGCCGTGCCGCAAGTGAGCAGGCGGCCCGGCAATCGGCCGCGCGGCCCGGCAAAGGCCCACTCCAGGGGCCGACCCGGGCGATCGCCGAATGCCTGGCCGGTGGCCGTCCACGCGCCGAAGTCGGTGGCATTGAAATCGAAGAGCACCAACTCTTGATTGGCTGCTTCCGCGGCGCGTTGTGCATTCAGTTCGGCCGCCAGTTCGATCCGCCGGCGAGAGAACTCGTCTCCGGCCGCCGGCCCATTGGCCAAGATGGCCCAGGGATGCAGCACGTGCTCGCGGCGGCCGGCCGCGTCTTTGTCGATTTGGCCGCCGCCGTCCAACAACGTCTCGGCCATCGCCGCCACGCGCGGCGCCAGCTCCGCGCGAGCGAACTCGGCGCACGCCCGCCGCCGCTCGGCCGTGATTTCGCCGAGCTGCGCGATCGGCTGCGTAAGCGACTCGGGCGAATCGATGTAAGCCTGCTGATAGCGCGAGCTTTGCAGATAACCGGCCAGGGCGTAGTAGTCCTTGGTCGAGATGGCGTCGAACTTGTGATCGTGGCAGCGGGCGCAACTGACGGTGAGCCCCAGGAACGTCTTGGAAAAGACGTCGATCTGGTTGTCGATCCGGTTGGCTTCGTCGGCCCGCACGTCGACCGGCGAGTGGAGCGCCTCGCCGAAACAATACCAACCGGTGGCGATGATCGACTCGTTAAAGCCTTCCTGCGGGTTGCGGCGCGGCGGGTCAAGCAAGTCGCCGGCGACGTGCTCGACGACGAACCGGTCGTAGGGGATGTCGGCGTTGAAGGCGCGGATCAGGTAGTCGCGATAGCGGAAAGCATTGGGGATTTCGAAGTCGAACTCGTGCCCCCGCGTCTCGGCGTAGCGCACCAGGTCGAGCCAGTGCCGGGCCCAGCGCTCGCCGTAGTGGGGCGAAGCCAACAGCCGGTCCACCACCGTTTCGTAGGCCGCCGGCGAGTCGTCGGCCAGAAAGGCGTCGATCTCCGCGGGCGTGGGTGGCAGTCCGGTGAGGTCGAACGTGACGCGTCTGAGCAGCGTCCGCTTGTCGGCCGGCGGTGCGGGCGCGAGGTCGGCCGCCTCGAGCCTGGCCAAGATAAAGCGATCGACCGGCGTTTGGATCCATCCCGCGTTGGCAACCTCCGGCGGCGAGACTTCGGCCAGCGGGCGAAAGCTCCAGTGCTGTGCCCGGGCGGCCAGGTCGAACTGTTTCTCCGGGCGCGGCCGGCTGGCTGGTCGAGGTTTCGACGCCCCAGGGTGCGCCGCGGCGAACCCATTCGACGAGCACGTCGATTTCGGCCTGCGGAAGCTGCGAGGTGGGGGGCATCTGGTACGTGTCGCCATAGCGAATCGCGTCGACCAGCAGGCTTTCGTCCGGCTTGCCGGGCACGCACGCCGGGCCGGTATCGCCGCCGGCCAGTGCCGCCGCGCGCGAGTCGAGCCGCAGGTTCCCTTTGTGCTTGGCGCCAGCGTGACACTTGTGGCAGCGGGCCGCCAGAATGGGGCGGACTTGCTTCTCGAAGTACTCGACCTCGGCGGCATCGGAGGCGTCGTCCGCTCGGGCCGCGACCCCGCCCACGAGCAGCGTCACGCCACAAGTCACGGCCCAGCAGCAGGCGCGAATCGAGCGGAGCATGACGACTCCCAGCGGGCGGTTTTCGGGAGGGATCAACGGCGGGTGTTGCACGCGTCGCAAACGTTTGCCGCGCAACCGTTTCGATCAACCTCGAATATAGTAGGCCGGGGCGAGGGTCAAACCGGCGGAGACTGCCCCGGGCGAGCGCCGTCTTATAAATACGGCGTCAGCAGCCGCGCCACGCCGTCGCGCAGGCGAACCGGCACGCTGCGGCCGTCGACTTCGGCCAGCGTGACCTGGCGGGCCTTTTCGCGCTTCTTCACGCACAGCTCGTGGGCCAAGGCCGCCAGGCGGCGCTCGTAGCACTCGACGTCGAATTCGAAGTTCAACCGCAGGCTGCGCGGGTCCCAGTTGCCCGAGCCGAACAAGACCCAGGTCCGGTCCACCACCATCAGCTTGGTGTGGTCGAACGGCGGGGGCGACATCCACACGCGGCAGCCGCGCTGGAGCACTTGCCAGAGCTGCGCCGTGGAGGCCCATTTGACCAGGGTCAGGTTGTTGGCCTCCGGCAGGATGATGTCCACCTCGACGCCGCGCAGGGCCGCCACGTTCAGCGCCGCGATGAGCGACGCCTCGGGCAGGAAATAAGGAGTCATGATACAGACGCTCGACTCGGCACTGGCCAGCGCCCCTTCGAGCGTCAGCCGCAGCTTGTCCAGGTCGCCGTCGGGACCGGCCGAGATACCCCGGGCCAGCGCGTCGCCGGCCGGTTTCAATTCGGGAAACCAGACGTCGCTCTCGAGCACCTCGTCGGTGCAGAAGGCCCAATCCTCGACGAACACTTCCTGAAGCTGCGCGACGACCGGACCCTCGATGCGAAAGTGATGGTCCTGAATCGGATGCCGGGGGTTGAAGCGGGCGTCGTGCCCCTCGCGAATATTCAGCCCGCCGGTGAAGCCCAGCTTGCCGTCGAGAACCAGAATCTTGCGGTGGCTGCGGAGGTTGGCATAGGCAAAGCGGCCCGGCACGACGGTGGGCAGAAACCGGGCCACCGGCACGCCGGAGCGTTGCAGGTGGCCGAAGATGGAAGGGAACGTGTATCGCGAGCCCACCGCGTCGATGATCAAGCGGACTTCGACGCCGCGCTTCACGGCCCGCTCCAGCGCGTCGGCAAACTGTGCGCCCGCCCGATCGTTGTCGAAAATGTACGTGCACATGGCGACCGACCGCTGGGCAGCGTCGATCGCCGCCAGCATCTGGGGGTAGGCCTGTTCGCCATTGACGAGCGGATCGACGCGATTGCCGTACACCAGCGGCCGGCCGGTGAGCCGGCCGATGAGCTGTTCGAGACTCGCCAGGTGCCGCGCATCGGGCAAAGCCTTGACCAGCATCGCGCGATCGGCGACGTAGCGCTGGCCTGGCCGATCGCCCGGCCGCCGGTGCCGGCCCGCAGATTGATGGCCCGGCGTTGCAGGCGGTTGATGCCCAGCAAGCCGTACAGCACGGCCCCGAAGATCGGCACCATCAGGACCACGCCGATCCAGCCGATGGCGGCGCGGGTGTCCTTCTTGTACATCACCAGGTGGGCCGATGCCACGACCATCAGCACGAAGGCCGTGCCGGCCACCAGGTGGGGCCACAGTTTAAAAAACTCGTCGACCAAGAACGAAATGAACTGCATCACTGGTCGAACCGCCCTGGCGACAGGAATGGCGATTGGAAGAGGGTGCCCCCAATATAAAGCGGCGGCCGTCGGCCGCCACACGGAAAAGGTAGGTCCCCCGGGGGTGTCGAGCGCGGCGCGGCACGCATAGCCGGCAGCATCGTCAGCCACGCGGCGACTGTTACAGTCCGACTTCGAATCGACGCTTATGACAGATCGCGATCGTAGATGCGGTAGGTCTTGTCGAGCTTGGCGCCTCCTTTTTCGAGGCTGCCCCGCGAGAGGGTGTTGGATTCGAGCACCCAGGAGAATTCGGCCTCGTGCATGCCCCACTTCTGAATCGGTTCGATCAGGCCGCCCAAGAGGACCACGCCCAGGCCCCAGCGCTGATACTCGGGGACGACATTGATGCTGATCACGCGCATTTTTTTGATGGCATGCTTGTTGGCCAACAGCCGTATGAAGCCGAAGGGGAACAGCCGGCCGCCGATGGCTTTGACGCGGGGATTGTAATCGAGCAGGCCCAGACAGGCGCCGATCGGTTCGCCGTCGACTTCAGCCACGATGGCCAGCTCCGGGGCGATGAGCTGCTTGAGTCCCTTGGCCAGCTCCTTGATCTCGCCGGGCGACATCGGCGCAAAGCCCCAGGTGCCGACCAGCGAGGCGTTGTACACCCGCAGAAACATCTCGACTTCCGCGCGGAAGTGGCGGCGGTCCATCGGCCGCAGCTTGACGTTGAACCGCTCCTTGGCTTCGTTGGCGATGAACCACAGTTTGCGGTCCAGGCCCGAGATCATGTCGATGTGCCCCCAGAAGGCATACAGGTCCTGAACCTTCTGGAAGCCCCAGCCCTCGACCAACCGGCCGTAGTACGGAGGGTTGTAGGTCATCATGAAGGTGGGCGGCGAATGGAATCCTTCGACCAGCAGACCGCATTCGTAATTGAGCGAGGGGTTCGTCGGTCCGCGCACGGCCGTCATGTCCCGCTCGCGCAGCCAGGCCGCGGCCGCGTCGAACAGGGTGCTAGCGACTTCTTGATTGTCGACGGATTCGAAGAAACCAAAAAAACCGCGCTGTTCGCCGGCGCGGCGAATGTGGGCATTGTTGACGATGGCTGCCACGCGGCCGACCACTTCGCCCCCCCGCAGGGCCAGAAACGTCTGGATCGCTCCGTCATCGTAAAACGGATGGTGCCGGTAGCCCAGCAGCCCCTTTTGCTCCATGAGCAAGGGGGGGACCCAATTCGGGTCGTTGGCGTACAACGTCCACGGAAGATTGATGAACTGCTTTTGCTGGGCCCGCGTGTGGACGGGCTGAACGACCAGACTTGCCATACCGCTTCCGACGTTGACCCGTGCGATGTGCCGCGGGGCACAGAAGTGGGTCAATCTATCGGTGGGCCGCGCAAGCGTCAAGTTTGGCTTTGCCGTGCGCACCGGCCGCCCGCGCGTGACGCCGACGCGATTAGTCGTCGCGCATGGCGCGGCGGACCAGTTCGCGGTCGAAATAGTTGGTGCTCATGCCGGCGTCGACGATGAGCTGCTGGGCGTTGATGCCGCTGGAGCGCGGGCTGAGGAGGAACGCGGCGACGTTGGCCACTTCTTCGGTTTGCACGGCGCGGCGGCGGAGGGTGGCTTGTTCGGCGTAGAGATAGCTTTCGACGTAGCCGGGAATGCCGGCCGAGGCCGACGTCTTCAATAAGCCCGGCGCGACGGCGTTGAAGCGGACCTCGGAAAACTGGCTGAACGACTTGGCCAAAAACACCAGCGACGAATCGAGCGCCGCTTTGACCGGGGCCATGAAGCCGTAGTTTTCGGCCGCCATCCGCGTGGTCGAGATCGAGATCGCCACGACCGATGCCCGCGAGTCGAGCAGCTCGCGAAAGGCACCCGCCAGCGCCAAGAGCGAATAGCAGGAGATGTCGACGGCCCGCAGGAACGTCTCGCGCGACGTTTCGTGAAACGGCCGGGGCCGCGGGCCATAGTCGGCAAAGGCGATCGAGTGGACCAGGCCGTCGAGTCGCGGGTGACGTGCGGCAACTTCGTCGCGCAGCCGCTCGATGTCGGCCTGGCGCTCGACGTCGCAGACGTGAATCTCGCTGTCGGCGGGGAGCAGTTTGGCGACGGCTTGCCGCCGCTGTTCGCTGCGCACGGAATAAACGACACCGGGCGCCGGCCTCGGCGATGACGCGCCCGACGTGAAAGGCGACGCTCTTGCGGTTGGCCACTCCCAGGACCAGGATCGTCTTGCCTGTGAGTTCGAGAAAGTCCATGGCGGTGGCAACCGGGGGCGCTGACCCCCGGCGTCAGTCGGGCTGGGCCACGGCGCAGATGAACTCCAGCCGCACGGCCAGTTGCCCGCCGCAGGAGACTCGGGCCGACAGGAACCAGGCCTTGGAAATGCGGTTGGTGAGGCCGACGTCCAGTTCGATGGTCTCGCCGGGCTTGACCATGCGGCGGAAGCGGACGTTGTTCATGCCGGCCGCCACGGGAATGCCCCCCTCGGGATGCTCGTACTGCGACAACAGGATGGCGCCGGCCTGCATGGCGGCCTCGCACAACAGCACGCCGGGGACGATCGGAAACGTGGGGTAGTGCCCCGCGAAAATACCATTCCTCCTCGCGGAACGTCTTGCGGCAAACGATCCGTTCCTCGCTGCGCTCGACGATTTCGTCGACCAACAGAAACGGGGGGCGGTGCGGGATGGCGGCGTGGATTTCTTGAATGCTCATGTTGCAGCGGCCAAGGGGGGTTTCTGGTGCGTCTTCATCAGCCAGGCGTCGACGTCGTTGGCGACGATCACGCCGTAGTTCATCGCTCCGAGCCAGCCAGACATGATGATGCCCACGCTGCCGGCATGATACAGGCCGGCGACCTGCTCGGGCATGGCCCGGCTGACGGCCAGCCCCTCGAACTTGGTGCCGAAGCTGGCCCCGTTGAGGTGCCGGGTGTAGTGCCGGAAGGTCAGCGGCGTGGAGGCTTCGACGTGGTCGAGCTTCTGGCGGATGTCGGGCACGTACTTGTCGATGGCGTCGAGCGTCGTTTCGACCAGCTCGCGCTTGCGAGGCTCGTACTCCTCGGGCGACAGGTCGGCCCAGTCCTCGTAGCGGGCATTCGTGCTGAGACGACCAGCGAGCGGTCGCTGCCGGGCCGGGTCCGCGGATAGTAGAACGAATAGGTGCGGCTGGTGACGTCGCGGCTCAGCAACAGCTCCGTGCGGAACGGCGGGGCGGTGGAGCTGAACAGCAGATCGCCGCAGGCTCTCGTCCAGCACTTCGCCGGGCTTCAGCGCCATGTAGACCTGGGTGCTCGAATTGTTCAGCCGCACGGCTTCGGCCTCGTCGACGAAACTCGGGGTCGAAATGTTCGGGCCCCACCAGTCGAAGAACGGTGGTTTTCAGGTTGGCGTTGGAGACGACGGCGCGGGCCTTGATCTCGCGGCCACCGACGCGCACGCCGGCCACGCGCCCGCCGCGGACGTGAATCTTCTCCACGTCGCAGCGGATGCGGACGTCGACGCCGTTGCGCACCAGCTCCTCGTGCATCAGGCCGATCAGCCGGTCGGTGCCCCCTTGGAAGGTGAAGACGCCCTTGCGACATGAAGTTCGAGAAGACGATGCCGTAGGTGATGGCCGGGTCTTCCAGCGTCGAGCCGTTGGCGTAGGTGATCGGCTCCATCAGCAGGCGGATCACGTCCTCGCGCCCGGGAAGAACCGCTCGAAGAGTTCGCCGGCGGTGGTCGACTGGTCGTCGTAGAAGTTCATGTTTCGCGCGGCGTCGAAAAACGCCTGCACGCTGGCCGCGGGGACGCGAAACTGCTCGACCAACAGCCGCGTGAAGTCCTCGCGGTTGAACGTGGTGGTGAGCGAGAACATCGGGTTGTCGAAGCGGATGTTCTTGAGCTGCACGATCGAGTCGGCGATCTCGCGCGTCCAGTAGCGGCGGCAGCTCTTGATCATGCCCACCGGAAAGCCGTGCAGCGAGATGTCGAAGATGTGCCCGCCCGGGCGCTTGAACCAGGTGGCCATGCCCACCCAGCTTGTAGTGTTGCTCCAGCAGCAAGACCGACTGGCCGCTGCGAGCCAGCGTGTTGGCCGCGGTCAGCCCGGCCAGACCGCTGCCGATGACGATGCAGTCGTACTGTTCGCGGGCACCCTGGAGAAAGTCTTTGGGCATCGTGGCTGGATTTCGCCTCGCTGGTTAGATGTCGAAACCGCCGACGGCGGCCACCTGTTCCGGTTCGTCGGCGCCCGACTTGAGGAAATGGCGGTTGGCCACCAGGATGCCGCTGATCATGGCGCCGATGATGCCGACGAAGCCCTGGTCGGTGCCGCAGATGAACAGGTTGCTCAGGTGCGTCGCGCCGCTCTTGCGTTTGTGCGGGCGCCGTAGACGGCGCCGTTTTCGTGGCCGGTGAAGCGCTGGATCGTCGTCGGCGTGAACGTGTCGGTGGCGACGATGCGCGAGCGAAAGTCGCGGACAAACCGCGCGGCCGACGCCATGATCCGCTCGTACCAGCGGTTCGCTTGGCCGGCCGGTAGGCCTCGGGCAAGAGGCGGCGCCAGGCGTCGTAGTTGGCCAGCGCCGTGACGCGCAGCAAGCCCTCGGCCAGCGGGCGGTCGTAGTGGAAGTTGTTCGGGCGAGCAGACGACGCCACTGCGCACGTCGACCAGGTCGTCGGGCTTCTCCCAGTGAAACCGCTCGCTGTCGTTGAAGAACACGATCGTGCGATCGCAGCCCAGCGTGCGCGGCTCGGCGTCGAGCACCGCCATGCTCTCGACGAACGAGAGCTGGCCGGACGGGGGCAGCTCCGGAGGACGCTCGTCGCACAGCCGCATGGTTTCGACCAGCCGGCGGAGGTGAGCACGCGCGTCCCCTCGATGCTCGTGCCGTCGTCCAGCACGATGCGCGCGACGCGGTCGTCATCGACTTCCATGCGGTCCACGCCGGCCCGCAGCCGCAGCTCGCCGCCGAGCTGCTTGAACCGCCGCACCAGGTGCTTGAGGATCAGCCGCACGCCGGCCAGCGGCCGGGCGAAGCCTTCCAGAAAGATGCTGCGAAACATGATCGAGAACTGGCCGAAGTCCATGTCGTGCTCGCGGGCCCCGCCGTAGAACTGCAGCGGGCAGAAGAGCATCTCGACCAGCATGCGGGTCGGTGATCCACTGGGCCACGACTTCGCGGGCCGAACGGTCGGCGGCGGGGCCGTCGAGGTCGTCGTAGTCGATCACCGCCGAGACGAGCCGCTCGAAACGATCTTTCTCGGCCGGAAAGTGGCGATGCACCTCGGAGCGAAACAGCTCGAAGTCGTTGTCGAACCGGAGCGAGACGCCGGGAAAGGCGATCGCCGAACCGATCTGCGGCGACAGGGAGAAGTCTTCCCAGCGGAGCCGCAATTGCCGCAGCAGCCGGGCCAGCGGCCCCTGGCGGGTCCCCTTGGGAGTGTAGTTGGTCACGGCGTGCAGCCCGACGTCGAAATTGCGGCCCCCCAGGCGATAGAAGGAATTCAGCCCGCCGATCATCGTGTGCCGCTCGAGAATGCACACCCGCTGGTCGTAATAGGCCAACCGAATGCCGGCGGCGAGCCCCGACATACCGGCGCCGATGATGATCGTGTCGTAGGTGGACATGGCAAAGTGGGCTGGGCGTCGAGCGGCCGGACACGCCGGCGGCGGCGACGCGGACGCTGGCCGGGCCGGCTCGATGCGCGTGTGGGAGGGCGAGGGGCCGCTAGGCTTTTTGAAGATCCTTCATCAACGGGGCCAGGTAATTGACCGTGCTGTTCATGGTGGCCAGCTCGAGGTAGTCATCCTCGGGGATTTGCACGCGGTAGCGCTTACGAAGCTCCATCACGATGTCGAGAAAATCCATGCTGTCCAGCTCAAATTGCTCGCGCAGCGGAACGTCGTCCTGGACGCCGCTCAGGTCTTCGTCGGGCGCGATGTTTTCGAGAATATCGAGAATGGCCTCTCTGATCTCGGCGGGACTCATGGGGGGATCCTCTCTCTCCGCTGGGTTGGCTCTCAGAAGCGCTTGATGATGACGACGGAATTGATGCCCAACATGCCGAACGAATTGTTCAGGATCACGTCCACGCGCTTGCGCTGGCGCGGCTCGTCGGTCACCAGCCCGTCCAGGGAACACTCCGGATCGAGTTCGTCGACGTTGATCGTATGGTGGCAGACGCCGTCGTCAAAAGCGGGCAGGTTGCCCCCCAGCTCGAGCGCCCCGGCGGCTCCCATCGCGTGGCCGATGAAACTCTTGGTGTTGTTGAACGAGGTATTCTTGGATTCGCCGAACACGCGCCGCAGCGCCGCGCATTCCTGCACGTCGCCGCTGGTCGTGCCGGTGGCGTGCGTGCTGACGATGTCGACCTGCTCGGGCGCAGGCCGGCGCGCTTGAGCGCCAAGCGGATGCATTCGGCCTGCCGCTGGGGATTGGGGAGCACGAAGTCGCTGGCGTCGCTGTTCATGGCGTAGCCGGCCAGTTCGCCGTAGATTCGGGCGCCGCGCCGCCGGGCGTCGGACAGCCGTTCGAGGATGTACAAGCCGCCCCCTTCGGCCACTACGATGCCGTTGCGCCCGACGTCGAACGGGCGCGAAGCCCGGGTCGGATCCTCGTGCGTGGCCAGCGCCCCTGGCTTTTGAAGCTGGCGAAGATGCCGAAGGTGCGCACGCTCTCGGAAACGCCGCCGGCGATCGCCACGTCGCATTCGCCCAGCCGCAGCATCTGCGCCCCTGGATCAGCCCGGCGTTGCCCGCCGCGCAGGCGGCGCCCACGGTGTAATGCGGCCCGGTGATGCCCAGGTTGAGCGAGACTTCGCCGGCCGGGTTGTTGGCCACCGTGCGCGGATTGTGGTGATGCGACCAGAACTTGGTGTCGTAGTCGTAGCCGCGCAGCTCGTAGATTTCGTTCTCGGTCTCGACGTTGCCGTGTTCGGTGACGCCCAAGTAGATGCCGACGTTGGACTTGTCGACGTTCGGCCAGTCGAGCCCGGCGTCGGCAATCGCCTCGTGGGCGCAATAGATGGCGACGCTGCCGGCGCGGGTGCCGCGGCGGAGGTCTTTCTTCTTCTGGTAGCGCGACTCGTCGAAGTGGCAGACTCCGGCCAGCGTGGCACCGACGTAGCGAATGTCGTAGGGCGTGATGCCGCTGGTGCCGGCCAGCAGGTTCTGTCGAAACTCGGCCAGGTTGTTGCCGTTGGGCGCCGTCAGCCCCACGCCGGTGATGACGATCCGCTCGTGCTGGGGCAATTCGGCAATCATGAGATGCCTTCCATGTCGAGGTGCGCGCCTCTTGGCCCGAGGACCACGACGAAACGCGGCAAAAACAGCCCGCTAAAACTTGTAAAACTAACGCTTCTAAGCGCGATTCGCAAGCCCCAAGCTTGGGTTGTGGGAAGGACTTACGCGCATTTTGAAGCTTTGCTTTGCAAAGGTGTCGGCGGTTCTCGTCGACGTTACGCGTGGATCGGTCGGCCGCGCAGCGATTCACCCAGCCGGCGCATCCCTTCGGCTTTCGACACGATGGGCTGGTAGCCAAGATCGCGGCGAGCTCGACTGATATCGAAGTAATGCGATCTTCCCATTTGGGCTGCCAAAAACCGTGTCATCCGCGGCTCGCCCGAAAGCTTCAGCACCCGATAGACGAGCTCCAGCACCGCTCCGGCCCGCCAGGCCATCGCCACGGAAATCGACCGGCGGACCGGTGGCAGCTCGACGAGCGCCAGAATCTCGTCGATCCACTGCCAGCAGTTGACCGCTTCGCCCTGGCTGATGAAGTAGGCACTGCCAGCAACCGCCGAGCCGGGGTCAAGCCGCTCGGCCGCCAGCAGATGAGCCTGCGCGGCATTGTCCACGTAGACCATGTCGACGAGGTTCGTGCCGTCGCCGATGCGACGCAGTTGGCCGGCGCGGGCCCGCTCGATCAACCGCGGAACGAGATGCGGGTCGCCCGGTCCCCAGATCAAGTGCGGCCGCAGTGCGCAGGTGGCCAGGCGCTCGTCATTGGCCGCCAGCGCTTCTTGTTCGGCCAGCGCTTTGGTCTGGGCGTAATGACACAGCCAGCGGCCGGCGTAGCCCACGGATTCATCGACCTGCTCTTGTGGCGAGCCGTCGAACGTGACGCTGGGGCTGCTGGTGTAGACGAGCCGCGGCACGCCGTGCAGGCGGCAGGCTTGGACGACGTGCCGCGTGCCGAGCACGTTGATGCCGTAGTATTCGTCCCACGATCCCCAAATGCCCGCGATGGCGGCGGTGTGAAACACCACGTCGATGCCGGCACAAGCGGCGCGTGTCGCCTGGGGATCGCGGATGTCGCCGCGCAGGCATTCGACCCCCTGCTCCGCCAGCTCGGGGTAATCGCCCCGAGCCAGGATGCGCACCTGGTCGCCTTGGGCCAGGAGTAGACGGATCAGGCTGCGACCCAAGAAACCGCCGCCGCCGGTCACCAGCGCCCGCATGGCCTACGACCTCAGCTTGCGAGCCGCCCACACGGCGAGCTGCTCGCGAAAGATCTTGGCGTTGTGCCGGATGTCGACAGGCATGGCCGGATGGATGAGAAAGTCGCGAATCGACGCGGTGAGCGGGTTGGCCCCGGCCAGCTTGGACAACTCCTCGACGAGGATCCTCCGCCGGCGGGCTCCCTTGGGACGCTTGTGAGGCCACGGCTCGACGATGATCGCCGGCCGCTGCCGTCCCGCGGCTCCCACGCCGACCAGCGCCGAGCGATAGACGGCCGGATGTTGATTGAAGATGGCCTCGCAGGGAATCGTGAACATGGTGCCGGCGGGCGTTTGCACGCGATGCGCCTTGCGGCCGCAAAACCAGAACCGGCCGTCGTCGTCGAGATAGCCGACGTCTCCCATGCGATGCCAGACGCGCGAGCCTTCGACGATTTTCGCCAGCGCGTTCGCTTCGCGGCGCGTGACGTACTGCCGGGTGACCACGGGCCCGCTGACGACGATCTCGCCGATCTGGCCGGGGGGCAGCTCGACGACGTCGTCGAGGCTGGCGATCGGTTCGTCGCTGATCCGGATCACTTTCCAGGCGATGCCGGGAAAGGGACGCCCGACGCAGGTGCCGCCCCCTTGGGCCCAACGCTGCCGCGTCTCGGAGAGGACTTCGCCCGCGGCGATCGACGCCACCGGCAACGCTTCGGTTGCTCCGTAAGGCGTGTGCACGTCGCCATCGGTGGCGATGCAGCCTTTCATCCGGGCCAGCACGTGCGGCGGCACCGGGGCTCCGGCTGAAATGACGCGGCGCAACGTCGGCAGCGCGACGTTGTGCTGCTGGCAGTACTGGCCCACGCGATTCCAGATGGCCGGCGAACCGAACGATTGCGTGACGTGCCAGTCGCGAATCGCCTCGACGAACTTGCGGGGGTCGACTTTGGCCGGCCGCGAGGCGTCCATGTCGGGAATCACGGTGGTGACGCCCAGGGCGCAATTGAACAGGCCGAACAACGGGAAGCCGGCCAGGTCGATCTCGCCCGGCTCGATGTCGAAGAACTCCTTCAGCTCGGTCACCTGGTGGTCGAAATTGCCGTGGGAGTAGAGGACGCCCTTGGGCGGTCCGGTGCTGCCGGTGGTGAAGATGATGGCCGCCGGATCGTCGGCGCCGGTGTCGGCGCAAAACGGCGCGCTGGAGCCCCGCGCGAGCAACTGTTCGTAAGTCAGGCCGTCCCAGAACCAGCGCCGCCCCACGGTGACGTTGTGCCGGGCCTGCGGAAACCTGCTGCGCAACAGCCAGCGGAGGGCCTGCACGACGGGGATGGCGACGAAGCCCTCGGGCTCGACGTCGCGCAGGCAGCCGACGAGATTCCTGCGCCCCATGCCCGGGTCGATGAGCACCACGACGGCGCCGGCCTTGAACAGGGCGAACACCAGCGCGATGAACTCGCGGCTGGGCCGCACCAGCAGCGCCATGCGCATCTGCGGTCGCACGCCCAGGGCCGTCAGTCCGCTGGCGAGCCGGTTGCTTTCTTCTTCCAGCTCGCGGAACGTGCACGTCTGGTATTGCCGCTTGCCGGCGGCGTCTCGGCCGCGCGGCACGACCACGGCCAGCGCGTCGGGCATGTGGGCCGCGGTGGCCGACAGGCGCGCGCGCGATGTTCGTGCCCGTGGGGGCCGTGATGCGATCGGTCGAGGTTGCAATCGTGTTGGTCACCGACGGTTGTCCTTACGCGGCGCTGGTCCGGCCGGCGAGAACCCGTGCTTCCACGTAGTCCAAGACACGGCGGGCGACGTCGACCTCGAGCGTGCGGGCCAACGCCTGCCAGCCGGGTACGGCGTTGACTTCGATGGTGTACAGTCGTCCGTCCCGAGCCGGCAGCAGGTCGACGCCGGCCACCGGCGCGCCGATGGCCACCGCCGCGCGACGTGCCAGCTCGATCCACTCGGAGCGCGGCTCGACCGGCTCGGCCGTGCGCCGCGGCTGACGTTGGTGCGCCAATCGAGGGGATTCGTCCGGCGCATGACCCAGGCGTCGTCGCCGACGACCAGCACGCGCAAATCGTAACCATCATGGGCGATGAACGGTTGCACGTAAAGGACCGCCCCCAATCCGGCGAGCATGCCGAATGCCCGCTGGGCGAGCGCCTCGTCCTGCAAGCGGGTGATGCCGCGTCCCTCGGCTCCGAACAGCGGCTTGACGACGACGTCGCCCCCCAGTTGCTCGAAGGCCGCCAGGGCCGCGTCCGCCGTCTGGCAGACTAGCGTCGGGGGCGTCCGCAGTCCGGCGGCCGCCAGCTTGGCGCTGGCCAGGTATTTGTCGACCGCCGCTTCAATGGCCCGGCCCGGATTGACCACGGGTTTACCCAGCGATTCGAGTTGCCCGAGCAGGTCCATGCGAAAGACCACCTGTTCGAGCGAGGCCGGCGGCATCGTGCGCACGACGACGGCGTCGATAGCGTTCAGATCGACGCCGCCGCCGCGAAAGCGCGGGCCGCCGGCGTGTCAGTTCCGCCGCCAGGTCGCGAAAAGCCAGGGGGGTGATTTCGTGCCGCCCGGCGGCCGCGCGGCGCAGGTCGTGCAAGTACCAGCTATCGCTCGAACACAACACGGCGAAATGCATGGCAGGCTTCTTCGCACCGGGCTTGCTGTGCGCTACGGTCGCGCGGGACGCATGTCGAACGACTCGTGAATGACCCGCGGCAGCGTGTGGCCGTAGGAGAAACGTTCGGCCCGAGTCGAGGCCGCAGAGGGTGACCCGGGCCGGGCTGAACAGGTGCGGATCGATCTTGTAAAAGTCGCGGTCATAGCGCTCGAAGATCGCCGCGAACGGCTGGCCGTGATCGCTCGAAGCGCCGCTGGGGACGCGCGGTCCGACGGCCTCGAGGCTGGCGTCGTCGCCGCGGACGAAGAGCGTGACTTCGCCGCCGTAGAGAATCGCGTCGTTGGTGCGGCCGATCGCGGCCAGATCGTCGGCCGCGGCCGGCGGCAACGGCGCGGTGCCGAACCCGCTTTCGATGCGGCGCAAGTCAAAGCCCAGCTCGAACAGCTTGTGCAGCGCCGTCTCGACGCTGCGGGCCACGACTTGCACGCTGCCGGCCAGGCTGGCCGTCGGCGCCAGCAACAGCGTCAGACGCTCGGGCGAAACGCCGCACCGCTCGGCGATGTCGCGGCACACCGCGTCGGGAGGAAACTGCCGGGTCTCCAACACTCCCACGGCGTCGTCGGCCTGCTCGGTGCAGCCGATCTTGGCAAACAGCGGCTCTTTGGCCGCCGCGGCCCGCATCGGTCCGGAACCCATGGCAAAGAACTTCTCGCCCGTGATTTGCCAGCCGGCGTACTGGGCCGCCATGCAAGCGGCGAGCGGATGATCGGTCGCGACCAGCACGGCCAGGCCGGGGTCGAGTCGAGCGTCGAGGGGACGAAACGGACGCTGGCCAGGCCGGCCAGACAAATCTCGGCCAGCCGCCGGCCGGTTTCCAGGCCGCCGGGGGCTTCGATGCCGCAATCCACCAGCCGCGTGCCGCCGGCGGTCGTGCGCACGGCCGGCGCAGCGACTCGGCGTCGCACGCGAACGCCTCGCACAGCTCTGCGGCTCGCTGGTTCAGGTTCAACATGGCTCAAATGGGTCCGATCGTAGTGATGGTGTGGTCATCATGCCTCGCCGGGCAGGGACATGCAACGGTCGCGGCAAGTTCGCGGCATTGCCGGGCGAAACCGAGATTGCCCGTCCGGCGATCTCGCATTCATTGCAAGATTGTAATCCCCGGACGGGACATTGCGTGGTGGCCGTTTTTGCTGGCGGCTACAATGCGGTTTTGAGGATTGGAAACTTGCACGCCGGTTCTTGAGAGTGGAGGCAGCCATTGCCAAGCCTGACCGTTGAGAACTATATCAAGTCGATCTTTCAGATTTGCCAAAACGGCGGCGGGCAGGCGGCGACCGGGCAGCTTGCCGCGGCGCTGGGGGTTTCGCCCGGCACCGTGACCAGCATGCTGAAGACGCTCAGCGAGGGGAACCTCGTGACGTATACGCCGTATGAAGGCGTACGGCTGACGCCGGCCGGCAACGCCCTGGCCTTGCGCGTCGTGCGACGTCACCGCTTGATCGAGTTGTTTCTGGTCCGCACGCTCGATTTGTCCTGGGACGAGGTACACGAAGAGGCCGAACACATGGAGCACGCCGTCAGCGAACGGCTGATCGATCGCATCGACGCCTTCCTGGGATATCCCGAAGCCGATCCGCACGGCGATCCGATTCCGCGGCCCGACGGCACGCTCAATGTGCCCAAGAGCCGCTCGCTGGCCGAATGCCAGGTGGGGGATGCCTTTCAACTGGCCCGGGTGATCGACCAATCGCCCGAGTTCTTGCGGTTCTTGAGCAACTCGGGCCTGCCGCTGGGCGTGGCCGGCCACATCGTGGCCAATACGCCCGAAGCCGGCATCGTGACGATCAGCGTCAACGGCCATCAAACGACGCTGGGCCAGTCCGCCGCCGAAAAACTGCTGGTGACGCAGCGGGACGAGTAGCGGGCGCCGCCGTTTCCAGCACGCGGAAGAAAAGGGGGAAGAAAAGGTTAGGAAGAAAAAGGGGACATTCTACTTTATGTGACGTAACGCTTTGTTGCGTAAGGTGTTGCGTCGCGTCGCAACACGATTGTCCTGTCCTGACTTGCGTCCGAAAAAGCAGAATGTCCCCTTTTCCACCTCCGATCGGCGGCGCCTGTTGCGAGGATCGCGTCTCAGGCGTCGGTTCCCTGGGGAATCGCGGTGCCGTCGGCGGCGCCGGGGGGTTTGGCCACCGGAGGGAGCACAGGCGGGTTTTGAGCGCCGCTGGGCGGGTTTTGATGCCGGCCGGCGGGGTCGCGGGACGGGCGGGCAGACCACCCTGCTTGGCAAAAATGCCGCGCAGCTTTTCGGCCCCGGCGTCACGCGGCTCGACGTCGAGCGCCTTGTCGAGCTCCTCGACCGCCTGCTTCGGATAGTTCAGATACCCGAAGTGATATCCCAGCAAGAACCGCAGCGCCGGATCGTCGGGCGCCGCGTCGCGGGCGTCCTCGGCAGCGCGAATCTGCTTGGTATACACCGCGACGTCCGGATACAGCTCGGTGTAGTTCTTGACGACGGTGCCCCATTCGGTCTCGGGGAGCATCTGCATGGCGGCTTGCAGGGTGTTGGCCGAGGCGTCCCACTGACCGACGGCAAACAGGGCCTGCGACATCAAGAGCACGACGCCGCCATTGTTCGGATCGTCGATCATGGCGTGCTGCCAGTCGCGCAAGGCGTCCTGGTATTTGCCGCCACGAAACGACTGCTCGCCGGTGGCCACGTACTCGGCGGCCCGGTCGGCCTGATCGGCCGGCACGGCGGGGGCCTGATTCGCGGCCGGCGCACCGGCGGCCGGCGCCTGCGTGACCTGTGACTGCACGGTCACCGCCGGCACGCTGGCATTGGCATATAGATACGTGCCGGTGGCCGGATAGCCGTACCGTAACCGTAGCCACCGTAGCCACCATAGCCGTACCCGCCCCAGCCGCCATAGCCGTAGTACGGCCAGCCGCCGCCATACAACCACGAGGATCCGAGTCCGACGCCAAAACCCCAACCAAACGGATAGTACGAAATCCACGGAGAGTAGAAACCGTAACCGTACGGATATCCGTAGCCGTAGCGACGGTAGCCGCCGTAGTAATTGCCGTAGCGGCCCCAGTTGCTACCGTTGTACCTGCCGTAGTAGCCGTAGTTGCCGCCGTGGCCATGATGACCGCCGAAGCCGCCAGCGAGATTCTGTCCGCCGCCCCGGGCGTATCCTCCCGAGAGATGCTGGTAGACCGGGCGCCCGAAGGTGCCGGGATTCTTGCCCGAGGCGAACGACTGCCCGCCGGTGTGATGCACCCCGCCCGGGCTGCCGGTATGGTGGAAGTTTCGCGAGACAAAATTCGAATGATGCCCGCCGCTGGCGGGGCTCATCGCGCTGCCCGGCGCTGATGACGAAAGCCGGTGCCGGCATTGCCCGAGGAGAACGCGCGGGACGAGAACGTGTTTGCGCCGGAGTTGTGCGCGGCGTGGAAGTTTCGTTGGACGAAGTTCGAGTGCGATCCGAGCGAGCTGCCGCCGCGGGACAGATTGCCCTGGTGGCCGCTGGTAAACGCTCTCGAACTGAAACTGCCGGAGGCCGGGCCTCGCCCCAGACTGGACGCCTGGCCTGAAAAGTTCCCCCGATGTGTCGAGTAGGCGCTCGATCCCGGTGACGAAAAGCCGCGAGACAGATGGCCCGAGTGCCCGGCGAGCCGAACGACCGAAACGCACTTCCGCCGCTCTGAAACGAGGGGCTGCCGTGAAACGCGTGGCCGCCGGAGAACGAGCTACCGCCGAAACCACCGTGATGTGCGCCGCCCCCCAAGGACATGCCGCCGTGGTGCGACATACCGCCCCCGAAGGACGTGCCGCCATGGTGCGACCCGCCGCCGAAGGACATCCCGCCCCGTGGTGCGACATTCCGCCACCGAACTGACATCCCGCCGCCATGATGCCCGGCCGCAAGCCGCCAGCCACCGCCGTGATGCCCGCAAACCGCCACCACCAGCCGACCGCCACCACCGCCGCCGTGATGCCCGCCACCGCCGTGGTGTTGAGCCCAGGCGGCCCCGTTGCCCAAGAGTAACCAAGCGACCAAGGCCGCCCCCATCAACCAATAAGCATGCCGTCTCATCGCATGCATCCTTCGCGTCACGGGGATCCGTCCCTCGCCGTATGAGTCGTCGCCACTGGGAATTGTACTCACGCGGGCCACCCCAAAGCGCGTTTTTTCCGGGGTGCTTTCCGAGATGACAGAAATGAGGCCTGCGGGTGTTGCAATCATGCCGAACGGCCCCGACCTTGCGGCCTGGCCGTCCAGCCTGTCGAATTCTTCAACAGGCTGTTAGCCGGCTCCGTAGAGTGGCCCATGGCCCAGCGCCCGGCGGGCGACGCTCATCTGGCCCGTATGAAGCCCCTCGTGCCACACGGCCGCCTCGAACACGCTGGCCACGTCGGGCAGGAACGACGGCGTCCCCGCGCGCGTGGGCCGGGACAGATCGTCGAGCGAGAGGGCCTCGAGCAGATCGGTGAGCGTGGCCCGCCGCTCGCGCATGTACTGGAGCACCTCCTCCGGCGGCGGATAGTCCTCGGGTCGGTTGGTGGGCGCGGAGCCCATGTTGAACTTTGCTTCGAACTCCGGCAGCGGGCGTGCTCGGGACGGATCGACGACGGCGATGAAGAAGTTGTCCACCACGCCGATGTGCCCGGCAAACCACAGGGCGTGATTGGCGCCGGGATGCACCTGGTGCGTCCATTGGTCGGGGCTCGTGAACGCATTCAACATCCCCTCGCTGACGGTCCGCGCATGCCGCAATGCCCGCTGGAAACTCTGCTTGAGGTCCATCGCGCGCTCCTGGCGTTGTCGTGTGCGTGTCCGTGGCAAAACCTGCCGGTGCCTGGTGCCGGTAGAATCGCTACTGGCGGCAGGCTCAGCTTACCCGTTCGCCGGGCGGCCGCAAAACGACGCAGGTCCAAAACTTCGCCCGCGCGACGAGGAAGCTTGGGGGCTTTGACGAGCGGCGGCTCGTCCGTAAGAATAGCTGTTGCCAACATCGCTTCGGCCTCGGATGAGAGGCCCTCGCAATGGGGACCTGTGAACCTGGTCAGGGACGAAAGTCAGCAGCCATAAGCAGTCATCTCTTTGTGCGCAGGGTCTCTCATCGGAGGCCGCCGCCGGCTTCTGGCAACGACGAACGAACGACTTCCTTTCCGCAACGCCGCAGTGCGACGCCACGATGGCTGCCTCTCCAGGGAAAACGACGGACGACGCGCCCGCGCTCGACGGCAGTGCCCCGCGGCAGCGCGAGTACGTCGTCGTGGCCCGGCGCTACCGGCCGCAGCGGTTCGAGGAGCTGATCGGCCAGGACCACGTCGTGCGGGCCTTGCAAGGCGCCATTGCGGCCCAGCGCGTGGGGCACGCTTATCTGTTCACCGGGGCGCGCGGCGTCGGCAAGACGTCGGCCGCGCGCATTCTGGCCAAGGCGCTCAATTGCGTGCACGGCCCCACGCCCACGCCCTGCAACGAGTGCGACATCTGCCAGAGCATTAGCGCCGGAGCGGACGTGGACGTGCTGGAGATCGACGGGGCGAGCAACCGCGGCATCGACGAGATCCGCCAGTTGCGGCAGAACGTCAACCTGCGCCCCAGCCGCGCGCGGTTCAAGATTTACATCATCGACGAAGTGCACATGCTCACGCGCGAGGCCTTCAACGCCTTGCTCAAGACGCTGGAAGAGCCGCCCGAGCACGTGAAGTTCATCTTCTGCACGACCGAGGCGACGAAGATTCCGATCACGATCCTGTCCCGCTGCCAGCGGTTCGACTTTGCCGGCATTCATCTGCCGTCGATCGTCGAGCGGCTGGCCCAGATCGTCGAGGCCGAGGGCGTAGCGGCCGAGCCCGAGGCACTGGCGATCCTGGCTCGCCGGGCGGGGGGCTCGATGCGCGACAGCCAGTCGCTGCTGGAACAGTTGCTGGCGTTGGGAGGCGAAAAGATCACCGCCGCCGACGTGCACGCCATGCTGGGCACGGCCGGCGAAGCGCGGCTGAGCCAGCTCGTCGAGCACCTGGTCGAGCGGAACGCCGCGGCCGCGATCGCCGAGCTGGACGCCGCCGTGGCCGAGGGGGTCGACGTCGGACAATTGCTCGAACAGTTGCTCGGCCAGTTTCGCGACCTGCTGACCGCCGCCGTCGGCTGCGATGCCGCAGCGCTGTTGTATTCCTCCCCCGGGCAGCACGAAAAGCTCGTCGCCACGGGTCGGCAATTCGGCCTGGAAACGATCCTGGCGATCATGCAGATCATCGATCACACGCTCGCGCGGCTCCGCTACAGCACGCAGGGTCGGACGCTGGTCGAGATGGCGCTCGGTGCGGATCGCCAACCTGGAGAACCTCGACGAGCTATCGGACTTGATCGTTCAATTGCGCGACGGCGAGCCGGCGGCCGCGCAGCGCGGCGCCGCGCACCGCGCCGGCTGCGAGCGCCCCGGCAGCAGCAAAAAAAAAAGGTGAGCCGGGCCTTCGCGCCGTCGAGCCTGGCGAGGCGTCCAATGGCCACGCCGCGGAGCCTGCGGCGCTCGAGCTGACGGCCGACAACGTGCAAGTCGTCTGGCAGCGGGCGCTCGGGAGCCTGTCGGGGTTGTTGGCCGAAAACGCCGGCTTGTGCGAGAGCGTTTCGCTGGCGGGTCCGGGCCGTCTGGCCGCTACATTTCGCGCGAAGTATACTTCCTGTAAAGCGTTTTGCGAGCGTGCCGACCAGTTGAGCAGCCTCGTCGAAGCGCTGTCCGCGGCGGCGGGGGGACCGGTCACGGTCGAGTTTCACGCGGTCGCCGACGACCCGGCCGCCACCGACACGGCCGGACGCCGGACGCCGCAACGGCAGCGGATGGCCGAGCTGAGCGAGCACCCGATGGTGCGCCGCGCCAGCGAACTGTTCGACGCGGTGCTGATCCGCGTCGAAGATCCGGAAGCCTAAGCATCGGAAAGAGGGGAACCTATCGTGTTCAAGGGACTCGGCAACCTGGCCAACCTCGGTGCGCTGGTGAAACAGGCCCAGCAGATGGGCGGCAAGCTCAAGGAAGTCTCCGAGGTGCTGAAAACCAAGCGGGCCGAAGGGTCCGCCGGCGGCGGGTTGGTAACGGTGGAAGTCAACGGCTTGGGCGAGGTGCTCAGTTGCCGCATCGATCCGTCGCTGGTCGCCGGAGGCGATCGGGAACTGATCGAAGACTTGCTGCCGGCGGCCGTCAACCAGGCGCTGCAGCGGAGCAAACAGTTGCACGCCGAGGCGGTGTCGTCGCTGACGGCCGGATTGGACGTGCCGGGGTTGAACACGATGCTGTCACAACTTACGGGGGGTGAACCCGACAAGCCCGGCAGTTGACACCCCCGCCGCGCGTGTCCGGAAGTCTCTGGAAGGTCGCAACACTTGATCAGCGAGTCGGTAACGAAACTGGTCGACGAGTTTGCCAAGCTGCCCGGCATCGGCAAGAAGTCGGCCGAGCGGCTGGCCTACCACATCCTCCGCGTGCACCAATCCGAGGCCTTGGCGCTGGCCGAAGCGATCCGCAACGTGAAGGAAAACGTGCGCTACTGCCGAAACTGCTATAATCTTACGGAGCAGGAGGAGTGCGAGATTTGCCGCGATCCGAAGCGCGATCGCAGCCAACTGTGCGTGGTGGAGCAGCCGCGCGACCTGATTGCATTGGAGCAACCTGGAACGTATCGGGGACTGTATCACGTCCTGCTGGGGCGCATCGCTCCATTGGATGGTATCGGTCCTGAGCAATTGACCATCGAGGCCCTGGTGGAACGGGTCCGCAACGGCGCGTTTCGCGAAGTGATCATGGCCACCAATCCGACGCTGGAGGGGGACGGCACGGCGCTGTATATATCGAACCTGCTGGCCGGTTTGCCGCTGGAGATCACGCGGCTGGCCAGGGGCATCACGAGCGGCAGCGTGCTAGAATTTGCTAACAAGGAGATCTTGGCCGACGCCCTGGCGGGCCGCCAGAAGTTTTAAACTCGACAATAGGATTCGACGGCGCAATTTCGACCGCGCGACACGGGGCACACAGGGCCGCGCGGACGATCGACACGGCGACAGAACGACAGGCTTTATGCGACTTTCATTTGGCCAAGAGCTTCGACTGGTTCAAAAGCAGGTGCTCGCACCGCGGATGATCCAATCGATGGAAATCCTGCAGTTGCCCATCATGGCCTTGCAGGAGCGCATCGAACAGGAGATTCAGGAGAACCCGGTTCTCGATCTCACGGAGGAGGACGCCGACCTGCCCGAGGAGCAGGTGGAAGCCGAGAACCCCAACGCGCCGAGCGAGGAAGAGCGCGAGCTGGTCGTTGACGAGAACAAAAACAACGAGGAAGACTTCGAGCGGTTGATGAACATGGACGAGGAGTGGCCCGACCACTTCGAGGAGCGCTCGCGCCCGTCCAGCACCCGCGTCGAGGAAGAAGTCGCCCGCAAGCACGACGCCATGGCCAACATGGTGGCCCGGCCGCAGTCGCTGCAAGACTATCTGCACGACCAACTCGGCTGGTTCAACCTGTCGCCCGAGTTGCGGGCCATGTGCGATCGCATCATTTACAACCTGGACGCCAACGGCTACCTGCAATCGCGCCTGGAAGACCTGGTCGATCCCGACTCCCCGCCCGAGCAACTGGCGCTGGCGCAGCGCGCCCTGGCGATCGTGCACAAGCTGGACCCGCCGGGCGTGGCCGCCCGCGATCTGCGCGAGTGCCTGCTGTTGCAGTTGACCCCAGGCATGCCCTACTACGAGCAGCTCAAAACGCTGATCACCAGCCACCTGGAAGACCTGGAACACAACCGCCTGCCGGCCATCGAGCGGAAAACGGGCTACTCGATTCCCGTCATCCAACAGACGCACGCCGAGCTGCGCAAGCTGAATCCCAAGCCGGGCGCCGACTTTGGCGAGGCCTTCGTTCCCAACGTTACGCCCGACGTGTTCGTCGAGCTGGACGACGACGGAAAATACCACGTGCGGCTGGAAGACGGCCGGACGCCGACGTTGTACATCAGCCCCTATTACCGCAAGCTGCTCACCAGCGGCGAGGCCAACGCCGAGACGCGCGAGTACATCAAGCGCAAGATCAATTCGGCCCAGTGGCTGATCGAGTCGATCGAGCAGCGTCGCAACACGCTGACCCGCGTGGCCCAGGCCATCGTCGACCACCAGACGGAGTTCTTGAGCAAGGGGCCCGAGGCGATCGAGCCGTTGAAAATGCAGCAGATCGCCGACAAGGTGGACGTGCACGTGACGACGGTCAGCCGGGCGGTCGACGACAAGTGGATTCAGACGCCGCGCGGCATCTTTCCGCTGAAGCGTTTCTTCTGCGGCGGCACGGTCAGCGCCGACGGCGAAGAGGTGGCCTGGGACACCGTGCGGCTGAAGCTGCAAGAGATCATCGACAACGAGAACAAGCAGCATCCGCTGTCGGACGACGAGCTGGTCAAGGAGCTGGCCAAGCACGGGCTGACCGTGGCCCGGCGCACGGTGACGAAATATCGCAAGGCGATGAACATCGCCAGCAGCCGGCAGCGCCGCGATTGGAGCCGCCGGGGACATTCCTGCGCCGGCCGCGCCGCCGAGCGAGTCCAACGGCGTGCACGAATAACGTCCGGTCAAACCGCGGCTACGTCTGGCCGTCGATGGCGCTGAAATCGATGCGACGTCCGCGGCGCACTTGCTCGCCGCGCCGGGCGCGATCGATGCGGCCGGCCACTTCCTCGACGTTTTCGATTCCCCGCAGCGGCAGTTGCGGGTGTGTGCGATCGGCGGAGGAAATGATGATAGTGCCGACGCCCATCAACCGCTCGAAAGGTCCCTGCTGCCAGGTGACGTCGTGCACTTCGATCAGTTCGACGCGGTCGGTGACGCGCGTCAGGACGCCTTTGCGGTGGTAGAACATCTGGTTCGTGAGCTTGTAGTAGACGCCCAGCCGCTTGGTCATCAACCGCCCGGCGGCGGCCAGCCAGAGGACGAGGATCGCCGCCAGCAGCACCAGGCGCAGAACGCCGTTGGTGAAACCGACTGCAAGCACCAACAGCACGATCGTGGCGACGGCGCAGCCGGCGAACACGCCGAGCATGTCCTTGGGCGAATAGCTCCCCTCCCAGAGGGTTTCCTCGGGGACGTCCTTGCGGCTGGCGGAGGGGGCGTTTTTGGGGCGGGGCGTGCCGCCGGAGGTGAGTTCGGCCGTGTCGACCTGGCTGGTAGCCGGGTCAAACGCCGGCAGCTTGGCGCCGCAATCCTGGCAAAAGGCCGCGCCCTCGGGAGCTTCGGCGTTGCACACCTGGCATCTCATGTGAGTCATTCCCCGCCGTTTGGATTTTCTGCGTCGGCCACTGCCCGCCGATTGCGAACCATTATAGCGCCCGCCGGGCGTCACACTAGCGCGGATGCGCCACGAAAGGCCCCGCGAGGCGCGCCATCGGCCTGCTGGCGGCCCCCGAGTGATTTCGCCGGCCAGGCCTGATTCTTGACCGCGCGGGGCGGTTGCGGGCAAATCGTCGGGCGGCTGCTGTTGGCGAAAGTCGTTCTTGCTATGATGGTTTGTGTTGGCTTGGGAAAAAGCGCGGGGTTGCGCGACGGCCGCGGCGGCACACTGGCTCGCCTTCCGAGTGTTCCATGAAATGTCCTAGTTGCGGAGTGGACAACGACCGCGTCATCGACTCGCGGGCCAGCCAGGATGGCTTTGCGATTCGCCGCCGGCGCGAATGCCTGGCCTGCCAGGCCCGCTACAACACGTACGAGCGGGTGGACGACTTGATCAAGTGCCCGTTCTGCCACGAAGACGCGAATCGGGTCGTCGAAAGCGAAATGAGCGAGGGGGGATTTGCGGTGCGCCGCCGGCGCGAATGCCTCTCCTGCCGCCGGCAATATACGACGCTCGAGCGGAGCGAGGAGCGTTCGATCAAGGTGGTCAAGAAGGACGGCACCCGGGCTCCGTTCGATCGGCAGAAGATCCGCGAGGGGCTGGAAAAAGCCTGCTGGAAGCGCCCGATCAGCGATGAGCAAATCGAAGCGATCGTGGTGGCCGTGGAAAGCGACGTGCACGCCCGCAGCGAGCCGGAAGTGCCAACCTCGTACCTGGGCGAGCTGGTGATCGAGCATCTGCGAAAGCTGGACCAGGTGGCGTTCGTCCGCTTCGCCAGCGTGTACCGCCAGTTTCAGGACGTGCAGGATTTTGTCGACGAGCTCGACGAAATGCTGGCGAAGCCGCGACTCCGAGCCGGTCGAGAACTGAGCCGGCATCGAAGACCACTGAAGCGGCTGCAATCGCGCGGTTTAGCGGGCCAAAACGGTCAGGATGCGACGTCCGCCGAATCCGCAACGAACGCCGTCGCCGCTGGCTCCGGGCTAAGCGGGTGGTTAATCCTGGCGGCTGATGACCAGCTCGCCCAGGGCGAGCAACACGTCGCGGGCCGGGCCGGCGGGGAGCGACTGGGCGTCTTGCGTGGCACGGTCGGCGAACGAGCGGGCCATGTCGCGGGCGTAGGCCAACGCGTCGGTTCGCTCGAGCCAGACGTTGACCTGGCTGCGGTCGGCGCGGCTTTTGGAGGCCAGCAGCTCGATGATCTCGCCGCGCTCCGCCGGCGTGCTTTGCGACAGCAGTCGGATCACCGGCAGCGTCAGCTTCTGCTTTTCCAGATCGGTGCCCAGGCTCTTGCCCATCGAGATTTCGTCGCCGACCAGGTCGAGCAAGTCGTCGGCGATCTGAAAGGCGATGCCCAGGTTGCGGCCGTAGCGGTCCAGGGCATCTTCGCACTGCGCCGTTGCGCCGGCGTAGTGAGCGCCCAGCCGGCAGCAGCAGGCGCACAGCTCGGCCGTTTTGGCTTCGATGATGCTGAGGTATTCCGCCTCGGTGAGCTCGAAGTTGCCGCGGCTGTTGATCTGCCGCAGCTCGCCGGCGCAGACGATGTTCGTGGCCCGGCCGATCGTCTGGCAGGCGTAGGTCGTTTCCAGCGAGCTGGCCAGATAAAAGGCGTGCGTGAACAGAAAGTCGCCCACCAGCACGCTGGCTTCGTTGTCGCTTTTGGCGTTGATCGTCTCGCGATGGCGCCGCAGGCTGGCTTCGTCGAGCACGTCGTCGTGCACCAGCGTGGCCGTGTGGATCATCTCCATCACGGTGGCCAGCACGACGTGGTCGCGCGTGACCTGGCCGGTGGCCTTGGCCGACAGCAGCAACAAGGCCGGCCGCAGGCGCTTGCCACCCAGGCGAAAGGCATGTTTCACCAGCGAATCGACAAACGGATCGTTCGCTCGACAGCTCGCTTTGCAGCAGGCGTTCGGCGGCCGCCAGCTCGTCGGCAATCGGGGCGTAGAGTCGTTTCCAATGACGAGCCAGGGCATCCTGCTCGCGGATCGCTTGCTTCATCGGCTGAAGTTCCTTCCTATCGGGCGTGCGACGGCGGCGTCGCGCCGGAAAACGGTCACGGACCGCGACGGTAGTGTCCGCTCCGCCCGCCGGACTTCTCCTCCAATTGAACCTGCTCGATCACGATCCCGCGATCGATGGCCTTGCACATGTCGTAAATCGTCAATGCCGCGACGCTGGTGGCCACCAGCGCCTCCATCTCGACGCCCGTGCGGGCCGTGGCCCGGGCCACCGCTTCGATCGAAACGTGCTCGTCGTCGGGGTAATCGAAGGCCAGTTCCACCGTGTCCAGCGGCACCTGGTGGCACAAGGGAATCAACTCGGCGGTCCGCTTGGCGGCCATGATGCCGGCCAGCCGGGCCACGGCCAGCACGTCTCCCTTGGCCAGTTTTCGATCCCGCAACTGGTCGAGCGTCGGCCCGGACATCCGCACGCGGCCGCTGGCCCGAGCCACGCGCTGGGTGACGTCCTTGGCGGCCACGTCCACCATGCGGGCGTGCCCTTCTGCGTCGAAATGGGTCAAGTCGCTCATCGCACCGTCTACGCCAGCCGCGGAGATCCCTCCGAATAACCGCAAATCGGCCGTTGGCATCACTCCTGCCAGACCAACGTCCGGTGACCGTAAGGCCTTATTCTAGGACCCGCGTCCTAGTCGTCGAGGGGCGAACCAAAGCAACCGGCCGCGGCGGGATGCGGCGGGGCAACTGACTTTGTCGCGCAAAGTAGCGCGGAGCGGCCGCGGAATCGAGTGCCACGAGCCGAGTTGGCTGGAGGAGCCGCGTTCTGGCGTCGCGCAAAAAAAACCGTCGCGGGGGTCATCCGCGACGGGTTGGTGGCGAGTGTGGGCGCCCAGTGCCCGGCGAGCCAGTCGGAGATCGCTTAGACGAGTTCCTTGCGAGCTCCGATCAACGTCCGAATGCGTTCGGCCAGCAAGGCGGCGTCGAACGGCTTTTTGAACGTTTCGTTGATGCTGGAGCGATCGAAGCTGATCGAGCTGCCGTCGTCCGGCAGCAGGGCGATCAGGATCGTGTCGGTATACTCGGGGTTGCGTCGCAGGTTCTGGCAGATTTGCAGGGCTTCGACCCGGCCGATCGAGAAGTCGACGATAATGCAGTCGGGGTGGAAGCTTTCGGCCTGAATGCCGGCTTCGAATCCGCTGGCGGCGACAGCCACCTTGAACGAACGGTCGAGCGGCAGTTTTTGTTTCAGGTTTTCAATCAGCACCTGGTCCTGTCCGACCAGCAGCACCTTGGCCATGGCCTCGTCTTCGAGGTCGCCCAGGGGCATGCCGTGTTCCTTGAGGAAGCGGATTAAGTACTCACGTGGAATCCGGCGATCCTGGCTGCCGGGAATGCGGTATCCCTTGAGCCGGCCGGAATCGAACCATTTACTTACCGTACGTGGGGCTACTTTACAGATCTTTGCGACCTGACCCGTTGTGAAGACCTTCATCGCAGGGCTCTCCGATTGACTCGCGCTGGTGTGGGAACTCTTACTCCCGGGAAATCCCGCGGAGCATAATGGCCCCTTGTTCACGGCTGTTCGGCCTTAGTTCCGTTCCTTCGGTCCGGCTGTGGGGTCAGCCGGCCTGGCCATGAACATCTGGGTCGGGGCTTGACGTAGTTAATCGCTCTTTCGTGGCGTGGTTCAGGTCCTTCTGATCCGAGCCTCGTTCAAGACATCGGCTGGTCGGCGCGTCCGAGCGTCGATGAAAATTCCTGTGCGGCAAAGTTTGCCTATCGTTTCAACGACGGCAGATGTTTCCGCAATCAGCGAACCTCACTGATCTCGCTCAGATGCCTGGCTTCAGAAGAGAACATGCGCGGGCCGGCGCAGCGACCCAACGGATCGATGCACGCGGTGTGCAAAACAAAATTGCTTTGCGGCAGGTTCCCCCCTGCAGCCTGCCCCGCCGGCTCTTTCAAGTCGCTGGCGGAACAAACCTTCCGAAGTTAGTTTCGATTCACGGAGGGGGGCGACTTTAGAAACTTTCTCCAGTCGTAACGAGCACTCCGGTCCTGGCGCAGGTGACGAACCTCCCGATACGCAGGCCCAGGCAAGCCGCAGCAAAGGCAAACCATTGCACCGTCTGCCTTTATCGCCGCCGGTTGTGGCGACCGTATGGATTGTCACCGGAGCCGGGACTTAGAGAAATGACGTGCCCGGCAGCCTCTCCTCCGAACGCTGAAACTCCATCGCGTGTGCCGGTACTATCGATTTTACGGAAGAAACCGCGGGCGGTCGAGTTTTTCCGTCGCCAGGTGAAGCCGCCCGCGGCCGCACCAGCCTATCTCTTCGCGCGACAGTCGTGCGAGTATTGCGGCACCGAGTGCTATCGCCGGCCAGTACCGCCGCGGACCACCCCGTTCGCCAGGGTGCCGATGCCGGCAATCGTAATCCGCACGATGTCTCCCGGCAGCAGCGTGAAGTCGTCGCCGGGGACGATGCCCGTGCCGGTCAATAGAATGGCGCCTTGCGGAAAGGAATTGTCGCGCCCGAGCCAGCCCACCAACTCGTCGAACGAACGGGCCAGTTGGTCCGCGGCCGTTTTGCCCGAGAACACGGCGGCTCCGTCGCGCTCGATCGCCAGTTCGATGCGCGTCTCGGCCGCCGCTGGCATGGCCGCTGCCAGCGTGATCCAGGGGCCCAGGCGCAGCAAGCGTCGTAGACCTTGGCCTGCGGCAGGTAGAGAGGATTCTCCCCCTCGATGTCGCGCGAGCTCATGTCGTTGCCCACGGTGAAGCCGACCAGCTCCAGCCGCGAATTGAGCACCAGCGCCAGCTCCGGCTCGGGGACGTTCCAGTTGGCGTCCTGCCGGATGCGCACGCCCTGCCCTGGCCCGACGACGCGATGGGGCGTGGCCTTGAAGAACAGCTCCGGGCGGTCGGCCCCGTACACGCGATCGTAGAACGCCGCGGCGCCTTCCGACTCTTCCATGCGAGCCTGCTGGCTGCGGCGATAGGTGACGCCGGCGGCCCAGACTTCCTGGCGGTCGATGGGAGCCAACAGCGTGGTGCCGGCCAGCGGCTGGCGGCGCGGTTCAGGGCCGGCCAAGGAACGGCACGACTTCGGCCGGGTCGGCTGCTTCGAGAATGGAAGCCAGGCTCGGAAACTCTGCCGAGGGCGCCAGTACTGCGACGGAATCTGCCTCGACCCATCCCACGGCCTCGCGCCCGTCAGCCAGGCGAATCTTGGCCAATTGCATCGCCGGACTCCAGTTGTTAAACAGAGGATTCTCAGCCGAGCCGCATTCTACCCGCCGCTTGGCCGGCCAAGCCACCAATCCACCGCGTTCCTTCCGGAGAAGCCGCCACCATGGGCCACCATCAAACCAAAACGCATCGCCCCGGCAAGCATTCGCATCATCAAATCGGACTGGTTCGCGGTCAGTATGGCAACGTGCCCGAGGAGCAGTGGCTGGATTGGATCGCCAAAACGGGTTTTGACGGCTGGGAGGAGGCGAGTTGGGAGTTGGACCTGGCCCGCTGCGGCGACGACGCGGGGGCCAAAGCCTATGCCGAAGAGCGCGTCGGCAAAGCCAAGAAGCGGGGCCTGGAAATCTTCTCGCTGGCCGGACACCTGCAAGGCCAGGCGCTGGGGGACGAACCGAGCGCCAAGACTCTGCAATTTCTGGGAGGCGAGAGCGTCGAAGCGTACGCCAAGTGGCGGGCCGCCGGCAACAACCCGCCGCGCACCGATCCGTTCTACGTGCCCGACGACGTGGCCGAGATCGCGCGCCGCCAGGCGGCCGACTCGCTGAAGAGCGCGGTGCGCCTGGCGCATTTCATCGGCAAGCTCGAAGATCGCACGGTGCCGGTGTCGGGGTTCGTCGGCTCGCCGGCCCATTGCTGGAGCCACTGGTTTTTGTTTCCGCCGCTGCCAGGCTCGCTGGGAGGGCATCCGATTCCCGACGTGTTCCAGGTGAGCCTCGAACTGCTCGTCGAGCGGTTCGCCCCGGTGTTCCAGGCGTGCTTGAAGTATGGCACGACGTTCGACCTGGAATGCCATCCCAGCGAACGGGCCATGGGGGACATCACCAGCGCCGGCGATTACCTGGCCGCCGTGGACAAAGCCGGCTTCGAGAAGGCCGCCGGGTTCAACTTCGATTGCTCGCACATGGAGTGGCAAGGGGTTTCGGGCGTCGATTTCATCCGCACCTACGCCGAGCGGATTCACTGCGCCCACATCAAGGGGGTGCAGGTCGCCCGGGGATACACCCGCAACGGGCGTTTGGGAGGCCATCGGCCGATGGGCGATAGGCACAACGGCTGGAACTTCGTCACGCCGGGGACGGCGCGGGACGCCACGAACACCGAAGAGCTGATGGTCGAGCTGAATCGGGCCGGCTACCAGGGGGCCGTATCGATCGAATGGGAAGACAACGACGTCGAGCAGCACGCCGGCGCCAAGGCGGCTTTGGCCAACGTCCACCTGGCCGACCAGCCCCCCAGCGGCATGCGCCACGACGAACAACTCAAAGCCTAGCGAAATCGTCCCCTCGCCGCCGGAGCGTCCAACCGCTGGCGGTTTAGCGGGCCGCCGAACGATCCATCCCCCTGGCGCGTGCCCACCTTTTCTTGCGATTCCCCCAAGATCGAGCCTACAATAGCGAAGACACTCAGGAGAGGGCGTCCATGTGGGCCAAACGGCAGCCGCGAGAGTATCGACCATGTCTTCCGATTTTCCGATCGAAGCCGTTTTCGGCATTTGCATCCCCTTCATCGCCGGCGTGATCGTGGCCGTCACGGCGATCATCTCGATCAACCGCCGCAAGATGCAGCGCGACGACATGGAAGCCACGCTCAAGATGGAAATGATCGAGCGCGGCATGTCGGCCGAAGAGATCGAGCGCGTCCTGGCCGCCCGCATCGGCCCACCGAAGCGACAGCATGGCTGCGGTCATCGCAGCTTTCGGGATACCCGCGGTTCATTCCAGCACGAGCAGCGCGCGTAGCGGCACTACTTCGCCGGCCAGTACTGGGCGATCTTGCGTCGCAGGAAGTCGGCGCTGCGCTGCAACTGGTCGAAGCCGTCGACTGCCGTCCTCGATGCTGATCCAGCCGTCGAAGCCGACACCGGCCAGCTCGCTGAAGATGGCGTCGTAGTCGTTCATGCCCTGGCCGATCTCGCCGTGGCGCAGCCGCTTGGCGTAGCCCACGCTGTCCTCTTCCTTGCGCAGGTCCTCGATCGTGCCCTCGGCCAGGTAGCGGTCGCTGGCGTGCATCGTGACCACGCGGTGCTTGACGCGGCGCAGCAGCTCCAGCGGGTCCTCGCCGGCCAGAAACGTGTTGCTCGGATCGTAGTTGACGCCGAAGTGCGGGCGAGTCGATCCGGCCGACCAGCTCGCAGAAGACGTCCATCTTCTGGGCGAACTCGGGATAGTGTCCAGTAGTTGTCCTTGTAGTGGTTTTCGAGGACCAGCGTGACGCCGCCGGCGGCCGCGTGCGGCAGGCAGGCCTCGATGCACTCGGCGGCGTAGTCGAATCCCGTCTTGCGCGCGTCAGCTCCGGGCCGCCGCTGGCCGGACAGCACGCGGCAATACTGGCCGCCCAGGGCCGCCGTCATGTCGATCCAGCCCTTTTCCAGCTCGATCTGCCGGCGGCGAAACTCGGCGTCCGGATGCGTGAAGTCGGGCGAGCAGCACAGCATGGGAATCGACAGCCCGCGTGTCTTCGACGATGCTTTCGGCGCCTCGGTCCAGGCGTCCGGGTCCTTCAGTTCCAGAAACCCGCAGTAGAACTCAAGCCCGTCCACGTCCAGCGTGGCGGCCATTCGACCCACTCGCGAAGCGACATCGAGCCGTCCTTGCAGAGCGGGTCGATGTAAGCCTTTGGGAAACGCGGCCAGGTTGGGCATGGGCAGGGTTCAGGAGTCAGGGTTCGAGGAGTCAGGATTCGATCGTACCATCGCGCAGCCGCTTGCGGCTTCGCACGAACCGCGCACCCCGCGCCACATCGCTAACTACCTTTTCAAAACTCTCGGACTACGATACGTCCCAGAAGACCGGGTACTGCGTCCAGTCGATCACGATGCCGTTGAACGGTCGCGACTCGTCGCTGAGCCAGTAGACGGCCGCGCCGGCGACCTCCTCGGGCTGGGTCATGCGGCCGGACGGGGCCTGTGCTCGGCGGGCACGCGCTCGGGCCAGTCGGGCGCGCAGGCCGTCTTCGATCTTGTAGCGGTACTCGTTCTCGGTGAGCACCCAGCCGACGTTGAAGTGGTTCAGCCGCACGCCGTGGCGCTCGTAGAGCACGCTGGACAGGTTCCGCGAGAGGGTCATCAGCCCGCCCTTGGAGACGCTGTAGGCCAGCAGGTTCGACTTCGCCGGCGTAGGCGTTGAGCGAGCCGATGTTGAGCACGCACCCGGCGGCGGCTTCAGGTGGGGCCAGGGCGGCCTGGATCAGCAGCATGGGGGCCCGGAGGTTGGTGGCGATGACCCGGTCGAACAGGGCCGCGTCGGTAGTCGACAGGTCGCTGCGCACGACCAAGGCGGCGTTGTTGACCAGGCCGTCGAGCTGTCCGAAGGCACGGATCGCCGCCTCGATCATCCGCGCGGGGGCGGCCGGATCGGCGATGTCGTCGACGTGCAAGGCAGTCCGCGGCCCAAGCTCCTCGACGAGTGCCCGACCGCGCTGTTCGTCCCGACCATGAATGAGCACCCGGGCCCCTTCCGCCACGGCCCGGCGGGCGATCGCCTCGCCAATGCCGGTCGTACTGCCGGTCACGAGGATAGCTTTGTCTTGGAGTCTCATGGGAGTTTGTAGCAGGCACGCTCCGCGTGCCGTCGCGCGAATATGGGAAAGGCGATCACGTTGCCGCAATCACGGAAGTTTGTTTTGACGCAGCGCCCGCAACGGCACGCGGAGCGTGCCTGCCACGTTGGAAGCGGGCACACTCCGCGTGCCTGCTACGTGGGTGCGTCGCACAACATTTTGTACCGAAGGTTCTCGACCGACGCAACGTGCGACATTCCGGTACGAATGCACCTGCAAGTGCGCGTCCGTGCACCAGCTTTGTTAGAAGTTCCAGGTCATCCATAACCCCCCGTAGGGCGAGACGGTCATGCTGCGCTGCGGACCGATTTGCGCGTCTTCAAAGGGCTTTTCGCGCGGGTGGGCGGTAGGGAGATCGGTATGCCGATCGTTGTGCCGCCTGCTGGCGGGCTGCCGCCCGGGCGGCGGCATTGGCCTGATTCGCTCGTAACTGGGCGTCGACCTGCGCTTGGCGGCCTTGATGGAAGCGGGCTTGCGACGACCGCTTGTTCTGGAATTTCATGATGGCCTGCTGCAGCTCGGAGGCCGTCATCGTGGGGAAATCGGGAATGGCCTCGAGGACTTCGGCGCGCTTGCGATCGGCCAGCACCGACATGTACTGTGCGAACCAGGAGCGCGTCTCTTGCAGTTCAGGCTGGTTGAGAATTCGGAACTTGGCGTCCATGTCGGCGATCACCTCGCGCAGCTCCTGGGGCGACATCGTTTCCACGCGTGCCGCAAAGTCGGACCGGATGCGGGCGGCTTCCTGCGGAGTATAGAGCGTTTGCGTGCGGAACCACTCGTTGAGCTCGAACATCGCCCGCCGCCAGCACTCGCTGCTTAAAAGCTCCTCCCGCTGGGCGGCTTCGGTTTTGGCGGTGTCCGGTTTGGTGGCATGATCGCCGGCCGCTTGCGGAGCGCTCGCGGCAGGGTCGGCCGCGGACGCCGGCCTGGTTTGCTGCGCGGCGGCAAACGGGTCCGGCCCCCACACGAGCAGACAGACTGCAACGAGTGCGATCCATTCGTAGCGCTGGTTCGTCATGATGCGGCTGCGTTTTGAGACGTGGTGAATTCCGAAGCGGCTATGGCTGGGCATCGCCGAGCCGGGTGAACGTGATTTCCTGGTCGGCGACGGGTTCGCCGTCGATGCGCGCGGCCAAGAGCTTCTGGACGTAGCGGTCCTGGCCGTCGAACGTAATGACGGCCGTGGCCAGAGCCGTCCGACCGTCAGGCAGCGCGCCGTGGCCTTGCTCGACCCAGGCGTCGCCCGAGCGGGTCCACACGGCCTCAGTGTGGCCTCCGTGCGAATCGAGACCCCAGCTTTTCAGTTCGCCGGTCACTGGGTCGAGGCCGATTTGTTGCAATCCGCGCATCGCGACTCTGCCGTCCTTCGCCACGGTGGTCTCTCGCAAGAGGAACGTGCCGGCGTCGTTCCAACGCACGGTCGATTCGAGCGTGGCGTCAGCGGACGTGGCGGTCCATGTTCCCACCAGCCACTCCAGTTCGGCCAGGCTGGCCACGGGGACCGCGTCGGCAAACTCGCACAGGCTGGCCAGCCTCCAACGGCCCTGTTGCTTGACCCACGTGGCGTGAAAGTGGCCACCCACCGGCGGATCGTGCTGGACGTCCGGCCACACGACTTCGGACGAGCCGTCTTCAATGGCCACGTCGGGAGTGACAAAGCGGATCTTGCTCGACGTCACTTTGATCTCGGGATGACCGTCGCCGTCGACCGGCGGTTGCGTCTCGCCGGCCAGGTCCTTCGCCGGATGCGCATTGCCCTCTGCGTCGATGAATTCGCCGTCGGCCGTCCAGCACGCGGCGACCGCTTGGGCATCGCCGCGGGCCAAGGCCGACAAGTATTCCTTCGCCACGGCGCGAATGGCCTGTTCGTCTTCAGCCCGGGAGGCCTCGTCCGCGAATGCCGGCAGGCTGGTGGAAATGCGCGGGCAATAAGGCTAACCATGGTTGCGGCGCGATGAGGCGCGAGCCATCTTCTCGCTTATTAGGCCGGCTTAGCTCAGGCGGTAGAGCGGCTGATTTGTAATCAGTAAGTTGTCGGAGAATAGTACAGATTGCTCAAGGAGTTAGGCCAACGTCCAGGTGCCGTGGGCAATGTTTGAGCAATGTAATTTGGTGAGCCGGGTTAGCTCAGTGGTAGAGCAGCGGTTTTGTAAACCGTTGGTCGGGGGTTCAAATCCCTCACCCGGCACCATTCCCAGTTTTCAGAACTGGGAAAGATTACTTGCAGGTCGGGTCGCTTCTGATTTAATTGGAGTCAGCCCGCACGATGCGGGCCGAACCTGAGATCGCAGTACTCCTGCAACAAGGGCCCACGGGCCAATCAGTCAGGCTGGAAAGATCTCCATAGCAACAAACGCTGCTCGGTTTTTGACCGAGAGCGTCGCTCATGGAGCCAGCCGATGTCTAAAGTCCAAGCACTAGCCCACCACAAATCTTCCAAGCGCCGTCGTGGCCGCCCCACGCTGACACCTGAGGCGCGTGAGCGCCGCACCGCCTGTGTTCGACGCGTGCTGTACACGCGAGAGCAAACGGCGGCAGCACTAGGTGGCATCAGCCGCTCGATGGTCATCCGCCTCGAGAACGATGGCAAGCTGAGCAAGGTCCGGTTCGTGGCCAGACAGGACAGGTGTTTAACCCCGTTGATGAAGTCGAAGCACTCGCTGCTCGGCGGGAGGTCACCGCCAATGTGTAGCCCGCAGCGAATGAGCTTCGCCCAACTCGAAGAACTCGCGCGCCGACTGTTGCTACAAAACCTTCAAGAGGCGCTGAAGGCAAAACGAGGGCTGACGCCGGTCGAGGCCGCTCTGGCTACTCACTTCATGATGAAGGGTTGGCCGTTGACCGAGCGGGAGGTGAACCATGCCTAGACGCCGTTCCTCACTCACGCGTAGACGACGCATCTCATCCACTTCGTTCTTACGGAAGCGCGAGCAGCGCAAGAAGAAATGGGCAGGCGATACCTTCAGGGCTATCAGTTTCCCCAGCAGGTTCGATGACAGCAAAGACGTACAGCATTACGTCGAGCGGTTGAAGCTAATGAAGAAGACCGTTGAAGGTATCATCGGCGCTGGCCAGGTGCTGAAGGAAGCCAAGGCCAAACTAGGCTACGGACACTACGGTGCCATGCTCCGGCGGCTCGGCCTCTATGAGCGCATTGCCCAAATGTTGATGGTGATCGCGGATAACGCGGTCATCTCAAACCCGAAAAATTTTTCGGTTTTGCCTTCGCGATACACTTCACTCCACCGCCTGTGCCTCATTCCAGACGACAAGCTGCAAGAGCTGATCGACGACCGTGACATCTGGCGTTCGATGAAGGGCGACGAGGTCAAGGCGCTCGCGTTCAAGACGTTGGATGGTGTGCCTAGCGCCTTTAAGGCTGTCGTGACCGTCATGGACAAGCACCGAGAGGACGATGATGTCGTTCGCTTGGTAGCGGCCTTACGAGGCGTCACGAGTTCGAAGAGGAGCCCCTCAAACCGTGCGAGCGTGCGGACGAGGTGTCGGCATGGCTGACGACGTTCCACAAGGAGTGGGATCGAGTTGAACAAGAAGCGAAGGCGGCGTTCAAGGCATCACTCGGTGATGGAGACGAAGAACTTTTCGTTGAGGAGGACGAAGGGAGTGGGACGGCGACTTCGACCGTGAGGTCACCAGCGAAGCCGACGCCGGTGACGCCAAAGGTAATGGCAGGGTTAAGTCGGAGCCGGTGACTGACGAGGGCGAATACGAAGGTGTTCCCGCCAAGCGACCTCCCCGAAGTAAACCCAAGCGCGGAGTGCACGAAGAAGTTGATCACCTAGGCCGACCCCGCTACCGAGGACTTCAGCGCGGGGCTCCCGACCCAAAACGTTTGGAGTTGTGCAGGTGTCTGCGAGTGATGATATAGCGGTAATCAGTGGGCGGATCAATGCCGTTTACGACTACACCGACGCCGTCGGCTGCTGGTTCCGCAATCCTCTCTCTGAAAAGCAGTTGCGCTTCCTCAATGACAACTGCGGCAGCATCAGGCGCGCAGGTAAACGCAGAGGCGATATCAATGTTAGTGAACCGGCTTGGTGGGATTACCGCTATCGGCAAGTGTTGAGGATCTACCAGCCGAACGCCAAAGCAATTGAGTTCCTCGCCCAACGTGACGACATCCTGCTCAATTACTTCGAGCTCGCCCGCGACCTGATCCTGCCCGATGAACAGGACGTGCAAGAACTAATGAAGCTGACGACCCGTCACTTCGTGCAGAGATGGCACCGCAAGAGACAGGTCACGGTGTTCTTCAGTGGCAACTACCGAACCGGTCGCCTCCACCAAAAGGGAACCGTGTTTCAGTTCTACGGCGACAAGCCGCAACGTGAGACGGGTGAGTATTGCTGCTTTCACATGGAAGCCAAGGTCACTGGCTCGGCCGCTCTAACACGGATGGGTATCGAGCATCCAAGAAACCTAATCGGGTTCAGTGCAGATGCCTTTTGGAACCATAACCTTGTCTATCTGGACGTAGACAGAAGGAGATTGCCGGGTCTAAGGCAGCAAAAACAAAGCCAACAAGGAGCGTAAACGACTGAAACCGGCACGGGTAAAAGAGGGCTTCACCTATGACGTCGATAGATCGACAGGCAACCTGATTTGTCGGGCCTATGGAATGGATAAGACAGGTGAGTTTTCTATGCAGTGTCTGGTCGATCAGATCGGACGAGGACCATGGCTGAGGAAGATGCCGTTTTCACACGGATGTAGTCAGGAAAGAGAGTGAGGTTTCAACGATGTCGGAGAATAGATCGGTATTCCCCTATTACATAACATGAGTGACGACACACAGATCAGCCTCAAACACGCAGTTGCCTACGTCATGGCTAAGCAGCCGGACATGTCGGCAGTTGAACTACACAAGCAACTCACCAAGCTGGTATCGAGGTAAGCCAACTCGCAGTGTCCTGCATCCGCAATGAGTTCCTCCGAACCAAGAAGGAGATCGACAGACGGCTGCGCAAGCGGAGGAAGAAACGCAAACCGAATGAGGAGCCGCCCTATCGGTTCTACTATCAGTGAGGTACCTCCTCCTGTGAGCCCGGGGGCTAAGGCGTATCGGCCTTGATCGAGCTGATCTGGTACGACCACTCCATGTGTTGAGCGGCCGGCATGTTGGCCAGATCGACGTACTCATTGAAGGCACGTAATTGGCTCGGTGGCACCTTGACGAACACTCCGACCTCATTTTCACCAATGGTCACGCAAGAGGGTTCGGTGGGGCAATCACGAACGGTGACACGCAGCCAGAACCGATCCAACGGGTACTGAGAATTGTTTTGTACGGTGCCAGCTACTTGCCAGTTACCGGTGCTCTGCCCGAGCCTCAGATTGTTGAAGACCAACTGTGACGGCTCGATCAGATTGAGAGAAGCCGCCTCGCGTTGACGGTACTGCTCATTTTCCAGCTGGCTCTGGTGGATGAGGTAGTAGATGCCTGCAGCCGCCAGACCGATCAAAATAAACATCACGCCGCGAAAGGCGGGTGACACAACCATTAGCCAGATACAGAAGATCAGGCCGATGATTGCAACTAACCAGACCACCGGACAGCCCTCCGCTTATCTGATGCCCAATGACCTCAGGCGACTCAAGTTCAGCAAATTCGTTGATGGAACCCTTCCGCATGCTTTCGGCGTGGTCCTTGATGTTCCGCAGCATTTGCTCGAGCCAATTTACACGGCGCTCCAATTTCTGCTGGTTCCTCAGATAGTGAAAGTAGAGGTAGCCCGCATACAGAAGTGCGGCAACGAAACCGAAGTCAGAGTTCGACAGCGTCGTCGATGGATCACGATTGCGCCACGCAACAAGAAGAATGATCACGCCGGCAATGCCAGCCGCCCAGTTGATGGCTTCGAACTTGAGGCGCTCCCATCCAGTGCCGTAGCGGTTCTTCTCAATCTCTCTGATCCGCTCATCGTCGCCTTCGGTAGTCAGTCCCCAAAATTGGGCTGTCTTCTTGTCGTACTCAGCGAGGTTTAGATGGCCCTCATAGTCCTCCCAGCGCTGCATACGTGCCATGACGGCGAAGTAAACAAGGTAGATACCAACCACCCACATTGCTGTTTGCATGAGATGATCCCCCATCCCGCGACGACAACAGGGAGATTAAGCCAGATCGGCAGCGGACAGAAGAAAGACCGCGCCGTTCGTTGGACCGCTTCGCCGCGGCTTCACAGATGCCTATCAAGGCGTGCTAAGAGGTGAGTTTAAAACGCGGGCTTAAAAGGCACAGTACCAAACACGGTAGAAGCCACCTTTAAAGTACTCGCTCCAATCAACAAGTAACTACAACCACTATCCGACAGCAATTATCCCACTTATCTGATATTCAATCAGTCATCACTCAGCAATGCCTTCTATTGCAACGGTTACTGTCCGTGTATTGATCTTAAGGGAAGGCCCTGGGGTAATATAGGTGCGTGAAACAACAAGCACCCCCGACAGGTCAGCAAAGAAGAACCGACATCTGAAGCGGTTATCCCTGCCCCACCATCGGTTCGCACCAAAGTCGCCAACGGTTCCCGCGTTGTTGAGGGTGTCGACGGTCGTTCCCACGTAGCGAGACGTTACGCCGAGGTCGCCGGTGCGATCGCCGCAGACCTTGGCGGCGAAGACAACCTCACTGAACTTCAGAAGCACTTGGTCCGCTCCGTTAGCGGCATGGTGGTTCTATACGTGAGCGGCTGGACACCAAGAGCATCAACGGCGAGGCCATCAACACTGCCGTCTATTGCCGGTTGTCCAACAGCCTTAGGCGTGTCGCCTCCACCTTGGGTTTGTCGCGTGTCGCTCGCGACGTCACGCCACCCGATCCGTTGACCTACGCCAAGAACTACCACGCGCGGCACGAAGCCGAAGATGCGGAGGAGGTGGCGTAATGAGGACAATGTCGATCCTCGACGCCATCAGCGATCACCGGGTGTTCGGCCCTGCCTTCCGCAACAAAGATACATGGGCAAGTTGGTTCGCGTTCCTCGCCGCTCTGTTCGGTCTGCCACTGACACCCGAACAGTCAGCCACCTATCAGCAATGCACAGGCCGCAAGCTGCCTCCTGTCACTC
>CAVQEL010000013.1:0-89892 GCA_963711515.1 uncultured Planctomycetota bacterium | reverse complement strand
CGGGTGGAAGTGGTCAACAAGCGACCACGCTACGATTACCTCGAAATGCACGCCCAATTCGACATGGCGCTGGACACGTTCCCGTTCAACGGCCACACCACCGTCTGCGACGCGCTTTGGATGGGCGTGCCATCGATTATGCTGGAGGGAAGGCGATATGCGTCGCGGTTCGGCGGCAGCACGCTGCTGGGCGTGGGATTGGGCGAGCTCGTGGCCCGGTCCCTCGACGAATATGTCGAGATAGCCGTTCGTCTGGCAAACGACGTACCCCGTCTGGCCGAGTTGCGTCGCACGCTGCGAGAGCGGATGCAAGCGTCGCCGTTGGTCGACGCCGCGACGTTCGCCCGAGGCGTGGAGCAAGCCTATCGCCGGATGTGGCACGATTGGTGCCGCTCGTAGCAGATCATTCCGACCCTTGATTTGGCAACGATGATTGACATCAGCGCAACTTTGCAGAGCGGTCTGGATCTTCACAAGGCCGGCCGGCTGGCTGAAGCGGAGCAAGCGTATCGCCGCGTGCTCGAGGCCCAACCTCGGCATGCCTTGACGTCGCACCTGCTGGGGCTGGTGGCGTTTCAGGCCGGCAAGCTCGACCTGGCGGCCAAGTACGTCGAACAGGCCATCAATTGGGACGCGTTTCATGCGCCGTTTCGTGCCGACCTGGGAGAAATCTATCGGGCGCTGCGGCGCATTCCCGAGGCCATCGAGACCTACCGCAAGGCGCTTGAGCTGAACGGCGAGATGGAAGACGCGCACACGCGGCTGGGCACGCTGCTGGAGTCGGTGGGCAAGCGCCCGGAGGCGATCCAGGAGTATCGCAAGGCGCTCGAGCTGGATCCAAACTACGCCGAAGCCCACGCCCATCTCGGTCTGGCCATGCAACAGGAAGGGAAAATGGACGAAGCCCAGCGCTCGCTGGAAACGGCCGTTCAGTTGGTGCCCGACAGTGCCGACTTGTACGTCACGCTAGGGCGGTGCCTGCATGCCCAGAAGAAGCTGCTGGAGGCGATCGCCTGTTATCAAAAGGCCCTGCGGCTCGAGCCGCGGCATCCCGTGTCGCTGCAACTCGTCGAACAGGCCAAGGCCGAGTTGGCGTCGGAATCGTGACGCCCGGCCGCCGGCCATCGCCGCGGCGAAGAAAGGTTTGCAGGTCCGCCGGATGACCTCCACTGCCGAAACGATGCAAGCCGCGTTGGGCCATCATCGCGCCGGTCGCCTGCGCGAGGCCGAGCAATTGTATCGCCGGGTGCTCGCTGGCCAGCCGCGGCATGCCGGCGCCCTGCACATGCTGGGGCTGTTGGCGATCCAAGCCCGGCGGCCGGACCTGGCCGTCGAGTACATCAGCGCCGCGATTCGCATCGACGGGGTACAAGCGTCGTTTCACGCCAATCTGGGTGAAGCGCTGCGCGGGATGGGACGGTTGGACGACGCCCGGCGTTCGTACGAACAGGCAATACGGCTGCAGCCCGACTTGGCCGCCGCACACAACAACCTCGGCACGATCCTTGCAAGTCTGGCAGACCCGGCCGCCGCGATCCAGTGCTACGAACGAGCCATCGCGCTCCAGCCAGGCTATGCGGATGCCCACAGCAACCTGGGCATCGCGCGGGAGAAGCAAGGAGACTGGGACGCCGCAGCCGAATGTTTTCGACGCGCCGTCGCCGCGGAGCCGCGGCATGCGCGCCGCGCATTACAACCTGGCCGTCGCGCTGGCCACCCAGAATCAACTCGACGAGGCCGTGGCGGCCTTCGAACAAACCATCGCTCTGGTGGCCGATTATCCCGATGCCCACTATGGCCTGGCGCTGACCTTGCAGAAGCTGGAGGACTACCCTCGGGCCGAAGCGGAATATCAGCATGCCCTGCGGCTGCGACCCGGCTGGGCCCAAGCCGACAGCAGCCTGGGCACGCTCTACCAGGCCCAAGGAAAGCTCGACCTGGCCGAGCGGCAATACGCGCGGGCGGTGGCCAGCGACCCCCGTTACGCCGAGGCGCACCACAACCTGGCCGGCATGCTCAAGGATCGGGGCCAAACGGACGCCGCCATCGCCAGCTATCGCCAGGCGATCGCCTGCAAGCCCGACTTTCCCGAGGCGCACTACGGTCTCGGCAAGATGTTGCAAAAGTCCCGCCGCTGGGACGAAGCCGCCGCCGCCTATCAAGAGGCGATCCGCCAGCGACCCGACTACGCGCTGGCTCACAACAACCTGGGAAACGTCTACCGGCAACAGAAGCGGATCGACGAGGCGATCGCCTGTTACCAGCGGGCGCTGGCAGTCGACCCGGCACAGACCGGCGCCCAGGTGAATCTCGGTTCGGCCTGGCAGCAGCAAGGTCAGATCGAACGGACGCTGGAGTGCTTCGAACAGGTGACCAAAACCAGCCCCGACTGCGCCGAAGCGTTCAACAACCTGGGCACCGCGCTCCAGGAGCTGGGCCGCTTCGACGAGGCGCGGGCCTGCTACCAGCGGAGCGTCGCCTTGGCGCCCGAGGTGGCCGAGCCGTATTACAACCTGGCGCTCATGGATCTGGCCGACGAGCGGTTTGCGGAGGGGTGGACCGCATTTGCCTGGCGGAAGAAATGCAGAAACTATCCGTGGCGGCACTTCATGCAGCCTGAGTGGGACGGCGAGCGGCTCGAGGGGCGCACGCTGTTGGTACACGCCGAGCAGGGGTTCGGCGATACGCTGCATTTCCTCCGCTATCTGCCCGCCGTCCGCGAGCGCTGCCACCACGTCATCTTCGAGGTGCAACCCTCGTTGGTGCCTCTCTTGCAAGAATCCGGCTATGCCGAGGCCGTCGCCGGCGGCTCAGAGCTGGCCCCGTTTGACGTGCACGTGCCGCTCCTGCAACTGCCCGTCCTGTTTCACTCGACGCTTGACAACCTGCCGGCGCAGGTTCCCTACCTGGCGGCCGACGCCGCGCGGGTGGAAGTTGGCGAGGGCGGCTGGCCGACCTTGCGGGGTTCAAAGTGGGCATCGCCTGGCAGGGCAATCCGGACTTCGGGGCAGATCACCTGCGATCGATGCCACTGGCGGAGTTTCTGCCGCTGGGACAGGTGGACGGCGTGCGGCTGATCAGTCTGCAAAAGGGCTTTGGCGCCGAACAGGTGGCCGCGCTGACTGATCGGTTGCCGCTGTTGGATTGGGGCCCCACGCTGGACGAGGCCGGCGCTTTTCTGGACACGGCCGCCATCATGCAACATCTGGACCTGGTAATCACCTCCGACACGGCCATCGCGCATCTGGCCGGAGCGCTGGGCATAACGGTGTGGGTGGCGCTGGGGATGGTCCCTGATTGGCGCTGGTTTCGCGAGCGCGAAGATTCCCCCTGGTATCCGACGATGCGGCTGTTTCGCCAAACGGAGCGTGGCGCGTGGGCGTCCGTTTTTCAGCGCATGGCCGGCGAATTGGCACGCCGCGTGCAGCGTTGAGCGACGAACGCGATGCGAAGCTCGACCGCCGCCGCGCCGGCTGCACGATGATTGAATAATCCCACGTGCGCACCACGATTCAGTGCGACGGCCGACATTTTTGTTGCTTGCGCCGCGCCATAGGTCTACGATCCAAGCTGAAAGGGGTTGCCCTGTGATCGCGCGTGAGCGCGCCGCGTGTCCGCGGGCCCCTGATTCGAGTGACAACCTTGCCTGTCTACCGATGACGCCTCTGGAATCGTTGCAGAAAGCGTTCGATCTGCATCGCTCGGGCCAGCTTGACGAAGCCGAGCGTTTGTACCGCCAGGTGTTGGCGGCCGATCCGCAAAACGCGCAGGCCTGGCACCTGATGGGCGTGGCGGCCAATCAGCGCGGCCGGCACCAACAGGCCGTCGAGTGCATCGAACGCGCCGTGGCGCTGGCGCCGCAGCAGGCCGCGTTCCGTTTGAGCCTGGCGACCGCCAACATGGCGTCTGGGCGCACCGAACAGGCCGTGGCGTCGCTGCGCGAGGTGGTGCGACTCGATCCGCAAAACGCCAAAGCCCATAACGACCTGGGCGTCATTCTGGCAAACCTGTCGCGATTTGACGAAGCGGCTCAGTGCTTCCGCAACGTGCTGGCGATTCAGCCGAACTACGGGTCGGCCCACAACAATCTGGGCAACATTCTCAATCAGCAGGGGCGGCCCGAGGAAGCCGCTGCCTGTTTTCGCGAGGCGGTCCGCGTGCAACCCGACCTGGTGCAGGCCTACAACAACCTGGCGAACACGCTCAAGACGTTGGGCGACGCCGAGGCCTCGATCCGCCAGTACCGCGAAGCGCTGCGCATTGCGCCGGAATTTGTCGAGGCGTATTACAACCTGGCCATCACGTTCAAAGAGCAGGGACAGGTGGACGAAGCCATCGCGGCCTATCGCGAGGCGCTGCGGATTCGTCCCAACTTCGTCGAGGCCCGCTTCAATCTCGGCAATCTGTTCAAGGCCCAGGGGCTGTTGCCCGAAGCGGCCGACGCCTTCGAGGACGTAATCAGCCAGCGGCCGAACTTCGCCGAGGCGCGTCATCAACTGGCCGGCGTGCTGAAGGCGCAGGGCGAGGTCGGCCGTGCCCACCGCGAGTTCGAAACGGCCACGCGGCTGAAACCGGCATTGGCCGAAGCGCACCAGGGCCTGGGCAACGTGCTCCGCGAGCAGGGCCTGTTCGACGCGGCCATCACCAGCTACCAGGAAGCCCTGCGGCACAATCCGGCGCTGTTGGAATCGCTCAACAATCTGGCCATCTCGCTCCGCGCCCTGGGCCGGCTGGAGGAAGCCGCCGCTTACTGCCGGCGGGCGATCGAAGTGAATCCCGAATGCGCTGAAGCCCACGCCAATTTGGGCCTGGTCCTGCACCATCAGGATCGCTTCGATGAAGCACTGGCCAGCCATCGCGAAGCCGTGCGTCTCAAGCCCGAACTGGCCACCGCCCACAATGGCCTGGGCGTCACGCTGGAAAGCCTGGGCCGGTATGACGAGGCGATCGCCGCCTTTCGCGAGGCACTGCGGTTGGCGCCGACGCTGGCCGTGGCCTACGGCAACCTGGGCGCCACGCTGAAAGCCGCCGGGCGCGTCAGCGAAGCCATCGTCTGCTTCGAAGAAGCGCTGCGCCTCGACGAGAGCCTGGCCGAGGCCCACAACGGATTAGGTGCGGCGCTGGAATCCGGCGACAACGCCGACGAAGCCCGGGCCGAATTCGAGCGGGCGCTGGCGCTAAATCCCGATTATGCCGAGGCCCACGGCAACCTGGGGCAATTGCTGAACCGGCAAGGACAACATGCCGAAGCGCTGGCGCGGCTGAATCGCGCCGTCAGCGCCAAGCCCGAGCTGATCTCGGTGCGGCACAACCGGGCATTGGTCCTGTTGCTCACCGGCAATTTTGCCGCCGGCTGGCCCGAGTACGAATGGCGCTGGCGGTTGCCCGGCGCGGCTCCGCGACCCACGGGCCAGGAGTGGACCGGCGAACCGCTCGCCGGGCGACACGATCCTGCTCCACGTCGAGCAAGGCCTGGGCGACGCGTTGCAGTTCATCCGCTATGCGCCGCTGGTGAAGCAGCGCGGCGGTCAAGTCGTGGTCGCCTGTCAACGCAAACTGATTCCCATCCTGAGCACTTGCCGGGGCATCGACCGGTTGTATGGCGAGGATGAGCCGCCGGTGCCGTTCGACGTCCACGCGGGGCTGTTGAGTTTGCCGGGCATTTTCGATACCGATCTGACGTCGATCCCCGCGGACGTCCCGTATCTCGAAGCCGACGCCGACCTGGTGCGCCGCTGGAGCGATCGGCTGGCGGGGGACGATCGGCTGCGGGTGGGCTTCGCCTGGCAGGGCAATCCGACGTATCGAGGCAACGCGCTGCGGTCGATCCCGCTGGCGGAGTTCGGGCCCTTGGCGAAAGTCGAGGGCGTGCGCTTATTCAGCCTGCAAAAGGGGTTCGGCGTCGAGCAGTTGGACGAGCCGCCGTTTACTGTCGAAGATCTGGGCCGCCAGCTCGACGAGGATGGTCGGGCGTTCTGCGAGACCGCCGCCGTGGTGCGGAACCTGGACCTGGTGATTACGTCCGACACGGCGCTGGCGCACCTGGCCGGCGCGCTGGGAGCGCGGGTCTGGGTGGCGCTGCCGTTTTCGCCCGACTGGCGGTGGTTGCTGGAACGCGAAGACAGTCCCTGGTATCCTACGATGCGGTTGTTCCGTCAAGCGAAGGTGGGGGACTGGTCGGACGTGTTCGCGCGGATGGCCGCCGAGCTGTCGGCGGTGGTGGCGCGCGGCGGACGGCTTTCCTCCAGCGCGCGACCGTGAAAGAGGCTCTGGCGATGGCCACGACCGGGATTGCCCAACGCCGCACGCTCCATTTCGCGAGCTATCAAGACATCCTCGACGACGTGCACGCCATGGCCGAGCGGCCCACGCACCACTTGGGCAACTGGTCGCTGGGGCAGATTTGCGAGCACCTGTCCAAGGCAATTGAATACGCCGTCGACGGGGCGCCGTTTGGCGTGGCGTGGTACTTTCGACTGCTCGGGCCGCTGTTCAAAAAGCGCACGCTCACGCAGCCGATGAAGCCCGGTTTCAAACTGCCCCAAAGTGCCGCGGAGTATCTCCCCTCGAACACCGACGCGGCCGCCGGCATCGCGCGGCTCGAAGGGGCGATTGCCAAGTACCAGCAAGCTCCGGAGCTGAAGCCGCACGTCATCTTCGGCCGCATGTCCCAGGACGAGTGGGACCAACTCAACTTTCGCCACGCTGAGATGCACCTGAGTTTCATCGTACCCGACTGACGCCTGCTTCTTGTACCAGTACCCGCGTTCCGCGGCTTGAGCCCAATTCTCTGGGGGATGTACGAATGGTCGAAACCGTCACGGTCGGTCGCCGCCGCCGTCTGCGGTTCGACGACTACGATCAGGTTCTCGATGAAGTGCGCGTGCTGGCGGCGAGCCCCACGCGGCAATTGGGCAACTGGTCGCTGGGCCAGGTCTGTCAGCACCTGGGCACGGCCATGGAAAAATGCACGCAAGCCGAACCGCCCTTTCCGGTGTCGTTGCGGATGCGCATCCTGGGGCGGCTCGTGCGCGGGCGAGTGCTCAAGCGGGGACTGCCGCGGGGGTTCAAATTGCCGCCCGAAGCCGGTGCGCTGGTGCCGCCTCCGGTGAGCGTCGAAGATGGATTGGCGACGCTCGAGCGGGGCATCGCCACGCTCGAGCGGACCAAGCAGCGCGCACGTCGCACCCCGTGTTGGGTGCCTTGAACATCGATCAGTGGACCCAGTTCCACTTGCGCCACGCCGAGCTGCATCTGAGTTTCATCGTGCCCGAGTAGCGCCGCGATCATCTCTTGCGTTCGCCCAAACGCGCCGCGGCACAGGTTCGCATGCTTCGCGCTGCTTGGCGCGTTTGTGCTGCCGCTTTGCACGGAAAAGTCGGGCTCGTGCCGCATGCAGGCACACCGTAGCAGACATTTTACATGCATTTTACATTCCCGCGACTTGGCCGTGACACTGCCGATCGGCTCGGACTCTAGAATCGGTCGAGTGAACGTTACAGGCTCGATCGCGCTAGCGGCAATGGCCCGCACGACGTCGCCACGCGAGCCGCGAGCCAAGCGAATCACGAGATTCGCGAAAATAGCGACTGGAAGATAACGACTGGAAGATAACGACTGACAGTCAAGAACGATCAAAATCATAACCACGCAGGACAACAGGGGAGCGACGGCATGGCCACGGATCTGCAAGCGATCGAATGCGAAGGCGCCGAGCCGCAAGGCGCTAACTGGAACAAAGACGCCAGCTGGAATGAAGCCGCGGGCGACGTCGCCGTCTTGGACGCCGCCGGGCGCGAAGGCGTCGCATCGCGACGCCAGCCGGCCGACGACATCATGAGCGTCGAGGACGCGAAGCACGTCGGCTACGACTGGCCGGTCGTGACTTGGATCGTGGCCGTGCACTTGGGTGCGCTGGCGGCCCCGTTCTTCTTCACCTGGAAAGCCCTGGCCCTGTGTGCCTTCCTGTGCTGGCTGACCGGTTCGATCGGCGTGTGCATGGGCTATCACCGCCAATTGACGCACGGTAGCTTTTCCACCTATCGGCCGATTCGCTGGCTGCTGGCGCTGTTGGGCGGACTGTCGGGCGAGGGATCGGCGCTGACCTGGGTAGCCAACCACCGCAAGCATCACATGTTCAGCGACAAGGCAGGCGATCCGCACAGCCCGCGCGACGGCAAATGGTGGAGCCACATGCTGTGGTTCATGCCCGACTTCGGCCGCAAGCACCACCAGACGATGCTCGAGCGGTATGCTCCGGACCTGGCCAAAGACCCGGTGATGCGATTTCTGCACAAGGCGTTTCTGCCGTCACATCTGTTGATGGGGGCGGCACTGTTCGCCATCGGTTATTTCGGCTGGAATGCGTACACCGGCTGGTCGTTCGTCGTGTGGGGCATGTTCGTGCGGCTGGTCTACGTGCTGCACGTGACCTGGTTTGTGAATTCGGCCACGCACCTGTGGGGCTATCGCAATTACGAAACCACCGACGACAGCAAGAACTTGTGGTGGGTCGGTATCCTGGCCTTCGGCGAGGGCTGGCACAACAACCATCACGCCTTCCAGCGGATGGCCAAGGCCGGGCACAAATGGTGGGAAATTGACATGACCTACTGGGCCATCCTGGCGCTGGAAAAGGCGGGGCTGGCCTGGAACGTCGTCAAAGAGCCCCCCACGCACGGCCGGCCGGACTGACGCATTGGTCGCCGGCGTCGCTTCGCCGGGAGAGCCGTGCGCGTGGCGGTTTGACGCCGCCAGATTGCCTGCCGGCTTTGCGACCTGGCGGGGCGACAATTTGCAGTTGCAACCCCTGCGGGCAGTGGTACACTATCTTCCTTAAGTTTGTTTTGGTAAACCCGTTTAGGAAGTAGGACAAGTTCAAGCCAGCTTGGCAGTTTCGGTGCTTTAGCAGTCCACCACGGGAGCACGGGAAACGAGCCAACGTAGAGAAGTCGCGGTTGCAGATGCCCCTCACGAAAGAACGTAAACAGGTTTTGATCGGCGATTTCAAGCGCTCCGGTGGCGACACCGGTTCGCCGGAGGTGCAAATCGCCATTCTGACGACCCGGGTTGGCGATCTGACGGAGCACCTGCGAACGCACAAAAAGGATTACGCCAGTCGGCGGGGCCTGTTGATGATGGTGAGTCGCCGGCGTCGGCTGTTGGATTACCTCAAGCAGGTCGATCCGCAGCGATACCTGGACGTCATTCGCCGCCTCGAGATCCGCAAGTAAAGGCGGCTCGCGGGGGGGCGACCCACGGGACGCTCCAGGGCGACATGCTTTCTCACAGTGCCAGCCGGCGCCGCAACGTGCAGTGCGTGGTACACGCGCAACGGGTGTCACCACGGCATCCGACGCCTGCCGCCTGCGGGGGTCGTAAGCCGCCTGCGGCCAACTGCTCTCTCGCTCGCCTCTCTCATTGCGAAACGCTTTGGCGACGAGCACCGCGAGAGTCGCTTGCCGCTTGCCTTCTCACGTCGGGTTCAGCGAGCGTGTTCGCAACGCGGCCGTACGTCTCAGGGGGCTTTCCGCCCCGCAGTTCGCCCGCCGCACCGATTCGCGTCGTTTGTATGCCGCCACCACCGGGCTTGAAACAAGGCAAAGAAGGTAGGGACGAACATTGAAAATCCGAGTTGAACGACAATTTGGCGACAGCACGCTATCGATCGAAACCGGCCTGTTGGCCAAGCAGGCGGCCGGAAGCTGCCTGGTGCAATACGGTGAAACGGTGGTGCTGTGCGCCACGGCCGACGGCCCGCCCCGGCCGGGCATCAGCGATTTCTTTCCGCTCACCTGCGACTATCGCGAGCGGACGGCCGCGGCCGGAAAATTTCCCGGCGGCTTCCTGAAGCGGGAAGGCCGCCCGACGATGAAGGAAACGCTGACGTCGCGGCTGATGGATCGGCCCATCCGGCCGATGTTTCCCGCCTGGTATCACGACGAGGTGCAGATTCAGGCCTTTGTCGTGGCCAGCGACCGGCAGAACGACGCCGACGTGCTGGCGATGAACGCCGCCAGCGCGGCCTTGGGCGTTTCGCCGCTGCCGTTCGACGGTCCCTTGGGCTCCGTGCGGCTGGGACAGATCGACGGCAAATTCGTGCCCTTTCCCACGATGGATCAGTTGGAAGAAAGCGACCTGGACATGATCGTCTCGGGCAGCAAGGACGCGATCCTGATGATCGAGGGCTTTGCCCGCGAAATGCCCGAGGAGCGGATGCTGGCGGCGCTGAAAGAGGCGCATCGCTACGTCCGCGAGATTTGCGATTTGCAACTGGAGCTGTTCGCCAAGCGGAACGTCGAAAAGCGGCAATACGAGGTTCCGCCCGACGACGGCCTGCTGGCCCAACTCAATGCCAAGTATTACGACGCGCTGCGCGCGGCCAAGCAAACCGTCGGCAAGCAGGATCGGGCCGACGCGGTCGCCGGGCTGAAGGCCCGCGTGGTCGCCGAGCTGATCCCCGATCCGACGGCCGAAGACGCCATTTCCACCAACGCACTGGGGAAGGCCTGGCACGACCTGGAAGCTAAGGTGATTCGCGACCTGATTCTGGCCGGCACCCGGCCCGACGGTCGCGACGGCAAAACCTTGCGCGCGATCGAGTGCTACGTCGACGTGCTCCCGCGCGTGCACGGTTCGGCCGTGTTCCAGCGCGGCGAAACTCAGTCGCTGATCACGGTCACCTTGGGCACCGGACGCGACGAGCAACGGGTCGACGGGCTGATCGACGAATACTCGAAGAAATTCATGCTCGACTACAACTTCCCGCCGTTCTCGGTCGGCGAGGTGCGGCCCATCCGCGGGCCGGGCCGCCGCGAGATCGGGCACGGGGCGCTGGCCGAACGAAGCGTCAAGCCGGTGCTGCCCGATCCGGAAGTGTTTCCCTACACGATCCGCGTGATCTCCGACATTCTGGAGTCGAACGGCTCGAGCTCGATGGCTTCGGTGTGCGGTGCCACGTTGGGGCTGATGGCGGCCGGCGTGCCGATCACCAATCCCGTGGCCGGCATTTCCGTCGGCCTGGTCAAGGAAGAAGGGGGCTGGACCCTGTTGACCGACATCATCGGCGATGAGGACCACTTCGGCGACATGGACTTCAAGATCGCCGGCACGCAGAACGGCATCACGGGCATCCAGCTCGATTTGAAGATCAACGGCATCAGCGACGAGATCATCCGCGCCACGTTGGCCCAGAGCCGCGACGCCCGGATCGAGATCCTGCGCAAGATGCTGACCACGATTGCACGGCCGAAGCCCGAGATCTCGATGTGGGCGCCGCGGCTGCTGCGGACGCACATCCCGCCGGACAAGATCGGCGCCTTGATCGGCCCGGGGGGCAAGACGATTCGCGGCATCCAGGAATCCACCGGCGCGGTGCTGGAAGTGGACGACGACGGCACGGTGACGATCGCCTCCAGCGACGGCGCATCGGCCCAGGCGGCGCTGGCCAAGGTCGAGGCGCTCACGGCCACGGTCCAAGTGGGCCGCATCTATTACGGCCGCGTGACCAGCATCAAGGACTTCGGCGCCTTCGTCGAGATCGTGCCCGGTAAGGACGGCCTGGTGCACATCAGCGAATTGGCCGACGGCTATGTCAACAGCGTGGCCGACGTGTGCAGCGTGGGCGACGAAATGACCGTCAAGGTCATCGCCGTCGACGAGCAGGACCGCGTCAAGCTCAGCCGCAAGCAAGCGATGCGCGAACTGGAGGAAAAGCCGACCGAAAGCGAAGCCTGAGTCGGTGTGCCTTCGATAACAAGCCAACGCTCGCAGGGTGCCACTGCTGGCTTGTCCAGCAGTGTTCGTCGTAGGGTTCTGCACTGCCGGGCAAGCGGTTTTGAATAGCTTCTGCTCAAAATGCCAACGCTCGCGGAGCCGAACACGCTCCGCGGGCGTTTTCTGTTTCGTGGTCGTAGTACACTAACCCGAAGCGCCAGCGAGGGGCCGTGCTGGTTTGGGGCCGTGCTGGTTTGGGGCCGTGCTGGTTTGCAGTCTCGATTGCGACAGACTACCAACCCTTGCACTTGCCGACCTTGGCCGGCGAGAACGAATGGCGATGCTGCCCCTCGCTCACCGCTTCGGGTTAGTATTTGGCGATGCACCGTAACGGATAGAATGACGGAACGACAGCAAAGCCGCCGAGCGTGTTTTCCGGTGTTCTCCAACCCGTGATAACGACGATGAGCTCTCCGCATCCACCCACCGCCGAGGAAGTCAACCAGAAGCTCGTCGAGCAATACACCGAGATCGCGGCACTGGCGGGCGGGCTGGCCCACGAGATCAAAAACCCACTGTCGACGATCGGCCTGAACATGGAACTGTTGGCCGAGGATTTTGCCGATCCCCAGACGCCGCGCGATCGCCGGGCGGCTGCCAAGATTGCCGTCGTGCAGCACGAATGCCGGCGGTTGCAGAGCTTGCTCGACAACTTCCTGCAGTTCGCCAAGGTGCGCACCGTCCGGTTCGAGGCGTCGGACCTGAACGAGGAAGTGCGCCGCGTGCTCGACTTCTTCGCCCCGCAGGCCAAGGAGGCCAGGATCGAGGTCATTACGTATCTCGACCCGGAGCTGCCCGGCGTGGTGCTCGACCGCGAGTCGTTCCACGGCGCGCTGATCAACCTGGTGCTCAACGCCCAGCAGGCCATGCCCGAGGGGGGCGAACTGGTCGTGCGCACCAAGGGGGCCTCGGGCGGCGTGGCGCTGGAGCTGATCGACACGGGCATGGGGATGGACGCCCGCACGGCCGCCCATATCTTCGACGCGTTTTTTTCCACCAAGCCCGGCGGCTCGGGGCTGGGCTTGCCCACCGTGCGCAAGATCGTCGAGGCCCACGGCGGCGTGATTTCGGTCCAGAGCGAAGTCGGCCGCGGCACGAAGTTCACGATCATCCTGCCGCTGCCGGCGCGCTTGGCGGCGCCGGAAGATCGCGAGCGGGCCCCGGCGCAGCGCGTAGGCGGTGTGTGCCCGACAGCGCCGTCGCCGACGGCTCCGGGCTAAACCGGGGCGCCGTCGCGACCCTGCCGCTGGGGGCGTTTTTGCGGTATCATCGGCCGCATGGCAACGGATGCAGTGACCAAGCGGGCCCGCGGCGAAAGCGGGCCCATTCGCGTGCTCATCGTCGACAACGAAGCGGCCCACGCGCAGGCCGTTTCCGAGAGCCTCGAGCGCGTCGGCTACGACTGCACCGTGGCCACCAGCGGCCCCCGGGGACTCAAGCGCATCGACGACGAGTCGTTCGACATCGTGATCACGGACCTGGTGATGAACGAAGTCGACGGCCTGCAAATCCTGGCGCACGCCAAGCAGGTGCTGCCCGACGCCGAAGTGATCCTGGTGACCGGCCACGGCACGATTCCTTCGGCCGTGTCCGCCATGCAGCAGGGGGCGTTCAACTACCTGCTCAAGCCGCTTGATCTGAGCCAGTTGCGGGCGGTCGCCGAAAAGGCCTCCGAAAGCCTCCGCCTCCGCTGGCAGAACGCCGAGCTGAACCGCCGGCTCGACGAGCGGTTCGGCTTCGAGGGCGTGATCGGCAACAGCCGGCAGATGCACGAGGTGATCGACCGGCTGAAGCGGATCGCGCCGACCGACGCCAGCGTGCTGATCCAGGGGGCCACCGGCACCGGCAAGGAGCTGGTCGCGCAGGCCGTCCATCAGAACAGCCCGCGAAAGAACAAGCCGTTCGTGGCGCTCAACTGCGCGGCGTTGAGCGAAAACATCCTGGAAAGCGAGCTGTTCGGCCACGTCCGCGGGGCGTTTACCGACGCTTCGAGCGATCGGGTCGGCAAATTCGAGTACGCCCACGGCGGCACGCTGTTTCTGGACGAAGTGGGGGACATGCCGCTGGCCACGCAGATCAAGCTGCTGCGGGTCTTGGAAAGCAGCGAGATCACGCGCGTGGGGTCGAACGAGGCGACCAGCGTCAACGTGCGGATTCTCTCGGCCACGAATCGCAACCTGGAAGATTCGATCGCCGCGGGCACGTTTCGCAGCGACCTGTACCACCGGCTGAAAGTCGTCACGATCGACCTGCCGCGGCTGGCCGAGCGCAGCCAGGACATTCCGCTGTTGATCGAACACTTCCTGAAACAGTTTACCAAGCGACACCACAAGCAGGTCGACAGCATGACGGCGGCCGCCCGGCGGCGGCTGATGGCCTTCGACTGGCCGGGCAACGTCCGGCAACTGCGCAACGTGATCGAAAGCATGGTCGTGGTCGACTACGACGGCGTGCTGGACGTCGACGATCTGCCGGCCGAGCTGGCCGCGCCCAGCGACGCGCCCGAGGACACTCGGGGCAGCAACCTGGCCGGCCTGGTTGGCAAGCCGCTCTCGGAGCTCGAGCGGCTGTTCATCGCCGAAACGCTCGAGCAGACCGGCGGTAACCGCGAAGCCGCGGCCGAGCTATTGGGAATCGGCCAGCGGACGTTGTATCGCAAAATCAAGGAATACGATTTGTAAAGCAGTGCGCGTGCCAGTGTGATCTGCCGCCGCGCGGAACGAACGTTGCTTCGCATTGCGTGGATTGACATCTGATCGCGCCCAACATCCATGACCACCATTCATCAGCTACCGCCGAGCGTCGTGAACAAGATCGCCGCCGGCGAAGTGATCGAACGGCCGGCGAGCGTGGTCAAGGAGCTCATGGAAAACGCCGTGGATGCCGGCGCGACGCGGATCGACGTGACCGTGGAGCAGGGGGGGATCGAGCTGGTGCGCGTGAGCGACAATGGCGTCGGCATCGCGGCCGACGAGCTGCTGCTGGCCGTCGCCAGTCACGCCACGAGCAAGCTCAGCGGGGCCGACGATTTGTTTCGCGTGCAAACGCTGGGCTTTCGCGGCGAGGCGCTGGCCTCGATCGCCGAAGTCAGCCGGCTGGTGCTGCGCAGCCGGACGGCGGCGGCCGACGCCGGCGCCGAATTGGAAGTGACCGGCGGCCGGGCCTCGGACACCGCTCCCTGCGGTTGTGCGACCGGCACCACCGTCGAAGTCCGCCAACTGTTCTACAACACGCCGGTTCGCCGCAAGTTTCTTCGCTCCACGCAGACCGAGATGGGGCACGTTGCCGAGGCGTTTACCCGCGTGGCGCTCGCCTCTCCGCAAGTGCACTGCACGCTCAAGCACAACACCCGCTCGGTATACGATTTGCCGCCGACCGTCGACTGGCGCGATCGGATCGCGGCCTTCTTCGGCCACGACCTGGCGGCCGACCTGATCGCCGTTGCGAGCCAGGACAACGCCGTCGAGCTGGCCGGCTACGTGGCCAGCCCCAGCCACAGCCGCTCGAACGCCCGGCTGCAATACCTGTTTCTCAACGGCCGGGCCATTCGCGATCGCTCGCTGGGGCACGCCCTGAGCGAAGCCTACCGCGGGCTGCTGCTCACGGGACGCTATCCGATCGCCTTTCTGCGGATCGACATGCCGGCCGAAATGGTGGACGTCAACGTACATCCGACGAAGCTCGAAGTCCGTTTCCAGGAGTCGGGCCGGCTGTACGGTCAGTTGCTGGGGACGCTCCGCAGCAAGTTTCTGTCCACCGACCTGACGGCCCGCCTGCAGCCGGTCGGAACGGACGAGGCGTCCGCGGCCGTCGATCCCCAACGGGCCGAAGCGATGCGACGCGAGCTGGTCGACTGGGCCAAGGGACAGCTGGGCACGGTCGACGCGGACGCCGAAGACAGCCCGGCCGCGAGCCAGACGCGCTTCGACGATGCCTGGCAGCGGCCGCGGGCTCCCTTGGAACTGAGCACGCTGGACCGGAACTGGCAGCCAGCCGGTTCAGCCGGCCGCGCCGCGCGAGGCATCGTCCGCCGAGACGCCGCCGGCGCGTTTCGCTCCGCCGGAACCGTCGGTCAATGCACTGCAATTGCACAACCGCTATTTGATTACCGAGAGCGACGACGGCATGGTCGTGATCGATCAGCACGCGTTGCACGAGCGAATTCTGTACGAGCACCTGCGCGAGAAGGTGCTGGCCGGGGCGCTGGAGTCGCAGGCGCTGCTGGTGCCCGAGCCGGTCGATCTGAGCCCGGCCGAGGCAGCCGCGGTGCTGGAGGCGCGTGACGTGCTGGGACAATTGGGCGTGACGATCGAGCCGTTCGGCGGCGACACGATTCTGGTATCGAGCTATCCGGCGATGCTGGCGAATTTTCGCCCGGCCGACGTGTTGCGCGAATTGGTCGACCAGTTGCTCACCGGCAGCAAGAACCCCCAGCGGCGCGACGTGCTGGACAGCTTGTTGCACATGATCTCATGCAAGGCCGCGATCAAGGCGGGCGATCGGCTGTCCGCCGCGGAAATCACGGCGCTGCATCGAGCAGCGGCACCTGGCCCAGGACACGCACCATTGTCCGCACGGGCGACCAACGGCATTGTATTTCAGCCGCGAAGAGCTCGATCGGCAGTTCAAGCGGACGTAGCCGGCCACTGCCCCCGGGGCCGCCTGGCCGGCGCGCGGGCCGTATTACCGGTGCGGCGGCCTCCGGCTATAATCAAGGCGTCCGCCCGCTGCGCGGGTTTCCGTTCGTCTGGCCTGGGTTTGCCACCGTCTTATGATCTGCGTCAGCATTGCCCGCGGCCGCCATCGCCACATGATCGCCGAGCACCGGCACCTGGTGCAGCAAGGGGCGAAGATGGTCGAGTTGCGGCTCGATTACATCAACGGCGACGTGAATCTGAAGCGGCTGCTGGTCGAACGGCCTTCGCCGGTGGTGGTGACGTGCCGCCGCGAGCGGGACGGCGGGAAGTGGCCCGGCAGCGAAGAGCAGCGGTTGATGCTGTTGCACGCGCCATTGCCGAGGGGGTGGACTACGTCGACCTGGAAGACGACATTGCCTCCCAGATTCCTCGCTATGGCCGGACCAAGCGGATCGTCAGCCTGCACGATTATCGCAAGACGCCCGACAACCTGGACGAGATTCACGCCCGGCTGGCGGCGCTCGATGCCGACGTCGTCAAGCTGGCCACGATGGCCAACAGCTCGCACGACAATCTGCGGATGCTCCAGTTGATCCAGCGGAGCAAGGTGCCCACGGTCGGCATCTGCATGGGGGACATCGGCACGCCTTCGCGGATCTTGGCCGCCAAGTTCGGTGCGCCGTTTACGTTCGCCACGTTCCATCACGAACGAACGCTCGCGCCGGGACAGCTCAGCTTTCAGCAGATGACCGACATCTATCACTACGACCGGCTGAATGCCGACACGCAGGTGTTCGGCGTGATCGGCGATCCGATCGCGCATAGCCTGAGCCCGATCGTGCACAACGCGGCCTTCTGTCGCATGGACATCAACGCCGTGTACGTGCCGTTCCGCGTGCCGCGCGAGCATCTGGTGCAGTTTCTGGCCGATGCCCCGGACTTGGGCATTCGGGGGCTGAGCGTCACGATTCCGCACAAGGAGACCGTGACCAAAAAGCTCGACGCCGTCGACGAGAGCATGAGCGGCATCGGCGCCGCCAACACGCTCTTGTTCCAGGACGGCAAGATCACCGGTTACAACACCGACTATCAGGCCGCGTTGGGCAGCCTGGAACAGACCTTCCAGGCGCTGCCCGGTCACAAGGCATCGCTCGGCAGCCGCACGGCCCTGGTGCTGGGCGCCGGCGGCGCGGCCAAGGCGATCGCCTATGGCCTCAAGCGGCTGGGCGCCGCCGTGGTGATCGCCGGACGCACGTCGCAGCGGGCCCAGAAGCTGGCCGAAGCGCTGAAGCTGCAAGACGGTCGACTGGGCCAACCGCTATTCGTTTCAACCCGACTTGATCGTCAACTGCACGCCCGTGGGCATGCATCCCAACGTCGACGCCACGCCTTACGACAAGCATCATCTGCGCCCCTCGATGGTCGTGTTCGACACGGTTTACAATCCGGAAAACACGCTGTTGATCAAGGACGCCCGCAGCCAGAGCTGCACGGTGGTCACCGGCGTGGAGATGTTCGTCCGCCAGGCCTGCCTGCAGTTCAAGCAGTTCACCGGTCGCGAGGCTCCGCCGGACTTGATGCGCGACGTGTTGAAACGGGCGATCGGGCCGGCGCGGTACTAGTCGGCGTGGCGCTGCGCGAGCGGCGCGGTGTGGCACGAATCTCGCGGCAGTTCTCGCGGCAGTGGCGCTATGAATCTTTTCCTGATGGGTCTGCGAGGCACCGGCAAGACCACCGTGGCGCAGCTCGTGGCCGAGCGGCTGGGTTGGCCCTGGTTCGACGCCGACGCCGAAGTGGAAGCCCGGGCCGGTAAGTCGATCGCGCAGATCTTTGCCGACGAAGGCGAAGCGGCGTTTCGCGACTGGGAGAGCCACGTGGTGGCCGATCTGTCGGCCCGCGACCAGGCGGTGTTGGCGCTGGGGGGCGGGGCGATCCTGCGGGAAGAGAACCGCGCGGCCATCGCCCGCGCCGGCCGCACGGTGTGGCTCACGGCCTCGCCCGAGACGCTGTGGCGGCGCATTTCCGCCGACGCGGCGACGGCCGGCCGGCGTCCCGACCTTTCGCCCGCCGGCGGCATAAACGAGATCATCGCTACGCTCGACGTGGCGCATGCCCCTTTATCGCCAATGTGCCGATCTGGTGATCGACACGGAAGGAAAGACACCCAGGGAGGCTGCCGACGCTATTGTTGAGTGGAAACAGGGATTAGGGGTTGGGGATTAGGGGTTGGATACTAGGACCCGCAACGCCGCATCCACGGAACGCCAATTCCTGACCCGAAACCACGACCGGGCTCCGTCGCGCGTCGCTAACCTCCAATCCCCAATCCCCAATCCCTAGACGCCCTGTGCCCTTCATTCTGGCCATTCCTTTGCCGCTCCGATTGCTGATCATCTTTCTGATCGGCACGCTGGCCGGCGGCGCGATCAATTGGGCTGCGTATCGGCTGGCCTGGCATCGCCGTGCGATCAGCCCCTGGTCGCGGCCGCATGCCGAGGCGCCGCGCCGCCGGTTGTCCGATCGGCTGCCGGTGGTCGGCTGGCTGGGGCTCGCCCGCGAAGCGACGCTGCACGGCCCGGGGTTTTGGGTCCGCCCGCTGGTGGTCGAAGTGGGCACCGGGCTGCTGTTGGCGGGTTTGTATTTCTGGGAGACGCACATCGACGCCCGACTGTGGGCGTTGCCGGGCATGTTGCCCCCTGCGGCTGCGTTTCTGACCGACGAACTGGCGCTGGCCGCGCACCTGCGGTTCGCGAGCCATACGGTCCTCGTATGCCTGATGCTGGCCGCCTCGCTCATCGATCTGGACGAAAAGACCATTCCCGACTCGATTACGGTGTGGGGCACGCTCGTGGCGCTGGTGCTGGCCGCGGCGTATCCCTGGTCGCTGTTGCCGGCGGCGCACTTCGCGATCGGCGGCCACACGCAGGTCGAGTTCCTCACGCTCGCTTCGCCGAATTTGTTTCCCGCGGCGCTGGCGGGTTGGCCGCCGGGGTCGGGACTGGCCGCCGCACTCGGCTGCTGGACGTTGTGGTGCGGCGGGCTGCTGCCGCGGTATTGGAACATGCGGCGCGGGCTCGCGACCGCGGTGCGCGTGTTTGCGCATCGTTTGCTGGCCGAGCGGCTGACGTACCTGCTCGTCGGGCTGTGGATCGTCGGGTGCGTGGCGATCGTGTGGGCCGCGCAATCGCTGGGCGTCGCTGCCTGGGCCGGCTGTTGACGGCGCTGGTGGGCATGGCGGCCGGCGGCGGCATCATCTGGCTCGTACGGCAGATCGGCCAGGTGGTGCTCGGCAAGGAGGCCATGGGCTTTGGCGACGTCACGCTGATGGCCATGATCGGCGCCTTTCTGGGCTGGCAGACCTGCTTGATGGTCTTTTTCGTGGCGCCCTTCTTTGGGCTGGTGCTGGCGATCCTCGGCTGGTCGCTGCATCGCGAGCACGAGATTCCCTACGGCCCGTTTTTGTGCCTGGGCGCCGCCGCGGTCGTCTTGAAGTGGCCGGCGTTCTGGGATCGTACCGAGGGGGTCTTCGAGCTGGGCTGGCTCGTGCCGGCCATGATCGCCGTCTGCTTCGTGCTCTTGGCCGCACTACTGTGGATCTACCGGTTGCTCGCGCGGCTGGCTGGCGGCAGCTAACGGCGGGCGATTGCGGCGGCCCGGTCGATTCGCATTCCGCGGGCTAGACTTTCAATGCGGTTGATGCCGTCGCTCCACGAACCTCCCCCCTTTTTTGTCCGCCATGTGGTTTGCCCGCACGCTCTTCGATCCGTTTGGCACGCAACGCGAGCGATTGCGCCGAGCACGCTATGGCGTGATCGAAACGCGCGAAGGGCGGCTGTGGGCGATCCACCTGCGGGCCTGGCCCAAGGTGATCTCCGCGCTGGAGGCCGACTGGCTCGGACGCCGCTATCACGACCGCCGGCCGGGGGATCGTTGCCTGTTGTATTACAACCAGCCGCTGGGGCACTCGAATTACCTGGCGCTGACGTTTGTGCTGTCGCACCGTGATTGCACGCTGGCGACGTTTCGCCGGTCGCTGGCAGTGCTCGACGAGGTGGCCCGGGTGAAGCGGAGCGACGCGATCCTGTGCGATGCCTGGAACTTGCGGATTTCGGACCGGCTGTTCGCGCGATGGGGGTGGCAGGCGCACAAGCCCCAGCGGTGGCATCGGAATTTTATTAAGCGGTTTTATGGCGCATATCCGGCGGACGGTGCCACGATGGGAAGCGCGGGCATGGCGACGATGCGAAACATTGACAGCCACGCGCCGTCGCCGGTGGCTCCGGGCTAAACGGGTGGGGGAAACTGGTATTGTGGGTTCTGGCGCAGGGCACTACGATCCGGCCCTCGTCAATGCGGCGCATTGTTGCGCACTCGTCGAACATGGACGTTCGGTCCACATACGCTCAAGGAGATTGGAGCATGCGAGTCGTCGCTCGGACGACGTCGCTGGCCTTGCTTTGCCTGGCGGCCCTCTGCGGCTGCGCGGCAGATAGCTCCTTCGCGCTCAAACGGCAGACCGAGTCGCTCCAGACACAGCAGCTCGCGCTACAGCGGCAGAACAGCGAGCTGCAAACCCGCGTCGCCTCGCTCGATCGCGACAACCAGGAGCTGGGAGCCCTGCTGGCGCAAACCCGGCAGCAGAGCAAAGTGGTCGAAGACCAGCTGGCCGCCGTCCGCGAGCAGTTGACCACGGCCACCGCGCAGTTGGTCCAGATCCGCGATGAAAAACAGCTCACCGAAAAACAGGCCGAGGCCCTGATGGCTTCGGTCCGCCGCCGCGCCGGCGCCCAGATCACGGCCAACAACAGCCTGACGAAGAACTTGCCGACGCTGAACCTGCCGGGCATCGAGGTTCCGCGCCGACGGCGACGTGGTCCGCGTCGAGCTGCCGGCCGATCGGCTGTTCCAGCCCGATTCGACCATGCTGCAGCCCGTGGCCGGCACGATGCTCGACAGCATCGCGGCCGAGCTCTCACGAATCTATCCGAATCAAACGATCGGCATCGAAGGGCACACCGACAACGATCAGGTTCGCGTGCGGGGCCTCGATCAGCAACAGCTTTCGGTGGCCCGGGCCACGGCCGTGTACCAGTACCTGGTCGCGCGGGGCCAGATTCCCTCGAACCGGATGTTCATTGTGGGGCACGGCAGCAACCACCCGGTGGTCTCCAACGCCACGGCCGCCGGCAAGGCCCGCAACAGCCGCGTGGAGCTGGTGGTGTATCCGGAAAAAGTGGCACAGTAGTGGTTCGTGGTTGGTGGTTCGTGGCTGTTTCAAATCGGAGTTTGGGTGCCACTGCTGGCTTGTCCAGCAGTGCAGACTTCCTTGACAACACTGCTGGACAAGGCAGCAGCGGCACCGGACAGGCGCTTCCTTGAGGTCTTAAAGCAGCTCCCGTGAGTCGTGGGGGAAGGGGCGTGCTGCCGCGGCGGCTCATCGGCCGTTATAATGGGCCGAGCGTGAACCTGCCGCCACCTGTGCCGTGTCCTGCCCCCGTAGGTCGTCAGCCGCCTTTGCACCCGCCCACTCACCGCGTCGCTCCCCGCCTATGATCGCGATCATCGACTACCAGATGGGGAACCTGCGCAGCGTTCAGAAGGGGTTTGAAAAGGTCGGCCACGAGGCCACCGTCACCGGCGATCCGGACGTACTGGCTCGGGCCGAGAAGATCGTGTTGCCCGGCGTGGGGGCCTTTGGCGACGCGATGGCCGAGCTTCAGCGGCGGCACCTGGTCGAGCCGATTCGCGAGGCCGTCGAGTCGGGCAAGCCGTTTTTGGGGATTTGCCTGGGGCTGCAATTGTTGTTCGACGTCGGGTTCGAGGGGGGGCAGCACGCGGGGTTGGGCATCCTGCGGGGGCAGGTCGTGCGGTTCGACGTGCCGCAGGATTTCAAAGTGCCTCACATGGGCTGGAACCAGCTCACGATCCGCCGACCGGCGCCGCTGCTGGCGGGACTCGGCGACGGCGTCTACTGCTACTTCGTCCACTCGTACTACGTCGTGCCGGCCGATCCGAACGTGATCGCCACCGAAACCAACTATCCGACGCCGTTCTGCTCGATGATCTGGCGCGACAACCTGATGGCCACGCAATTCCATCCGGAAAAGAGCCAGCGCGACGGCTTGCGGATGCTCCAGAACTTTGCGGAATTGTAAAGCGTTTTTTGACGGCTTGCCGCACGACAATGGCATCGCACGGCGCGCTTGACAGGAACGGCTGCGGGGCGCTACGATTGGGGGCGGCCCTTCCTCGATCCCCTCCTTTCATCCTTTGAATCGCACGCAACGCTCCGTTGCGCTTTTCCATGGCCAAGACCATGCGGCAAGGCATGTTTCCCGGGATGGACGCCGACGACGAACCGCGCGACGACGCGCCCGCGGCGCCGGCCGACGCGGCGCACGACGATCCGCCGCACGAGGCACGCGACGAGGCGCAGACGAGCCGAGCGAGGCACCCCGCACGCTCAAGGGGCAGAGCGTGTGGGTCGTGGATGCCAACTCGCTGATCTTTCAGGTGTTTCACGCATTGCCCGAAATGACCAGCCCGCAGGGCGAGCCGGTGTCGGCCGTGTACGGCTTCACGCGCGACATGCTGTACCTGCTGGAGCAAAAGCGGCCGGATTATCTGTTCGTGGCGTTCGACGGCCCGGAGCCGACGTTCCGGCACGAGATGTACGAAGCCTACAAAGCCCAGCGCAGCGAGATTCCCGTGGACCTGGTGCCGCAGTTCGAGCCGATCCGCCGGCTGCTGGCCGGCCTGAACGTGCCGATCGTCGAACTGGAAACGTTCGAGGCCGACGACCTGCTGGCCACGATCGCCCACGAGGTGAACGAGCGGGACGGCGATTGCTACCTGGTGACCGGCGACAAGGACGCGCGGCAACTGATCACCGAGCGGGTCAAGGTCTACAACATTCGCAAGGACCAGGTGTACGACGCCTGCGCGCTGAAGGAAGATTGGGGCGTGCGGCCCGAGCAGGTCGTCGATTTTCAGGCCCTGGTGGGCGATTCGGTCGACAACGTGCCGGGTGTGCCGCTGGTGGGCCCCAAGATCGCCGGCGAGTACCTGCAAAAATACGACACGCTCGACAACCTGCTCGCACACGCGGCCGAGTTGCCGAAGGGAAAACGGCGCGACAACCTGATCAACCTGCGCGAACAGGCGCTGTTAAGCCGCGAGCTGGTCGAGCTCGATCGGCACGTCCCGGTCGCGATCGATTGGCAGGCCGCCCACGTCGAGGGGGTCAATCGCCCGGCGCTGGCCCAGCTATTCGGCGAATTGGGCTTTCACACCTTCGCGCAGAAGTTTGCCGCGCTGCCCCAGCGGAAACCGAAAACCGAGTGGAAGGCCGCGTACGAAACGATTGCCACGCCCGAGCGGCTGGCCTGGCTCGTCGAGCAGCTTGCCGCGCAGCGGGCGATCGCCTTCGACACCGAGACCACCGCCTTGCAGCCGCGGTTTGCCGAAGTGGTGGGCTACTCCTTTTCCTGGAACCAAGGCGAGGCCTACTATGTCCCCGTGCGGGCCCCAGCCGGCGAGCCGCAACTCGATCCGGCCGAAACGCTCGAGGCGCTGCGGCCGATCCTGGAGAACCCGCGGATCGAAAAGGTCGGCCAGAACCTGAAGTATGACATGGTCGTGCTGCGGGCCGCCGGCCTGGAAGTAGCGGCGCGCGGTTCGACAGCATGGTCGCCAGCTACCTGCTCGACGCCGGCGAGCGCAATCACAGTCTCGACGAACTGGCCCAGCGCTACCTCGATCATCAGACGATCAAGATCAGCGAGCTGATCGGCACGGGGCGCAACCAAAAGCGGATGGACGAGGTGCCGCTCGTTCAGATCACGCCTTATGCGGCCGAAGACGCCGACGTGGCGCTGCGGCTGCGCGCGCCGCTGGCCGAACGGCTCGAGGCGGCCGGGCTGACGCGGCTGTTCGACGAGCTGGAAATGCCGCTGGTGGAAGTGCTGGTCGAGCTGGAGTCGAACGGCATTCGGATCGACACCGAGCTGTTGGCCCGCCTGAGCGCCGAGTATGGCGAAGTGATGCAGCGCGTGGAGCGCGAGATTTACGAGCTGGCCGGCCGCGAGTTCAACATCGGCTCACCCAAGCAGTTGGGCGAGGTGCTGTTCGAAGATCACAAGCTGCCGGTGCTCAAGCGCACCAAAACCGGCGGCAGCACCGACGCCGACGTGCTGGAGGAGCTGGCCCGGCAGCATCCGTTGCCGGCCAAGATTCTCGAGTACCGCCAGTACGCCAAGCTGAAGAGCACGTACGTCGACGCGCTGCCGCAACTGGTGCATCCGGTGACGAAGCGCGTGCACGCCTCGTTCAACCAGGTGGTGGCGGCCACGGGCCGGCTCAGCGCGCACGATCCGAACCTGCAAAACATTCCGGTCCGCAGCCAGCGCGGGCGCGAGATTCGCGCGGCGTTTCTGCCGGGCGAGCCGGGCTGGAAATTGCTGGCCGCCGACTACTCGCAAATCGAGCTGCGCGTGCTGGCCCACTTTTCCGAGGACGCGACGTTGTGCGCGGCCTTCGAGCGCGACGAAGACATTCATGCCCGGGTGGCCAGCCAGGTGTACGGCGTGCCGCTGGCGGAGGTGACCAGCGAGATGCGGCGCAGCGCCAAGGCGGTGAATTTCGGGGTCATTTACGGGCAGAGTCCGTTTGGACTGGCCAAACAACTGAACATCGAAAAGTCGGCGGCGGCGGAGTTTATCGACGCCTACTTCGACCGCTATCCGGGGGTCGAGAAATTCCTCACGCAGATACTGGAAGAATGCCCGCAGACCGGCTATGTTAGTACCATCCTCGGGCGGCGGCGTGCTATTCGCGGCATTCGTCGTGTCACGTCTCGCCAGCGAAACCTTCCGGAACGCACCGCGATCAACACCGTCATCCAAGGCTCGGCGGCCGATTTGATCAAGCTGGCCATGATCAACATCCACCGCCGGTTGAGGAGCGAACGTTCGCCCGCGCGAATGCTGTTGCAGATTCACGACGAGCTGGTCTTTGAAGTCCCCGCCGACGAACTCGCGCCACTCAGCCGCCTGGTGGCTGACGAAATGTCGGGCGTCATGAAACTATCGGTACCGCTGAAAGTCGATTTGAAAACGGGAGACAACTGGGCCCAGTGCCAGGATTAGCAGGCGAAGCGCAAGCAGCAGCAAAATCGTGCCCCGTGCCGAGCCGGCGTGCCATGGAGTCAAAGAAAATACCGCTGGTCGGAATCGCCGGAGGAATCGCCAGCGGCAAGAGTTATGTAACGGAGCTGCTGCGGGAAAAAGGAGCGGCCGTGATTCTGGCCGACGAAGCGGCCCATAATGTCTTAAAATTGGAAGAGGTGAAGCGCCTGGCCCGCGAGCGGTGGGGAGAGACCATTTTCGCCGCCGATGGCGAGGTAGACCGGGCGCAACTTGGAAAAATCGTGTTTGCGCCACCACCGGATGGGCCGCGCGAGTTAAAATACCTGGAGCAACTAATCCACCCCCGGGTCGGCGACGCGATCGGGCGGCAAGTCGCCGAGCTAGCAGCAGAGGGAAAGGTACCGGCCATCGTATTGGACGTGCCGCTGCTGTTTGAAGCCGGTTGGCACAACATTTGTGATAAAGTCGTGTTTGTCGACACCCCCGCGTCACTGCGCGCGGCGCGAGCCGCCGAGCGCGGCTGGAGCCCCCAGGAACTTGCCCGACGCGAGGCCGCCCAGCAATCGCTGGAGGCCAAGCGCCAGCAGTCGGACTTCGTGATTGATAACTCGGGAAGCAGGGAGTTGGCTCGCGAGCAAGTGGGCGACTTCTGGCGGTCGCTGGTGGATTCCTCCCCCGGGAAATAGCAGCAGGCTCGCCTTCCCCTGAGTGCCCTTTTTGATTCTACTGAAACACGTCACCCCTTCTGATCAGACGGATCTTCCCCGACTTTTCCACGGACCACCCCGATGACCCCGCCGCCGACGCCTTCCGCGCCGGCCAGTTCGACCTTTCAGGAGTTGACCATGGCTGAAACCAAGAGCACTGGCGCTCGCAAACCAGCAGGGACCAAGACCCATCTTCCGCCGCGCGAATTTGTGGAGCGCGACGGCGAACCTTTGAGCCTGGCCGAAGAGCTCGCCGACGAGGCGATGCACGGCGACGAAACCGACGACCGCTACGAGCAGATCAAGCAGGGCGACATCCATATCGCCGAACTGCAGCGGATGACCATGCCGCAACTGATCGACCAGGCCCGCAAGGAAAACCTGTCCGAAATCACGGGCATCAAGAAGCAGGATTTGATCTTCAAGATCCTCAAGGAGCGGGTGAAGCTCAACGGGCTGATGTTCGGCGAGGGGACGCTGGAAATCCTGCCCGACGGCTTCGGCTTCCTGCGCAGCCCGGACTATCACTACCTGTCGTGTCCGGACGACATCTACGTGTCGCCGAGCCAGATTCGCCGTTTTGGCCTGCGGACCGGGGCCACGGTGTCGGGGCAGATTCGCCCGCCCAAGGAAAACGAGCGGTATTTCGCCTTGTTGCGCGTCGAGGCGATCAACTACCAGGATCCGAATCAACTGTCCGAGAAGGTGTTCTTCGACGACCTGACGCCGCTGCACCCCGACAAGCGCGTGGTGCTCGAGATCGGCGGCGACGAAGTGGCCATGCGCGTGGTCGACCTGATCGTGCCGATCGGCTTCGGCCAGCGGGGACTGATCGTCAGCCCGCCGCGGGCCGGCAAGACGATTCTGTTGCAGAAGATGGCCAAGAGCGTGCTCACGAATCACCCCGAGGTGTACGTGATCATGCTGTTGATCGACGAACGGCCGGAAGAAGTCACGGACATGGAGCGGCAGGTCAAAGGGACGAACTGCGAGGTCATCAGCTCGACGTTCGACGAACCGGCGGCGCGCCATATCCAGGTTTCGGAAATGGTCATCGAAAAGGCCAAACGGATGGTCGAGTACGGCCACGACGTGATCATCTTCCTCGATTCGATCACGCGGCTGGCGCGGGCCTGGAACTCCGAGTGCCCGCATTCGGGCAAGATCCTTTCCGGCGGCGTCGACGCCAACGCCCTACAGCGGCCCAAGCGGTTTTTCGGCTCGGCCCGCAAAGTGGAGGAGGGCGGCTCGCTAACGATCATCGCCACGGCCCTGATCGACACGGGCAGCAAGATGGACGAGGTGATCTTCGAGGAGTTCAAGGGAACGGGGAATCTCGAAATCGTGCTCGACCGGCGGCTGGTCGACAAACGCATCTGGCCGGCCATCGACATCGGCCGCAGCGGCACGCGCCGCGAGGAGATGCTGATGGACCCCGAGGAGTATCGCCGCGTCTGCATCCTGCGCCGCGTGCTGAACGACATGAACGGGCCCGACGCCATGGAGCTGTTGACCACGCGGCTGCAAAAGACCAAGACGAACGCGGAATTCCTGATGAGCATGAAGAGCTAGGGCGGCACGGGCGTCCGGGGGCGTACGACCATGCCGCGCGTTTTTGAAGGGACTGCGAAACGGCCGGACGGCTCGCTGGCGATCGTCGTATCGCGCTACAACGAGTCGATCACGCGGAATCTGCTCTCCGGAGCGCTCGAGGCTCTGGCCGAGCACGGCGTGGCGGACGAGCGGATCGACGTGGCCTGGGTGCCCGGCGCCTGGGAGATTCCGCTGGTGGCCGACCGCCTGGCCCGCAGCGGCCGGTACCTGGCCGTGATTTGCCTAGGCGCCGTGATTCGCGGCGAAACGACGCACGACCAGCACATCAACCGCGCCGTGAGCGTGGGATTGGGACAAGCGGGGCTCGCCTCCGGCGTGCCGGTCTTGTTCGGCGTTTTGACCTGCGATACGCTCGAACAAGCGATCCATCGTTCTGGCGGCAACGTAGGAAACAAAGGGGCCGAATGTGCCGTGGCCGCCTTGGAAATGATCGATCTGTTGGCCCACCTGGCCTAGCGTGCCGAGTGCTGGCCTGGCTGGCCGAGAGTTTGAGGAGTGAGTTTGCCTTATGGCCCGTCGTACGCGAGCCCGGGAAGTCGTGCTCCAGGTGCTCTATCAGGACGATTTGAATCCCCGGCACAATCCGGCGGACGACGAGACCTTCGTGCGCGGCCGCCTGCAGGCCGATGAGCTGGTGGAATTTGCCGGCTCGCTGATCGCCGGTGTCCGCCGCAACCGGGGCGAGCTGGACCATCTGTTGGCCCAGACGGCCGACCATTGGAGCCTCGAGCGGATGGCCGCCACGGATCGCAACGTGCTGCGGCTGGGAGCGTACGAGATTCTGTACGCCGACACGCCCGGGCGCGTGGCCATTAACGAAGCGGTGGAGCTGGCCAAGCGATTTGGCACGCGGCAATCCGCCCAGTTCGTCAATGGCATTCTCGACCGGTTGCTCGCCGGCCACGAAAGAGAATAATAGGGACGCTCGGGCACGTCCTTTCCGCGGTCCGCTCCAGCCGGATGGCTGCGGCCGGAACGTGATCGTTGAGGAACTGCCGCTTTTCGACCCCCGCCATCCCCGCCAGACGCACTCATGGGACTGTTTGACAAGATCAAGCAAGGTCTGAAAAAGACCTCGCAGATTCTCAATACCGACGTCCGCGATCTTTTCAAGAGCCAGGGTCGGTTGATCGACGAGGCTTTTCTCGAAGAGCTTACGGCGATTCTCATCCGCACCGACATGGGCGTCGCGGCCGCGCAGGCCATCGTCGACGAAGTGGCCACGAAGTATCGCGCCCGCGTGATGCAGATGGAGGACGTGCTGGCGACGGTAAAAGAAAAGCTCAAGGAGCTGATGGCCCAGCCTGAGGAGCCGATTCGTTTCGCGGCCGCCGGCCCGACCGTGATCATGGTGGCCGGCGTCAACGGGGCGGGCAAAACCACCTCGATCGCCAAGCTGGCGTACCTGTTCAAGTCGCAGGGCAAGAGCGTGGTGCTGGGCGCCGGCGATACGTTTCGCGCCGCGGCCGTCGAGCAGCTCACGATTTGGGCCGGGCGGCTGGGGGTCGAGATCGTCAAAGCCGAACAGGGGAGCGATCCGGCCAGCGTGGCCCACCGTTCGGTGGCCCGGACACTGGAGCTGGGGGCGGACGTTTGCATCGTCGACACGGCCGGCCGGCTGCAGACGCAGCAGAACCTGATGCAGCAGCTTACAAAGATTCACCGCGTGATCGGCAAGCAGATTCCCGAGGCTCCGCACGAGGTACTGCTGGTGCTCGATGCCACGACCGGCCAGAACGGCGTGAGCCAGGCCCGCCACTTTACCGATGCGGTAAGCTGTACCGGCATTGTCTTGGCAAAGCTTGACGGTACGGCCAAAGGGGGCGTGGTAGTGGCGATTCGGCAGAGCGTCGGGTTGCCGGTGAAGTACGTCGGCGTCGGCGAGCGGCCGGAAGACCTGGCGCTGTTCGTGCCCGACGACTTTGTCGAAGCGTTATTTGCCGATCTGGTGGGCGCGCAACCGGCTCGCTAACCGGCGTCCACGGCGCGTCACGCCGGCGCGAATTCCTGCTGTGCCCGGCGGGCGCGATCGGCAGCGCGGGCGCGGTCGGTTTTGACCACGCGAGGGGATGTTCCGTTTCTGCGCGGGGTGCTGTCAGGGCGCACTTCCGGATCATCCGTCAAGCTTTCTCCAGTCTCTGGACGAGCGGGATGCTACGGGCGGATTATGCCGTGTTTCAGGTCAATTCGCTCGAACGGCCGGGCCGATAGCAGCATTGCGGAGCCGACGTGGAGACTAGGCGGCCATTCCTCCTCGCGCTGTCGCAGTGAGTCGAAGCCCACCTGAGTGCTCCCAAAAGCACTCTCCCCCGTTTCAAAGGATTGGAGAACGGACATGAAATTCTCGAAGTTGGCACTGGCCGGCGCGATGGCCGGCCTGCTGTCGGCCGGGACCGCCTACGCCCAGAATGGATGGGGGCAACCCTCGTCCGTCCAGCAGACAGCATTTGAGTACAACAGCTACTACGCTCAGGACTACGACGAGCGTGCCGGCGCCAAAGAGCGCGGCGTGGAAGGCGAACCTGACCCGGACGCTCTGCCGAGCCAGCCGGACATGTCAGCGCCGGAGGAAGACGAAGAGAGCTTTGGCAACGGGGCAGGTACACTCCTGAACCCCTGCTGCTGCCTCGGCGACGAGTGGCGGCTCTTCAATTGCCCTTGCCTGGAATGCAACAACATCGTGGTGCAAGGCTGGCTTGCCTGGAATCCGTTCGTCTGGAATACGACGAATCCGGCCAACCGGTTCAACGGCCCGGTCACGTGGACCGATCGTTCGAACACGCCCATGATGAACCAGCTGTACTTCTTCGCCGAGAAGGCCACGGACACCGGCGGATACGGCTGGGATTTCGGTGGTCGTGTTGACCTCATGTACGGCTCGGATGCGCGGTTCACCACCGCGTCCGGCCTGGAAACGCGCTCCCAGTTTTCGTCGCCGAAATGGAGCACGCAGCGCTTCTATGGTCCGGCCTTGCCGCAGTTCTACGTGGAAGCGGCCTACAACGACTTGAAAGTCAAAGTGGGTCACTACTACGCTCCGGTAGGTTACGAAGTCGTGCCGACGACCGGCAACTTCTTCCCATCCCTGCCTTATACCTTCCAATACGGCGAGCCGTTCACCTTCACGGGCGTGCAAGCCACCTGGCAGGTTTCGGAGAACGTGGCGATCGGCGGTGGTGCCATGCAAGGTTGGGATAACTTCGACAACTCGACGCCCAACACCGGCTACAACGTCACCTACGTCGAAAACTTCAGCGACGGCGCTTCGCTGGCCATCACCTGTGTGGCGAGCAATGAGCCCGTGGCTTCTGGTGCGTTCCGCAACCGCTACCTGCAGACGAACGTCTACAGCCGGCCGTTGAGCCGCGTCAGCGATCGGTTGAACTACGTCGCTCAGAGCGACTTTGGCTACCAGAACGACGCCCTGGCCAACGGCCATGACGCCTACTGGTACGGTCTCAACCAGTACTTGTTCTACAAGGTCAGCGATTGCATGACCTACGGCATCCGTGCCGAATGGTTCCGCGATCAAAACGGCTACCGCGTCGGTGGCTTCCTCGGCAACACGACGACTCAGCCCGGCGCTCCCTCGCGTGGTCTGCCGTCGACGTTCTCTGGATACCAGGGCAACTTCTTCGAGGTCACCATGGGTGCCAACTGGCGGTACAGCGCCAACACCACGATTCGCCCCTACGTGCGATTCGACTGGTTCAGCGGCAACGCCACGGGTGGCGCCGGTACGCTGCCCTTCGACAGCGGCAATGGCAACAGCCAAACGCTGATCGGTGGCGACATCGTGACGATCTTCTAACACCCGAAGATCAAGAGATCGTTGTCCAATTCTTTGCTTGAACGGAGACGGGGTGGCCGGTTATCGGCCACCCCGTTTTTTTTCATTCCTGCGCTCGCGAGCGGTCGCCGGCGCGACTAGTAGTTGCCCATGGCCTTGGAACCGGCCGAGTGCATCCCATACGAGCCGATGATCTGCCGATTCCTGACCGAGCTCGGCATGGCCGTGAGCGGAGCGCCGAACATCCGCACGACGCCCTGGCCCACGTTCTGGGTGCCCGGTTCGGCGTACGAGAAGCGACGGCCGGCCTGGCCTGCAACGTAGTCGTTCCACTGGTTGCCGTCCCAGACCTTCCAATTCTTCTGCTGCGACATCCAGTACCACCACTGGCCGTTGTAATAACGGTAGTTGGGGTCTTTCGTCGCCTGCTTCGCCTGATCGTCCTTCCGGACCTCGTCGGCCCGGGCGTTGTTCAGGCACACGGCCGATGTCACGGCCACGATCGCAAACAACAAGTAAAACTTCCGCATAGTTGATCCTCCCCTGGTTCAATTGAGAGCCGCCTAACGCCGACCCATGCCGGCGCATAATCAGAGTCGTGTTGCAGCGTGCGCGCTCCGCTTACGCGGGGGCGCACGATGACCGGTTGCCTGCCGGCCCCCGTGGGGCAACTAACCAGCATTGTAGGCGACACCGACCCGGCGGGGCAGCTTCAGTTGCGAGAGACAGCTCCCGACGCAAGGTTCTTCGATCCCCCTTCTCCCGAACTGGGAAGTGCCGAAGGTCAAGCAACTGCACCAGTTGCCAGGGATTTCAGGCGTCATCAAAAAAAGGGGACGGCTTGGCCAAGCCGTCCCCTTTCGTTTTCGTAATGTTACGTCTAGTAATCACCCAGGACCTTCGCACCGGCCGAGCGCACTCCGTACGAAGGGATGACCTTCTGGTACTCGACGGTATACGGCGTGTTGATGCCGTTCTGCAGACCGCTGGCATCCGACCGCGGCAGCCCGTCCTCGGTCGGTATGAACGAGTAGGACCGTCGGGGAGCGTACGAATACGACCGGGCTTGGCGCTCACCGGGCGTGACCCAGCGACTGCCGTTCCACATCAGCCAGTTGTTGTTCTGCCAATACCACCAGCGACCGTTGTGCCGACGATAGTTGGGATCCTGCTGCGTCTTGCCAGCCTCTTTCTGACTGGTGCGCTGTTGGTTGGTGTATTGGTCTTGCGTGGCGTCTTTTTGGACGGTGGCCTGATTTTGCTGGCCGCTGTCGGCCTGCTGCGTCGACGGTTGCTGTGACTTGTGGGCGTCAGCCGCCTGGATTTGCTGGGCCGCGACGCTCGTGGCCCACATGCCGCACACGGCGGCAATCATCAGAAAGATTCGCATGGGTCCGCTCTCCTGGTTTGCAGCGGCGCTTCGCCGTGGACGCGAAGCGACCGCAAGTGGAAATGGATAATGATCCTCCACACAAAAGTTAGCACGTTGGGTGCCTTTTGCTCCGAAAAACGAAAGCCGGCCGGAAGTGACGACAATTCGTCCGTCGAGGCCTGTTTTCTCGATCAAATCAACCACTCCGAACCGTCGATAAGAGCGGCAATATCGGTTTTGCAGGATCAACGGTGCGGCCGGCCAGCCATCGGACGTGCACGCCGAACCGGGCAGAAATGGTCGCGCACCAACCAGGGCGGTCAAAGTTTGTCAGCCTAACCTGACGACACCATGGCTCGGTGGACCAACCGCCGATCCGTGGCCGTGGCGACTCCGTCCCCGTCGGCTCGATCGTGGCTGCGGACGCTTCCGCGGTGTCCCCGCGGCGCTAACGTGCCGGCACCGCAGCGGGCGACAGCCTGATTCGGCCGGTGAACCGTGTCACGGTTGCTGGCATCTGGCGTCGGCGGTTTGCTCAAAGCCCATGCGGCTCCTGTCGCGCTGTTGGGCAATGCAACGGCAAAATGCTGGCACGTTCGATCGCTTCAGGCCCGGCGTGCGGATTTTTCTGCGATCGTAAGTCCCGACGGCACAGGATGATGCTGGTGACAGACCGGATTCTCACGGCCGCTGCGGTTGGTTCCTGGCACGGTCCTTGCAATCTCCCCCATCGCACTTGCAAGCCGCGAGTGGCCCAGAGCGGGGCCGAAACTCACGGCGGCGAGTTTTGACAAATCACTGGCGAAAACTTCGGCTCTTGCCTGGGCCAGAAGGATGCCCCTTAGGCTTGGGTAGGTATCCGCCTAACCTGCCCAAGCCAGGGGCCTTTTTTATTGGTGAAAGGCTCCCCACGGAGCCGATTTCCGCGGCCGCACCGCCCCGCCGTTGACGGCCGGCGCTTCGTGGCGCCGCGGGAAGTCTTCGCCGGCGCATCCATCTCTCGTTGCCCGAACCCTTTCGGCTAGTTAGAACTAAGCATTGAAGCGTCCGCGCGTGGCGATCGAGCCCCGGGCGCTTGGTCTGTCTGGGAGAAGCCGTTCTATGAAACTGATCATCGCCATCATTCAGCCCACCCGGCTGGAAGCGGTGAAAGCGGCCCTGTCCGAGGTCGAGGTGTTTCGGCTCACCGTGATGGACGTGCAGGGCTTCGGGCGGCAGAAGGGGCATACCGAGGTCTACCGCGGCCACGAAGTCACGGTGAACCTGCTGCGGAAAGTGCAACTGCAGATTGCCGTCAACGATCAGTTCGTCGAGCCCACGATCAGCGCCATCATCAAAGGGGGCCGCACCGGCAAGAGCGGCGAGATCGGCGACGGCAAGATCTTCGTCCTGCCGCTGGACGATTGCATTCGCATCCGCACCGGCGAGCGGGGCGGCGAAGCGATTTAGCTTCGCGTGCCTGCCAGCGGTTTCTGCGCGGCGCGGCGGTTGGGCAGCCAGTTGCACAGGGCAATGCCGCTGAAGTACAAGCCCACCAGCGGCACCAGCATCATCAGCATGCTGTACGGATCGCCCCCCGGCGAAAGGACCATGGCCACGATGGCCATGATCAGCACCGCGATCCGCCATTTCGACAAGTACGTCTGCACCGTGAACACGTGAATCCGCTCGAGAAACAGCATCACCAAAGGCAGTTGAAAGCTGACGCCAAACCCCAGCGGCAGCAGCAGCACGAAGCTCAACCACTCGCTCAGCCGGGGGCGCATCTCGGTGCCCATGCTCTCGGCGATGCCGAAGAAGAAGTTCAACACGGGCGGAAACACAAAGAAGAACGCCAGCGCCGCCCCCGTCAAGAACAGCGCCAACGAGAACGGCAAAAACACGTGGATGTACCGCTTCTCGTGCGGATACAGTCCGGCGGCCACGAACTGCCACAAAAAGTAAAACACCGCGGGGCTCGAGATCACGGCCCCGGCCAGAAAGCCGGCCTTGATGTAAATCACGAACGGCTCCTGCACGCCCAGGGCATCCAGCCGCAGCCGCTCGTCGTCGGCCATCGGCCGCCAGACGAACAGCCGGATCATCTCATCGCGGGAGTACTCGCGAGGTGGTGGCGGCCCCTTGTCCGACGCGGTTCCCGCTGCATCCGATTTGTCGTCGGTCTTGGCCGGCGGCCCGGGGAGCTCGAAATCGCCGAATTGGGTCGGATACTTCGCCCGCAGAGCGTCCAGTAGCGCCACCGGCGAGACGTACCATTCCACCGGGAGCAAGCCCTCGGTGTACACCAGGTCTTTGATCGCCTTGTTGTCCTGCATCTCGGGCGGAACCCGGGCATTGACAAACTCCATGGCTTCGTCCTGGTAGAAGTTCTCGAGCACTCTGCGCAACGGCCGCTCGATCGCGCGCACGATCGGCGCCGCGAACAACAGCCCAATGACAAACCCGATGACCAGCGCGAGGACCGCCTTGAACAAGGCGCACGCGCAGCTCTTCCAGGTGTTCCCCGAACGTCATCGAGGTATGCTGAAATAGATCGTCTTCGTCGTGGGAAGCCATGGGATCACCTCGCAAGTGAGAGCGTGCGGTTTGCGAGGGCAGGGCAGGACGTGCCGTCGGAAGGTTCCCCTCGATGATACCACCGCCCCCTCGCACGGACAACTGATCTTTGCGAGAGGCGCACCGGCTGGCGTATACTTTGGCTGGCCGCAACCGGTTCGGCTCGATTGCCAAGAGCGGCCCCATTCCAGAGAGAGGCCCATTTGTGAGCGTGCTCTATCCGCTGAGATTTCGGCCGATTCTGCGCCGCTACCTGTGGGGCGGTCGTCGCCTGGCTTCGCTGGGAAAGCAGCTCGGTCCGGGCGAGGACTACGCCGAGAGCTGGGAGATCGTCGATCGCCCGCCCGACGAGAGCGTCGTGCTGGCCGGTCCGTTGGCCGGCGAAACACTGGGGGGGCTGGTCCGCCGATTGGGTCCGCAGCTCATGGGTCGGCATGCCCTTTGCGAGCGGTTTCCGTTGTTGTTCAAGTTTCTCGATGCCCAGCACCGCTTGTCGATCCAGGTGCATCCGGACGACGCTCGCGCGCAGCAGCTCACGCCTCCGGACTTGGGCAAGACCGAGGCCTGGGTCGTGCTGGACGTCGAACCCCACAGTTACCTGTACGCCGGGTTGCTCGCCGGCATCGACCGCGACACGCTGGCCGGCGAACTCGAACGCCGCACCGTCGAGCTGTGCTGCGAACGGATCGAGCCCAGCGTGGGCGACTGTTTTTTCCTGCCCCCCGGCGTAGTGCACGCGATCGGACCGGGACTGTTGGTGGCCGAAATTCAGCAAGCCAGCGACACGACCTATCGCCTGTACGATTACGATCGACTGGGTCCCGACGGAAAACCCCGGCAACTCCACGTGGAACAGGCCCTGGAGGCGATCGACTACGAGTACGGCCCGGTGGCGGCGCAGCAGACGCGCTGCCGACCGCCGTGCCGGGCGTCGAACGGCTGGTGAGCTGCGACAAGTTCGTGCTCGATCGTATCCGTGTCCGTGGCTCGCACGGCGCGGGCGGCGACCGCCGCTGCCACATCCTGGCCGTGCTCGAAGGTGAAGTTGGCGTTGCCGGAGATCCGCTCGACGGGCCGCTGGCCCGGGGCGCAGTCGTGCTGCTACCGGCCGAGTTGGGAAACACGGAATTGCTGTCCCCCTCCGGGGCGGTGGTGTTGGACGCTTATCTCCCCTGAGACCGCTGCCACCGCCGCGCACGCCGGCGCTGCTAGCAGCCTTCGTCGGGCGTGGACAACATCGCTATTGAATCAAATCGCGGCGAAGCCGCCTTCATCCGTCCGGGACGGGTCTCTATAATCCACCGCTTTTCTTGTCTCACGTCCGGGCGGCATTCGTCGCTGTTCTCGTTTGGCTATGGGGTGCCGTATCGGCATGGTCTGTCGCTGTGCGTGGATGTTCTGTGCGCTGGCGGGGCTGGCCGGCTGCTCGCCGACGATTGCCCGGCCGCAATTGTTGCACCCGGGCACGGCCGAGATGCAGGCGGAACGGGCCGAGCAATTCGATCCCTATCCGCTGCCCGACCTGGGGCCCCCCACCGAAGCCCGGCCGCGCGGCTTTCTGCTGCCGCAGCCGGAGAACGAGCGGATCCAAAACGCCGAGACGTTTTACGAACGTTATCACCAGCCGCCGCCGCCGGGCATCTACCGTCCGCCGCGTCCCCTGCCGCGCACGGCCATCCCGTTCGTCCCCGCCCCGCTGCCGCAATCGCCCGCCGTGTTCGTGCCGTGAGGCGTGGAACGTCGCGCGGCCGACTCACGCAGTAGATCCAGCGGGCCCTTGATGCCGAGCTTTTCCGCCTGCCGCTGCTGCATGTGCAACGTGCCGTGAAGTCGCATCTGAAGCCAGACGGGGTCCGGCGCGGTGCAGGCGGCGTAGAATCGCCATCCCCACCACAGCAGCGGAGGACAAATCGCCACGAACAGGGACAGTTTTCCTAGGCTGAAACGAAACCGGTGGCGAATGGGTCTTGCGCTCATGCCAGATATTCTACCCCAGAGCGCCGTGTGCAGTATCATGAAGCGCTTGTTCCCTTGGTGCTGACCACGAAAGGCGACCGATGCCGCGATCGGATTCCTCAAAAGCTTTGCCCACGAAGTCGACCGAGGCGAATAGCTCGCAGCGGCTGCAACGCATTCTGGCGGCCGCCGGCTTGGGCAGCCGGCGGCAGTGCGAGGAGCTGATCCTGGCCGGACGCGTGGAAGTCGACCGGCAGGTGGTGACCGAGTTGGGCACGAAGGCCGATCCGGTCTCGCAGGAAATCCGCGTCGACGGGGTGAAGCTCGCCCGGCCCCGACTGGTTTACTTCGCCGTCAACAAGCCGCCGGGCGTGGTTTCAACCAGCCGCGATCCGGCGGGACGAGCGCGGCGTGATCGACCTGGTGCCCTACCCGGGCCGGCTGTTTACCGTCGGCCGGCTGGACATGTCGAGCGAAGGCTTGATCCTGGTCACCAACGACGGCGAGTTGGCCGACCGGCTCACGCATCCGCGCTACGGCGTCGAGAAGACGTACCAGGTGGAAGTCGCCGGCGCGCTCGAGCGGAAAGAGCTCGACCGACTCCGCCGCGGCGTGCATCTGGCCGAAGGCTTTGCCCGGGTCGTTTCGGCCCGAGTGGTCAGGCAATACAAGCAGAGCACGCTGGTCGAGATCGTGCTGGCCGAAGGGCGCAACCGCGAGATTCGCCGCATCCTGGCCCGCGTGGGGCACAAAGTCGAGCGGCTCAAGCGGGTGGCCATCGGTCCGTTGCGGCTGGCCGAGTTGCCATCGGGGCAATCGCGCGAGCTGGTGCGCGACGAGTTGCGCCTGTTGCGGCGCGCGGCACACGGCCGCACGAAGCCAAAGGGAGCGGCCAAGCGAATGCACAAAGCCGCCCCAAAAAAGCGGCGGTCAAACCGGTGGGACGCACGGTGATCGGCGGCGGAAAGGCCGACGCCAAGCCGCGCGGCGCGGGCCAGTCGGCGGCCCGGGGCAAGCGCCGCCCGACTTCCCGCAAGCGTCCTCGCCCTTGAAGACGCCCGGCGCGGCGCGCGACGACATTGGCAACCGCCGCCGGCGTCTGTAGGATGGTGAAACCGTTCCGTCCGCCAGCCGCGCCCCTCGCTGATTCATGAGCAATCCGCTGCACGCCGCGTATTATGCCGACCGCGCTTGCACCGAGCGCGTCAGGGTGGTGGAAAACGTGCGGCTGGCCCGCGATACGTTTCGCTTGCGATTCGATGCTCCGACGCTGGCCAGGCGGATCGTGCCGGGACAGTTTCTGATGCTGCGCCTGGCCGCTTGCAACGATCCGCTGCTGGGCCGGCCGCTGGCGCTATACGACACGGTGTTGTCCGCGGGCGAGGCCGGCGAGCCGGTGGGCATCGACGTCGTGTACCTGGTACTGGGAAAGATGACGAGCCGCCTGGCGCACTTCGCGCCCGGTGAGGAGCTCGAAGTGTGGGGACCGCTGGGAAACGGCTTTCCGCCGCAGCAGGCCGAGCACCTGGTGATGGTGGCCGGCGGCATCGGGCAAACGCCGTTTCCGGCGCTGGCGCGCGAACACTTGGGACGGCGGGCCTATGGCGACCCCGCGCGGCAGGTGGCGGCCGCGTCGCGAGTCACGCTCTGTTACGGCGCCCGCTCGAAGGACTATCTGGCCGGGATCGACGATTTCCGGCGGTTGGGCGTCGAAGTGCGCCTGAGCACCGACGACGGTTCGGCCGGGCATCATGGGCTGGTGACCGAGTTGCTGGAACAAGTGCTCGACGATTCGCCCCAGGCGCGGGTCGTGTGCTGCGGGCCCGAGCCGATGATGGCCGCCGTGGCACACCTGGCCGCCGGGCGCCGGGTTGCTTGCCAGGTATCACTGGAAACGCCGATGGCCTGCGGCATCGGCATCTGTTTTAGCTGCGTGGCGCAGGTGCGCGACGCGGCGGGCGATTGGGACTATCGGCGCACGTGCGTCGAGGGGCCGGTGTTCGATGCCCAGCGCATCGAGTGGTGAGCTGAGCAGGAGCCGCTGACAGTGCGCTGCAAGCAGGAGCGCGATGTCGCGGCGAAGGGCTCAGCTCTTTTGCTTGGCGGCTTTCAGCGCGGCCGAGAGGCGCGATTTCACCCGGGCCGCCAGATTGGCATGCACCACGCCGGCGGCAGCGGCCTTGTCGAGCCGCTTGGCGGCCAGGCGGAGTTGCGCTTCGCCGGCCGCGACGTCGCCGGCTGCGATGGCCTCGCGGACCTGCTTGATCTGCGTCTTGACGGCGCTTTTGACCGAGCGGTTGCGGGCCCGGCGGACGACGTTCTGGCGGAGGCGTTTCTTGGCGCTGTTGGTATTGGGCATGGATCGCGTTTCTTGACGTACGGGTCGATGGTGAGAAGCCGCATGGCAATCGCCTAAGGCCATTGGCCCGGCGGCCGGAGAATCACCCTTTATGGCGGATTTTGGTGATTCTGTCCAGTAGCTGGGGGACGTCCTTGTAACCGTACTCGAGGCCAGCCAGTTCGTTTAGGTGCTTTTCGGCTCGAATCAGCTCTTCATTCCCCTGCGGCTGGCCGGCGGCGAGGTATTTTTCGGCCAGGCCCAGGGCCAGCCGGCCGCACAGGTAGAGGGCCGTCTTGCGGTCGTCCACCTCGCGGTCGGCGAGGCTCTCGAGCGCGTTCTCATAGTTTTGCACGGCCAGCTTGAACTGCTTGATGGAGTGAAAGCATTCGCCCAACTCCAGGTGGACCTTGGCCTTGGTCTTAGGGTCGCCGGCCGCGGCCTGGAAGTTCTTGATGGCTTCCTGGAAGTCCCCCGACTTCTTGAGCCGCATCGCCAGCTCAAACTTGTAGTGCAACTTCCCCGGATAGCGATCACTGCGCCCGCGGTAGTATTCCAGCTCGCGGGCGTTGAGCTCTTTTTTCATCTTCTTGTAGAGGGCCAGCGCCTTGGGCGTGCGCTCCTTTTCGGCCTTCTTCTTGGCGATCAGCAATTGCGCCCGGGAGGTGCGTAACTGGGCGTCTTCGAGCCGCTCGCGGACCGAAACGTCTCCCCCCGAGGCTTCCAGCGCCTTGGCCAGCACCTCTTCGGCCTCTTTGTGCCGCTCCTCGCGCGTGTGCATGTCGGCCAGGTCGAGGTAGTTCTGCACGTTGGCCGGGTCCTTGGCGATCGATCGCTCGAGACGTTGCTGCGGCGTGAAACGGCTTTCATTGCCGCCGCCGGTGATCTGCTCGAGCTTGTCGGCCCGGACGTCCTGGCTGCTTTCGGCGTCTTCGTACTTGCCGGAGGAGATCGTCTTTTCGATGGCCAGGTCGGCCACCGCCCGGCCCGCCTCCTCGTCGCCCGGTTTGGCCTGCTCGACGCGATGCCAGCAGGCGATCGCCGCGTCGAACGCTCCCTGGGCCGCCAGGGCCCGGCCGCATTTGCGGTTGATTTCCGCGTCCTTCGAGTCGACGTCGAGCGCCTGCTTGAGATAGGTCAACTGGGCTTCATCGTAGTTCAGCTCGCCGGCGGCGTCGGCCATCGTGGTGAGCGTCCAGGTGTCCCAGGGGTTGAGCTTGAGCACCTCCCAGCCCTTTTCCAGGATGGCGGCGCTGTCCTTGGACATGGCCGACTTCTTGATGCCGCCTTGCAGCATCTTGATCTTCGGCGCGCTGGTGAAGCCGGCCCCTTTCTTGTTGTCGTTGTACTTGCGACCCAGCGTGGTCAGGTACTGCTTGATGTACAAATGGTTGGCCGGATCGCCTTTGACGCACGCGTCGAACATGCTGGCGGCGTAGTCGAATTGCCCCTGCGAGGCGCTCTTGCTGCCGTGCTCGAAGCACTGCTGCAAGCGCCGCCGCTTGGCCGGCGGAATCGGTTGCCTGCCTGGAGTTTCTGTGGCCATCTTCGCTCGATCGCGTACTGCCGCGGTTCCTGCTTTTTCCGCCTGTTTATGCCCGGCGAGTCCAACGATAATAGGTCATTCGGCGGACGCCGGGCAACCCTTCATTTTAGTCGGCATTCTGGGGGGAAACAACGCACCGCGGGCTACAGTAGCGGCCGCCGCGGACGACCGCTGGGTACGTTCGTGTACCGGATACCCGGTCCGCTATCCGCATTGTATGATCGGACGCGCACTCTCATGGCCCAGCAGCTCGGCACGGTTTATCTCGTCGGCGGCGGACCGGGCGATCCCGGTTTGATCACGCTGCGCGGCTGCCAGTGCCTGGCCCGGGCCGACGTCGTGCTGTACGACTATCTGGTGAATCCGCAAATCCTCGCCCACGCCAATCCCCGGGCCGAGTTGGTCTGCCTGGGGCGGCACGGTCGCGATCGCATCTTGCCGCAGGACGAAATCAGTGCCCGGCTCGTGGCCCACGCCCGGGCCGGCCGCACGGTCGTGCGCTTGAAAGGGGGCGACCCGATCGTGTTTGCCCATGCCGCCGAAGAGATCACCGCGCTCGAGCGAGCCGGCGTGCCGTACGAAATCGTGCCAGGCATTACCGCGGCGTTGGCCGTGGGAAGCTACACCGGTATTCCGCTGACGCGCGGTGACGACGCCTCGGCCGTAGCCCTGGTCACCGGGCGCGAGCGCGATGGCAAAGCGACCGAACTGGACTATGCGTCGCTGGCCCGGTTTCCCGGCACGCTGGTGTTTTACATGGGGGTGACGACCGCCGAGCATTGGACCGGACGGTTGATCGCCGCGGGAAGATCGGCCGATACGCCGGCGGCGATCGTGCGGCGCTGTTCGCTCGCCGGCCAGCAGACGATCCAGTGCACGTTGGGCTCGGTGGCCGACGAGATTCGCACCCGCCGATTGCGACCACCGGCCGTGGTGATCGTCGGGCCCGTGGCGGCGCTGGCCACAGGGCACAATTGGTTTGTCGAGCGCCCATTGTTTGGCGTGCGGGTGCTCGTCACCCGGGCCGCCCACCAGGTGGCGGAGCTGGCGTCGGCATTGAGCGATCTGGGGGCCGACGTGCTCGCACAGCCGGCGATCGAGATCGGTCCGCCGGCGGATTGGGCACCGGTGGACCAGGCCCTCGGGCGGCTGGACCAGTTCGATTGGCTGGTCTTCTCGAGTGCCAACGGCGTGCGCAGCCTGTTGGAACGATTGCTCGTCGCAGCGCGATTTGAGGGCTCTGGGCCCCGTGAGGCTGGCGGCGATTGGGCCGGGTAGCGCCGAGGAGCTGTCGCGCTATCATCTGCGGGCCGACTTGGTGCCCGACGAATACCGGGCCGAGGCGCTGGCAGCCGGCTTGCGCGACGAAGCGGCCCGCGGCGGGCGGTTTCTGTTGGCCCGGGCCAGCCGCGGACGAGAGGTGTTGGCCGAAGAGCTCACCGCCGCCGGCGGCGTGGTCGAGCAAGTCGTCGTCTACGAGAGTCGCGACACCCGCAGCCGGACGCGGAGGTGCGGCGCCTGCTGTCTGAGGGGCACATCGACTGGATCACGGTCACCAGCTCGGCCATCGCCCGCTCGCTGGTGCGGATGTTCGGCGCTGAATTGCGCAAGTCGCGGATGGCGACGATCAGCCCGATCACCACCGCCGCGCTCGGCCAGCTCGGCTACGAAGTCGCCGCCGAAGCCCAAACCTACACGATCGAGGGCATAGTGGCGGCGATTCGCGCCGCCCAAAGGCACGACTCCCAACCCCCGACCCCTAATCTCTAGCCCCCAACCCCTCACTACTCCTTCCGCCGCCGGAACGTCCGCTCACGCTCCCCCCACCGATAGCTTGCCAGCACTGGCATGCAGTCGGATTTTCGTCGAGCCGCTGGTCCGAGATTGCCGAAGCTGATGTAGGCTTTCCCGCCGACCACCGCCCACCCGTGGAGACCATCTATGAGCACCAGCCTGCCGCGCGGCACGTTGATTCTGTCCGTCGACTTGGAATTCTCCGGCCCCCGGGCTGGTTTGGCAGAGCAGCGGGCGCTGGACAACGCCCTCGAGCGACTGTTGGCCTGCCTGGCACGGCACGACATGCCGGCCACGTGGGCGGTTGCTGATCCGGCGGTTTCGGCCGCGCGGGGCAGGATCGAAGCGGCGGGCCGCGGACACGAACTGGCAATCGCCGGCGACGCCAGTTGGGTAGGCCAGGCGGCCGGACGCAGCCGCTTTGCCCGTGAGCTGGCCCGGCGGGCGGCGCAGGCCCGCGGCGCAGGCTTGAGCGTCCGAACGCTGGTGCTCAAAACCGAGTTGCCCGGCGAACACGCCGACCTGGCCATCAAAGAGGGAATCGTGGCGGTGCGACAAACTGGCCCGGCGAGCGTCGCGCGCAAAGCGGGGTCGCTGCCGCGAACGTTGCGCTTCGGGCTGTGGGAGGTTCCGGCCAACGTGACGCTGCCCGGGGCAAGTCGCTGGCTGCCCGGCGGCGGAGGCACGCGAGCAGCCTGCTACGAGATCGACCAGGCCATCGAACGGCGCGGGCCGGTGCACCTGGCCCTCGACGGCCGCTGTTGGCGGCCGCGGTCCGCGGGCGGTAAGCGTCGTCGAGCGGATCGTCGAACACGCGGCCCGACGCCAGCGGCACGGATTGCTCGATGTCGTCACGATGGGCCGCATCGCCGCCTTGCTGGGGCGCGACAATCAGGGACAGCCCCTGCGTTCGATCCTGCGCTCGGCCGCGTAGTGCCGGGGACTGTCCCAACTTTGCGCAGCAAAATGGGACTGTCCACTGTCCCCCTCCGGGAGCGGAGCCAATTCTACGCAGCAAAATGGGACTGTCCGGGAGCGGCGATCGACGTCCACCTCCCGCCCGCGCCACACGTCGACGACACGATCGAGTCGCGCCCAAAACAGTCTCCGATCGCGTCCGGCGCCTGACCGCCAGCCGATGTTGTCGCGCGGTGATCTCAGAGGACTTCGCGGTAGGTGTTCCAGCTCATGTAACCCAGCACGCCCCGCAGATCAACAGCGCCACGTCCATGGCGAAGCTGGCCCGGCCAAAGGGAATCTGGATGGCCAGGTCGAGGCCAAACATCAGGACCAGCAAGCCGGCAACGACCATGCCTGAAATGGCGAGAGCCTTGGGCATTGCTTTCTCTGGTCCTGGGAACGACGTGCGACACCCCTCGAACGCAATAGTATAGTTCACGCCTTGCGCTGCGGAAACCACCGGAAAACACGGCACAATCGAGCCAGATCGACCTTTGCGGCGCCGCCGTGAGCGCGGCTCGCGCCAGCTCCGGCGCGGTCGGACGGCGCGGATGGTAACGTCTGTGAGGCGGCGTGACAGGCCCGACGAATCGCCTTGCCAGGCGAGGGTATCTTCGCCGAAACTGGGGACATGACCCGTCAACGCACTCAGCCCGTCGGAGCCGTTTCGCGGCCTTCCGGCGGCAAATGCCGATCGCCCAAAAGTGGGCCTACTTCGATCACGCCGCCGTGGCGCCGTTGCCGGCGCCCACCCAGGAGGCGATCGTCCGCTGGGTCGACGAGGCCGCCCGGGAGGGTGACACCGTGTGGCCGGCCTGGCACAAGCGGGTGGAAGAATCGCGGTTATTGGCAGCACGACTGCTCAACGCCGACGCCGACGAAGTCGCACTCGTGCACAGCACCAGCGAAGGCATCGGCCTGGTGGCCGAGGGCCTGCCCTGGCGCGAGGGAGACAACCTGGTCACGCTCGACAACGAGTTCCCCTCGAACCAGTATCCGTGGCTCAACCTGGCCTCGCGCGGCGTCGAAACGCGGCGCGTGCCGGCGGACGACCGCGGACGCGTCGATCTCGACCAACTGGCAGACGCCTGCGACGCGCGGACGCGGCTGGTATCGATCAGTTGGGTCGGCTATGCCAGCGGCTGGCGGTGCGACTTGGACGCCGCGGCCGAGCTGGCCCATCGCCGCGGAGCATTGCTGTTCGTCGACGCGATTCAAGGCCTCGGCGTCTTTCCGCTTGACGTAAAGGCCACGCCGGTCGATTTTCTGGCCGCCGACGGACACAAATGGCTGCTGGGGCCCGAGGGTGCCGGCCTGTTCTACGTGCGTCGCGAGCACCTCGACCGGCTGCGCCCGCTGGGCGTCGGCTGGCACAGCGTGGTGCACGCCTCGGACTACAACCACATCGAGTTGAAGTTCAAGCCCTCGGCCTCCCGCTACGAAGGGGGCTCGCAAAACATGGTCGGCTTCATCGGCCTGGCCGAAAGCCTCGCCCTCCTGTTGGATCTCGGCACGCAGGCCATCGCCGAGCGGATTCTGGAAATCACCGACCTGGCCAGCCAGCGCCTCGAACAAGCCGGCGCCGTCCTGTACTCTGCCCGCGAAGGCGGTCACCGCTCGGGCATCGTCTCCTGCGAATTCCCCGGCCAGGACTCGCTGGCCATCAAGCAGCGGCTACTCAAGGCGGGCATCGTCACCAGCGCCCGGGCCGGCAAACTCCGCATCGCGGCCCACGCCTACAACAACGCAGAAGACATCGAGCGGCTGGTGGCGGCGCGTATAGCAGAAAGCAGCTACACAGACGATCGCGGAACATCTTGCGTGGCGTCGGGCGAGCTCACTCTTGCTCGCCGAGCTGTTGTTTCAGCAGGGCTCGCAACTTGTCTCGTTCCTTCTTCTCGACGTCGTAGCCGATGCACTGGTAGACGATTTTGCCTTCGCGGTCGATGAGGTAGGTGCGCGGAATGCTCTCTTTCGCAAAGCGATCGAACGCGGCGCGATCCTCGTCGGCGGCCATGGGAAAGGTGAAGCCGTGCTCCTGTTGGAAGGACCGGACGGCTTCGGCGGTCTCTTCACGGCCGATGACGAACAGCCGAAAGTCGTCGTGGCCGTGGAATTCGGTCCAGAACCTCTCGATGTCCGGTAGTTCCAGTTTGCAGGGTCCACACCAGGTGGCGAAGAAATTGAGGAGGACCACGCGTCCCCGTAGGTCGGAAAGCTGAAACGCCTCGCCCGCGAGCGGCGTGATGGTGACGTCCGGTGCCGAGTCGCCCAGCTCCGTGAGCGATCCTCTCTGGTGGCCAAAGTTGCGGAGCGGCAGCCGTGGGAACAGGGAATCGACCTTCTCCCAATCGCTGGGCGGCTCGAACGCGAATTCGTCGTCGGCGAATTTTGGGTCGAGTTCCCAGTCGCGGAAGCGGTACTCGACCGAAACCCTCAGCAGTTTATCGTCCTGCTCACCAGCGCCGGGTTTTTCCTTGGGTTGGATGGCAACTTTTCTGAAAAGCGGCGCCTCGGCAGTGTCCACCCACAGGTCCCAGATCGTTTCGTTTTGTTCCAACCGCAAGTGCTGGCAGGCGCGTCCATCGACTTCTTCCACGCCCAGGTTGCGCGTGGCGATCGCATCATAGGTCAGCTTGTCATAGACGTCGTCGGAAGACAGCGCTTTGAAGAACCCCGTTCCGATGGCCGTCAACAGCAGGTTCGCCAACGGATCATAAAAGACGTCGTCCAAAGCAGCCGGGTTTTCGCCGACGGCATATTTTTTGAGTGCCAGTGCACCGCGCGAAAACTGCTGGCCGTCGGCCACGACGATCATGCCATTTCCTTCTCCCTGCTCCCGCATCGCCAGACGGCCGGGTCGCGCCGCGGAAAGGTGACAGGTTCTCTCCGTCTTCCGCTTGCCAAACCGTGGCGATTCCATTCCCTCTTCGATCTCGACCACCACGCGGAAGGCCTGCCGCGCCTGCAGGAACGAGGCCGCCTTGCGCAGGATGTCAGTGTCCGGCGCGTCGGGAACCGCCGTCCGCGGCGCGTTGGGAACTGCCGTCCGCGCCGCGTCGCAACCCATGCATGGCGCCCACACCAGGATCACGACGAGGAACGCCCTGCGGCCGATCGCCTCTCGCCAACGCGTCATCGTCGGCCTCCTGTCCTGGATCGCGAATTTGAAAACAGAACGCAACGTGCCGCGTCACTTCTCCACCACCCACACGTTCCGGTACCGCACCGGGTTGCCGTGGTCTTGGAGGAAGATCGGGCCCGGCTCGGGGCCTTCGGCCACCGGGGCGGCGGTCGTGGCGTGGGGCAGCTCGACGTCTTTGTGGATCACTTCGCCGTTGTGGCGAACGGTCATCCGTGGCGTTCTGCACCTTCTTGTCTCCCTCGTACCTGGCCGCCGTGTAGTCGATGTCGTAGGTCTGCCACGACAGCGGCGGGTAGCACATGTTCGTGTCGGGCGCCCGGATGCTGTAGATGCCGCCGCATTCGTTGTTCTCGCCGGCCAGGCCGAACGAATCGAGCATCTGCACTTCGTAGCGCCCCTGCAGGTAGCACCCGCTGTTGCCCCGGGCCTGTCCGCGCGAGTCGGGCATGAAGGGGAGCAGAAACTCGACGTGCAACTGGCAATCGCCAAACTTCTGTTTGCTGGTGGCGCCGGCGATGAGCAGGCCGTCGTCGGTCATGCGGCCCCCGTCAAAGGCGTCGGCCCTCTGTGCCGTCGAACAACACCACGGCTCCCTCGGGCGGTTTGGCTCCCAGCGTGGGGCTTTTGCGCTCGACTTTCTTCAGCTCGGCCTTCACGTCCCCCGGCGCGGTCACGGTGAGCACGCCGTCTTTGAGCTCGCCCCGTCCCTGATCGGCATCGAACACGGCCACGCCGTCTTCCAGCTGGCCGTCGATGGGAAAGCGGGTCACTCCGTCCCAGCCGTCGCCGGGCAAGCCGCCGGGATAGGCCACGGCCTGGAACTTGCCGTCCCCCAGGGCGATGACCTGCACGCCGACCTTGATCGTGTCACCGCCGTCGGGCGTTTCGATCTCGCCCGAGTATTCGCCCTGGATCGCGAAGTCGGGATCGTCCGGTCCGGACACTTTTTCGCCCGCGGCGAGCGTGACGGGGTTGCCAAACAGGGTGCAGCCCGCCAGGGCCGCCACAGCGAGCAACAGATGACGCATGGGAGAATCTCCGCCTGAGGGAAGGAACGTGCCGGTGGGACTGGAACCGAGATGGATATTTTCCGCCCCCGGTGCGGGGGCCGCAAGTCTCGGCGGAAAAATGCCGCCCGTCCGCCCGTCCCACGAATGCCGGCGTCCCCTGGGTGCAGACAACGACCAGGCGCAGTAGAATTGCCGGGAAAACCGCGCGTTCGCGGGCGATCTTCGCCGACTCGTCCCGCCTGAGCGTCAACCACCGCCATCCTCGTTTTCAGGAGACATCAACCATGCGCCTCCCGGTCAAACTGCGGCTCGTCGTTGGATCCCTCGTCGTTCTGCTGGCGACCCGAAGCGTCCAGGCGGCCGTCAAGCCCAACGGGTTGTTTAGCGACAACGCCGTCTTGCAGCAGAAGGTCAAAGTGCCGGTGTGGGGTACGACCGACGCCAACGACAAAGTGACCGTCAGCTTCGCCGGCCAGCAGGTCGAGGCCACTCCCCAGGATGGCAAGTGGAAAGTCGAGCTGGCGCCACTGGCCGCCGGCGGGCCGCACGAAATGACGATCTCGCAAGGCGACGACAAAGTCGCGCTAAAGAATATCCTGGTCGGCGAAGTCTGGCTGTGCGGCGGGCAGTCGAACATGCAATGGACGCTCGAAAACAGCGACGGTGGCAGCGAGGCGATCGCTGCGTCGGCCAACGACAATCTGCGGCTGATCACCGTTCCGCGGCATCGGGCCAACGCGCCGAGACCGACGTCGACGCCGCTTGGGTTGTCGCCGGACCGCAAACCACCGGCAGCTTCTCGGGCGTGGGCTACTTCTTCGGCCGCGCCTTGCAAAAGAAGCTGGGCGTGCCCGTGGGACTGATCTCCTCGAACGTCGGCGGCACCGCGGCCGAAGAGTGGATCAATCCGCTGGTCCTCTCGGACAACAAGGAACTGGAGGGAACGTTCACGCCTTCAGGTGGCTCTGGCCAGCTTTACAACGCCATGATCGCACCGTTGGCGCCCTATGCGATCGAAGGCGCGATCTGGTACCAGGGCGAATCGAACGCCGGCAGGTCGTTTCATTATCGCAAAGTGCTGCCGGCGATGATCCAGAGTTGGCGCGACGCGTTCCGCCAAGGAGACTTCCCGTTCTTGATCGTGCAGATCGCCCCCTACGATCGCGAACGGGCCTATTCGCCCGACACGCAGTGGGCCGAGATTCGCGACGCCCAGTTGTACGTCAGCCAGACGGTGCCCCGCAGTGCGCTGGTGGTGACGATCGACGTCGGTGACGAGCAGGACATCCATCCAAAGCGCAAGGAGCCAGTCGGCGAGCGGTTGGCGCTGGCGGCCCGGGGCGTGGCGTACGGCGAGAACGTCGAGTATTCCGGACCCATCTACGACAGCATGAGCGTCGCCGATCACAAGATTCGCCTCCGTTTCAAGCACCTGGGCAAGGGACTGCTCGCCAAGGACGGACCGCTGGTGGGCTTTACCGTGGCCGGCGAAGACCAGAAATTCCACCCGGCCCAGGCCCAGATCGATGGCGACACGATCGTCGTATCGAGTGCCAAAGTGCCCAACCCGGTGGCGGTCCGCTACGCCTGGCTGGCGTTTCCGGAAGGAAACCTGTGGAACCAGGACGGCTTGCCGGCCTCGCCGTTCCGCACCGATTCATTCCCGGTGACAACGCAAGACAACAAATAGCCGTCCGCTCGCGTGCCACTCGGGTGCCACTGCTGGCTTGTCCAGCAGTGTGGTTCATAGGTTCTTTCGGACGCAATATTTGTTCGCACGAACGGTCATCGATCGGCACAGCCCGACGACCAGCGGCAGCACTGCTGGACAAGCCAGCAGTGGCACCCGCCTGGACACGATCCGCTAGCGGAATTGCGACCACAGGTCGTCCAGATCCTTGCGCAGGCGGGCGACTTCGGCCCGCACGACTTCCAGCTCACGGCGCAAGGCGTCGATCTCCTGCTGGTGGCCGCTCGCGGCCTGCGCAACCGGCGCCGACGCGGGAGCAGCGGCCGGAGTGTGTGCCACGCTCGGAGTTCTTGGTTCGTGAGCCGGGGCGGTTGCCTCCGCCGCGGTCCCCTGGCCGGCGAATTGGGACTGCAGCTTTTCCATTTCGCGCGGTTGATACAGCGCGTGGCTCACCACGTGTCCGCGTCCCTCGGGCGTCAGCGACACGACGAGTCCCTTTTGTTTGAGGGAATTCAGGATCGGCCGCAGGGCGTTGAGATCGGCCAGCGGTTCCATCCGCGCGCGCGGCCGCGCAGCTCCCCTTCGGTCTGGCGCCGCGCAGCAGCAGCTCGGCCATCACGGCCAGCTCGGCCTTGTCGACGCCCAGCCATTCGTACAGATAGTGCCGGAAGCGGGGCACGCGGCCGCCCCCTTGCACCTCGGCCACGGCCCCCAGCTCGCGCAGACGCGAGAGCGATTCTTCGACGTCCTCGGGCTCGACGTCCATCAGCGGGTAGCGGTTGTTCTTCTGATTGCAGCCGGTCCGCAGGGCGTTGAGCGACAGGGGGTACGCCTCGGGCGTGGTTTTGGCCTTTTCGACCAGCACGCCCAAGACGCGGCGGTCGATTGCTTCCAGCGGTCGCCAGGCCGGCGAGGAGTTTTGCGCCGCAGCCTCGAAGGACATTTGCTGGTTCTCCGTCGAGAAGGAATGCGTGGTGTCGTGGCAATGTAGACGTGGCGAGCGATCGGCACAACCGGCGAACCGCGTACGTCAGACCCGCTTTGGGGCGAGGTGGGCGCCGGCTGCCCGTAGCCGGAAGGGGCTCGCCGTGTTACAAATTCTAAATCTCGCCGAGCGGGCACCGGGCCACCCGCCCCGGCGGTATCCGAGGGACAAGGATGAACGACACTCGCCAGTCGCGTCGAGTTTTGATGTTCGTGGACGACGTTTACGAAGACCTCGAGCTCTGGTATCCCAAGTTGCGCTTGCAGGAAGCCGGCGTCGGGGTGACCGTGGCCGGGCCCGAGGCCGGCGGGCTGTACCGGGGCAAACACGGTTATCCGTGCCGCGCCGACGCGGCGATCGGCCAAATGCACGCCGGCCAGTTCGACGGCGTGGTAATTCCCGGCGGGTTCATGCCCGACAAACTGCGGCGCGACCCGCGGGTGCTGGCCCTGGTGCGCGAGACGGCCGCGGCCGGCAAGCTGGTGGCGGCGATTTGTCACGGCGGTTGGATCGCGATTTCGGCCGGCGTGTATCGCGGCGTGCGGGTCACCGGTTCGGCGGGCATCAAGGACGACCTGGTAAACGCCGGGGGCCGGTGGGAGGACGCCGAGGTCGTGGTCGATCGCAATTTCATCTCCAGCCGCAAGCCGGACGACCTGCCGGCGTTTTGCCGGGCCGTGTTGCAGTTTCTGGCCGGCGCACCGCATTCCGGGGGTTTTACGCAAAAGTGAACACGGAGTTGGTCACGAGCGTGCTGGGCCTGCTGGCCGTGCCGGTGTTGGTCTTGTTGAACGCGTTCTTCGTCGCGGCCGAGTTTGCGCTGGTTGCCGTACGGCGGACGCGCGTCGACGAGATGGTCAACCATCGCCGCGTCGGCGCCGTGGCGGTCCGCAACGCGATCGATCGCCTGGACGACGCCATCGCCGCCACGCAACTGGGCATTACGCTGGCCAGCCTGGCCTTGGGCTGGGTCGGCGAGCCGACCTTGGCCCGGCTGATTGAGCCGGCGTTCGGCTTTTTGCCCCAGCACGGCGCGTGGATCGCCGCGCATAGTATGGCCACGGTGGTGGCCTTTGCCGCGATCACGTTTCTGCACGTGATCTTGGGCGAGCTGGCGCCCAAGGCCATCGCCCTGCAGCGTCCCGACGCGGTGAGCCTGTGGGTGGCCCAGCCGCTGCTGTGGTTTTCGAAGGTCATGCGGCCGTTCATCGTGTTGATGAACGGTGCCGGCAACGGCGTGGTGCGGCTGTTGGGGTTCGAGCCCATCAGCGGGCACGAGATGGTGCACTCGATGGAAGAAGTGGCGCTGATCATCGAAGAATCGCGCCGCGCCGGCGTGCTGCCGCGCGATCAGGCCGAATACGTGTACAACGTGTTTCGATTGCCCGCCAAGAAGGTGCGCGATTGCCTGGTGCCGCTGGAGAAGATGGCGGCCGTCGAGCTGCACATGTCCGAGCAAAAAATCCTGGAGCAGGTCCGCGCAGGCGCACACCCGGATGCCCGTGTACGACGGCGAACTGGACAACATCGTGGGCATCGTCAACACGAAGGACCTGTTTCACCTGTTCAGTCTGCGGGGCATGGTCGTCTTGGACGATGCGATGTACCCGCCGATCTTCGTCGATCCGGACCGCCCGATCTCGGAAGTCTTGCGGCAGTTTCGCCGGCAGCGACGTCCGATGGCCGTGGTGCGCAGTGCCGAAGGGAAGACCTTGGGGCTGATCACGCTGGAAGACATCGTCGAAGAGATCGTGGGCGAAATCGAAGACGAACACGATCCGCTTCCCCGCTAGCTGTCGATCCCGCGGCGGTTAGCCAGCCGTTTGGGCCTAACAATCGCTACAAACGGCCCACGTTCTTCGGCGCTAGCTCGACAGGTGCTGCTCAGCACGTAGGCAAGCCAGCCGTGGCAACGCTGCGCAGACGTGCATAGAGGGAGTGGAGGAATTTCTATAACTCGCTGATCGGCAAGGTGCTAGGGCGCGACGGCCATTGCCGGGCAGTCGTTTTGGAAACCCTTGGCATAGCCCTTGCTTAGAGGTGCCGTCACGCTCGCAGGGATCGCGGGCGTCGAAGAATGCGAAGCACGGAAGACGAAAGGTGAAGCGAGCCCGCCGCCCGCGGCCGCCGCGAAGGTGGCAGCAACTGCGCCGGTTGCCGCTTTGGCAGCGGCTGCGGCGGCACCCTCGCTGATCCTTGGCTTGTGTACTTTCAATGCGTGGAACTGGTGCGTCACGGAGAGTGAAACGGGATTCGTGGAAGCTTACCGTTTTGCGATGCCTGCGTGACAAACCGGATGGATGATGGTTGGTTGGCTACTCCTGGTTCGCCTCGGTTCGGCTGCCTTACCGCAGTCGAACCGAGGTACCGGGGAGTCGCCGGCCGAAGCCTGATCTCTGACATCTGACTCGGCTCGCGCAATCTCTCTCCTGCCATACCTTGCAGGACCTCTGGCTGCCGCCTAGCCAGAGAGACGCCCCAAACGACTTGAGCGGGTCGATTCGTCGGCCCGTTCAAGTCGGGGTTCCCCCTGCGCACCTCGAACTTGTGCAAGTGCACCAGAACCCCAGGAGCGGCCCGCCGCCTCAGCAGTCGTCCAGGTAGCGGATCCGCTTGTTGATGTCCGTATTGATCGAATGGTACGGGCGGTAGAGATTGCCCGGGTCGAACAGCGTCTCGCGCAGGTGCTCGACGTCGTCCGGGCCGATGGCGTCGGTAAAGATCGGCAGCAGGTACTCGATGCCCAGTGCCGAAGGCTTCATCCGCTCCGGGTCGTAAAAGGCCGGGTGTACGAAGCGGGCGTGAATGTGTCCCCAGCGATCGCGGAACGCGTTGCCACCGATGCTGTCGACATAGAAGCCGCGCTCGTCGTTGTATTGCAGGATGGACACGGCGTCGTTCTGGCCCTCGAACAACATGTCGAGCGCCTTGCCGCCGAGCTGCGCCGCGTAGAAACGGTCGAACGCCAGCGGGCGGCCGCCTCGCTGAGTGTGGCCGATCTTGCGGGTAAAGACGACTTCGCTCGCTTCCTGGCCGCGGCGGGCGTTGCGGAAGTAGTCATCCCCCAGCGCTTCGATCAGTTGTGCGCGGAGGCTTTCGGCAGCCCCGCTCAAGACCAGGTTGCCGGCCGGATCGGTGCTCCGCCGAGCGGCCCCCAACGGGGCCCCGGAGGCATCGCAGATGCCCTCGCCGCAGACGATCACGACGTTCTTCTGCACGTCGTAAATCTCCTTGACGCGCTCGACCACCAGCTCGACGTTCACCGGATGTTCGGGAATCAACACCAGGTCGGGCTGCCCATAGGCCGAGCCCAGCGCGATAAAGCCCGAGTGCCGGCCCATCACCTCCACGATGGCGATTCGCCGGTGGCTTTCGGCCGTGGTCCGCACGCGCTCCAGGCCGCTGGCCGATACGAACACGCTGGTGGCATAGCCGGGCGTGACGTAGTTGATCATCTGCTTCAGGTCCATCGTCACCCGGGAGGGCAACCGGCAGTAGCGGTGGCCCGGCGGCTCGCTGCACGGCTCGCGCGAGTATTCTTCGACTTCGCTGGCGTAGTTAAGGCCCAGGTCGTTGTCGATCGTTTTGGGGCACAGCACGGTGGGAAGCTGCTCGCAGATGGGCTGCAGCCCGTTGAGCGTGCCGTCGCCGCCGATGCACAAGAGCCCCTCGATTCGCAGCCGGCCCAGGTAGCCGAAGATCTGTTCGAGCGTCTGCTTGTCGTTCGGATCGATATAGTCGCGCGACCCGCCGAGGATCGTTCCGCCGATGGTCGGATCCAGCTCCGGGATGGCGCTAAACAGCGGATTCAAATGCACGTGGGGCACGCGCGGGTTGAACAGGCTGTTGAACCCCTTGATCAGCCCCAGGACTTCCACCTTGAGCTGGTTGGCCCGCATCACGGCGCCGTAGATACTTGCGTTCAAGGCGGGCGTGTCGCCGCCGGCGGTCAGAATGGCAATGCGCTTCATGGTCAAACTCACTGGCAGTTTCGGTCTTGCTTTGCGGCGGAGTCGGGCGGAATGTTCCGCCCGGCGCGCATCGCCGCCCCTTCCTGTGCAAGTGCGATGCCGCACCGAACGCCTCGTCCGCGAGCGCCGGACCCGTCGCAGGTGTCTGGGCCGGCCGCGGCCGCGCTCCGGGCCGCCAGGGGGCGAAGAAAACTACGGACATCCCCGCGCCAGAGCCGGCAAAAAGCGCTGTCTAAAACACCTGACACGGCGGCCCTGCACGGCAAGTTGTCCCCAGCGGAACCTGCCCGGATTCGAGGCCTCTTGTGCCGTCGACTCGGGCAGGGTTCATTGTAACGCTCGCCATGTCGGGCTGCCGAGCCCGCGGGTGGGTGGCTTTTTCGGCGCGTAGGCCGCCCTGGGAGCTGATCGGGATAGAATTGGGACGGCGGCGATGAAGCAGGTTCGTAGGGCCCATTCAAACGATCAATGAGCATTTTGGCCGCGGTCTTGTTTACGGTCGTCCTGGTGGTGGCCTGGATTGCGCAGCTCGTGGGGCTGCCGGGCAACTGGCTGATCGTCGCTGCGGCGGCCGTTTATGCCTGGCTGGTGCCGGCCGATGCCTGGACGGCCATCAGTTGGCGGGCCGTGGTGATCCTCGTCGTACTGGCCGTCGTCGGAGAGATCGTCGAGTTTGCCGCCGGTGCGCTTGGAGTTTCCGGCGCCGGCGGAAGCCGTCGCGGGGCCTTGCTGGCCATTGTCGGTTCGCTGGCTGGCGGTGTGGTGGGGCTGTTTGTCGGGCTGCCGATCCCGGTTGTCGGCTCGTTGGTGAGCGCCGTCGTGTTCGGCGGCTTTGGAGCGCTGGCCGGCGCCATGTTGGGCGAGACCTGGAAGGGCCGCGACTTCGACACCAGCCTCGAAATCGGCAAAGCCGCGTTTGTGGGTCGAATGCTGGGCACCGTAGCCAAGCTGGTCGTCTGCACGCTGATGGTCGTGGTCGGGCTGGGAGCTTTGGTGCTTTAGCACCGGCCTCATCAGCCCCGCGCCATGCGTTCATTTCTTGCCGGGCGCCTGGTGGCTTGTCGATGGAAGCTCGTCGAGGAATCGATCGAGTGCCTCCCACAGCTCCGGCGGCTGAGGGTCGTTGTGGTCGCGGCCGGGCGTATTGACGAACTGTTTGGGTTCGTTGGCCGCCTCGAACAGCCGTCGGCCGATGGCTGGCGGGATAATCGTGTCGGCGTCGCCGTGAAATTGCAACAGCGGACCGTGGTACTTGTCGATCTTCGACACGGAATCCAGCTGCGTCCGCATGAGCATTCGCACCGGCAGCCACGGATAGTGATAGGCGGCCACGTCGGGCAACGAAGTGAACGTGTTTTCCAGCACGAGACCCCGCGCGCCGTCCCGCGCCGCCAGGTCGACCATCACGCCGCCGCCCAGCGATTCGCCCATCAGCACAACGTCCCGTTCGGCCACGCCCGCACGTCCGGCGAGCCAGCGCCTGGCGGCCCGGGCGTCGTCCAGGATGCCGGCCTCGCTGGGCGAACCGGCGCTGCGGCCGTAGCCGCGATAGTCGAAGATCAGGACCGATACTCCCAGTCGCGATAGCTCCTGGAGCAGCTCGTAGCGGTGGCTCAGGTTGCCGGCATTGCCGTGGGCAAACAGCACGACCGCCCGCGGCCGCTCGTGTGGCACAAACCAACCGTGCAGTTTCGTGCCGTCGGAAGCCTCGAACCAGGCGTCTTCGAACTCGAGTCCCGGCGGGTTCCAAATCCCCTCGGGATAGACCGAGGGAAAGTAAATCAGAGCGTTTTCCATGGCCATCATGACCAGCAGGACCAACAGGTATCCGAGGAGAATCGCTCAGCGCCAGACGCAGCCACCACGGCCTGCGGCGGGCCGGCGTGCTCGTGGAGCGAGGTTCGTCCGAGGGAGCGCTCACGACGTCAAGCGATGAAGGACCGCGGCAGCGCCTGGGGATGCACACCGCAGAGCTCGTGCCCGACGGCAACGCGTCAAATAACCGCGGCGCCATTATAGCGGCACCGGCCATCCGTGCCGGCCAAAATAAACAGCCGGACGCGCTCGTGTTGAGTGCGCCCGGCTGTGTGAGCGAGGACACCAGAATATCGATCTTAAATCCGCGTTCGACGAGGCTGCCTGTGCCAGCGTCGCAGAGCGGGAGTTGCCAGGCCAATCAGTCCCAGCCCCAGCAGCACGAAGGTTGCCGGCTCGGGGACGATTTCGACATGCGCCGATGGCTCCCGCGAAGAACGGGCCGGGCGGCACGATGGTGTTGAGGTTCATCGAGTACAGATCGCCGCCGATCAGGATTGGCGCGACGGGATTCAGCACGATGTTGTTCATGTTGACTTTTCGACCAGGGCCGAGTTTGCCGCTGATCGAACCGCTGATGTGGAATATTCCCGAACCATCCGGCGGGCCATCCGTCGTGTTGTCGGTCGGATAGTCGGTGATCGTCACGTCGAACGTGAAGGGGATGGAAATGTTTTGTTGCGGCGTGGCATTAACGACCTGCACGTCAATCAAAGCAAAGACCAGGTCGGTCCCTCCGTCCTTTCCCACCAGGTTTTCCGGCGGAACCGTGTCCAACCCGGTGAAGACGATCGGCGTGCCGCCGGCCGTCGTGATCACGACGTTGTTGGTGCCATTGCCCACGGGGGAGGCGTCGCGGGCACTACGGCCCCGATGGTGGTCGTCGTCGAAAACTGAAAGAATTCGGCCCGCGCTGGGCGGCCAATACCCGCAGTGGCCGCCGCAAATAGGGCGCATGCGCCAAGGGCGCGTCGGAAGACTAAGCCTCGAGTTCCAAGTTGCATGTGGTTTTCCTGCAGGTCGTTCGCTGATGAACCTAGGTGTTCGCTCTTATGTGGAACCGCCCTGAATCACGCGCCGGCAAAGACGCTGCGTGCGAGCGGGAATCAAACGCTCAAGAGTCCGCAGGGAGCAACGGCGCACCAAATCAGGTGCATCGCTACTGCCAAGGGACCGAAGTCAGGTGATGAGAGCCGGGTGAGATGTCACCGAGAGTCAGCGCGGGTCCGACCGCGTAGATTAGGCTCTCAATTCAGAATCATTAGCGTTGATCGGACGCGGTTTGTCACAGTTGCTTATTCAACGGAGGTTTCTCCACTGTAATAGGCTGGCGAATGGTGTCAAGCAATGTGGAAAAGTTTTTTGGGGAATTCGCTAGCAGGAGGGATCGGAATCGCAAAAAACACGGAAAAATTGAGGCTTTTCCACGCTGAAAGAGTTGTCTAGCAGCAAATCCCCCGGGGATGGTCAGTGGTCAGCCGGCGGGTCGGCCGCGGCTGGCGTGGACCATCCCAGCCGATTCAGCAGGCTCGCCGGGGGGCCGCGAAAGTGCGACCGCTCGTAGGCAAACCACAGGACCGCCGTCAGCACGAAGGCCCCCGGCACGGTCCACAGGTTTTGCTCGTTCGGCGGCTGCACGCCCACCAACAGGATCAAGCCGCAGCCGAGAATCGATAACACGGCCAGCGTGCGATACATCGCCCCGCCCATGCTCCAGGGTCCCATCTGCGTCCAGCTCCGTCCGTACGCGAAGAGTCCCAGCAGCGTGGGGATGACATAAGAGATATAGAGAAATATCGTGCACGCCCCGGTGATCGTCGAATACGTTCCCGTGTGCACGACGAACGCCACCGACAGTAGTGCCACGCTCCAGATCGCCACGGCCGGCGTGCGAAAGCGCGGGCTGACATGGCGGACGATCTCGGAGTAGGGGAGCCCGCCGTCGCGCGCAAAGGCATAAGCCATCCGCGAAGCCGAAGTGACGGTCGCCAGCCCGCAGAAGAATTGAGCGATGACGATGCCCGCGGCCAACAATCGCCACAAGCCGGCCGGCAGCACGTTTTCGGCGATCCAGTGAAAGGAATTGCCCCCCTGGGCGGCCGCCTCGTCCATGTCCGGTACGGCCAGGATCACGGCGGCCAGCATGATCCAGCCGCAGACGCCCGAAACGGCTACCGAGCGGACGATGCCCCGCGGCACGTGATGCGACGTGCCGATTGTCTCCTCCGCCGTGTGGGCCGAGGCGTCGAAACCGGTGACGGTATAAGCCGGCAACAGAAATCCCAGCAGAAACAACCACGCCAGGTTGCCGGTGCGAGGCCAAACGTCGCCGCCGCGCGGTCCGCTGTAATCGGTAAAGGTCACCAGGGCGACAGGTCGAAGCTCGAGGCGCAGGCCAACATGCTCACCGTCAGCGCCAACGCCACCAGCAGGATCCAATAGCCGCTGAAGTCGACCAATAGCGCCGTGAGTCGGATGCCCAGATGGTTCAGCAGGGCCTGGGCCGCGGAGATCGCCAGCACGCCGACGAGTTGCGCGGTCATGTGCGTGGCCGGGTCCCAGCGGTCGATTCCCAGGTCGAAGCTGCCGGCCAGTGCCCGCATGCCAAACTGGTAGGCGCCGACGTTGATGGCTGCCAGGGCCGTGATCAAGCCGGCCAGGTTGAACCAGGCGGTGAGCCATCCCCAGCCGCGCCCGCCCAGAATGGCGGCCCAGTGATAAAGTCCCCCAGCGGTCGGAAAGGCCGAGGCCACCTGGGCCATCGACAACGCCACGCACAGCGACAGCAGGCAGCAGGCGGGCCAGGCGACGCCGATCGACGCCCCGCCGACGCTGGACAGACCCAGCGGAAAGGAAGTGATGCCGCCGGCCACGATGCAGATAATCGAAAACGACACGGCGAAGTTCGAAAACCCGCTCATCCGCCGCAGCAGTTCCTGCCCGTAGCCCAGGCTGTTGAGCAATTGGACGTCCCGGGCCACGACGTCCCCCGAATCGTCGTGCTGGGCGCGGGCAGGAGCAGGATCGCGGTCGGGCATCAAGCGTCCGGGCAGCTTTGCACGGGGACAGGCAGAAAGATTGTCGAGCAGCGGGCGCGCCGTGGCGGCAATTATCCACGCCGCGGCCCTAGCTGACAACCGTCTCGACGCGCGGCCGCGGATCGTGCGCCGCGTCGCCCGAGCGGCGGCGACGCAGCACCACGCGGATGCCATACCGCGGCCGCAACGTCAGCACCGGCGAGAGTCGAATCTCCTGGTCGGGCACCAGCTCCATCGACCAGTCGCGGGCGATCGTCGCCAATAGCAGCACGCTTTCGAGCATCGCGAAGTTGTTGCCGATGCACACCCGCGGACCGCCGCCGAACGGGAAATAGCACATCTTTGGTCGCGCCGCCACCCGCTGCGGGGTCCAGCGATCGGGGTCGAACCGTTCGGGTTCGGGGTAATACCGCGCGTCGTGGTGCATGACCCATTGGCTCATGAAGATCGTGGTGCCGGCCGGCACGGTGTAGCCGGCCAGCTCGAAGTCGGCCAAGGGCTCGCGGCCGATCATGAACACCGGCGGAAACACGCGCATCGCTTCCAGCACCACGCGCTCGGTGAGCTTCAATTGCGGCACGTCGGCGGCGGTCGGCAGCCGGCCCGCCAGCACGCGATCGAGCTCTTCGCCCAGCGCAGCTTGAATCTCGGGGTGCGTGGCCAGCAGGTAAAAGCTCCACGACAGCGTGATGGCGGTCGTCTCGTGGCCGGCCAACAGAAACGTGCGGGCTTCGTCGGCCAGTTGAGCGTCGGTCATGCGGCTGCCGTCGTCCTCGTCGCGCGCGTAGAGCATCATCGACAGCAGATCTTTGTGATGCTCGGTTTCGCGGCGCCTTTGGTCGACGATCTGCTGCACCACGACGTTGAGCGCCCGCACGGCGGCCCGGGCCCGGCGATTCCCCTTGGTCGGAATCCAGCCGGGAAGCGGAATCCGCCGCCCGAAATTCATGCTGAAGCTGCGGATCACCGTCAGCAGCGAGTCGCCGATGTCGTGCGATTGATCCAGCACGTCGGCGCCAAATAGCGTGCGGGCCACGATGTCGAGCGTCACTTGCATCATATCGGCGTGGATGTCGCGCGATTGGCCGTCCTGCCAGCCGGTGAGCATCCGCGATCCGGCCGCCACCATGTCGTCGCCGTAGCCGGCGATCCGCTGCGGGTGAAACGCCCCTTGCGCTAGTCGCCGCTGCCGCAGCCAGAACTCCCCTTCGCTGGTCAGCAGCCCGTTGCCCAGCACCAGCCGCGTGAAGCGAAACGGAAACGGCTTGATGAAATTGCGGTTCTGCTTGACGACGATCTGATCGATCAGATCGGGATGGTTGACCAGCAGGCAGGGCTTGCGCCCAGGCGGAAGTAGGAGACGTCTCCGTAATCGTGGGCACAGCGCGTGAGAAAGCCCAGCAGGTCGCCATAGAACTCGCGGAAGCTGCCGGTAAACAACCGCTGCGGAGGGCCGGGCGCACGGGTCGATTTCATGGCGGTCGCGTCAACCGAGTCGATGGATACCAGCCGAGCAAATACACGACCAGCGTACCACAAACCCCCGGCCATTTTGAGGGGACCCCGACCGTTTAGCCCGGAGCCACCGGCGACGGCGCGTCAAGGACCCGCTCGATGCTTACCCTAATCCCGGTCGCTGCTGAAAACGATCCACTCGCCGTCATGCGACCAGTGCGGGTCTTTGTTCTTCCCCTTTTGCCCGGCAATCAACTGGCGGGGCGAACGCCCTTCGACTTCCAACAGATACAACCGGTAGCCATCGTCGAAAACCAGCGTCTTGCCATCGGGCGAAAACGAAACCGAGCCCCCCTGTTCCCCTTCGTAGCGAACGTTCATCCCCGTCTGGTCGCCCTGGTTGCTGACCAATACCAGTTGCCGCGGCGCACCCGACTTCGGCCGGCCCGAAACCGCCAGCCACTTCCCGTCGGGCGACCAGTTGTAACCGCCGAACAGCGACGCGAACGGCTGTCCGAACAGATGCCGCTCCTCGCCGCTGGCCACGTCCGTCACAATCAATTGGTGGCGATCGTTGATGGCCACCTGGCTGCCGTCGGGCGACCAGCGCACGCACCACCCGCGGGCGATCTTGGTGCGCCCTTGGCCGTCGAGGTTTTGCACGAGAATATCTCCCCCGCTTTCGAACCCCAGTTGCTTGTCGTCGGGAGACCAGTCGGCCCGGCCGTCGATGCCCAGTTTTTGCAATCCCGTGCCGTCGGCATTAATGAGGAAGAACTCCCTCGACCCCGCCGCTCCACCCGACGCGTCGAACACGATCGTCTTGTCGTCGTGCGACCACCGCGGCGAGGTATGATCCAGATGCCCGGCGGCCTGCGCGATCTTTCGCACCTGGCTCCCATCCGGCTTCATCACGAAAACCGCCCAGGGCTTCTCCTCTCCCCGGGCATCCGCACTCATCAAGACGGCCGCTGCCGCGATGATAATCAAAACGACGTTCCGTGGCAGAGACATGGGACGCTCCTGGCATCTAAGACGCGCTGCGTGTCGACGCTGGTAGCTTATCCCGCGCGCCCGCCGCGATCAATCAACCGCTCGCGCAATGCGGATGAGGCACGCATCGGCCGGCGACGCCGCGCGCCCACTATGTCGCCGCAGCCACCGCCCGCAGCGCCTCGAGAAACCCCCGATCCCGCGACCGCAGCCGCGCTTCCAGCCGCTCCGTGCAATCACAATCGCTACAGGCCCAGGGTTCGCTGCCGTTTTCGTCGCGGCACAGATGCCGGCCGTGAGCATCCTGCACTTTCACCAGCTCGAAATACGCTTCCCAGTAGGGCCGTTCCTCGTCCAACGGAATCGCGCAGAAGCAGACTTCGACCCAGCGGATCGATTCGTCGTCGCGCACCCGGGCGTCAGTCATGTTGCGCAAGTACTCGGAGCCGGCCACCGAGCCCGCGCCCAGCGATCCGTCTTCAATCGCCTCGAGCAGCGCCCTCTCGCGGCCGGGTTTGACCCGCGCAGTCACCAGGTATCGCATCAGTCAAGCAGCTTGGGGGGGACGTGAGGAAGCAGGTCGAAACCTCGGCTCCATTATTCGACCGCTCGTGCGCCGCGGCCAGGGGCCGAAAAAGTCGGGACGGACTGCGTGCCATGCTCACGCTCGCCGTGAGCATGCCGCCCTCGGAAAACAACGAACCGAGGCTCCGGTTTGGCTTCCGTACACTACTGCATGCTACGGACTTGCAACCCGCGCGGTTCACGCCGTCCGCTCGCTCACCGCGCTCGCGCGTTTCCGCCCGGGCCGAGCGATGGGTTACTTCCAGGCCCGGGCCAGGGCCACCAGCGTGCGCACGAACTGGCCGCTGGCGCCGGCGTCGCACCAGGGCTTCGGCTTGTCGCGAAACGCCGGGCCGGCGATGTCGAGATGGACCCAGGGGGTTTGGCCGACGAACTGCTCGAGAAACTTGGCGGCCGTGATCGCTCCGCCCCAGCGCCCTTCGCCGACGTTCTTGATGTCGGCCACTTCGCTCTTGATCAGCTCGTCGTAGATTTCCGGATACATGGGCAACTGCCACAGCGGTTCGCCGACCTCCCGGGCCGCGTCCATCATGCGCTCGCACAGCGGCTGGTCGTTGGTCATGGCGCCGGCCACTTCGGTTCCCAAAGCCACGATGCAGGCTCCGGTGAGCGTGGCCAGGTCGACAATCTGCGTGGCGCCAACGTCGATCGCCACGGCCAGCGCATCGGCCAGCACCAGCCGGCCCTCGGCATCGGTGTTGTGGACTTCAATCGTGCGGCCGTTGCGGGCCACCAGCACGTCACCCAGTTTCATGGCCGCCGGCCCGGTCATGTTTTCGACCAGGCCCGCAATGCCGATTACGTTCACCGGCAGCTTCAAGCGGGCAATGGCTTGCATGGCCCCCAACATCGTGCAGGCTCCGGCCTTGTCGCACTTCATCGTCAGCATGGCGTCGGAAGGCTTGAGCGACAGTCCGCCGGAGTCGAATGTCACGCCTTTGCCGACAATGCCCAGCGTGGGCGACTTGGCCGATCCGCCGTTGTGCCGCAGAATGACCAGCCGCGCCGGGCGGCTCGAGCCCTGGGCCACAGCCAACAGCGCGCCGCAGCGTTCGGCTGCGAGTTTCTTTTCGTCCCAGACGTCGATCTCCAAACCGCAACTGCCGGCCACCTCGATGGCCCGCTCGGCGAACGTCTCGGGATAGATGACGTCGGCCGGGCTGTTGACCAGCCCACGGGTGAGGTTGATGCTTTCGCCGATGATCTGGCCCGTCTTCAGCGCGCCGGCGTGCCTGCCCGACCAGAGCAGCCTGGCGAACGGGTAGCGTTTCTTTTCGGCCCGGTAAAGATCCTGTCCCTGGCAGCCGACCAGCGCCGGCCACGCCGCTTTCGGACACCTCGGGCGTCCAGCCTTCGTCCAGGAAGAAGGCCACCGTATCGCGCGGCTTGGCCGCCAAGGCCCGCGCCGCCGCGGCAGCGGCGCAAAACGCACGACCGCCGTCGAAGGCGTCCCGTTTGCCAAGTCCCACGACGAGCACTTGAGCGGCTTTGCCCACCGGCACCAACAGCGACGTCGTCTCGTTCGCCCGCGCGGAGAGTTCCTTGCGGTCGACCAGCCCGCGCACGGCCCCGTTGAGTGCCGCATCGACGTCGGCCGCGGCGCCGGCGAGCGGAGCGTCTTCAAACAAACCGACGACCAGCGCGTCGGCCGCGGTTTCCAGGGGACGAGCCTCGAGGGATTGAATCTGCACGGAATACCTTTCGGTTTGGATGGCGATGGCGGGTAGCGTGGAAGACTTCACATTTTATCGCTCGCCCGCCACACTGCCCAGGGAGTGAGGCCAAGACTTGGCGTCGTGGTTTGTTTACCTGTGGGCCCGCTCCCGTGTGCCACTGCTGGCTTGTCCAGCAGTGCATTGCTCCGGTATGCCACTACCGGCTTGTCGAAAGCGATTCGTCGAGCGGCATCCTTCCTCTTCCACCGCCGGTGGCCGTTGCCGTAAGCTAGCGGATACATGGGCTATCGCACGCTACGCGCCTGTCTGGACGATCTGGAAGCCACCGGGCAACTGGTGCGCATCGAGCAAGAAATCGACGCGCGCCTGGAAGCCGCCGAAATTCACCGCCGCGTATTTCGCGCCGGCGGACCGGCCATTTACTTCGCCAGGGTCAAAGGCTGCGAGTTTCCGATGGTCAGCAACTTGTTCGGCACGATGGATCGCGTGCGGTACATCTTTCGTGATGCCATCGACACGGTGCGCCGCCTGGTCGCGTTGAAGGCCGATCCGGCCGCCATCGTCCGCAGTCCCTGGCAGAATGCCCAACTAGTGCCGGCACTGTGGCAGATGCTGCCCAAACGGGTGAACTCGGGCGCGGTGATGTTTCACGAGACGACCCTCAGCCGGCTGCCACAATTGCAATCGTGGCCCGACGACGGCGGTGCGTTCGTCACGCTGCCGCAAGTGTATACCGAAGACCCGAATCGCCCCGGGCCGGCACATGCCAACTTGGGGATGTACCGCATCCAGATTTCGGGCGGGCAATATGAGCCCGATCGGGAGGCGGGGATGCACTATCAGATTCATCGCGGCATCGGCGTGCATCACGCCGCGGCGCTTGAGCGCGGCGAAAACCTGCGGGTGAACGTCTTCGTTGGCGGAGCGCCGGCCATGAGCGTGGCGGCCGTGATGCCGCTGCCCGAGGGCATCTCGGAGCTGGCGTTTGCCGGGGCGCTCGGGCGGCATCGCATTCCGCTGGTGGCGCGGCCGGGAATGCTGCCGGTGTATGCCGAGGCCGACTTTTGCGTCACCGGCGTGATCGAGCCCCAGCGCCGCTTGCCCGAGGGCCCCTTTGGCGATCACCTGGGCTATTACAGCCTGGCGCACGATTATCCGGTGCTGCGCGTGGACCGGGTGTGGCATCGCACCGGCGCGGTGTGGCCGTTCACCGTGGTGGGGCGTCCGCCGCAGGAAGACACGATGTTCGGCCGCTTGATCCACGAGCTCACCGGGCCGGCGATTCCCAGCGTCATTCCCGGCTTGCACGCGGTGCACGCGGTCGACGCGGCAGGAGTGCACCCGCTGTTGTTGGCCATCGGCAGTGAACGTTACACGCCCTACGCCGAGCGGCGCCGGCCGCAGGAGCTGCTCACCACGGCCAACGCCATCCTGGGCCAGGGGCAGCTCTCGCTGGCCAAGTACCTGTGGATCGCGGCCCGCGAAGACGACGCGTCGTTGGACGTCAACGACGTGGCCGGCTTCTTCGCGCACGTGCTGCGCCGTGTCGACTGGTCGCGCGATTTGCACTTTCAGACCCGCACCACGATCGACACGCTCGACTACTCGGGGGACGCGATCAACGAGGGATCGAAGCTGGTGATCGCGGCCGTCGGTCCCGCGCGGCGCGCATTGCCGACCGACGCGGAGGGGGTCCGCCTGCCGAGTGATTTTCGCGCGGCGAAGCTCTGTTTGCCGGGCATCCTGGCAATCGAGGGGCCCACCTTCGAGGCAAACGACGCGGGCATCGACCAGCGGGTGGAAGCGTTTTGCCGCTCGGTGCCGATGGGTGACGCGCTGCGGCGGTTTCCGCTGGTGGTGATCGTTGACGACGCGGAGTTTACGGCCCGCACGCTCGACAATTTTCTGTGGGTCACGTTTACGCGCAGCAATCCGGCGGCCGACGTGTACGGCTTCGACGCCTGCACGAGCCAGAAACATTGGGGCTGCCGCGATACGCTGGTGATCGACGCCCGCACGAAGCCGCGGCACGCGCCGCCATTGGTGGAAGACCCCCAGGTGGCGCGGCGCGTCGAGGCACTGGCAACGGCAGGGGGCCCGCTGGCGGGAATCCTATGATCGCCAACATGTACTCGCCGTTTGCGGTCTATGCCGACACGTTTGGTCTGCCGGCCGCGTGTCTGTTGATCGTGTGGGTGTTCCTGTTTGGGGGCGCCGTGGGCAGCTTTCTGAACGTCGTGGCCTATCGCCTGCCGCTGGGAATGAGCCTGAGCCGGCCGGCTTCCCGCTGTCCGGCGTGCGGCCGGCCGATTCGCTGGTATCACAACGTGCCGATCGCCGGCTGGTTGGTGCTCCGCGGCCGCTGCGCCGATTGCGGGGCGGCCATTTCGCCGCGGTATCCGGTGGTCGAGTTGATCGTCGCCGTGGCCAGCGCCGTGGTGGCCTGGGGGGCGATCGTGCCGGAGCCGCCCGTCGGGGGCGTCGCCATGTTTTCGGCCGATCTGGCGCGAATCGGATATCAATTGCTGCTGGTGTGGACCCTGTTGTGCGCGGCCTTGCTCGAGTTTGACGGCCACCTGCCCCCCGTGAAGCTGCTGGCCGTGGTGCTGGCAATCGGCGTGGCCGTGCCGGTATTTCAGCCGGACGTGCGGCCGCTGTGGGGCGAAGAGCACACGGATTTCGGGTTGCTCGAAACGTTGTTGGCGGCTGTTGTGGCGCTGTTTTTTGGGGCACTGGCCTGGCCGCTGCTGGTCGAAGGGACAAATCGCGACGCGATTCGCCGGGCGGGCATTCGCGTCGTGGAGTTGGTGATTGCCGGCGTGTTCCTGGGGCTGGCGGCCGTGGCAGGGATTTCCTTCGTCGCCGCGACGCTGTTCTTCGGGACGCGGATGGCGGCCCGGGCGTGGTCGCCGGCGGCGCGATTTGCCTGGGCGGCGTCGCTCGTCGCCGGTACGCTGGTGTGGTTCGTGGCGACCAGCCCAGTGCTCGACGCCTGGTCGCGGTTGGCGGGCGCGATGGATCCGCGAGAAATGTTGATCGCGGCCGGGGCGGCCGTGGCCGTACTGGCGGTTGCGGGGCGCCGGCTACGCGGAAAAGTGGCGTCGGACTCTCATTCCTAGTGGGCTCGCAGCGAAAGATGACGCGATGGTTCGACTGACGTTTCACGGCGCCGCGGAAACGGTCACCGGCTCGAAGTATCTGCTGGAAGCCGGCGACGCGCGCGTGCTCGTGGATTGCGGAATGTTTCAAGGGCTCAAGGAGCTGCGGCTGAGGAACTGGGCGCGACTGCCCTTTCCCCCGAAGAGCGTCGACGCGGTCGTGCTGACCCACGCGCACATCGATCACATCGGGTACTTGCCGCGTTTCGTTCGCGACGGTTTTCGCGGGCCCGCCTACTCGACTCCGGCGACCGAGGCCCTGGCCGAGCTGTTGCTGCTCGACTCGGCCCACAACCAGGAAGAAGAAGCCGACTACGCCAACCGCAAGGGCTACTCGAAGCACAAGCCGGCTTTGCCGCTGTACGACGCCACCGACGCCAAGCGGGCCATGACGCACTTTCGCACGGTGCACCGCGGCGAATGGTTCTCGCCCGCCGAACCGATCTGGGTTCGCTACCAGGACGCCGGCCACTTGCTGGGGGCCTGCTCGCTGGAAGTCGAAGTGCGCACCGGCCCGCGGCCGTTGCGAATCGTGTTCTCCGGCGACGTGGGACGGTACGGCGCGCCGTTGTATTACGATCCGCAGCAACCGCCGGCGTGCGACTACCTGGTGTGCGAGAGCACGTACGGCAATCGCGAGCATCCGCAGGTCGACGTGCTCGACGAGTTGAGCACGGTGGTCAACGAAGCGATCCGCCGCGGTGGCGTGATCCTGATGGCTTCGTTCGCCGTGGGCCGGGCCCAACAGTTGATCTACCTGCTGCAGGTGTTGATGGACGACGGTCGCATTCCCAAGATTCCCGTCGTGCTTGACAGTCCGATGGCGGCCGCGGGCATGGAAATCTATCGCTATTACGCCTCGGAGCACGATCTGTCGGAAGGGCTGGCCGTGCGGCCCGACTTTCAGTTCAGCTTCGACCGCGTGCACGTGACGCACAGCGTGCAAGAGTCGAAGGCCGTGAACAAGATGCGCGGCCCGGGGGTGATCATCTCGTCGTCGGGCATGATGACCGGCGGGCGGATTCTGCATCACTTGCGACAACGGCTCCCCGATGCGCGAACACGATCATGCTGGGGGGCTTCATGGCCGCGGGGACGCGCGGCCGGGCGCTCGAGGAAGGCGCCCGCGTGATTCGCGTCTTCGGCGGCGACGTGCCGGTCCGGGCGGCGATCGTCGGGCTGTCCCAGTTGAGCGGCCATGCGGGGCACTCGGAGCTCAGGCGCTGGCTGGAGCCGCTGGCGGCGCCGCGGCAGGTTTTTCTGACGCACGGCGAACTGGCCAGCGCCACGTCGCTGGCCGAAGAGTTGCACCGCGAGCGAGGATGGAACACGCTGGTGCCGAAGATGGGCCAAAGCGTGGAGCTGAACCCCGAGGAAGCGCCCGATGAGTGAAATCGATCCGGACGTGAAGCGGATTCTGGAGTCTCCCAGCTATGAACTGGCCGAGCGGGATACGGCGCTATTGGCCCGGTCCGAGCTGCGCCCCGTGCGGTTGCAGCTCGAGTTTTTGAAGCCGGAGCTGGCCTTCGGAGAGCGGAACATCACGCAGACGATCGTGGTTTTCGGCAGCACGCGCATCCTGGACCGTCCTCTGTTGGAGGAGAAGCGCCGGCAGATTACCGCGGCGCTGGCGGCCGATCCGGCGAACCAGTCGCTCGGCGCGAGCTGGCCCGCACCGAGCGACTGCTGGCGAAGTATCCTTATTATGAAGCGGCGCGCGAGTTTGCCCGGCTGGTGGCCGTGCGGTGGACCGCCGGCGGCCCGCGTCACGTGGTGGTGACCGGCGGGGGGCCGGGCATCATGGAAGCCGCCAATCGCGGCGCGGCGGATGCCGGCGCGCCGTCCATCGGCCTGAATATCACGCTGCCGCGGGAGCAAGAGCCGAATCGCTATATCACGCCGGAATTATGCTTTCAGTTTCACTATTTCGCCTTGCGCAAGATGCACTTTCTGCTGCGCGCGGCGGCGTTGGTCGTGTTTCCCGGCGGCTTCGGCACGCTTGACGAACTGTTCGATGCGTTGACGCTCCGCCAGACTCGTCGCATGCAGGAGATTCCGATCATTATGTACAGCCGCCAGTACTGGGATCGGGTGATCGATTTCCAGTTTCTGGCCGACGAAGGGGCGATCGCCGACGAGGACCTGGACCTGATCAGCTACGCGGAAACGCCCGAGGAGATTTGGGACACGATTGTCGACTTTCACCGGCTCGAAACATGAACGCCTCTGACAAACCCCCGGCGAACGGTCGCGTGGCGCTGGTGACCGGCGCCGGTCGCCGCGTGGGACACGGCATGGCGCTGGCGCTGGCCGCGCGCGGTTATCGCTTGGCGCTGCATGCCAACGCCTCGCTCGAACAGGCCCGGCAGACGGCCGCCGAGTTGTCGACCACCCGACGCGAAGCCATTGCCGTGGCGGCCGACTTGCGCGATCCGGCGGCCACCGCTCGGATGGTGGCCCGCGTGCGCGATCATTTCGGACGCATTGACGCCGTTGTGAATAACGCGGCCATCTGGAGCTCCCGACCTCTGGAAGACGTGACGCCCGACGACGTGGGCAAACACTTCGAGATCAACACGCTGGCGACGTTCGTCTGTTGTCAGCAGGCCGGGTTGGCGATGGTCGAGCAGCCCGAGGGGGGCGCGATCGTCAACGTCGGCGACTGGGCGATCCACCGACCCTACCGCGATCATGCGGCCTACTTCGCGTCCAAGGGAAGCATTCCCACGCTGACGCGGACATTTGCCGTGGAATTGGCCCTCCGCAATCCGCGCGTGCGCGTCAACGCGGTGCTTCCCGGCCCGGTGTTGTTGCCGGCCGGCACGACGCCCGAGGAGCGGAGGGAGATTCTCGCCTCGACGCTCGCGAAGCGCGAAGGCACGGTCGTCGAACTGGCCGACGCGGTCGCGTTTCTGTTGGAGAACGAGTTCGTGACCGGCGTCTCGCTGCCGGTCGACGGAGGGCGTACGATCTTTGCCCCAGAATCGGAGGTCTGAGCCGCGGCAGTTACCCCCTGGTGGGTGGTGTGCGTTGCTGTACGGTCGCCGGACTGCTAGCTTTACCCGTCGGTAGAGCTTGAGCCTTCGTTCGTCCCACCCGGCGCCAGGCGGCTGGCTACCAGCCGAAATCGCGGGGAGATAGCCAATTGGATTGCGGCTAGACTGGAGGCTGAAGCGGGCCGCAGGCACCCGGCAGGTGCGCGGTCCGGGCAGCATTTCCCGACGCAATGCCCTCAGCAAACAAAAAACGATACGGGTCGGGGCACCGATTGCAATCCATTCTTTCGAATGCTTGTGCCGCCGTTTACAGCGCATAAGCGGTTCCAAGTTGACGTTGGACGTTCTGGGCGCGCTGGGCGCGGGCAAGCACGGCGGCAAGATACGACGGGTCTGGGGAAACAGACGGCGCACGGCATGGGACGCAACACGAAATGGATCGACAGCCAGCCCGACGATTCGGTCGAGGTGGTTGCGCGGCGCGCACTTGAAGCGCGGCTGGAGCGGTTGTGGTACTTCCTCGAGCTGTCGGTGGACGGCTTGCCGGAGGACACGGAGAACGTGCACCAGCTACGCGTCTCTACGCGCCGCACGGCAACGGCCATGGAGACGTTTGCCGATTGGCTGCCGCGGCGCCGCGGGCGCTGGATGCGCAAACAGCTCAAGCGCGTCCGCAAGGCGGCGGCCGAGGCCCGCGATCTGGACGTGTTGCGCCTGCGGTGGGCGGAGAAGCTGGCGCCGCTGGGACCGACCCAATCGGCCCTGTTGCTGGAGCAAGTCAAGCGCCGGCGGCGCAAGGCGCAATGGCCGATCGAAGAGGCCTATCACAAGCTGGCCGGCAAAGACTTCGAGCACCGGGTGCGGAAGTTCGTGAAGCGCGTCCGCTGGCGCGGCCAGCAGCCGGCCCCCTGCGACCAGCGGTTTTCCTGCTTCGCCCGCAATGCGTTTGGCGGGCTGGTCGTGCCGTACCTCGCGGCGGCCGCCGCCCAGATGTCCGACGCCGAGACCCTGCACGCGTTTCGCATCCAGAGCAAGCAGGTGCGCTACACGATGGAGATTTTCGCCGGGGCATTTGACGACGACTTTCGCCAGGTGCTCTATCCGCTGGTGGCGACGCTGCAGGATCACCTGGGCGAAATCAACGATCACGTCACCGCGAATCGTACCTGGCCTCCTGGCGGCGCGAATCCGAAGTGCCCGCCGTCTCCGAAGCGATCGACGCGGGCATGGAACTCGAACGGGCTTCGCTGGCCGCCAGCCATCAGGATTTTCTGGCCTGGTGGACCACCCAGCGCCGCGACGAGCTGAGCCGCCACTTCGCCCGCTATCTCGATCGGGACACCGGTGCCGGTCCTCCGATAACTGAAGAGTGCGCGTAGCCGCCGCGTCCGCTTGCTCGCGCGGACCGCTAGCGCAGCGTGCGGCGTGATCGGCGAAGCCACGGCCTGCACGAAGCGGCCCCCCGAGTCGTACCAACCGTAGCGCGTGAAGCGGCACCAGTTGATGTCGATCAGGAAGCCGACCCAGCGTTGCTCGCAGCTTTCCAGCGAGGCGATCATGCGGCGGTTCGAAATCGGCTGCGGATAGTAGAACCCCACGCCCCGTTCCGACAGCGTCTTGCCCACGACCACCACCGACTCCCCCTCGGGCGAAACGCCGTCTTCGCCCACCGGAGTCAGATAAAACAGATGCGGATAAGGATACCGCTGGTCGGTCCGCCGCTCTCCGACGCGCGGATACGCGCCGACCAACACTCCCCACACTTGCCGCCGCAGGACTTCGTCCGCTTGCGGGTTGGACTCGGAAATAATCGGGGGGACCTGGATCGGTGGTAAGCAAATGCCAGCGCTCATGAGCGAAATCCGCCTTGATGGATAGGGTCTGGACGGTCCGCGGCAGCCCAATGGTTGCCGCGGCGGGTGATATCGTTACTTGAGCGCACTCGGACGTGCCGGTGGCACGCGCGCCGAGTGAGGGATTTGCTTGGATGGGTCGGCCGAATGGATACCCCGACGTCCGCCGCGCAGGTCGCGCGCACGCACAGCCAAAAGATATCTAGGTCACTTTCCAACGGTTGTCAAAAAAGCGGTGCGCCGATGCCGGCTTTTCCCGGCGATTTGCTAATTCACCGGCGAACCCGTTTGGGCGTCCCACGCCAGGGAGACCAGCCGCAGGAACCCGTGGCCGGGCGTTTGCACGGGCGCCGTCCGCGTCAACCAGTGGCCGGCGGCGGCGGCGAAGTTTTCGCACGCCGGGCGACAACGCGGATCGAGCGCCAGGGCCCGCAGGTTGGCCCGCAGCGCTTCGTCGAGGCGGCCTGCGCAAAAACGTGACGCCCCGATTGAAGTGAAACACGGCCAACAGCTCGCGCCGCGACAAAGCGCGCCCCACGGCGACGCGGCGGCGATGGGCGGCCATGGCCGTGGAGACCTCCTCGTCGGGCAGACCGCGATAGCGATCGCGGATCGCGAACCAATCGCGACACGTGGTCTCGACGTCGAGCTCCTCACCGGCGCCGGTGACGCGGCACCACACGTGACCCGGCGTCGAAACGGCGCAGGCCGTCAGCCCCGCACGATCGGCCAGCACGAGAAACAAGGCCGTTACCGCGGCGCAATTGTACGCTCCGCCGTCGAGCGCGACCCCCAGGTTGCTGGCGTCGGCGCGATACTTGCCATGCAGCACGCGCTCATGCAGGAACGCGTGAATTGCCTGAGCTCGCTTTCGGGTGTCGCCCATTGTGTCCGCTGGCGACGAGAATTCGGCGGCCAGCCGATCGAGCACCAGCGCGTACCGTTCGACCTGTGCCGTGGCAACGCCGCTGGCGGCCATCACCTCGCGCGGAAACGACGATCGCTCCGCGGCGCACGCAGACGCAGCCAGCGCAGTCAACAGCGAAAGCGTTACCAGCGGTATGCGGAGCATGGGGGGCGCTCGTCAAAACGCGGTCAAAAACGACGCGCGAAGCATAGGTCACCCCCACGCCGTTTAGCCCGGAGCCAACGGCGACGGCGCGTCCCGCGCATCGATCCGCTCACCCCCGCGACCCACTCACCCCTGCAACCCGCAAAACCCAACCGGCGGAGCCGCTACTTCGGCCCCATCCGCAGCGCCCCATCCAGCCGGATCGTCTCCCCGTTGAGCATCGGGTTTTCGATGATGTCCTGGGCCAGGGCGGCGAACTCCGCGGGCCGGCCCAGCCGCGGCGGGAAGGGAACGGCCGCCGACAGCGCCTTTTGCATCTCGGGCGTCATGCCGGCCATCATCGGCGTCTCGAACACGCCCGGGGCGATCGTCATCACCCGAATGCCGAAGCGGGCCAGCTCGCGGGCGATCGGCAGCGTCATCGCCACGACGCCCCCTTTCGAGGCCGAGTAGGCGGCCTGCCCGATCTGTCCGTCGAACGCGGCGACCGACGCGGTGTTGATGATCACGCCCCGCTCTTGTTCTTCGTTGGGGTCATTCTGCGACATCAGCGTGGCCGCCAGACGAATGACGTTGAACGTGCCGATCAAGTTGACCTGGATGGTGCGCGAGAAGACTTTCAGATCAAACGGTCCTTCCTTGCCCACGACGCGTCCGGCCGAGCCGATGCCCGCGCAGTTCACGACGCAGTGGACGCCGCCGAATTGTTGTTTGGCCGCCGCCAGCGCGTTCTGGACGCTGGCTTCGTCGGTGACGTCGGTCAGGATGAACTTGGCCCGAGCCCCCAGCTCCGCGGCCACCTTCTGGCTGGCTTGTTCCTGCACGTCGGCGATCAGCACGTTACCGCCGCCCGTGACAAACAACCGCGCAAGCCGCGCCCAGACCCGAACCGCCGCCGGTGACAAAGAACGTATGGCCTTCGATTTTCATGATGGACCGCCAAATTCGAGAGCGCGTGAAAGGAACCGCCGGAAAATCGCGCCGCATGCGCGCGAGCCGCGCGGCGCAAGGTACCAGGCGAAAAACGGCTCTCAAGTTACACCGCGCCGCGGCGTCCGTCAACTCTCGGGCCCGGTGTCGATGACCTTCACCGATTGGCCTTCGGTCAGATTGGTTTCGGGGGCCAGAATGACCCGGTCGCCGGCCGCCAGGCCCGCGGTGATTTCGGCCGCGTCGTCGTTGCTCAGCCCCACCTTGACCGAACGGAGATGGGCCCTGCCGTTTTGGATGGCGTACACTTGCCAGTTGTTCTTCGCGCCGCGGAACGGCGCCGAGCGGGGCACCAGCAGCACGCCGCTGGCCTCGGCCGTGTAGATGCGCACCCGCACGCGATAGGCGACCCCCAGGTCGTTGTGCTTGCGGAGCCGTTCGAGATCGTCGGGCTCGAATCGCATGATCACCTTGACCCGCTGCTGTTCGACACCCAGCGAGCTGGTCTTGGTAAAACCGGCCGGATAAATGCGCGTGACTTTGGCCACGGCCGGCTGGGGGCCGATCGTCGGGCCGTGGACCTCGACGGTCTGCCCGGGCCGCACCCGCACGACGTCCTGGCTGAGCACGTCGGCTTCGATCTCCAGGTCTGTCCACTGTCCGATGCGCAACAGCACCGTGCCGGCGGCCACCTGGCGGGCGTTGCTGATCTCGCGCTCCAGCACGATGCCGTCGACCGGGCTGGTCATTTCGCCCAGCTGCGCGTTCTTTTCGACTTCGCGCATGTTGACTTCGGCTTCGGCCAGTTGCTGCTCCAGCACGTTGTGCGTCAGCGCCTTCCGCTGAATGTACTGCCGCACCATGGTGGGCAACAGCGACATGGCGGCCCGCATGGCTTCGGCCGAGCGAAACACGAGATTGTCTTGCTGAAACTCGACGCTGCTTTCGACCTGTTGCATCTCGGCTAGATCGCGGTCCTCTTCGGTCTGCGCCCCGCTTTGCGTGAGGCGCTGGGCGCGGCCCAGGCGTTTCTCGGCGTATTCGAGCTTGGCCTTGCCGCTTTCGAGCCGGGCTTCGGCCGCCTCGACCATTCGATCGACCGATTCAACCATGTTGACCGTCTGCTGCAGCGCGGTGTTCTCGACCGACGTGTCGTCGTTCTCCTTGATCGAGGCCTTCAGCCGGTCGACCATCGCTTTGGCTTCGGCGATATCGAGATCGATATCGACCGGAGCGATCCGGGCCACGACCTGCCCCTTGGTCACCGGGGTGCCTTCGATCAAGTCGATCGGCTCGATGCGGCCGTCGTAGGGCATCGTGACGAGATACGTTTCAGCCAGGCGGGTCTTGCCTTCTTCGTCGATAGATTCGCGAATCGAGCCGCTGGAGACGGCAGCCGCTTCGACCGGCACGCCGGCCGAAAACGAGGTGTAACCCAGTGCCGCGGCGGCGACGATTACCACGCCGAGAACGACGAAAATCCAGTTACGCATGGTCACGGAATCCCAAAAGTTGCTGATGCAAGTAATTTTAGCCCGCCCCGCGGCCGGGGGAAATGCGAAACGCGCGGGTCGCTGCGCAGGGGGCCTCGATTCTCACGCGATGGCGGAATGGTCGACATGCCTTCACTCCATGGTTTTCGAGGCGTCGAGCCAGTCGAGGTGATTGATCGACCGCTGCACGACGGCATGTGCCACCACCGCGAACACGACCGCCGCGACAACCGTGCCGTACCAGACCCAGGGGGGCGAGGTGACCGGGAAACGAAACATTTCGGTGTCGTAGACGCGCGACAGGATCCAGGCCAGCGAGTATCCCACCGGCAGCCCCAGCAGCGTGCCCAGCGAGTTGATGACCATGCTCTCGCGGAGGAACAATCCGCCCACCTGCCATTCGTTGTATCCCAGCACGCGGAAGGTGGCGACTTCGCGCCTCCGTTCGGCCAGCGACACCAGCGACGAGTTGAGCAGGCTGCTGAAAAAGATCACGCCGGCGAACAACACGACCAGCGCAATGAAGATCCGCTGCGTTTCGACGATTGTCTCCATGTTGTGGATCATGTCGGCCCGCACGTTCACCGATTGCACGGCGGGCAATTGTTTCAATTCGCGATAGAGCGAAGCCCGGGCCTGCGTGCCGCCGTCGAGCGCCAGTTGCACGCCGGTCAGGGCAAACTCCTCGCCCATCAGCCGGCCGAGATAATCGATGTCCGCATAGACGGCCATGCCGATGTAGCTGTCGGAGAGTTCGGTGACCGGCACGTGCAGTTCCTCGCGGCGCCCCACCGTCGGCAGTACGGTCACCAGGTCGCCGCGCTTGATTTCCAGAAGTTTCGAGAGCTTGCGACTCATGGCCAGGCCGTAGCGCGGGATGCGGATCGGGCGTCCCTCGACGTCGCGGGGAATCGTCAGCCGGCTATTTGGCACCAGCCCCGAGATGGCGCCGCGGCGACGGTTCGGACCGTTGATGAACGTGCAACTCACGTCGAATTGCGGCTCGACGAACTCGATGCCCGGCAGATGCTCGGCTTCGAGCAGGGCGGAGCGACCTTGTTCGTCCTTGAATCGCAGGTCGACGTCGCTCCGCGTGACCAGCTCAAATTGGAAGTTGATCAGGTAGGCAATGGCGCTGGTGAGCACGAAACCGCACATCAAAAGCCCTGCGCCCATCGCCGTGGCAAAAATGCCCACCGCGGTGCGCAGGCGATTGCGAAACACATTGCGCAGCACGAGCCGCCAGCCGAAGCTGAATCGCTGCCACAGCCCCGGAAAATGTTCCAGCCAGATGGCGCCCCCTTGCACCGGCGGTTTGGGGCGCATCGCCTCGGCCGGGCTGAGCCGCAAAGCCAGCCAGGCCGCGTGCAACGAGCCTACGAGCGCGCAAACCAGCGCCACGGCCACTCCGCCGGCGTACGTGCCGGGGAAGACTCGGTTTTCCAGGTCGGGAAACTCGTAGAACATCTTGTAGACGTTCGTCACCAGGAACGACATGCCGTAGCCCATGGCTAATCCGATCGCCGCGGCGAACAACCCCAGGGCCATGGCAAACTTCGTGTAGTGCGCGAAAATCTGCGCGTCGTAATATCCCAGCGCCTTGAGCGTGCCAATGATGGTCCGCTGCTGATCGATCAGCCGCACCATCAGCACGTTGAGCACCAGCGCCGCCACGGCCAGAAAGATCGATGGCATGATCGTCGAAAAGACGCCCAGCCCGCGGATCTCGTCGCTGAGAAACTGGTTCGAGGTCTGCGTCTTCAGCCCGTAGCTGGTGGCCACGCCGTAGGGCTCCAGCAGGGTTTCCATCTGCCGCAGGGCTTCGTTGGGGCGCTCTTTGTGCGCCGGATCCAGCAGGCCCACGATCTGGTTGCAGGCCCCGTCGAAGTCAAACACTTCCTCGGCGTAGGTGCGCTTGATGTAGAAGACGCCGAAATGTTCCGGGTCGGGGGCGATCGAGCCCGGCGAAACCAGGTACACGAACTCGCTGCTGATGGCCGTGCCCACGACCGCCAGTTCCTGCCGGCGGTTGTTCAACAGCAGGTGGATCTTTTGCCCGGGATGAATGCCGTGGGCCCGGGCGAACGCCGAGTTGACGATCACCTCTTCCATCCGCCGATCGGTGAAATAGCCACCGCTTTGGATGACGATGTCGTTGATGATTGGCTCGCGCTCGTCGGGCAGCGACATGACCAGGCCGTTGAGCGGCACGGGCACGCGTTCCAGGTCGACCGTGGCGAAAAACTGAATGCGGGGGCGAATCGCGGTGACGCCCCTCACCTCGGCCAGCCGGGCCACGTCCACCAGCGGGGCCTTCTTCACTTCGATCCAGAAGTCGGCCATCCGGCACTGGTTGTAGTAGCGAAACTTGGCCGCGCTCAGGTTGAAATAGGCCGAACGCATGTAGATGAAGCACATCACGCCCACGGCCATGATGCTGGTGATGGCCAACAGCGTCATCCCCGAGGAGCGGACCTCGCGCAAAAGCTTGCGGTCGAGCACGCTTACCACGAGATGTCCTCCGGCGGCTGGGGCCGCGGATTGTCGTGCATTTCGTGGATCTCGCCCGAGCGGAGCCGGATCACGCGGTCGGCCGTGGGGGCGATGGCCCCGTTGTGCGTGATGATCAGAATCGTCTTGCCCAGCGAATTCTTCAGATCGACCAGCAGCCGCAGCACGTGCTTGCCCGTTTCATAGTCGAGCGCGCCGGTCGGTTCGTCGCACAACAGCAGCTCGGGGTTTTTGGCCAAAGCCCGGGCGATCGCCACGCGCTGCTGTTCGCCGCCGGAGAGTTGCGAAGGGAAATGATCCATCCGCTCGTCGAGCCCCACCAGCTCCAGCGTTTGCTCGACGTCCATCGGCTGCTGGCTGATCTCGGTGGCCACCATCACGTTTTCGCGGGCCGTGAGGTTGGGCACCAGGTTGTAGAACTGGAACACGAACCCAACGTTCTCGCGGCGGTAGCGCGTCAGCTCGCCGCGGAAGCCGTGCTGAGCTCCTGCTGGCGATACCACACCTGGCCGACCGAAGGCGTGTCGAGCCCCCCCATGATGTTCAAGAGCGTGGTCTTGCCCGACCCGCTGGGTCCGACCATCACCAGCAGTTCGCCGGGACGGACGTCGAAGGTAATGTCGCGCAGCACCTCGACCGAGACTTCCCCCATCTGAAACGTCTTGCCGACGTCCTGGAGCCGCAACAAGACGCCCGACGCCGTGCTAGGAGCAGTGAGAGACATGCGTGAAGTATGCCGCCCGCCGCGAGCCAAGGTCGTCGCCAGCAAGCGAAAGGTTGGATGTTTGGCCACGGGGCCGGACCGATCAACTCGTCCGACCATCGTATAATCCTACCCCAAGCACCGGCCGGGCACCTGCGGCTCGACGCCGACCCGGGAAATTGGGGCCGATCCGCACAGATTGACTTTGCGGTCCGCATTCCGCGCGAAGTGCCGCGGCAGCCCCCATGTTCTTGATCGCATCGGGCGGATTTGATACGATTCTAGTTGGACCCACCTGACATTTAGCTCGCCAAACTTTGCCCGACTTTGGGCCCCACCTGGAGGACGAGCCATGCTGACGATTGTCGGCCGGCCGCAGCGCAGCTTTTGCGATGGAATCTCGCGCCGTTCGTTTTTGAAAATCGGTGGGCTGGCCCTGGGCGGACTATCGCTTCCGCAAATCCTTAAGGCCCAGGCGGCTTCCGGCGCCACGCACCAGCACAAGGGGATCATCATGATCTTCTTGCCCGGCGGGCCGCCGCACCAGGATTTCTTCGATCTGAAGATGGATGCCCCGGCCGAAATCCGCGGCGAGTTCCATCCGATTCGGACCAACGTCTCGGGCATCGAAATCTGCGAGCACTTTGACGGGCTCGCCAAGCGGATGGACAAGCTGGTGCCGATTCGTTCGATCGTCGGCGCCTCGGCGCGCACGACGCCTTTGAATGCCAGACGGGGCGCCGGCGCCGCGGACCGCAGCCGGCCGGCGGCTGGCCCAGCCTGGGTTCGGTGTTGTCGAAACTGCGCGGACCGGCCAATTCGGCGATGCCGCCCTTCGTGGGCCTGGCTCCCAAGATGGGACACATGGAATGGGCCGACGCCGGACAGCCCGGCTACCTGGGCGTGGCGCACGCGCCGTTCAAACCCTCGGGCGAAGGCCAGGGGGACATGGTCCTCAACGGCATCACGCTCGATCGGCTTTCGAATCGCAAGGCGCTACTGGCCAGCTTTGACAACTTCCGCCGCGAGGCCGACTCCAGCGGCATGATGGACGGACTGGACAACTTCAACGAGCAGGCCTTCGGCGTCCTCACGTCCAGCCAATTAATGACGGCCCTCGACATCGAAAAGGAAGATCCCAAAATCCGCGAGCGCTATGGCAAGGGCGACCCGAAAAACCGCAACGACGGCGGGCCCAAGCTGATGGAGCACTTTCTGATCGCGCGGCGCTTGATCGAAGCCGGCTCGCGGTGCGTCACCTTGGCCTTCAGCCGCTGGGATCATCACGGCGACAACTTTGGCGCCTGCCGGCAAGACATGCCCATGCTCGACCAGGGCCTGTCGGCCTTGATCGACGACATTCACCAGCGCGGGCTGGACAAGGACGTGTCGGTCGTCGTGTGGGGCGAGTTTGGCCGCACGCCCAAGATCAACGCTAGCGCCGGCCGCGACCACTGGCCGGCCGTGTCGTGCGGCTTGCTGTTCGGCGGCGGCATGCGCACCGGGCAGGTGATCGGCTCGACCGACCGCTTGGGGGGCGAAGCCAAGGATCGGCCCGTCCATTTCCAGGAAGTGTTCGCCACGCTCTATCACCGCCTCGGCATCGACGTCAACCAGGTCACGCTACGCGACCTGAGCGGCCGCCCGCAATACCTGGTGGATCGCGGCTACCAGCCGATGCCGGAGCTGATCTAGCTCCAGCGCATCCGCTCGGCGCTGCGCACGCTAACCCGACGCGCAAGCGAGGGTTCGTGCGCGTAGATGCGCGTCGCGTGCACCGGATCTCGCGCCCTCAAACCGCCGCGCCATCTCGGAATGAACCGCCGCTCAACCACCGCGCGGGCACAAGGACACACACTGCCAGCCTCCATCCCTTGCTCGCGCTGCGGGTTAGTGTCGACGCCCTGCATGTTGCCGTGGCTCGGCCGGCGGCGATCACTCTAGCCCGTAGAGTCCTGCCAGGGGCACGGCCATCGGGGCGGACAGTCCCATGCGACCTTGCAGGAAGCGGGGCTGGATGGCGATCGTGGCGCCGACGTTGTTCTTGCTCGTATCGACGTTGACGACGAGGCTGGCCAGGAACGATTCGCCGATCCGGGTCAGCATCAGGTTCTGGCCGATGTTGCGGCCATTGTGGAAGTCGTACGTCGTGCCGAACGACGACAACCACTTGGGACTCATGCGGTAGCTGTAGTTGAACGCCAGCACGTTGCTCGTGATCGGGCCTTCCAGCGAGTGGAAGCCCATGTAGATCGAGCCGCGCGGCGGGCGATTCAGGAACGTGCCGATCGTGGTGTACTTGGGCGCGTTGTCGAAGAAGTCGTAGTAGCCGTTGGAGACGACCGTCGTGCGATCGCCGACATGCCACGTGAAGTTGTAATCCACCAGGCCGATGGACGTGCCGAAGTTGTCCCGATTCGGATCGGGATAAAACGTGGCGTCGGTGTTCAGCGTGATCCAGTCGACGATGTGCGGGTTCGCCAGCGGTCCGCGCTTCGTCTGCCAGCGCTGCCGCGCGCCCATCCGCACGGCGAACAGATCGTCGGCGATTTCCATCGACGGCGAAGCCACGTAGCTGCCCAGCCCGCGGCGGAGGGCGTAGTACCGTTCGTCGAACTGCAGCGGCACCGGCGGCGGACCGCCGAAATCGAAGAACGGGAACCAGCGGCGATACGCTTCGATGTTGTTGTCGTCCACCTGGTCGTACAGGGGCAGGGTGTCCAGGTTCTGCGTGCTCTGGGCATAGAAAATGTCCGTGTCAAACACCGCCTTGTGCGCGAGCCCATTGACGTTGAACAGTTCGCTCTTGATCGTGGGGTCGGCAGCCCACATCGTGGTGCTGCCCCGCAGGCCCAGGGCGCCGTAGGCGCGGTTTTCGGGATCGAAGTTGAGGTTCTGTCCCCAGCGGGCCAGTTCGCCCAACGCGTAGGGAACGAACTTGAAGGTGCCCAGCGCGAACGGCATGTCGATTTCGTGCCGCGTGATCAACCGCTCGCCGGGCCGGGTGCTGTTGGCCGGCGCTTCCCACGGCAGCGGACCCCACATGGCCGCCTGCTGCGGATCGGTCGGCGGCTGCGCGCTCTGGAAGCGGGCGAACGCCAGGCTGGTGTGCTCGTACCAGGTAAGCCGGTCATTCAACAGCGGCTCGGCAATCCAGAAGTGGTCGACCCGCGGCAGCCATTCGGTCACCGTGAAGAACGGGTTGAGCCGCACGCCGGCCACCACGCTCCAGGTGCTGTTGTCCAGGTATTGCTTCAGCTCGACGTCGGTCGACTCGTCCTTGAGCTGATCGTATTCGCGCTCGAAGTATTGTTCGAGGAAGTTGAAATCGCTGATCAGGCCCACTTCGCCGGTGAGCTGGAAATTGTTGGGCAGCAGGCTGCGGTGCTGCCACAACACGCGTCCGCGGTAGCTCTTCTCGGGCGGAACGGCGCGGCGCAACAAGCCCAGGTTGTCCTCGCCGTGATCCTTGATGGCCCAGGCATCGAGGAACCCGCCGGTGCTTTCGGGAATGCCGAACAGGCTTTGCCGCTCGTAGTTGAACGTCGTGCCGTAGCCGAAGCCCCGCTTGCTCAGGTAGTCTGCGCTGGCGATCCACTTCGTGTTGCGCGGCGGGTTTTGCAGCCCCAGCACCTGGTACATGTCGATGTCGGTGAGCAGTTGCGAGCCGAACACCCGGTCTTGCCGGTACTGGATGTCGTCGATGTAGTAGCTGGGCTGCTGGAGATTCGTGGCGAAAAACGGCCAGTAAAAGACCGGCGTCTCGTTCAGGAACACGAAGTTGTTGCGGCTGGTGATCAACTGCTCGTGATCCACCAGCGGCGTGCCGTCGGCGTCCAGCTCGGGCAATTGGGTGAACGGGTTGATCCGCGGGTGTTGGACGTCTTCGTAGGTGATCGCCCCGCTGCGCAGCTCGTAGGTGGGAATGCCCAGGCGGCTGGACGTGATCGAGCCGTTCTGGGCCAGAAAGCGGTCGCGTGCCAGCTGCTGGACGACGTCGGCCCGCAGCTTGATCTTGCCGTCAAACTGTGGCACGTCGGTGATCATTTCGGCGCTCAGCACGATGCCGGCCTGGCGGCGGACGTCGTAGTACATCCGCTGGGCGTAAATGACCCGTTCTCCCTGCCGGAAGACGACGTTCCCCTCCATGTAGATTTCCAGCGGCCGTTCTTTCGATTGGGAGGTGGAATCGGCCGCCGGGTCGAGCGGTCCGTCCGTCCAGATCACCAGGTTGTCGGCGTCGACGTCGATCGAGCCGAAGTCTTCCAGGCCGTCGACGATGATGTTGGCGTTCTTGATGATCGCGATCTGCTCGGTTTGCGTCGGCACGGACTGGAACTCGAGCGGCGTGTGACTGCGGCTTTGCACGCGAATGCGCAGCATGTCGGGCGGCGGCGCGAGGATGGGGGGCGGCGGCGCAATCGGCTCGGCGAACTGGGCCTGCTGCGCCTGGCCCGGCGGGGCTAAACCGATGTGCGAGGCGGCCCGCCAGTAGATTTCCGGCCTGTTGGGCGGCGGCTCGACGAGCGGAATCGGGCGCACGTCGATGGGCGCGGTGGAGTAGAAGCGGCCGAACCAAGTCCGGTCCCGCAGCGTGGCGGTGGTGGCATTGGCAATGCCGCCGCGGGGGTCCGGCGCGTTGTCCTGATACTTGATCTCGACGTCCCCTTCGAGATACACCAGCGCCTTGTGCGGAGCGCCGTTCAGCGGGTCGCCGCGTTCGATCCACACCACGGCCTGCTGGCTGCGGGCGTACGTCAAGCCTTGGTTGAGATAGCAGTTGCCCTCGAGCAGGTAAACGTCGTACGCCCCTTCGCTCCAATGGCTGCCGCGATCGGCCGCCACGGTGATGCCCTGGGCAGGATTGCTCTGGGGCAGTTCGACTTGCGCCAGCGCCGGCGCCGCGCTGCCAAGCGCAATGATTGCGACGATGGCGGCCAAGAGTTGAACGCCCCCTAGCGCCGCGCGCAACGCGACCGGCGGTGCGCGTAGCGCACGTCGCGCGCAAGCGTGCGAGCACGTTGTCACTCGGACCGGCGTTCAGAGAAGTGAATTCCTGAAGAGAGGCACAAGTTGGCGCGCAACCAGAATAGGTCGCCACGCCCAGACGAATCGCAACACGAAGGGACGAAAGTTTTTAAGGTCGATAGGAGCGGGGCGGATTATAGGGGCCAGCCCCGTTTGGGGTCAAGCCGGCTTCGCGATGCTTAAGCCGCGGAATCCAAAGCACTTACGCGCTGCGATCGGCACGCTAGCGAGGCTAGTCCGTAGGCGGCCGCCAAGGCGACCACTGGGGTCAGCGGTGCGCGCATCCGCATGTCGGTCCAGTAGAAGGCGTGCACCAGCGTGATCGAGAGTACCAGCAGCGTGCCCCACAGCCAGGGTTCGACCAAGAGTTTTCGGCGTAGAAACCACGCGCCCGTGGCCGCCAGCGCAAACTCGAAGGCATACCAAACGGCCACCGCGATGCGCAGCCCGTGATGGGTTGGAGACTCGCCGGTTGAGGTTTGATGCGGCAGCACGTTCCACAATCGGCCGACGCGGACCAGGCATGACCAGGCAAACATGCCCGGCTCGGCCAGGATGTTTTGAAACGCCTCGCGATAGGCTTCGTGGTCGACCGTGACTTCGTCGATCACGATATGGTTCGTGACGGAATTTCTCGCACGGCGCCTGAGCTGGGCGTAGCGAACGTTGACGTCGCGGCCGTCCCACGTGCTGCCCCAGGCTGCGCTGCGCAGATATTCGTAGAACGAAGGATTGTTGGCCAACAGCAGCGTGGGGCCGCCGTGGGTGGTGGTGAACACGGGCGAACCGAACACGCGCTGATTGCGAATCGCCCACGGCGCGAGCACGACGCCGACCGCAGCGACGCAGGCGGCCAGCCGCGCGAGACGGCGAGAGCCATTGGCGGCGAACGGAAAAATCACCACGATGGCCGCCGTCCAGACGAAGAACTCCGGCCGGCACAGAATCGACAGACCCGCGGACAGCCCGCCGACGAGGGCCCACTTCAGCGAAGGCCGCGCGGCGGCATGCGTGATCGCGATCAGCGTCGTCGTGGCCAGCAGCGTGGCCAGCGTTTCGGTCATGACCTGGGCCGAGTGAACCAGCAGCAAGGGATCGATCGTCACCAGCGCGGCCGCCAACAGGCTGACGCCCGGCGCGAGTGACCACAACCGGCCCAGGTGCCATACGCCGATGACCGTCGCGGCACCCAGCACGACGTGCAGCGCACCGAACAACACCGGATTGTCGCCCCGTAGCGGCAGCGCCGCCAACACCAGCGGATACAGCGGCGGGCGCGAGGCGGTCAACACTGGCTGCCCGGCATAGGTCGTCTGGGCGAAGGCGTGGTGCTCGGCCAGATTGGCCGCCACGGCCGAGTAGCCGTCCGGATCGGCAAACAACCCGTTGGTGTCGAGCGAAGCCACGACCCGGCCGCGCACGAAGATCACCAGGCACAACAAGACGAGCAACAACCAGCGGGGAGGCTCGCGCCCAGGAGCCGGCCCACGCGCGTTTCGATTGCCGCCGCCGGTTCCATCGCCCGCTCGCTACTGGTGAAAAGAATAAAGCAAGACGTTCAGGCCGATGCGGGCCGCGTCCGTGCGCGTGTAACCCTCGCACTCCAGCGACTCGTGATTTTCCAGCGCGCAGCTCAGGTCATAGGGAGAGAAGATCACGGCATAGCGATCGCCCAGCTTGATGCCTTCCAGATACGGCTCCCCCTGGCGGACCAGCGAGCGGGCGGGGCCGCTGCCGACCTGCTGCGGTTCGCGCCGCTCGACCACCGACAGATCGTCGCCGCCGAATTCGCGCGCGAACATCGGATGGTTCGGCGGAATCCGCTCGAGCCGGTGCTCGGGAAAAATCTCGACCATCTCCCGGGCAAAGGCGTCGACAAACTCGCGGCTGGAGCAAATCGCGTCGGCCACCAGCATGCCGCCCCGCTCGAGATAGGCATGCAGTTGCTTGCGCTCGGCCGGCGTGAGCCGGAAGCTATGCCGGCCGTGCATGAACACCAGGTGGTAGCGAAATATCTGCGGGTCGGACATCGCCAGCTCGCGCGGGTCGGTGTCGACGCGCAGGTTGAGCTTCTCGGCGGCCAGTTGCATCAGGTTTCGCAGGGCCGCCGGCGCGGCGTTGCAGCCGCCGGGATGCTGTAGCCGGGCCGTGTAGAGTTTGCCGCGGTCGAAGTTGTCGGCCGGCAGGGCCGCGTCGGCGGTCGTGAAGAACTCGTTCTTGAACTTCACTTCGCGATTCGTGGCATAAGCCATCACGTTGGCGCCGATCGCCAGGCAGGCGGCTGACTTCGTCCTGGATTGCCTGGGGAATCCGCTCGTTGCGGTTCGTGCTGGCCAGCTCCCAGTAACACGACAGGTCGTCGGGGCAAAAGACCACGCTGGTGCGGCAGCCGACGTCGATGCCCCACAGCGGGCGCAGGTACTGTGGGATCGACGGCTTCTTCGGCCCGCCAGATCGGATGCTCCGGCGGCAGCAGCCGCAATTCGTATTCTTTCTCGGGAAACACCTCGCTGCATCAGTTGCCGGAAGCCGCGATCGAACTCGCTGCCGCCGCAGCAGCCTTCGGCAAAGATGAAGCCGCCCCGGTCGATGTAGTCGCGCAGCCGCTGCTTTTCACTCGGCGCGTGAAGATCGGCGCTTCGCGCCCGTTGATGAACAAGACCGGCGCTTGCAGCAGGTCCTCGACGCTGGCGGCCGCGGCATTGACGACCTGCCAGGTCAGATCGCGCTGCCACAGCTTTTCGACGTAGCTCGGTGAGATTCGCCAGGTCGTTGCGATGATGGTTCCAATCGCCCGGTGGCTCGTGCCGGAGCTTGGCCACCAGCACCGGCCGCCGACCCTTGGCCAGAAACAACAGCGCAAAGCTGGTGCCGATGACCGGATCGGTCTCGGCGTGCCCGGTGCCTTTCCAGAAGCCCGAAAGATTGTCCTGCTTGCCGACCAGCACGTCGCTCCCTTCGCGATACCAGTCGTGGTCGCCGACGAATCGCTGGGCGGTCATGCGTCCGATGCGTTCGACGCCGTACAGGTAATACAACAGATTGCTGCCTCCGCGGCCGGTGCTCGGATTCGTATCGACCGAGAAGTTGCGCTCCAGCCAGTGGAGCCCGTTTTCGATGGCCCGATTGACTTCCTGGTTTCCGCAGCACTGCACCTGGCCGTCGACGACCTTTGCATCGCCGGTGTTCAAATGCCCGGACGTGACGATCATCGAGGTGATTCCGGCGCAGGTCATGCTGCCGGTGCCCGGCGCTCCGTCGACGTAACGCCACGAGCCATCGAGGTTCTGCAAGTCGTCCAATACTTCGAGGCCCGCAGCCAGGTCTTGGCGATCGACCGGCACGCCCACCCGCTCGGCTTCGTAGAGGGCCAAGAGCGCGAACTGCGAGTTCGACGGGTCGCCGTGTCCGCGGCCGGCCTGCGCCGGATAGGACCAGCCGCCGCTGTCCGCGGCCGCTGGTGATCTGGGTTGCTTCGAGCCACTTGACGTTCTGGCGGATGAGCAACAGATCCTTCTTCGGCTCGGCCGCGCAGAAGACCATGGTTTGCAGCGAGACGACGTAGGTCTGCGTCGGCGGCGATCGTGCGCAGATAGCGCCAGCGCTTGCTGGACGCGTTCGTCGTCGGGCGGTGACGCCGGCGTTCAGCAGGGCCAGCGTGCACAGGGCCGTCACGCCGCCCGACGAAGCCGGCATGGTCGCGTCCAGGTGCCGTTGGCGTCGTTGCTGCCGCTTGAGATAACTGACCGCCCGCTCGATCGACTGCCGCACCTGGTCGGCGCGTAATCTCGGCCCGGGCCGGCGGCCAGCGGCTAGCGCAGCAGAGGGCCGTCGCCAGCGGCCACGATCGTCTTGCGTCCATCGTCTAGTTCCCTGCCCAAGCGATCCATCGGCGCTCGACATAACCATCTTAGACATTGCTTGGTTAAGACGGCAATGCGCCGCCTGCCCGCGGCCGTTGCTCGCCGCGGGGGCAGGATAAAATCGAGTCGTATGCTTTTCGGGGCGCGTGAGGATCCACGCATCACTTGACCCCCGCGGATGCCGCCGACCGGCTTGCGGGAACCGCCCCTGGCGCGAGCTCGCGTTATTTGAACATCCAGCGAGCTGAGAAAGGACTGCGCAGTTCGGCCACCAAGCCCCGCAGCCTCGGAGACATCCTGCAGGAGTTCAGCCAACATCGGCAGCTCATGCAGGAGGAATTGCAGAAGGTCATCGTCGGCCAGGACGACGTCATCGAGCAGATCTTCGCCGCCATCTTCACCCGCGGCCACTGCCTGCTGGTGGGCGTGCCGGGCCTGGCCAAGACGCTGATGGTCAGCACGCTGGCGCGGATCCTCGACATCCAGTTCAAGCGGATCCAGTTCACGCCCGACCTGATGCCCTCGGACATCACCGGCACGAACGTGCTGGAGGAAGACGAACACGGCCGGCGGCAGTTCCGCTTTGTCGAGGGACCGATCTTCACCAACATCCTGCTGGCCGACGAAATCAACCGCACGCCCCCCAAGACCCAGGCCGCCCTGCTGCAGGCCATGCAGGAACGCGAAGTCACGGTCGGCCAGACAACCTATCCGCTGCCGGAGCCGTTCTTTACGATCGCCACGCAAAACCCGATCGAGCAGGAAGGCACCTATCCGCTGCCCGAAGCGCAGTTGGACCGCTTCATGTTCAACATCAAGGTCGACTATCCCACGGCCGACGAGGAGGAGCGGATTCTTTCGGCCACGACCCGCGGCGAAAGGCCCGAGGTGCGCAAGGTGCTCTCGGGCCGGGCGATCCTGAACCTGCAGAAGCTGGTCGGCTCGGTGGCCGTCAGCGAGTACATCATCAAGTACGTCTCGCGGCTGGTGCGGGCCACGCGGCCCAAGAACGACACGGCCCCGGAGTTCGTCCGCGAGCTGGTCGATTGGGGGGCCGGGCCCCGGGCCGGGCAATTTTTGATTCACGGCGGCAAAGCGCTGGCCGCCATGGACGGGCGGTTTTCCGTGGCCATCGACGACGTCCAGCAAGGTGGCCATCCCCGTGCTGCGGCACCGCGTGAGCACCAACTTCCAGGCCCAGGCCGAAGGAATGACGCACCGAAGACGTCATCGAGCGGCTGATCAAGGAAATCCCCACGCCCGAGATCCCGAAGTTTGCCGGCTGAACTTAAGATAGAAGGAGGCCCTCGGTCGGAGGAGCCGCCCGCGCGCTGGTCGTCGGCCAGTGCAGCGCGAAACACGTCCCGAAGCGAAACCCCATGCCCGCTGTCGAGCAATATCTGAAGCCGGAAGTGATCCGCCAGATCGCGCGGCTGGATCTGCGCGGCGCAGTTCATCGTCAAGGGCTTCTTGCAGGGGTTGCACGCCAGCCCCTTTCACGGTTTTTCGGTCGAGTTCAGCGAGCACCGCAAGTACACCCCCGGCGACGATCCCAAGGACATCGACTGGCTGGTCTATGCCAAGACCGACAAGTACTACGTTAAGAAGTTCGAGGCCGAGACCAACATCACCGGCTACCTGGTGATGGACCTGAGCCGTTCGATGGGCTACACCTATCGCCAGGAGCTGACCAAGTTCGACTATCGATCTGCCTGGCCGCGGCGCTGTGCT
>CAVQEL010000012.1:0-56154 GCA_963711515.1 uncultured Planctomycetota bacterium | reverse complement strand
TGCCAAGCGTGATCAGAGAATCCCTGGAGACAAATCCTATGCCTAGGTCGCTCAAGTCGCTGACGGTTTCGACGATTTTTTTGGGAGTTGGTTGGCTGTTGGCCACGCCGGTCGCCAAGGGACAAGTTAACAGCCCGTTTGACAACGCGTCGTCGCGGTATTCTGCCGCGGATACTATCGGAAAGGTGAGCCCCTATTTGAACTTAGGGGTTACGGCAGATGGACTCTCGAACTATCAGACACTTGTTCGCCCGTTGATTGAAGAGCGAGAGTCTCTCAATCGCCAGTGGGCGGCCTTGGATCAATTGAATCAACAGGTTCGCGGCTCGAGCCAATCAGCGGCGCCGAATCGATTCATACCCCGCACAGGCCCGTCAGCCCGATTCATGCATTACTCGCACTATTACAACATGAACCCTTGATGGCTCGGGCCAAGAGCGATTCGGGCGGCTACAGGCGAGCCGAACGAAACCCGGCAGGCACATGGGGCCACAGCGCCGCTGCAACGCCGATCAGGATTACCGCCAGTCCGATAGCGCCTGGGTGACAATAGCATCCACCAGACAGCTCCAACTCCGCAGGCGACGGCTTGTGGCACAACCGTCGGCAAGGTTCGTGTCCGCAGCCACCAGGCTGCCAGGCCGCAAACGAGCAACACACTCAGAGCAGCCAACCAGCGACCCAAGCGAGGCTCCGCCAGCGGTTCGGCGTAGTGCAAGCTCAAGTTGCCGGATGGTTCGCCCAGAGCGTATTGCTGGGGCAGCCATTGATTCCCGAGGCGAGCCATGAACTGGCTCGAGGCATCGCTGGCAAACGCCATACGTGATCGGGCCGGACTGGCACCTAGCCGCCCGTCGACTTTGGCGATTCGCTCGTCCAGCCGGCGTGCCGCGATCCCCTCTTCGGATTGGGCAGTCGGCCGATGGTCAGCGATCAGTTCCCGGCGCAGCGATGCGCGCTTGGCCCAATAGCGATCGCGCCACGAGGCATACCAACGAGCGATCTCCTCGGGCAGGTGCTCTCCCACGACTTCGGCCGGCAGTTCGACCAGTTCGGCAACACTCTCCAGGCGTATCATTTCCTGTTCGGCGGGACTCAATAGCGAATCGATGGGCTCGGCCAGGCCGAGTCGCGGCTGGCTGTAGACAGTCCAAAGCGTTTGGGCGACTGCGAGGTCGACCAATCGGGGGGCGCTGAACCGGCGGAGCGCTCTGTCGCCGGGTGTGCTTCCCAGATAGAGGACCTCGACTCGCCCGGGTAACTGTTCGGGTCCCAAGCCCAATTGCCAGCGGTTTTCGCCCAGCCGCGTGGCCAAGGCGGGCAGGTGTTCGACCGAGGCATGCACCAGGCGCGAGCCGGGGGGTAACTCCAGAATGCATTGCCTGGCCCCGCCCGGATCGATGTCGAAGGCGGCCACGGCCCGGTAGCTGCCGTCGGGGAGCCACGCCAGGTGGATGTCGGCCAGATTGACGACGACGGCCGCGGTGTCACGCTGCACGGCCTTCAGCGACGCCTGGAAATGTTCGCCGGTCACTTGATAGACGAACGTCGATTCCTGATTCAGTTCAGCGGTGGCCAACTCGGGTGGCAACTGGGCCAGAGTGAGCCGGAGCGTGTCCCAGGCGACTTGCTGAAACTCCAGGTAGCGGGGCAGCACTACGAATCGCTCCAGCTCGCGCACGCCGAGCGGCACGATATCCGGTACGCTCAAGCGATCACCCGGGGATGACGCCACGCGCCGCGAAGCTTGATCAATTGCGAGCCGGAGAGTGGCTCGTCGGGATACAGGATGAGTTGCCTCCGCTGTTCTCCCGGAACGAGTGCCACGCGGGACCGCATCGCGGGCTCGACGTGGAACGGTTCGGACCATTGCGCGGGAATCTCGAATTGCAGGGTATCGGCCAACCCCTGGCGGACGTCGACGTCGTAATGCAACTCGGCGATCCAGCGATCCTCGTCGCGCTCCAGGTACGTGACCGCGACGGCGCGCACATCCGGTAGATTCGGCGAGAGCGTAATGCGGACGCCGCTTTCGGGGCCTTCGAGCAAATAGCTACCGCACGGAGCGTCGGGGCGCGGATCGTCCGACCTCTCGCTGGGTTTGTCTGGTTGGCGTACCGGGCCATGGGTCTCGGCGCTGGCGAGCACGGCCGGCTGGCGGAAGAGCTGCAACTGATCACGCTTCGTATCGGCAGCCGTGACCTGAATTCTTGGAGCCTCGAAAGCGCCATTTTCCGGCGGCGTCCAGCGGCCGGTGAGCGACAATCTCTGGCGACCTTCGACGGCCGCGGTCAGGAAGACCGTGATGTGCCCATTGCCGTCGACGGACCAGCGGGCCACGTGCTCAACTTCGTCTTCGACGATGGATATCTTGTCGACTTCAAGTCCCGCAGGGCCGTCGAGCCTCAACTGCACCAGCACGCCGCCGGTGATTGACAGTTCGGCGTTGAACTGCAAGCGGGCCTGGCTCCGGCCGAGCGAGAGCGAGAGCGTTTGATCGACGGAAGTCTGCGGCTCGTTGGGCTGAGTGGCGAGAAACCAGATCGGTTCGCCGCGCGGAATGCTATACGCGGCATGCGGCTTGGAGCCCTCGGTGTTCCAGGCGTTGACGAACTCGTCGATGTTCAGAAAGCGGGAATCTTCGCCGGCCTGAACGCGCGGCTGCAAAGCCGGATCGACCGACACGGCCAACCACCTCCGCGTCGCCTTGGCGTCACTCGATTCGAGTTGCGGCAAGCGGAGGTTGCCCACGCCCGAGGCACCGGTCACGAGGAACGAAAGATCGACGTTCACTTCGTCGGTCACGGTCCGGCCCAGCTCCAAATCGATGCGCTGCGGATCGCCCGGAATGGTGTGCACGGCGACCACGGGCGATTGCGAGTCGGGCGACGACAACAGCCGCAGCCGCGGATCGGTCAGCAGCCGCAGATGCCGTACGCGGCCGGACAACACGCGGTATTTGAAGCGGGCATCGAGCACGGTGGTGCCCGGCCGCACTTTCATCCAGATCAGCTCTTCGACTTCGAGGTTTGGCGTGGCAGCGTCCATGCCCCCGCCCGGCGTCCAGCGCACCGACAGACGATCGGTGGCGCCTAGTCGGGCGACAAGCTCGCCGCGCTGGCGGTCCACGGCGACGCGGCCCAATGCGGTGGGCACATCCACCAGCGGAGCATCCATGGGGACCGTCAGTTCGAGCGTGGCATTGGCCAACCGCGGAACGGGTAAGTCGAAGCCGGTTTGCGGGTTGTCGGCCTGCAGAACGGGCTGCACGTCCAACTCCAGGCGAAATTGTCCCGCGTCTAGCTCGCCAAGCGTCAGCTCGTCGCCCGCGTCGTTCCAAGAGGCGGCCAGCGTTCGGCCGTCGAGCCGAATGCCGGTGATCGCGCCGCTCCAAGGCTCTCGCGCGAGCGGCAGCCCCACCGACACTTTCGATTGGAAGACTTGCAGATCGAAGCGTGCCTTGAAACGCGACAACCCCAACCGCGACGTCACCGGATCGTGCGCGAGGATTCCCTGGTAGGTGGCCCGGGAAAGCAGCCAATCTTTGGGTCGGCCGTTGATCGTGTCAGAGCGGCGCAACAGGTCGGCGTATAGCTCGTCGGGCACGTAGTACTTGTCGCCAGCGGGTTGTCCGTCTTCGTCCACCGGCACAAAAACCGCATAGATCGGCGGGCCTGCCGAATCCTTGGTGCCAGCCGCCTGAGCCGACGGCTGCTCGGCGGGGGGCGCCGCGTCGAGCGCCGCGGCCGCATGGATCAATGCTCCAAACACCAACAAGGTGGCCACCGGATGCGCCCTGCTGCCGCTCGGTTCGTACGAACGGGCCGATGCGTCATTGCTCGACAGTCGCGGAACGCGCAGATCCGTCATGAGAGCCGCCAGGCAAAATAATCCGGCCAGCAGCACGGCGCTCAACAGCGGGGCATACGCCGCCGGAACCACCAGCGCACCGGCTGCGGCCAGCCCGATCACTGCCACCAACATCCAGGCCCGGCCAACCGGTCTCCAAAGTCCCAGACCGACCGCCGCCAAGAAGACGGCCCAAGCCAACGAGCGCATACGGGCCGCATGCGCGATTCGGATGGCCGGCGTGACCGCGTCCGACGAGCGGAGCGTGTAGCTGGTCCAGCCCTGAAAATCAGCCAGCCGGGGATCCTGGCGCTGCCAGGCTGCCCAGGCCGATGGCTCGTTGCCGCCGGCTCGCCAGACCTCGACGTTCTCAAATTGTGACCAGCGACCTCCCCGGGCCGCAGCGGCGATTTCTCGCGCCAGCGCACCGCGGCGGGCACCGTAGACGACGTCGGCCGGGTCCGCTACAAGCTGGTCGCCGTAGCGCGTCGCCGCGGAGGCCGCCGTCAATAACACGGCCGAAGGAACGGCCACCGCGACCATGCCCGATTGACGCAACAGCGCGCGGCCTCGATCGCCGGGCGAATCGGCCGACGGCAGCCGGACGCGCGTCTGAGGCGTAATAGCCGCCGACGCCAGCCCTGCCGCGTCAAGGACCAACGTGCGGTTGAATTGCGTTTCTGTTTCGCCGGCCGAGGAGAGCAACTGTCCCCAGGTGAGATCTTCGCCGTCGAGGTAATCACCCGCCAAGACACCCAGATTTTCGACGAACTGCCCGCCGGTTTGGCGCCCCTGGTCGAGCTGCTGGCTGCCGGCGAAGGTCTCGCGCCAGTCGGAAGCCACCAAGGGGTTGAAGACGTGGTCGAATCGCCCGCGGCCCAGCGGTCCAAAGAGCCGTTGCGACCAGGTGGGTGGCGCCACTTGCTCCGGCAGTGCACGGTCGTCGGCGCCCGTGACGCGATAGCCCGGCGGCATCCAGACGGACCACTCTCGCAGAAAAATCGGCACGTCCAGCGTCGGAAAGGGGGCCTCTTGACGCGTAACCAGCGTGGGCAGATGCGAGGGCGTCGAGTATTCAAGGACGAGCGTGGCCCGCCGGTGCCCCGCCGGAAACTCGATCTCCCACTCGTTCTTGTCGGGAGTGTCCGACAGTTCGCCCAGGCGCTCGTCGTCAAGCAGCGCCGCGTGCAGCTCGGCCTGTGGCGGTAGTTGCAAGCGCAGCCGCCGCCGACCGGAAGTCTGCACCTGTGCGACGGCGCGATGCGCGCACCTTCCGTCCGCGGCAAATCGCGACGTCAGCCGCAGGTTCCACACCCAGGCGCCGGTCTCCGACTGTTCGGGCCTGGCCGGCGCGATGCTCACGATCGGCTCCGCTTCCAGATCGTCGCCCGAGGGCTGGTAATGATACGTGGCCCGGGCGGTCTGGTAACGGTCCTGCTCCAGCAGCTCGGCGGGGACCGACATCAAACCGCGGTTTTTGATCGATAGCCCGCTGTTGCCCAGTGCCCGAATGGCCAGTGTGCCGCGCTGCGTCGTGGCGTCGTCGACCGAGGCCAGCGCCAACGGCGTTTCGGCGGTAAATGGGACCGAGCGCTGGCCGCGGAGCTCGAACGCGCCCGGCCGCGTCAACTGCAAGATCAGCTCCCAGACTTCGCCTTCCCCCGGAAGCCCGGCCTTGAGCTGTTCGCCGGTCGACAGCTTGCGGGCCGAAAACTGTCCCGAGTTGTTGCCTCCGGCCAGATTCCACTCCAGCGGAGCCTCGCGGGCCTGCGAGAAGTGGACCAGCAAACGCTCGACGCGGGCCGCCTCGGGCGTGCACTGGATCGTAAACGTTTCGGTCAGCCGGTCCTGTTGCACGGCCGCGTCGATGTGGATATCGGCCGTATAGGTCGGCTTGCGGCGCTGGAGGCCGAGCGTGGTCTGCAAGAAACGATCGTCGGCCGTGAAGACGACGCCTTCGGGGATTTGCGGAAACAATTGAAGCTGCTCGGCCGATAGCGTGGTCGCGTCGTAACGTTCGATTTCTTCCAATCCGGTCCAACGCAACTCGGAACCTTCGGCGGCCCGAACGCTGATCAACCGGGTCTGGCCGCCGAATGGCGAGAAGTCGAGCATTTCAAGCTTGGAAGCGTCAAATTGAGGCGCAGGCGGGAGCCGCCTGTGCCCGCGCACGACCAGCGGTTCGTTGCCGTCGGGCACGATCTTCAGATGCGCACGTTTGCCGTGCGACTCGTCGACGTCCCACTCGAGGGGCCGCTGAGCCGAGTGGTTTTCCACGGCGTCGATGGTCCAATCGCTGCCGATGGGAATCCGGACCGTCTGTTGCCGGCCGCTTGCGATTTCAAGCGTACAGCGACTGATGATTTCCTCGGCGTCGATGCGAACCGACGCGGCGGCGGCCAGATCCAGCTTCCGTCGCGGCTCCGACAAGAGCACCTCGACCACGGCACCGGGGCGAAAGTATTGAATCTCAAACGATTCGCCGGCCAGCGGCGCGGGCAAGGCCGTCAACCGCGATTGGCGGCAGCCAATGGTCGACAGTTGGTCCAGCACCAGCGTGTCGGGAACCAACAGATCGGCCGTTCCCTCCTGCCAGGCCATGTCCTGCGACTGAATGCCGGGCAAGCGAAATGACTCGCCGGTCGTCAAGGGTGCGACGGCCGTCAATTGCAGCACGCGCCGGTGCCCTCGACCGGTTCGGGGAACTCGAGCAAGACGTGCGAGCGGCCGGTCTGCGGATCGGTGGTCGCCGACCAGGGAACCGCCAGCTCTCCGTAGCGAGCGGCGATCAAATGCAGGCTCGGGTCGAGATCGATCCGGGCCCGTTCCAGCGGCTCGCCGTGTACGTCCAAGCGGAGCTGCGTCGTGACGTCGATGCCGCGCGAAGAGAACTCGTAGGTCATGGCTTGCCGCAACAGCGTCAAGGGACGCCGCTCGCGGACGGCGTCTTCCGGGGCGATGCGCAGCGTCAGGTGATCGTGACCGCCGAAGTCGATGTTCCAGCGGACGGTCTCTGTCGGGGCGTCGAGATCGCGCGTGACGATGCCATGGTCGGCGACCACTTCGACCGCCGGCGCCGTCTCCAAGACCATCCGCGACATCGGGCAGGCGGGCAGTTGCAGGCGGAACTTGACGGCGCCAGAGGCCGTACGCTCGCCGCGCTGCGACCAGCGACACGCAAGTTGCAAGCCCTCGGCGAGCGTGCAGAGTCGACCCGTCGGATCGAGCCCCAGCACGGCGGGCTGCGCCGGATCGGACCACGCCGCCGACTCCAGCGCCACGCTGCACGGCTCCAGCGGCAGCAGCGTACTCCTGGCCGGCCGCGCGACCAGTTTCCAGGTTGCCGTGCCCGCCACCAGGTCGTCGGCCTCGAGCCGAGCCTGATAGTCGGCCTTGTCGATGCGGACTCGCTGGGCGTCGGGAGCCCCCCGGGCGTCGTCGTACACGGTGCGCAGATGCCGCTCGAACTCCGCGGCATCTACCGGAAGGTAACGCTGGTTCCAATCGCGGGTGTTGATCTCTTCGGCCGGAAAGACGATGCGGCGAAATTCCGGAAGCGGTTCGCTCGACTTCGGCGCGTCCTGCGCTGCTAGCGTCGCCAGTCTGCCGGCGGCGATCGAGAGAATTCCGACCCCAGCGATCATGCACAACCGGATCATGATTCGACTTCCGGCGACGTGGGCACGAGCGGGTCGGTGGACGTCGACGGTGGACGACTTCCACCCGACGGCGGACGGTGATACAGCTCCGTGACGCCGCGCTCGATGGCCACGTAGGAGCTCCCCGAGACGGTCGCGGGCGCAGCGGCCGGTCGCGCGGGCAACGCGCGAACCAACAGTGCCGCCACGGCGGCCAGCAGTAGTCCCAGCACCGAGGCTTGCGCCAACAAGAGCGCCGATTCGGGGGCCACGACGCTTGCGCCGACCAACGCCACGCCGGCCAACAACAACAACGCCGGGTGCCGCGCCGCGCGCACGTAGATCAACAGCAGTCCGGCTGCTAACAGCGGCAACGATGCGAACAACACCAGCCGGGCCCGACTGAGCGTACGCACGTCCAACGGCTGGATTCGGCCCACAGTGCTGAACAGGTAGCGATTTGCGACGCCCGCCTCGTCGGTGTCGTTCCCTCGTCGCGCTGCCTCACCGGGGGACGCCGAGGCGATCCAGTTTTCCAGTCCGGGCTCGTCGAGCGATGGCTCGCGCCGCCAGAAGAAGTCCCGCCAGGTCCAATGCTGTTCCTCGACATATCCGGCGGGCGCGGACAAAGCGTGCTCGCCGGCCGGCATCGTCAACTCCCAATAGACTTGCTCGACCCACCGCGCCGACTTGACTTGCGGACCCTCGAGCGCGAACCGCCCTGGCGGCGGACGAGCCGCGAAGTGATAGCGCATCTCGACCACGTACTCGCCAGTCCCGTCGGCCAGACTCAAGGTGACGTTGCGCTGCCGGACGGACTCGGCGATCACGCGACGGCCGTTCACGGCCAGCACGACCGAGCGCATGTCGGCGCCCTCGGGCAGGGTCAGCTCGATCGCCGGCTGGTTGGCCGACAGGCGTAGCAGCACGCGGTCTTGCCGCGCCGTGTCGGTCAGAAACGTTTGCACCAGCGCCCGTTCGATCGATACCAGATTTCGCGTGGGACTCTGCTTAGAGCTAATCGCGAGCGTGACCTCGGGGATGGCGCTGGTGGCCTCGAGTGAAAGTTCCACGCCGTCGTCCGACGTCGACGCCCGGCCAGCTGTCGTCCAGGGGCCCTGCGGATAATGGACGGAAATGTCCGGTGGCGTCACCACGGTCAATTGATTCTCCGTCAGCTCCCCCTCGCCCGGGACGACCAGCGGCACTGTGACCAGCGTGCTGGCTTGCCGTGGCGGCTTTTCGTGCGACAGCACGTACCGCACTTGCAACTGGCATCGGCCGATCACCGCGGCCGGCAGATTCACCCGCAGCGGCGCCTCGTCATCGTTCCGTTGCGCCAGCATCGCGCCGGTTTCCAGCCGCTGGCCCTCATACAGAATCGTCAGGCTTTCGCGACGGACGCCGCGCGGCACGATGAGCGTGAAATGATCCAAGGGCTGATACGCCACCTGATAGCGCAGCAGCTCGTCGACCTGCGTCCGTTCGGCGCCGACTTCCAGGCTGGTGGTAATCGCCGTTGAAACGGCTAGTTCGTGAACCGTGCGATCGGCCACGAAACGGGGGGCCGGACCGGTCGCACGGTAGAACAGCGGGTCCTGCTGCGCGCTCCGGCAACGGCATGGCCGGCCGAACCGTCTGGGGTGCCAAATCGCGCGTCTCGTTGAGCCGCGGAATCAACTCGACGTTGTCATCGCTCACGACCGCCACGTCGGCCGACGCCTCGCCGGGTGTGCCGCGGCAAATCGAGCGCCACTTCCGCGGCGTCCGGCTCCAGCTTGCGATGGGCTTGGAGCGTCAGCTCCACCTCGCCGCCGGTGGCCTGCAGGAGCGGAATCGTGGGCGATCCTTCCGGCGCGGTCATCGCCGCGTCAACGTCAACGAGACTCGCCGGCCCCACCGAATCCAGCTCCCAACCGTCAAACTCGAAGGCCAGCGAGCGGACCTTGGCGCCGAGAATCGTGTACTTCAGTCGGGCCGTCAGATCGGCCTCGTCCGTGCCGATCGCCAGCGTGTACTCCGGCTCGACACGGATTCGCGTTCGCTGCGTGACCACGCGCACGGTGAGCGAATAGGGCTGGACGAAGTATTCGAACCCTGCCACAAGATCGCCACCGTTGACTTCATCGGCCAGCTTGTCCGCGCCCTGTCCGGCGGGCTCGACCGGGCCCAAATGCGTGGAAAGTGCTCGCAGGGCCACCGCGTCGTCGACGCTGCGAACGTGATTCGAGTCGCCCCACACAACCTGCCAATTACCTTCGACCTGCACGCCCACGGTGCCCCATTGACGCACGGCGCCGGGCACCTCGAAGCCGGCCAGCTCGAGCATCTCGTCGTCCTGCTCGGCATTGTGCACCCGCTCGGTCACGAGCCGCACGTCGACCGGACCGACCGTGCTGCGGTCCAGCTTCACGTCGTACAGCTTGCCGCCCGGCGATGACACGTCGACGGCCACGAGCGACACGCCGGCCTCCGACGGACCGATGTAATCGGCGCCGCGCGGCAGTCGGACTTGAAAGTGATCGAACTCGCTCCCCAGGCTGCGGACGCTGAGCTTGGCCTCGGTGTTGATGCTCCGCCCGTTCATGCGGATCAGTTGCGTCGTGGTCACCTCCAGAATCGTCGGCAGGCTGGCCACCTGGCTGTTGGCCGCGTGCCAACTGAGCTCGAAGTCGCCTCCCAGCCCGAGGACTTTCAGCTCGGTCTTGCCGCCGGCCAGCGCCCGCACAGAATCCAAAGTGCTGCCTTCGGAAACCTCGGCCACGGCATTTTCCACCGGCACGTGCAATTGGAATTGCGAGACGGCCGCGCGCGGAACGTTCATCTCCAGTCGTGATTGCGGTCCCACGCGCTCCACCTTGGCTAGCAGCTTCAACACGATCTCGTGGCTCTGGTCCGAGGGACCGCGAATCCAGACTACGTGCCCCAGGCTCTCGGGATCGACGTGCAAGACGTGCTCGCCCGGCCCGTTGTATTCGGGCTCCTCGCGCAACTGGCTGGTGTTGAACCGCAAAGGCACGCCGACCCAACCGTCACCATGAACCGTGACTTTCACGTGGGCTACCAACTCGGCGCTGTCGCCGGTAGCCGTGCCCGAAAGTTGCAGGTTCTCGATGCTGTATGGCGGCGGCTCGTTCTGCTGGGCGAGTTGGCGTCCGTGTTTCCACAATTCCATGACCTGTTCATACGGCATGCCGAGCACGGGCTGCAGTTTTCCGTCGTGGTCTCTCAAATAGATGACCTTGGGAAAGCCTTCGCCGGGGAGCGTGTCGGCGGCGGCGGCCGTGGAGGGCGCATCGGCCTGCTCGTCGGGTGAGGTGTCTTGCGCCGAGCCGCGGCGCGCAAAGCGATCCTCCAAGCAATACGCCTGCCACAATGAACACGCCGCAGGGCCAGAGTCGCCGTCGCATGCCAAAAACGCCCCTGAGCTGCCGGCCACGCGTCAGGCACGCCAAAACCGGTGACATATCGCGCGAAGGGAGATGAGTTTCCATCTCTCAGTCTAATCCGATTCGCCCTGGGGCTCAAAACTATTGCCACAATCGGCAGGTCAACCTCAAGGTGCCGCCCCCACGCTCGGCAAAGTCGCCGCCAGAGCGAACTTAGACCAACGGTTGCGCCCCTTGCAAGAGCTCCAGGAACTGCCGCTGCAGCTCCGGCGTGGCACTAGCGACCGGGTGGGGCTCGACGAGGCTCAAGGCCGTGCCGTCCAGACGCGTCACCACGCCGCCGGCTTCCTCGACCAGAAGCACCCCGGCGGCGATATCCCAGGCTTTGGTGCTCAAGGCCCAAAAAGCGTCGAAACGTCCCGCAGCCACGTAGCACAGGTTCAGCGCCGCCGAACCGGTCCGCCGCACCCCCTGACAGGCTTGCACGGCAGCCACGAACTGGTCGATTTCCGGCGAAGGAAAGCGAACTTTGGAAGCAAAACTGGCGGCTACCACCGACTGTGCCAAACTGCTCGCGCCGCTAGTGCGAATCGCCTGGCCGTTGAGCCGGGCACCGCCGCCCCGCTCGGCCGTGTAGCACTCATCGTTGACCGGGTCGAAGACCACGCCGACCGTGGGCTGCCCGCGTTGGACCAAGGCTACGGAAACGGCGTAGTGGGGCACCTGGTGCACGTAATTGGTCGTGCCGTCCAGCGGATCGACGACCCAGCAGTATTCGGCGTCGAACTTGACCGCGGTGTCCCCCTCCTCGCTGACAAAAGCATGGTCCGGATGGGCGGAAAGCAGGACGTGGCGAACGGCTTCTTGAGCCGCCCAATCCGCTTCGGTCACCAGGTCCGAAGGGCCTTTTTCGTGCACCTTGAATCGGCCGACCCAGCTTAGGAGCTCCTGGCCGCCGGCCCGGGCCGCCCGTTCGCAAATGGTTAGGAAATCCGGCACTAGTGACTTTACCGCGGCAGTGCAATTCGAGGCCTTGGGAGGAAACGAATCCACCGGCGATTATAGGAGGCCGGGTGCCGCGGGCAACGCACCCGGCCTGCGGGCGGTTGGGGGGGCCGGTCCCAAAGGGAAAAATTTTCTTCCGAAACTATTGCCTCTGCGAGTCGTTGTGGTAAGATCAACAGCGAACAGAGGGGACGCTCCGTAGTTCGACTGCGAGTTCCGATTTGTCCTCTGTGACAATTGGCCTTATCTGAGTTTCTTAAACGCTCGTAGATCGATTGGCCTCTTCTCTGTTCCGGCCCCGCCGTCTTGCCTTGTGTGAGCGGCGGGGTTTTTTATTGCTCGTTGCACATCCTTCAGCCAGTCGCGGGTGCTGGGCATGATCGAGCGCTGGCAAGAAGTCGACGCCCGCGTGGCACGCGTGAGTTTCGAACGCTTTGCGGCGCTCGTCGATACGTCGAATCCGTCCGCCGGACTGCAACAGGCCATTGCCGACGGCAGCCCGCTCGCCGAGTTTTCATCCACTCGCGCCGGACCTGGCGCCCGTCGCGGCACAAAACAACTCCCAGGTGGTCGATCGCTATGTACGCGGCGGCGATTTGGTGGCCGCCTATGCCGACCGCCCCGCGGAGAACCTGCGAGCGCGAGCTTTACTGGCGTGCCGACTCGCACCCGCGCCAGGGTGCCATTGCCGCCATCGAGCTGGTGGCGTCGGTGCAAACGGCCCTGCTCGACAGTTGTCCGCGACTGGCATTGGGCAGCCAGTTGCTGGCTAGCGAGGCCTTTCAACTGACCGACGCCGACGGGGGAGCGTTTTCGAGCCTCGTGCCGCCCCAGAACGACCCCGATCCGGAATCCGTCGGAGCGCCGTTCTGCTACCTGTTTCGCCTGCCAGGCCGGCAATATAGCTACGCGGAGATGGTCCACCCCAGCGATGCGCAGGCATCGCACTGGGACGGCTGGCTGCATGGCACCGAGTATCGGCTGCAATTGCGGCACGAGCTGTTTACCGACCGGCTGGAAAAAGGGGTCATCCTCCGTGCCCGAGTATTGGGCGTCTTGTTGGATCGCCGCGACGACAAGGCCGCGGTCCTGCGCCACTGGGCGTCGTTTCTCGACGAAGCGCTGCCGCTGACGGCGTAGCCCTTGGTTGCGTCGCCGGTTGTCCCGAGACTTGCGTCGCGCGGCCGATCCTGGCAGATTGGGTCGCAACAGCCGTTGGACCCGCTCGTTCACCCTGCGCGTGCCGCCATGTCCCAAGATCTCCGTGAGCGACTTTTTCAAGCGCTGGACGCCATCGTCCTGGTCGATCCGCATACGCACATCAATGCCCATGCGCCGGCTTCCACGACGCTGGCCGACATCCTGGGCTACCACTATTACACCGAGCTGGCCCATTCGGCCGGCATGCCGCGCGAGCGGATCGAAGAGCCGGGGCTCGCACCGAAGGAAAAGGTGGGCCGGCTGGTCGAATACCTCGGCATGCTGGAAAACACGATCCAATCGAGTTGGCTCATCGAGATGTGCCAGACGTTTTTCGATTTCCAGCACGACGCCGTGACCGCCGACAATTGGGAGTCGCTGTACGATCGGGCCGAAGCCGCCATGCGCTCGCCCGACTGGGCCGCCGAGGTGCTCAAGCGCAGCAATCTGAGGCGGTGTTTCTGACGAACGACTTCGACGATCCGCTGGCCGGCTTCGACACGTCGCTCTATGTCCCATGCCTGCGGACCGACGACCTGGTGTTTCACCTGGCCCAGCCGGCCGTGCGCGAGCGGCTCGACAAGGCCAGCGGCACAGTCGGTACGCGATGCCAAGATCGCTACGGGCGGCGATCGGCAAGCTGTTCGAGCATTTCACCGGACGCGGAGCACGGGCCTGCGCGATTTCGCTGCCGCCGGATTTCGCTCCGGCGAAGATCGACGCATCGGCGGCCGCCGCGGCCCTCGACGACGTCTTTGCCCGCGGACTCGACGTCCACCGAAGCACAGCGTCGCGAACTGGGGCACTTCGTCTTCTGGACGCTGGCCGAGTACTGTGCCGAGTTCAAGCTGCCCTTCGACCTGATGATCGGCGTGAATCGAGGCGTGTATGCCGACGGCGTGTTCCAGGGGCGGGATTTGTACGACAGCCGCGTGTCGCTGATCCAATATCGCGAATTGTTCAACGCATTTCCCCAGGTGAAGTTCCCGATTTCGGTGCTGGCCAGCGTCACGAATCAGGAACTGGCCAGCTACAGTTGGATCTTTCCCAACGTGCTGACCAACGGGCATTGGTGGTATTCGAACACGCCCACCTACATCGAGCACGACGCGGCCGCCCGGCTGGAAGCCGTGCCGCGCACCAAGCAAATCGGCTACTACAGCGACATGTACAAGCTGGAGTTCGCGCTGCCGAAGTTCGCCATGTACAAGCGGATTCTGGCCAAGATTCTGGCCGAGCGGTTCGTCGTCGACCGCCGCTGGACGGAAGAGCGGGCCGTCGCGTTGGGTCGCCAGGTGCTGCGCGGCAACGTCGACGACCGTGTTCGGGCCCGTTCTGATGCGGTTGACGATCGATCCCTATCTGAAAGGTTCGACTAATCGGCCGGAGGCCCCCGATGCGCGTGCGAGCCGCTTGCACGACAATCGGCCTGTTACTGGTCGCCACTTGCCTTTCGGCCGCCGAGCCGACCAAAACGCCGGCCCTCTGGGACGTCGAGCGGTTGCTGGCGACCGAGACGCCCCTGGTGGTCGATCACAAGGATGGCAACCTGTGGGCCGTTCGCTATCCCGGGCGAACGCTACCAGGGGCACGACACGTCCGTCTTCGCCTACTACGCGGTTCCCGGCGAGGGAGGACCCGTCCGGTCCGTTTCCGGCGATGCTGCTTGGTGCACGGCGGCGGCGGCAAAGCGTTTGCCGAGTGGGCCCGACTGTGGGCCGAGCGGGGCTACGTCGCGCTGGCCATGGACCTGGCCGGAAACGGCCCCGACGGACAGCGGCTGGCCGATGGCGGGCCGCCGCAGGACGACGGGGCGAAGTTCTATGCGCTGGAAACCAACAAACTGCCAGACACCTGGCCCTATCAGGCCGTGGCTGACGTCTTGCGCGGGCACGCGCTGCTTGCTGCCCGGGGGGAAGTCGACGCCAACCGCATCGGCATCACCGGCATCAGTTGGGGCGGATATCTGACCTGCATCGTGGCCGGCATCGACCACCGGTTGAAGGCGGCCGTGCCGGTCTACGGTTGCGGCTTTCTGGGCGACAACAGTAGCTGGCGCGAGGCGGGCGTCTTCGACAAGCTTTCGCCCGCGGCGCGACGAACGTGGCTCGCCGAGTTCGATCCGTCCCAATACCTGCCCGGCGTGCAATGTCCGATCCTGTTCGTCAACGGCACGAACGACCGCCACTATCAGCTCGACAGCTATCGAAAGTCGTACGAGCTGGTCACGGCTCCTCGGACTCTGTGCGTGACCGTGAACATGCCGCACGGACACCCAGCGGGCTGGGCACCGCCGGAAATCGGCGCCTTCGTCGACAGCCTGCTCAAAGGCGGCCAGCCGTTGGCCAACTTGGGACCGCTCAAGATCGACGGGTCCACCGCTTCCGCCGATTTCAAGGTATCGGTGCCGCTCAAATCGGCCTGCGCTGCACTATACGCTCGACACCGGCGCGTGGCCCGAGCGAAAGTGGACGACCGTGCCCGCCGACGTCAACACGGCCACACACGCCATCTCCGCCCGATTGCCGGCCGGGCGACCGCTGGTGGCCTTTCTCACCGTGGTGGACGAACGCGGCCTGACGGTCAGCACCGACCACGTCGTCCTCGAAGGCACCCCACGCCACGAACGAGCAATAACCCCAGCCGCCATGGCCCGCCACGAGCAAGACCGCGAAGACTTGCTGGCCGAAGCGACCGCATTGGTCGAGCGCGTGAGCTTGCGGCTCGCCGGCGAACCGGAGGACACCGTGGCCGGGTTTCGACGTGACGGCAGTTTGAGCATCTATTTCGGCGCCGCCCGCGTCTATCAGTTCACGTCCGCAGGACAACTGCGACGGGCCTTCACCGGCGAGCGGATGTTGAAGGCCCAAGCCGGCAAACTCATCGCCATGCGACGCGAGCGGAAAACCGACGTCGTCCAGTTGGTGAGTCACGAGTTGGATGCGGCGGCCACCGAGGCGTTTTGCGACGAGATGCGCGCATCTTTCTCGATCGCTTGCGCGGTGCGCTCTCCGGCGACGAGTATCAACGGATCGGCCAGGTGCCCGCCGAAGTCGACGTCGCCGGCCGGCTGCGGCAGTGGCTCGAACGGTTTGGCCGGGGAATCACCATCGCCCATTCGGCCGGCGCGGGTTAGCTCACCGGCAGCGAGACGACCTCGGCTTCGCCTTCGGCTGAGTCGAGCCGCGTGCCGGGGGCTTCCTTGCCGCGACGAACGTAGCCCAGGGCCAACGGGGCTGATAGCCGAGGACTGTACGCGGCCGAAGTTACGTGGCCGGCCGTTTGCCCGTCGACGGTGAGCTCCGTGCCCGCCTCCGGCACCGTCGCTCCGGCGAACCGCAATCCGACGAGCCGCTTGTTGACGTGTCCCAGGGCATCAATGCGGGCCACGGTTTCTTGTCCCAGGTAGCAGCCCTTTACAAAGCTGATCGCCAGCACGTCCCGATTGACTTCCTGCGGCAGGTTCTGGTCGGAAATGTCGCGCCCGTGCAGCGGAAATCCGCGTTCGATGCGGGCCGCTTCGAAGGCCTCGGGTCCGCAGTCGATGACGCCCGACTCGCACAGCGATCGGACCACCCCCGACGCTTGCTCCCAAGCCGAGCTCAGCAAGAATCCGTCAGGCCCCGCAATGTCGACGCGCCGCACCCAAACCGGCGTACCGGCGACTTCAACCATGCCGCGTGGACAAGCGGCCTTCCGGCACTGGCGCGTCGGTGAGCGAGACCAAGGTGTCTTCCGCCGAGGGGCCGGCCAGCAGCAGTTCCGCCCATTCACCCGTGCGATCCACGAGCGTCACCTGCTCGCTCACGAGGTACTTGTCCAAATGCTTGAGGATATTCTCCCCCTCGCCGGACACCGTATCGAAGACGAGCGTATCGGCGCCGACAAAGATGAACCCGTGCGCCAGGGTCTTGCCTTGCACCGTGGTCAAAAACGCTTCGCAGCCGGTACCCGGTTGGAGCTTCTTAACTTCGTTCGTGCACAAGTTGTGCAGGAAGCGGGCCCGATCGCTGCCCGACGAGCTCGATTTGCGTGCGATCGAGCGCCACCAGGCCCGCGCGGCGGACGAGCGCGTTGTACTGCTCGCGCCACGGCGGTTGGGATGGTCCGGCGTTCATGAGTTCGACTTGCGGGCCAGGCGGCCTGCGCTGGCCGACTTGCCGCTGGGGCGGGCCTGCGCATATTGGGCATTGGCCAGCACGAGGCACGAACCGTAGCGTCCGGCCACGTGCGAAACGCTATCGGCGGAGAGGGGCAACAGGCCCAGATCCTCGACCAGGTCGTCGGCGAGTTCGCTGACCAGAAAGACCTTGCCGCGCTCGAAGGCCCTGGCCAGCTCGGCGGCGGCCGGCGCGTCGGTCGCCCGCTCGCGGGCGATTTCGCGCAGCGCGACGTCGAGATCGTCGGCGCCGAGGATGCGTCCGATCGCCGGACCAATCCGCTCGGCAAGCTGCGTGCACAGGATGACGTCGCCGTCGTCGGCCAAGGCGTGAGCGGCGGCCGACAAGGCCCGGCCCACGTTTTCCCAAGTTTGCTGCGTGGCATCGCCGCCGATGGCCGCCACGACAAGTTCCACGCGCTTGGGCACCTGGAAGCTCCAGGCGGCCTGGCAAAGTCGCGTGCCAGCTGCCAACACGGCCTCGGCGTCGCCGCACAAGACGTGCAACACGTCCTCGCCGGTGCCCGGCACCACCTGAATCGTGAATCGCGAGCCCAAGAGCCAGGCCACTTCGTCCACCTGCTGGCGAAGCTTGGCCGCGCTGGCCGGGCTCATTGATCTTGGTCGAGCGAAACCGGCCGAGACTCGCCGCGTCGGAAAACGTGGGAAACAGGGCCGAGTTGACGCCGTGATAGCCGAGCGCCTCGGGCAGCCGCAACGACGCCGATCGGAATCACCAGGTCGGCGTCGAAGATCGCCCGGTTGAAATAGATCGGCTGGGCGTCGGTCGAAGCGGCCAGGTAGCTGAGCGACTCTCGCGATCGCGCGGATCATGCACGCGGCAGGTCGACCTCGCCGCGCATCGACTCGGGCAATGCTGCCAGCGGGTCCGCGCACGCTCGACTGCGCGTCGTCGGGCGCTGCGCACGACGGCAATGTCCGCCGCGCGAACGCCGGCTGCGGCGAGCCTGGCAATCGTTTGGGCCACGATCGCCGCCGCTTGCGGCACGCCATGTTCCAATGCCAGCACGACCCGGTCGCCGGCCAAGGCTGCTTGCACCAGGGGCGGAAACGCGAGCGGCGCTGCCAGAGCCTCGGCCACGGCCTGGCTCACGCTCGCCAGCGGAGTGCCGCGCGGCGCATCGCAAACCGCCACCAGGGCATCGGTTTCGACGTCCAGGTCCAATTCGCATCGGTTCCGTAGCGCAGTGAAAGCATCATGGCGGCGGCTCAAAACGACCGTGTCGGTGCCCCCGGGGCCAATCTTCGCCCGCGCAGTCCCTGGGGCATCATAGGGGGCCCTTGCGCAGCCGGTCAAGAAGTCGAGCTTTACGCGCCGGCGGAAGTTGCGAATAATCCTCGTCCTCGCCGGCTGCCTACGGCGCGGCCACCGCGCCGCACTCCGAGCCGTCCATCATTTCTCGCCAGGAAGGATCCTATGAAACGCTTTGCCGACCGGCTCGTTCGTTCTCTGACTCGTTGGCCACATTCGCCGCGCTGCTGGCCGCCGGCTGCGGACAATCGTCGGCGCCGCACGGCCAGCATCAAGGCCGCCGAGGCCCAGCCCGCGCGAGCGTCTGGCCGCCCTGGCCGAGCGCTACCAGCGCGGCCAAGACCTACCAGGACGCCGGCGAGCTGCGATTTCTTGGTCGACGGCGCGCCGGAGGACCAGTTTCGCTCGCTGCCGTTTTCCGTGGCGCTGGCCCGCCCCAACAAGCTCCGCGTACACGTGCTCGACACGATGAGCGTGGCCGACGGCACGTTGCTGCGGGCGATGGTCCAATCGCTGCCCGGGCAGGTGCTCGTCGAAGAGTGCCCCGAGAAAATCGATCTCGCCGAGCTGCAGTCCGACGAAATGCTCGACAAGGCCATGCACGGGCAGCTCGGCGTCGAGCTGCCGCAATTGGTGCTGCTGGCGGAGGAGAATCCGATTGCCCGGCTCACGCGCGACTGCACGCCCAAGCAGCTTTCCGACTCGGAATTCCTGGGAAAGAAGTGCTGGCGGATCGAGCTGGCCGGACCGGACGGCCGGGGCGTGATGTGGATCGACAAGGAAAGCGGGCTGCTGGTGAAGTACGAGTTTCCGCTCGACACGATCCGCAAGCGGTTTCCGCTGGCCCGGCTGTGGGCTGAGTTTCGCGGGGCGGCCGTCGACGCACCGATCGAAGACGTCGGCGTTCCAGGTGGAATTGCCCGAGGACTCAAGCTGGTCAAAAAGTTCGTGATGCCGCCGCCCGAGGCACCGCCGGCGCTGCTGGCCCAGCCGATCGAACCGTTCACGTTCGTGGCCTTGGACGGCACGGCCCTGGGCCAGCGATTCGCTGGCCGGCAAGGTCGTGGTGCTGGACCTCTGGGCCACCTGGTGCGGCTGGTGTTTCGAGGGGCTGCCGCTCTTGGAACAGGTGTATCAGAAGTACAAGGACAACGACGAGATCGTGTTTCTGGCCGTCAGCAAGGACGACCTGACCGTCACCAACGCGGCCGTCGCCGAGGCTTTCGAGAAACACAACCTGACGATTCCCATCGTCCGCGATCAGGAGCAAATCGCCGATCGCGTGTTTCAGCTCGAGGGACTGCCCACCACGATCGTGCTCGGTCGCGACGGCACGGTGCAGTACTACCACATCGGCTACGATCCGAAGCTGCCCGAGACCCTGCCGGCGTATCTCGACAAGCTGCTGGCCGGCGAAAACCTGGCCCAAGGGGAACTGGACGCGTACGAGCAGGAAAAGGCGGCGTTCGAAAAGCGCCTTTCCGACGTGCTCGTCGAAAGCGACGATTCGCCGTCCGCCCAGCCGGAAGTCGCCGGCAAGCCCGCGTCCGTCAAGTAGCGTGCGGCAAGCAAAGGCGTGACGGTCGCTCTCCGACGGCGCTCGGCCGTGGTCAATTCTCGCTTTCTTCGCTACATTGGCCTGGCGCGCGATCGCGCGCGAACCATCGACTTGCCAGCCGCCATGTCCTGAACGTCGCGCTCGCCCACCGGTGGGCGGTGCGTCATGCCCCGACAATGATTTGCGCCTTGTGCGCTCGAGGAGCTTGCAGATGAGCGTTACTCCCGACTGAGATGCTCCGCTGGTGCCAGTATCTGTTGGACGTCGACGGTGTTCGGCCGCAGCGGACGCTCGCCGAGTATCTGAAGATGATTCCCCGGCTCGATTCGTTGGCGGACGTGCCCAGCGGCACGCCGGTGTTGGTGCGCGGCGACGTCGATGCCAAGCCCGGGGCGAAAATCGGCGAGGGCGATATCCGCCTGCGTTCGATGGTCGACACGCTCACGTTCGGCCGCGAGCAGGGCTGGAAGCAGATCCTCTTCGGCCATCGTGGCCGCAAGCCCGAGGAAACCCTGGCCAAGGTAGCCGCCCGCCTCGCCGAGCTGATGAAGTGCGACGTGCCGCTGGTGGAAGACTGGCTCGACCCCTCGTCGCTCAGCGTGGCCGATCACGTCGCGAAAACGATTCAGGAGAGTCCGCCGGCGAGCATCCTCGTGCTGGAAAACACCCGGCGCTACGACATCGAACGGGTGCTGTGGAAAGCCACGCCGGCGGACTTGCCAAAATTGTCCGAATCGCTCGCCCGATTCGCCAACCAGATGGCCGAGAAGATCGCCACGGTTTACGTCAACGAAGCCCTGTCGGCCGGCAGTCTGGACACGTCGACCACGATCGTGCCGGCCGCGATGAGCCGCGTCGCGCTGGGTCGCTACGTGGCCGCGGAATTCGACGGGCCGATGCTTCGCTGCCTGGATACCGAGTTAGTCGTCTTCAGCGGTCTGAAGACGGACAAGCTCGACGACCTGGAGGCGATGATCGGCCGCGGCAAGATTCACATGGTCTTTACGGCCGGCTCGTTGGCCATGGCTTTGAAGAAGGCCGCCGCGGAGCTGGACGGCGGCCGCTTCTCGCTGGGCATCGCCGAAGACCCCGGCCATGCGGACAAACCCTATTTCATTCCGCCCCAGCGGATCGAGCAGGCCCGGCGGATGATCGCCGAGGGGCGCGAAAAGGGGATCGAGTTCGTGCTCCCCGTGGATTTCGTCCTGCAAGACGGACGCACCAGCGAGGTGATCGGGCCGGGCGACCAGCAGCTCGACGTGGGACCCAAGACCAGCGAGCTGTTCGCTCGCAAAGTGGGGGAATTCATCGAGCGCACCAAGGGACGCCGGGCCGTGGCGTTTCACAACGGCGTGTTCGGCAAGTTCGAGGAGCCGCAGTTTGCCGAAGGCACCCGGCGGTTTGTCGGGCAACTCAAACGGCTCGCCGACGCCGGCGCGGAGGTGTACGTTGGCGGTGGCGAAGGGGGGGCTGCGCTGGAGCAGTACGGCCGGCCGGAGGACGTGACGCACGTTTTCACGGCGGGGGGCACCGTGTTGAATGCCCTGGGGAGTGAGCCGGTGCCGTATCTGGTGGCGCTGGCCATGGCGGCCGAGCACGAGCGCGGCAAGAGGTAGCGCGGCAAATCGGCGCGACGCCGGCGCTACGTCGCCGTGCGGCAAGCATTTCTCGGTGGACGCCGAACTTGCGCCGACGCCTCGTGCGGCCTGCTAAACCGCAAGCGGCGAATCGCAGCGCGGCGGTGCGCTTCGTGCCGATTCTGCGGGCGAATCCGGGGTTCGTATTTGCAGACTTCGGCGTTTTCGCTTGGAGTGCGCGCGGGGGGCTGCCGCAGAATCGATAGATTCCGTTCGTGTGTGCGCGGAGACTCGGAAGTTTAGGCGAAATGCAGGGAGAAACTAAGCGGTTCCACCTGGGTCGACGATAACCAACAGCGAGGCTTTCCGCGTGAAAGCGTCAGAACGCCGTTCCACAGGCCTGCCTGAAATTTCGCAGAACAATGCGCCAGAGGCAGTTGGCATGGGAGCGGAGGAGCAATGGAATCCCCCGATAGTTTCTGTTTAGGAGTTCCGTCCATGAAATCCCGGATCGTGTTGCCGGCCCTGCTGTTGGCCGGCCTGTTTGTGCTTTCGGCCTCGCAGGCCGAAGCCCGCCTGTTTGGCGGCTGTTGTGAGCCTTCGTGTTGTGCACCCGAGCCGTCGTGCTGTGCGCCGGCCGCGCCGTCGTGCTGTGCGCCCGAGCCGTCGTGCTGTGCCGCGCCCTCGTGCTGTGCCCCGAAGTGCTGCCGTCACCGCTGCCGCCTGTTCCATCGTCACTGCTGCCGCAAGAGCTGCTGTGCGCCGAGCTGCTGTGAGCCCGCCTGCTGTGCTCCGGAACCGGCTTGCTGTGCTCCGGAACCGGCCTGCTGTGCCGCCCCTTCGTGCTGTGCGCCGAAGTGCCACCGTCACCGCTGCCGGCTGTTCCACCACTGCTGCCGCAAGAGCTGCTGTGCGCCGAGCTGCTGTGCCCCCAGTTGCTGTGAGCCCTCGTGCTGCGCTCCGGTGTGCGAGCCGAGCTGTGGCTGCGGTGGCTGATCCACGGCAGACATGCAGCGAGACTCTTTGAGCGGTCTCCTTGACAGTGAAACACAACGGTCCGTCCGGGCTTCGGCTCGGGCGGGCCGTTTGTTTTTTGCGTTTTCTCGCGTTTTTTGCCCGCGGGTGGCCATTTGTGTTGATTTTCCGGGGGGTTGAGCTAGGCTGGCCAGGAGGGCTTCCTATCACCTATCTCCGGAACAGGCTCTCCCGTTCATGCTAGCGCCACGTCTTGCTTCGCGGTGTGTTCGTCTTTGCTCGATCGCCACCTTCTCATGGATGCTCGCGTGGAGCCAATGCCCGGCGCTTGCGCCGCCGAGCCCAATCTGCGCGAACAGTTTGCAGCGCAACTTGCTGCCGGAGAATTCGCCCCGGCGCTGGCGACCGCGCGAAGTCTGCCGGACGCGGCCCAGCGCGACGCGTGGCTGGCGAACCTGGCCGTCGTGCAAGCCCGGGCCGGTGGGCGCGACGAGGCCGTTTACACGCTGTCGGCAGTGTCCGACGATCGTGTCCGCAACGCCACCATCGAGTCGGCCCGCGACATCCTTCGTCCCGGCGGCGCGACGCACCGGCGCCGCTGGTGGTATGGCCAATTTCACTCAGCTCATCGATCTGATCACCGACACCATCGCGCCGAACACGTGGGACACCGTCGGCGGCAATGCTCACGTGTCGTCGTTTCAAAACGGCGTCTTCGTCGATCCCGATGGAGTCTTGCGCCGCGTACTGGCTCCTGAGACCACCACCGGGCTGCAAATCGCCCGGCTGGATGCATCCCGTGCTGCGGACAACGCCGACGCGCAACAGCGATCTCCGTTGCGCAAGGTTTCGCTCACGCGTCTGGAAAAGCACGTGCAGTTGTGCCTGGCCTTGGGCCGGCGCCCCGACGACGAGATGTTGCACCTGGCAGGGCTCGAAAAGATCCAATACGTGCTCATCTATCCCGAATCGGGAGACCTGGTACTCGTCGGACCGGCCGGTCCCTGGCGGCACTGACACTGAAGGCCGCGACGTGAGCAAGCACACGGGTCGTCCCGTGTTGCAACTGGACGACCTGGTGGTCCTGTTTCGCTATCTGCATTCGACGCCACAGGGGACCTTCACCTGCTCGATCAACCCCACCCAGCAAGGACTCGCGCGAACGAAGGCCTTCGCCGAAGAATCAAGCGCCACGCCGCTTAAGCCCGGCCAGCGGTCCGCCTGGCTCAAAAAGATCCGGGATTGCATGGGCCGGCAAACCATCTCGATCGAAGGGATCGACCCGCGCACCCGCGTGGCCCGCGTGCTGGTCGAGGCCGACTATCGGATGAAGCTGGTGGGCATGGGGCTGGAAGAGGGGACCGTCGACGTGCCGAGCTACTTGGATTTGATCCACGTGGCGCCCGGCGAAGCTCCGCCGCCGCTGAGCGTGCTCCGCTGGTGGTTCACGCTCCGCTACACGGCCCTCTCGGCTTCGCAGGACCACGATGCCTTTGAGATCCGCGGCCCCGGCGTGCAAGTGCTCAGCGAAAACGAACTGTTGACCCAACTTGGCGAGCGCGTGCACACCGGGCAATCCGATGCGACCAACCAGGAGTTCGCCAACCGTTTCACCGCGCACTTCGGCGAATTGGCCCACAAGTATCCCGTGTATGCCGACCTGGAAAACATCTTTGATTTGGCACTGGTCGCGGCGCTGGTTGAACAGGAGAAGCTGGCCGAGCGGGTCGGCTGGCACATGACCTGCTTCGGCGATCCGCAGCAGTACGCCGTCGAGCTGGGTCCGGCGCCGCAGAGCGTCGAGAGCGTGATCAACCATCGCCGCGTGAACGGCAAGCACCTGTTGGTGGGCGTCAGCGGCGGCGTGTTGGCCGAGCCTTGGCGATACGTGCGAGCGGACGCCCTGCGCAGCGACACCGACGGCCGGCTGAAGAACGGACGCACGTTGTCGGCGGCCGGCGATTTGCCGCTGGAAGCCTGGTGGTGGGACTAACAGTCAACAGGCTGCTAAGCATCACCGCTTCACCTCGGCCGGCGACGTCGGCAATGCCTTCAACCGCTCGCGCAGCTTGTCGAGCTGCGTCTGCCGGGTAGCCGCATCGGCCGCGGGATCAAACTCGATCGATTCGCCCAGCAGCCGTTCCAGTTGTCGCACGGCCGCCCGGCGCTTGGCGGCTTGCGGACGATCGACGAGCGATAGCCAGATTTTCGGATCGCCGGCCAGCCAGGCGGCGATACGGCTGGTCGTATCCTCGTATTCGACCGCCAAGGCGTTGATTAGCTCGTCAACGCGGGCCACTTGTTCGGCATCCAGGGCCTGGTGATCGAGCGCTTCGAGGTACGGCAGGATCGCCTGCCCCTGGCGATACAACTCGCGTTGGGCGCGCTCGCGCGCGCGAAAAGCTGGGAGCTCCCAATTCATCGACCAGCCGCGGCCAGCCGCGCTGGTCCAGAACGCCGGGGGCCTGGGCGGCTCGAAACAGCGCCTCTTCGATCGCGGCGCCGGTGGCCGCCAATTGCCAGGCGGGACGCAACAACTCGAGGCACGGCACCAACTCATCCCGCACCAGTTCCGGCGCGGCGATGTATAATTGCCAGAAACCGTCGCCGCTTTCGACGCGACGCGTTTTTTCGTCGACGACCGAAAGCACCACCGGCTTGCCGGTCCGTTGCGTATACTCCAGGGCATAGGACGGGCTCGTCGCGCGCTGCGCGAAATCGAAAAATCGCCGTTTTCCGACAGCGCGATCGAGAGCTGTTGGCCGTCGCCGGCCAACTCGTAATGGACGCTGACCTGGTCCTTCAGCAGCAGGATTTGCAGCTGCTCGCGCAATCGGCCGCCCAGCACCGACGGCCCGAACGAGATGTTCATCCCCTCGGGGTAAGGGCTCGTGGCCACCACGCGCCCCGTCACCATCTTGTACTGCATCCACCGCAGGCGTGCGGAGTTGACCTGGCTGGGCTTGAACGGAATAGCGGGTCGCTTGTCCGCGACCTGGGCCGCGCAGAATGACACGCTCGACAGCGCGCAGATTGTCCAGATGGCCAGAATCCGTCTCATGGGATGTCGTTCGGCTACCACCGCCGGCCGGCGCCTTTCAATCGAGGTCGCTCGGCGACAGCGGACGTGATTACAGGCTCTTGGATTCGTCGGCGCCGACAGCGCAGGTTTCTTCGCCGGCCGGCTCGGCGTCGGTGGTGGCCGCGGGCTTGCGACGGCGACGCTTCCAATACCAGACCCCCAGCACCGCCAGGACCGCCACGGCAATGACGACCGTCAACCCTATTTCAGACTGCCGGATGAGCCGGGTCAAGCGATCGCCGTAGGCGTAGCTGAGCCCGAAGAACAATCCGACGACCGAAGTGGCACACACCGCGTCGATCAACAGGAACCGCAGGAAGGGAATGCGCAGGATCCCGGCGGCCAGATACACCGGTGCCCGCACGCCGACGATAAACCGCGACAGGAACAGCACCTTGACTTCGTGCTTGCGGATCATCTGCTCGATCTTCGCCTCGCGCTCGGCGTGTAGCAGTTGGGCGAACCGCGGATGCCGGTACACGAGCGAATGACCGAAGTGATAGCCGATGGCGTACAACACCGAGTCACCGGCCAGCGCGCCGACGACGCAGCACGCGAACGCCAGCCAGGGATGGAGCTGACCGTCCGAACTGAGCGATGCCGGCCGCCACGATCGGCACCTCTTCCGGGATCGGCAACCCTAACCCGGTGAGCACCAGGATCACGACGATCCCGACGTACGACACATGATCGAGCGGTAAATCGAACAAAATGGTGCCTGGCCAGCCTGATCCAGAGCTTTCACGTTGAGGTCGTATTCTACCGGGACGCTCGGGGCGTTGAATATGTCAAAGTGCGGCCTCTGGCCCCGCGCCGCCAGCTGCCTCAGCCCTCCGGCCGATCCGTCTGACCGTCGGACGGTTCCCCGGTTGGATCGTCCAGCCCGCCCTGATCGCGTTCGTCCAGGTTGAGTCGATGGATCTGCACGCTGCCGGCTCGCGGCGCGGGACAAAGCAAGACGGCCGAAACGTCGGGACGCGTCTGGCAAAAGTCCGCCGCATGCCGCGGCCCCATGACGTAGAAGGCCGTGGCCAACGCGTCGGCCTCAGCGGCCGAGGGGGCCAGCACGCTGGTCGACAACACGCCTTCGGCGGGCCAGCCGCTGCGCGGATCGAGGATGTGGCCATAGCGTCGCCCCTGGTGAACGAAAAACTGCGTTCCCGAGCCGGAGGTGGCCAGCGCGCGGTTCGACAGCCGTAATTGTCCCAGTCGCCGCTCGGGGTGCAGCGGATGGCGCACCCCTACGTGCCATGCCCCCGCGTCTGCTTCCTCGGACCGAGGCACGCCTCCGTGAGCGCCGCGTGCCAGCACGCTGCTACTTCCGCCGTGCAACAGAAAATCGTGCACGCCAGCGGATTCAAGCAACTCGGCGCAGCGATCGAGCGCATATCCCTTGCCGATGCTCCCCAGGTTGATTTCCAGACCCGGTCGAGCGAAGCGAATGCTCTGCGCTTCGCGGTCGAGCTCCAGGTACTCCGTGCCGACGCACTCCCGCGCCGCTTGCAGGTCCTCGTCGGCGGGAATCTTGCCGTGACGGCGTGTAAAACCCCATACGTCGGACAGCCTGCCGGCGGTCACGTCGAAAGCCCCGCCCGTGGCGCGGTGTATTTCGACGGCCCGGCTAAGCAAGTCGAACAAGCGCGGTTCGACAGCGACCGCCAACAGCGCGGCCGCGCGGTTCAACCGGCAGATCTCGCTTTCATCGCGGTAGACCGAAAGCTGGTCTTCCAGCCGGTCGACCAGGTCGAGGGCCGCAATCGCCGTCTCGGTGCCGTGCGGATATTGGCCCGCGTTGAGAAAGACTTCGAACGTGCACGCCATGGCCCGCCGCGAGAGCCGCAGCAGGTAACTCTCGTCAGTGCCGAGGTCCTGGGAATCGCCCAGCTCGACCCCGAACGCACCGGCGGCTTCGACGGCTGCCTGGCCGGTGAGAAACTCGCGGCGCGTGGAACGAGGCGTGGCGCTCATTGCCCCAATTATACCCCGAGCTTTGCGTACGGCGTGGCCGAAGGGGCACGGCGCGTGCGGCGGAAGTTGTCAACGACGCGCCCCGATCGCATAATCGAAGCATGCCAGACCCCCGTTTCCTGACCCGTTTTCGCCACCTCGTCCGATTCGGTCCCGCGCTGGCGTTGGCCCTGTTGGTGGCGGCCGCGCTGCCCGCGGTTGGTCAAACACACGCGCCCGCGCGTGTCCGCCGGGCCAACCCTCCGCAATTCAGCAAGAGCATTCGCGATGCGTTTTTCCCGGACGCCCGCGAGAAGCTCGTCGGCGCGCGGCCCGAGCCCGCCGACGGCACGTCCGCGCCTGCGGCGGCTGCGGGTACGACAGCGGGCGAGCCCGCCGCAGCGGCCGGGAGCGACTGGTCGAATCTCATCGCGGCCGAAGCGGTCGAGGACGAAATCAAGTCTCAGCAGATCAAGCTGTCCGAAATGGTCGAAAACCCGACTCGCTTCAAAAGCGGCGCGTTTCGCCAGGCTCGCACGAGCTTGAGCACGCTGGCCGCGATGCTGGCCATCGTGGCCGACTACGGCGGGCGGATCCGCTGGCAGGAGGAAGCGGCCCCGTTGCGTGATCTGGTGGGCAAAGCCGCCTTGGCTTGCGCAGAGGGGAGCGACGCGGCCTACGAGCAAGCCAAGGCCCGCTCGGAGGACTTACAACTGCTCGTCCGCGGAGGATCCTTGTCGTTGCCCGGCGCGGCGGCACAACCGAACTGGTCGAAGCTGGCGGACCGGCCGTCTTTGATGAAGCGTCTGGAGGAGGCCCAGCAACAAGTGCTTTCACCGCTGACGGCCAACAACGAGGAGTTCACAAACAACGTCGAGCGGCTCAATCACGAGTCGCAAATCGTGGCTGCCCTGGCCGAGGCGATCACGCGCGAGGGTTTCGAGTTTGCCGACGACCCGACGTACGTCGAGTACGCCAAACAGATGCGGCAGCAGGCGCTAGCGGTCCGCAACGCGGCGCGACAAGGCAACTACGACGAGGCACGCCAGGCCGCCGGAACACTGCGGCAATCGTGCGCCACGTGTCACGACGGCTATCGCAATTGAGCACTGGGCCGCAACGACAGCTCGATCCGCCAGCGGAACTTTAACGGCGCTGGGCGGCGGGGCGCGACGCTTCGGAGGTCGCAATCTGGATGCGCTTGCGGCGCCTGGGCGGGGCGCTGGTTCCGTTGGTCCGAGTTGTGCGGAAGCGACGCAGGTCGATGATTTCCGCCAGGCCCGCTGCGGCCAGTTCTGCCCCCGAAACGTAACGGCCCGGCTTGATCCATTTTTCCATTTCCGACTCGGGCAGGCCGAACAGGTCGGCCAGCAGCGAATCCATGTCCTGCTCGAGGTTGCCGAAATGGCGAGCCCACTCGGCGGCTTCGGCCAGTCCCACGTGCTCTTCGCTCTGCCACTTCATGGGGTGGAACAACAGCACGCTGTACGAAGTAACCAGACGCCGCTCGCAAGCGGCAAGCGGCCACAGGGCGGCCGACGAGCATTCGCCCGTCACGATGCCCGTCACGCGCAAACCGCGGACCAGAATCAGCGTCATCAGCGACATGGCGCAGTACGGGCTGCCACCGGGCGAATCGATGAACAGCGTGCACTCACCGCCGGGCTCGACCGACAACAGCTTGTCGGTCAGCTCGACTTCATTATCGGTCAAGTCGCCGACCAGCGCAATCTCCAGCGGGCCTTCGTCTTCGTGGTGCTGCTGCATGGATGCCATATCCCTTTGAAGCGCCTGCGATCGACCCGACACATCGCCGAGTCCGGTATACAGCCTTGTAGTTTGACTGGATGGCGGAAACATTCAAGTTCCATACAAAAAATATCGTAAATTTCTGGCATTTCCAGCGGCTCCCCCGACAGAAATCCCGATTTGTGCCGACTGTAAGGGAAGCGAGCCGGTTAAGGGCCCTTCGTCGGCGCGGATTGGCGGGGTCGGACGGGCCAAAAACGGAGGGCCATTTCCGGCATTCGGACGCCGCAATTCCGAGCAATCCTTCGCCGGTGCTGGTTTTCCCGACGCCGTGGGCAAGTGTATATAATAGGGCATTGAAGTGCCCACCGCACTTCGTACTTGCTAGCGTGCCGGATCGGCGCCGCGCACGTCATCACTCGGATTTTCCCTGCGCGTGGTGCATCGGTAAACAAGAATGGGCATCCGGTTCCTATGCCCCAACGGGCATAAGCTGCACGTTAAGAGCTTCCTGGCCGGAAAGCGGGCCATCTGCCCAAAATGTGGTGCCCGCGTCACGGTGCCCGACGAGGGCCCCTCGTCCAGCTCTTCTGCCGCCGACGAGCTCGTCGCTCTGGCCGGTGAGGAGCTGCCCGAAGACGAGTCGCTTGACGAATCGATCCTGGCGGACGCCAGCCGGACGGTCGCCACCACGGCCACCCAGACCACGGCGCAGCATATGACGCCGCGTCCGGCCGACCCCTTGTCCGAGGCGCCCGAAGCGGTTTGGTACGTGCGCCCGTCGACGGGGGGCCAATACGGACCCGCCTCCGGCGACATCATTCGCACCTGGATCAAGGACGGCCGCGTGGGTGCCAGTTCGCTGGTGTGGCGCGACGGTTGGCCCGAGTGGCGCAGTGCCGCCGTCGTCTTCCCGGAGCTTGCCGATCAATTGGTCGCCGCGCCGCCGGCACCGCCGTTGGGCCACATCCCGCTGCCCAGTATGCCCGTTACCCCGGGCATGTCGCCCTTGCACGTCACCCTGCCATCCCCCCCCAACCAAGTTGCCACGACGGAGTCGTCCGGGGCGATGTCCTTTGCAGATGCGGCTCGCCGGCGGCGGCGAAGGAATGACGTAAGCTTGATCGCAAGCGCCGTGCTGGTCGTTATATCGGTCATCCTGGTCATCGTGTTGCTGCTGGTTTTTCGTTCGCAACGCATGACCGGTGACGAAGAATCGGGCCAGCGATCGTATGTCGGGCAGGATTCTGCCGTTTGACGGCCAATTCGATGTGCCGCTAAGTTGGGGACGCGCTAGACGTCGCCCGCCACCAGGGGGCCGGTGCTTGTGAGTCGCTTCAAACTCGCTCAAGAGAGGCCGATCATGCCGCAACCATTTGCCGCCGTCGTCGTTTGTTTGAGTCTCGCCACCGTTAGCGCGGCCCAAGAGAGCCCGCAGAAGATCGATCTGGCGGGCGGAAAGCTGGAACTCACCGCCCCGGCAAGTTGGCTGCGAAAGCAACCGGCGGTGCGGATCGTGGAACACGAGTTTGCGGTGCCGGCCGCCGAGGGAGATCCTGCAGACGGACGCGTGACGGTGATGGGCGCCGGCGGCGGCGTGCAAGCCAACGTCGATCGCTGGTTTGGCCAATTCACGCAACCCGACGGCGGCAGCACGAAAGAACGGGCGAAGGTCGAGAAGATCTCGGTCGGCGGCCAGGAAGTGCACCTGGTGGACATCTCCGGTACGTTCAAGGATCAGCGCGGCCCGGTGGCCCCGGCGGTCCAGCGGCCCAAGTACCGGATGCTGGCGGCGATTATCCCCACCCAGGGACGTGGCGACTACTTCATCAAGTTTTACGGGCCCGAGCGGACGGTCACGGAGAATGAGAAGGCGTTTCTCGCCATGATCAAGAGTCTCCAACAGAAGTGATGCTTCGCCCATGAAGACCCAGCAGTTTCTCGAACATCACGGCATCCGCACCAACCCGTTCGCGGAGGAGGACTGCGCAGACCGATCCGGTGTTCAAGGACTATTGCATCGCCAGCACGCACCATCCGACGTGGGACAAGATCTACGGAGACCCGACCGAGCCGGCCACGTCGATCGTGTTCGGCGAAAAAGGCTCCGGCAAGACCGCCATGCGCCTGCAAATCGTGCGGCACCTTTCCGACTACAATCGGGCGCACCCGCATTCGCGCGTGTGGGTCATCGAATACGACGACTTCAATCCGTTTTTGGATCGCTTTCGCGATCGTTTCGTGGCCCGGCATCGTCGGGCCGATCGGGTGCTGTTGGATTGGAAACTGTGGGACCACATGGATGCGATCCTGTCGCTGGGAGTCACCGAGCTGGTGGATCGGGTGCTGGAATCGAAACATGCCAGCGACTCGCCAACCAATGAGATGAACCCGGCGGACGTCCGTTCGCTGGATCGGCACCAGGCCCGCGATCTGCTGTTGTTGGCCGCCTGCTACGATCAATCGACCGCCGAAACCAAGAAGGGCCGGTGGCGACGTTTGCGGCGCAAGCTGCGGTACCACTCGTGGCTGGCGCACTGGGACCTGGCCGTTGGATTCGTCGGCACGCTGGCCATCTTCGGCCTGATGGCCTACCTGCAAAACTGGACCTGGTTGGAGGCTCCCTGGATCTACCTGGCGGCGGCCGCGACCTGGATTGCCTGGCTGGTGCGACTGGCGCAGCGGTTCTGGCTGGCCTCGGGCGTGTCGCGCAGCGTTCGCGTGGGCAAACATGCCACGAACCAGTTGCGGCGAATCCTGACGAAAATCCGCGCCGCCGACCTGGCCGGCCAGCCGCTCCCCCGAAAGCAGCGGACCGACGACCGCTACGAAATGCTGGCCAAGTTCCAGGGCATTCTCCGCACGCTGGGCTTCCACGGCATCGTCGTGCTGGTCGACCGGGTCGACGAGCCGCATCTGATCAACGGTTCGGTCGAGCAGATGAGGGCCCTGCTGTGGCCGATGCTCGACAACAAATTTCTCAAGCACCCTGGCATCGGATTCAAGCTGCTGCTGCCGATCGAACTGTCGCAGTACATCGACCGCGAGGACCGCGATTTTTATCAACGCGCCCGGCTGGACAAGCAGAACCTGATGCCGTCGTTGGAATGGACCGGCGAGGCGCTGTACGACGTGGCTTCGGCCCGGATCAAGGCCTGCGCGATGCCCGACGCAAAGCCGACGTTGCGCGATCTGTTTGATCCGGCGATTTCCGATCGACGGCTGGTTGATGCCTTCCGCGGCTTGCGCGTGCCGCGACACTTGTTCAAGTTCATGTACCGGCTGTTCGTCGCGCATTGCAACGCATACACCGACGACGAACCGGGCTGGAAGATCTCGAGCGAGCGTTTCGAGTCGGTGCTGGCATTGTACAGCCGCGATCAGGACGCCTTCGATCGCGGGCTCGCGCCGGCTGAGCAAGTGCCCCGAAATGCGTCGCCTGGCCATCGCCCCCCGGAGCGACGACGGTGCTAGCAGGCAGCGCGTCGCGTTTCGTCTTGACCGCGTTTGCCGTTCTTGCGAGACTCCGCCACGTTCGCCGGTGCAAGGGTCGGTCCCCGCAAACAACGTCACAAGGCACGCGCCGGAATTGTCCGCGCAAGGAGGCACACATGGACATGGGCAAACAATGGTTGGCGGCCGCCATCGGCGCGGCCTTACTGGCCGGCTGCGGCAGCGGCAGCGGCGACGGCGCGGCGGCTTCGTCGGCCAAGGACTCGCGCGGCCCTGACGCCGTGATCGCGGAATTCCTGGCGGCCATCAAGAAGGGGGATGACAAGTCCGCGTCGGGCCTCTTGACCAGCGTGGCCCAGCAGAAGACGTCGGAGATGGAAATGGTCGTCGCGCCTCCGGGCAGCGATACCGCCAGCTTCAAAGTCCTGGAAACGGAAATCGAGGGGAAAGAAGCCCAGGTGGGGACCGACTGGACCGATCTGGACGTCGACGGGCAGCCGCGCACCGACCGCATCGTGTGGATGCTGCGCAAGGGGGACGAGGGCTGGCGCATCAGCGGAATGGCCACCCGGGTATTCCCGGAGATGGCCCCCATCATCTTGAACTTCGAAGACCCAATCGACATGCTTCGCAAGCAGCAGCAAGCGGAAGACGAAATCGCTCGCCGCGACTCCCAAGCTCAAGGCGCCGCAGCAAGTGATGCAGATGCCGCTACGGTGCGCTAACAGCCTGTTGAAAAATGCCATCGCGGCATCGTGGCATTTTTCAACCTCGCCAAGCACGAAGCGGAGCTTCGCACGGCTCGCAAGACAACGACTTACGTCGCTGCCTTGAGATCGTATCCATGCGATCACGCAGCCTGTTGCATTCTTCAGCAGGCTTCCATCAGGAAGTCTGCTAAGGCGCGGCCAGGCGTTCGACTGAGTCACAACCGGTAGATTCGCGCCATCGGTTCCTGTGGTTATGGCCGGCTGGTTGAGAGCGCCGGGCACATAAGTCATTGCTCGTTCGTCGCTTAAGTGTCATCTTTCAGAGGGTCTGACGATTCCGCGTCAGGCCCTCTTTTTTGCGCCGGAGGTGGTGGACAGCTTGCAGGCGTGGCCTATGGTTAAGCAAGTACGATGCAAGTTTGCCACCCAAAGCTCCGGATCATCGCAGCACTCGCATATTATCCTGTTGCCGCTTGACAACAGGACCCACCGTGATAACTTAAGCAGCCTAGACTGTGCATTCGGAAGACTTTATTTAACCAGCAAGGTCTAAGGCGGCTGAGTTTTTCGCTGCCCCCCGCCGGCGGTGAAAGTCGCAATATCGACAAGATTTGGATCGACAGGATTGGACTCAGCCGAATGCCGTCGTGGCTGAGTTTCATTGTGCAGACGGCAATTGGAATGCAGTTTACGGATCCGTACGTTCCGGTATACCTGTAGGAGGATTCTAGATGAATCGCACGTTGGTTTTCGGGATCGCGATCTTTTTCGCGGTCATCGGACTGTCCTTGTTGGGCAGCGAAAAGACGGCTTCGGCCGGTCTGTTTTTCGGGCACGGTTGCTGCGGTTGCAGCGGCGCGAGCTGTGATGGCGGTTGCGATGGTGGCTGCAGTGGCGATTGTGGTGGTTGCCACAGCCGTTGCCATGGCCGGTTCCATCGTTGCCACGGTCGCAAGCGTTGCCACGGCCTGTTCCACCGGCATCGTTGCTGCGGCTGCAGTGGCGCTGCTCCGGCCTGCAGCGGTTCGTGCGACGGCGGTTGCAGTGGTGCCTCGGAAGCTCCGGCTGCTCCGGAAGCCCCTCCGGCTCCCGAAGCTCCGGCCCCTAGCGCCTGAAGCGTCGATGACCTGAAACTTCTGGTCGGCGGCGAAATGTTCGCCGCGGGTCAGCGTGCTTGGAAGAGTTGATTCGCGACCGCGGTCCAGGCAAGTCAACTCGGAAGAGTAAACGGCAAATCAAGCCGGACCTCAAGCTTGAGGTCCGGCTTTTTTTGTCGCATCATGACGGTCCTTCGGTCTGGGCAAGCCGGCGCCCCCGCGCTATAGCCCACCTTGCTGCCGGGACGATGAGCCTTGCTGGACCACGTGGACGTTTGTTTGCATTCGAGTCAACCACTGTAGGCGGTGAGTCTGGCGATGACGGCGCACCAAGATCCGCAACCGCCGCTCTCCACTCCGCCGGCTCCCACCTGGAGCGCCGAAGCCCGCACCTGGGCCAGCCTGTTGCTGTTCGTCCACTTGTTCGTGCTGCTGGTCGCGGTTACCAGCTACACGCGACCGAGCGCCCTGCAACAGCGCCTGCACGACCTCTTCGGAACGTACTTGCGCAATCTGCACCTCACGCCGCTTCCGGCCAGCTACCCCTTCGCCCGTTTTCACCTGACCCATGCCACCGACACGGACGTGGACTTCGCGGTCGAAGTCGACGTCGAGCGGGCCGACGGCTCGACCGAGACGGTGACGATCCCGCCGACTCCGATCCAACCGCTGGTGCGGTTTCGTCGCTACCAGGCGCTGGCCAACGCCACCGGTACGCTGGCCTCCGGCGAACTGGGGGATTGGGCCCCGGGCATCCTGCCCAAGGCGATTGCCGGGTCGGTGCTCCGCCGGCAACAGGCCACCGGCGGCGCGATCCGCGTGCAAGCCCTGGGCCTGCCGGAGATGGAAGACTTGGCCAGCTTCGAGGCCGTCGCCCGGGCCGCTCGCGAAAAAGTCAGCAACGTTTACGATGCGCAGGTGATCATCAGCCCCACGAGCGTCGAACTGCTGCGCAAGTCGACCACGCTGGAAGTGGCCCCCGCCCAGAGTGCACCCGCGGATTCGCGGCCAGGCGAACCATGATGCAATCGGACAAGCCCTATTTCGGACGATTGACGTCGGCCTTTGGCGAAGGCTGGACCCGTTTCTGGTTCACGCCCAGCGACCCGGCGACCGTCTCGGCCCTGCGACTGCTGACGGGCCTGGTGGTGGTCTACCTGCACGCCACGCTTTCGCTTGATCTGGTCGCGCTGTTCGGACCGCAGGGACTTTTGCCGGCGGCCGATATCTCGCCGCTGGAAGGCAATACGTTTTCGTACCTGAATTACCTCTCGCAGCCAGCCGAATTGTGGGCCGTGCACTTGATCGGGCTGGCGATCCTGGTCTTGTACACGGCGGGGGTCTGGACCCGCGTGACTTCGATTCTAGCCCTGGTCGTCTTCTTGTCGGTCGTCAACCGGGCGCCGATGATCACGGGCCGGACCGAGGTGGTCGTGGCCCTGGTCATGCTGTACTTGTGCCTGGCGCCCTGCGGCCGACGGTTTTCGGTCGATGCCTGGCTGGGGGCTCGCAAGGGACCGCTGCTGGGAGTGCCGCATCCGGAGCTGTCGACGGCGGCCACGATTGCCACGCGGCTCATCCAAGTGCACCTGGCCCTGCTGGTGGCCATGATGGGCCTCTCGCAGCTCAGCAGCGGCATCTGGTGGGATGGCTGGGGCATGTGGTTTCTCATCACTCGACGGGAATCGCGGTTGGTGGATTTCACCTGGCTGGAGTCGTCGCCGTTTGTAATCGACATGTGGACGCACGTGATCGTTTTCTTCGAGCTGGCTTTTCCGCTGCTGGTTTGGGTGCCCTTGGCGCGGCCGCTCGTGCTGGCATGCGGACTGCTGGTGTGGACGTCGCTGGCCATGGTCACCGGCGATATTACGTTCGCCCTGATGCTGTGCATCGCCAGCCTGGCGTTCGTTCCGCCGCCGGTGATCCGCTCGCTGGTCGGACCGCGCGCGCCGGGCAGGTTTCCGCGGCGGCCTGAGCTGGCCGGTTGCACCCGCGATATCCGGCGGTCACAATGGCTCGCCGGAGACCCCTACACCAGCAGCCGCCCTCGCCGGCACCGGGAGTTTGCATTCATGCGCGAAACATCCATGTCAGTGCGCGACAGTCGTCGAACGTTTCTCCGTCACTGCGCGCTGGCCGGCGCTCTGGCCGGCATCTCGGGCGCCGCTCGCCGCGCCGCGGCGATCGAGCCCATCGTTCGCGACGGCAAGAGCTTTTTCAAGTTCAGCCTGGCCGCCTACAGCTATCGAGACCTGTTGAATGCGAAGTCGCCGGAGGAAAAGCTGACGCTGGACGATTTCATCGACGACTGCGCGAAGATGGGTCTCCAGGGCACCGAGCTGACGAGCTACTACTTTCCCAAAGACCCGTCACCCGATTACCTGCGGCAGCTCAAGCAGCATTGCTTTCTGTTGGGGCTCGACGTTTCCGGCACCGCCGTGGGAAACGACTTCTGCCACCCGCCGGGACCGAAGCGTGACGCCGAAATCGAGGACGTCAAGCGCTGGGTCGATCGGGCCGAGATTCTCGGCGCCCCGGTGATCCGCATCTTCTCGGGTCATCCCCACGGCACCAGCGAGGCCGAAGCGCACAAGCTGGCCGTCGCCGGTATCGAGGAGTGCTGCCAATACGCCGGCCAGCACGGCGTCATGCTGGCCCTCGAGAATCACGGTGGCCTCACCACCACGATCGAAGGGCTGCTGGCGCTGGTGCGCGACGTGAAAAGTCCCTGGTTCGGCGTGAACCTGGACACGGGCAACTTTCGCAGCGAGGACCCCTATGCCGATCTCGCGCGGCTCGCTCCCTATGCCGTCAACGTGCAAGTGAAAGTGTCGATGACGCCGGCCGGCAGCGGACGGCAGGCGGCGGATTTTCGCCGTCTGGCGCAGATTATCGCCGCTGCGGGCTACCGCGGTTATATCGTGCTGGAGTTTGAAGAGAAGGGAAACCCGCGCACCGAGTGTCCCCGCTACGTCGATGCAATCCGCGAGGCCTTCACGCTTTGATCAATGGCTCGGTATCGAAGACGCGAGCCGCGAGCCGCGAACAGCCCGGGGCTTGTTTCAAAACCTCGCGGACCTGAACGTGTGCCCCGTCGCGACTTGTATTGTCACGGTCTGCGATAGATCCCCAGTCCCGTGTCGTCGCCGCTGTGCGGGTAGCCGTAGTAGTACAGCGCCGGAACGGGAAAACGATCGGCATAGCCGGGGTAGACTTTTCGCACCTTCACCTGCCCCTCGCGGTCGCGATAGACGTAGTTCCAGACGTTCGAGGTGCGCTGCCACTTGGGCGGAAGCTTCTGCCGATCGTGCCTGGGCGCTGAAACAACTCCCCTGCCTGGGCGTGGCCCGCGCCGACCAGCAGCATGGCGCCCAGGACGAACAGGCCACAGGTCCAGCGCTTCATCGACAATTCCCCCCTTGCGAAAGGCTCTTTCGCCGCGTCAACGACGCGTACGCCACGTCGGGCGACGACGAAGTATCGCCGCGTCACGTGCATTATCTTCGACCCGTCAAGCGGGCCGCTGCGAGCCTCAACGTCGAAAAGCGGCTCCGCCGTGCGATTGCCGACCTGCTAGCAGCGCTTATTCCACCTTTGCCGGACGGCGGGATTCGTCGAGTCCCAGCCGTTTCATCTTTTTGTAGAGCGTGGTTCGATTGATGCCCAACACCTCGGCGGTGGCAAAACGGTTCCAATCGTTGTCTTCCAGCACGTCGAGGATGATCTGGCGCTCGGGAGCGGCCAGCGCCTCCTTGAGCGTTCGGCCGGCGGTCTTGTCGATGCTCAACGGCCCCACGGCTGCCACGGCCCGCGGCAAGTCGTCGAGTTGAATCGTATCGGATTTGCCCAGAAGCACGGCCCGTTCGATAACGTTTTCCAGTTCGCGGACGTTGCCGGGCCAGTTGTAGCGTTGCAAGGCCGCGACCGCCTCCTCGGAAAGTCCGCGCACGCTCTTTCCCGCGTCCTGGCAGACTTCCTCCAGGAAGTGCCGGGCCAACAGCGGGATATCCGAAATCCGCTCCCTGAGCGGCGGCAGCTCGACGTTGATCACGTTGACCCGGTAGTACAAGTCCTGGCGGAAGCGGCCCGCGGCCACCAGCTCGGCCAGGTTTTCGTTGGTGGCCAGGATGACGCGGGCGTCGACGTGGTACGTCTTGTTGCCCCCCACCGGCTCGAACTGAAACTCTTGCAGCACACGCAATAGCTTGATCTGCAAGGCGGGGCTGGCGGTGCCGATTTCGTCGAGAAAGATCGTGCCCCCGTCGGCCAACAGGAATTTGCCCGTCTTTTCCCCCGTGGCCCCCGTAAAGGAGCCGGCAACGTGGCCGAACAGTTCGCTCTCCAACAGCGTCTCGGGCAGTGCGCCGCAGGCCACTTCTACAAAGGGCTTGTCGCGGCGGCTGCTGCGGCGGTGAATCGCCCGGGCGATCATCGACTTGCCCGTGCCGCTTTCGCCGGAGATGAGCACCGTGGCCCGAGTGTCGGCCACCGAGTCGATCATGTCGTAGATCTTCAGCATGCGGTGGTCGTGGCCGACGACGTTCTCCAGGCCGAACCGCAAATCGAGCTGCGCTTTGAGGTGCTGGTTTTCCTCGGCAATGCCGCGCTGCTTGAAAGCCCGTTCGATGGCCAGCTCGAGCTCGTCGTCGATCAGCGGTTTGGTAAGCAGATCGAAGGCGCCGGCCCGGATCGCTTCGACGGCGGTTTCCACGGTGCCGTAGCCGGTGATGAAGATGACGATCGTATCGGGGTTGCGTTCGCGGCATTCGGCCAACAGGTCGAAGCCGTCGCCGTCTCCCAGGCGGACGTCGAGCAGCACCAAGTCATAGTTTTTCTTCGCCAGCGTGGCGCGGGCCGTGGCAAAGCTGCCGGCGACGTCAACGGCGTAGCCCTTCTCGCGCAACCAGTCGGCCATCGAATCGAGCACGAGTCGGTCGTCGTCCACCAACAACAGCGAGCCTTTACTCATGGGAACTCCAGGTGATTCTGGCGGCACCTCCCTCGCGGGCGCATGGGGTCAGTGCCGGCCGCAGAGGCCGAACCCGCCGGATCGGTACGACCCGCACGAGTGGAACTACGGCACGCGGTAGGCCAGGCGTGCCTGCCGCGCGATGTCAGTGGGGAGAAGTGTCGTCAAATATCTACGTCACAAGTTGCCCCTCGTCAACGCGTGACAAAACGGGTTCAAGCGTCGCCGGGCGAGGTGGTCATCCCGGGCTCGGGCGGCCGAAAACGCCGCGGTTGTCTGCCCCCGGGGTTAGGAGCGACGGGCTTTTCTTCGCAAAAGCCAGTGCGGGAATGCGCATTTTCACCCCCAGAGGGATGCTGTGCGGTTGGGGGGACTTCCCGCCACCGCAAAAGTGGGTATCATGGTCATGGGCCGACGGGGCACTCTGCCCCGGCCTTGAGGGGCAAAACCTCATTCGTTGTCTGCGTTCGGTACCGCTAGCCGACACGCAACCAAACGTATCTTGGGAGATACTATGAGTGTCAAAGTGTTAGTGGCGGACGATCACGAAGTGGTACGGACCGGTTTGGCAAGCTTGCTGTCCGGCTCGGACGTGAAGATCGTGGCCGAGGCGGCCAACGGCGCCGAGGCGGTCAAACTGGCGATGAAACACAAGCCCGACGTGGCACTGCTGGACATTCGCATGCCCGGCACCGACGGGCTGGAAGCGCTCGACACGATTCACCGGCAGTTGCCCGATACGCGCGTGGTCATGCTATCGACCTACGATAATCCGACCTACGTGGCCCGCGCCGTGGCGCTGGGAGCCTGCGATTACGTGCTGAAGGGCGCCAGCCGGCAGGAGTTGATTTCGACCATTACCGGTGCCGCCGAAGGCAAGGCGCCTTCGAATCGTGGCGAATTGCAGCGCGTCGCCGGCGCGATGAGCAAGCACCCACCGACCAACGGAAGCAAGGAAGACATTCCGCTGACCACCCGCGAAACGCAGGTGCTGCGCCACGTCGCGCTGGGGCTGAGCAACAAGGAAATCGGCCGATCGCTGTCGATCAGCATCGAAACCGTGAAGGAACACGTGCAGAACATCCTCCGCAAGATCGTGGTCACGGATCGAACGCAAGCGGCCGTCTGGGCCGTGCGAAAGGGTTTGGTCTAGCAGCCTGTCGAAGAATTCGACAGGCCGTGTGATCGCATGGATGCAATCTCAAAACAGCGGCGTAAGTCGTTGTTTTGCGAGCCGTGCGAAGCTTTGCTTCGCACCTGGCGAGGTTGCAAAATGCCGCGAGGGCATTTTGCAACGGGCAGTTAGCCGAAGCGAACCAGGCTTGGCAGCCTGTTGACGCTTTCAACCGTCAACAGGCTGCCAGCCATTTCGCGGGCGCGTTGCCGAGAGATGCTCGCCTCAACGGGCACGCGGGTGCGCACGTTCGTAAGCGGCCCGCAAGCCGGCCGTGCTGACGTGCGTGTAGATCTGCGTCGTCACCAGACTCTTGTGCCCCAACAGCTCCTGGACGCTGCGGATGTCCGCGCCGGCGTCGAGCAGATGCGTGGCGAAGCTGTGTCGCAGCGTATGGGGCGTGGTGCGCTGGTCGAGCCCCGTGAGTTTGAGGTGTTTTTCCAACAGCCGGCCGACGCTGCGCGTCGTGAGCCGGCGGCCGAACTTATTGGTGAACACCGGCGCGGCGGGCCCCTGCTTCTCGCGGGCACTTAGCCGCCGCGCGGACAGCCAGCGCTTCGAGCGCTCGCACGGCATACGATCCGACCGGAGCGATGCGCTCGCGCTTGCCTTTGCCGCGAACGCGCAGCGCCCCGGCCGGCAGGTCCAGGTCCGCGTCGTTCAGCCCGGCCAATTCACTCACGCGGAGCCCGGCCGAATACAACGTCTCGAGGATCGCCCGGTCGCGCAAGCCCAGCGGTTCGTCGCCCGGCGGGGCGGCCAGTAACCGCGTGATGTCCTCGGACGACAGGAAATGTGGCAGGGCCCGCGATTTGCGCGGATTGCGCAGCGGCTTGGCCGGATTCGATTTCGTCCAGCCTTCGCGCTGCCCGAAGCGAAAGAAACTGCGCAGCGACGCCAATCGTCGGGCGATCGTGGTCTTGGCGTAGCCCGCCTCGTGCAGGGCCGCGACGTACCCTCGCAGCTCGACGGTGCCCACGTCCGCCGGCGCGGGAACGCGACCTTGGAGCTCGCGGAGATACTCGACCAGGGCCTCGAAGTCCTCGGCGTAACTCTTGACGGTCAGCTCCGAGGCATTGCGCTCGACCCGCAAATACGTCAAGAAGCGGTTGACGGCGGCTTGCATCGCTTACGGCGGAGCTACGGGCGGGACGATTCGAAGAGGCTGCGTGGCGGGCTGTCGGCGGGTGAAACTCGGACGCGGCGGCAAGGCGCATTGGCGGCTAGAACAACTCGTCGTTGTCGACGTCGCTCGGTAGCGGCAAGTCGAACCGCCTGGCGGCCACCGGTGCCTTGCGCGTTTCCTGGCGAATCTTCTGGCTCAGCACGGCGGCGTCGTACCAGCTAAAGCTCAGCTCCGGATTCGAGGCATAACGTCCCAGCACGCGCAGCGTTTCGGCGCGACTCGAGTCGTCGTACAGAAACACGTAGCGCTCGGCACCTTTGACCAAAGCCAGAACGTTGATGTCTTGATTCACTGCGGTACTCCTTCCGTGAGGCGCGCGATGGGGTGGGACGCATCCTTGGGCTTGCCGCTTTCGCCCAGCTATTCCAACCCTACTTATCGGCCGATCGACCGGTGTTTCACAAACGTGTTTACCGCGGTTCGACGACGTCCGGCGATTGCCGGTGGAATAGGAACGAATAAATCCGCCGCGCCGTGTGAGATAAGATGGTGTGGTCGGCGAAACAAAAAACCTCGTCGCGCAACTCTACCTTCTATTCGCACAAGGGACGGGCCGGCGCCCGCGTGCACGTTCACACGCGAGGCCGAAAGAGTTGGCAGCAACACTGGCGACTACCGCGACTTCATGCGAATGCGCGCACGCCCGCGGCGATGCAAAACGCGGTGCGCGGATGGCTTGTATCGGTCGTGCCGATCGGAAGACTACCAGCGGCGCCGTTACAGCAGATCGCGAAGGCTGGACAATCCGACTGGTTCGCGGCTGGCGAACGCCTCTGCGTAGGTGGTGCCGATCGACCAGCCCCAGTAAGCCGCCTGGTCACGCAAGCGATCGATCAGCGTGGGCGGTTCGGCCGGCCGGCCCGTGATGAACTGGCTGCGATAGCACTCGACGGCCGCCCGCTTCTGCTCCCATTGCGCGCTGATGTCGAGCACGAAAGCCGGCTTTTCGACGAGCCGCAAATGCACACAGTTGTAGTACAGAATGCGCGCGGGGTGATGCGGCTCGCCCGGCATGTCCGTCCTGGTCAGCTTGGACCAGAAGCGGGCCGCCTCGATCAGCTCGACCGCCGCCAGATGGTCCGGATGCGCATCGACCCAGTAGGGGGAAAACAGCAGCCGCGGCTTGAGCCGGCGAAAAACGACCGCCAACTGCCGCCGGGCGTCGAGCGTGGGCTGCAAGCTGCGGTTCGCCAGCCCCAGGTTGTCGCGCCAGTCGAGCCCCAGGATCGCGGTGGCGGCCGCCGTTTCCGCCGCACGCGTCTCGACGCTGCCGAAAGGGGTCGGCTCGCCGTCGGTCAGATCGAGCACGCCCACGCGCAGCCCCTCGGCTTTAAACCGCACAATCGCTCCCCCCATGCCCAGCTCGGCGTCATCCGGATGGGGAGCGATGACCAGCACGTCCAAGGGCGCGAGTTCGGGGGCGACGGTCATTTCGGCTCGTCCTCAATCGTGATTTTCGAGTTGCCGGCGCAGATAGCATTGCTGCGGCGGCGTTAACTGCTCCCAAGCGGCCGGAGCCAGCTCTGTCGTGACGTCGAGCAGGGCGCCGCTGGACGCTTCGTTTGGGCAGACGAACGTCGCGCCCAGAAAGCTCGCCGCCAGCAAACAAGCTCCGCGCAGATCGGCTCCCGCGAAGTTGGCCCCTTCCAGATCGGCGTCGCGAAAGCTGGCCCCTTGCAAGCGGGCTCCTTGAAAGTGGGCATTGGTGAGATTCGCCCCGTCGAAGCAAGCCCCCTGCAAGTCGCAATCGCGAAAGTCGGCGTCGCGCAATAGCGCTTGCCGTGCTTGCAGTCCTGACAACGTGCGCCCCGCGGCGCGCAGGCCAAGCAGGTCTTTTCCTCGCAAGTCCCGCCCCGCGAGTATCGCCCGGGCTTCGGCCGGCGTGAGGCCCCCGGCAATGTACCGCTCCTGCGCCAGGGATTGGCTCCGTTGTGATAGCCGGCCGTGGCTTCCCAGTAGCCCAGCCGATCGGCTGCGAGCAGCTCAATCCGCTCGAGCCACTTAAGACTCTTGTAAAAATAGCGGCCCGGCACCACCAGCCGCACGGGTCCTCCGTGCTCGCTTGCCAGGGGCACACCGTCGGCCTCGAACGCCACGAGCGTCTCCAGCTCGAGCGCATCGGCCAGCGGCAGCGAGGTGCTATGACCGCGATCGCTGCGGGCCAAGAACGAGACAAAGCCTGCCCCGGCCGCCGGACGCGCCGGCTGGAGAAGTTCTGCCAGCCGGATGCCGCCGAAGCGAACCGCCGGCTTGGACCAGCGCGTGACGCAATGAATTTCCACGGCCTGCTCCACTCGGGGCAGTGCTTGCAGCTCGGCCAGCGAAAGCACGCACGGATTTCCGACGGCCCCGCTGATCGCAACTTGCCAGGGCACAGCCTCGGCACGCGGTGCGCGCTCGCCCATCACCGGCCATTTGTCCGCGGCCACCAGTTGCTGGCCGGGCGGCAGCGAATCCCGGAGCGTTCGGGTCATCGTCGTGCACCCCGTCCGCGCCGAGGGCGGATTGCCGCCGGCCGCGAGTGAAAGCTAAGATTAGGCATCAAACCATAGGGGTATGAATCACCAGCGAAGGGCTTGCGTGGATGATGAGCTGATGCCGCAGTATCAATTTGCGTGTCCCCATTGTAGCCAACCGATTCGTCTGGAGAATCCGCCGGCAGGAGGTCAAGTCGCCTGTCCGGCCTGCGGCCGGAAGCTGGCGGTTCCACAGCAGTTGTCCGCGCCCGCACAATCGGCGGCCACGAGTGCGCCGTCAGCCGAGCCGGCGAGTGATGGCCTTCGAGCGCAGGCCCCGCGGATCCGGCATCTGAGCCGTGAAGAAAAGTTCCGCCGGCGGCAGGTCCGCAGCCTGGTGCTGATGATCGTAGGCGTCGTGTTGCTGGCCGCCGCGGTCGTCGTGCTCAGCCGCATGTGAACGATGCAAGGCCGCGTTTCACGCGGAGAGCTGCTGGCCGATCCGGTAAATCTCTTCGGCGTCGAGCACCTGGTCGCGGGCTGCGAAGAGCTGCCGAATCGCGGCCTTGTGGATCTTCATCTTCGTGCCCCCCACGCCGATGGCCCCGTAACACCGCATGCCGTCGCGCGTGATGCCGTTGTCGGTAACTTCGATGCCCACCAAACCAACCGGCGGCACGGCGCCCAAATCGATCGCCACGGCCAGGCTGTCGCTTTTGGCCCGGGCTTCGGCCGAAGCCAGCTCCACGCCGGGTGCGCCGGCCGCGATGACAATTTTGGCCCCCGCCAGAGCCGCGGCCGTTTGCGCGGGCGATTTCAACTCGACGGCCGATACGCGGGCGTCGCTCACGCGCGCACGGACGTCCTCGCACACGGTCTCGGCCCGCGCGCGGCTGCGCGAAGCCACGCTGACCACGGCCCCCTCGAGGGCCAGCAGCCGCACCACGCGCGAGCCGACCGGCCCGGTGGCCGCCAGCACCAGCGCCTGGGAGTCCTTGAGCGGACACTCGCGCACGGCGGCCAGCACCGCGGCCGCGGCCGTCGTGTTGGCGCCGTTTGAATCGAGCATCACCGAGACGCGCATCGGCCCGAAAAACGTGCCGCGCACTTGCTCCAGCACGGCTTCGCCCGCCGCGACGTCCGAGCCGCCGACGAACAGGGCCGTGGAGTGCAAATCGTCGACGCCCCGGGTGAACATCGCCCCGTAGACTAGGTCGCGCACTTCCGAGACCTGGACGCCGGCATGGCGGAGCAATTGATCCACGCCCGCGTCGATGGCCACGACGGCATCGAACACGCTGGGTTGTGGGTCGGTGTCCAGTTGCACCAGGATTTTGGCTTTGCTCATGCCGCCCCCGGTTCACGCCGCGCATGCCTCGAGGTCGCCTAGAATCCGCGGAAGGGATGGGCCGCCTTGTCCTTGCCCTCGATCATTTCCCTGACGCTGGGCTTGCCCTGCATCGCGGCGGCGATGGCGTCTTTGGTGGCCTGGTAGTTGTAGTCGTAGATCTTCTTGTCCTCGGCCGCGGCCGGGTGGATGAACACGCCGCAGACGATCACCAGGTCCTCGGCGTCCTTTTGCGGAATCACGCCGTCGGCCACCGAGTCGGCCACGGCCTTGGCCACGGCCGCCTGGGCAGGGCCGAACATCTGCACGGCCTGCTTCATGCCCTTGATCGTGACCTTCGTGATCATCACGGTAGACGGCTTGACGGCCAGATTCGGCGTCAACACGGCCAGCAAGTTCGTGTGACCTTCGCTCTGACGGGCAAGCGCGTTGGCAAATGCCGCGCCCACCGGACCGTCCTTGCTACCGATCAACAGATCGATATGCGCGATTTCATTCCCCTCGCCGACCAACGCTTCGCCGATGAACATGGACATGTTGAGCTCTCCATCTCGCTGAACTCGATGAGTGTGAACGTTTTGCGGCGCAGGCCGGTGCCAGCCCCCCCGCACCGGCAACCACCTCGGCCTGAAAGATCGCGGTCGCCTCGCGTCGGCTGCCAAGGCCGGGCGGACAGCCTGGTGATCCGCCTTTGCCGAAGCCCACAACGATAGCAAACCGCCCCTACATTGCAAGCACCGGGAAAGGACTGGGTAAATTGCGCGAAGTTTTCCGGTCGGGAGGGTTGAAGGCGGCCGCCGGCTCGCCCTATGCTATCACGACCTTACCCAAGCGCGTTCTCGCGACCTTCACCTAGCCGGCGACGTTGCCGATTGGGCGAAGGCCCCCCACCGAGACGCGGCGCCGCTCGCAGGATTGCCACGGAACGCACCTGCGACGCGGACTTGATTCCCTGATTTTGCTACAGGAGATTGACCCACGATGCTTGGAAGCCTGCTCACATTCTGCGCCGGACTAACGGCCATGATGCCCCCTGCCCAAGTTCCCGCGAAAGCCGTCCAGCCAACTCCCGATCTGCACGCGATCGAGGCACGCGTGATCGAAAAGACCAACAGCCAGCGCGTCCGGCACGGACTGCGTCCGCTACGGGTCGACGTCCGGCTGCTTCGCTCGGCCCGCCGGCATGCCGCCTGGATGACCAACACCCGCTCGATGGTCCACACCACGGCCGCCGTGGCCGAAAACATCGCCATGGGCCAGCACTCCAGCGAGGAAGTCCTGCAGGCCTGGATGAACTCCTCGGGCCACCGGGCCAACATTCTCAACCCGGGACACACCCGGATTGGCGTGGCGGCCTACACCACGCCCGACGGCACGATCTTTTGGTGTCAGCAGTTCTTGCGATGAACCGCCGAAAGCGCGACATTGAGTTCCGCCGGTGAACGCCACCGGAACCAGCGGTGCCAACAACGCCACGGGGGCGGGGACTCAGGAACGCGCTTGCGGTGAAGCCAACTCTGACAATCGTCGGCAGTAGTGTCCGGGCTGCGGCTGCTTCGGCTGTGCGCACCGGCTACCTCGTGCGTGCGGGAGATTTATTCGGCGACGTCGATCTATGCCGGGCGAGCGAGGTTACGCCAGTCAAAGTCTACCCGCGCGACCTGGCCCAGGTCGTCCACGGACCGCAGCCCGGCGGCTGGATGTACACCGGCGCCCTGGAGAATCATCCGGCGCTTGTGGGTCGTCTAGCAGCGGCCCGCCCGCTGTACGGCAACTCGGCCGACGTGCTACGCGCGGTGCGCAACCCGCGCCTGGTGGCCGAGGCGTTCGATCGTGCGGGTCTGCCGCGGCCGGCCGTGGCATTTGACGCCGGGCATCTACCGCCCAGTGACACGTGGCTTTGTAAACCACGCAGATCGGCCGGCGGTGCCCACATCGAGGTCTGGGACGGCCGTTGTCTCGTTCCGCGAAGCTGCTACTTGCAGGAGTTGATCGCCGGCACGCCGCACTCGGCCGTGTACCTGGCGGCCGGCGGCCGGGCGATCGTATTGGGGATCACCCGACAATTGGTCGGCCTTGAGTGGACCGGTGCGGCGGGCTTTCGATACTGCGGGTCGATCGGCCCGGCGCGATTACGTGGTACGGCGATCGAGGCGTTTGCGTCGATCGGCGACGTGCTGGCGAGTTCGTTCGGGCTGGTGGGATTGTTTGGCGTCGATGCGATCGTCAACGCCGACGGGGTCTGGCCGGTCGAAGTGAATCCGCGTTACACCGCGTCGGTCGAGGTGTTGGAGAGGGCCCTGAAAGTGTCGGCGATCCACTTGCACGTCGCGGCTTGTCGAAACGGCAAGCTGCCCGAGCCTCGACGCGCAATTGGCGGCCGAGCGTGCGGCAAGGCGGTTCTGTTTGCCACATCGCCGGTCGTAGCCGGCGACTGGGATTCTGCGCCGCATGAAGTTCGGCGGCATCCGCAACTGGCCGACGTCCCTCACCCGGGCACGCTCATTCAGCCGGGCTGGCCGATCGTCTCGCTGATTGCCGATGGCAAGAATTCGAGGGAAGTACTTGAACAATTGCGGTGTGCCGCCGAGGCTTTCTTCGAGTCACTCGTGCTGCAGCAGAACGCGGCGAGCGTTGAAAAAGTATCGCGTCCACGCGGTCGTCAAGGCTGCCATCAAAAAAAAACGGCGGCTGACGATTCAGGTTCGTCAGCCGCCGCAAGTCAAGTCAGATGAAACTCAAGAACTAGCCTTCGTCCAGGTCGTCGAGCAGCGAATCCAGCAGGGAATCGTCGAGGCCCAGGGCGTCGGCGATGCGGTCGGCCGCGGTCAGGATGGCGTGGCTACGCGGCGTGTCGGCCTCGGCCAGACGCGTGAACAGGGCGGCTATGGGGCCGCTGTTGAGGTCCACCTTGGCCAGCCGCGAGGAGATCCAACCGGGCAGCTTCGGCGCTGCCGCCGACTGGCTCGGCACGGCCAGGGCCAGCGCCGATGCCGCACCCGAACCACTGCTGTCTTCGGCGGCTGCCGGCGCCGCCAGCGGGCCGGCTGCCGGGATGTTGATCCGCAGCATGAAGGCGTAATGGGCGCGGGCCAGCAACTCGTCGTTGACGTTGACCAGGCCGTCCTTGGTGAAGTCGTAGTTGTTGGTCAACGGCTTGTTGAAGCCCACGTGGTTGCGGGCCGCAATTTCGTCGTTGACGTTGACGACAAAGGACGCCGACGGCGTGGCCTCGAAGGTGTCGGCCACCATGCTGCCGTAGTAGAACGTGTCGGACGCCGCCAAACCGGTGTTCGTGTCGAAATTGCCGGCCGCGTCGTTCCCCTTGACCGTCACCTGCAGGTACTTGTTGGTGATGGCAAAGTTGTTCCAGATGATCTCGACACGATCCGAATTGCCAACCCCCTTGCCCGGCCGCACCACGACGGTGCTCGGCGCCGGCGCGGTCGCCCAAGTGGTCGGATCGTTGGTGGCGCCGACCTTGAAGATGAAGTCGCTGGCGGTATAGGAACTGGCACTGCCGGAGATGTCCACCATCACGCCGTTGATGCCATTGACAAAGGCGGACATCGACTCGAGGCCGATCACCCCGCCGCCGGCAAAGTAAGGCACCTTGTCGGTCGCGACCGCCCCGTCGTCGGCATCGTCGACGCCGGCCGTATTCGAGTCGTACTTCGACTGGTTGTAGAACAGGAACCGCCCGGCGACGGAATTGAGGCCAATGGAGTTGACGTTGATGGTGATGGTATTGGGCGTGGGATCCAGATCCACGCCGCCACCGGCGGTGCCGCCGTCGTCCATGACCTGGAAGGTGAAGCTCGCGTAGGGGGAACCACTTCCACCCATCACGGGCGTAAACGTCAGCTTGCCGGCCGCGATGTCGGCCGCCGAGACAAACTGTCCCGCCGTCACCGCCACGTTGTTGTCCTTGAGTGTGCCGACGGAAGGCAGCGTCGTGATCTTCACCGCCTGCAGGTTGTTGGGCGGAGCATCGAGGGGATCGCTAAAGCCGAAATCAGCCACCGTGAAGACGTAATCCGTATTCAACTGCGTGGCGACCGTCTTGTCCGCGCCCGACGGAGCATTATTCGGAGTGAACCGCATGGGGCCCGATGTCCGTGAGCGTCACGTCGTTGCCGTCACCGCCATGGTAAGAGATCTTGAAGTCCTCGGTGCCATTTCCAACGTGACGGTGGCACCGTCAGCTATTCCGGCAAAAGTGCCCGTCACCGCGTCCATTGTTCCGTCGTTGTCAATGATCGTATAGGTATGACTTGGTGCAGACACGTAGTCAGCCCCAATCGATCCGTTGAAATTGGCGCCCCCGAGATTGACCGAGCCGTTGACCTTCAAGACGGAGTTTTGAATGCTGCCGGCCTGGATGGCGTCCAGGTGGAGGTCGAACGGAACGTTCAATTGGCCGTTGAGCAGGCCTTCGTCTCCCAGGATGGCGAAGCCCACGACCTTGGAAAGATCGAAATTCCCGCTGCCACCACCCCCCAGGTCCAACGGAATCGCCAGCCCGGACAGATTGAGCGAAATAGTCGAATAGGCGGTGGTGTTGAGCCCCGTCAAATCGACCGTCCACAGGGCGAGGTTGCCGGTGATGTCCGCCAGAGCAAAGAGAACTCCCTTGGACTGGTTGGCCGCGCCGACCTTGGCGACGAGCTCGACGGTGTTGCGGTTGCTGATATCCACCGGGTCGAGAATGTAAACCGGGGCATTGGCGGGACTGTTGGGGTCGAGATGGGAATTAGTTCCGAACATCAACTGCAACGGTCCGTTGATCGCACCGTTTCCAATCACCAGTTCGCCGCTGGTTCCGTCTTGCACAACCTGGCCAGCGGGATAAGTGGCACCATTGGGCAATGTCGTCGTCCCGTTCACGGGTGCAATCGGCAAGAATGCCGGCGGATAATTGGCGGCCTGATTGAAGCTGAAAATCGTCGTTGTGCCGGTGTCGCCCGTGATCAACGACGCAAAAGTGGAGCTGCTCGCCAGCGTGACGTCGCCGCTATTGATCGTATCGGGAAACGGACCGATAAAGGATCCCCCCGGATCGTGGTCATAGAGAGCGAAGCTCTGAGACACGCCGGGATAAACCACGCCGGTACCCGTCGTGACGGTTGAATTATCGTTCGTGAAATCGCCGTTCAAGACACCCCCGCTTCCGATCAAGACGCCCGTCGCATTGCCTGTGAGCCGAATGCGTTCGATATAGGCCGTGCTCGTCTTGTTGTCGGAAGGAGCCACGGTCTGGTCGACCTTGATGCCGGTTTGGAAGCCCGAGATGGTGGTGATACCGGCCGCCCCGAATGCCACGGAGTTGGGTTCGTTTGCGTTGTTTTCCGAGAGGATGCCGATGGAGCCGGCGACGCCCATGCCCGGGCCCGTGATCGTGTCGCCGCTGAGGACCGGGGCAATCAGTGTGCCAGTGCCCAAATCGAATACCGTATTCTCGACCTGCACGCCGATCTTGGCGCCGGTGGAGACGAATCCGACCACCAGCGGCTGACTGTAATTGAGGTACAGGCCGACGGCATTATTGGCCGGGCTGTTGATAATCACCTGGTTGTTGTCGAAGCCCTGGAATTGGGCAGCCAGGCCCAGCAGTAAGAAATTCAAGTCGAGCTGACCGTCCTCAAACGAGACCGAGTAGCCCCTCACAACCGCGTCGGTGACGACGTTGTCGCGCATACCCGACTTGTTGCGGGCCATGGTGCTGTCGCTGTACGTTCCCGTGCCGAGAATGCCGGAGGCAATGCCCACGCCGGCGTTCGTGACGTGGCTCGCGACGACCTGTCCCTGATCGTTGTTTTGCACGAGAATGCCGATGCGATTCACGTCCTGCGAGCCCGGTTTGCCGACGTTATTGACGGTTACCTGATTAATGGTGTTATTGCCGATCGTTTCGCTGGCCGCCGCCGAGATGACGATTCCGCGGTAGGCCACGTTCGACACCGTGACGTTCTGAATGAAGATATTCGTGGACGAGGTGAGCGGAACCGAAATTATCGACTGCCAAGTCGCCGCTGCGTACGGTTGCGACGTCGCCGCCGTCCTGCTGGTCGTAAATCGTGGTAATGCCGTGTTGGTAGGCGTATCCGCCCATCGGCGCGCCGGGACCACTGCCGTCAATGGCCAAGTGGTCAATGGTCACATCGGTGCTATAGATGATGATGCCGTTGTGCGTACCGGCCGCAAACGACGAATTGTCGGCTGGTGTCGACATCTCTTCAGGAACGATGATCGAGCGGGTCGCGCCCGATTCGGCCGCGCCTTTCAGCGTGAGGGGGCGGTCAATCACGATGTCAGACTCAAGGTACGTACCTTCGAGCAGCTCTACCGTGTCGTTGGCCGCCGCGGCCTGGATGGCCGCGGAAATGGTGGAATACGCCGCGTCGGCCCCGTCGACCGACGTGCCAAATGCATCGGAACCGAAAATCCCAGAGACACCGCCGGGGTTGATCGTGTCGTTCGAGTTGTCGACGAGGTTCCCGTTTTGCAACGGCTGCCCGGGAAAAAGAACGTTGTTCCAGTTGTCATCTACGTGGATCGTGGTCAGCAACCGGCGCTCTTCGAGCGGCTCCAACTGGACCGAACGCGGTTCCAACTTGGCTGGTTTGGCCGACCGGTGGGAGGTGGAAAGCCGGGCAAATAGCAATGCGCGATTCATTGAGATGTTCCTGTAGCAGTACTGCAAGTGATTCGGATTATGGCACGCAAGAACGCGTAGCGAACGGGTCCGCCGGCCCGGGCATATGACAACCCATCCTCACCAAGTCATTTAAGCCACTCGCAACCAGGGATGTCAATTCACTTTCGGAAGTTTTTTGCAAAAATGCGGCGGCACGCAATTCTTGCCAGTCCAGCGCGGACTCCAGCCACCGCCCCGCGCCCGGGGAAAATGTCGCTCGCAGCGGGCGACAGCGGCACGATTGGACAAAGGCGAGGCCCGCCACGAACAGGGAAGTGCTAATCCAAGTTCGCTATTTCGTGCGTGAAGTATTGCCCACGGCCGTCTGCGTCATGTGGGCAAGCTCCGCGTCGGCTTGATCCGTCTTCCAGTGCCGGCCCGCCAGTCGCGGCACAAAATCGGCGACGCCTGCCAGCTTGGCCATCTCGATCAAGAACCGCTTGGTCAGCTCCTCCAGCACCGTTTTGTCCATTTCGCGACCGTAATACGCCGATAGATCGATCGGCTCTCCCACCGTCACGTGGGCCTTTCCAGCCATGAACAAGCTGCCCAACGCGGTCCCGTCGTACGGCACCCCGCGGATGAAACATGGAATCACCTTCACCCGTGCCCGCAGCGCAATCAGTGCCGCGCCAGGTCTGCCGGGCAACAGCAATTCGGAGGACATGTTGACGCGTCCCTCGGGAAACAAGCCGACCAGACCGCCCTGTTGGGCCAGCCGAATCGCCAACTTCGTCGCGGCCGTGTCCACTCCGGCCCGATTGACCCGGATGCTCTGCACGGCCTGAAAGGCGTAGCGCAGGATCGGCATTTCGATGTATTCCCGGGCGACCATCCAATGCACCACCCTGTCGGTACACAACTGAATGACCAAAGGGTCGACGCCGCTGGTGTGATTGCAGACAATGACCGCTCCTTCGTCGGCGGCAACCGGAAGCGGGCCACTTACCGTCGCGCGCCACAGAATTCGCGTGATGAGCAGGTCCAACCACCACAAGCACGCTTGAGAAAACGTGAATCGCGTCTGTCGCCAGCGCCATAGGCCCCACACGACAAGCGCAGCGCCAAGGCCGGCCAGCACGGCGACACGATAGGAGTGTCTGTCGATCCATGCCACTCACGAAATCCACCAGGAAAAACCGACTGGCCCGTCCGGGAAACTATAACGTGGAATTCGACCTCGAGCGAGCAACGGTCCGGTGCGGTAACCCTCGTTTTCCGCCGATCCTGCCGAGAATCCTCAGACCAGGGACCCAACGATGATCATCGGCGTTGTCAGTGACACGCACGGGCATGTCGAGTACACCCGGGACGCCGTGCGGATGCTCGAGTCTTGTGATGTGCGTCTGGTTCTACACTGCGGCGACATCGGCTCGCCGGAAGTGATCGAGCTGTTTCGAAACTGGCCGACGCATTTCGTGTTTGGCAATGTCGATACCCGACCGACTGAACTGCGACGGGCGATCGATGCCGCGGGACTCGTCTGCCACGATCGATTTGGCACCCTCGATATCGAGGGACGGCGGGTCGCCTTTTTGCACGGTGACGATACGCAACGACTCGCCGAGACGATCGCTTCGACCGCCTATGATCTGGTCTGTTACGGACACACGCACCAGGCCGAAACACACCACGTGGGCCAGACCACCGTGCTCAACCCCGGAGCGCTCTACCGCGCCCAGCCGCACATGCTGGCCTTGGTGCGCCTGCCGCAATTGGAGGTCACGCACGTCGCGCTGTAGCGGACGCCTCAGTTTCAGCCGGCCAACTTTGTGATCCGATTGATGGGCACGATCACTGGCGACTCGAGTGGCCGGTAGCGGTACTGCATCAGATAGGCGTCCTCGGTCGTATCCTCGTAGAAGTCGCGCAACACGGAGACGGCACGGAAGCCCTCGCTGCGAAAGAAGAGTTGCGCGGGCAAGTTCGTTTCGCGAACTTCCAGCGCAATGCGCGTGCGGCGTTGCGCCGAGAGTTTGGCCAGCAGTTTGGCCAGCATTTGCGATCCGACGCGGCGGCGGCGATACTCCGCGGCAACGGCGAAGTTCAGCAGGTGTAGCCGCGAACGATGCAGTTCATAGATCATGAAGCCGATCACGCGGTCTTCGTGCTCTGCTACCATGCCAATGCAGTTGCGCTGTCGCAAGCAGCGAATGAAATCCTCTTCGCTCCAAGGGAACTCGAACCCGTCAAACTCGATCTGGAGCACCTCGGGCATATCGCGTCGAATCATCCAGCGAATGTGGATGCGCAACTGTTCTTGCTGCTGCGGATTCATTTCGGCCTCCTGCCTTCGGCCACCACTGACCAGCAGTGGCGTTTGATCGCAATACCAGCCTCGTTCTGATCCCTCCACGGCGTGCTACCGCCCGCCTGGCTGCAGCACACCCCACGATGACTAGCGGGGCGCGTACCGTACCAAAACCCCTATGACGTGCCAAGGTGAGCTAATAGCCGCGATTTTGGCATGAATTCGGCCTGTTTTGGCTCGCCATCAAGACGTGCCGAGCCGCCTTGGCCGTACAATCCGCTATCCCTTGGATTATCGGTCCGAGCCTCCCACCCCCTTGTGTGTTTGTCCAAACAGGCAACAGGTTTCGACGGGGATTATTTCGCTCGCAGCGGATTCCGGCGACGCGCTCGCTCGCTGTCTTGTGGCCCGGCGAAAGAAGCCGCTGTCCCGTGCGACTGCAGTGCTGACGAAGTCCGGCGAACGACCGAGTCAGCCGGTCGCAGTGGATTGCCGGTGGACATTCCGCCCGGCGGCAAGGGAGCCCGATCGGTCAATTCGATCGGACGCGAAAGCCGCCGCGGCTCGGCGCCCGTTAACTGCTGCGCGTCTGTCGCCACGGGTCGCTGCTCTACCGGCGCTACCGGCGACGTCTGGACCGGTTGTGGGATGTCGGCCAGCGGCCTGATCAGTGTCGGCTGCGAGGACACTTGAGCCGCTGGCTGTGTGTCGACCTGCGTACCGCTATTGGTGTCCGTCGCGCCGGGTCCCGGCTCGGGGTCATCTTTGAACGGATCTTCATCCGGCATCGTTGGAGGGGGCGTCGTGTCGGGGGTTGGAAAAAGCTCAGGCGACGGTTCTACCGGCGCCGCGGGTGCCGTCGGTGGCGCATTGGTCGCTGGCGTCTCCTGCGGCGTTGGCAGTCCCGGAAGCGTATCCCCAAACGGCGGCATCGGCGGCTGGTCCGTCGAAGGACCTTGTCCTTCAGCTCCCGGCGGATTGCTGGGCGGAGGTGGCGTCAGCGGTGCCTCGGTGGGTTCGTCGGACTCTTCCACCGCCGGCATCTCATCCGGCAAAGCCGGCGGCAAGTCACTGTCCATGGTTGGTTCGCGTTCCGGCGGCGTCTCCGCCTCGGCTTCCGGCTCCTTGGCCGGCGTCGGCAATTCCTCGGGCTGGCACGGCGCCAGCGCCAGCGGTGCCACAGGCCAGCGCCGCCATTTGGTTGGAAAATAGCCGTACGTAATCCGGTTTGCTACGCATGGCCCCGCCAGTGGAGAACAGGCTGGACTATCAAGCCCGCGTGCCGCTTGTTCCCAACCACAAGCAAAGATCAAAATCGTCGCAACGTGCCAGCGAAACTTCGGATGAGGTTGCATCGAATTTCCGTGTCCTTGCGAGTGCGAAATGGAGTTGTTAACAGCGCATTCTGTAAG
>CAVQEL010000011.1:0-39263 GCA_963711515.1 uncultured Planctomycetota bacterium | reverse complement strand
GCCCATTCTTTCATGGCCGAAGCCACCGTGTCCGCCAGGCTCGAGTCGAGCAGCTCACCCATCCGAATCGTACGCTGCAGTGTCTTGTACACGCTCTTGGGCAAACGCTCCTTCATGACCTTGTCACTGAAGACGTTCGCTGCGAAGAGAGAGGCCGAAGGTGTTTCTTTGAAGTTCAGGGCCCGTCCGTTCGACTTGTACGTATTGACGGCCACAATCGCGTCCTGGCGTGCAGTACTCAAGTTCTCGACTCCTGGCAATTAGAGGTGTGGAAACGTTGTGAATTTGCTGCACTTGGCGCGCAACGTGTCGAGGACCACTTGGCAACTGCCGTGCCATGCTAGCGAGCAGGCTCATCCAGACAGCGGTCCATCGCTATTTAACCTGCCTTGATTACTGGCCTTGCGACGCAAGACACCCCATCTTAAGGCGCCTCGCCAAGGGGCCATCTCGCCCGATATCTACGCAAGCATTGCCATAGAATTGGGATTTGAGGCGATTCTCAGGATCGCGCCGAAGCAGCCCTTTCGGTCACGTTCCGCAGCGGGCTCCGTGGATCGGTGGCCAACCCTTTTTGCTCTCCCCGACTGCGATAACGCTCGACCAGGGCCAGGAATGCCGGCACCATGACCGGCCGAACCACGCACGTGTCCAGCAGGATTCCCAGCGAGAGGGCAAAGCCCAGCTCGATCATCCCCCGCAGCGTGCCGCTGGTCATCGAAATAAACGTGCCGGCCATGATCACGCCGCAACTGGTGATGATCCCGCCCGTGCGGGCCACGGCCCGCCGCAGCCCCACCAGCGGCCCGTAGCGCCGTTGCTCTTCCACCACCCGCGTGACAAGGTAGATGTTGTAGTCCTCGCCGATGGCGATCAGGATCACGAACAAAAAGATCGGCACCTTCCAATCCAGACCGAAGTAGGTCGAACCGTAAGCCCACTGGAAAAAGAGCTGCGTCGCCCCGATCGTCACCAGGTAACTGAACAGCACCGAAAGAATCAGATACACGCAAACCAGCGGCCGCCGCAGGATCACGATCAATACCGCCAACACGGCGATCACCACCAGCCGCTGGATCAATCGCTGATCGCTCACCGTGACGTCTTCCAGATCGCGCACGCCGACGGTCGTCCCCACGAAAGCGAAATCCGCCCCGTACCAGGGCGAGTCCGGGTTCTCCCGCTGCCGCGCGAGCCACGTTTCCAACTGGTCGAGCAACAACACCGCGGCCGGCGAAAAAGGCTCGTCGCGAAAGACCAAATCCAGCCGGGCCACTTCCCCGGCCAGCTCCGGAACCGGGCGTCAGAAACCGCACCTCGGCGATCTTATGTTTGCGGGCGACCAGCTTTTGCAGCCCCCGGGCCCGAAACGGTTGGAAGTAGCCCGGTGGGTCGCCGGTCGGCTCGGAAATGCTGCGGACACTTTCGATGCCGCGCATGTCGTAGAGCGTCTTGGTGAGCCGGGCGATTTGCCGCTCGCCGGGCTTCTCGTTGAACTGGGCGTCGGGCTTGTACACCAACAGCGTGATAGGGGCCATCTCTCCCGGGGCGAAATGCCGCCTTGCAATGTCCGTGCCCCGCACGCTGGCGCGGTCCGGGGCCAACTCCCCCAGCAGGTCATAGGTCATGTCGACCCGCGTGCCCCGATATGCCAAAGGCGCCAGCAGCAGCACGCAAACCACGAGAATCGTGCCCGGTCGGGCCACGATGGCGCCGGCGGCCCAATCCCAGAAACGGTTGCCGAACGAAAGTTGCTCGCCCGAAGCATCCACCCCCCGGTCCGCAAGCCAAACGGCCAAAAGACCGCCCGACCGCCGACCGCCAACAGCGCGGCGCCAGCGACAGACAAGCCGCCAGCGTGATCGCCAGGCACATCGCGATCGCCGGACCGCTGTTGGTGAACTTGCCAAAGTCGGCGAAAAACATCATTCCCAGCCCGAAGATCGTCGTCAGCGCGCTAGCCACCAGCGCTTCGGACACGCGTCCCACGGCTTCGGCCACGGCCGCCCGCCGGTCCAATCCGCGGGCCAGCTCTTCGCGATAGCGCGAAATCAGGAACAGACAGAAGTCGGTACCCGAGCCAAACAGGATCACGACGATGAAAATCCGCGTCGTGGTGAAGACTTTGAAATGCCACCAGGAGAAACCTTCGATCGCATCCAATTGCGTCAACATCGCCAGCGCGTCGATCGACACGAACAGTGCCACGCCGATCGTCACCAGCGGCACCATCACCAACAGCGGCGCCCGATAAACCACCAGCAGTATGAGCACCACCAGAGCGACGGTGGTCCATTCCGTGTTCTGGATGCTCTCGGCGGCCGATTGCAGCATGTCGCCGGCGATCGCGGCCGAACCGCTGATCCCGACGTTCAGGCCCTGCGGTGCACGCTGCTGGGCTTCGGCCAGCAGGTCTTGCACTTCGCCTACGAGCCGCACGTTGGCCGTCGCCATGAACTCGTGCTTTACTTTCAGCACCGTAACGGCGGCCTGCCCTTCGTTGCTCAGGCGACTGGTGAGCTTGTTGCCCACGACTTCCGTGTTGCGGTTCCACACGTCCGACAGTTCCAGCCGCTCGGCGTGGCGGCGAAACATCTCGGCCAGCGAATCGGACCAGAGCAAATCGGCGGTCGACAGCGGACCGTCGCGCCGCTCGACGATCACGGCCAGCTCGCTGCGGCCGCGCTCGTCCGGGAAGGCTTCGTTCAGCAGCCGCATGCCCCGGGCGCTGGGCATCGACGTGGGCAGATAGGCCAGATCGCCGTCGTGGGTGACGTCGTCCCAGCGCAGGCGCCACCACGTGCAACCCGGCAGCCAAGGCGATCCACAGCGCAACCACCAGGCCCGCATGGCGCGAAACCACGGCTCCGAGCCGGTCGAACATCGTGAGGGCGCTCTCCAGGGCTCGACGGGCGTGCCGCGCAAAACGCGAGCAGCAGCACGCCCCTCCACCAAACGCCCTATCCTAACCGCGAAAGCCCGCGGTGGAAAGCGACGCCCCGGCACGGTGCCTGGCCGCCAAAGTATCCGGAAGGCAACAAGTTCGCAGGCCGCGGGATAGCTCTCGCCTAGCGCTGGGCCGTCTTGCGGCGGGCGGCTTGCATGCCAGCGTTCAGCACGCTGTCGGCTTCGGCCAGGGCGCCGTCGTCGGTGGGCCGCGCGGTGCGCTGCACGACGATGTCGGGCTGCACGCCGACGTTGCTGATCGGGTGGCCGCCGGGCGAGTAGAACTTGGCCGTGGTCAGCCGCACGCCCGTGCCGGCAATCGACAGCGGGAAGATGCCCTGCACGGAGCCCTTGCCGTAGCTGCGCTGGCCGACGATGTTGCCGCGGCGATGGTCGCGAATCGCGCCGGCGAAGATCTCGCTGGCACTGGCGCTATCGCCGTCGATCAACACCACCAGCGGCACGCGCCAGGTGCCCGCCTTGTGGGCGGTGTAGTTGTAATCTTCCAGCGGGCTGCGGCCGCGGGTCGAGACGATCATGCCGTCGTCGACGAACTTGTCGGCCACTTCGACGCTGGCGGTGAGCAACCCGCCGGGGTTGCCGCGCAGGTCCATGATCAGGCTCTTCATGCCCTGGCGGTGCAGCTTCCACAGGGCGGCGTCCAGATCGCGGCTGGTCGTCTTCTGGAAGCAAGTCAGCTTCAGATAGCCGACGCCGAAGTCGGAGTCGATGATCTTCACGTCGTCGACGCTGGGCACCTCGACGTGCTCGCGCCGCACCGAGACCCGCCGAGCCTGGTTCGCCGTGTTCAACACCACGACGTGCACGACGCTGCCTTCGGTCCCTTGCAGCAAGTCGGCGGCCTGATCGGTCGAAAGCTCGGCCGTGGCCTGGCCGTCGACTTCGGTGATGCGGTCGCCGGCCCGAATGCCCGCCCGTTCGGCCGGACTGCCGGTGATGACCTTCACGATTTGCAGCGCACCGTCGGCGGCCTTCAGCTCGATGCCCAGGCCCGACAAAGTTCCCCTCGATCTGGGCGTAAACGTCGGTCAGTTGATCGCTGGTCAGATAGGCCGAATAGGGGTCCAGAGCACCGATCGCGGCGCAGACGTATTCCAGCGCCACGGCCGTCGGCGCCACGCCCAGCCGGTCTTTGGCAAACCGGGCCGTGGCGGCCACCGTGTCCAAGGCCTGTTGCCGGGTGCGAATCTGCCGGCCGTCGGTAAATCGCCGGATGCTGTCGGAGAAGGCCGCCAACTCGTCCTGTCCCTTACCCGTAAGATGCCGCTCGCGGAACTGCTTCTCGTGCGAGCGCCACTTGCAAATCCTGGGTGCCCCGAGCGACCAGTTCCTGCCAGTTGGGGACCGTGACGTAGTGGGTCTCGATCTTGACGAGCACCTCGTTGTACATGTTCAGGGCCTGCCGGTCGTCGACGGTCGACAAGGCCCGAATGAAGCTGGAGTCGCTGTAGCGGCGCCCCAGGTCATAGTGAATCTTGGCCAGGTTGTGGCGATCGCCGAGCGTAGCGTGCTGCGGAAAATCGCGGAGCGCCTCTTCGTAGATCGACAGCGCTTCGCCCCAACGCTGTTCGCTCTCTAACTGCTGGGCCCGTTGGAGCACGCCGTCGATTTCGACGGTCGCCGGCCGCACGGGCTGCGGAATCTGAATCTGAGCCGCGACGGGCGTCGACAGCCAAACCAGCAGCAGCGCAAGGAGAAACCACCGCTCTGTAAGCTTTTGCATGGGCCCTTTCCGTTCTGTGGTGCGTCTCACGAGGGGGTGCGCCGCGGGCTCTGTCCGCCGGCGAAAAGTGCCGGACCTCCCGGCAGGAAGTCCGACCGCGTGACAGCCGCAGTCGCTCGTGTCTACGATCCAACGCTTGGCCGACGGGTGGGTCCAGAAATGTCGGCCAGAAACAATATAGGCCACGAATTGGCGACGGTCAAAAAACGCCCCAAAGATTTTCACCCACCCCGCGACCGCACATCCGTTACAAACATCACCACGGGGTGTACAGCACGACGGCTGAAGCGCTTACGGCCCGAAAATCGATCGCGCCCGTCAGTCCACGCACAGCAATCACGCCGTGTGCGCGCACTGGACACGGGCTGCTGGACACGTTTTTCAGCCGCGGAAGGAGACCCGCCGCCAACGACGCCGAAGTATCCAGCGACAGCATTGCCCTGACGTCAGAATGAACGAGCTGCCGGTCGACTGTCGCGCTCACACCGCGACCGGTCGACGCTTGCGTATCGACTCGGTCTGCTTCTGGCACAACACGACCGCGTCGCGGCCAACCCGCCGTCGAGCAGCGGCGAAGGTTTGCCGCTTTTGACGGTTCGGGCCGCTTCGGTCAGCTCGTCGACGAAAGCATCGACCGGGTCGGACGACTTCAGCTTCGGCCGGTCCACCTTGCCGTCGGCCGAAAGGACCGACAGCGGCACCCCTTCGCTGGCGTGGCCCGCGATTCCGGCGTTGTCGTACACCAGCGTGGCTCGCTCCAGGTGAATCTCGAAGCCGGCGGAAAACGGGCGCCCCTGCTGATGGATGACGCCGCTGGCGGCGCTCACCACCAGCTTCGGATCAGCGAACGCATACTCCGAGACGAAATACTCGGCCACCTCACCGCGCATCCGGCCGCTCGTGCACACGCGCTGGGGCATGCCGCACAGCAGGCGAATGTAGTGCGCATCGTGCACGTGCAGGTCGAGCATCGGACCGCCGATCTTTTGCGGATCGTAAAAGTCCTTCAACCACAGCGGATCGGAAATGATCCGTTTGAAGTGCCCGCCCAACAGCCGGCCGTATTTGCCGCTGGTGGCGGCCTTGTAGGCGAACGCATACTCGGGAAAGAACGGCAGCACCTGACCGATCATCAGTTGCTTGCCGCGCGACTGCGCCGTCTTGACCATCCGCACGGCGTCGGCCGGCGCCAGAGCGATCGGCTTTTCGCAAAACACGTGCTTGCCGGCTTTCAAGGCCCGGATCGCCACGTCGGCGTGGGCCGCCGGCGGCAGGCAGATGTCGATCATGTCGAGCTTCTCGTCGGCCAGCATCTCGTCGAGCACCTCGTACTTGGCGATGCCGGTGAGATCCATCTTCTTGCCCGCGGGGCCGAAGTTCCCCTTGATGGCCCGCCAGTCGCCGGCCAGCCGCTCGCGCTGCGTCTCGCAGAGGGCCGCCACTTTCACGCCCCGAATCTTCTGGTACGCCAGGTAATGGATCATGCCCATGAAGCCGATGCCTGCGATGCCGACGCGAATCATGTGGTGGTGCTCCTGGATGGCCAATGGATGTTGGGCGATGGAACCGGGGCTAGTCTTTCGCCAGCTCCTGTCGTGCCAGCGTAATCAACATGGGGTCCGGTAGCGAGTCGACGCCGAGCTGTCGCAGCATGTTCATGACCTGGGCCGTCGTGTACTGGGCGTGCGTGCAGACGTGCAGCAGGATGTCGCCGCGGCCGGTCGCGAACCGCTGGTTCAACAAACTACTGACTTTGTAGACGAGCTGGTCCAAGTCCGCTTCCGCCAGCGGGGCGAGATAATCCCGCCAGCGGCTTTCGAGCTCGGTCCACTTCCGGTCCAACTCGTCGAGCGACGCGATCGCCCCTTCTCCCTCCTGGTTTCCGGTGAGCTTGCCGGGCACGTCGCCGGGCGTGAGCGGGGTTTCGTCCCCTTCCAGCGACGCCAGCCACACGTACTCGGCGGCGTACAAATGCAAAAGCGATTTCCAGATCGAACCCTGGCCGATCGGAAACGTCTTTCGCAAATCTTCGACCAATAGCGGACCGGCCGCATCGAGCAGTTGGCGGTTGACCCAAGCCCGATGCTGGTGCAAACGCCGGATGACTTTCACCCCGTTCATGTCAGTTCCTCCTGCGGCAAGCGATTTGTGCAGCCCCGCGTGGGGCGTGTTCGATATACTATCGCCCGGCCGGCTTCGCAAGGACCACCGCGTAACCAGTCAACCGTCCATATCCCAGGAGACGCGCGTCATGGACTACACGACCTGGCTGCTGATCGGCATCTTGGCCCTGGTCTTCTTGTCGCTGTTTACTCGCGGCGGCCGCGACGACGCTTCGGCGCGGCTCGGGGGGATCGATCGCAAGCTCGACCTGATCCTCACAAACCTGGGCATCGAGCCGAACCAGGGGCTCGACAAGCAGCTTGCCGACATGGTTCGCAGCGGTCAGAAAATCGAAGCCATCAAGCTTTGCCGCGCGGAAATGGGGCTCGGCCTGAAAGAAGCCAAGGACTACGTCGAACGACTGTAGTGTCGTCACGCGCGGCAGCCAAGAGTCCTGCCAAACGTCCGCCATTCGAGGTCCGCGTTCGATTGAGGTTCGTGCGACGCCGTGTTAGGCTGAAGGCCCCCCGTTCCAGCGTCACTCCGGAGAGCGCCATGCTGCCTCGCTTCGTGCCGCACCCTCGTGCGACCACTCGCCGAGAGTTCCTCGGGCAGGCCGGCGGCGGCCTGGGCGCGATTGCCCTGGCTTCGCTCATGGCGGGCGACGGATTGCTGCGTGCGTCCGAGGATGAATCGTCGCGACGCCCGCTCGCGGCCCGGCCGGCGCACGAGCGCCTCGGGCGCGGCGCGTGATCTACCTGTTCATGCACGGCGGCCCCAGCCACGTCGATCTGTTCGACCCCAAGCCCGAGCTGGAAAAGTACGCCGGCAGCCCACTGCCCGACAGCGTCGGCCCGGTGATGACGCGCCGCAAGGTGGCGCAGAATCCGCTCCTGGGTCCGGTCAAACCGTTCCGCCCGCGCGGCGCCTCGGGCTTGCCGATCAGCGATTTTCTGCCGCACATGGCCGAAGTGGCCGACGAGTTGTGCGTGCTCAGGTCGTGCCACGGCGACAGCGTCAATCATCCGCAGTCGGTTTACCAGATGAACACCGGCAGCATCCTGATGGGGCGGCCCAGCCTGGGGAGTTGGGTCAGCTACGGATTGGGAACCGAGAACGACAGCCTGCCGGCGTTCGTCGTGTTGCCCGATCCCGGCGGCGGCATCAAAGGGGGCCCGGCGGCCTGGGGCAACGGCTACTTGCCGGCCACGTATCAAGGCACCACGTTTCGCCCCGGCGGCACCCCGGTGGTCGATCTGCGGCCCCAGCCCCAGATCAGCCCCCTCGAGCAAGAGGGGACGATCGACTTGCTGCGCGATCTCGATCGCCGGCACCTGGCCGTGCGCGGCAACAGCGGGCCGCTCGAAGCCCGCATCGAAGCCTACGAGTTGGCGTTTCGCATGCAGGCGGCCGCGCCGGCGGTGGTCGACTTTGCCAACGAATCGGCCGAGACGCTGGCCCTGTACGGCATCGGTGAAAAAGAAACCGACGAGTTCGGCTGCCGCTGCCTACTGGCCCGCCGACTCGTCGAGCGCGGCGTGCGGTTCGTGCAGCTTTACTCCGGCGATACCAACGGCTGGGATGCCCACAACGACGTGCTGGCCAACCACACGCAGTATTGCGGCAAGACCGACAAACCGGTCGCCGGCCTGCTCCGCGATCTGCGCCGCCGTGGCCTGTTGGACGACACGCTCGTGATTTGGGGCGGCGAGTTCGGCCGCATGCCGATGAGCGAGCAGGGCAGGGGCGCGATCACAATCCTTGGGGCTACAGCGTCTGCCTGGCCGGTGCGGGCGTACGCGGCGGCTACGCCCACGGGGCGACCGACCCGTTCGGCCTGCGGGCCGTCGAAGATACGGTCCACGTCCACGATCTGCACGCCACGATCCTCTATCTGCTGGGCCTCGATCACGAGTCGCTGACCTATTTCCACAACGGCCGCGACGAGCGATTGACCGACGTGGCCGGCCGGGTCGTCACGGAGATTCTGGCATGAGCGGCCGGCACGCCATGGCACTGTGCATTGTCGTGGCGTGCTATGGCCGCCACGTGGTGCTCGTGCCGCCGACGCGGCGGGCGACCTCGAGGAAGTTCCGATCACCGATCGCGAGCGGCATCACTGGGCCTATCTGCCCGTGGCCGACGTGACGCCTCCGCCCCTCGACGACCCGGCCTGGAGCCATCCGATCGACGCCTTCATCAAGCAGGCGCTCGACGAAAAGTCCGTCGAGCCGCTGCCGCCGGCCGGCAAAGCCACGCTGCTGCGACGCCTGACGTTCGATCTGACGGGCCTGCCGCCGACGCCCGCGGAAATCGAGGCCTTCCTGGCCGACGATTCCCCCAATGCCTACGAAGCCGTGGTCGACCGCTTGCTGGCCTCGCCGGCATATGGCGAGCGGTACGCCCAGCACTGGCTCGACCTGGCCCGGTTTGCCGAGACCGACGGCTTCGAGCACGACCTGGTGCGCCTGCATGCCTGGCGCTACCGCGATTGGGTGATCGACGCCTTGAACCGCGACCTGCCGTACGACGAGTTTGTGCGACTCCAGCTCGCCGGCGACCAACTCCATCCCGGCGATCCGCAGGCGGCCATCGCCACCGGCTTTTTGCTGTGCGGGCCCGACATGCCCGACATCAACCTGCAGGAAGAGCGGCGGCACGTCGTGCTCAACGAAATGGCGGCGACCGTGGGGAGCGTGTTTCTGGCGATGCAGTTTGGCTGCGCCAGTGTCACGATCACAAGTACGACCCGATTCGCATCCAGGATTTCTATCGCCTGCGGGCATTTTTCGAGTCGGCCGAGATCTTTCACGACCACCCGATTCCCAGCCCGGCAGAGCTCGCCGAGCGGCAGGCCGCCGAAGCGGCGCCGCGATCCGAAGTATGCCGAAGCCTCCGCCCGGCGCAACGCGTTGGAAGCGCTCGGCCGGCAACGATTCCGCGAAAAGAACCCCGACGTGCGGCCGTCGCTCAAGCAAGTGCTCGGCGAGCTCGATGCGCTCGATCGCGAGGAATACCAGCGGGCCGTTCAGCTTGCTAAAGAGGCTCCACCCCTGCCGGCATTGCCCCTGGGACGCGTGATGCACGAAGGCCGCGAGCAGCCCTGTCATGTCTATCTCCGCGGCGACTTCCGGCGGCCGGGCCCCGTGGTGAGCTGTGCCTTTCCGAGCGTATTGTCCTCTGTGGAAGAACTCTCCGCCGATCCTCTCGATGAGCCGCGGGTGGCACTGGCCCGCTGGCTATCGGACGGGGAACATCCGCTGGCGAGCCGGGTGATCGTGAATCGGCTCTGGCAATGGCACTTTGGCGTCGGGCTGGTCGGCACACCGAGCGACTTCGGCACGATGGGCCAATTGCCGACCCACCCACGGCTGCTCGATTGGCTGGCCCGGCGACTTGGTGGCCGACGGCTGGAGCTTCAAATTGATGCACCGGCTCATCGTCACGTCGCGACCTACCGGTTAGCCAGCGTGCCGTACGACGCGTCCTGGTCGGAAGGTCAGGTAGCCGCGGCTCGCGACGTTTGGCAGCGCTCGCAGTCGGCCGATCCGCAAAACGCTCTCTGGTGGCATCGCCCGAGCATGCGGCTCGACGGCGAGGCGATTCGCGACGCGATGCTCGTGGCGTGCGACAAGCTTTCGCGACGCACTGGCGGACCGGGCATCCGCCCGCCGCTGGCGCCAGAGGTGACCGAGACACTGCTGAAGAACCAATGGGAGGTCACCGGCGACGACGAGGATCACCGCCGCCGCAGCATCTACCTGTTCGTGCGGCGAACCTGCGGTATCCGATGTTCGACGTGTTTGACCGACCCGACACAAATGCCAGCTGCCCGCTGCGCCACGAATCGACCACCGCCACGCAATCGCTCACGCAGTTCAATTCCGAGTTCAGCTTGCGCTGTGCCCGCTGGCTGGCCGGGCGGCTACTCTCCGCAGCATCAGTAGACGGAGCGGAAGTCGAAGCCACGGCGATCGAACAGGCCTACCTGCGGGTCTTCAACCGGCCGGCCAGCGCCGATGAGGTTCGGCTCGGCCGCGAGTTTCTGGCCCGGCAAGCCGACCGCTTACGCGCCGAGGGCGCGCGTCCGAAACCTTGGCCCTGCCGCTCGACGCGCCCGCTGCCGAAGATCCCTACCGGGCCGCGGCACTGGTGGACTTCTGCCTGGCGCTGTGTCAACGCCAACGAGTTCCTGTACCTCGAATAGTCATGCCAGCCACCTTCACGATCTATCGCCCCATTCAGCCTGTACTCAATTCTTCCAGTTCCTTGCGCAGCGTGGCCTCGGGTGTCACGCCCACGTGCTGGGCGACGACCCGGCCGTTCTTAAAGATCATCAGCACGGGGATTGACGAGACGTTGTAATGGGCCGCCAGCTCCTGGTTCGTGTCCACGTTGACCTTCGCCACCTTGAAATCCCGGGCCAGCGACTCGATCGTGGGGTTCATCATCCGGCAGGGCCCGCACCATTCGGCCCAAAAATCCACCAGCACCGGTTCCGGCGATTTGAGCACTTCCTGTGACCAGTTGTATTTCTTCAGCAACATGCGAGCGATCTCCCGGCAAGCACAATTCCGCCAACGCGGCACGCAGGTATTCTATACGTTGCCGGGTTTGCGGCCACTTGCGTGCGGCAGACAATCGGGCGCGCCTCCACGACCGGCGGTTTGACTTGGCCCGCACATTGGACTTCAATCGGAAAGCAAACGAATCAACCGCCGGACCGGGGCTTCCCTCATGCATCCGCTGCGCACCGCCCTTCTGCTCTGCTTGCTCCTGCCGGCCGCCGGAGCTTTCGCCGCCGCTCCGCCCAATATCGTGGTCATCGTCAGCGACGACCAGGGCTACCACGACCTGGGCTGCTACGGCAGCAACGAAGTGCATCACGCCGCACCTGGACCGCGCTGGCGCGCGAGGGCGTCCGCCTGACCAACTTCTACGTCACCTGGCCGGCCTGCACGCCCAGCCGAGGCAGCCTGCTCACCGGGCCGCTACCCGCAGCGCAACGGCGTCTACGACATGATCCGCAACGAGGCGCCCGACTACGGCCACCGCTACACGGCCGCCGAGTACGCGGTAACGTTCGAGCGGATCGGCGGCATGGACACCCGCGAGGTCCTGCTGCCCGCAGTCCTCAAGCAGGCCGGCTACACCAGCGGCATTTTCGGCAAATGGGACCTGGGCTCGCTCCAGCGATACCTGCCGACTGGCCCGCGGATTCGACGAGTTCTACGGCTTCGTCAACACCGGCATCGACTACTTCACCCACGAGCGGTACGGCGTGCCGTCGATGTTCCGCGACAACCGGCCCACGACCGAAGACAAGGGAACCTACTGCACCGGGCTGTTTTGCCGCGAAGCCCTGCGATTCATCGACACGCATCGCCAGGGGCCGTTCTTTTTGTATTTGCCGTTCAACGCCCCGCACGGGGCGTCGAACCTCGACCCGGCGATCCGCACCGCCGCCCAAGCCACTGACGAGTACCGGGCCGTACCCGAAGCTGCAAGCAAAGGCCGGCTTCGAGCGGCGTGACTTCCGCTATGCCAAAAACGCCCTGGTGCACAACAAAGCCTCCCGCCGGCTGGAGTATGCCGCCTCGATCACGTGCATGGACGATTGCATCGGCGCGGTGCTCGACCGGCTCGACAAACAGGGGATCGCCGACAACACGATCGTCATCTTCTTCTCCGACAACGGCGGGAGCGGCGGGAGCGACAACGCGCCTCTGCGGGGCGGCAAGGGACAGATGTTCGAGGGGGGCAACCGCGTCCCCTGCATCGTCCGCTTCCCGGACCGCATTCCCGCCGGCAGCGTCAGCCACGCGTTTTTGACGTCGCTGGAGATCCTGCCCACGCTCTTGCGTCTGGCCAACCTCTCGCCGCCGGCCGACTTGACGCTCGACGGCTACGACATGCTGCCGGTGCTCGCGGGCCACCAGCCTTCGCCGCGCCACGAGATGTTCTGGCAGCGTCGCAGCGACAAGGCCGCTCGCGTGGGGCATTGGAAGTGGGTCGAATCGTCCCGCGGCGGCGGTTTGTTCGATCTTTCGCAAGACATCGGCGAGACGACCGATCTGGCGGACACGCATCCGGAGCGGCTCGCCGATTTGAAGGCCGCCTTCGACCGCTGGCGGGCGGAGATGGATGCCGCCGAGCCGCGTGGGCCGTTTCGCGACTATTGAGGACGCCGCCGGTTCGAGGCGGATGCCTGTGGTTTTCTCTCTTTCCCACAAGGAGACGCGGCGATGGAACCTGCCCGGCTGTTCGACGTCGTCCAATGGTTGGCTCTGCCCGGTTGGCTGCTGTTGGCGATTTTGCCCCGCTGGCGTTGGACGCCGCTGGTGACGGCTGGACTGTTGCCGTCGCTGTTGGCGGTGGTATACCTGGCACTGATCGCCGGCAACCTCGGCGCGGCCGATGGCGACTTCAGTTCGCTGGCCGGCGTCAAAGCCCTGTTCGGCGTCGACGCCTTGCTGCTGGCCGGCTGGATCCATTACCTGGCTTTCGATCTGTTTGTCGGAAGCTGGGAGGTCCGCGACGCACAGCGGATGAATATCCGCCACTGGTGGGTCCTGCCCTGCCTGTTTCTGACGTTGATGCTGGGACCCGTGGGGCTGCTGGCGTACTGGACGCTGCGGAGCGTGCAAACCAGGCAGCCCTTTGCGGGCGAGCAGCCGGCGCCGGCCACGTGACGGGTTCGTGTCCGCAAACTACCCCGCCGCGCCAGCAAGGGGCGCATGCCACTGATATTGCTTATCTCGCAGGCGCTTCCGCAGTGTGAGGCGCAGCGGGCGCGCCCTTGCTGGCGCTGCGGGGTTGGTGATTCGACGAGACCCTTGCGCTGACGCTGTGGGATGCGTGCCGCGCGGCCAGCCCCCATCCGCGGAACTCCTCTTGCGGTACCTCGAACCTTTAGGTACAAGCCCTCGAACTTCGAGGCATGGAGGCCCACCGCGATGAAGTCCAAGAAGACCAATCCGCCGTTTCTCAACGGCGTGCCCGAGATGCTGCTGCTGGAACTGCTCGCGCGGCGGCCGATGTACGGCTACGAGCTGGTGCAGGCCATCCGGCTGTCGACTGGCGGCAGCCTGGAATTCGGCGAGGGATGCGTCTATCCCATTCTGCACCGGTTGGAATCGCAGGGGCTGCTCGAAGCCGCTCGGCAGACGGCGGCTGGCCGAGTGCGCGTCGTGTACAGCGTCACGACGCGAGGACAGGCCCAGTTAGCCGAAACCGTGGGTGCCTGGCGGCGGGTCGTGGCGGCGATCAGCCAGGCGCTCGAAGGAGGCGCCCGTGGACGCGAAGCACTGGCTTGACGAAGTGCGGACCCAGCTCGTCCGCCGCAAACTACCGCCGCTCTACGTGGAGCGGCTCGTGGTGGAGTTGTCTGATCACTTAACCGATTGCATGGAGGATCGTATGAGCACGGATGCCAAAGATCTTCACGGCGTCTTCCAACGGCTGGGAGCTCCCAGCACGGTGGCCACGCAGGCGGCCAGCGAGTATCGCCAGGCGCGGTTTTCGCGCCGCCATCCGGTATTGATGTTCGTGGTGCTGCCCATCGTCGCGCTGCCGCTGTTGTGGGCCGCGTCGATCGTGGCGCTGATCTCGCTGGTGAAGCTGCTGGGAATTGAGAGCGGCCAGGTCACTACCGGCGAGGCCGCTTGGCAATGGGCCAATGCCGCGCTCCCCTACGCGACGGTTGGGCTGTTGATCGCGCCGTTGGCGCTGGCGGCCGCGTTCTTCTGCCGGCTGGCGCGTCGGGCCGGCGTGAGTTGGCGGTGGTCGCTGGCGGCCTGCGCCCTGCTGGCTGTGTTGGGGGGCGCGGCGATGACGCAATTCGTGCTCCCCACCGAACACGCCAAGGGGACGCTCCGATTCGGCTTCGGCATCAGCACGCACCCAAGCGCCTCGCAGATGCTGCAATTCCTGCTGCCGCTTTCGATCGGCGGTTGGGCCGCCTGGCGGCAACTAAGCGGTGCCGGCCGCCAATCGCGGCCGGCTTGAACGGCCGATTCACCTCCGACCGACCGGCATGTCGCGCGTGGCTTGTCCAACATCACGCGGGTGCCACGGGTGGCTTGTCCACCCGTGCGCTGGCGCTAGGGTCTATCGCAACGCGTTCCTCGCGTCACGCGTCGATTTCACAACGACCCTTCGTCCGCTGGCCCCGGCAATTCGCCCGGTAAACCTCGCGACGTGTCGGTCCACACCAGGTACGCGAGTGCCACGAAGTCGTACGCGGCGTGCGTCGTGATCGGCACCAGCAGGTTGCCGGTGGCCAGCAGCAACCAGCCGAGATAAACTCCGATCAGCCCCGCCACCACGGCATACGTGGCCGTGATCGGATGCGCGAGGCCGAACAACAGGCTGGCCACCGCCAAGGCCACCCAGGGAGAACCCAGCAGGCGTTCGAGCCCGACTTGTGCGACGCCGCGAAACAGCATCTCTTCGCCCAAGCCTGCCAAGATCGAAATCAACAACAGCTCCCCCAGCGAGCAGTCGCGGAACAAGGGGACCACAGCGTCGCGCATGATCCGTTCCAGGTCGCGAATCGGACCCAACGGATAACGATCCATCACGACCAGGCCGACGATCATCGGCACGGCCGCCAACAGGCCCCGGCCCCAGTCGCGCATGGTCCAATCTATTTGCGCCACGGGCGCCGTGCCGAACAGCCATCCCAGCGCCAGCGCCACCAGCGCGAGTCCCCCCTCGACGAGCAAGGCAGTCCGAACAACGTCCGCCTGCGCCGATTCCTCTGGGCTGCTCATCACGCGTGAACCGCCGGCTGCGGCAGCTCCTTCGGCCGGGGACGCAGCAAGCGGTCGACGCTCAGCGGGCCGGCGCCGAAGGCCAGCACGAGCACCACTCCCCCGGCAATCGAAACGTTCTTCATGAAGTTGATCATCTGCGTCATCCGTTCCGCCCCTTCCATCGTCCAAAAGTCGTGCATCACGAGCGACACGGGCACGAGAAAGGCCAACAGCAAAAGTGCTCCCAGCCGCGCATACGCGCCCACCAGCACGCTCAACCCGCCGATGATCTCAAGTGCAACGGCCACCGACAACAGCACCGGTACGGCCGGCAGCCCCTTGTCGGCCATCATCTGGGCCGGCGTCTCCCAGTCCGTGATCATGTTGGCGCCGCTGGCGACAAAGATGGTCGCCAACAACAGCCGACCCGCCGGAGCGAGATAGTTCAGAGGATGGTTGGACATGACGACATCTCCGCCAGATGAAACACCGAAGGACTGCCGCGCCGTCGTCGTGGCGAGCGACGTTTCGCCGCGAGCCGAAGGCGAGGGCTGCACTTATCCTAGCCGCCGGCACCGTCGTACCGCGCGCAACCGCCAGACAACCTTGCAAACTCCGAGCCGCCGGGCGTCAGGCGACACGCCGCACACCTTACGAATGAGGGGTACCACGACGCCCTGCGAATCACCCTATTTCCTTATTTTTCCCAGACTTACGGTTCCTTGACGGTCTCTGCCTCGACTTGTTAGATTGTGCCGCTTGTTTATTTGTCGCACACCCTGTCCAGCGGTGCTTCTTGGCGGGCTCCGGCATGCTCGCAGATGATTTGAAAGGACGAGATACCCCATGGCGAAGGCTGAGAAGTATGTCTATTCATTCGGGCCCTCGGGCACTGATGGCAGCGCCGCGATGCGTGATCTGCTGGGGGGCAAAGGGGCCAACCTGGCCGAAATGACCAACCTGGGACTCCCCGTGCCGGCCGGCTTCACCATCGGCACGAACGTGTGCACCTATTATTACGCCCACGAGAAAAGCTATCCGTCTGAGCTTAAGAAGTTGGTCGACGAGGCGATGGCCAAGATCGAGAGCGAGATGGGGGCCAAGTTCGGCTCGACCGACAACCCGCTGTTGGTTTCCTGCCGTTCGGGCGCCCGCGAAAGCATGCCGGGCATGATGGACACGGTGCTCAACATCGGCCTGAACGACACCACGGTCGACGCCCTGGCCAAGCAGTCGGGGAGCGAGCGTTTCGCCTGGGACAGCTACCGCCGGTTCGTGCAGATGTACGGCGACGTCGTGCTCGACATGAAGCCCAAGACCAAACACGATCACGACCCCTTCGAGGACCTGCTCGACGCCAAGAAGAAGAAGGCGGGGATCAAGAACGACGTCGAGCTCTCAGCCGGGCAGCTGAAGGAGCTGGTCGCCGAATTCAAAAAGGCCATCAAGGACAGTACCGGCGTCGAGTTTCCGACCGAGCCGATGGAACAGGTGTGGGGGGCGATCAGCGCCGTGTTCGGCAGTTGGATGAACGATCGGGCCGTGGTCTATCGCCGCACCTACGGCATTCCGCACGAATGGGGCACGGCCGTCAACGTACAGGCCATGGTTTTCGGCAATCTGGGCGACGACTGCGCAACCGGCGTGGCCATGACCCGCGACGTGGCGCTGGGCCAGCCTGGCATTAACGGCGACTACCTGGTCAACGCCCAGGGCGAAGACGTCGTCGCCGGCATCCGCACCCCGCAGCGGATCGAAGAAACCCTGGCCAAGGTCATGCCCAAGGGCTACCAGGAACTGGTCGACATCGGCAACAAGCTCGAATCGCACTACAAGGACGTGCAGGACATCGAGTTCACGATCCAGCGCGGCAAGGTCTGGATGCTGCAAACCCGCAACGCCAAGCGGACGGGCTTTGCCGCCGTGCGAATCGCCGTCGACATGGTCAACGAGGGATTGATCACCAAGCCGCAAGCCCTGAGTGCCAAGCGCATTCCGGCCGACGATCTGAACCAGCTCCTGCAGCCGATCTACGATCCCGAATCGAAGCGAACCGCCGTCGACGCCGGACGCCTGCTGGCCAAGGGGATCAACGCCGGGCCGGGAGCGGCCAGCGGCCAGATCGTGTTCCACGCCTCGGATGCCGAGCAGCAGTGGCTCAAGGACAACAAAGTGCAACTGATCCTGGTCCGCCGCGAGACGAGCCCCGAGGACCTGCGCGGGATGAAGATTGCCCAGGGCATTCTCACCGCCTTCGGCGGTGCCAGTTCGCACGCGGCGCTGGTCAGCCGGCAGATGGGCAAGGCCTGCATCGTCGGCTGCGGCGAGTTGGACATCAACTACCAGGCCGGCACCGTCACCGTCGGCGGCAAGACGCTTAAGGCCGGCGACTGGATTTCGATCGACGGCTTTACCGGCGAGGTGTTCGAAGGACGTGTCGAAACCCGACCCAGCGAAATCCTGCAAGTGCTCATCTCCAAGACGCTCAAGCCGCAGGAAGCCGAGACCTTCCGCCGCTACGAACAATTGATGACCTGGGTCGACGAAGCCCGTAAGCTGCGCGTGCGCACCAATGCCGACGAGCCGAAGCAAGCGCTCGAGGCGATCGCCTTCGGCGCCGAAGGGATCGGCCTGTGCCGCACCGAGCACATGTTCTTCGACCACATCAACGACTTCCGCGAGATGATCCTGGCCGACACGCTCGAGCTCCGCGAAAAGGCCTTGATCAAGCTGCTGCCGCATCAACGGAAGGATTTTGACGGGCTGTTCCGCGCCATGCAGGGCAAACCCGTCACAATTCGCTTGCTCGATCCGCCGCTGCACGAGTTCCTGCCGCACTCGGGCCCCGAGCAGGCCGCGCTGGCAAAGATCATCGGCGTCAGTGCCGAGGTGATCACCCGTCGCGTCGAGGAGCTGCACGAGTTCAATCCGATGCTCGGTCACCGCGGCTGCCGGTTGGGCATCGTCTATCCGGAAATCACGCGGATGCAGGCCCGGGCCATTTTCGAGGCCGCCTGCGACGTGAAGCTGGCCGGGCTGGACGTGCATCCCGAGGTGATGATTCCGCTGGCCGGTTTTGCCACCGAGTTTCACGACCAGGAAAAAATCGTCCGCGAAGTGGCCACGCAGGTATTTAAGGAAAAAGGTACGCACGTGCAGTACCTGGTGGGCACCATGGTCGAGCTGCCCCGGGCCGCGGTCTGCGCCGACCAGATCGCCCGCCACGCCGAGTTTTTCAGCTTCGGTACGAACGACCTGACGCAAACCACGCTGGGCATGAGCCGCGACGACTACGGCGGATTCATCAACGTCTACCGCGAGCACGACATTCTGCCCAACGATCCGTTCCAGACGATCGACCGTGACGGCGTCGGTGGGCTGATGAAGATCGCCGTGGCCGGCGGGCGCAACTCGCGACCCGACATCAAGCTGGGCATCTGCGGCGAGCACGGCGGCGATCCGCAAAGCGTGATGTTCTGCCACGAAATCGGTCTGAACTACGTCAGTTGCTCGCCGTTCCGGGTGCCGATCGCACGGTTGGCCGCCGCGCAAGCCGCCGTGGCTGAAGCGAGCGGCAAGTAGCTCGCCCAAGCAGCTGGCGGCAAACGTCCGCAAAAGCGGATTGAATTCACCGCTGCTGGGGCTGCGCGGTTGCTGTTGCGTATGATTCAGAGCGTTTCGTTCGGGAGAGACCGCGACGATGACGTTTCGCCTCTGTACGCTCATGCTTGCCATGGGTGTGTTCGCCGTAGGCTGCTTTCTGTTGGTGGTGGCGCCGCCCCAGCTGGCAGTGCCCGGCTTGGTCACTATCTGGCTGATCCTGACAGCGTGGCTGCTGGCTGGAACCATTTATGGTCGTGGTCGGGCGCGCGCATTTTGCATCGGCGCCATGATCCCGGCCGGCGGGACCGCCACGGCGCTTGTCTGGCTATTGTGGAGCTGGCTGTTGTCGGCCGAACCGCCGAACTTGGCGCGCCTGCTGGAATACTTTGATCGCGCGGCTTTCGCGTTTCGGCTCTGGAGCGCGAGCGGCTGGCTCCTCACCGGCATCCTCGGCCTGACCTGCATGGCCGGCAGGGCCGCGCTTCGCCGAAGCGGCGACTAGCATGCGCACCGCGGTCGGGTCACGAAATCGCGAGCCAGGCGCCGCATGCGCCCCCTCAGCCGTCGGGAAATTGCCGGCAGTATTCGTACAAGGCCATCGCGGTCGCCGTGGCCACGTTGTAGCTGTAGGGCAACCCGTATACGGGGATCTCGACCACGTGGTCGAGCACACCGAGCACGTCGTCCGTCAGCCCGCTCCTCTCGTTACCGACCACGAGGACCGTCATCCGCTGGAATCGAAACTTGTGGAGGCTCTGCGAGCCGGTGGTTTGTTCCAGGCCCACGAGTTGGAACCCCTCGCGCTTCAGCTCGCGCAACACCGGCGGCAGCGTGCGGTGGACGTCGATCTCGATCGTGACGGCGCCGTCGCGGGCGATCTTGCCGATCACCTTGGCCGTGCCGCAGGCGATTACGCGCCGCACGCCCGAGCAGCTCGCCGCGCGGACGATCCGCGACAGGTTCACATTGCTGCGCAACGGCGCACAGGCAACCACCAACGCGCGCGGCCGCGAAAGCGCGCTGGGAGGCTTATGTCGCTCGTGCACAAAGTCGCTCATGCGGGCAATCGTAGGGTCACCCCGCGCCGTGTGCAATCGGCCTTTTGACGCCCAGCGACGGCGGCGGTTACACTGAACGCATCCTCCGCGACGACGCCATCAAGGGCTGCCCGCATGATCCGCATTCCGCTCGTTAGCTTGGTTGTTGCGTTTGCCTGCCTTCCGCTGGCCGGTTGCGATTCCGCGAGTCCGCGCTCCGCCGGCGACGGCACGACGGTGAACGACGGAACGGCCCCGACCGCCGCGTCGGCCGACGGCGACGTGAAGCTGGAAATCCTCAGCTTCGACGACATCGAACGGTGTCTGGCGGACAAGCGGGGAAAAGTGGTGGTGATGGACGCCTGGAGCACGTCCTGCCCGCCGTGCATGAAAGACTTCCACAACCTAGTCGAGCTTCACAAAGAGTACCCGGCCGACGAGCTGGCCTGCGTGTCACTCAGCTTCGACTACGAAGGACTCGGCCAACCGGAAGAAGTCCGAGAGCCGGTGCTCGATTTCTTGCGTTCGCAGGGGGCCGTGTTCGACAACTGGATGTCCAGCGAGGAATCGGACGTGCTGTATCGCAAGTTCAATCTGAACAGCGTGCCGGCCATTTTCGTGTACGATCGCGATGGCACGCTGCGCCAGCGGTTTGAAAGCGAAGGCGCCTACGCCGAAGTGCGCAAACTGGTCGCCGAACTGGTGAAACAGAACGCGGCGCAGGACTCCGCCGCGGCTCAGACGGGCGCCGACGCTCAAGCGCCTTCCGACGCCGACGGCTCGGACGCCAAGTAAACGAACTCCCGACTCAACTCGGAACGTGCGTCAGCATGTAGTCCTCGAATCGGATGCGGCGATTTCCCTCGGGCATCGATTCGAACAGCATGTCCAAGAGCGTGGAAAACTTCCGAGTCTTCAGGCCGTAGAAGTTGTGCTTCCCCTCGCGGCGGCGCTCGATGAGCCCCGCCACGCGCAACAGCGCCAGGTGATGGCTCACCGCCGGCTGGCTTTCGCCCAACAGCTCGCACAGCGCCCGCACGTGCAATTCGTTGCGCTGGGTCAGGTAGTAGAGGATGCGGAGCCGGGTTTCGTCCGACAGCAGCTTGAACAGTTTGACGAGGTTATCGAACAGGTCGTCCGAAACAGAGAGCCCGTTCGGCTCTTTCAGGCCGTCCTGTTCACCGGAGTTGTTCGTATCGGATTGTTGTCTTTTGCCCATCGGATGTGAGAGAGCGTTCACCATTTTCGTCCTCTGCGAGAACCGAAGCGAAACGGAAGAAGAGCCGCATGGCCCGTTTCACCCCGAACTTCGAGTAGATTACAAGGACTCTTCGCTCCCGGAGCGCAGGTAGCCCCGGGCGCAAGCGCGTCAGGATTGGTTGTTTGTCAGACAGACAGCCGAGATGAGAAACATGTGACTTCGATCAAAACCAGTGCCGCCGCCTACGCAGAACGCGAAAAAGTGCTTTTCTGACGGCACGTCGTTCGTCCGATTTGACTCCGCGACATTGTAGCCGCTTGTCATAAAAAAGGGAAACGCTTTGCCCGCGCCCACAGGGTCGAAAATCGTCCTGGTCCGGCCTCCTCGCGAACGTGAAATCGAAGCGTGTCAAGGCGACGAAACGATTCTCCCTGCCGCGGGGGGGTGGGGGATGTGCTGCTAGCACCTACGTTTCCAGGCCGAGCGATGCCGCGCCGCGAAGGTCACATTGACGCATGGAGCGGGGGCTCCTACTATTTCGCGGCTCATCCGGGCATTCATTTCCTTTCTCGCCCACTACGAGGGATCACTGCCGTGCGCAGAGGCGTCAAAACCACGGCCGTCGTGGCGACGCTGGCGCTGGTTGCCGCCAGCATCGCGCTGGTGTCGATTTATCGAGCGCTCAGGCAGGTGCCAGATTTCTATAACGCCGCCGTGGCGGTCGAGCCCGAGCAGCAGGTCGAAGATCGCGACGCCTTCGTGGCCCGGGCCACGGCGCTGGCGAGCGACCTGCACGCCGAGGGCCGCTGGCAAAGCCTGTTCACGGCCGAACAGATCAATGCCTGGCTGGCCCTGGAGCTGGCCAACAACTATCCCGAACTGCTGCCACCGGAGCTGTGCGATCCGCGGATCTCGTTGTCCAAAGACGCGGCCACGATCGGTTGCCAATACAAGACCGGCGAGCTGTCAGCGGTCGTGTCGGTGACGCTCGACGCCTACCTGCACGAGCCCAACGTAGTGGCGGTGCGCATTCGCCAGGCCCGCGCCGGCGCGTTGCCCGTGCCGCTGGGCCACATTCTCGACAGCATCTCGCACGCGGCGCAGCAATTGAACCTGCGGCTGGAGTGGCGCAAGTCGCACGGCGATCCGGTGGCCTTGATCACGCTGCCGGCATTGCACGACGGAAACTCGGAGCCGCTGCGGTTGGACTTGTTGGAACTGCGCGACGGCGAGCTATTCGTGGCCGGCACGGTCGGCAACCCGCCGCTGGAAACCTCGCCGATTACGCCCGAGCCGCTGCGCGTCCCCACGGCGCAAAAAGGCGCGCCCGATCAGCCCCGCCTGGGCGCCGCGGAAAACGACACCCTCCAGAAGTAATCGTCCGACTCGCGGCGCAACAGCGTCGCGCGGGCCACTAGTCGCCCGCCCCTCAGCGTGACGGCGAGTTCCTCGTCCGACTCACTTTCGACGTGGTATCGCCCGGCATCCCAACGCGTCACGCTGCCGCGATCGCCCGAGACCGGGCCCTCGTAGTCGAGATATGCCAGCCGATGATCAGCGAGCTGCTGCGCATCGCACGTCGTCTCCAAGGCCGGCTCCGCCGCCAGTGCCCAGGTGCGCAGCGATCCACCGAGCTCGAGCATCAGGTCCCAGTGCGTCGGTCGTTCGCCGCCTGGGGGCATTTCGTGCAGCAGGATCACGTAGCGGGGCATGCGCGGTGTTATCGAGGGAGATTCCGTCGTTCAGTCCTCGGCGGCATCCTGACGGTAGGCGACGCCGAATTGGGCCAGATAATTCCGCTCGGCGGCCCGCATCCGCTGGCGCGGCTCGTCTACGGTGTCGTCGTGGCCGACCAGGTGCAGCGTGCCATGGATGACATAGAGCAGTAGTTCATCGTCGGCTGACCAGCCCACACGCTCGGCGGTTCGAGCCGCCGTCTCGGCACTGACGATCACTTCTCCCTCGAGTCGTTTGGTTTCCTGCTCCAGCACGAAGCTGAGCACGTCGGTCGGATAGTCGTGGTCCAGAAACTTGCGATTCAGCGCGTGGATGGTCGGATCGTCCACGACCGCGATACTCAGCGATCCGGATTCGATGCCCGCGTCGCCGAGGATCGCCGCGGCGGCCTGCCGCAGCCGGTCGGCGTCAAAGCGAAGCGCTTCCTGTTCGTTGGCCACGTCAATCGACAGCATCGCTCGGCATTCATGACTCGAAGCGTGCGAGACGGTGTGAAACGCCCCGAAATGCACTGCTGGAGGAGCCAGCAAATGCCACCACCCACTCCACTAGAAGCAGTTTGAAAACCGAACTTGGGTGCTACTGCTGGCTTGTCCAGCAGTGCAGACGGCCACGATAACACTGTTGGACAAGCCAGCAGTGGCACCCGACGCGCACTTCGTTGCGGTTTCGAAACTACTGCTAGCCACTAACCACTAAATCACGCCGTCCGCTGGTCCGGATACTTCACGCGGCCGTGATAGACGGCCGTGAGCGACTTGATCAGGCTGTCCTCGATCGTGGCCAGTTCCTGGAGCGTCAGCTCGCAGGCGTCAAACTGACCGTCCAACAGGCGCTTCATGGCGATCTCGTGGACCAGGCTTTCGATCCGTGCCGGCGTCGGCTCGACCAAGGCGCGGCTGGCTCCTTCCACGGCGTCGGCCAGCATCAGCACGGCCGCCTCCTTGGTTTGCGGCTTGGGCCCCGGGTAACGGAAGTTGCTCTCGTCCACTTCGCCGCCGTTGGTTTCAGCAGCGCGGCGGAAGAAGTACTCGACCAGCGTCGTACCATGGTGCTGCTCGATGAAGTCGATAATGCTTTTCGGCAGCCCGTGTTGCCGGGCCAGGTCCGCGCCGTCTTTGATATGGGCGATGATGATCAGCGTGCTCATGGCCGGCACGAGCGATTCATGCCGGTTGGCGTCGTGCCCCTGATTCTCGACGAAGTAGCCGGGCTTGAGCATCTTGCCGATGTCGTGGAAGTAGGCTCCCACGCGGACCAAGAGCCCCTTGGCGCCGATGCTCTCGGCCGCAGCCTCGGCAATCGAGGCGACGTTGATCGAGTGGTTGTACGTGCCGGGCGCCCGGCGGACCAGTTCCTGCAAAAGCGGATGCGCCACGTCGCCCAGCTCCAACAAACTCAGCTCGGTCTGCACGCCGTACATGCCTTCGATGAACGGCAGCAGGCCCAGCATCAGCAGGCCGGCAAACATGCTGAACAGCCCGTACCAGACCGCCTCGGGCCAGATGGCCGCCAGCGGCTGGGCGGCCAGCGTCTCGACGCCGAACGTCGTGAGCATGGCCACGACCGCCACCGCCAATCCGACGTAAATCAACTTCTTGCGGTTGCGCACGCTGCCGACCAACAGAATCGACGTGGCCACGGCGGAGTAGAGAATCATGAACTCGCCGAGCCCCTGACCGGTGGTCACGACGACGATCACGGTGACCACGGCCGAAAACAGCAGGGCGAACTCGCGGTGAAAGGCGATCGACAGCGTCATGCCAAACACGACCAGCGGCACCAGCTCCGCCCGAACGGTTTCTCCCGACGTCAACACGGCCACGGCCACGGTGGCGACGATCAACCCCAGGGTGATCGAAAACTTGCGCAGATTCTCGATCAGCTTGGGCTCATAGTGCAACACGTAGACGCCGCACAACACGCTCAAGGCCACGAACATACCCAAAGCCGCCAGCGAATGGGCCAGCCGCTGGCCGATGCTGCGCTCCGACAGATAAGCGTTGTGTTCCAGCTCCAACAGCGAAAGGTCTTCCAGCGGCGTTCCGGCCGGGGCCAGAATGTCGCCCGGAATAATCTTGCGATACTCCGGCCCCAAGGCGTCGGCCGCCCGTTTCTGGGCCAGCCGCGTCTCGGTCTCGTTCAGCGTGAGGGTCGTGGGCAGCCGGCCCCGCAGCCAGGTGAACACGCGGGTGGCCAGCTCCGGAGAATCGAGCCGCTCGGCCAACCCCTTTTTGAGCCAATCGGCTTCGCCGATCAGCACGTCGCTCACTTTCACCACCTGCCGCTGATCGGGATGCCCCTTGGGCACGACGACGATCTCCTGCTGGTTCCCCTCCTTGGGGTCCTGCGGCAGCTTTTCCATCATGCCGTGCTGTTCGTAGGGAGCCAGCACTTGCGAGACGGCTTGCTCGAGCTTGGCCAGAGCCTCGGGCGTGGCCAACGCACCGTGCAACAGTTGGAACCGCTGCTCCTGTTCCTCGGGCGTCAGTTGCGGCGCGTCGGAATTGGGGGGCGGAAAGAACTCGTCCCAGACCTTCTTGTCGACGTCGGCCAGCGAGTTGGCGCCGGCCAGCTGCACGGCCCGATTCTGCAGTGCGGCCCGCAATTGGACCAGCTTCTCCTTGTCCTCGTCGTAGACGAAGCTGACGGTGTTGGCCGCCAAGGCCTTGGCTTCGCGGGTGGCGTCGGGGTCTTCCTTCTTGAAACCAATCTTGGCCACGATGTTGCGTGGCGGCGTGTAGAAGCGATGGTACTCCAACGGCACCGACCAACTGATCGTCACGCACCACAAAGCCAAGATCGTGAGCACGCATAGCCCCAGCCGCGTGAGCACGTCGCCGCGCTTCAGATACGCCAGCGCGCAGTTCGACCGCTCCGGGAGGCAGCTCCAGTGCCGCCACGCGTTCCGATCGCTTTCGCTTTTGGGTACCGGTTGCCATCGTGCAGGGACGGTCGCTTTGCGCCGCCGCCGGGGCTCCTCTTCCTCGTACGCTCGAACGATCTCCTGGACCAGTCGATGACGCACGATGTCCTCGTTGTGCAGCGTCACGTGATGAAATCCCGGGATACCTTGCAATCGGTGCAGCGCGTCGATCAGGCCGCTGCGCGTGTGGTTGGGCAGGTCGACCTGCGTCGTGTCGCCCGATACTACCATCTTCGTCCCCAGGCCCATCCGCGTCAAAAACATCTTCATTTGGGCCACGGTCGTGTTCTGGGCTTCGTCCAGAATCACGAAGGCATCGTTCAGCGTGCGGCCACGCATGTAGGCCAGCGGGATCATTTCGATCAGGTCCTGCTCGGTGTAACGCTTGATCTGGTCGTAATCCATCATCTCGCGCAGGGCGTCGAGCAAGGGCCGCAAGTAGGGGTTGATCTTGGCCTGCAGGTCGCCGGGCAGATAGCCCAGGCTTTCGCCCGCTTCGACCGCCGGCCGCACCAGCACGATCTTGCGGATGATCTCCTGTTTGAGTGCCTGCACGGCCATGGCCACGGCCAGATATGTCTTGCCGGTGCCTGCCGGACCGATGCAAAACACCAGATCGTGATCGCGAATGGCCCCGACATAGCGGGCTTGCCCGGCTGTGCGCGGACGAATCGGCTTGCCGGCAAACTGCAGCTCGACAGCCGACTGCTCGTCGTCAAGTGCGTGGCCCGTCACTTGGGCCAGGATTTGCGACACCTCGTCCGGCGACACGCTGCCAAAACGGTCGGCGACTTGTTTGAGCTGTTCGAAGACTTCCGTAGCATGGGCCACGGCCTCGTCCTGGCCCTCGATGTGAATGCGGTCGTCACGACCGGAGACCGAGACACCGAGCGAGTCCCGGATCTTGCGAAGATGCTGGTCGCGAGTCCCGAAAAGCGTCAGCAACGACCTGGAATCGGCCAGCGGAATCGTGGCTTCGGACATTAAATGAAAACGGCGGCAATCAGTCGGCCGCGCCCAAAACCTCATGTTCTCTCGACATAGTTAACTATAGCGAACCGGACCCCTGAGGCGAAACGAGATTTCCCCCCAACGTCACTGGAAGCTGCTGCAAAATCGCCGGGGAATGTCCCAATTTTGCGGAGTCTTCGGAGAAAAATGGGACTGTCCGCCTCTCCAACGCGATTTTGCAGCAGCTTCTAAGAGAAACATCGGCAACGAGTTGCGAATTTGCCGCGGGACTCTGGGGGAACTGGGAGCCTGAGTCAATGGTTACGCGGCGACGTGGCGGCCGGCACGACCCGATCCGGGTCACGTCGGTAGACGAGGTACGAGTAGACAACCAAACCGCCGATGCCCAACGCGGCGAAGATGAGCGTCGCGGCGAGATACAGGCCGCTCTGGAGTACGCCGGTCAGCGCCACGAGCGGACCGAGCAGTAAGAACAGCCAGCCGGCCAGCCGATGCGTTTTGTCCCACGACAGCCGGCTGGAAAGGGTCCACGGCGTGCGCACGCCGACGAACCAGTTCGGACGCAGCCGCTGCATCACGGCACCGGCCACGATGAGCAGGGCGCCGACTCCCAGAGGCACGATCAATCCCACGTCCACCGGTTTGTCAAACGCGGCCAGCAAGACGACGGCGTACAACCCCGCCAGGAACACCGTCAGCGAAATGCGGATCGCGTGGTAAGCACCGGCGAAGCTGGCATAGTTGACATAACCCGGATCGATGCGCGGCAACACCACCATCATCACGTAGAGGGCGAGCGTCATCAGCGGGATCATCAACAGCCCGGTGAACTTGCCACCGTAACCGTCGACCTGGCCCTGGATGTTCCAATGGATGGGAATCCGGTCCGGAGCGGCGTGCCAGCAGACCGCGGCGGCGGCGAACATGGCCGCCATCAGCAGCCATTGCACCAGCTCGGTATGCCAGGTGAGCTTCATGACGGGATGTCTCTCGAAACTACCGATCGCCAAGACCGATCGAGAGCTATTCGCTTGCCGCTACCGGTTATTGCATTCCCAACCACCAGCAAAAATAAGCCACCGGAGCGGCGAACAGGATCGAGTCGAGCAAGTCCAGCACGCCGCCGAAGCCGGGCATCCAATCGCTCGAGTCCTTGCGTCCCACGTCCCGCTTAAAGAGGGACTCGGCCAGGTCGCCCAGGATGCCGGCCACGCCCACGGCCGGGCCGAACAAGAGCCAGCTCCAAGCGGGCTGCGAGAGCGTGTGGCCGGTGGCCCGCGGCAGCCAGGTGAATGCCAGCCAGGCGCCGAACGTGGCCAACAGGAGCCCGCCGGCGGCCCCCTCCCAGGTTTTGCCCGGGCTGAGGACCGGCGCCATCTTGTGCCGCCCCCAGAGCCGGCCCGCGGTGTAGGCCCCGGTATCGCCGAACTTGACGACGATCACCAGCGCCGCCAGGGCCACGATGCCGTCCTGCGGCCCGCCGAGCAGCCGCAGTTGCAACGCGAAGCTGAGCAGCAGTCCCACGTAAGCGACGCCGAAGATGGCCAAGGCCACGTTGACCATCACGCCGCCGGGCCGCTCGTAGCGTCGCATTTCGCCGACAAACGCCACCAGCATCGTCGCGGCAAAGGCCAACAAGGGCCAGACGAGCCGCTCCAGGGCCCGTTCTTCGCCCACCGGGCGCCAATGGAGCGGCAACACGTTGCTCGTGATGACCAACGCGGTGCCGCCATAGATCACGCCGGCCAGCGGCCGATAGCCCCCCGCGGCGAGCAGGCTCACGACTTCGTTGGCACCGGCCAGTCCGGCCACCAGGGCCAGCCCCAGCAACCACGTGCCGGGGGTCGAGTGGTGGCTGTCGGCGATCATGACGCCCGCCAACGCCGCGATCAGCGCGGCCCCCAGCAAAAGTCGCCAGCGCAGCAACGTCGAGGCTCCTTCCTGGGCTTAACCGGTCAGTCCGCCGAACCGCCGATCGCGGGCGGCATAATCCCGAATCGCCTGGTGCAGATCACTCTCCCGAAACTCCGGCCAGCAGTGATCCGTCACCCAGATCTCGGCGTAACTGATCTGCCACAACAGGAAGTTGCTCACGCGCATCTCGCCGGCCGTGCGAATCACCAGGTCGGGGTCCGACATGCCGGCCGTGTACAGATGCCGGTGGACCGTTTCCTCGTCGATGGCCTCGGGGGCGAGCCGGCCGGCTTTGACTTCCTCGGCGATCTCGCGCACCGCGTCGACCAGTTCCAGCCGGCTGCCATAGTTGATGGCCAGGCAGAGTCGCAAGCCCGAATTCGTCGCGCTCAGGTCGATGGTCTTTTGCATCTCGCGCTGCACCGCCTCGGGAATATCGTTGCGGCGGCCGATCACGTTGACGCGGATGTTCTGGTCCATGATCGTCGAGCGCTCTTCGATCATGTATTCCTCGAGCAGGTGCATTAAGAATTCGAGCTCGCGCTGCGGGCGCTTCCAGTTCTCGCTCGACAGGCAGTACAACGTGAGCTGCTCGATATCGAGCCGCGCGCATTCCTCGGTGATCCGCCGCACGCTGGCCACGCCGCGGCGGTGTCCTTCGATGCGCGGAAGTCCCTGCCGCTGTGCCCAGCGGCCGTTGCCGTCCATGATGATGGCGATGTGGCGCGGCCGGGCCTCGCGGGGCACATCCAGCGGCTCGGCACTCGTGGTGGACGTTTCGGCCATGGCGGCACGCTGCGCGGTGTTGTCTGGGGAGAAGGATAGCCGATTAACTTTTACGCTTGGCAAAGATCGTTTGTTCACGGTCCGGCCCCACTGAAACCACCTCCACGGGCCGGCCGATCAGTTCGCTCAGCCGGGCCAGGTAGTTGCGGGCCTCGGCGGGCAGATCGGCCATCGCGCGGACCTTGGTAATGTCCCGCTGCCAGCCGGGCAGCGTCTCGAACACCGGCTTGACCCGCCGCAGGTCGTCCACGTGGCTGGGAAAGGCCGTCACGCGGCGGCCCTCGAGCTCGTACGCCGTGCAGATTTTCAGCTCCGGCAGCTCCGACAGCACGTCCAGCAGCATCACGGCCAGGGCGTTCACGCCGCTCAAGCGCGAGGTGTAGCGAACGGCCACGGCGTCGAACCAGCCGCACCGCCGCGGACGCCGCGTGACCGTGCCATATTCGTTGCCCCGGTCGCGAATGTGCTGCCCCACTTCGTTATCCTGTTCCGTGGGAAACGGGCCGCCGCCGACCCGCGTCGAGTAGGCCTTCACGACGCCGATCACCTTGGTGATCCAATGCCCCGGGATGCCCGAGCCGCTCGAAACGCCCGCGCCCGAGCTATTGCTGCTGGTGACAAACGGAAACGTGCCGTGGTCGACGTCGAGCAAGGCTCCCTGCGCGCCTTCGAGCAGAATGCGCTTGCCGTTTTCCACGGCGTCGAGCAGGTAGTCGGTCGTGTCCCCCACGTACGGCTTGAGCCGTTGCGGCGTAGCCGATGTACTCGGCTACGATTTCCGTCGAATTGAACGGTTGCGGCGTGAACAGCGGCCCGATCGTGGCATTCTTCGACTCGGCGATGTACTGCAGCTTTTCCTTGAAGTTGTCGCGGTACAGATCTCCCAACCGCACGGCGAACGCTCGGGCCACCTTGTCGCGGTAGCACGGGCCGATGCCACGCATCGTGGTGCCGATGTTTTCGCCGCTCGAGCAGCTCTTGTCGAGGATGGCGTCTTCGGCAATGTGCCAGGGAAAGATCACGTGGGCCCGATCGCTGAGCATCAGGTTACTGCCCACCGTGATGCCCCGGGCCACCAGCCCGTCGATCTCCTGCAGGATGCTGGCCGGATTGATCACCACGCCGCCGGTCACGACGCACTGGACGCGGGGGCTGAGGATGCCGCTGGGGATGAGCGAGAGCTTGTAGGTTTGTCCGCCGGTGACGACGGTATGGCCGGCGTTGCTCCCGCCCTGGTAGCGGACGACAATTTCATGGTCGTCGGTCAGCAGGTCGACGAGCTTGCCCTTGGCCTCGTCGCCCCATTGCAGTCCGATCACGCAGGTAACGCTCACCGCCCGATCCTCGCTGGAGCCCGAGCCAGAGGAGCGGCCCCCCAGTCAGCGAACAGATCACCGCCCGCGGCCGCGTCCAAACTCACTAGTGTAGGAGCGTACAGCCGCTACGGTCAAGGTCGCGAAGGGCGCCCGGCAGCCAGCGAAAACGGGACTTCTCAGCCTGCTTTGGCCGTAATCGCCGGGCCATCGCCGTCGTCGTCCGCGGCGCGGCGCAGTTTGAGCGTCGCCCCCGGCGGCACGCGGCGCTCCTGGACGAAGCCGCGGGTACCTTGAGACAGGAACGGATGAAATCGGGCCGCCGGGCCGCTGGCAAACTCGCGCTGCAAGGCCTCGAGCACGTCGCTGAATCGCAAGCCTCGACGATAAATCGTGCGGTAGGCCGCCTTCAGTTGCGATATGTCTTCGGCCGAAACGCCGCTCCGCCGCAGGCCCACCAGGTTCAATCCCACGATCAATCCGCTGTGCCCGTCGACCGTTACGTAGGGGGGAATGTCCTGCACCACCCGCGCACAACCGCCGACCATCGCCAGCGTGCCGATGCGGCAGAACTGGTGCACGGCCACGGCGCCTGAAACGAACGCCCGCTCGCCGATCGAGACGAATCCGCCAAGCAGTACGTTGTTGGCCACGATCACGTGGCTCGCGATCGTGCAGTCGTGCGCCACGTGTGCGCCGACCATCAGCAGATTGTGATCGCCCAGGGTGGTCGCCGAACCTTCGTGCAAGGCTCGGTGCACGGTCACGTTCTCGCGAATCGTATTGTGCGAGCCGATCACGAGCCGGCCCAGCCGATCGGGCATTCGCACGTGCTGGGGAACGCCGCCGATGACGGCTCCCTCGTGAATCGTGTTACGATCTCCCAGCGTTGTGCCCGATTTGATGATCGCGCGGGCCGCCAGCGTACAGTGGTCGCCAATCACGACGTCCGACTCGATAACGCAGAAAGGACCCACCGTCGTGCCTGAACCAAGCGTGGCCTGCGGGCTGACGATCGCGAGGGGATGAATGTTCACCGTGCAGAATCTCCGGAAGGCGAAGCGGGCCCGGCTGCCATGGTGGCTTGGGTCCTCGCGCGGGCATGGCGAGGTGAGCGGTCGCATGATGCTCGAGCGAGAGTCTGCGACGAGTGCTCTGGCTGACTTCACTATCGGATTTTCCAGGCGTGCCAATTCAACCCAAAACACGGCATGTGCGGACCTTACCGATTGTAGAGGTTGTACGTTGTCACCGCGGGTCTCGGACCCGTTCTGCGCCACGGCAGCACCCACGCGCCACCTGCGCCGAAAGCTGCTAGAATCCGGCCTGGCGCCCGGGTGGACGCGTACGCACACGCCGCGTCAAACGGCCGGAAGTCTTTTCGCAGCGAGGAGTTGTCATGCCGACCAACGAAGAACTTTACCAGCAGCACGAACGCCTGAAGGATCAAGGCAAGCTGGCCGAAGCCGCCGACGTGCTCGAACAGGCCGTTCAGCAGGACGCCGGCTTTGCCCTGGCCCATTCGGCATTGGCAGTCCTCTACGGACGGCTCAACCGCCACGAAGACGCCATCCGCCATGGCCTGAAGGTCTGCGAATTGGAACCCAACGAACCGTTCAGCTTCACCGCCATGAGCGTCACCTACCAGCGTGCCGGCCGCATTCCCGAAGCCGAAGACGCCATGGCCCGAGCCCGGATGCTGCAAGCACAGGGCTAGCATCGCTAACAGCCTGTTGAAGAATTCGACAGACTGCGTGATCGCATGGATGCGATCTCAAAACAGCGACGTAAGTCGTTGTTTTGAGAGCCGTGCGAAGCTTTGCTTCGCACCTGGCGACGTTGAAAAATGCCACGACGGCATTTTTCAACAGACTGCTAAGCCTCGCGTGGATCATTCGAGGCGCAGCCCGGCGTCATCGATCGCGTAGCGGTGAATCTCGTCCGAGCAGGCGCTGCCCCGGTGCTTGGCGACGAACAGGCCCCGGGCCAGTTTGCTGCCGTCGCGAATCTTGCCCATGTAGACGAGCGTATTGGCCGTGGCCAGCGGATCGCCATCGGCCAGCGGGCGCTCGATCAAGTCGTCGAGCATCGCCTCGTGCGAGGTGAGCAGCAGCACGGCGGCAACCTGCTGGCAATCGTAAGCATGCTCGTCGATCAATGCGGCGTTGGCACGGTACGCCTGTCGGAACAGATCGCGAGCCACCCAACCGGATTCCTTGCGGAGCACCTGGTGGTAGACGTATTCGACGAGCTCGAATTGGATCGATTCGCTGGGGCGCGCGGCCGGTTCCACGCCGTCGATAACGACGCGCCTTCCGCCGCGGACGAAGTTCGCATAGAAAAAGTCGATCGTCATTTCGAGCCGCCCCGCAAATTCGGCCTGCCAATCGTGCCAGGCATCGAAGCCCAGCTCGCTCTGCGTGACGCGCCGCCCGCTGTGATCGAAGACGTGCAGGTAATCGCCGACGGTGCGATCGTCGTCGAATGCGCCCGCAGGCGCAAACCGCTCGCGCGGATGTTCGACCAGCCGCCAACCGGCGATCCGCTCGGCATAGGGGGCATGGTTTTGTGGATCAATTCGGGCGCTGACGTCGAAGATGACGCCGCGGCGACCTTCATCGGCCGCCCCCGCGGCGGCAAACTGCAGTCCGAGCTGCGTCTTGCCAATGCCACTGGCGCCGACGACGGCCGTCAGGGTTCCGGGAATCAGTCCGCCGCCCAGGCATTCGTCGAGACCCGGCACGCCGGTCGAGAGGCGAATCGCTTGTGTCACGCGCAAATGATAAAGAACGATCGGGTAGGGGAGAAAAAAACCACGTCGCAGATCGGCACAACGCCATGCTACCGCCGCCGCGGGCCGGCCACAAGTGCGCGGAACGCGTGGCCCGGACCCTCAGCGCGGAGCCCCGCGGGTTGGCAACACCGATCGCCAAGCTTCAGTGCCCCGAGGCCTACCAGCCTGTTGAAGAATTCGACAGGCTGCGTGATCGCATGGATGCGATCTCAAAACAGCGGCGCAAGTCGTTGTTTTGCGATTTCGTGCGAAGCTTTGCTTCGCACTTGGCGAGGTTGAAAATGCCACGATGACGTCGTGGCATTTTTCAACAGACCGCTACGTCACTTTCGCGGAGGGGGCGGAACGAAGCCCAGCGACTGGAACGCCTTGGGCTTCGTGACGTCGACGATCTTCAGCGCCTGGATGTACTGGTAAGCGACGATCACGGTCCGCGCGCCCACGGCGTCGGGAGCACGACGCTCGATGAGCAGAAGATCGTCGCTGGCGGCAAATGACTCGAAGGCAATTTGCTCGCCGAACGACGTCACGAGCACGCCGCGCCGCTCGACCTCGCTGGGCCACTGGGAGAAACATTTACGCCAGATTTCCGCGGCATCCGCTGCCATAGGTTCACTAGTCCTAAGTGCCGGCCTGGGTCGTCACGTCGAGCTCCCGCTTGAGTCGCCGAAATCCCTCGCGTTCCGCGGGCGTGAATTGGTTGTGGTCGCCGTGAAGCTCCTGGGCCTTTTCGATCGCGTCGCGAGCCGCGTCGTTGTTGCCCAACTGCTTCTCGACCTGCGCCAGGTGGTAATAGTTGGACGTCGTCGGCTTGTCTACCACGGCCGCACGCAGATCCGCAGCCGCTTGCTCGACTTTGCCCTGCGCCAGATAGGCCAGCGCCCTGGTGTCGAGCAATTCAGGGGTCGGGCCCAGCACGGCGATCGCCCGCTCGATCAGTTTTTGCGACTCGGCTCCCCGTTGGGGGCTGGGATCGATCGCGGCCAGAATGAATGCCAGGTTATTATCCACGATGGCCTGCTCAACAGCCGTTGCCTTTGGGTCGGCCAACAGGTCACGATAGATTCTCTCGACATCGTCGTAGTGACCTTGCAAATCGTACAACTCGGCCAGCAGCATCTTCAGCTGCCGCGGATTATCGCTAGTCGCCAGCGCCGCTTGGCCCCAGTGGTCGAGCATCTGGGTCTGCTCCACGGTGATTTTGTCTGGGAAAGCCCTCAGACTCGACAAGGCCACCGGCAACAGCTCGGTCATCGGCTGCGACTCGCGGCGGGCCTTGTCGAGCAGGGCGAACGACCGCTCGATATCGCCACGCCGCCCATAAAAGCCGGCCAACGCAACAGGCCCCAACTTCGGGTCCAGTGCTGAGTATTCCTGCAACATCTTCTCCGCCGCCTCGAGCAATCCCAGGCCCTCCATCGTTTGACCAACTCGCACGAGCAGGTCCAACTGGTTATGAGACAACGGACGCGGCACCGACGCCTCAAGAATGCGCGCCGCCTCTTCCTTCTTGCCTTCCTTTGCCAGCAGCCGCGCTCGAAGCAGGCGAATGCCCTGCGCGATCGGAGTCGTGTTCGACTGCGAGCCTCGAGAAAGAATCTCGTCGGCACGGTCTATATACCGCGCCGCTTCCTCGGGCTGGTCATGTTCGATCAACATCTCAGCAAAGTAAATCAAGGACTGCAGATCATCGCTGTGGCTGGCAATCGCGGATAACATCTGCGCGGGCCTCTTCCCAATTGCCGTCGCGATTGTACAACTGGCCCAGCGCTATCATCTGGACGGGGGACAATCCATCGGTACGTCGCAGCTTTTCCATCAGCTTGATGGCTTTCTCGCGCGAGGGTGCCTCGTCTAGCCGCGGAGCCAATAGCCCGATGATTGTCAACATATCCTCGCGCGACAGTTCACCGTCTTTGGCATTCTGCTCGATCAGCTTGACCGCTTCCATCGTATGCGAATAGCCCTTCGCCGGAGCGATATTCTGGGCCTTGCGGGTCCGCGCCCAGGCCACTTGTCTGGCGTCGCCCTGGTCTTTCGACGTGCTTCCCAGCTCGATGATCTTGTCCAGGTGCTTGATGGCCGCATCGACCTGGTTGCGTGCCAGATAGAATTCGGCGGCGTGGCGCTGCACGAGCAAGTCATTGGGCTTTTCGGCCAGTGCCTTTTCGAACAGCTCGCCGGCTTTGTCCAATTCACCCACGCGCTGATAAAGTCGGCCCATGGCCAACGGAACGTCGCCCAAGGTTTTGCTAGCCTCTTCCACGGTCATAGCCGCCTGATCATTCTTGCCATTTGCCATCAGACGCCGCACGAGGAGTTCCCAGGCGGGGGTCAGCTTAGGATCGAGCGCCACCGCCTTTTGGTAAGCGTCCACCGCGGCGTCGGCGTCCCCCGAGTCGTCGAGCAATTGGCCGTACCAAAGGTGCTTCGACGCGTTCTCGGGGTCTTTCGTGACGTCCAGCCGCGCCATTTCCAAGGCTTCCTGAGCGTTCCCGCCCCTGAATTTGGTGACTTCGACCAGCTTGCGCATCTCTTCTGGCAGATCACCAGCCGAGAGGTACTTCATCGCCTCGTTGGCTTCGGTGTAGCGTTGCGTCGCTGACAAGAGCGTCACCAGGCGGCGGGCTGTCGCAGTCTGATTAGCCCGGCTATAGTCCAGCGACCGCTGGTAATTGGCGATGGCTCCATCAATGTCGCCTTCCAACTGATCGAGCTCGCCCCTCATGCGCCACAGCGATGCCCACTCCCCGCGGATCGCAATGCCATCGTCCACGAGCTTGCGGATATCGGCCAACTGATCATGCTCGGCAGCGGACAGCGGCCCCTTCTTGTTCTTGCGGCCCTCGCGGAACTCAACCAACTTCAATTCCGCGGCGCAGTACTTGTAAAGGGCGCTTTCCGGACCAAACGACTTGAGGCCCTTTAGTTCCTGCACCCTTTGTTGCATTTCGGCCTCATCTCCGTGCTCCAACGCCAACTGGAATAAAAGTTGGTGGATTCGCGCGTTGTTCGCGTTCGTTTTCAGAAACGCCTTGAGGCACCGCCGTCCGTTTTCGTAGTCTCCCACCTGCAGATAGCTCACCGCCAGCAAGCTCCGCAAGCCCGCTTGCTGCGCCTGGTCGTATTGGTCGATTTGCTGCTCCAGTTGCTGCAGTTCTTTGCTCGCGTTCTCTCCTCCGTTGCGGGCCACCAACTTGATCCGTTCCGCATGCAGCGCAGCGACGTCTCCGGCTTCCTTTTCCGCCAAAGTCAGCAATTGCGGAATTCGGTCGCGGTACTTCTCATTGGAAGCCATCAGTCTGCAAATCGCCAACCAGACTCCGATTTCCGTCGGATGCTCCTTGCGAAGGGCGCTGAGCAGTTGCAAGGCCGCGTCGCTCTGGTCCTGGGCTACGAGCAAGTCGGCTTTTAATAATTGCTTTCGCAATTCCGGAATCGACTTGTCCTCCATCAGCACCGAGGCCACGTCATTCACTAGCTCAAAGTTCCGTTCGTCTTTGGGCTTGGCCACCTCCTGGTTCAGCGCCAATTGCAGAACGAGCGGCAACATCTGCGGATCCAACGTCTTCGCCGACTTCGCCAACAGCGCGACCGACGTGGCCGCTTCTCCCTGGCGCCCCAAAGCCTGCAGTGCCGATGCCTCGCCCACGCGAGCTAGCGTCATGCTCGGGTACGTCGCCAGAATACGGCGGTAAACCTCCAACTGACGATCCGACATTCCCAATGCTTCGTAGCAGCGGCCGAGCAGCGTGTTCACCGTATTGAGATACTGTCCACCCAATCGCTCCATCGCCGGCCGAACCTGTTCCAACTCGCGAGTCGCCTCAACGACCTTGTTCTGTCCCAACTTGATACGAGCTTCCTGGTAGCGGACAAACTCCAACGGAATCGACTCGACCTTGCGCATCTCGTCGCAAGTGACCAGGGCGTCGTCGAGCTTTTGCAATCTAAGCTGAATCTCCACCAGCTGCTGCAATAGCGGACTCTTGCTGCTGGCCTGTTTCAAGCCCAGCTTCAACTCCTCGGCTGCCTTCTCCGGATCATTCCGCGACATCGCCAGCTCCGCCCGGCGCAGGTACACGTCGGCACGCTCCGGATGCTTTTCCAATGCCGTGTCCAGAACGCCTTGCGCATCGTCATAGTTTTGCTCCAACATCATCGAGGCCGCCGTCAACAACATCACGTCCGCGTCGTCCGGGGCCAGCTCATACGCCCGTTGCAGTGTCGCCTTGGCTTCAGCGAATAATTGCCCCCTCAGGTCTTTGCCCTCGGGCGTATCGGTGCGGGTCTGCGTCCACGTACTCAGGATGTCTCGAGCGAGAGCCAGATGCGCTTCGGCCGATTCGGGATTCCAGGCCACCATCTGTTTCATCACGTGCTCGCCCTTGGCGGCGTTGTCGCTCTTGCGCAAGATGTGCGCTAACAACACGAATGCGCCCACCTCTTTGGCGCTGGCCGGCGCCTCCTCGACAAACGTATCCGTCGCTTCGTCGTAGCCCACAATCTGGTACAGCTTCTCTTTCGCCTTCTCTTCGTCTCCGTTCAAGTACATGCACTGGGCAATCTTCAGGTCCAACTCGGGATCTTGATTGCCGTTGGCCCGCAGGATCCCGATGTGCTCAAGCGCGTCGCCATAGCGCTGAGCGCCATCGTGTAGTCCACCAGGCTGAAGGCGCACTTCATCCAAATCGTCATGCCGGCGAATCGCTTCTTCCAGAATGTTGTAAGCCCGCAGCTTCTCTCGGTTCGTGGCGTCCGCCTCCTTGGCAACTTTCACTACCAGGGCCGCCAGCGCCGCATAGCCGTCGCGGTCATCGCGATGGCGGAGATACTGGTTGTATTGCTTAATCGCTTCCTGGATATTTCCGGCCGCCTCGGCCTTTTCGGCCTGCAACTTCAAGAACTTGGCATTTCGATCTAGCTGAAAGCCGTGCAACAAATGCACGCCCACTACAGAAAAAACCGTAATACCGACCAACCACAGGGCCAATTTGACGTTCAGTCGCTTCATTTCTTGTCGATTCCCGAAGTGCAGACAGAGACTTGACCGGTGGACAATCAGCCGCGGTCAGTACCAAGTCGAAAAAGCGTGGTCCGTAAACGATTCTGGCCACAGCGACGCAGACCCGCCCGCGTCACGCAATGCCCAAAGTAACCCACCGAGACCGGTGATAACTTGGCCTCCGTGAGATCCGACATGGAGATGCTTAATCCTTATCCTACTTGACCTCATCGCGCTGTCAACGAACGCCAGATGTCGCCACGCAATCGTAACGAAAGCATCAGTCGGGACACTGTCGCGGTTTCCGAGCACGCCACATGTGAAAATAGGAAAGATCGTTTCGGCTGACGTCCATGCACGTCTGGATCGCGGGCCAACACGCTGCCGATCGGGGCTGGGGTTTGTTGGGGGAGTTTGGATTTGGGG
>CAVQEL010000010.1:0-79621 GCA_963711515.1 uncultured Planctomycetota bacterium | reverse complement strand
CACGCTAGAAGCCGCCGGCTCCGGAGTTGAAGCCTTTGGGGAGGCGGTTGACGGCTTGGACGGATTGGGTACCCAGCAGGGAAACGCCGAAGATGCGTTCGGCCGGGGCGATCAGGCGGTTGAGGAACGCGTCGATGGCCACCAGCTTGTCCTCTTCGATGAAGATCCGGTCGCCGGGCAGCACCTGGTAATTCGTAGCCGTGGCTCCGCCGGCGGTGATCTCCTTCCAGTTGACCGGCAGGATCGCGTCGCAGCCCGATCCGCCGGGCATCGGCCGGGCGATCCACACCCGCTTGCTCGATACCCGGCTCAGGCCGTTGACTTGCGTCAAGGCGTCGAGCACGGTTTCGTTGCCGGTGATCGGAAACCGCGCCAGCGTGTCACCCAGCCCGGCCCCTTCGGTCACGACGTAGTAGACCTTGCTGTTGTAGGCGAACACGCTGACCGAGACCTCCGGATTGTCGAGCGTCTGGGACAAATGCTCGTTGATGGCCGCGGCAGCCTGTTCGACCGTCATGCCCGAGACGTACACCAAGCCGTAGGTGCCCAGGTTGACCGTGCCGTCGGGGGCCACCAGGTGCTCGCCTTCGATTGGCTGCATGCCGGCCGATTGGGCCAACTGCACCGAGACTTTCGGCTCCCGGACGACTTCGCGGAGCGAGGTTTCGATGGCGCGGGCGGCTTCCTCTTCGGTCAGGCCGACCACCGGCACGCGGCCGGCTTCCTCATAGGCGGGCCCCAGGTCGATGCGACCAGCCGGGCTGACCAGGTACTGATCGGCATTGGGACCGCCGCCGGAGGGCTCGACCGGCAAGCCCCCCTGCACCTGGATGCTCAACACGTCGGTAGCCTGGATGTGATAGGGGGGCTTGGGAACCACGCGGATGGCCTGGATCAGCAGGATGTCGGGCGGTTCGATGGTATAGAGAGGAAGCGAAGTTCTGTCTTTTTCGGTGGGCACCAGTTCGCCATACGGGGCCGGAGCCTGGGGTCCGACCAGCCGCGGCTCGGGCCGGGCGACCAGCGCAAAGCAGCCGCTCGAGACCGCCAAGGTAGCGGCCAGCGGCAGCCAGGCCAGCACGTTGCAATAAGGCGAGCGAGAACGCATACAGCCACCGACAGCCCGAGTCCAACCAACCTCCCCGACAGAGGGGATCAGGCACCACGCGCCATGCCAGCGCGCACGTCCCGACCCAACCGTCACCGCCCTACTAATCGGCAAACTCCCCCTAACACTTGCCCCCAAATCCAAACTCCCCACGACAAACCCCGCCCCGATCAACGGCGTGTTGGCATCAAGCGGCCTGACAGAACAGCACATCCCCCAGATTTCCCAATCGCCGACGCGCAACGCACGGTGCAAGCCCGGCAATATTCTCAGGCTGCGCAAACGAAAAAAAGGTTGCATTACTAAAGCTCTGTGAAGTGTTTGACAAGCATCGGGGGCGGGCTTATCGTGAAGACTCACACCTTGCAATTGGCTGGCTTGACTGGTGGCCGCCGTTGCGGGGCGACTGCGTTCTTGGATAGCGGCAATTCAGGATAATTGTCTTGAGAGCGGTCGCGGCCACGAAGGCCGTGCAACACCGCATGCTTCGGTGGGCCCGTTCGGGGGTTGTTCGTCCGCACCGAAGAAGAATACTCACAGGAGTAGCAACCAGCTTCGTTGAGCCTCGACCCGGTTGACCAGCCCCTCCAGTGAACACGGAAAGTGCACATCACAAACCTCGCTAGCTCCGCGGCCAGTTTACCTGGCCGGCAGAGAGCAGGGTGGAGTCGGCACTCGACCTGCTGGCTACACGGTCCAACACCCTTGCCCCGGCTTCCTTGGAGTCCTCTCAATGGCGGAAGATACCGTTCCACGGCCCCGCACGAACATGCAAGACACGTTGCAAGAAACGCTTAAAAAGAACTCGGATCAGGTCATCCCGTGGGCCATCCTGGCTGCCTTGCTGGCCGTATTGGTGTACGTCTACGGGAACACGCTCGAGGGCGCCAGGCAGATCTGGGACAATCCCAAGTATTCGCACGGCTGGCTGGTCCCCCTGTTCACGGTCATTCTGCTGTGGATGCGCCATCAGCCATTCGGACCGGTGACGGCTGCGGCGCGCTGGACGGGCGTTGCCCTCTTGTCGTCCGGGCTGGCACTCCGGCTGTTGGCGACGCTCATGGCGGATCAGTTTCCGGAAATGGTTTCATTCGTGCCGGCCGTGGCCGGATTGTTTCTCCTGGTGGGCGGATGGAGGATGCTCCGTTGGGCCGGACCGGCCGTGGCGTTTCTGATCTTCATGTTTCCGCTGCCGAGCGTAATGGACACGCTGCTGCTGGTGCCGCTGCAGAAAATCGCCACCGGTTCTAGCACCTACGTGCTGCAGACGATGGGGATTCCCAGCTATTCAGAAGGCAACGTGATTTTCATTGGCGAGATGCAACTGGGGGTGGTCGAGGCTTGTAGCGGCCTGCGTATGTTGACGATCTTTATCGCGCTGTCGTTTGCCATCGTGCTGGTCACCGAACGGCCTCTATGGGAGCGCGTGGTGATCGTGTTGAGCTCGATTCCCATCGCCCTGGTGTCGAATGTCGTGCGAATTGTTGTCACCGCACTTTTGTACCTGATGGTCGGCGCCGAATGGGTGGATCGCGTCTTTCATGACTTGGACGGCTGGCTGATGATGCCCTTTGCCTTGGGATTGCTGTATGTCGAGTTCCAGATTCTGTCGCACCTGGTGATCGACGAGGGACCGACGGGACCGTTGCAAGTGGCTTAGCAGCCTGTTGAAGAATGCGACAGGCTGCGTGATCGCATGGATGCGATCTCAAAGCAGCGACGTAAGTCGTTGTTTTGAGAGCCGTGCGAAGCTCCGCTTCGTACTTGGCGAGGTTGAAAAATGCCACGATGACGTTTTTCAACAGGCTGTTAAATCAATCGTGGTACGAGCGCTACGGCAAAGGCGTGGCAAATCGTCAACAGTGAAGGGTGCCGTGGTTGCCCCAATGCGACGAGGCACGCGCGGCTGTGGCAACTGTGAAACCGAAAAAAAGGCCTGAATTGGCGATTTAGCTCACCATACCGGGGGGAAATGGTGGATGGTCCGCCGGTTGCGGAGGGTGGCGGCAAGGTCGGGCCCGCCAGGCGAGCACGGAAAGCACCGAATCCGGAATCTTCCATATCGAGTCACGATCGGAATCGAACGAAAGCACGACACCTATGGCTCCCTCTGATCCGATTACCCCGGGCGACCCCCCCCTAGAATCGCACGACGGCGCCGGTGGCAACGAAGCATTGTACGCCAGCAACGGCGCCCAGCCGACGAATGGCACGCTGGCGACCGTCGGCAGTCAATTGCCCAGTGTTTCGACGTTGAACTGGTCGCACGGTCCCCCGGCCCGGCCGGAAATTCTGTCGGCCAAGCCGAATCCCGTCGAACTGTTGCACGCCTTCCGCCGACGCTGGCCGCTGGCCGTCGGCCTGGGGTTGACGGCCAGCATCCTCATGGCGGCGGCCGTCTGGTTTGTGTTGCCCGTCAAGTACGAGGCGTTCGCTCTGTTGAAAGTCTCGGGCATGCCGCCACAGATTCTCGAACCCGGGGGGGTCGCGGCCAATGAATTCGACATCTTCAAACGCACCCAGGTTCAGTTGTTCCTGAGCAACGTGGTGCTCAATGGCGTGCTCCGCGAACCGGCGATCAACAATCTGCCGCTCGTGCAACGAAATGCCGATGACCCGATCTCCTGGCTCAAAGGTGAGTTGATGATCGACTACCCTGACGACGCAGAAATCATGCGGGTAGCGATGAAGGGCGAGCGGAAGGACGATATTCTCAGGATCGTCAACAAGGTCGTGGAAGTGTACATGAAGGAGATCGTGCAGCGAGACAAGCAACTCCGCCAGCGACAGGAAAGCGAGCTGGGTGTCGCCTACGAACGACAAACCGCTGAATATCAGAAGGCACTCGACGCGCTGCGAGCGCTGGAGGCCATCCACAAAACGAGCGGCTCGGAGGAAGCCCAACTAAAGAAGATGATGGCCATGGAAGAGCTCAACATGCTCGTTGCCGATCGGAGCCAGATCGTGGACCTGCTGGCCAACAACGACATGCAGTTGATGCTCGCCGAAGTCAGCCAGAGCGGGGAGGCGACGACGCCGGACGTCTTCATCGACATGGAGTTGGCCAGGGATCCGGTGATTATGCAATTGACGCAAACGTTGACCTCGTATCAGAACCATCTCAGCGACGTTCACGGCGTGGCCGTCAATCCGGAGTCCACCGCGTATGTCCACGATCTGCAGCGGAGGATCATGCGGCTGGAGGAGTCGATCGAAGAGCGCAAGGCCGAGCGGCGGCCCCGGCTCGTCGAGCAGTTCGCGCTGTCCAACTCGCAATCGCGGAAAAACGAGATGGTGCTGAGCATCGAACAGTTGAAAAAACAACACGACTATCTGGAACTGCGTCGCAATGAGGCCCAAAAGAAGATCGAGGAAAAAACCGACCAGGTCGCAGGCTTAGAAACCTTCTCCGCCACGGTGACCGCCAAGCAAGAGGAGCTGAACGCTCTGAATCTGCTCAACAGTGAGTTGCGGACCAAACTCAATCGCCTCCGCATTGAGCGGCTGGCTCCGGACCGCATCACTCAGGTCGAAGAGGCCAATCTCGATAGCGGGTCCGGCGACGCGATCCGCAAGTACATCGCCGTCGCGTTTGCCACGATGCTCGCCTTCGGCACGACTTTGCTGTGCGTGGCGTTCATCGAGTTCCAGGCTCGCAAGGTCAATTCGGTCAAAGAAGTCAACGACGGCCTGGGCATCCGCGTCGTGGGCGAGTTACCCAATATTGCCGGCCGGGCATTCCGCCGCGTCAGGGGGGGCAAAGGCCAGAACGTCCTCAAGGCCCTGATGGCCGAACGCATCGACGGCACGCGCACCGCCTTGATCCACACCACCGCCATCGATCCGCCCCGCGTGGTAATGATTACCAGTGCCGATCCGCGCGAGGGAAAGACCACGACCAGCAGCCAGTTGGCCGCCAGCCTGGCCCGCAGCGGCCGACGCACCCTGCTGGTCGACGCCGACATTCGCAGCCCCGGCGTCCATCGCGTGTTCGAGATGCCGCAGGACCCGGGCCTCTGCGAACTGTTGCGGGGCGAAGCCGAACGCGACGCGGTGATTCATCCGACGCGGACGGCCAATCTGTGGCTGATGCCTGCCGGACGCTGCGATTTGCGCAGCGTGCAGGCGCTGTCGAGCTCGTATCTGGGAACGACCATCGCGGCGCTTTCCGTGCAGTTTGATTACGTCATTATCGATTCCGGACCGGTGCTCAAAGTGGCGGACCCGCTCTTGGTCGGGCAGCACGTCGACGCCGCCATGGTCTCGGTGCTGCGAGACGTGAGCAAGGTGCCGCACGTGTACGAAGCCGTCGAGCGGTTGCGCTCGGTGGGCATCACCGTGCTCGGTTCGGTGGTCAACGGCGTCAAGGACGACGTCGCGCGTCACGGGGTGGAATTGCTGATGGCCGAAAGCTCGCACGCAGAGCCGGCCGAAACGACAGCCACCGCCTGATAGGAGGACGCGTTATGGTTACTGCACCTCGCCGCAGGTTGTGGGGCAGCCTGGCAATTGCGCTGGGCACATTGGCCCTGCTGGCCGCGGCCGCTACCTGGTATTTCTCGCCGCCGCGGTACGATGTGGTCGCCTTGCTGAAAGTCTCCGCCACGCCGCCCGTTGTGCTGGGCAACGCCGCCCAGATTGACCGTGAAGAATTCGCCATCTTCAAGCGCACCCAGGTCCAGTTGCTCAAGAGCAACGTGGTGCTCAACGGCGTGCTGCGCGACTCCCAGATCAATCAGCTACCGACCGTACAAGCGCACGCGGACGAGCCGGTGGCCTGGCTCAAGGAAAGCCTGCTGATCGATTACCCGGACGACGCCGAGATCATGCGCATCTCGCTGCGCGGCAACCGCCCGGACGATCTGGTCGAGATCGTAGACACGGTCGTGGAAGTGTACCTGAAGGAGATTGTGCAGCGCGAAAAGCAACTCCGCCAGCGACAGGAAAGCGAGTTGCAAGCCGCCTACGAACGACAAACCGCTGAATATCAGAAGACACTCGACGCGCTGCGAGCGCTGGAGGCGATCCACAAAACGAGCGGATCCGGGGAGGCGCAGATCAAAAAGGAGCTGGAGCAGGCACAGCTCGACTCGTTGCTGGCCCAGCGCCGCAAAGTTCGCGACCGGCTCGAGGAGACCGAATTGGAAATCAAGCTCCAGCAAGCCACCGAACGGCAGCCCAACGAGGCTCGCACCAGTTCTGCCGAAACCGGCCCGGCAAGCCAGCCCGCCGGCGAACCCCCGGACAACGAAGCGCCCGGTGACTCGCCCGAGCCACAGGCGCCCGAGCAGCCGCCCGCACAAGCACCGCGGCGCCACCGGCTTTGAACCCGCTCGACCTGTTGACCGTCGAGCTGGAGTTCTTCGAAGCGAAGCAGGCCGAGGCGAATCGCATGATCCTCGAGTCGGCCGAAAGACTGGCCGGCCTGGAGAGCTTCTCCGCCACGGTGGCCGCCAAACAGGAGGAGCTGGCCGCTCTGCGCACGCTGAACAACGAGTTGCGCGCCAAGCTCAACCGCCTGCGCGTCGAGCGGCTGGCGCCCGATCGCATCACCTGGGTCGAGCAGGCCCAGGAGTTTCCCGAAGGTAGCCGCGTCCGCTGGCTGGCCGCGGCCGGGGCGCTCTCGATGCTGGGGCTGGGGCTGGTCGTCTGCGGTGGGTTCACCCTGCGGCGCCGCACTTAGAAGCTGTTTCAAAACCGCCGGGGACTGTCCCGATTTTGCGGAGTCTTCGGAGCAAAATGGGATGTCCCCCTCTCCGACGCGGTTTTGAAACAACTTCTTAGCAGACACTTCGCCAGCGGGCCGCTTGATCGGCCCGCTGGACCTTGAGAGAATCGAAGAACATCCACGAACCAACAAACCACGACTCACAGGTGAAACTGATGCCCACGATGAACCGCGAACTGTTGCTGAAGACGGGCCTGCCGATCGCGGCGGCCGTGTTGTTGATGGGTGTTTCCTGCTATTACCAGGGCATGTGGTCGGAGCGCTGGGGTGAGTTTCCCGAGCTGGAGATCTATGCCCAACAACTCTCCCAGGTTCCGCTCTCGGTCGGCGAGTGGGAAGGCGAGGAAGGCGCCACGAGCAGCGAGCGCGTGCGTCGAATCTCCGGCGCGGCCGGCGAGCTGAACCGCGTGTATCGCAATGCCTCCGGCGAAGAAGTGCGCGTGATGCTGATGTGCGCCCGCTATCGCGACATCTTCAACCACGCGCCCGATCGCTGCTACCCGGCCGCCGGGTTCGAGATGATGGGCAAGCCGCAGCGCGAAGCGTTCGACGTCGGCGATGCCGAGGCCCAATTCTTCACCACGACGTTCCGCAAGTCGGATCCCACCGGCACGCAGGAGGAACGCGGCTATTGGTCCTGGACGTCCGACGGTACCTGGCTGGCTCCGACCAACGAGCGGCTGACCTACGGTGGCGAGCGGGCCCTTTACAAACTGTACGTTTTCGCATCGGCGCCGGCCGCCAGCCGCGGACGCCCGGACAGCGACTTCCGCGTTGACTTCATTCGGGAGTTCGTCCCGGCACTCACCCGGGCCTTGATGCCGGGTTTCAAAAAAGCCGAGCGGGCTCGCAAGGGAGAGCTGGTGGACATGACGCCGGCACCGGCCGCCGCGCCGGCCGCCAAACCGGACGAACCGGAAACCAAAAAGGCCCAGCCGGAAACGAAGAAGGCCGAACCCGCGGCGTAAGCCACAGCCGCATCGCCGGCTCGCAAGCCGCGAACCCATCCAAACGAACAGGGCTGGTCGAGCCAACAAGCCCGACCAGCCCTTTGTCGTGCGCGGTTGGAATCGCCCCTGGGCGACTACTGGAAGTCCGCGTCGTTCAGCGGGATCAGGAACGGTGGCCGGACCGATCGGCTGATACCATCCGCTCGGCGGCGTCGTGCTGTATCCCGGGATACTGCAGCTGCGTCGCTGTGGACGGATTGAAACCGCCTTGGTTGTTGGGGCCCATCAATAGGCAGTAGATCCGATAGGGCATATCTTCGCTCACAAACCGTACGCTGCCGTCGCAAAAGGCGGCATTGAAGCCTCCCGTGTGGTTGCTCATCGGCCGACCCAGATAAAAGTCCTTTGGCGTCGACGTCGCAGACCCCAGGTAGGTCGCCTGGTAGATGGCCTGGTTGAACACCGGGCAATGGTGTCGTCCGCAGTTCATCCCCCAGGTATTGCTCGGCGGATAACCTCCAGTTTCGGCTTTGGATGTTCCAGACCATCGCCTGCCACCAGCTATAGACAGGGTTGTTGTTCGTGTACGAGTATCCTGACCTCATGAATCGCGTACGCACCTCTGCGCCGGGGCGAGGATCGGGGGCGCCCCGGCGTTCAAATCGTTGGCACCCCTGGGGGCATTGGCGGCAATCGCGATCCAATCCATGGCGTCCAGGTTCTCCGACATCATCAGCGTGCTGCGATTCCCGTCGTGGCTAGTAATGTAAGGGATGTCGCTCACCGGCGCCGCGCGAATATAATCCAGCGACGCGGATATCAGCATGGTCACGCGAGGCGCATAGTTGTCAAAAAAGATGCCATTGTCGACGTAATCCATCGCGGGCTGCGGGTCGTGGTATTGAAAAAATCGGTCGAGCCGGCGTTCACCACGTAGCTCAAGGGTGCGATGTTGCTGCCGCCCGGTTCCCGCATCGGGCAGACGAGCATCTCGACGTTGGCGCTGCTCAGCGAGTTGAGCGAAGCAGGGCCCTGTTGAAAGCTCTGATACAGCGGCTTCTGTTCAATATAGGGCAGAATCAACGGCACCCAGCCGACGCGGGGCGGCATGCCGCCAACAAAGTATGGCGGCGTCGAATTCGGCTGCACGCTGTACAGCGGCGGGAACTTCATCTTGGTTTCGTGGTATTCCAGCACTCCCTGCGCCAGGTTGCGCATGTTGTTCGTGCACTGGGTCTTGCGGGCGGCGTTGCGGGCCATCAGCACCGCCGGAATCAGCAGGCCGACGAGCAGGGCGATGATCGTGATCACCACCAACAGTTCCACCAGGGTAAAGCCTTGCCGGCGGGCTCGAACGAGCCGTGGGCCGTGCGACGCTGGGCCAGAAGGGTGCCGGTACATGCCTGAGTTCCTTACGCGTGTCAGAAGTGATGCCCCTTGGGCTGTGACCAGCCGCATGTCCAGTTCATTGTCCCAGGAATTGCGACAATTTCCAGACCGAAACGAAGCTTTCCCAAGCAGGTCAGGCCATGGCCTGACAGAAGACTGCCAGGCGGGTGCCACTGCTGGCTCGTCCAGCAGTGCAGAATCACGGGGGGACAAGCCACCCGTGGCACCCGACAAACACGACGCTCGGTCTACTACGACTCGCCCACCGCCGAGGCACCGTTTCCGCTGACCTGCCCGCCAGCGTCGGCAATTGCGTGGCCTCGCGCGTGGATCCGCGGTTATAATGGATCGAGACGTCGCGAGCTTGGTTGCGCATCCCTTCCACGGAGGCCCATGCGGTGGAAACACTCGAACGACAGGTCCGCCGGGCGCGGCGACGCATGTTCTTGCAAGGGCTGGCCGCGCGGCTCACCTGGTGCTGGTTTGGCACGCTGCTGGTGGCCGTCGGGGCGATCGCCGCGGGCAAGCGCTGGTCGCCGCCCGTGGATCAACCGGCCTGGGCCATCGGCTGCGTCGTCGCCGCGCTGGTCGCGGGACTTTTGGCGGCGGCGGTGTGGAGTTGGGCCCGGCGCCAGACGGCGCTAGCGGCCGCGGTGGAGATCGACCGCCGGTTTGCCTTGAAGGAACGCGTGTCGAGCACCCTGGCCCTCGACGCTCAGACCCGGGCCACGGAAATCGGCCAGGCGCTTGTGCGCGACGCCGAGGGGCGTCTGCGGCGCGTGGACGTGGCCGAAGGTTTTCGGCTGCGGCTCGACCGGCGGGCCCTGTTGCCCCTGGTGCCGGCGGCCGCGGCCTTTGCCCTGGCGGCACTCGTGCCCCTCCACGTTCCGCCGGCGCCTGCCAAAACGACGACCAAGGTCCAGCAGCAAACCCAGCAAGCCACGCAGGCCCTGGTCAAACGCTTGAGCGAAAAACGGAAAGAGGCCGTCGCCAAGGGACTCGAAGAGGCCCAGGAGATTGCCAAGCTCGAAGAGGGTGTGAAGAAGCTCGCCGAGAGCCAAAAGAACGATCGCAAACAGACCCTCTTGGCGCTCAACGACCTGGTCAAAGACGCCCAAACCCGCCGCGAGGAGCTGGCCGGCGCGGCCGACCTGAAAAAGCAACTAGCCGGCTTGAAAAATCTGCAGCAAGGCCCGGCGGAAAAGCTTGGCGAGGCGATCAAGAACGGCGACTTCGAAAAAGCCGCCCGGGAAATTGAGAATCTCAAGCAGCAGTTGGCCGCCGGCAAGCTCGAGCCCGAGGCTCAGAAGAAGCTGGCCAAACAACTCGACCAGTTGCAGCAGGCCCTGGCCCAAAAGGCCGAGGCCCACAAGAAGTTGGTCCAGGACCTGAAAGACCAGATCGCGGCCCAGCGGCAGGCCGGAGGCGACGAGCAGGCCGACAAGCTGCAGCAACAGCTCGACAAGCTCGCCGCCCAGGCGCCGCAAATGAACCAGTTGGGCGACATGGCCGCGCAACTGAAGCAGGCCGCCGAGTGCATGGGCCAGGGCAACTGTGAGCAGGCGGCCGAGGCGCTCGATCAACTGGGGGGTCAATTGGCCGGTATGCAGGAGAACTTGCAGGAGATGGAAGCTCTCGACGCCGTGCTCGACGAAGTGGCCGCCTGCAAAAACGGCATGGCCTGCAAAGCCTGCAACGGCGAAGGCTGCGAGGCCTGTCGCGGCGGTGACGAGTGGAAGAAAACCTTCGGCGACCTCGACCGCTTTGCGCACCGCGGAGGCGGCAAGGGGATCGGCGTGGGGCTGGGGCCCGGCCTGGGCGACGAAACCAATCCCGACGGCAAGTTCTACGATTCGGCCGTCAAGCAGCAGCCCGGGCGCGGCAGCGCCAAAGTCGTGGGCGAAGCCGACGGCCCGAACCGCAAAGGCCGCGTCCAGCAGGAGATTCAAAGCGAGTTTGCCGAGGCCGACCAAAGCGCCACCGACGCTCTCTCCGAGCAGCGACTGCCGCACGACTATCGCGACCACGCCCAAAAATACTTCGACGCCCTGCGGGGAGAGTAGGAGTAGTGGTTAGTGATTAGTAGTTGGTGGTTAGTGGGGGGATGGCCATCCAATCCTTCACGAATCACTAATCACTAACCACCAACCACCTCCGATGACGTACACTCACAAGTAGGCCCCGCGACGCCTGTTTGTCCTTCGGAACGCGTATGAACACGTGGCACATTGCCGGTCTGGTCCTGCTCGTGGCGGCCGGCGCGACCAAGATCGAGGTTGTGGAAAAGAAGTTTCCCGACGGCACGTTGCACGTGCCGCCGAGATGCGCGTGGATGACCGCGGCGTCAAAGTGCCGCACGGCAAACGGTCGCGCTTCTACTCCAACGGCAAGCCGGCCCAGGAAATGGTTTATGTCGACGGCGTGAAGGACGGCCCCTGGACCGAGTGGTACTCCTCAGGCGTCAAAAGCGCCGAGGGAACGTATCGCCACGGCCAGAAGCAGGGGGCCGAGACCAGGTACTTCACCAGCGGCGCCGTTTACTGTCAAAACCAATACGACGATGGCCGCCGGCACGGCAAGCAGATCGAATGGTTCGGCCCGGAGCGCAAGCACCGCGAGACCGAATACGACCACGGCGTGAAGCAAGGCCTGGCGATCGAGTGGTACTCCGATGGCAAGCAGCCCCGGCACGCCACGCATTACGACCACGGCCAGAAGCACGGAACCGAAACCACCTGGTACGCCAACGGACAGAAGCGGTACGAGGCCCACTTTGTCAAGGGAGGCAAGCAAGGGACCGTGAACGAGTGGTACGCCGATGGGCGACAGAAAGCGTCCGTCGAATACAAGGACGGGCATCGCCACGGCAAAGCCGTCCGTTGGCATCAAAACGGCAATCCTCAAACCGCCGGCCAATTCGTCGACGGCCGCCAGCACGGCATTTTCCTTGAGTGGTTCGAAGACAAGGCCAAGGCAGCCGAGCTGAAGTACGATCAGGGCCGCAACGACGGCATCCAAACCTACTGGCATCCCAACGGCCAGAAACGGCTCGAGCTCCCCTTCGACAAGGGAATCGAGACGGGCACCTGGAGCGAATGGTACGACACCGGACAACTACGCGGCACGGGCACCTATGCCGGCGGCAAGCCCGAGGGTGAGGCCAAGTACTATTACCCCGACGGCAAGCCCGCTTCCCTCAAAGTCTACGAAAAGGGGGAACGCGCCGGCACGTGGACCGACTGGGACGAGCAGGGGAACGTCATTTCACAGACGGAATATAAAAACGGCATACCCGTCCGTTAAGCCGCCCGATATGCCGTTCGTTTCGTCCGCCCGGCAATGCCTCAGCCCCACCAGGCCGCGAGCTCGGCATTAGCCGCGCATCTTGGCCGGTACCGTAAACGAGTAGAGCATCACCACGGCTCCGGCGGAAAGCAGGCTCCAGGGGGCCCAATCCGTCGGTGTCACCTCGCGGTAGCTCACCGCGATTTGCTCCGGCGAACTGCTGCTGCGGGCATGCAGCACGGCCTTGTCGATGATCAGAAATTCCAGGCCCAAGATAAACGTGTACAGGCCCATGGCCAGAAAGAATGCGCGAAACATACGGTCGTTCTCCACGGAACGAGCGATCGAAGGGGTTTCAGCTCGACGTACGTTTCCCATCATCGACCGCGCTGCCAGCACGACTGAAGTCGCCGCGGACCGGCGCGGGGGACCGACCCACGCCACGGTCGGGCTTGTGCGGCTTTCAACGAAAACGCCGCGTGCCGGAGCGCTCACCGCCGGTCCGCTCGGGCGTCGTGCGGCGGGCAAATTCGCGTGAGCCCTGCCGCCCACCGGCCGCGGGGGCCGTTCTGTCAGCTCCAAATGGAATAACCCCTTGCTCTTCCCTGCGCGTCAATAATCTCCCACGGATGTTCCGATTCTGTTAGCAGATGTCGCCTTGGCACGGGGGGCTGACAGCGGTTGTTCCCGGTTTGGGTCACTCCTATAATACCCCTGAAGTTTCTCGGTTGGAGTATCCGATTTTGTCGGCAAAACCCAAACTGCTTTTTGTCGGTGATTCCCAACCCCGGCAGCAACAGTTGCTGGGCGAACTGCGAGAGGCGTTCGAGATCGTCGAGGTGCAGAGCCCGCTCCGCGCGCTTAGTCGCCTCGCTCGCGAGTCGTTCGCCGGCCTGTACGTCGCGGCGGAACACCTGGGAGACGCCTTTCAGATAGGCCGCTTGTTGCAAAACGAGCGGATCCTCGAAGGTATGCCCGACGGCATCGTCGTGCTCGACGCCGAGAACACGATCGTCTGGGGCAATGGCCGCCTGCGCGAATGGAGCGACCGCGAGACGGTCATCGGCTCCAACTTCTATACCGTGCTGGGCAGCCCCGAGATCCTGGGCCCCGACTTCTGCCCGTTCCATACGGCCCTGGCCACGGGCCGCTCGAGTACCTCGACGCTGCGCCTCGGGCGACAACCGCTATTTCCAAGTGCACGCCGCGCCGGTCTTCGAAGGCGACCAGGCGCCGCAGCATCTGATCGTCACGGTGCGCGACGTCACGACCGAAATGCTCCAGCAGCAAAAGCTGGCCGCCATCCACCAGGCCGGCGTCGAGCTGGCCGACCTCTTGCCCGACGAATTGTCGGTCATGTCCGTCGAAGAGCGGATCGAGTTGTTGAAGAAGAACATCCTGCACTTCACCAAGGACCTGCTGCACTTCGACGTCGTCGAGATTCGCCTGTTGGACGGCCGCAGTGGAAAGCTGGAGCCGCTGTTGGCCGTGGGCATCATTCCCGAGGCCGCGGGGCGCGACCTGTTCGCCCGTCCGCAGAACAACGGCGTGACCGGCTTCGTGGCCGCCACCGGCAAGAGTTATCTCTGCGAAGACACGACGGCCGATCCCTTGTACCTCGAAGGGTGTCGCGGGGCCCGCAGCTCCTTGACCGTGCCGCTGATCTTGCACGACGAAGTAATCGGCACGTTCAATGTCGAGAGCCCCGAACTGCGGGCCTTCAGCGAGAGCGACTTGCAGTTTCTCGAAATCTTCACGCGCGACGTCGCCGTGGCGCTCAACACGCTCGAACTGCTGCGGGCCGAAAAGGCGACCACCGCCCAGGAAAGCGTCGAGGCCATCCACAGCGCCGTGGCCCTGCCGGTCGACGACATCCTGAACGACGCTGTGAACATCATGGAGCGCTACATCGGGCACGAGCCCGAGGTGGTCGAACGGCTGCAAGCCATCCTGCGAAACGCCCGCGATATCAAGCAACTGATCCAGCACGTGGGGCAGAAAATGGCCCCGGTCCAGGCCCATCCGCAGGTCGAGCAGTCCGAGTCGCGGGCCCTGCTCCGCGGACGCCGCGTGCTGGTGGTCGACGCCGACGAGGGAGTGCGCAGTGCCGCCCATAACCTGCTGGAGCGTTACGGTTGCATCGTCGAGACGGCCCACGACGGCGGCGAAGCGATCTACATGGTCCGCAACGTCGCGATGGAGGGGAACTACGACGTCATTCTGGTCGACATCCGGCTGCCCGACATGACCGGCTACGAAATGCTGCTCAAGCTGCAAGAGCTGATGGACCCCGTGCCGCTGGTGCTGATGACCGGATTTGGCTACGACCCCGGGCATTCGATCGTCAAAGCCCGCCAGGCCAAGCTGCCGCTGTACGGCGAATTGTGCAAGCCGTTCCGGCTGGACCAGTTGCTCGATACCGTGGAACGGATCGTGCAGCCGAACGCCGAGCAATCAGCGGCCGACGGAACCAAAGACGCCCCCCGCAACGACGCAGGGCCCAAGGGCGTCGCCCCCAACGACGCGCCGCCCAAGGAACCTGCGCCGGCCAAGGGCGAGCCGGTCCGGCAACGCTAAGCTTGCCGTGCTCGCGCTCTGTCATGGCCTGAACGTTCGCTAGCGTGTCGCCTGGCTCCGCCGGCCAAAAACCGTGAGATGACAGCGCCTGTGCCGTCCGAATTCCAAGCGTTGACAAGGCATCGCCGACAGATTCGTACCTGGCACTCCGCATCGCCGCCGCTCGTTCCTACGTTTTGACACATCCATGTTGGCTGCGACTATCGGATTCGTCGCCCTGGCCCTGTTGGGTCACGCTGCGCTGTGGGTGAGCATCGACAATCGCTGGCATTCCACCGGCTTTCCGCGACCGGTCGTGAAGATTGGAACCGTCACGTTCTATGCGGCGCTAGCGGCCATTCCGCTGGCGGTCGGCTGGTATTTTGTCGAGCACGGCGGCAGTTCGTGGCAATGGCGCGACGCGCACATGCCGTTGAACTGGGCCACCGCCTATCTGGCCTTTTGCGCCGCGTACGCCGTGGTGCACGTGCCCCTCTGGGCGGCGTTGCGCTGGCGGAACAGGCGCCATCCCCCGCCCGTCCGACTGGGTGCATCCCAGGTCACCGACGTCTGCCGGCAGCTGGGCACAGCTCCCACCGCCAGCCTCCGCACGCGGCTGTTTTGCCGGGTTCCGTTCAACCAGCTGTGGCAATTGGAGGTGTGCGAGTACCAGGTCGAATTGCCCGGACTGCCGCCGGCGCTTGAGGGACTGTCGATCTGTCACATTTCGGACCTGCACTTCAGCCCCCGCATCGAGCGGGCTTACTACGACGAGGTCGTGCGGCGCGTGGGCGCCCTCGAGCCCGACTTGATCGCCCTGACCGGCGACGTCTGCGACAAGGCACACTTGATCGGCTGGGTGCCCGAGACCCTGGGCGCATGCACGCCCCGCTGGGCAAATTTTCGATCCTGGGCAACCACGATCTGCGCACCCGCGACGTGGCGCGACTGCGCCGGGCCATTGCCGACGCGGGATTCACGGACGTCGGCGGTCGTGTCGAATGCCTGGCCGAGGTGCCGGTGCTCTTGGCCGGGAACGAACGCCCCTGGTTCAATGGCGCCGATCCCGCCTGGGACCACCGGTCCGCCGAGCGCTCAAAATTCTGCTGTCCCACACGCCGGATCAGTTGTCCTGGGCTCGCCGGCATGGCTTCGAGCTGATGCTGGCCGGCCACACGCACGGCGGGCAGGTGCGCTTTCCGTTGGTCGGACCGATTGTGTGCCCCAGTTGGCACGGTACGAAATACGCCAGCGGGTTCTTTCACGAACCGCCGACGCTGTTGCACGTCAGCCGCGGCACGGGGAGCTATTTTCCCTATCGCCTGAACTGCCGGCCGGAAATCACGAAGCTGGTCCTGCGACGAACGGCCTGAACGTCGCTCTCTCGTCAGGTCGCCGGGAGCGGTTGCTTCACGATCTCGACGCAGATGCCGCCGGCCCGCAGCAGCTTGTGCATGCGGGTAAACCACAGCTCCTTGTGCCAGGCCAGTCCCAGCGTGTGGCACGTGCGGCGCAGCTCGGCCCGATTGTAAGTGCGGCAGCACCACAGCCGGCTGGTCCAGGCGCCCGAGAAGTTGTCCTCGGTCGTCAACAGCAGCATGCGTCCGCCCGGGCGCAACACGCGCGACATCTCGGCCAGCCCCAGCCGCGCGTCGGGCAGATGTTCCAGCACGTAGCCGCAGGTAATGCAATCGAAACTTTCATCCGCGAACGGCAGCCGCGCCAGGTCTGCCGCGACGTGGCTCGGCACGCGAGCTCTTGAGCCGATGGCGGGCCCGGCGGAGCATCTCGGGCGAAAGGTCGCAGCAAGTAATCCGCGCCTGGGGATCCGCATACTTGAGCAAGTGCCTGGCGATCTGCCCGGCGCCGCTCCCCACGTCCAGGATGTTTTGCGCGCCGCGCAGATCGAACCGCCGCTCGCGCAGCAGCCGGTCGCCCAGGTGAACGTGCAAGGACAGCAGGCTGGCGGTGGCCAGCAGGGCACCCTGAGGTCCGCCGTACACGTCCCGCACCTTCTCGCGATATTGATCGTAGCTGACGCGGCTGATCAGGTCGTTTTCGAGCAGCTTCAGAATCTTGCGGCGGCGATGCCTACCGGTGGCTCCTCGTTTCTTGGGGCGGGGTAAGAGCGCCTTGCGGATCATGCTGTGCTCCTGCCGAAAGCCATCCTGTTCGGGGGGGACGCGACGGTGTGCGAGAGTCGATTGCCGTGCCAACTCACGTCGCCCGATGCGGGCACGCTTGTCGCTAGCCGCGGTTTGGGCCGCCAGGCCCCCATGTCCTCAGACGTACACGCGGCGATTGTAGATATACCACTCCAGGCACAAGACGCATAGTACCGCCAGCAAAAGGGGCTTCCACAATTCGACACGGCCCCCTTCCCAGCTTGCCTGACCCAAGACTTTGTCATAGCCGATCTCAACCGCCGCCCGGGGCTCGATCTGGCTCTCGGCCGCGTCAAATAGGTTCACGGCGAAGTAGCGTGCCGGTTGGCCGGACTCTTCGACTGTGTAAATGCCGGTCTGGTCGGTGTCGCCGAAGTGCAGGCTGCTCCCCGCCTGGCCTTCCAGCGTCACGCTCTTGCCGCTCGGTGTGCGGACCGTGAGCCGGCCGCTCGAGCCGACCCCGCGCAGCGCCATCGTTTCGCCGGGCTGTAGGGTCGTCGACCCGCCGCTGGCGGACGCGTCGCCAAAATAGTTCAGCGTATTCAACACGAACACCGGAAAGCTGACGCGCAACGGCCAATCGGTATTGGCAAAGCGCTTTCCTGCGGCGTCGACGCCAACGATCTCCACGCCCAGCACGGCGTCTTCGAACGCGCCTCGCGGCGCAATGGCCAACAGCGGCCCGGCATCCGCGGTCATCAACGTCGTGGCCCCCTCGGGCGGCTTGAGGATTGTCCCCTCGGCAAACCGCACGTTGCCCAGGTCGATCAGGTGCATCAGCGGATGCGTGCTCTCGACGTCGATGATCTGCGGCGCCTGGGCCTTGCCGTCTCCCGCCGCCGCCCACCCCTCGGGCGGCAAACGACCGATGAACAGCGTATCCGCCTGGGGCATCCTGGCCGGAGCGCCACTCGTCGTAAATCACCAGTGCATAGTAGCCGGCGGCCGCGCGGTCTTGATACTCTTTGGTTTCCAACGCCTCCGGCGCCGCCATTTCAACGTCCGCCAATTCGCGGGCACTATCGGTCCGAACCGCCAGCTCCAAGGCGTCGTTGCCGGGAGTGACCAGCAGCACGCGCCCACGCCGCGGCGGAGCAACGGCCGTCCAGGCTTCATCGTCGACCGCCAGGGCACCGCCGGTGAGCGTCCGCAAACGGAGCACGCCGGCGGGCACTTCGCCCAGGTCGAACACCAGCCCCTCGGAGTCTTTCGGCGCAAGCTCGACGGCGGTCGAGTCGATCAGTTCCCCCTCACGATACAGCTCCACTTCGGTCTTCACGGCCTGAGGGCCAAAATTCTCGATGCGCCCATAGGCCTGCACGTGCTCTTTGTCGTCCTCGCGGCGACGGGTCGTGAAACCAGTGATCCCCAGGTTCGCCGGCTGCGCGTCGCCCAGCGGCACGTACACGGGTTTGAGATTGCCGAGCTGGAATTTGTTGACATCCGGGAAGCGACCGTCGCTCAAAATATACAGCGTGGCCGCCAGGCCCGCTTTCTTGCCCGATTCGGCATCCGCCGCCGGCCGCGAGTTGGCCAGTCCGGCCGCCACGCGCAGCGCCTCGTCGAGCGACGTGGTCCGATTCGTGGGCCGGATCGCAGCGAGTTGCCGCAACAGTGCCTGGCGATTGTCGGTAAACGCCTGCTCGACCCGGGCCGAGTTGGAAAAGCTGACGATCATGGCCACGTCGCCCGAGGCCATCTGCTCGATCAGCTCCGCGGTGCGGTGCTTGGCCTCGTCCAGGCGCGACGGCTTCACGTCGTGCGACTGCATGCTCGCCGAGTTGTCGACGAGAAACACGTACCGATTTCCCACCAATTGGCTGCCACTCCACCCGGGCGCACCAGCGCCGCCATCACCAACAGCACCAGCAGAATCTGCAACAGCAGCAACAGGCTGGTGCGCAGCCGCTGCCAGATGCTGTTAACGTGCAGATCTTCGATCGACTTGCGCCACAAGTAAGTGCTGGGCACTTCCAGCGGCGTGCGCTTCAGCTTCAGAAAGTACAGCAGGATGATGACCGGCGGCACGGCGCCGAACAGCGCCCATTGCCACCAGCTGAGCATGTTCACAAGCGACATCAGCGCACCAGCCCCCGCTTGCGGAGATAGCTCGACACCAATTGCTCGACCGGCACCTGGTTGCTGGCCAGCAGGTAGCTCATCCCGCGCCGCCCGCAATACTCCCGGGCACCGTCGACAAACGCCGCCAGCGTTTTCTTATAGCGCTTCAACAGCGCCGGCCCGGCGCTGATTTCGGCCACGTCCTGGTCTTCGCTGTCGACGAGCTTCAGGTCGCCGGTGATCGCCGGATCGAGCTCCTCGGCCGACAGGACCTGGATCACGTATACGTCCATCTGGCGTGACAAGAGATACTTCAGCGCGTCGGCATACCCGTGCTTGTCCATCAGGTCGCTAATGAGCACGACGATCCCCTTGCCCGTGTTGCGCACACAGAAGTTCTTGACCCCCTGCGCCAGGTCGCCCGACTCGTTGGCCTCGATGCCGTCGAGGTAGTCGAACATCCGCCAGGCGCTCTTCCGGCCGCGGAACACAGGGCCGGGGCGTCCGGCCGGCTGGCCGATCGTTTCGATCCGCACCCGATCGCTCCGCACCAGGGCGATAAACCCCAGCGCCGCGGCCAGTTGCTTGGCGTATTGCAGTTTGCTGGGCGTGCCGAAGGCCATTGACCCGCTGGCGTCGACGAGCGTGTAAAAGTGGAGATCTTCCTCCTCGAAGAACATCTTGAGAAACAACCGGTCCAGCCGAGCGTAGGTGTTCCAATCGATGAACCGCAGGTCGTCGCCGGGCACGTAGCTGCGAAAGTCGGCGAACTCGACGCTCTGCCCCTTACGCGGGCTGCGCCGCTCTCCCTTCAGCCGTCCGCGGAACACCTTGCGGCTCACCAGCTCCAGGCGCTCCAATTGCGCCATCAGCTCGGGCGATAACAGCGGTTGCGTGTCGGTCGACATGGCTGGTATGGCGTGGCGGCGTAAGGAATCGGCCGGCGGCGGCGCGGCAATCCGTCAATCCTGCGGTTTCTCGGGCACTTTCTCCAGGATTTCGAGCAACACGCGATCGGTGTCGACTTCTTCGGCCTGGGCTTCGAAGTTCAAAATCACCCGGTGCCGCATGGCCGGCAAGTAGACGCGCCGCACGTCCTCGAAGCTGACGTTGTAGCGACCTTCCAACAGGGCTCGCACCTTCGAGGCCAGCGCCAAGGTCTGCGCGCCGCGGGGACTCGCGCCCAGCGCAGATACTGATTGGTAATCGGCGGCGCCATCGGCCCGCCGGGATGCGTCGCCAGCACGAGCCGCACGACGTAATCCTGGACGTGCGGCGCCAGAATCACTTCGCGGACCAACTGTTGCCACTGGAGGATTTCGGCGCCGTCCATGATCTTGTTGGCCTCGATTCGCTCGCCGCGCGTCGTGCGTTCGACGATTGTCGCCAGCTCCTCGCGGCCGGAGTAACCGACCACCAGCTTGAAGAAAAACCGGTCCAACTGAGCCTCGGGAAGCGGATACGTCCCTTCCTGCTCGATCGGGTTCTGCGTGGCCATGACAAAAAACGGCCGCTTCAGCTCGAACACCTTGCCGCCGACGCTGACCGAGCCTTCCTGCATCGTTTCCAGCATCGCGCTTTGCGTCTTGGGCGTGGCGCGGTTGATTTCGTCGGCCAGGCAGATCTGCGTGAAGATCGGCCCCCGCTGAAACTCGAAGAACCGCTTGCCGTCGGGCGACTCCATCACCATGTTCGTCCCCAGGATGTCGGCCGGCATCAGATCGGGCGTGAACTGGATGCGCGAGAAGTCCAAATCGAGCGTCCTGGCCAGCGTGCGCACCAGCAGCGTTTTGCCCAGCCCGGGCACGCCCTCCAACAGGCAATGTCCCCCCACGAACAGACAAGTCAACACCCCGTGCACGATGTCGTGGTGGCCGACGATCACGCGGCCCAGCTCCTCGCGCAGGGCACCGTAGCGGGCCACGAACTGCTCGGCCCGTTGTTGCATCGTGTCAGCCACGCTCATAGGCGGCGTTCCTGTCGTTCGATGGGGTTCGTGGGGGGTGCCCGATCTGCCCGCGGACCGCTCAAGGCCACACTCCGGGGGCGATAGTGCCGCCGCGCCGGCGACAGGCCACTCCGGGCTAGGTGTCCACCGGTCCTTTCATCCTAACAGGTCGTTGGCCTTGCGTGATGACCCGCCGGCAGGATGCATGACGTGCCCGGCGGAAGCCCCACGACGGACCGCGAAATTCGACTGCAGCGGGGCCGGGACGGCGGTCGCACGATTGCTTGTCAGCCGTCCTAACAAGCTCTATAGTAATCTATTACGTTCGAAACCGCCCTCTGGCCCACGCCGACCCTGCCTCGGCGCCGCCCGGGCGGCCTCCAGTCGTTTGATTCCCAAAATATCGACGTTCAGTCATGGAAGCGGCCGTGCCACGCGTGGCGCGGCTGAGGGAGCCGCCGTTTGATGCCCCCCCTGGTGATCGATATCCGTAGCGCCGATGATTCGCGCGACGTGGTGCATCGAGCGGTTCAGGCCCTGGCCGAGGGCAAACTCATCGTCGTGCCCACCGAAACGGTCTACGGGCTGGCCGCCAGTGCCCTGAACACGGAAGCTGTAAACCGCGTTTTGGAGGTTAAACACCGTGCGCCCTCGAAGGCCCTGACGCTCGCGATTCGCAGCGCCGAGGACGTTTTGGACTACGTACCCGATCTCAGCCCGCTGGGGCGGCGGATGGCTCGCCGCTGTTGGCCCGGCCCGGTGACGATCGTGGCCGGCGACTGCCATCCCGAAAGCTTGCTGCGGCAGTTGCCGCTGGCGGTCCAACAGGCCGTTTGTCCCAACGGCACGATCGGCCTGCGCGTGCCGGCGCATCCGATGGTCCTGGACATTCTGCGGATGCTGGCCGGCCCGGTCGTCTTGACCAGCGCCAATCCCAGCGGCGGGGCCGATCCGGTTACGGCCGAGGAAGTGGTCAGCTCCCTGGGAGATTCGGTTCAATTGGTGCTCAACGACGGCCACAGCCGGCTGGGACAACCCTCGACGGTGGTCAAGGTAGACCAGGCGGGCTTCCAAGTCCTGCGCGAGGGGGTCGTACCCGAGCAGACGCTGCGGCGGCTGTCGAGCCTGATGATCCTGTTGGTCTGCACGGGTAATACCTGCCGCAGCCCGATGGCCGAAGTGATGTGCCGCAAGATGATCGCCGAGAAACTGGGCTGCAAACCGTCAGAGCTGGCGGATCGCGGAGTCATGATCATGTCGGCCGGCCTGTCGGCCATGATGGGCGGCCGACCCACGCCCGAGGCCGTGAGCGTCATGTCGCGCATGGGCTTGCAACTGGCGGATCACGAATCGCAGCCGCTGACCGGCCAGTTGGTGCGCCATGCCGACATCATCTGGACCATGACCCGCTCGCATCGCCAGGCCATCACGTCGCAATGGCCCGAGGCCTCGTCGCGGACGTTTGTGTTGACGACAAATCAAGCGGACATCGCCGATCCGATCGGCGGGCCGCTCGAGTTCTATGAAAAGTGCGCGCTGCAGATCAAGGCCGAACTGGAAAGCCGCATCGCGGATCTCGAATTGTAACTGGCACCCCGCCAACCCCGACTTGCCTGCCGGAGAAACATGCCATGCGTATCGCCGTGGGAAGTGATCATCGGGGCTTTGTGATCAAGAACAAGGTCGTCGACCTGCTGAAGCGGCTCGATCAGGAGGTGATCGACGTCGGCCCGAACACGGCCGAAAGCGTCGATTACCCGGACATCGCCCAGATCGTGGCCGGCCAGGTCAGCGACGGCTCGGTCGATCGGGGCATCCTGATCTGCGGCACCGGCATCGGCATGTGCATCGCCGCCAACAAGTTTTCCGGCGTGCGTGCCGCTCCCTGCCACGACGATCTGACGGCCGAGATGAGCCGCCGCCACAACGACCTGAACGTCCTCTGCCTGTCGGCCGACATGCTCGGCGAACGGCTCATCGACCGCATGGTCGAGATCTGGCTCAAGACCGAGTTCGAAGGGGGCCGCCACGCCCGACGCGTCGACAAAATCGGCAACATCGAACGCCACCAGCCGCCGGCCTGAGGGGCGATCGCCGGCGGACGCCACCAGTCGCGGAATCGACTCACCGCTGCGTCCGGCGGCGACGCCAAACTGCACCGCCCAACGCGACCATGGCCACGAACGCCAAAGCCGCACTCGATGGTTCCGGCACCACGGTGATGACGCGAATCTGGTCCAACACGTTTTCCACGTCGAACGTAATAATCAGCGTGCGGGCGTAGTTGTCTGCCGGATAGCCGATGACGACCTTGTCGTTCCCCTCGGTCGGATCGGAGGTCGTGCCGCGCAGCGCCAGGCCGGTCGGATAGGTCGTGCCGGGGGCGCCCAGGATCGGATCGCTGTCGTCGAGCAACGAGTCCGTCAGGATGACTCCCAGGATATCGGCATCGGTCTGAATCACGACTTGCATCGACTGGTGGTCGACGTTCGGCGTGTCGAAGTGCACGAAGAAGCTGCTGACCTCGGTGCCGGCGGGAATCACGCCCGGAGCATACGCGTCGCCTGTCATATAAACGCCCGGGATACCGGACAAGCCGATGTCCACGCTCAGGGGGTCGCCCAGGGTGACGTCTTGCTTTTCTTCGAACACGAAAGTTCCGCCCAAACGCGCTTCGGGAATCACCGACGCCGGCGCGGGAATGAGCGTGGCGCTGAAAGTGTGCCGTGTTGCTCGTCACGCTCGTGACGTCTGCCCGCGCGACGGTTGAAGTCAACAAGACGCACGCGGCGGCCAGCCATGCCGACCGTGCATGCGGCCAACGATGCAAGGGGCGAACGCTGGCTGCGCAACATCGCGCGACAACTCTCTGCATGATGCCAGACTCCCGTAGTATGTCGGGCGCACGGTAAAAACGGCCTGCCCCCAGAAAAGAAGACCACAGAACCCGGTCAATCTCGGCGATGCGCCACGTGCCGGATCCAGCGAGATTTGCTGCTCGCATTAAGCGGCCCCGCCGGCGATCCGAGCGTTCTTGGTACTCTAACCAACGCCAAACCGCATGGCCACCTTTTTTCTGTGGTTTCCGGAAAAACAAGCGCAATTCAAATGTTGTCTCCCGCCCGCAAGCGCCTGTCACGCGTGAAAAGTTCCCGTTTCGGGCGAACGTCGGCCGCGTCAGTCCGCCAGCCGGGCGGCCAGAATCTCGACCGGATGCCTGGCCCGCCGACCCGTACCGTGCTCGATCTGATGACGGCACGAAAACCCGGGGGCCGCGATCTGGCTGTCCGCGGCCTTCCGGACGGCCGGGAACAACGCCCGCTCACCGATCGCCATGCTGACGTCGTAGTGCTCGTAGCCGAACGATCCGGCCATGCCACAGCAGCCGGAATCGACCAAGGCAACTTTCGAACCAGGAATCTTTGCCAGTGCGGCGACCGTGTCGGCCGTGCCCACCAGGGCCTTTTGATGACAGTGGCCATGCAGCAAAATGTCTGGCGACGAGGCGGCCAGCGGCAGCTCGATGTCGGCTTGCACCAGGTGCGAGTCCACCAGCGCGGCGCTGGCCGCCACGCGCCGCGCTTCGTCGCCAGGCACAAGCTCCGGATACTCGTCCACCAGCATCAGCAGGCAACTCGGCTCGCAGCCCACGATGCTCACGCCCCGCTCGGCCCACGGCAAGAGGCGCTTTAGATTCGCTTCGGCCAATTGCCGGGCCTGGGCCAACAGTCCCTTGGAAGCCCAGGTGCGGCCGCAGCATTCCAGCCCGGCCAGGTGGACTTCGTAACCGGCCGCTTCCAGCACGTTGACGGCGGCCCGATTGACGCCCGGTTCGCAGTAGCTGGTCAGGCAGTCGTCCAACAGCACGATCGGGCCACGCGGCGCGGTCGATCTGGCCGGCGATGTTCCCTGCGACGCCGGCCGATTCGCGCGGAACCACTTGCGAAAATGATTCCGCTCGAAGCGGGGCAGTGGCCGGCGGGGATCGATGCCCAACAGCTTTTGAGCCACCCAGCCGGCGCCCGGCAGGCCCGTGGCCCAGTTCGACACCGGCGCGAAAGCCGATCCAAGCCGATTGAGCCGGGCGGCGTTGGCCAGCATTCGCACGCCGCGCGGCGTGCCGTGCCGCCGATAGTATCCGTCGAGAAACTCCATCTTCAGCTTGGCCACGTCGACGTTCGACGGGCACTCGGCCTTGCAGCCTTTGCACTGCAAGCACAAATCGTACGTTTCGAACAGCCGCCGCCCGGTCAACTCTTCCGGCGGCAGGGCCCCGGACAGCACCATCCGCAGCGCGTTCGCCCGCCCGCGCGTGCTGTGCTCTTCGTCGCGCGTGACCATGAACGAGGGACACATCGTGCCCGTTTGCAGCTTGCGGCACACGCCTGCGCCGTTGCAAAGTTCAACGGCGCGGGCGAAGCCGCCCTGCCGCGAAAAATCGAACGTCGTCGGCACCTCCAGCGTGTGATACTCCGTGCCGTACCGCAGATTCTCGACCGGGCTGGGGCCGTTCACCACCTTGCCGGGATTCAACCGGTTCTCCGGATCGAAGGCCGCTTTCACCTGGCGAAAGGCCTCGTAGATTTGCGGGCCGAACAGGCGTTCGTTCAAGTAGCTGCGTGCCAGCCCGTCGCCATGCTCGCCGCTCATGGCGCCGCCAAATTCCAACACCAGCTCGCAGACGTCGCGCGAAATGGACTTGAGGCGCTCGATGTCGATCGGCACGCGCAGATCGAGCATGGGCCGGATATGCAGGCAGCCCACCGAAGCGTGGCCGTAAAACGCGCCATCGGTCTCGTGCCGGGCCATGATCTGGCAAAACCGCTCGACGAATTCCGACAAATGCTCGGGCGAAACCGCGCCGTCCTCGACAAAGGCGACCGGCTTCCGTGTGCCGGGCAGCCCCAGCAGCAAGGGGAGCGCCGCCTTGCGGCAGGCCCACACATGGTCGCACAGCTTGCGTTCCATCGCCGGCAGAATGTGAAACAGCCCGGGCTGCCCGGCCAGCTTCGCAACGAGCGCGTCGGCCTTGGCTTGCACTTCGGACGGGTCCTGGCCGTTGAACTCGACCAGCATCAGCGACTCGGGCTGGCCGACGACGAAATCGAGATAATTGCGATACTCGAGGCTCTTTTCCGCCAGCCGCAGAATCAAGCCGTCGAGCAACTCGGCCGCCGACGGCTCGCACGAAAGTACCGCGCCGATCGACGCCACGGCCGCCTGCATCGACTCGAAGTGCAACACCACGATGCCGCGCGTCTTGGGCAGCGGGAGCAAGTGCACCAGGGCCTCGGTCACTGTGCCCAGCGTCCCTTCAGCGCCGGCGATCAGTTTCGACAAATTGAACTCGGCCCCGGGATACATCCGCGCTTTGCGCTGGCGGGCCGCGGCCACCAGCCGCGGCACTCCCACGCGGCGGCCGCACTCGGGCACGAATTCGTCCAGGTTGTAGCCGCTTACGCGGCGCAGGATGGCCGGAAAGCGGGCCACGATCTCCGCGCGATTCTCGTCGACGATCCGCGAGACTTCCCGATACATGTGACCCACCGTGTCGCGGCGGGCTTGCTCGAGCTTGAGCTCGGCCGCCGTGAGCGGACCAAACGTGGCCGTGCTGCCGCCGGCCAGCACCATGTCCAGCGCGATGACGTTGTCCACCGCCTTGCCTTGCCAGATCGAACGGGCGCCGGCCGAGTTGTTGCCGATCATGCCGCCGATGTTCGCCCGGCTGCTGGTGGCCACGTCGGGGCCGAATTGCAGTCCGTGTTTGGCCGCCGCCGCGTTCAGTTGATCGAGCACGACGCCCGGTTGCACGCGCGCGGTGAGTGATTCCGGGTCGATTTCGATCCGGTTCATGTACTTGCTGAAATCGATCACCAACCCCGCGCCGATCGATTGACCCGAAAGACTCGTCCCGCCGCCGCGGGGAATCACGGCCAGCCCTTCCTCGGCTGCAATCTGCATCGCCGACACTACGTCGTCTCGCGTCCGCGGCAGCACGACGCCCACGGGCATGATCTGGTAGATGCTGGCATCGGTGCTGTAGAGGGCCCGGTGGTACGCGTCGAGCAACACTTCGCAGGACAGTCGCTTTTGTAGCGATTGGAGGGGCTGTGACGATTGTACAGACTTGAGATTCATGTCTTTAACGATCTTGGTGTTGACTGTCGGCGGCGGTCTCAAGATGTTGGCGTGATTATACTTGATCGCGCATTGTTTGTTGTTAAAGTCAAAAGCTGGAGCTGTTCTAAGCGGCCGCAGATGCCGTGGGAAGCGGTTCTCGCGCGGTCGCTGCATTACGAAAATCATCGCCTATTAGCTCGTGCGATCGCGCGTGTTTTTGTTGCTTTTTTGCTACGTCGGACTCCCAGTTCCATTGCTTCAAGGCTGATCCATCGCGATGTCCACCAACCATAAGCCGCTGCCCGATGAAGTGGAGCATCTACTGCGCAACGCGGAGCTGCGCGACGAGCTCGAACCCTACTTCGACGAGTCGATCCGCAACGTCAACGTCGAGGAATTGCCGACGCCCGTGGAAAACGAATTCCTGGCGTCGATGCTGGCCTGGGAGCGAGCGCCCGTGCTGCCGATCGCGCAGTGGTTCGATCCGGAGCTGAAGCTGCCGCATCCCGACACGCTCAGCGAGGAGCAACTGCACGAGCTGTTGTGGGATACGATTCAAAAGCTCTACCAGCGACGCATCGTGCTCGAATTCACCGACCACTTGTCGGACCGGGAGTTGTACTGCCTGATCTTCCGCGACATTCTCCCCTGCCCCGAGAAGAAGATCGACACGTTGTCCAACTACCTGCATTGGGATTGCGCCGGCGTGGGGGGCGACCCGAGCATCTGGCTACGCTACTACGCCAACGAAGAAGAACGGCTGGCCTGGCGCGACGAGTGGGGCGACGCGCTGCCCACCGCCGAGCGCCCCCCCTATCCCCGACAGTTGCCGCGGCGGCCGCTGTGATGCCCGAGGGCGTTCGCTCCAAAACGGCTCGTTCACCCCGATCCGAGTCGCTGGCCGCCATGCCAGGCAAGCCCGCCTTGAAGCCCCACTAGCGACGCCGGGGCGGCCTTGACCCACTTCGCCCGGCAGCCCTATACTTCGGGCGCTAGGCTTCTTTTTCTTTTAGCGGCCCCCCGCCCTGCGGCTGGGGGCCATTTGTCTTTCTCTCACGCGCGCCCGCGGGGTCCAGGCAACGCATGAAGACGGAGCGACGTCACGAACTGCAAACCAACGTGTTGGCCGATTCGCTGGCCCACTGGATCGAGGCCATCAAGCCTTACGGCCGGGCCATCCTGGCCGGCGGCATCGCGCTGGTCGTGGCGATATTCGCTTGGGGATACGTCTCGACGCAAAACACCCGCCGCCAGTCCGAGGGTTGGAACGAATACCTCCTGGCCGAGTCCAATCGCGATCCGCAACTCCTCAGCGAAGTGGCCCAGCGCTACCCCGGCACGATGGTCGCCCATTGGTCGCGCTTGACTGCCGCCGACCTGGAGCTCAATGCCGGCACGAACCAATTGCTCGCCGATCGCACTGCAGCCCGCAATCAATTGAAAGACGCCGTGGACGGCTTTTCGTCGCTCCTCTTGGAAACCATCGAGCCGACGATCCTCCAGCGCGCCACCTACGGACTGGCCCGGGCCCAAGAGGCGCTGGGCGAACTGGAAAAAGCCCGGGCCGAATACAGCTCGCTGGCCGAAAAGTGGCCCACCGGGCCGTTCGCGCAGGCCGCGAAGTCCCGGCTCGACGATCTGGACCAACTGAGCACCAAGCAGTTCTACGATTGGCTGGCGAGCTACGAGCCCCCCGCGCCGTTGTCGAAGGAACCCGGCACGCCCGTGCGCGGCCCGACTTCTTGCAGGAGCCCGACACCGGTTCGCTCAAAATCCCCTCATCTCTGGACGATACCAAAACGCCGTTTCCGAGCCTGGGCGGTGAGCCGGCCGACAGCGAATCAAAAGGCGAGTCCGAGCCCGCCTCCGAGCCGGCACTGCCGGGTGTGCCCTCCTCCGATGAAAAGCCGCCCGTAGAGCAGCCGCCGGCCGAAACGCCAGCCGAAGCGAAGCCGACCGATGAGAAGCCGGCAGAGTCAGCCGCAGATGCGCCAGCCAAAGACGCGCCGGCCGACGAACCCCAAGAAGATTCCGCCGCGGGTCCCCAGTTGCAATAGTGCGACATGCGCGTCGCCTGGCCCGCTGCTCCCACGTTCGCGATCGAACGCGCCGCAAACCAACTACCGATGAGCGGCGACGAACTCTCCAGCCAAGAACGTGAAATCATCGTGCCCGAGGACCACTCGGGCGCCCGCTTGGATTGGTTTCTGGCGCAGCAATTTCCTGCCTACAGCCGCGTGTTGTTGCGCAAGTGGATCAACGCCGCGGGCGTCACCGTGGACGGGCGCCGCGCAAAGGCGGCGCACAAGCTGAAGGCCGGCGAGCGGATCGCGATCCGCATGCCCGAGCTACCCCGCACAGGCCCGCAGGCCGAGGACATTCCGCTCGACGTCCTCTACGAAGACGAACTGCTGGCCGCGATCAACAAGCCGCCGGGCATGGTCGTCCACCCGGGCAAAGGGCACTGGGCCGGCACGCTCACCGCGGCATTGCAATTCCATTTCGACCAGTTGAGCACCGCCGGCGGTCCGACCCGGCCGGGCATCGTGCATCGGCTGGATCGCGACACCAGCGGAGTGATCGTGGTGGCCAAAACCGATCAGGCGCATCTGCGGCTGGCCGAGCAGTTCGAACGCCGCGAAGTCGAAAAAGAATACTTCGCCCTCTGTGCCGGCTCGATCGACCGCGATCGCGATACGATCGATCGGCCCGTGGGCATCCATCCTTACCAGCGCGAAAAGATGGCCGTGCGCCGCGATCACTCGACCAGCCGCGAGGCGCAGACATTCTACGAAGTGGCCGAGCGGTTCAGCGGCTTCACCGCCTTTCGCGTGCTGCCCAAGACCGGCCGCACGCATCAGATTCGCCTGCATCTGGCCAGCATCGGCTGCCCGGTGTTGTGCGACCGGTTGTACGGGGGCCGGGCCACGCTGGCGCGCGGCGAGCTCACCGGCGACGCGGCGGATGACGCCGTGCTGTTGGATCGCCAGGCGCTGCATGCCCGGCGATTGGTTATCCGCCATCCGGCCGGCGGCGAACTCTTGGAGTTCGTGGCCCCCTTGCCGCCGGACATTGCGATCGTGTTGGCAGCGCTGCGGCAATACCGCCACCTGGCGTGAAGCGCATCAACGCACGGGGGGCTTGCGCGGTTCGTCCGAAGGGATCTGCCCGAACAGAAAATGGACCAGGTCGCGCGTGCCCAGGGTGCGCGGGCTGGCAAACAGTTCACCGGCGTCGTAACCGGCGGCAATCCCATCGTGCATGGCCGCGGCCCGAATGCGATCGAAGATGAATTCCTTTGCCTTGGGAAACTGCGTGGCATAGCAGCGCACCGCCGCCAGCTTCGTCTCCAGCGTTTCGCCGATGTCGACCACCAGGTGCCCGGCCGCCAGCGGCAAAGCCAGCGAACCGAACCCCAGCGTGTAGTACAACTGCGCCGAAACGGTGTGCACCGGCAGATGATCGAAATAGTCGTCCCACTTCGTCAGCCGCGCATAGAAGACCGCCGCGTCGGTGATTTGCATCGCCTGCCAATGATCAGGCGATGCCAGCGGCGTCTTTTCGCCAAAACCCAGCACCAGCCGCGGGCGAAACTTGCGAAACTCTTTGGCCAACGCGACCCGGGCCTCGAACGTGTCGAACAACCGCCGGTTCGGCAGGTCGAGCTGCACGCGCACCTGCACGCCCAGGGTTTCGGCGGCTTTTTGGGCCTCGGCCAGCCGCACTTCCGGACCCGGCGAAGCAGGCGTCGGCTCGCCGTCCGTTAGGTCGATGATCCCCACGGCATAGCCCTGCTCGACCAGCCGGGCCAGCGTGCCGCCGCAGGCAATCTCCACGTCGTCGGGATGGGCCCCCACGGCGATCACGTCAAGCTGAGGATAGTCGCTGGTGCTCACTTCGTCTTTCGCGCCGGTTTGTCGCTTGCCTTTACCACGCCCAACAGAAACGTCGGATTCAAGGCCTCGAACCGCACGCGTTCCATTTGAAACGTTCCGCGGGCCACGTTGATCATCCACACGTTGACGTCCTTGGCCACGCGAACCAGCGCTGCGTGCACCGCCGACAGACTCTCGATGCTGCCCACGTTAGCGACCAATCGCCCGCCGCCACGCAAGCGCTCGTAGGCCAGCTCGACCACGCGGCTGATTTCGCGCCGCTGCCACCCACGAAGATGGCATCGGCATCGGGCAGGTCTTTCCAGGCATCCGGCGCCCGGCCCAAGATCGGCACCAGGTTTGTTACGCCGAATCGCTCGACGTTGGTGATGATCATTTCGTGGTCCTGCGGGTCCATCTCCACGGCGTACACCGTGCCGCCGCGGGCGATCTGAGCCGCCTCGATCGCCACTGAGCCGCTGCCAGCGCCGATATCCCACACCACGCTGGTGGGCCCCAGGTCCAGCTCCGCCAGCGCCAGCGAACGGACCTCGGCGGGGGTGAGCAGCCCTTGCTTGGGCTTCGATTGCAAAAACGTCTCGTCGGGATTGCCGAACAGCCGGTGGCCGATCGACTCGCGGGGCCGATCCGGCACGTCGGGCCGGCGGATGAGGATCATCACGTTCAGCGGCGAAAAATCCTGCCCCGCGATCTCGGCCAGCTCTCCCTGCGTGACCCGTTCGTCCGGCGAGCCCAGATTCTCGCAGACGTAGGCCGAAAAGTAGTCGATCCTGCGCTCGAGCATCGCCTTGGCCACGGCCTTCGGCGGCGCGGCTTCGGTGGTGAACAATCCCACCTTGGTCGCCGAACGGATCTTTTCCAGCACCTGGTCCAGCGGACGATTGGCCAGGTCCGTCAGGTAGGCTTCCTCCCAGCTTTCCTTCACGCGGGCAAACGCCAGTTGCATGCTGCTGACGTGGGGCCAGACTTCCAGCCGCTCCTTGTCGAGCTTGTCGCACAAGTAGCGGGCCACGCCGTAAAACAGCGGATCGCCCGAGGCCAGCACCACCACGCGCTTGTCGCCGGCCGCCGCGATCCGTTCGACGGCCTCGTCGAGGTTCACGCCCACCACCACGCGCTCGGCCTTGCCGACGGGAACCTTGGCCAACGTCGACTCGGCGCCCACCAGCATCTGGGCATCGAGCAGCAACTGCCGCGCCGGCGAAACGATGCCTTCCAGGCCATCGTCGCCGATGCCGATGATATAGATTTTGTGATTGCTCAAAGAATCGCGCTCTGGGAATCGCGCCTCTGGCTCGACGCGGCGTCCAAAACCGGATTCTAGAGCAAACCAGCAGGCGGGAAAAGCTCTTCAAGACCGTACGCTGCCGTGCCACGGCTACTCGCCATAAAAGGCGGCGCTGGCAAAGCTCACGCACGACGTGCCGTCCAGCTCGACCGCCTGATCGTATCGCAACAGCTCGCCGCGTGCCGGCCGCGTCACTTCCAGCATCGTGTACGTGGGCGCCAGCCCGCACACGCGGTTGCGATCCTCTTCGCCGGCAATGTGACGGAAAAAGGCGTCGGCGTCGGGCCGGCAGGCCGCCTCCAACAAGGCGCGGTCATCGGCCGCTTGCTGCTCGAGGCGTTTGGCGTCGAGAAACGCCCGATCGCCGAACCGCTGTCCGATGTGAGCCAGATCGCCGGAGCTGATGTAGCAGATCCGGCCGTCGTATTCCGCGGCCGTCTTGCGCATCGCCGCTACAAAGGCCGAAACCACCGGTGACTCGGAGGGCGACGTGCCGGCGGCGATAAACTCGTGAAACGAACCCACCAGCACCGGCAGAATCTTGAACGGACGCCGCTCGCCGAGCAAGTGTCGCAAAAACACGACCTGAAACTCGATCGAATGTTCCTGCCGATGCGCCAGCTCGTCGGCCGCCAGGTTCAGTTCCGCTCCGCCCGGTGTGGCGGCCAGATGCGCCGACAGCCGGGCGGCGAACCGCCGGTCCGTTTCCACCGTTCCCAGCGGCGTTTCAAAGTGCTTGCGGGTCACCGAGAACAAGTTGCTCATTGGGTTGTGCGCCGTGCCGAAGACGACGAACAAGTCCGCGTCCGACTCCTCGACCAACCGCTTGTAAGCCCAGGCAAACGTCGTCCCGCCGCGGTGCAGGTCGATGTGGGGGATGAGCGCGCCCAGCAATTTCGCCGACGGGCTGCCGTCCGCAACCGTCGCCGGAGCGCCGGGGCCCCGCTCGCTGGTGAACAGGGCGTCGAGCTGCTGGCGGAGCGCTTGCGGTTCGTCCGCGTAGGCTCCGCCGGCATGCGCCGCCGCGCGAGTCTGGCTATTGAGATAGAACTCGATCTCCTGCTTCCAGCGGCGGCGAAAACGATCGGTATCCAACAGCAGCCGGTCGTCCAATGCACGCACGAGCTGCTCGATCTCGGCCAGCGCCACCGGCTGGCCGATTTGCCGGGAAAACGCCTCTTGGATGCCCGCCAGCGTGCGCGTGCCGTCCATGTACGACGCCAGCACGGCCGCGGCATAGGGCAACACCACGGAACCGGAGAATCCCTCGGGATCGCGCAGCGCGAAGACGACCTCCCCCTGGGGCTGACTGACCGGAAAGCTTTCCAGACGCCGCAAGCGCGGCTGTTCGGGGAGCGGCATGCGTCACCTTGATGAAAAGTCGCAATCGATAACCGATACCGAATGAATCCTATCGTCGCCGGTCCAGCCGGGAAATGCGCGGCGATCCTAGATGCGCACGAAAATCCGCTGCCGGTAGAGCCAGTACAAAAACAGCCACAGCGACAACAGAATCCAGACTTGGATCAGAAACGGCCGATACACTTCGCCCAGCAAATCGAACGGGCCGGTGCCGAAATGTGTCCGCAGCGTGCCGTAGACCCAGTCTTTGCACAACTCGGCCAGTACGTACATCGTGATCGAATTCATGCCCACCACGACCAGCGGAAACGTCCACTTGCGAAACCCCAGCACGTCGACCACGCCATAAAACGCCGCTAGAATCAGCGACGCCCAGCCGGCGCTAAACAGGGCCCAACTGGGCGTCCAAATGCGTTTGACGATCGGGCACACGCCGGTCTCTTGCAGCACCTGGCCGGCCACCAGCCCCGCGACGCCCGCGGCAACTAGAATCCAGAACTTCGCCCATTGCGAGCGGCCGCCGCGCAGCAATTCGCCGGCCAACAGGCCAAAGACCATCGTCGCCAGCGACGGAATGAAACTGAGCGTCAGGTAGCCGCCGCCGTTGAACTTGAACGGGCGCTCGCGAGGAAACAGGTTCAAGAACCAAGTGTCGAAGGCCGCGGCCGCGTTCGTGTTTTTATCCCAATGAGCGGCCGTCCCCTCCAGGTGCGGCCAATCGGGCCCCAGGCCCACGGTCGAGTAGTCGAAATCGGCCGGCGGCAGGGGATAGAAGTAGAACAAGGCCCAGTAGCCGGCCAGAATCGCCAGCGCCGCCCCGAGTTGCAGCCACCAGGGCCGGTTCCACAGCAGAAACAAAAACACGTAGCCCAGCCCGATCTGCGTCAGCACGTCCTCGAACGTGAAATACGTCTCCCGGTGGCCGTCCGATCGCAACACAATGCCCAGTGACACCAGGACGACCGCCCGAATGAACGCGTGCCGCAGCATCTGGCCGTACGACTGCCCCCGGGCCTGTCGACTGGCACAGGAATAGGCCATGGCCGCCCCGACCATGAACATGAACGAAGGCTGGATCATGTCCCAGGCCGCGCAGCCCAGCCATTCGACGTGTTCGAACTGGTAGCCGACGAACCGCCAGAACGGCGTGTCATGGCCGGTGTCCTGCATTTTCTCCGCCACGCGGTACAGCCCCAGCCCGCCGGAGGCCATGGCCAGCATCGCCAGCCCCCGGTACGCGTCCAGCGAGACGAGTCGCGGCGCTAGCGGTCGGGTCAGAGACGTGCTCATCGCGGCGGTTTCTTGCGAGGGTGGTTCTTCGCCCGGGGAGCCCGGGCGCACGATGGTACCCCGTCGTGGGCATCACATCAAAATGCGCGTGGCCACCGCGAAGTATACCAACAACGTGACCACGTCGGTCGTGGCCAGCGTGATCGGCCCGGCCGCGATCCGCGGGTCGGCCCGCAGCGCCCGTACGGCCACCGGCAACACCAGGCCCAGCAACCCGGCGGAAATGATGGCCAGCATCACGCTGGCGGCCAGCGTCAGCCCCAGCGCCAGCGATCCCTGCCACGCGCCGGCCACCAGCCCCACCACCACGCCGGCTGCCAGCCCCAACAGGGCCGCCACGGCCACCTCCCGGGCCAGGGCCCGCAGCAGGAATTGCCGATCGACGCCGCTGGCGTGTAGACCTTGCAGCAGGATGGACATCGACTGGATGCTCACGCTTTCCGACAGGTTGAGCACGATCGGCACGAACATGGCCACGGCGATCACCGCCGCCAGCAGCCCCTCGAACCGCTGCGACAACACCGCGCACACGGTGCCCCCGATCATGTTGGCGATCAGCCAGGGGAAGCGATCGCGGAAGCCGGTCCAGGGGGCGATCTGCTGGTTGTTGAGGACGTGGATGCCGATCAACTGAAACACGTCGTCGCGCCACGCTGCTCGGCCAGGTCGAACACTTCGTCGGTAAACAGCCCCACGTCGACGACGCCCAGCAACCGCTCGTCGTCGTCAACCACCGGCATCGCCAGAAAACGATGCTGGATGAAGAACTCGCAGGCCTCGAGCACGGTGGCGCCGGTGGGAATCGTCACCACGTTGCGGACCATCAGCCCCTCGATGGAGGACTCGGGCGGGCTGAAAATCAGCGTCCGGGTTGGCAGCACGCCGACCAGCCGGTCGTCGTCGTCGAGCACGTAAATGTAGAAGTACAGTCCGCCGGGGGGCTGCTGCCGCAGCGCGGCCACCGAATCGCCGACGGTTTGCGATTGGCGTACGATGTAGAAATCGCGGTTGAGGTGTTCGGCCACCGGGGAGTCAAGCATCTTTTGCTTCGCGCGGGAACTCATACGACGTCGTCTCCGGGGAAAAAAGTCGTCCGCTGCGTGGAAGCTGAGAGGCCGCCGGCGCAGGCTGGTGCTGATTGTGCAACGTAGGTCAAACACGCTACGATTGCCAGGGCACTTCCCAGGGGGCGAATTGTCGGGCCACGGACGTTCGGATGGATTGGCGATGACCTCGGTCTTGATCACCGCGTTCGAACCGTACGACCGCTGGCGAGCCAATTCGAGTTGGCTGACGATGATCAAGCTGACGCAGGAATTACCCGCCCACCCGACCGTCACCACGCGGCTTTATCCGGTCGACTTCACCACGGTCAAAGAGCGGCTGGCCGCCGACCTGTCGGCCGACTACGACTTCGCCCTGCACCTGGGCCAGGCGCCCGGCTCGACGCGCTTCAACTCGAGTCCTACGCCATCAACGTCGGCGGTTCGAGCCATCAGACGCCCGACGAGTTCCGCCCGCTGGTCGACGACGGGCCGGTGGCCTACCGCAGCCCTCTGCCGCTGGCGGCCTGGGCGGTGCGGCTGCGCAAGGCGCAGATTCCCGCCGAGATCTCGTACCACGCCGGCACCTACCTGTGCAATGCGACGATGTACTTCTCCTGCTACGTCGCCGAACGCTTGGGGCTCAAGACGAAGGCGGCCTTCATTCACTTGCCGCTCGACGTAACGCAAACGGCCGCCGAAGCCCAAGACATGGCGGCCCTGCCGGCGGACATCTCGGCCGAAGCGCTGCGCTTGATCCTGGCCGAAATTGCCGGCAACCGCACGTGAGCCGCGCGACCGTTACCGGCTTTCCGCCGCTCCCAGATATCCGCGCCGTGCGGCCAGGCACGTGTGGCGAAACGTCTGGGGCCGCGAGACGCCGGCCAGCCGAAACGTTTCCACCGCCCCGTTGCGAAAAATCAAATCGCCCGCCGGATACCACTCCTGACCGGGCGAGCACCTCCACTTCGATCGAGTCGAAGCGATCGAAATCGACCCACCGGTCATCCACCGGCTTCACGCCTTTTTGCACGACCACGCGGCGGTTCGTCAGCCGGTAGCGGGTGATCACCCCGGGAAGCAGCGAGAAGACGAACAACCCGATCGCCACGGGAATCAGCAACAGTGCCAACAGCTTGCCGATCGAAAAGAAACCGAACCCGGTCCGGATGCCGCACAGTTGGCCGATCAGTCGTCCGCTGGCAAAGGCCCCCAACGTGGGAAACACGGTCATCACGGTCACTTCCCGCTCCTCGGGCGAGGTGACCCCGGCAATCGGCTGGTTCATAGTCAGGGTGGTCAAGGCACCCTCCTGGAGATGTGGGAAAGAAAACACCAAAGTAGCAGAGACCTCCGGCGGAATCCAGGGGCGCGGATCAAGCGCCGCGATCGCAGTGGCCGGGCTCGCTAGCGGCCTTGGCACAGGCAAACTGACCTTCCGCGCCGAGCGCCCAGCCGGTAGAGTTCTCGCCCCGTTTGTCCTCGTTTTTCAGGAGCTCAACGAGCAAGGTACCGGAGATTCCGCGATGACTCCTCAGACTGCTGTTTCGACCGTGCGTCCGGCCCGCGCCCCCCAGGGCGACCGAGTACGTGCCGACATCTCCTCGCAGGCGCTGGCCCACATGGTCGACGCGGTCAACCGCACTCGCATCGAAACGAACCCCTTTCCGCATTTCATCGTCGGGGAGATTTTTCCCGCCGACTTGTACCGCGAGATGGTCGCCTCGCTCCCCGATCCGCGGATGTATCGAGCCTTCTCCTACGCCAAGCATGCCCCCGGCGGCGTCAGCAATCGCGGCTGCTTTGGGCTCACCGCCGACAAGACCGATGACCTGTTGGGGCGCCAGCAGTCGTTGTGGCTGGGCGTGCGCGACGCGCTCGGGGCGCCGCAGTTCAAGCAAGCCGTGTTCGAGAAGCTCAGCCTGGGCCTGGCATACCGCTTGGGACTTCCGCCGGCCGAGGCGGCCCGGACTCCCGGCTATCCGCTGCCGGAACTGTTTCGCGAAACGTCGGGCTACAGGATCAAGCCCCACCCCGACACGCGCCGCAAGCTCGTGACCATGCAAATCGCGCTGGCCGAAGACGACAGCCAGGCCGACATCGGCACCGAATTCTATCGCCGCAGTCTAAACCCGTTGGCCATGCTGCGCGAGCCACGCGGTTTCGAGATCGTCAAACGGGCCCCCTTCCTGCCCAACGTGGCCTATGCCTTTGTCGTAATCAACACGCTCCGGCTGCGGAGCTGGCACGGCCGCACGCCGCTGGCCGAAGGCACGGGAGTGAGAAACACGATTCTCAACATCTGGTATGCCAGGCCCGAGGACGCCAACGCGGACCTCGTCGAACAGTACTACCAGGCGAAGTAGCACCCGCGGCGTTGCGAATGGCCGGCTGGCACTCGTGCTTTGTCATAGCCTGATCTTCCCGTCAGACTTGCCGTTAGGCCAAAGCACTGCTGGGCAAGCCGGCAGTGGCACCCGTATTGTTGACGTTGACAATGTTCTAGAGCCGGCAGTTCGTGATCCGCGTTTCCAGGATGGCCGAGGCGCCGAGCGCTTCGAGCCGCTCCATGATCTCGATCACTTCGGTCCGCCGCACCATCACTCGCACCGCGCACCAGTCGGCGTCTTCCAGCCCGCTGACGGTGGGCGAATTGAAGCCGGGCGTGACTTTCTCCGCCTGCGGCAGCTTGGCCCGCGGCACGTTGTACTCCAAGAGCGAGTAGCTGCGGGCGATCACCACCCCTTCGAGCCGGCGAACGACCCGGTCGGCCAGCTCCGCTTCGCGGCAGGCGGTGTTTTGCACGAGCACGGTCTGGTAGCGATTCACTTCCGCCAGGATCCGCAGCCGATTGGCCGCCAGCGTGCTGCCGGTTTCCACCAGGTCGACAATCGCGTCGGCCACGCCCAGGGCGATCATGATCTCGACCGAGCCGGACAGATTGACCAAGTGGGCCTGCGCGTCGTGCTGCCGCAGGAAGGTCTCGGTGACGTGCGGAAAACTGGTGGCAATCCGGGCGCCATCCAAGTCGGCCGGCTGGCTGAACTTGCTCTCCTCGGGCACGCACACGGCCAGCCGGCACTGGCCCACGCCCAGGTCGAGCCGCGAGATAAGCTCGACGCCGCTTTCGGCCACCAGGTCGCCGCCGGTAATGCCCAGGTCGATGGCCCCTTCGGCGCAGAGCACCGGAATGTCTTCGGTGCGCAGGAAGGTGACCTCGACCGGAACCTCGCGGCAGCGGGCAAACAGGCTCCGCTCCTGCCGGCGAAAGCTCAGGCCCGCTTCTTTCAAAAGCTCTCCGGCCACTTCCGCCAGCCGGCCTTTGCTCGGGATGCCGATGCGCAGGTTGCTCATGAAGGAAAGTCGGTCGCGGGCCTGGATTCGACGTCCGCCTCGGTTTCGGCGCGTTCGGCCTTTTCGTCCAGGCCGGAGACGCCAAACCGCCGGTCCAGCTCGTCCTCGACGTCCGACAAGGGAATGTCGCGATGGGCCAAAAGCACCAACAGATGATACACCAGGTCGGCGGCCTCTCGTACGGTATGATTCTGCCCGGCATCGCCAGGTTCGCCCGCGGCCTCGACCACTTCGGCGGCTTCCTCTCGGACCTTGCCGCCGACTTGTTCCAGGCCGCCGGCCAGCAGGGTGGCGGTGTACGATTTTTCGGGCGGATTGGCCTTACGGTCCTCGATCACGGCCATCAGCCGGGCGAAAATAGAGTTCGGTTCCTTCATATGAGTGGCCCGGCCGTGCGAGTTCGTGCTTTAAAAATCCCCACGCAATCGTAGGTCCCGCGGGAAGTGATGGCAAGCTCCGATCCCGAGCACCCCCAGACGGTTGACGGCTGGTTTTTGACCGGTCCCACGGCCAGCGGCAAGACCGCCGTGGGGCTCGAACTGGCCACGCTCATCGATGCCGAGATCATCTCGCTCGATTCGATGGCCCTGTACCGGGGCATGGACGTCGGCACCGCCAAGCCGACCGCCCGAGAGCGGGCCCGCGTGCCGCATCACCTGATTGACATCATCGATCCTAGCGAAGAGTACAGCGTGGCGCAATACGTGGACGCGGCTCGCCAGGTCGTTCGGGAGATCACGTCGCGCGGCCGGACGCCGCTGTTCGTGGGCGGCACCCCGTTGTATCTAAAGGCACTTCTGCGAGGCATCTTCAAGGGACCGCCGGCTGATTGGCCGTTGCGTCAGCGGCTTCATGAACTCGCCGAACAAGAAGGGGACCAGGCCCTGCACGCCCGGCTGGCCCAGATCGATCCGGCGTCCGCTGCTCGCTTGCACGCCGCCGATCACCGCCGCGTGATCCGCGCGATCGAGGTGTTCGAGAAGACCGGACGATCCATGAGCCAGTGGCAGCAACAGTTCGATCGGGCGAGGCCGGCCGAGGCGTGTCGCGTGTTTGCCCTCATCTTGCCGCGCGACGAGTTAGTGCGGCGGATCGACTTGCGTGTCGACGCAATGTTCGCCAGCGGATGGGTCGACGAAGTCCGGCGGCTCATGGCCGGCCACACGCCACCTGGACGCACGGCTGGGCAAGCCGTGGGATATCGAGAAATTTTTGCGCACTTGCGCGGCGAGCGAGGCCTGGACGAGACGATCGAGCTGGTGAAGCTCCGCACGCGGCAGTTTGCCAAACGGCAGATGACCTGGCTTCGCAGCCTGTCGGAATGTCGTTTTCTTTTCGTTTCGGGCGAATTCGAGCCGGCGGACGTGGCGCGTGAAATCGCCGAAAAACACGGGAATTAGCGGCATTTCCGAGCAAAACCCAGCGTTGGAATGTGGTATATGCACGTTTATTTCGTTAAATTTCTGAAAAAACGGTTGAGGTAAAAAAATCCCTTGCTACACTCAGCACATTGGCGCAAACGGCCAGCCGGCTCGTTCGTGCACAACGCGTTCTCGTTAACAATCCCGCCAAGGCGGACAGGTCGACACCAAGAAGTTTACTTGATTGGAGGGGAAAGCTAATGCATCGATCTCTGCTCCGACGTGCCTCGCGCGTCGCGATCTGTGTTGTTTTGATTGCCTTTCTTGCACCAGCCGTTCGGGCGGGTGTGTATTCGTTCAACGACTCGTTCGCCTTCCCCCTGTCTCCCAACAGCCAAGTCATCAATCTCTCGCAGTACGATGCTTCTTTGCATCCTGGCGAGGTGTTGGATCACGTCGAGCTCAGCATCGACGGCACCGTGAGCGCTGACGTGACAGCGGAAAATGATTCGGCGATCTCTGGCAATATGAGCGTCAACTTGACGGGGATAATTTCCGGTACTGGCCCGTCCGGAACACATCCGACCGTCGCGATTTTGCAGTCGGCTGGCCCGGTTCCGGTCGCCGCCAGCGATGGCAACACCGGCTCTGGCCCCGACTTCCACGACTTTGGCAACATTTCTGGCAGCAGTTCCAACAGCTACACGACGTATAGCACGGGGCTTTACCTCGGTAGCGGAACGTTCGCCTATACGATCGACGGCAACGGTGGGTTTTCCGTCTCGGGCGTCACCGACAGCACGCTGCATGTCAACAACTTCGGTGCCAGTGGCATGGCCACTGTCACCTACTACACCGTCGCCGTGCCCGAGCCGTCGACGATCGCCTTGGCCCTGTTTGGTGCGTGCGGCATGGCAGTGAGCCTGTGGCGCAAGCGTCGCACCAAGTAGTTCGCCATCGACCTCTCCAATCAAGCGAAAACAGGCCGTCCCGTCTTTCGGGGCGGCCTTTTCGCATTGGTAATGCCCGCCCTAGCGCCACAAGTCGCCCGGTCACCTTTCGCTCGCCGGTTTGTCTAGAGTAAGATAAGCGGCTTCCCCGCGGCCGATGGGGGCCAACCGGGGCTGCCTACAAGGAGAAACGGCGGTGTTGCGGACGCATACGTGCGGCGAGTTGACGGCGCAGCACTTGGGTCAAGAAGTCACGCTGGCGGGCTGGGTCGACAGCTATCGCGACCACGGCGGCGCCATCTTCATCGACCTGCGCGACCGGTACGGCAAGACGCAGATCGTCTTCGGCCCCGAGTGTGGCACCCCGACACAGGAGCTGGCCCGCTCGCTGCGCAGCGAGTTCGTCGTCTCGGTGACCGGCCTGGTAGCGCACCGACCCGAGGGAACGGTGAACGCCAAGCTGGCGACCGGCAAGATCGAAATCCGCCCCAAGCACCTCGTCCTGCTCAACAAGAGCCAGACGCCCCCGTTTCAGCCCGGCGGCATCGATCTGCCCAACGAAGACCTCCGGCTCAAGTACCGCTATCTCGACCTGCGCCGCGCGGAGATGCAGGCCACGATGCAGTTGCGGCACCGCATCACGCTGGGCATGCGCCAATACTTCGACCAGCATGGCTTTCTCGACATCGAGACGCCCGTGCTCGGCCGCAGCACGCCCGAGGGGGCCCGCGACTACCTGGTGCCCAGCCGCGTGCACCACGGCTCGTTCTACGCGCTCCCCCAGTCGCCGCAGCTCTACAAGCAGATCCTGATGATCGCCGGCTACGACCGCTACGTGCAGGTGGCCCGCTGCTTTCGGGACGAAGACCTGCGGGCGGACCGGCAGCCGGAATTCACGCAGCTCGACCTGGAAATGTCGTTCGTCGAAGCCGATGACGTGATCACGCTCATTGACGGGCTGGTGGCCCGGCTCGCCAAAGATCTGCTCGGATTGGATGTCCCGCTGCCCCTGGCGCGGATGACCTACGACGAGGCGATGGAGCGGTTCGGCCACGACGCGCCCGACTTGCGCTTCGGGCTGGAAATCGTCGACGTGACAGACCTGGCCGGCGAAACCGACTTTCGCGTGTTTCGGGACACCGCCGACGCCGGCAAGCGCGTGCGCGGCATCAATGCCACCGGTGGTGCCGCCAAGTATTCGCGCAAAGGGATCGACGAGCTGACGAACTTCGTCGTGCAGGATTTCGGCGCCAAGGGGCTGGCCTGGTTCAAGGTCGAAGAGAGCGGCACGCTGGCCTCGCCGATCGCCAAGAATTTCAGCCCCGAGATGCTCGCCCGGATCGGCGAGCGAATGTCGGCCCAGCCCGGCGACTTGCTGGTCTTCGTGGCCGATTCGTACGAGGTGACTTGCAAGGCCCTTTACGGGCTGCGCCGCCGCTTCGGCCAGGAGCTGAAGCTGTACGATCCGCGCCAGAAGCATTTCTCGTGGGTCGTCGAGTTTCCGATGTTCGCCCGCGATGAAGAGACCGGCGGTTGGGCCGCCATGCATCACCCGTTCACGGCACCGCGGCCGCAGGACGTCGAGCTGTTGACCAGCGACCCGGGTCGCTGCCGGGCGCAGGCCTACGACCTGGTGATCAACGGCCTGGAGGCCGGCGGCGGGACGATTCGAATCCACGACCCGCAAGTGCAACAACAAGTGTTCGGCTTGTTGGGCATCACGCCCGAACAGGCCCGCGAGCGGTTCGGCTTTCTGCTCGACGCGCTGGCCTACGGAGCGCCGCCGCACGGCGGCATTGCGTTGGGACTCGACCGGTGGGTCATGCTGTTTGGCAATCTCGACAACATTCGCGATTGCATCGCTTTTCCCAAGACCCAACGGGCCACCGACCTGATGACCGAGGCGCCCGGCCGGGTCGATCCGCGGCAACTCCGCGAACTCGGCATTCAGATCCGCGACGCGGAGCCTGCTAGCAGGCGTTGACGCTTCTCGATGCGTCGGAAAGAATGGGCTGTTTATCCGCGCCGGGCCAACCCCCGCACCCCGGACGTTTCCCCGGGAAGGAGCCTTTTCCATGCTCGCTCGCCTTCCACGCTTCCACCGCATCGCTTGGCTGTCGGTGGGCGCGGCGCTGGTGTTTTCCGGTTGCAGCCAGCGCAAGCCGCCCGCCGATCAGGCCAAGCTCCCAGAGCCACAGGCCTCGCAGCAGTTTGACGAGCAGTCCCCCGTCGTCGACGAAGAGCCACAGACCGCCCCGGAGGCACCCTCCGCCGAAGTGGCTCGCCTGGAGAATGAGTCGCCGCCGGCCCTGGACGTGCCGACTCAGCCCGACGAACCCGCGATGGAAGAGAAGCCGAGCGAACCGGAACCTCCCGCTCCGTTGCCGGCCTCCGAGGCCCCGCTCCCGTTGGACAACGTCGCCACGGCCGATCTGGTGATGCCGGCGGTGCATTTCACCGACCATCACGCGGCCATGAACAAGGTGGGCCTGGGCGACGCGTTTCCCCATATCGAGTTGCCGGATCTCAAGGGACAACAGCGGGCACTGACCGAGCTGTCGGGTTCGAAACTTACGCTCGTCGTGTTTTGGAACGGGACGCAACCGACCGGTCTGGAGGAGCTGGCCGATCTGGCCCGCTATTACCAGCCGCGATTCGCCGACAAGGGCCTGGCGATCGTGGCGATCAACAGCGGCGACAAACCGCAGTCGGCCGACGAGCTGGCCGCCAACGCCCGCGCCAGGTATCCCCTCCTCAGTGACGCCGATGGCCAGGCGCTCGCGCAAGTGGCCACCGGGAAGCTGCCGCGCACGTATCTGCTCGATCCGACGGGCAAGATCCTGTGGTTCGACATCGAATACTCGCCGACGACGCGCCGCGACCTGGCCGCGGCGATTCGCAAGACGCTCGGCGATTAGAAGCGGCCGGAGGGACTGCCCTTTCGCGGCACGATTTCGGCCGTTTCACGTCGTGCCGCCTCTCGGCCGGCTCGCATTCTGCGGGTGAGCTAAGCTTCCAATAGTCCTTCCGCCAGCGGGCTGCGTACGGCCCGCGAAGGCGTGTTTCCGCGGCCCGATTCAAAGGTGTTGCCATGCAGAAGCGTTGGTACGTGGCGTTGGCGATTGCGCTGGTTACGAGCCTGTTGGTCCACGACGCCCAAGCGCGTCCGGGCGGACGGCGCGGCGGCGGTCGATTGGGCAATGGCGTGCAGCAACAGCCCGGCAACGGCGTGCAACCCTCCAGTACTCGCTCTCGCGGCCAGTTTGGCCAACGGCTGGGCAACCTGGCCACCAAGTTGCAGTCGGCCGCCAGCGGCGGCGCGCTCGATGGACTGTTGAAAGACCTCGGTACCTTCAGCAAGGACGGACTGGCCACCACTCCGGGCCAACTGAAAACGAACTTCACGGCCGACAACCGGCCGTTCACGGCCCCGTGGTATGCGGCCCATCCGAACGCCTGGAACTACACGCACCCGCACGCCGACGCCTGGGCCGTGGCCACGATCGGCCGTGCGACCGCCTGGTTGGGATGGGGCGGCAGCTACTACACCAGCGACACCGATGGCTCGACCGACGACTCGACTGGCGACTCGACCGACGGGACGCAAAACGAGGCCGAGTTCCTCTCGCTGGGCGTCTTCGGCCTGGCCGCCCCTGGCACTCAAGACGCCAGTGCGCTGGTGCAACTGGCCGTCAACCACCAGGGAGAACTGCGCGGCAACTACTACGACATCTTGACCGGCCAGGAGCAACCGATCACCGGCTCGGTCAGCAAGCAGACGCAGTTGGCGTCGTTCAAGGTCGCCGGCTCCGACGGCATCACGTTCGAATCGTCGCTGGTGAGCCTCACGCAGCCGTCAGGCACGCTGACCATGCGGTTCAACGACGGCCGCAGCCGGCAGGTAGTTCTGTCGCGACTGGAAGAGCCGGCGACGCAGCCCCAGTAAGCGTTCGTAATTTTCATTCGTCGATTCACGCGGACCGCTCCCCAGGTGCGGTCCGCGTTTTCACACGGTTTCCAACTAGCCTTCCTCGAGGAATTTCCATGAGCAAGTATTTTTGGTTGGGCCTGGCACTAGTGGCCGCGTTGGGCTTCTCGACGTCGCAGGTGCTGGCCCGCGGCGGGCACGGCGGCGGACATCACGGAGGCGAACATCACGCCTCGCACGAGCATCACGCCGATCATGACCACGGGGCGCACGACGCGCACCGCGGCAACCACTACCACCACACGAATTGGGCCCACCACAATCGGCCGTTTTCGCGCGGCTGGTATGGACGCCACGGCCGCGCCTGGGGCTATGGCTGGGGTGGCTGGGGATGGGGCAATCCCTGGGCCATCGGCACGTTCGGCGCGGCCGCGGCCTGGCTGGGGATGGAAAACGCCTCGCCTGTCGTCGGCAACTACGGCACCGTGCCCACCGTCTACACGTCCGACACGATCAATACCGAGCCGGCCGAGGAACAGCTCAACGAGTACGACAACCCAACGCCCGGCGAGCGGCAGCTCGCCGAGTCCGACACGGATGACGAAGGCGCGACCAGCGATGACCTGCACCTGGAAATGCCGACCTACAGCGGCGACCAGGATAGCCCGCTGGACGTAACCCCCGAGCAGGCGGCCCAGGCCGAAAAGCTGGCTCGCTCCGGCGCCAAGGACCCGCCGAAGGACACGGCGTTTCTGCCGCTGGGCGTGTTCTCGTCCGCCCCCCAGGGCAAGTCGGAAGCCAGTGCCCTGGTGCACTTGGCGATCAGCAAGACCGGGTTGGTGCGCGGCACTTACTTCGACCTGCTGAGCGACCAGGATTATCCGATCCGCGGCGCCCTCGACAAGAAGACCCAGCAGGTGGCGTTCACCTTCGGCCCGCAGGACAAGGTGGTGTTCGAAACCTCGCTGGCAAATCTCACCCAGAGCCAGGGTGCGGTGGCCGCGCATATTGAAAACGGACAGGCCACTAAATGGATCATGGCCCGCTACGAAAAGGAGCCGGCCGACGAGGATGCGGCCGACGACAACGCGGCCACTTCCGAGGAGCCGGCCGAACCGGCGCCGCAGTCCGACGCGGCCGCGGAATAGGGCGCGTCGCGGTGATTTCACGCGGATTTCTGGCCGCGCCGGTTCCCCTAGCGAGCCGGCGCGGCCCTTTGTGTTGCCGCCGGATGGCAACCCGGTGGCACGGCCGCTTGACACTCCCCAACGGGCCCCCGAAGCTTAACAGCGGAAGGATGACTTTCGCGCCGTCCCGATGAACCTTTGCACGCAGGCCCCTCGAAGTGACCAGTTCCGTCCAACCCGTCCAGCAACCGCAAGCCAAGGGCGACGGCCCGCCCCGACCCGGGCGAGCTGCGCGTGGCCCTGGCCCAGATCGCGCCCCTGTTAGGCGACCGCCAGCAGAACCTCGAGAAGCATCGCGACCAGATTGCCGCGGCCCGCCGCGAGCAGGCCGACCTGGTGATCTTTCCCGAGCTGTCGCTCACCGGCTATTTCCTCCGCGACATGGTGCCCGAAGTGGCGCTGCATCGCACGAGCCTCGAGATCATCGAGTTGGTCGAAGCGGCCGGACCGATGGCCCTGGTGGCCGGCTTTGTCGAGGAAGGCGAAGGACACCAGTTCTACAACGCGGCCTTCTATGCCGAGGCCGGACGGGTCGTGCACGTCCATCGCAAGGTCTATCTGCCCACCTACGGGCTGTTCGAGGAGCAGCGCTACTTCTCGGCCGGCAAGCGGTTTCAGGCCTTTGCTTCGGCCCGCTTCGGACGCGTGGGCCTGGTGATCTGCGAAGATTTCTGGCACCTCTCGTCCGCTACGATCATGCAGGCCGAGGAAGTCGACGTGCTGGTCTGCATCATCAATTCGCCGGCCCGGGGCATTGACGGCCCCCGCATCGGCACGGCCGAAACCTACGAGCTGTTGGCCCGCACGTTTTCGCAGTTGCTCGGGGCGCTGGTGATCGTCGTCAACCGCGTGGGATTCGAGGACGGTCTGTGTTTCTTCGGCAACAGCATGGCCGTGGGCCCCGACGGCCGGATCATCGCCCAGGCGCCGCCGTTTGACGAATGCCTGTCGGTCGTCACCTGCGATCTGGCCGAGCTGCGGCGGCAGCGGTTGATTACACCGCTGGGCCGCGACGAACAAATGCTCATGACGCTCGAAGAGCTCGAGCGAATCAAACGCAAACGCTATGAAACTTGACCCGGCCCAGGCCCGTCTGGCCATCAATCCCGTGCTCGTCGAGGAAATCCTCGTGCGGTTCATCCGCAACGAGATCTGGCGCACCGGCTTTCGCCGGGCCGTGTTCGGCCTGTCGGGCGGCATCGATTCAAGCGTCGTGGCCTACCTGGCCGTCCGCGCGCTGGGTCCCGACCAGGTGTTGGCCGTCACGATGCCCTACAAAACCTCGAGCGACGAGACGCTCCGCGACAGCCAGGCCGTGATCGCGGACCTGGGCGTGCAGTCGCTCGACGTGCCGATCACGCCCCAGATTGACGCCTACCTGGCCGGCATGTCCGGCGTCTCGCGGATGCGACTGGCCAACAAGTGCGCCCGGGAGCGGATGACCGTCCTCTACGATCAGAGCGCCGCGTTCGAAGGGCTCGTCGTCGGCACCAGCAACAAAACCGAGCTCTTGTTGGGTTACGGTACGCAATACGGCGACCTGGCGTCGGCCATCAATCCGATCGGCGATTTGTACAAGACCCAGTTACAACAGCTGGCCGCGCATCTGGGCGTGCCCGAAGCGGTACTTCATAAGGCTCCCAGCGGCGACCTGTGGGTCGGTCAAACCGACGAAGGCGAGCTGGGCTTCGCCTACGAAGACGTCGACCGGCTGCTGGTCCTGTTGGTCGATCGCCGCTGGCAGCCGGCGCAGCTCGTTCGAGCCGGTTTCGACGCCGATTTCGTCGATACCGTGCTGGCCATGATCCGCCGCAATCAGTACAAGCGCCGCTTGCCCGTGATCGCCAAGCTCACGCACCGCACCATGGACCGCGACTTCCGCTATCCGCGCGATTGGGGCACCTGAGCATTGCCGGTCGTCGAGCGACTCAGGGCGCGTTGGCCCGCGAGACCAGGTCCTGCCAATAGGCTTGCGCCTGCCGCTGGTACTTGAGCGCCGCTTCGCGCTCTTGTGGGTCGTCGAGCTTCAGCGCGGCCATCCGCTCGTTGACCCAGTCGAGAAAGAACTGGGCCGATCGCTTGCTGATCCGCGGCCGGTCGCCAATCTCGACATAGTAGGGGGCCGTCATCGTATAGCGATACGTGTTCGGGACGTCGCACGCCGCGCGGATCAAGAGCCAACCGCTTTGCTCGAAGACGACCTTGGGCAGCTTGCCCCCGGCGGCGGCCCAGTCGGCGATCCGCGCCGAGTGTTCGACCTCGCCATCTTTGATCACCTCCAGGTAGGAGACCCGATTGCGCATCGACAGCGTCAGCCCCACTTCCAACTCCACCACTTGCCCTGCGTCGGCACGAAACACGTAGCCGGGCATCTCCCCCTCGACGTTCGGCCGCAACAGCGGTCCGTTGGTCACCACCACGCGACCGGCCCGTACGCCTTCCCACCAGGCCTCGTACGAGAAATCACCGTCCACGTGGACGTACATGCGGTTGTAGCCCAAGGGATTGGCCACCTCGCCCGAACCGCTGCCGGCCGTCGGCGGCATGCGCAGACCCGCAGTTGAGCAGGTGGTAGTAGATCGCCTCGGACCAGCGCCCGTTGCCGCTCGGGCCAGGATAGAGCAGCTCGTCGCGGGCTTTGCCGGGCTGTTCGCGATTCTCCGTGCCGCTTCGCCGCAAGTTGCTGTTGATCACCTGCACCGAGTCGAGCTGTCCGCCGGCGACCCAGGCCGGCACGTCCCAGCCGTAAGCCACGCGGGCGTCGACCCAGGCGTGCGGCTGCAGTTTGGCTTGGGCGATGGTTTCATGTTGTGGAGGGAACTCGCCGCGCACGCCACCCAGGTCCAACGGCCTGTCGAGATTGTAAAACAACAACACGCCGCCCCCGCGAGCGTCGATGCCGGCCGACAGGTGGTAGTAGCGATTTTCGTCGAATCGGACCAGCGGATGGTCCGGCGGACCGGCCTTGGGCAACAGCACTTTGCGGCCGGGCCAACTCACCAGCTCGGCCACGTGCACGTCGTCGGCCATCATCAAGAGCTCCAGGTCCGCGGCCGGCCGGGCCACGTCGAGATCGCCCGACCACCAGCCCTCGGCGGCCATGTCGGCGAACCGCTCCAGCTCGATCGTTTGCGAGTCCTTGGAAAACTCCTGCATCGTGAAGTGTCCGCTGCGCTGTCAGGTATTCCAGCCCCCGTTCGATTACAAAGTCGTATTCCCCCTTGGGCAGTTTGAGCGAGATCGCCCCGTCGAAGACGAAATGATCCTGCCAGAAGGGAACCCGCGGCGCCTTGAGCGGCTGCTGGCGGGCGTTCGTCAGATGCATGCGGCAAGCCAGCGGCTGCTTGGTTTGGCGGTCGACCACTTCCAATTGCAAGACGCCCCCCGGTCCGGCCACGGCCACCTCCGCGGCCACGGTCAAAAGGGGCAGGGCCAAGGCGACGAGTATCCGGCGGCAGCAGCGGAACATGGGACGAAAGCTCCGGGGAAAATCCGGCGGTGGGACGGGCTTGCGGTGTATGCTTCAACTGTAGCATGCCCGAGGGCGTGGTCTCGCCCGAGCCGCGTTTGGGCGGTGTTTCGCGCGGCTTGATGGTTTCGGGGCGCGGGCCGTAAAATGGGCGTGCATCAGCGGCGCGAACCGGCCGGCCGCCGGTGGCTTCTCTCGCTTGTTTCGCCGCGCGCGGCACCAGTGGCAATGGAATGGCTGAAGACTATTACAAAACGTTAGGCGTGGCCCGCGAGGCTTCGGCGGCCGAAATCCAAAAGGCCTATCGCAAGCTGGCCCGCAAGTATCACCCCGACTTGAACCCCGAAGACGCGTCGGCCAGGCAGAAGTTCCAGGAAGTGCAACAGGCGTTCGACGTGTTGAACGACCCGAGCAAACGGGAACTGTACGACCGCTACGGCAGCTCGTTCGAGTCGATGGGGGCCGGTGGCGGTCCGCGCCCCGGCCAGGCCCGCTGGAGCGCGGAAGCCGGCGGCGAGGACGTCGACTTCAGCCAGTTGTTCGGCGAGCGGTACGGCGGGGGCGATCCCAGCGGCATGTTTGGCGACATCTTCACGCAGTTTCGCCGCGCGGGCGGCCGCGGCGGTGGCCGCACGCGCCGCGCCGCGCCGCAGCAGCCGGTCCGCGGAGCCGACATCGCCACCGAGCTGGAAATTCCCTTCAACACGGCGGTGCAGGGCGGGCAGGCCCAGATCTCGCTCCGCCGCCAAAGCGGCAAGATCGATACCCTCACGGTCAAGATTCCGCCGGGCATCGACGAAGGCCAGAAGATTCGCCTGCGCGGCCAGGGCGAATCCCCGCCCGGCGGCGAAGCCGGCGACATCCTGATCACGATTCACGTCGCCGCGCATCCCTGGTTCACGCGCCGCGGAAACGACCTGGAAGTGCGCGTGCCGGTCACCTTGCCCGAAGCCGCGCTGGGGGCCAAAGTCGACGTGCCCACGCCCAAGGGCACGATCTCGCTGCGTATCCCCGCGGGAAGCTCGAGCGGCAAAAAACTGCGTATCAAGGGACACGGCGTCGCCGGGCGCAACGGACAGCCTGGCGACCTGTACGCCGAACTGCAAATCGTCCTCCCCAGCCCGCTCGACGACGAGTGCGTCGAGCTGATCAAGAAACTCGACGAACACGCACAAGCGGCGCATCCCGAGCAGCCGCGCCGCGATCTGAAATGGTAGATCTCGTGGCACTGGCCGAGCAACTCGTACTCCCTCTGCGGACCACGCTCTTGGCGGTCGACGAAAAGGCCCAGCCGCTGTTGATGCGCTCGACCCGCAAAGCCGGGCCAGGCTGATCATGGCGCTGGTGGCGCTGGTGCTGGTCGGTGTGTCGCTGGTGGCGCTGGCGATCATCGGCGGGCGGAGCGTGTTGCGGATCGCTCGCAAGTCGCACGGTCCCACGCCCCGTTATGAGGACGACTGGTATCGCAAACCCCTGGTTCCCAAAGATCCCGATTCGTCGGCTCGCGACCTCGAATGAAAGCGCCGATGGCCTCCGAGCGATTTCCCGCCCGCTTTCGCCTGCGAAAGAACTCCGAATTCCAGCGGGCGTACCGGCGCCGCTGTGCCGCCTCGGACGCGACGCTCATCGTCTACGTGCTGTCGAACGACTTGGGACACCCGCGACTGGGGCTGTCCGTCTCGCGCAAAGTCGGCAACGCCGTCGCGCGGAATCGCTGGAAGCGGTTGCTGCGCGAGGCCTTTCGTCGCCAGCTCGCCAAGTTGCCTCCCGACGTCGATATGGTCGTCATTCCACGCGGCGGCGAGCCGCAACTGGGGCCCGTGGCAAAGTCGCTGGTGCGGCTGGCCGCCCGAGCCCGCAAGCGGCTGGAGGGTCTATAATCATCTCACGCGGATATCATGCTCGCATGGCGCGATGGTTGGCCCTGGGTGACTGAGGCCGCTGGCGGGTGGTAGGCGATCGATGGAAGATCCATGAAAAAGCTTTGGACGACACTATGCCAGGTGCCAGCCTGGCTGTTGATCGCTTTGGTGCGGTTGTACCAGGTTACGCTAAGCCCCTGGAACATTCTGGGGTGCCGCTTTCAGCCGACGTGCAGCAACTACATGATCGAAGCCGTGCGGAAATACGGCTTTTGGCGCGGTGGTTGGCGCGGCGTCCGCCGCATCGCACGCTGTCATCCGTTGCAGGCAGGCGGCTACGATCCGCCCTGACGCGGCGTTCCCCCCAGCCGGGGCCGGCGTGCCAACTCGTGAAACAAGGCCCGCAGGCGGTAAACGGCCCTTGACCGACCTGCCGCACGCCACTATCTTCCCGCCCTCGTCCAAGCACTTCTGAGAAACTCGTTCGAGCGTTTCTCACGGTGAACGATCCACACGCGAGCGACTACGTGCTAGGAGGCACGACGGGCGCGTGGTTTCGCCGGGACAAACTACGGAGCACGGCATGAAGCCTTGCTACGCCTGGCTGATATTAGGAATCCTCGCGCTCTCGGGCTGCGCTACGCCCAGGCTGCGCTCGCAGAGCCCCGAAGATCTATCCGGCGTGCTCGAATCGAAGACACGGCTCGTCGGCGAAGTCGCCCGGGCGTTCGGCGATAAGTACGTCAAGATCGAGGCCGTGGCGCTGGTGACCTGCCTGGACAACACGGGCGAAGACCCGGCTCCCTCGGCCCAGCGCGCGGCTTTGCTGCACGAATTGCAAACCATCGGCGTGCCGAACCCCAATCTGTTGATGGGCGCCCCTTCGACGGCGCTGGTGCTGGTCCGCGGCTTCCTCCCGCCCGGCGTGCAGAAGGGGGATCACTTCGACCTCGATCTGCAAGTCCCCGCGCATAGCGAAACCCAAAGCCTGCGCGGCGGCTGGTTGATGGAGCACCGCTTGACGGAAATGGCCGTGCTGGGCGGGGCCATCCGCGAGGGCCATCCCTGGGCCACCGGCGAAGGACCCGTGCTGGTCGATCCTTCGGCCCACGGCGAGCAGGACCGCGCACTGCTGGTCCGAGGACGCGTGCTGGGCGGAGGCACCGCTCTGCGTCCGCGCGACATCGGACTGTTCATTGCACCCGAAGACAAGTCGATCCGGCTGGCCGCCCAGATCGGTGAAGCGATCAATCGCCGCTTCCACACCTTCTCCCGCGGCATCAAGCAGGGGGTAGCCAATCCGAAGACCGACGAACGGATCGACCTGAAAATCCACCCCCGTTATCAGGACAACATCGCCCGCTACATCCGCGTCGTGCGGTCGATTCCGCTCACCGAAACGCCCGCCGAGCAGAGCCTGCGGATCGGGTTGCTCGAGCGACAACTGCTCGACCCCATCACGGCCGCCACGGCCGCCTTGCGGCTGGAAGCCATCGGGGCCGAAGCGGTCTCGGCGCTCGCTAAGGGCGTGGAAAGCACCGATCCGGAAGTGCGGTTCTACGCCGCCGAGGCGCTCGCCTATCTGGACGACTCTCGGGCCGCGGCGCCGCTGGCCCGCGCAGCGCGCGACGAACCGGCCTTCCGCGCGTTTGCCTTGGCCGCCTTGAGCTCGATGGCCGACATGTCGGCCCGCGACGAGCTGATGGACCTGCTCGACGTGCCCAGTTCCGAGACCCGCTACGGAGCGTTCCGGGCCCTGTGGGCCATGAATCAGGCCGACCCGCTGATTCGCGGCGAAAACCTGGGCGGACAATTCGGCTATCACGTGCTCGACACCAAGGGCACGCCCATGGTCCACGTCACCCGCAGCTTCCGGCCCGAGGTGGTGCTGTTTGGCCCCGAGCAGACCCTGTCCACGCCGTTCGTGCTCGAAGCGGGCAAGTCCATCCTGGTCAAAGGCGAGGGCACCAGCGTCACGGTCAGCAAATTCGCCGTCGGCGAGCCCGATCAGAAACGGGCCGTCGGCACTAAGGTCAACGAAATCATCCGGGCCATCGTCGAGCTGGGGGGCACGTATCCCGACGTCGTACAGGCCTTGCAAGACGCCAAGAGCTCCGGGGCCCTGTCCGGGCGGTTCGAAGTGGACGCCCTGCCTGCCGAAAACCGCCAGTACCAGCGCGACGACGCCATGGTCGACGCCAACGCGAAGTCCGAGTCGACCGGCATCGTGGTGGCAAACCCGATCCCCGATCTGTTTTCGGGCAAAAAGCGCAAAAACGTCCGCTAGCAGCGCTCCCCGAAAAAATGGCGAAGAATGCCCCCGGGCAGGCTCGAACCGGCGTGCGGCGGCTATCCGGCAGTCAACTGATATTGCCGCCGCGATCGGCCAAAATCCCCGGAAACCGGGCCAGCCGCGGAGAGGCCTTCTTGGTAAAATGGAGTATTCTGCCCGGGGGCTCCGGATGAGCCTCCGGCGGCCTTCCTCCCTCGCTCCCTTTGGACCGCGCACGCTCGCCCATGCTCAAGGCGCTGGAACTCGTCGGCTTCAAGAGTTTTGCCGACAAAACGCGGCTCGAGTTCCCTCCCGGGATTACCGTGGTCGTGGGTCCCAATGGCTCGGGCAAGAGCAACATCGTCGACGCCATCAAGTGGGTCCTGGGCGAGCAAAGCGTCAAAAGTCTCCGCGGCAAGGAGATGGCCGACGTCATCTTCAACGGCTCGTCGACCCGCCGGGCGCTCGAACTCGGCCGAAACCACGCTCACTTTCGACAACGCCCAGCGGTTGTTGGCCGTCGACACGCCGGAAGTCCACATCACGCGACGGGTTTACCGCAGCGGCGAGGGGGAGTATCTGATCAATCGCCAGCCCTGCCGGCTGCGCGACATTCGCGATTTGTTTGCCGGCACCGGCGTCGCCACCGAAGCCTACAGCGTGATCGAGCAGGGCAAAGTCGACATCCTGCTCCAATCCTCGCCCCGCGACCGCCGGCTGATCTTCGAGGAAGCCGCCGGCATCAGCCGCTTCAAGGCCAAGAAGATCGAGTCGCTCCGCCGGCTGGAACGGGTGGACCAGAATCTCTTGCGACTGTCGGACATCGTCGACGAAGTGGACAGCCGCCTGCGGGCCGTGCGGATGCAGGCCACCAAAGCCCGCAAGTACAAGGAATTCTCTGACCGTTTGCAGGCTCTGCGCACGCAAATCGGCGCGGCCGACTGGCGCAAGCTCACGGCCCAGCTCGAACAGTTGGAAAGCGAGCTGCGCCGCCGCGCAAGAAGAGAACGCGTTGCTTTCGGCCCAGGCCGAAACGCTGGAAACGCATGCTTTCGCCCTGGAAACGCAGATTGCCGGTTCCGACGCCGCGATGCGGGCCAGCGAAAACCGGATCGCCCAGAATCGCGAGCGGATCGCGGCCCACGAGTCGTCGATCGAGCACGAGCGCCGCCGCTCGCACGATCTGGAAGAGGAAGTGGCCCGCTACCGCCGGCAGTTGACGTCGATGAGCGTGCGGGCCGTCGATTTGCAGCAGCAATTGCAGGACGTCGAGCAGAACCTGGCGGCGGCCGAAGCCGAGCATCGCGAAGTGGCCCGGCGGCTGGCCGAAGAAGAGCGCAGGCCTGACCCGCCTGACGGCGCAGGTCGACGAGCTACGGGCCGAGAACGAACGCCGCCGCGCCACGCATCTGGAACAAATGCGGGCCGCTTCGACACTGGCCAGCCAGACCAGCGCGCTGGAATCGAAAGTGGCCGCGACCGAGGCCGCCTGTACGCGGGGCGAACGCCGGTTGTCCGAACTCTCCGCCGCCCGGAATGAACTGGCCGCGGACCTCGCGCAACTCAACGAAACTAGCCGACCGATGGGCCCAAACGTGCCGCCCAGCGGCACGCGGCGCTCGAGGCCCTGCAAGCGACCCTTGCCGAACACCGCACCGAAGCCGCCGAGGCCCACCAGCAACTGGCGCATTTGCGTCAACGGGCCAGCGGCGCCACCGAACGGGCCGCCGTGCTCGACGAACTGGAAAAGCGGCTCGAAGGCGTCAGCGCCGGAGCCAAACAGCTCCTCGCCGAAAGCCGCCGGGCGGCCGACGGTCCCCTCCGCCACATTCGCGGGCTGCTGGCCGATCTGTTGCACGTCAGCTTCGAGTCGGCCTCGCTGGTGGAAGTGGCCCTGGGAGATTTGGCCCAATGCCTGGTCGTCGACGGCGGACACCCGTGGAGCGAATTGCTCGCTGCGGCGCCGACGCTGGCCGGTCGAGTCGGATTCCTGCGGCTCGATACTACACCCGCTCGGACGCATTTGGACGCGGTCGACCTGCGCGCCGAACCGGGCGTTTTCGAGCGGGCCGATGAACTCGTGGAATGCGAAGGGGAGTTTGCCACCCTGGCGCCACCGGCTACTGGGACGAACCTGGATCGTCGCAGATCTGGACCGGGCGCTCGGACTGGCGCAAACTTTCGGACCCGGCTTGAGTTTCGTGACCCGCGCCGGCGAGCTGGTGGCGGCCGACGGCACGGTTTACGTCGGTCCGCGGCACAGTTCCACGGGCCTGATTTCCCGCCGCAGCGAGCTGCGGGTGTTGCGCCGCCAGATTGCCGAAATCACGGACCAGATCGAATCGCAGGAAAGCCGCTGCGGCCGCCTCGACGTGCAAGTGGCCGATGAAGAGCGGGAAAGCCAGCAACTGGCCGCCGAACACCGCCAATTGAGCGAGCAGCACGCACAGGCCCGTTCGGCCGCGCGGGCCGCCGAAGAACGACACTCGCAGCTTGACCAGCAACTGGCCGCCTGCGAAGCCGAGCTGAAAAGCTCACAAATCGAATACGGCCGCGCGGCTGCCACGCTGGCCGAAACGCGCACCCGACTGACCGCCGTCGAGAGCGACGTCGCGACTCTCGAAAGCGGCATGCAGGACGGGGCCCAACAGGCGAACCAACTCGAACAAGCCCGCGGACGCTTCAGCCGCGAAGTGAGCGCCACCAAGATCGAAGTCGTCAAAAGCGAACAGCGGCTCGCGCACCTGCGGGCCCAAAAGAGCCAGCTCGAGCGCGACCAGCAGGAGCGCGGCCGGGCGCTGGCCGACGGCCGCTCGCAGCTCGAGGTCTGCCTCGAGCGGCAGCGCGACGCGGAGCGCAACATCCTGCGTGCCGAATCGGATCTGGCCGAGCTCTATTTGCGCAAAGAGGCGTTCGCCGTCGAAGCCGTTCGGCAGATCGCCGAACGCGACGACTGGCGCCAGCAAAGAACTCAGCTCACGGCCGAGGCCCAGCGCGTCCGCGGCAAGATTCGCAAAATCGAAGCGAAGCTGCACGCCCAGGAGCTGGCCGCCGGCGACGTGCGGCACGAGCGCACTACGCTGGCCGACCGGCTGCGCGAGGATTATGCCATCGAGCTGGCTGCCTTGGAGCAGGAGCCTTCGCCGGCGGAGCTCGCCGAGCGGGCCGAAGTGGAACGCGAGATCACCGAGCTGCGCGGCAAGCTCAACAGTATCGGCGGCGTGAATCTCGACGCCTTGGCCGAGCTCGAAGAGCTGGAAACTCGCTTCAACACGCTCACCGAGCAGCATCGCGATCTGTCGAGCGCCAAGGCTTCGCTCGAGGCCATCATCAACCGCATCAACGCCGACAGCCGCCGGTTGTTCGCCGACACGCTGGAAGTGGTCCGCGAACATTTCGAGTCGCTGTTCCGCAAGCTGTTCGGCGGCGGGCACGCCGACATCGTGCTCGACGACGAGGCCGACATTCTTGACAGCGGCATCGAGATCATCGCCCGGCCCCCGGGCAAAGAGCCGCGCAACATTTCGCTGTTGAGCGGCGGTGAAAAGACGCTCACCTGCGTGGCGCTGCTGTTGGCCATCTTTCGCAGCCGTCCCAGCCCGTTCTGCGTGCTCGATGAAGTGGACGCCGCGCTCGACGAAGCAAACATCGAGCGGTTCATCGGCGTCTTGCAGGAGTTTCTGGCCTGGACCCAGTTCATCGTGGTCACGCATTCGAAAAAGACGATGACCTGCGCCAGCACCCTCTACGGCGTGACGATGCAGGAGTCGGGCATCTCGAAACGGGTGAGCGTCCGCTTCGAGGACGTGAGCGAAACGGGCGAAATCCTCAACGTCCGCGAAGACGCCCCCTCGTCCGACGACGAAACCCAGGCCGCATAGTGCGGACGACGTGCGGCGGAATCCCAACCCGACGCCGCCAGCAAGGGACCATCGCCCGCACACTAACCCCGCAGCGCCAGCAAGGGGCGAAGCATCGCCGATCCTGGGTTCGCCCCTTGCTGGCGCTGCGGGTTAGTATCTGCGTTACATGAACGGCGTGGGCGTGAAGCCGACGAACACAAAGGCCAGCGTCAACCAGCCGAGGATAATGCGGCCGATTCCCAGCGGCACGTCGTCGTCCGCGGTAGGTGGGTGGCTGGGACCGATCATCACCAGCAACAGCAGCATCAGCGACCACTCGTAGCGCCCCGCCAGCACCACGCCGGCGAACGCGGCGTATAAGAGGAACCAGGCCACCACGCGCGCCTTCTTCCGCAACAGCGCATAGAGCACGTGGCCGCCGTCGAGCTGCCCAATGGGAATCAGGTTCAAGGCCGTGATGAACATGCCGACCCAGCCGGCGAACGCCAGCGGGTGAACGAGCACCGTTTGTCCCTCGGACAGGGGCCCAAAATACCAGCGCGCCATCCATTGAAAGAGCAACGGCTCGCCGAACGTATCCGGACCTGTACCCACTCGCGACCACGACAGTCCAACCAGGCAGCAGATCATCGTCGGCACCAATCCGGCCAAGGGACCGCTGATGCCGATGTCGTAGAGCGCCTTGCGGTTGCCCATGTGGCCGCGCATGGCGATCACCGCCCCCATCGTGCCGATCGGTCCGAAAGGCATGGGGATGAAGTATGGCAGACTCGCAGGCACGTGATAACGGCGCGCCTGCAGGTAGTGCCCCAGCTCATGGCACAGCAGAATACCCATTACCGGAATCGCGTACGCCCAGCCCTGCACCTGGTAAGTCGTCACGCAGCACGCCAAAAACAGCAGAATCGGCGTGAGCGGAATCTGGTGCGGCGGCACCTCTTCGACGTCGGTCGGCACGACCTCGGCCAACACGTAATTCTCGCTATCGGCCGGCGCGGCGTAGGGATGGTCGGGTGGTGAATTCATGCCGGGGGGGGTCCTAACGCAGCGGCAGCGGTTCGATATCTTTCGAATTCTAGGTCTCCGCACCGCCCGAGCAACCCGCAAGTGGCCGCACGCTCCTCGGCGGGCATTTCCGCTCGCCCCGGACGATGCGCAGCCGACGGGGCACGGCCGTGGTCGATTCGCTCGTGGAAATAGGGCGAATCGGCGACCTTTTCGCCCGCTCGTGACGCGTCCGACGGCACTCAACTTCCTTCCCGTTGACAGATTGCGACACGTCAACTACATTTTTCGCTTTCTCCGCTGCGCGCGGCGGCGCTGGGTTACCAGCAGCTTGGCGCGGCCCTGCAATCGTCGTTCTCCGGCGCCGTGGTCAGGAGCGGCTGTTGCGTTTCTCTCACTAGGACAACACCGTCCGGCAAGAGATGTGATTTCGCCCTCGGGTCCGGTCGTAGGATTCGCGGGCGAAACGCCCCTCTGGTCGGCAAAGGCGGCTGCTGATGCAAACCGGCTTTCGGGTCGCAAGCCTTTGCACGTTCTTGAGCGCCGGTCGCCTGCCGCTCCCGCAATGGAATCCGGGTTTCACGCTCCGCGGCACGACACACTGAGCATCACGAAGCCGGACGCATTTTTCGGCTTCGATCACGGGATACAAGTTGGATCAAGTTGGCAAAACCAAGAGCAAAAGTAGTCGAGGGAAGGTTGTAGCATGATCGCACATGTGTCGCGCGTCTTGCCGCGCAAACGAATGCTGATACTGACGGCGCTAGTGGCGCTGGGGCTGATTTGGATCGGCGGAGCGGCGCTCGCCCAGGAGGCGGAGTTCGCCAAGGAGGCCTCCGCCAGCAGCGAGGCTTCGTCGCACTGGCGGTTTTACCTGATCTGGGGCGTGGCTTTCGTCGGCGCCGTGGTGGCCCTGGTCCAGGCCTGGCGGTTCTACAAGGACATGATGGCGGCCGACGAAGGCAACGCCACGATGGTCGAGATCGCCGGCTACGTCCGCGAGGGGGCCAACGCCTATCTGCGGCAGCAGTACAAGATCGTCACGTTCTTCTTCGTGATCATCTTTGGCCTGCTGGCCGTCGCCGCCTTCGTGCTCAACGTACAGAGCCAATGGGTCCCGTTCGCCTTCATCACCGGCGGCTTCTTTTCCGGTCTGGCCGGTTGGTTCGGCATGAAGACGGCCACCTGGGCCAGCAGCCGCACGGCCGCGGGGGCCCAAAAATCGCTCAACCAGGGGCTGCAAGTCGCCTTCCGCTCCGGGGCCGTGATGGGGCTGACCGTGGTCGGTCTGGGCCTGTTGGATATCACCCTCTGGTTCCTGGTGCTCAACTGGATCGTGCCGGCCTTGGGTTACGATCCGCTGTCGCTGGAAGAGATCACCGTCACGATGCTCTGCTTCGGCATGGGCGCTAGCAGCCAGGCCCTGTTTGCCCGCGTCGGCGGCGGCATCTTCACCAAGGCGGCCGACGTCGGCGCCGACCTGGTGGGCAAAGTCGAACACGGCATTCCCGAGGATGACGCCCGCAACCCGGCCACCATCGCCGACAACGTCGGCGATAACGTGGGCGACGTGGCCGGCATGGGGGCCGACCTGTACGAATCGTACTGCGGCTCGATTCTGGCCACCGCCGCCTTGGGAGTGTCGGCCTTTTCCAGCGGTGCGATCGTTCGCGATGTCTACGCCCGCAACGAAAACACCGCTGAAATCACCGACCAGGTGATCGCCACCTTCCAGCTCAACGCCCTGTTTCTGCCGATGTCCATCGCCGCCGTGGGCATCTTCCTGTCGATCCTCGGTATCTACTTGGTCCGTACCGAGGAGGACGCCACGCAAAAGGCCCTGCTCAAGGCCCTGGGCCGCGGCATCAACCTGTCCAGCGTGCTGGTGATCGCGGCCGCCTTCGGGTTGGCCTATTGGCTCATGCCCGACTTCATCGGCGTGGCCTGGAGCATCGTCGTCGGTCTGGCGGCCGGCTGGCTGATCGGCAAATGGACCGAATACTGCACTAGCGACGAATACTCGCCCACGCAAAAGCTGGCCGACCAGGCCGTCACCGGTCCGGCCACCGTGATCATCGGCGGCGTGGCCGAGGGGATGATGAGCACCTGGTTTCCGGTGATCGTCGTCTGCCTGGCCACGATCCTGGCCTTTGGTTTTGCCGCCGACTGGCGGTTCAATGATCTGCAATACTTCGCCCTGGGTCTGTACGGCGTGGGCATCGCCGCCGTGGGCATGCTCAGCACGCTGGGCATTACCCTGGCGACCGACGCCTATGGACCGATCGCCGACAATGCCGGCGGAAACGCCCAGATGGCCGGCCTGGAGCCGATCGTCCGCGAACGGACCGACGCCTTGGACAGCCTGGGTAACACGACGGCCGCCACGGGCAAGGGCTTTGCCATCGGCTCGGCCGCGCTGACGGCGCTGGCCCTGCTGGCGGCCTATGTCGAAGAGGTGCGCATCGGTTTCGACCGCTGGGCCGAGAGTGTCGTCACCGCCGATTTCGAGCCCGGCATCTACAAGGTCAGCAATCAGTTCGTCGTGCAGGTTAAGGACAAGGAGGTGCACGTGCCGTACCTGATCCTGCCCAGCGACTTGCGGACCATTGATGGTTGGGACGACGAAAAGTACGCCGGCTATCGTGAAAAGCCGGCCGAGCTGCCCGCTTCGATGTTCGAAGAAGCGACCGTCGAAGACGTGCCCACGCTGGTGATCGCCGAGAACCGCCGCGAGTTGATCCCCCTGCGGATGGCCACGCTCCCCGATTTCACCCGCTACTACGACGCCTCGCTGATGAACCCCAAGGTGCTGGTGGGCGTCTTCATGGGGGCGATGGCCACGTTCTTGTTCTGTGCCTTGACGATGAAGGCCGTGGGCCGAGCGGCCAAGGGCATGGTCGAGGAAGTACGCCGCCAGTTCCGTGAAAAGCCCGGCATCATGGCCGGCACCGAGAAGCCGGACTATGCCGCGCCGGTGGCCATCAGCACCAAGGCCGCCCAGCGGGAAATGATCCTGCCGTCGCTGCTGGCCTTGATCACCCCGGTCCTCACCGGCCTGGTGCTGGGCGTGGGCGGCGTGATGGGCCTCTTGGTCGGAGCACTCACCAGCGGCTTCTGCGTGGCCGTCTTCATGGCCAACGCCGGCGGCGCCTGGGATAACGCCAAGAAGTACATCGAAGCCGGTGCCCACGGCGGCAAGGGAACCGAAGCCCACAAGGCCGCCGTCGTCGGCGACACCGTGGGCGATCCGTTCAAGGACACCAGCGGCCCCAGCCTTAACATTCTCATCAAGCTGATGAGCATGGTGGCCGTGGTCGTGGCCGGCCTGACGGTGCGCTACAGCCTGATGGCCTTGGGCATCTTCTAAGCGACTGTTTCAAAACCGCCGGGGACTGTCCCGATTTTGCGGAGTCTTCGGAGCAAAATGGGACTGTCGGACTGTCCCCCTCGCCGCCGCGGTTTTGGCACAGCCGCTAAGCGAAGCAATTCGCGGCAGATGTTTCGTAATCCAAGGGCGGCAGGAGACCACCAGCGTTTCCTGCCGCCCCTTTTTATCGGACGACTTTATCGCACGACAGCGGGGCCTTGCAGTACCGCCAACCAGTCCGACCGTGGACCTTCGCTTGGAGCACCCCCTTGATCTATATTGGGTGGGCCGCTCGTTTCCGCACGACTCCCGGGTGTGTGCCGCATGAACGCGATGCCGCTGATTCTGATCGTCCTGGCTTGCCTGGCGATCGCCTATCGCTTCTATAGCGCGTTTCTGGCGGCCAAGGTGGCGGCGCTCGACGATAGCCGAGTGACGCCGGCCCACCAGTTCAACGACGGCCAGAACTACCACCCGACGAACAAGTGGGTCCTGTTCGGCCATCACTTTGCCGCCATCAGCGGCGCCGGTCCGCTGATCGGGCCGGTGCTGGCGATCCAATACGGCTACATGCCGGGGCTGGTCTGGATCATCGTCGGCGTTTGCCTGGCCGGCGCCGTCCAGGACATGCTCGTGCTGGCCGCTTCGGTGCGCCGCGGCGGCCGCTCGCTGGCCGAAATCGCCCGGGCCGAAATCGGTTCGCTGGCCGGCACGACCGCGTCGGTCACGATCCTGTTCGTGGTGATCATCGCCCTGTCGGGGCTCGGCGTGGTGGTCGTCAAGGCGCTGGGGGGCGAAGAAATCAAGCTGGCCGCCGGCACTGTGTATCACTTGCCAGCGGGTGCGGAAGCGGAACTTTGGACCGAAGACGGTCGCGACTTGGCCCGGCTCCCCTCCAGCACGCGGATCGAATATACCAATCAGGCCAACGTCGTCCGCAGCGAAGGCTTCACGATTGCCAAGCCGCGCTCGGCCGATGCCCCCAAAGACGCCGCCTCCCCCTTCGCCGAGCACGACGGCAAGATTACGCTCCCCGACGGCGTCACCCAGGCCGTACCCGGCAGCTCCTGGGGCACCTTTACCATCGCCTGCACCGTGCCGATCGCGCTGTTGGTCGGGCTGTACATGTACGTGCTGCGCAAAGGTCGCGTGGTCGAGGCTTCCATCTTCGGCGCGCTGGGGTGCTGGCCGTCACCGTGGCCGGCAATTGGATTCCCGGCTCGGTGTTGGAACCGTACTTTCAGCTCACCCGTGGCGAAACGATCCTGGCGATTTGCGGCTACGGCTTCATCGCCTCGGTGCTGCCGGTGTGGCTGCTGCTGTGCCCGCGCGACTATCTTTCGAGCTTCTTGAAGATCGGCACGGTGGCGCTGCTGGTGGGCGCCGTGATCGTGGCCAATCCGGTCATGCATGCCCCTACCTATAACGAGCTGTTCGCCGGCGGTGGCGGCCCCTACTTCAAAGGCGCCTGTTTCCCTTCTGCTTCATCTGCATCATGTGCGGCGCGATCTCCGGTTTCCACGCACTGGTCTCCTCGGGCACGACGCCCAAGATGATCAACAAGGAAAGCGACGTGCGGATGATCGGCTACGGCGCGATGTTGATCGAAGGCCTGGTGGGCATCATGGCCTTGATCGCCGCCGCGTCGCTCCCCCAGGGGGACTACTGGGCCATCAACATCGATCTGTCGCAACAGGCCGACTATGCCGACGAACTTGCCGAGATGGACGCCGCGGCCGACAACCTGGCCGAAATCGAACAGCAAGTCGGCGGCGAAGCCCTCCGCGGGCGGACCGGCGGTGCGGTGACCCTGGCCGTAGGCATGGCCGCAGATCTTTCGCGACGCCATGAACCGCGTGGCCGGCAGTGCCGTCGATCTCGAATCGGTGATCAAGTATTGGTACCACTTCGCCATCATGTTCGAGGCCCTGTTCATCCTCACCACGATCGACACCGGCACGCGCATCGCCCGCTTCCTGTTGCAGGAAGCCCTGGGAAAGATCTATCCGGCCTTCGATCGCACCGATTGGCTTCCCGGCGCCGTATTGTCCACCGCCGCGGTCACCGCCGGCTGGGGCGGGCTGATCTGGACCGGCTCGATCGAAACGATCTGGCCCATGTTCGGCATCGCCAACCAGATGCTGGCCGTGATCGCCCTGGTGGTCGTCACCACTGTGATGATCAACGCCGGCCGCGGTCGCTACGCACCGCTCACCATCCTGCCGATGTTGTTCGTCACCGGCAGCACGCTGACCGCCGGCTACCAGATGATCACCGGCCCCTTTGCCCGCCAGATTTCCGACGGTTGGGCCGCCGGCGGACTGAACGCAACGCTCGTCAAAGGCGGGCTGAACGCCGGCCTGATCGTCCTCATGATCGCCGCGGTGGTCATCATCCTGTCGCAAGCCGTCACCCGCTGGATCGCCGTGGCCGCTGGCGGCCGCGCGTCGACGGAGGTCTAACAGCCCGTTGAACAATTCGACGGGCTGTGTCATTGCATGGATGCGATGCCAAAATTGCGACGTAAGTCGCTATTTTGCGAGCCGTGCGGAGCTTGGCTCCGCACCTGGCGAGGTTGAAAAATGCCACGATGGCATCTTTCAACAGACTGCTACGTCCGCGCAAAGACGAGCCGGCGACGGCCAAACGTGATCGAGCTTCGCTCCCCGCCCTCAATGGCAAGTTGCCGCAATTCGTCCTCCAGCCGGTCGATTGCCTCCGCCGTGTAGTTCTGCTGGACGAACGGCTCGCGGCGCCAGGTTTGCAGATTCGGCACGAACATCCGCGCCGCCAACCGATCGGAAACCACGATCGGCACCACCTCGCTGGCGACTTTTGCCGCCGAGGGCCAATCGTCGATCGCGTCGAGATCTGCGCCAACGTACAGCGCCCGGCCGCTATCGGCTAGCATCGCCGCGACGATCGACAGATACCTGGCAAACGCCGGCTGGCGGGCATCGATCCACTCGTTTTCTTCGATCGCCAGCAGGCCGACGCTATCGAGTTCCGCGCACCAGCCGGTGATGACCTCGCGGACGTGCGACAGGTGCGTCAGCAGATATCGGGCATAGATGAGCTCGTACGGTCCGCCGGGCAGCGTTTGCGTCACGTCGGCCACGTCGTAGCGAATTCGCTCGTGCGGCGCCTCGTTGGCTTTCGCGATAAAGCTGGCCGAGCTGTCCAGTCCGCGGATTGTCGCGGCGGAAAATACCTCGGCCAGTAGCCGCGTCGTATCGCCCGGGCCGCAACCCAGATCGGCGATACGGCGCAGGGCGCGGGGCACGAAGCGGGCCAAGAACTCGCGGCTCGACGGACCGAACACCTCGGCCAAAAGCCGCAACCGCTGGCCGGCCAGATCGCTGTCGCCGAACAGATACGGGCGTTGGGCGTTGGAAGTCATTGGGCTTGGGATCGTCGTGGGAAACGATCGCGTGCGAGTCGGCCGAAGTCGGCCGCGGCGCTTCACACGTCGAAGGCCCGCACGACGGCGCTGTTGTCCAGGTCGCCGAGTCCGGCCGCTTCGGCCCGCTCCAAGAGCGATCGATGCACAGTGGACAACGGCAACTGGATTCCGGTTCGCTCGGCGGCCTCGATGATCAGCCGCACGTCTTTCAGATGCTGCGACAGCCGGGCCTGGGGCGAAAGTCGCCGCTGATCATCTTCACGCCCTTGGTATCCATCACGGCCGAATACGCCGCTCCTGCCCGCAGCACCTCGAGGCACGTCGGCAGGTCCAGCTCCAGGGCCCGGGCCAGCGTGAGCCCTTCAGCCAGCACCGCCCGATTCAGGCCCAGCACCAGGTTCACGACCAATTTCATCCTCGCCCCACTGCCGCACGGCCCGACGTGAAAGACCTGCGGCGCGAACGTGGCGATCACCTCGGCCGACTGGCGAAAAGCCCCGTCCGAGCCACCCACCATGGCCGTGGCCGCGCCGTCGCGCACTTGCACGCTCGAGCCGGCGATCGTGGCGTCGACGTAGGCGATATCGCGCTCGGCCAGCGAGCGGCCCAGTTCGGCCGTCCGCTCGGGATCGCCGGTCGTGGTGTCGATGATGAGCTGCCCTGGACGTAGCTCGTTGCCGAGCGAAGCCACCACTTCGGCCACGACGTCGGACGTCGGCAGGCTCAGCACCACCGTGTCGCACGCGGCCACGTCCGCCGCCGACTCGACCGGCTGTCCGCCAGCCGCGGCCAGCGCCTGCGCGTCTCTCTGCCGCGACGTCATAACCGATCACGCGCAGTCCCGCCGCCAGCATCCGCTCAGCCAAGGCCGAGCCCAATAGTCCCAACCCGATAAGCCCCACGGTGCGCACGCGCTAGTCCTCCAAGCGGTTCTTGCTGGTATCCGGCGCGAAGCAAATCACGACCATCCCCAACACGTAGATCAGCCCCGTGAAGATGCCGACCCGGGCATAATCGCCGTGAAACCAACCGACCAACACGCCGGCTCCCAGCACGCTCACCGCGGCCAGGATGCGCCCCGAATTGAACGTCACGCCAGTGCCGGTCGTGCGGACCCGCGTGGGAAACAGCTCCGGCAGATAAAGGGGTAGCCAGCCAAAATACGTCACGCCCACAAAACCCAGCAGAAACGTGAAGGTGCGGAACGATGGATCGTGCGGCGTCAGCGTGCCGTAGATATAGGAGCTGATCAGGAAACTTGCCAGGCTGATCGCGAAGTAGGTCAGCCGCCGCCCCACCAGGCTGGCGATCCAGCCGCCCAGCAGGCTCCCAAAAATCGCTCCGCCGGAGCGCGTGATCTGCGTCACGGCTTTGCGGCGCGGATCGCCCGCCGGCTTGTCGGAACCGGCAGCGGCGGAGCTGACGTCTGGCGTCGCCGGCGAGGTGTCCTGGGCCACGGCCGCCGCGGCTTTGTCGGACCAGGGGATCAACCAATTGGCATTGGCGCTGGTGCCGATCACGGGAATGGCGCCCAGCGCGATGCCGATCAACGTGCGGTTCAACAGTGGTGGACGCAGGATCTCGCGGACTGGCTGCGAGCGGGTGGCCGCGGCCGTCGCCGCCCGCCGGCCGGCCAGCCAGCGCGGCGACTCGGGCACGATCGCCAGCGATACGATGCCCAGCGCCGCCGGCGCCGCTCCGACCAGCAGCACCCACCGCCAGTCGTCCGGAGTCACGGCAAACCAGTAGCAGATGACCCCCAACAGCACGAAGCCGACGTTGGCGGCCGCCCCCATCAATCCGGCCAATAGCGGCCGCGACACGCCGGGCAACCCCTCGACGGCCAATGCCACGGCATTCGGCCACACGCCGCCAATGCCCAGGCAGGCGACGAACCGCAGCACCCACAGCACGACCGGGTCGGTGGCAAAGTACGACAGCCCCGTGACGACCGAATAGCACAACACGCTGGCGGACATCGCCCGCGTGCGGCCGGAGCGGTCGCCCAGCGAGCCAAAAATCCAGCCGCCGGCGGCAGCCCCCAGCAAAAAGGCACACTGGTACCAGGCAAACCATTGCGCGGCGACCCGTTCGATCTGCCCCGATTCGTAGTTGCGCGCCCAGAATATCGATGATCGCCGGCCGGGCGATCAGCACGAAGAGCGAAATCTCCATGCCGGCGAACATCCAGGCCGAAAACGCCATCACCAGCACGAGCCACCGCTGGGGCGTCGACAGTTCGCCGTCCGGCTGGACTCGCGGTGGTTGCTCGCTGCCGTTCACGTCCGCCTCGGGGAGTCGCGCGTACAAAGCCGCCATTAAAACGCGCCCGTCACGCCGCGTCGAGCAAAGTCCAATCTGCGGGCGGAACCGCCGGCCGCTAGCCCCGGTTAACGGTCGTGGGCGCGCGGTCATCACCCCGCCGCGCAATTCCCCAGCGAAAACTCCACCAGCCGGCCCAGCAGCGCCTCGTCGAGCGGGCCGCGCTCGGCAAAGCCCACCACGGCGGCGACTTCCTCCGGCGTGGCAAACCCGACGATGGCGGTGGCGATCGCCGGGTGCGTAAGCGCGAAACGCACGGCCGCTTCCTCGCGGCTCATCGGCGACGGATAGCAACCGCGCCAGCTCGTCGGCCCGTGCCCGATCGCGACGATACAGCTCCAGCGGAAAGAACGGCGTCTTGAGCGTGTGGGGGCTGGGCTCGCGTCCGGCCAGCGCGCCGCCGGCCAACACGCGAATCGCCATGACGCCCATCGCCCGGCCGTGACATGCGGCGATGACGTTGCCATAGTCCGTCTGCGAAAAGCCTGCCGGCGCCGCCTGGCCGGCACTGGGGTTGAGCATGTTGTAGGGGATCTGCAGCGTGGCAAAGGCGCCGCTGGCGATCACCTCCGCCAGCGCTGCCGGCTCGCCCAGGCCGGTGAGCCCCAGGTGCTCCACCAGCCCCTCGCTGCGCAACCGCTCCATTTCTGCGAGCAATCCGCCCCGGCCCAACACGAGCTCGGGGGAGAGGGACGTGGGCTGTGCTCCGGCCGCGGCGGTGATCGAGTTGTGCACCTGCAAAAGTGTCACGCGCGGCCGTCGCAGGCGCTTGAGGCTGGCCAGCACCGATGCTCGCGCGGCGCCGGCTACGTCGCCCAGCTCGTGGGGGAGAATCCGCACTTTCGTAGCCACGTGGACGCGCGATTGCAGGCCGAGCTCGTCGAGCGCGCGTCCCAGATTGTCTTCCGACCGCCCCTCGCCGTAGGTGGCCGCCGTGTCGAACCAGTTGACGCCCAGCTCCACGGCCCGGAGAATTGTAGATAGCTGAAGGCCCTGTTGGTCGCCGACCAGGAGCTGGGAAACGGGGCCGGCGCCAAAGGCGATGGGCGACACCTCGATGCCCGTTGTGCCGAGTTGACGTTTTTTCATGGGCATCGCGTGGCTCCTGCGTCGCAGCGGAGACTCATCCGTCAGTCAGGCTTACGAACTTGTAACCAATGGTGATCTCGCCGTAAGGTCCTATATTTGAAACAACAAGACTCGGTTCGTCCACGGCCGCCTGTGGCCCCCTGTGATCCGAGCGTGCCCCACGAGGAGAGATCGAACGAACATGAGTGAGCTCAAGCAAGTTCCGCGCGTCGTTGTCATCTGCGATCGAACGCTCGAGTTGCAACTGATCGACGAATTCGTCAAGCTCGGCGCCAAGGGTTGGACCAGCGCGTACTGCAACGGCAAAGGGGAGCACGCCATCCTGGACGACCCGTTCCGCGAACCGGACCGTTCGCGCGTCCGCGTCGAGATGGTGACGTCCCCCAAGACCGCCGCGGCGATCATGGACCATGTCGAGTCGTCCAAGTATCGGCTGCGGAGCGTGTTCGCCTACATGGACAACGTCTTCGTCAGCTCGCGCCGCAACTTCGACGATTAGCGTGACGTTCATCAATGTGCGGCACGTGTCAATGTGAGGCACGTGTCAATGTGAGGCACAGCGCCGGTCGGTCGCCCGTTAATCCAGCGCATCGCACGCCGCCAGCGCCATGATGGCCAGGTTCGTGCCGGCGTGCGCGATGAAATGGCGGCTGTCCTTGTGCAGCGACCGCGTAAACCAGCGGCCGCTGGCCCGCTGGTGATGCTTCAGCCAGGCGACCCCCTGTGCCAGCCGCGCATCGTCGGGCTTGACCCCCAGCGCCGCGCCAGATAGATCGCCAGGCCCGTGGCGTATCCGTCTCCCGTTTCGACGTCCTGCGGCGAATCGTCGGCGCGCCGCCAGTCGCCCAGCGCGGCGATGCTCCAACTTCCGTCGGCGTGTTGCAAGGCCAACAGTTCGTCCAGCCACGACGTTCGCTCCGCGTCGGTCAACCACAGGGGGCGAAAACTGTCGGCCCATAACAGCATGGCCCGATGATGCAAGGTCGGCAGCGGCGTGGCGGCGAAATAGCGGCGGAGTTTGTCGATACCGGCCTGCGCCGCCGGCGTGTCGGCATAGTTTTCCGGAGCGACCGACACGGCCAGCGCCATCATCGTGGCGCCGAATTCGTCGTCGCTTTCAAAAGGCGGCCAGTCGCAACTGATCCAATCGATGCCGCCATCATCCCGCTGCACGGACCACATCTTGTCCAGTGCCTGCCGCGTGACCGGATGCAGCCGGCCGCTCACCAGGGTGTCGTTGTACGCCAGCACCAGCGCCGTCATCGCCACTTCCGCGTCCCAACGCGGGCCCTTCTCAGGCCACCGCCCCGTCACGAGTTCTTCGGCGTAGCGGCGCACCGTCTGGTGCGCTTCGTCGTCGGCTCCCAGCGCGGGCGCGAGAGCAGATACAGATAGTTCGTGTGGCACGTCATGCAATCGCGCTGCTTTTGCCAGGCCAGCGCCGCCGAATCGAGAAAGTGCTTGCCCCGCTCGACCGAAAACTCGGCCAGCGGCTCGTCCGGCGAGTTGGCCGCCGGCTCCTCGACGTTGGCCAAAGTGACCTCGGCCACCGGCTCGCTCGCCGCAACGGGCGCGCCCCAAAACACGACGGCCGTAGCGATCGCAAAGCCCGCGTGCGTGCGAAACATGACGTTGCTCCCGAGTCCGAGGCCTTGCGGATAAAATCCCGCGCGATCAGTTTTCCAGCAGCTTGTGAATGGCCCGCATCAACACGGTTTCGACCGACGGCGCCACGTTCGAGGCCCGCTCGCTCGTTTCATAGCCGCCTTGGTCGTAGGCCACTTCGGTGCCGATGTAGCCCGGCGCGTAGTCGCCGTAGGCCGCCATCGCCACGAACAGGTCCGGACGCTCGCTTTGCGCCGCCAGTTGATACTCGACGAACAACTCGCCGGGCATGAACAACACGCGCGCGTCGGCCAGCGAAAGGCAGGCAACGTCGATCGTGTCACCGCTTTGACACCGCCTGAGCCAGACCAGATCCTGTGCGGCGGAAAACCGATCGCCGGGATTCATGTCCTTGTCCGCGATGATCTCCGAAAGCCGGGCCTCGTCGAGATGCCGGCCCACGGGCAACGACAATTGCTCGACGGCCCAGGCCACCTCCGCCGCGGAAATCGCTTGTTTCTTCGTCGCTTCCCACGCCCGCCGCATCCCGTCAGCCATCCGATCGGCCAGCACTTGCCGGTTCTTCTTGGCGCCGTCGTTCCACTTGCCGGCGCCGATGTTGCCGCCGGCGCCGTTGAAGTGCATGTGCACGACGCCCGTCGCCGCTTGCCGCGCGTTGCGCGCCAAACCGGGAAAATCGGGATTCGCCAAACCCGTGCGGTAATAGCTTTGCGGGTGCGTGGCGTAAAACGTCAGCACGCGTGATCGGCTCGTCCCCGTTCCAGAAGCTGATCAGCTTCAGTTCCGGATCGATCGTGCCCACCGGAAATGCGCGGACCTTCGGGTCGGCGGTGGCCGTCCAGCGGACGTGCGCCACTTTGCCGTCGGGCCCCAGAATGCGGCGGTTCGAGGCCACCTTTTCGACCCGGGCGGCGCCCAGCCCCAGGTGCGTTGCCGGCACGGCGTCGTGCACGGCCTTTTTCACCGCGGCGGCTGCGCGGTTGACGAGGTCGCGGGCGAACGCCGGGTCAAAACCCGCGCCGCTGAGGCCATACTGCTGCGTGAGCAATTCCTCGGCGGCAAAGTCGCACCGCGGCGCGTCGTGCTGATGCAGCGCGTGCACGACCACCCGCCGGCTGCTCGTGCCGGCGGCCTTTGCCAGATGCTGGCGAAACACCGTCTGCCCGCCGTTGGCGATGCCAATCCAATCGATCGCGCACAGCACGATCGGCTGCCCGGCGCCCACCAACACGATGCCGCGGCAACTGAGCGGTGTTTCCACGGCCTTTGTCGGATCGTAGGCCAAGGGGCTCCCCACCGGCGGCGAGGCATCCACGGCGAACGTGCCGACCCGCAGCGGCGCAGCCGCCGGGCAAACATGCGGACCGAGAGCGACAATCAGGGCAACCAGCGGCGCGATGCGAATCACGGGGTTCTCCCCACGTTGGATGCGAGCGGAAGGGTATCAAACCGGCAGGATCAGCGGAGCCAATCGTACCCCCGCTGAACTCGGCCCGCAAGTTTTTCGCATCGCCGGCCGAAACCGTCGAAAGCGACGAGGATGCCTGGCCATTCGAGACGATCTCGGTGCGGCGCGAGAAGTCGCGTAGCGCTTGACGCGCGGCGTGTTGTGCCGCGTCGGCGTGCTTCCAGACCGCATGTCCGGCCGCCACCGCAAATTGTTGACCGGCAACAAACGGTCGGTTAGCGTATGGTCCACACGGTGGAAAGGAATGGGAGCTTGCGCTTGATCGGCAGGTAGCACCCTTCGATCCGACGTTCGTAGGCGGAGCACAGCAGCATGCTGAATGAGCCACCGCGCGGCCGAAGGCGGCGCAACAACGGGCGGCAAAGCGCGGCAACTCTCGGCAAGCGACTCGGTCACTCCCGCCACTTTGAAGCGCTCGAAGACCGGCGGCTGCTCACCGGCGTGGTGACGATCGGCGACAGTTGGGCCTGGCTCGTGGCGGCCGGCGACTCCCGGGGGAGGACCGGCGGCCCCGGACGGATTCTCCAACAGCCTCGGCGCCGTGATGGACACGTTCCAGCCGGGAGTGCCCGTCTACAACGAGTCGTTCGGCGGCGGCACGGCGGCGCAGATGGTCGACCAGCTCTACACGGCCGGCGGCGTGATCGACCGCATCAACGCGCACCCCGACGCCGACGTCGTGTGGCTCAGCGCCGGCGGGAACGACATGCTCTTGGGGTATGCCGGAGGCGGCTTTTACGTCAACAACGCCAACAATGCGGCCGTCTATGCCGCGATCCAGACTAACGTGCAGACGATCGTCAACGCCATCCTGGCCGATCGTTCCGATCTGCAAGTGGTCATCATGGGCTACGACTACTTGAACATCTGGGACCAGGTCAGCGGCTCGTCCGGCGATACGATTCGGGCTAATCTGGGCGTCATCAAGTCGGGCAACGTCATCGTCGACGCGTTGCAGAATCAGTCGGTCAACGACGGCTTCAAGGCGGCCGAGCAAGGCAAGATCGCCATCGCCGACGCCAGTCGCCGCGTGGCGGAGGTGTACAACTTCGGCCTCAACAATACCTACGGCGGCTACAACGGCTACTTCGGCAACTTCCCTGCCGGCTCGACTTACCCGGACGAACTGTACCCGGCCCTGCCGACCCCGCCGAACCGGATGGACCCGGGCGACCCTATTCACTTGAACGACCTGGGCTACACAACGTTGGCGCTGCATGCCGAGCAGGATTTTTTGCTCTCGGCGTTCTCCGCCGCCAGCCTGGGTTTGGAGACGGGCACGCTAGCCTTCGGCGACCAGCGGATCGGCACGTCGTCGTCGCTCGACGTCGCGGGGTCCAACACTGGGCCGAACTTCACCAAGGTGAAAGACCTCTATTTCCCGGCCGCCAGCGGCGATTTCAGCGGCGGTGACGCGTCCTTCAACCCCCTGTTCCAGGACCCCGCGCTGGGGAGCGACACGGCGACGGTCAGCTACGCCTTTGCGCCCACCGCTCACGGCGCGGCGAATCAGACCATCACGGTGACCAGCGACAGTGGCTCGCCGGACGTGTTGCTGAGCGGTCACGGCGTCGGACCGGAGTACTCAAGCGCGTCGGCATTGACGTTTGGTACCTTGGCAACCGGCACGAACGATTCGACGAGTCTGACGGTCGCCAACGCGACGCCTGATGGCAACCTGGGGAATCTTACCAACCTGTCGCTGCTGTCGTATGCGATTACGGGGCCGGACGCTGCGCGTTTCTCGTTGACCGGCTTCAACCCCAATACCGTGATCGCCGCCGGCGGAACGCACGATCTGACGGTGCAGTTCGACGCAACCGGGGCCGTGTCGGGGAATTACTCGGCCGTATTGACCTTCACCACCGATCAGGGCGCCTCCTTCGGCAGCGCCGGCGAGCAGTTCAGCATCACGCTGGGCGCAGGGGTGTTGACTCCTCCGACGGCCCATGCCGGCGGACCCTACAGCGTCGCGGAAGGCGACAGCGTGCTGCTTGACGCCGTCGCGAGCAGCGGCGACATCACGTCGTTCGCCTGGGACCTCGATGGCAACGGCACGTTTGAAACGTCGGGGCAAACGGCAATGTTTTCGGCCGCCACGGCGGGCACCTATGCGGTCAGCCTGCGCGCGCTCGGGCCGCTCGGCATGTCCATCGATGAGGCGACCGTCCATGTGCTGAACGTGGCACCGGCCGCCGGCGTCTCGGGTCCGGCGACCGCCTTGCGCGGCGAGACAGAAACGTTCACGCTCACCGCCGACGATTCACCGGCAGACGCAGCCGCGGGCTTCTCGTTTTCAATCAACTGGGGCGACGGCTCGCCGGTGCAGATCGTGACCGGCCCGTCAGGTACGCTGGTGTCCCACGGCTTCGACGCGGCCGGTCCGCTCAGCGTGGCCGTTGCGGCCATGGACCAGGACGGCGCGACAGGCGCCGCCGCCACCCATTCGTTACAGGTCGACGCGGTGCAATTGCGCCCCGATGCCCAGAATCCGGCGCTCGTGGACCTGGTGTGGGGAGGCACCAGTGGCAACGACCAGGTGCAATTCACGCAGATTTCGAGCACGACGATTCGCATGCAGGAAACAAGGCTCAACGGGCTGGCGGTCAGCAACCTGCTGGATTTTAGTGGCGTCACCGGCCGGGTCGTCGCCAGTTCCCATGCCGCTGACGATCGACTCGACGCCACGGGCCTGCTCACGACGCAGGCCACGCTCGACGGCGGCGCCGGTAACGACTCGCTCTTTGGCGGCGCCGCCGGAGACGTCCTGATCGGTGGCTCCGATGGCGGTGAAGGACATCAAGGCAGCAACGTGATCATCGCCGGCAACGGCGATAACACGATCTACGGCAACGGACTCGTCGCTCGCAAAGGAGCCACCGGCGGCAACAATCTGATCGTCGGCGGCACGGGGCACGATACGATTTACGGAAGCTTCGGCGCCAACCCCGACGGCGACGGTGGAGAAGGAGGCCAGAACCTGATCGTCGGCGGCGGGGGCGGCGACACGATCTACGCCTCGCAGCTTGTCGACGGCGCTGAAGGCGGCCACGGCAGCATCCTGGTGGCCGGTAGCACCACGCTCGATCAAGCGGCCCTGCTGTCCGTGTTAAGCGAGTGGACGTCGACCCGTGCGCTGCCGGACAAGATCGCCAACATCAGCGGCGCCGGCTCCGGCCCGCGCAATAACGGCGACAACTTCCTGCAAGTTGGCATCACCGTGAGCGGCGACGCCGACGTCGACCAGTTGTACAGCGATTCCCAGGGAGCGGAAAACTGGCTGCTGCTCGCCCTCTCTGCGGATACCGCGATACGGGTCAAACCGACCGACGTGGAAACCGATCTGTCATAAGTCGTCACCGCGACGGTCACAATCGACTCGTCACCCAGTGCGCTGCCCCCGATGCTTGACGTCGCCAGGACGAACAGGGACACCGCGGGCCCGGAACTGCGGGCCGGTCATCGCGCCACGGTTCGCGATGCGATCCCATTGTTAGGGGCGCCGCGTCGCCGTCGGAGGAGTTTTCCGTCGACCGCTCGGCCGTTCAGGCTTACACACTTCGTTGCCCTGCGGCAAGTTGGCGATTATGCTGTGTCATGGCCTTGGGGTCGGATTCTTCGCAACGGGATGAACGTCAATGGCTTGCTGCTTCGGTCGAGTCCTCTTTGCATCCCGTTGTTCGTGGTGCGCTTTTGCAATGCTCGTCGCGGTCGACGCGGGCACGTCGCGCGCCGCGCCGGTTCGCATGGCGGTCATGGGCGACAGTATCAGCGCCGGAAACGGCGTCTCTGGCGGTTCGCCCAATTGGGTCGCCCAACTCAACGCCACCGGCGCCATTTCATTCAATGACCTGGCCATGGGGGGGGCCACCTCCAGCAGCGTCGTCAGCAGCCAGCTCGCTACCGCGTTCTCCTTGGCGCAAAACGATTTGATCGATGATTCGCTGCTGATGATCGGCGGAAATGACGCCGCCGCTGCGTACGGATTGAGTATCGCACTCGGAGGCGACCCCACGCCGTTCATCAACAACTACGTCAACAACGTCAAAACGGTCATCGACGCGATCGCCTTGGCCAATCCCGGCGTCCATCAAGTGTTTGCCAACATGCCCGACGTGACCGTGACGCCGGCCGTGCAGAACATTGCCGCCGGCTACGGCGTCCCGCTCTCCCAACTACAACTTCTCAGCAATGCCATCGCTGCTGCGGATGCCCAGGCGAACGCGTACGCCTTAGCTCATGGCGTGCCGGTCGTCGACATGTACACCGCCAGCCAGGTCATCGTGAACCTCGTTCCCTTTACGTTCGGCGGGCACACGTTCACCACGGCACTGGCGCCCGACGACTTCCATCCTTCCGTGTTCGCGCAAGGGCTGCTCGCCAATCTGGTCGATACTGCGTTCAACGAGGGGTTCGGACAATCGCTGCCGCTGTTGAGCGATCAGACGATCGTCGCCAACGCCGGGTACACGCCGAACGCCGATACCACGTATTTCTACGTGCAGCCGTTCGTGCTGTTGCCCGTTCCCGAGCCGGCCACCGGCTTGTTGGCGATGATGGCGTGCACCGGCACGCTGGCTTACCGCCTGATCCGCCCAGCCTCTCGGCAGATGCCAGCCGGTGAGCGTCTTGGCATGCCGGTTCGGAATGGGCGGTGCTCGACTCCAACGGCCCTCGAATCAACATCGCCAGCTTCTGGCAGTCTGGGGGACAGTCTGCCGTCTTGACGCGCGAAACAGGCCAGCCTTTGAGCGGGAAGGCTACGTGTTGCGAGCGCCCCTGCGGGCAAAGCAGTTGGCCGAGGGCGACCTCGCGCAAAGCGAATCAAGAAGCCTCGGCTAGACTCCCAGGGGGGGCCCGTCGTTACAATCGAGATGTTTTTGAGTCTGAATCTGCTTCTGGCTCGGTCCCTTTCGGAAATCTCGGCTTCAAACCAATCTGCAACGAACCTCAGAGATTCAATCGCTTACCATGTGCGGAATCGCGGGAATTTGGAACCTTTCGCCCGGCACTGACGCCCGCGGACCGCTGGCAAACATGCTCGACGCGATGCGCCATCGTGGACCCGATGGTCGAGGAACGATGCAGTTCGCCGGAGGCGCCGCGGGCATGGTCCGCCTGGCGCTGGTCGACCTTTCCGATCGCGGCCAACAGCCGATGTGGTCGCCGGATCGTCGTGTCGCCATTCTCTACAATGGCGAGGTGTACAACTTCCGCGAGGAGCGCGAACGTCTGGAGACGCTTGGTTATCGCTTCCACACGGGCACCGATACCGAAGTCGTGCTCAATTTGTATTTGGAGCACGGACAGGATTTTGTCGAGTATTTGCGAGGCATGTACGCCCTCGCTCTGTTCGACTGGCGTCCGTCGGGACCGAACCAGCCGCCGACGATGTTGTTGGTTCGCGGACCATTCGGCGTTAAACCTTTGTACGTAACTCAGGCCGCCGACGAACCACGATCCGTGATCTTCTCCTCCGAGGTTCGAGCCGTGCTGGCATCCGGGCTGGTGCCGCGAAACGTCGACCGCGAGGCCTTGGCGGAGTATCTTTCAAGCGGATTTGTCTGGCAGCCGCGCACGATCATTGCCGGCGTGCGGATGATGGACCATGGCACTCTCGAAGTCCACGAGCCGGGCAAGCCCTGCCGCACGCATGTCTTTTGGCAAATGCCCGAATATGACCCGCTGGATGAGACGCTCGACGAGGCCGCCGAACGGCTACGCTACACGCTCGACGAGAGCATCCGGTTGCATGCTCTGGCCGATGCGCCGGTCGGCGCGTTCATGAGCGGCGGCATCGACTCCACCGGCATCGTCGGTCTGATGCGCGAACACGTGCCGAACTTGCAGACCTATACGTTGCGGTTTCCCGAGTTCTCCGGGGCCGACGAGAGCCAACAGGCCGCCGAATCGGCCGCCTGGCTAGGCGTGGACAACAAGGTAATCGACATCACCGGACGCGACGTGGCCGCCTCGCTCCCCAAATTCGCCGGCGACCTCGATCAGCCGTCCACCGATGGTATCAACACCTGGATGGTCTCGCGGGCGGCCGCCCACGATGTCAAAGGCGTGCTCTCAGGGCTCGGCGGTGACGAATGGTTCGGCGGATACCCCGTCACGCGACGCATGACCTATAACTGGACGACCACTCCTGGAAAAATGCAGGCAATCGCCGCCCGGCTGCTCCTGCCCATCGCCAGGTTCACGCCCAAGGGAACTTTGCGCCGTCGTGTCAATAACCTTGTCGCGCGCAAAAGCCCGCTGCGGCTCTGGAGCCGCGCCCACGCGGTCTTCGACTGGAACGCGGTGCGTCAGCACCTGGGCTTAGCCTCAGAACCAATGACCGAGCGCCGTCACATCGAGGACGCCCTGACCACCGTGTTGCCCGACTGGGAATACGAAGGGACGGTGGTGAGCCTGTCCTGTTTGCTCGACATGCGCGTGTACATGATCAATCAGTTGCTGCGCGATACGGATGCCACCAGCATGGCCCATTCGCTGGAGCTGCGCGTGCCGTTTGTCGACGAAGAGGTCGCCTATTTCGCGCGGACTTGTAACGATGACCACAAACTGTTTGCCGGCGGTGGCAGCGGCAGCGAATATGACCGATCCGGCGCGAAAGGCGTGTTGATTCATGCGCTGCGCGACGTCTTGCCGCCGCCTTTGCTCAGCGCACGCAAGCAAGGATTCTTCGTGCCGCTGCACCGCTGGCTGCAAACGGACTTGAAACCGGTTGTCGACGAACTGTGTTGTCCCGAGGCGCTTGTCCGGCGCGGCATCGATCCAGAGCTGCTGGCCAGAAGCTGGCAGGCGTATCACGGAACTCCCACCGAAGACAATTTTCGCGAGCTGTGGGCCGTCCTCGTATTCGAACTCTGGTGCCGCGCCGTACTCGACTAGCCGCCG
>CAVQEL010000009.1:0-17749 GCA_963711515.1 uncultured Planctomycetota bacterium | reverse complement strand
ACGGAACTGCGGGAAATGAGCGACGAGCAGCTTTTGCTGACGCTCAAGGACGCGGTGGAAGGTTTGTTTCGGATGCGGATCCAATCGCAGACCGAGCGGCTGGACGCCCCCAGCGAACTGCGTAAGACGCGGCGGCTGATCGCCCGCTGCAAGACCATCCAAACCGAACGCGCGGCCGCGGCCGTCAAGCAGGCCAGCAGCCCAAGCGTCGCCTAGTCGAGTCCATTGCAGAGCCCCGTAACGAAGTACAAGCCATGCCCAAACGAGTAACCGTAGGCGTCGTCACCGGTGACAAGGCTGCCAAGACCCGGCGCGTGGAGATCGCGCGGCTGGTGCGGCACCCGAAGTACGGCAAGATCATGAGTCGCAAGACCGTTTGCCACGTGCACGATGAGGCCGAAGAAGCGCACCTGGGCGACACCGTGGAAATCCGCGAGTCGCGCCCCCGTTCCAAAACCAAGCGGTGGGAGCTGGTGCGGGTGCTCACCAAGAGCCGGCTGGTCGACATCGCGGCCATGCGGGCGGCCGCCCACAGCGAAGGTGAAACCGAAGCAGGCGCCTAAGACCAAGACGCGAAATCCAACGACCGCCCGGCGCGACCGCGCATTGTTCGCGGCGAGCGGGGCCAGCCAAGACAGATCGAGCCAGGTGCGTGAATCATGATCCAGATGCAGACCAAACTGAACGTCGCCGACAACACGGGCGCCAAGGAGGTCATGTGTATCAAAGTGCTCGGCGGCACCCACCGGCGCACGGCCGGGCTGGGCGACATCGTGGTCTGCAGCGTGAAGGCCGTGATCCCCGGCAGCGACATCAAGAAGAAGAGCGTCGTGCGGGGCGTGATCGTGCGTTGCAAGAAGCCCACCCGGCGCCCCGACGGCAGCTACGTGCGGTTTGACAACAACGCGATCGTGATCATCGACAACGAGAAGAATCCGCGCGGCACGCGCATCTTCGGCGCCGTGGCGCGGGAGTTGCGAGACCGAAATTTCATGAAAATCGTGAGCCTCGCCAGCGAGGTGGTGTGATGCATATTCGAGTGGACGACGTCGTAGAAGTGATCACCGGTGAAGACCGCCTGCGCGGCAAGGTGCTGAAGGTATTGCGCAGCGAGGGGCGCGTGATCGTCGAAGGCGTGAACCGCGCCTACCGCCACATCCGCCGCAGCCAGAAGAACCCGCAGGGGGGGCGGCTGTCGAAGGAAATGCCGGTCAGCATCTCGAACGTGATGCTGGTGTGCACGTCGTGCAACCAGGCGGCGCGCACCGGCGCCCGCTTCCGGCCCGACGGCACCAAGGAGCGATACTGCAAGAAGTGCGGCGCGGGCATCGGCGTGATCGCGCCGGCGCATCGGGCCCACGCGGCCCGTTAGCCCGCGACGAAACAGAAACCAGACAGGACAAACCCCGTAGGTGGCCCGACAGCGTGGCCGACTCTCGATCATGGCGAAGAAGCAGAAACAAGCCGAAGCCCCCAAAGAGCAGGTCCCGCCGGTCCCGCCGCGTCTCTGGGAGCGTTATCAACAGGAGATCCGCCCGGCGTTGGCCCAGAAGCTGGGCCGGGCGAACATCCACTCGCTGCCGCGGCTGGAAAAAATCGTGGTCAACATGGGGGTCGGCAGCGCGATCAGCGAAAAGAAGCACATCGACGACGCCGCCTCGGCTTTGTCGCAGATCACCGGCCAGAAGGCCCTGGTCACGATCAGCCGCAAGGCCATCGCCAACTTCCGCCTGCGGGAGAACATGCCCATCGGCTGCAAGGTGACGTTGCGCGGGCCGCGGATGTACGAATTTTTGGACCGCTTGATCTCGCTGGCGCTGCCGCGGGTTCGCGACTTTCGCGGGCTGAATCCAAATGCCTTTGACGGACACGGCAACTACAGCCTGGGGCTGGTCGAGCAGTTGGTGTTTCCGGAGTTGAACCCCGACAAGTTCACCCGCCCGCAGGGCATGAACGTGACGATGGTCATCACCGGCAGCAAAGGGGACGACGAATCGCGCGAATTGTTACGCGGTTTCGGCATGCCGTTTAAGTCCGAGGAGGCGGCCGCGGGCAAGGCGGGCGCAGCCTGAGACGCGTCGGCAGTTAACGCATACGAGGTTTCGAAAGAAGGCAGGAAAACGTGCATGGCGAGTAAATCGAAAATTGCCAAGGCCCTGGAAACGCCAAAGTTTAGCACCCGCCGCGTGCGGCGCTGCAAGCTCTGTGGGCGTCCGCGGGCCGTGTACCGCAAGTTTGGAATCTGCCGAATTTGTTTCCGCGAATTGGCCGACGAAGGTCTGATTCCGGGCGTGAAAAAGGCGAGCTGGTAACAGGGGACCCTACGAAACATGATGACCGACCCCATCGCCGATATGCTGACTCGCATCCGCAACGCGGTCCGCGTCGAGCGTCCGCACGTAACGATGCCGCTGTCGAAGGTGAAGCGCGGCCTGGCCGAAGTGCTCAAACGCGAAGGCTACATCTGGGGCTTCGAGGAAGTCGCAGAAGAGCCGGTGAACACGCTGCGCATCGAGTTGAAGTACGGCCCCAACGGCGAGCGCGTGATTCGCCACATCAAGCGCGTCAGCAAACCCGGCCGCCGCGTCTATCGGCATGCCACCGGATTGCGCCCCGTGCTCAACGGACTGGGGATTTCGATCATCAGCACCAGCCGGGGCGTCATCAGCGACCGCGAGGCTCGGCAACGCAACCTGGGCGGCGAAGTGCTCTGCGAATTATGGTAAACGTTTCGCCGCGGGCCACCGCGGCGCGAAGGTGAGAAGCGACCATGTCCCGTATCGGAAAACAACCCGTGCCCGTGCCGTCGAACGTCAAGGTCGACATCGCGGGCAAGAACGTCTCGATCGAAGGCCCGCTGGGCAAGCTCTCCTGGGCGTTGCGCCCGGAGATTTCCGCCACGCTGGACGACGCCAAGAAACAACTCGTCGTCGCCCGGCAGGGAGACACGCGGACTGCCCGGGCGCTGCACGGATTGTCGCGTGCCGTGATCGCGAACATGGTCGAGGGGGTCACCAAGGGTTACGAGAAGAAGCTCGAGATCGTGGGCGTCGGTTACCTGGCGGCGATCCAAGGCGACAAGCTGCAATTGCGGGTCGGCTTTGCCAACGAAGTGCACCTGACGATTCCGCAGGGACTGAACGTGACCTGTCCGGACCAGACGCACGTCGTCGTCAAGGGGAGCGACAAGCAGTTGGTCGGCCAGTTTGCCGCCGAAGTGCGGGCCGTGCGCAAACCCGAGCCTTACAAGGGCAAGGGTATCCGCTACGACGGCGAACAAGTGCGCCGCAAGGCCGGCAAGGCGATGACGAAGTAACGCCACAACGAGTCAATGTAGCAACGCGGGACTAGAACAGTGAATCACGAACGAGCAATCCTCCGGCAGCGAATGCGGCGCGGCTTCCGCGTTCGCAAGCGCGTCCGCGGCACGGCCGAGCGGCCGCGACTGTCGATCTTTCGCAGCCATCAGCACGTTTACGCCCAGGTGATCGACGACAGCTCGGGCCGCACGCTGGCGGCCGCTAGCACGCTGGACAAGGAACTGCGGGGTGACCTGAAATACGGCGGCAATGCCGCGGCCGCCACGGCCATCGGCAAGGCCATCGCCGAGCGAGCGTTGGCGGCCGGCGTCAAGCAGGTGGCGTTCGACCGCGGATCGTGCCAGTATCACGGCCGCGTGGCGGCCCTGGCGACCGCGGCCCGCGAGGCGGGTTTGAGTTTTTAGATGGAGATCGTGTTCGAGGCGGGGCTTGTTGCGAGACCGAACGTACCGAGCCCGCATCGCTCTCGCTGGACGGGAGCCCGATGGGTTAGAATATTCCCACGCATGACAAACAACACGGGAGCGAGACGTGGCTGAAGGCAGCAATCGCGGAGAACTGATCGACAAGGTCATCAAGATCAAACGGTGCGCCGCGGTGGTCAAAGGTGGCCGCCGGTTCAGCTTTGCCGCCATGGTCGTGGTGGGCAACGGCCGGGGCAAGGTCGGCTGGGGTTACGGCAAGGCCAACGAAGTGCCCCCCAGCGTCGAGAAGGCCGTCAAGGACGGCTCGCGGAGCATGATCGAAATCTCGCTCGACGAGGGGACGATTCCGCACCAGGTGGTAGGCCAGTTTGGCTCGGCCCGCGTCGTGCTGGTGCCGGCTTCGCCCGGCACGGGCGTGATCGCCGGCGACGCAGTCCGCGCGGTGTGCGAAGCCGCCGGCATTCACAACATCCTTACCAAGAGCTTCGGCTCGAACAATCCGGTCAATCTGGTCAAGGCCTCGATCGAGGCGCTGCACGCAATTGCGCATGCGCCAGCAAGTCGAGCGCCTGCGGGGAGTGACGTTGGCATGAACCTGTCGGAAGTCAATCGCGGAATTCACAAACACAAGAAACGCAAGCGGGTCGGTCGCGGCCCGGGCAGCGGACACGGCAAGACCAGCGGCCGGGGCCACAAGGGCCAGGGACAGTTGGCCGGCTGGAGCGCTCCGCCGATCTTCGAAGGTGGGGCCTCGCCCTTGATCCGGCGGATTCCCAAGCGGGGCTTTCACAACGCGTTTGCCAAGGTCGTGAAGGCGGTCAACGTCGGCGCTTTGAACGACTGCTACGAAGACGGCGACGAAGTGACGCTCGACAGCCTCCGCGCAAAAGACCTGGCCAAGGGACGCTACGACGAGCTGAAGATCCTGGGCAGCGGCGAATTGAAGAAGAAGCTCAAGGTCTCGGCCCACCGCTTTAGCGCCACCGCGCTGGAAAAGATCAAAGCCGCCGGCGGCGAAGCGAACGTCCTGAAAACCAAGACGGCGCCCTTGCCGGCGAAGTCCAAGAAGGCGGCCGGCAAGTAAGCCCGGCGCGGAAACATTGTTCGCCCACGGATCGCGGGCCATTAACCGACCGTCTCGCCCGACGCCCCCGTCCGGGGCACAAGCGCGAGACGCCACGAAGGACGGATCGAAGCCATGTGGGAAAAACTCCGCGTCGTCTTCACGATTCCCGAGCTGCGGAAGAAGATTCTCTTCACCCTCGGCCTGTTGGCCGTGTATCGCATCGGCTGGCAGATTCCCCTGCCCATCGTCGACCAGAGTCGGATGACGGCCTTCGCCCAGTCGTCCTCGGGCTTGGGGCAACTGTTCCAGCAAGTGGCCGTGTTCAGCGCCGCGCAGTTGAACCAGATTACGATCTTCGGCCTGGGGATCATGCCGTATATCTCGGCGTCGATTATCTTCCAGCTCTTAGGCAGCGTGTGGGGACCGCTCGAGCGGCTGCAAAAGGAGGGCGAAAGCGGACGCAAAAAGATCAACGAATACACCCGCTACGCCACGGTCGTTCTGTGTATCGGCCAGAGTTGGGCCTATCTGGGCTTCTTGAGCAGCCAAGGGCTGATCCTGGATTCCTTCCTGGAGAATGGCGCGCTGCCGTTCGGCTGGCAGTTGGTCAGCGTCACGATGATGACCGCCGGCACGATCTTTCTAATGTGGCTCGGCGAGCAGATCGACGAGTTTGGCATCGGCAACGGCATCAGCCTGATCATCATGGCCGGCATTCTGGCCAACATGCCTGGCGCCATCTATTCGCTACTGAATACGGCCACCTTCGAGCTGGGCAGCGGCTCAGGCCAGTTGGGCGTGGAGGTGATCATCCTGCTGTTGATCTTGTTCGTGGCGGTGGTGGCCGGCGTGGTGTTCATCACGCTGGGCCAAAGGCGCATTCCCACGCAAAGCGCCAAGCACGTGCGCGGGCGGCGCGTCTACGGCGGCACGCGGCAGTATTTGCCGCTACGGGTCAACCAGGCCGGCGTCATGCCGATCATCTTCGCCAGCAGCCTGTTGATGTTTCCTTCGCTGCTGCTTACCAGCCTCGCCAACGCCTACGACTACCCCTTGTGGAGCAGCCTCAACGAGGCGTTCCGGCGGGGTAGCGGATTTATGTACAATGTCAGCTACATCGTGCTGATTTACTTCTTCTGTTATTTCTGGACGGCCATCACGTTCAACCCCAAGGACATGGCCGACAATCTGAAGAGCTTCGGCACGTTCATTCCCGGCTACCGGCCCGGCAAGCGGACGGCGGACTACCTGGAAAAAGTAATGGTTCGCATCACGTACGTGGGCGCCGGATTTCTGGCCGTGGTGGCGATCGCCCCGACGATCGTCACGAGTTTGTTTTCCGTCGACTACAACGTGGCGCAATTCTTCGGTGGAACGAGCCTGTTGATCGCCGTCAGCGTGGCGTTCGACCTGGTGCAAAAGATCGACAGTCACCTCGTGATGCGGAATTATCGAGGCCTGCTCGAAGGATAGGATCATTTACGCGGTGCATGACGGGAGGCACACGCCGCGCCTTGGGCGGGAAAGGTGAATTCACGATGCGGTTAGTCTTCATCGGTCCGCCCGGCGTAGGCAAAGGTACCCAGGCGCAGCGCCTGGTCGAACACCTGCAAATTCCCCACCTCTCGACGGGCGATATGCTGCGCAAGGCCCGCGAGGAGAATTCGCCCCTGGGCCAGGAAGCCGACGGGTACATGTCCAACGGGCAGCTCGTGCCCGACGAGTTGATGCACAAGCTGGTCACCCAGCGGCTCCAGGAGCCGGATTGCCAGCGAGGCTACCTGCTCGACGGATTTCCCCGCACGCTGGTGCAGGCCGAGGCTCTGGGCAAGTTTCTCGCCGGGCGCCAGACGCCGCTCGATCTGGCATTGGAAATCACCGCCGACGAGGACGAACTCGTGCGGCGGTTGTCGGCCCGCGGCCGCGAGGACGATAAACCGGATGTGATCCGCCATCGGCTGGTGGAATATCGCCAGCGAACTGCCCCGCTGTGCGACTATTACCGTGAGCAGGACCTGCTCCGCTCGGTGGACGGCCAGGGCAGCCCGGATGACGTTTTCCAGCGCGTTTTGGCGGTCGTTCGACAAGCCCGGCATCGGTAGTGCAGAATAGCGTATAAGCGTAGTCGCCCCAAAAAGCGCCCCGCCCGGCCGTCCAGAGCCTCGCTCCGCGGCGAGCGAGCGATTTCGAAGAGGAGAAGAAAGAGCGTGCACATTCTGCGGTCGTCGCGCGAAATCGCCCAAATGCGTAAGGCGGGCTTGCTCGTCTGGAAGGCACACGAACTGGCGGCCTCGCTGGTGAAGCCAGGCATCACCACCGCCGAATTGGACGCGGCCGTGGAGCGTTTCTTCGACGAACACCGCGCCATCCCCCTGTTCAAGGGCGTGCCCGGTAAGGTCCCGTTTCCGGCCGTCACGTGCATCTCGGTGAACGACGAAGTGGTGCACGGCATTCCCGGCCGCCGCGTGCTGTGCGAAGGAGATATCGTCAGCATCGACACCGGTTGCAAATACGAAGGTTGGTGCGGCGATTCGGCGGTCACGCGGCCGGTCGGCCAGATCAGCCCCGACGTGCAACGCTTGCTCGACGTCACCCAGGGAGTGCTCAGCCTGGCCATCGACCAGATGGGAAGCGCAATCGCTGGAGCGAGGTGGCCGCGGAAATGGGCACCTACGTCCGCGATGCCGGCTTTTCCGTGGTCGAAAGCTTCGTCGGACACGGCATCGGTCGCGAAATGCACGAGGACCCGCAGGTGCCCAACTTCGTCAGTGCCCAGTTGCGACGCAACGGCGATTTTGCCCTCGAGCCGGGGCTGGTGATCGCGGTCGAGCCAATGGTCAACATGGGCACCAAGCACGTCAAAAGCATGCCCGACTACTGGACCCAAGCCACGCAGGACGGCCGTGCCAGTGCCCACTTCGAGCACACCATCGCCATTACCGAAAACGGCCCCTGGGTGCTCACCGGGCCGCCGCAAGCGGGCGAGGAGATTCCCAGTTAGAAGGGGGCTCGGTCGGGACCGCTTGGCCCCACAGGGGCGCCGCGCCGTCGCCGTTGGCTGCGGGCTAAAGGGTGGGGGGATGGGCCCGTGATGGAAACGGATCGTCGGGCGACCAAAAACTTCGCTCCAGGGGCCTTGTACGCTGCGGTGGTCAGGGCTTATATTCAAGTGCTTTGGACCATTAGCCAACCGTCGTCCGTGCCGGTCGAAAGCCCCCCCGCCATGAAAGTCCGCGCCAGCGTCAAGCGAATTTGTGAAAACTGCAAGATCGTCCGTCGCCGGGGCGTGGTTTTCGTCGTGTGCAGCAACCCGCGCCACAAACAGCGGCAGGGTTAGTGAGCCGACGCGATAGCGGGTGCCCGGGATCGTACGACCTTGGGGCAGCGGTGTCGCCGGCGGTGGCTCCCTGTCGGCCGGTTTGCCGTGGGACTGTTCGAGGGCGGGTGGTTTGCCGTCGCGGGAAGATTCCCGCCGCGATTGTTTAGGAGGCGTGAAATCTTATGCCGCGTTTGCTGGGGGTCGACATTCCCAACGATCGTGCGACCGTCGTGTCGCTGACCTACTTGTATGGCGTGGGACCGCAAATCGCGCGCGAGCTGTGCCACAAGGCGGGCATCGAGCCGCACGCCAAGGCCCGCGACCTTCACGAAGATGAGCTGGCCCGGCTGGCGGCCTTATTGGACAAGGACTACGTCGTCGAGGGACAGTTGCGCCGCCAGGTGGCGCAAAACATCTCTCGGTTGCGAGACATCGGGTGCTATCGCGGGCTGCGGCATCGCCGCGGGCTGCCGGTGCGCGGCCAGCGCACGCGGACCAACGCCCGTACCCGCAAAGGTCCGAAGAAAACCGTGGCCGGCAAGAAGGGCGTCAAGGATCTGAGGTAAACGACGATCTGAGGTAAGCAGGGATCTGAGGTAAACAATCTCGGCTACGTGCGCCCGATTCGGACGCCATGAGCCGCCGCAGGCAGGACGGAAACGTTGGCTCGCAGAAGCACAGATAGCAGACACACGCGTTAACTGAGGAGCTCATCGGACGTGGCCAAAAGTAAACGGCGCAAGACCCGCCGCAACGTGACGGTTGGCGTTGCCCATATCAAGGCGACTTTCAACAATACGAGCGTCACGATCACTGACACCAAGGGGGATACGCTCTGCTGGTCCAGCGCCGGCACGAGCGGCTTCAAGGGGAGCCGCAAGAGCACTCCGTTCGCCGGCCAGATGGCCGCGCAGCAATGCGCCGAGAAGGCGGCCAAGTTCGGCGTCAAGGAACTGGACGTCCGCGTCAAGGGACCGGGCAGCGGGCGCGAAAGCGCGATCACGGCCCTGCAGGCCGCCGGCATGACGATCAAGAGCATCGAAGACGTGACTCCGCTGCCGCACAACGGTTGTCGCCCTCCGAAGAAGCGCCGCGTGTAACTCGTTTTCGGCTGCCAGCGGCAACAGTTTCGGCCCACCAAAACATCACCACCGCCGATCACCAGAAAGCTAGACAAAGAGATATCGTATGGCTCGCATCACAGGACCCGTTTGCCGGCTGTGCCGCCGCGATGGATTGAAGCTGTTCTTGAAGGGTACGCGGTGCGATACGCCCAAGTGCGCGATCGAGCGTCGTGACGCGGCGCCCGGCATGCACCAATATCGCCGCGGCAAGCAAACCGACTATGCCACGCACCTCCGCGAAAAGCAGAAGGTGAAACACTATTACGGCGTGCTGGAGCGGCAGTTTCGTGGTTATTTCACTCGTGCCACCCGCACCAAAGGTAACACGGGCAACGCGCTGATGAGCCTGCTCGAGCGGCGCTTGGACAATATCGTGCACCGGCTTGGTTTTGCCAGCAGCCGCGCTCAGGCCCGACAACTGGTGTCGCATGGCCACATCACGGTCAACGGCGGCCACGTCGACGTTCCCAGCTACATTGTGCGCGTGGGCGACGTAATTCGGGTGAAGAACCGGGCCAAGAGTCTGCAGTTCGTGCAAGCGAACCTGGCGGAAAACCGCCGCAACGCGCCCGACTTTCTCACGTTGCTCGAAGGCGGCATTCCCGAGGGGCGCGTGGCGCGGCTCCCCGACGCGGAGGATATTTCGATTCCGGTGCAGACTCAACTGATCATCGAGCTTTGCTCGAAGTAACCGTCAACGAGCGGGCTTTGCCCGCAGAAATTGCGACCCCGCAGAAATCTCGGACGCAACCATCAATCCCGAAACGAACCATCCAGGGAACCGATCGTTCTCGTTGCACGCCGCTCGGCCGCCGCAGGGCAGGCCTCGAGCGCGCAACACAACCCGTACATATATGTTGGCCCGAATGCGGACGGCCGTTATGGTCCGCGATGGCGCGCTTGCGGAGGCTTGATATGCACATTCGATGGCGTGGGTTGGAACTGCCCAGTCTGGTTACCTGTGATACGAATACGCTTTCCGGCACGTACGGCAAGTTCGTGGCCGAGCCGTTCGAGCGCGGTTTTGGAGTGACGATCGGCAACGGGTTGCGCCGCATTCTGCTCTCGAGCCTCGAAGGCAGCGCGGTCACGCAAATCAAGGTGCAGGGTGCGCAGCACGAGTTCACCACCCTGCCCGGCGTCGTCGAGGACATGACCGACGTCGTGCTGAACATCAAGTCGCTGGTCGTGAAGAACTACACCGACTCGACCAAGGTCGTGCGCATCGAAAAGAACACCAAGGGCCCGGTCACCGGGGCCGACGTGCAGACCGACGAAACGGTGGAAGTGATCAACAAGGATCACGTCATCGCCACGCTGACCGACGACGTTCCGTTTACCGTGGAAATGGTGATCGAGAACGGCCGCGGCTACGTGCCGGCCACCGAGCACAGCCCGAACGTGCAGGAAATCGGCATCATTCCGATCGACGCCGTCTACAGCCCGGTGGTCCGCGTGCGGTACGAGATCGAGGAGACCCGCGTCGGCCAGAAGACCAACTACGACAAACTGACCATCGAAATCTGGACCAACGGCTCGATCCATCCCGAGATGGCGCTGGTCGAGTCGGCCAAGATTTTGCGGAAGCATCTGAACCCGTTCGTGCAATACAGCGAATTGGGATCGCGCGTCCACGTGGGTGCCCGCAGCGGCATCGGTCCGGGCACCGACGCGGCGCTGGAGTCGACGCTCAACATGAGCCTGGCCGAGCTGAAGCTTTCGGTCCGGGCCACCAACTGCCTGGAGTCGGAAAACATCCACACGGTCCGCGATCTGGTGCGGCGCAACGAAGATCAATTGCTCGAGGTCCGCAACTTTGGCGAAACGACCTTGCACGAAGTGCAGGAAAAGCTCGCCGAGTTGGGCCTGCGACTGGGCATGCGCATCCCGACCGCGGCGGCCAGCGTGTGAGCGCGCGGGCCACCAACTGGTAAAACAACGGTAACGAACACCGTAACGAACACGGTAAAGAACATCGACTCCCGCCGGGTTGCTAGCCCGCGGGGCGTCCGACACACAAACCAATTCAGTGCAACCATGCGACACCGACGACGAGGCCGCACGCTCGGCCGTTCGCCCGCGCACCAGCGGGCCTTGCTTCGCAACCTGGCCAGCAGCCTGTTTCTGACCGAGCGGGACGCCGAGGACGACGAGAACCGTCCCAAGGTCAAAGGGCGGATCATCACCACGCTCGAAAAGGCCAAAGAAGTGCGGCCGCTGGTCGAGCGTTGCATCACGATCGCCCGCAAGGCGCTGCCCGCGCTGGAAGAAGCACAGCAGCTCGGCACCACCGCCAGACGCGACACCGACGCATGGAAGAAGTGGCGCGAGGGTTCCGATTATCAAAAGTGGAACGCGGCCATGGCACCGGTCGTCGTGGCCCGGCGCCGGGCGCTGCGGCTGTTGGGCGACAAGCAGGCCGTGCGAGTGTTGTTCTCTGAAGTCGCTCCACGCTTCGTCGATCGGCCGGGTGGTTACACGCGGATTCTGAAGCTGGCCAAACCCCGCCTGGGCGACGGCGGCAACCGGGCGATTCTGGAATTCGTCGGCGTGCGCGATCGGGTGCACCAGCGTTCGACGCGCCCGACGTTCGAGAGCCCGGCGGCGGGCTAGCTCCCGCGACGTGTTTTGCCAGCGCCGTGGCAAGGACGTGACACATGGCCGGGCCCACGAGAAGCGATCCGACAAGCGGTCCCTTCGGCAAGTCCGCCGTGGTGCCTGCCGCGCAGCAGGGCTTCAACTTCACCGAGCACATGCGCCTGCTGTGCACCGATCTGGCCGCGCGTTTGCCCGAGCTATCGCACATTGAAATGAGCCGCGTGGCGATTCGTTTTTGCCAGGCGCGTATCCGCTCGCGGCACGGAATGTACGCCTCTCTGACGCCGATGCGATTCGAGGGAGGCCGGCTCGAGAGCCGCCGCCGCGGCCGCGCCTGGACCGTCGAGCGGCTGTTCGACGACGCGGGCCGCGAGATGCTGTACCTGTTGAGTTTCTACCTGCCGCGATTCCTGGAGCGGCCGTTCGAGGAGAAACTGGCGACGGTGGTGCACGAGTTGTGGCACATTGGACCCGCGTTCGACGGCGACCTGCGGCGCCACCCGGGACGTTGCTACGCCCACACGCATTCGCAGAAGCAATACGACGCGGTGGTGCAAGAGCTGGCTGGCAAGTGGCTGTCGCTCGATCCGCCGCAGGACGTGTATGCGTTTTTGCGGTGCAACTTCCGGCAGCTCGAAGAGCGCTACGGGCGCGTGTTCGGCCAGAAAATCCGCACGCCGCGGCTTTTGCGCGGTGGTTAAGCTAGCAGGGCCGCGAAAGCACGCGGCGCCTGCAATTGACATCGCGCGGCGGCGGCCGTACCCTACGCCCCTCACGTCGCGGCGAAAGTTCTTCGCGTTTCCATACTTCAAGCCAGTTTTCCGCACCCGAGTATCGGCATGCGTGTGCGCTGTGCGCCATCTTGATCATAGTGGCCGTGGTGGCCGGCGGCGGCTGCGCGGTCGTCGAGCCGCACTCGGTGGCGAAGTCGCCGCTGGTGCCGCTTGCGGTCTCTCCGGAGGCGATCGCGCTGGAAGTCTTTTCAGCGGTTGCGCCGCAGGGGAGCGAGCAACTGGACGAGTTGTGGCAATTGGTGGACGAGCAGCCTCTGGATCCCGAATTGCGGAAGCGATTGGCCGAAAATGGCTTTCGAGCCGGCGTGCTGGGGCCCAACGTGCCGGCCGCCTTGGCCAGCCTGCTAAAAGTTACCGACCGCCCGATCGCCGAGGAAAACAAAGGCAAAGTGGCGCTCGATTCCGAGAATGAGGTGAACCTGCGCGTGCTATATGCTAAGTCGGGCAAGCGCAACGAACTGGTGATTCCGCATGCCCACGAAGAGATGGCAATTCTCGAATATGCCAACGGCCAGGTGCACGGCAAGACCTATCGCAAAGCAGAATGCCGGCTGGAGCTGCGGGCCTTTCCCGAGCCCGACGGCCGTGTGCGGGTCGAGCTGACGCCGGAACTGCATTACGGCGACTTTCAAAATCGCGTCCGCGGCAGCGACGGCATGATGCGCTGGACGCAGGAGCGACCGAAGCGGGTCTTTCACGAACTGAAGCTGTCGCCGCTGCTGGCCCCCGGCCAGATGCTGGTGGTGGCCAGCCGCCCCGACCGTCCGGCAAGCGCCGGTTATCATTTCTTTGTCGACACCAGGGGCGACAAGCCGGTGCCGAAGGTGTGGGTCATCCGCGCAGCCCGCGACACGCCCGACCGAGCCTTCTACGACGGTCCGCAGGAGGATGATCTAGGCGCCGTGTCGAACGACTTCGAGGAATAATACGCTCGCACGTCGGGCGCCATGCCGGCGCACCCGGCAATCGACCTCACACGGGCTGGCCGGTCAGCGCGGCCCGCACGCTTTCGAGCTGCCCGGCGGACCCGAGCTTCTGATTCTTGCCCATGATGTATTTTGCGTAGGCGGCCATAAAGGGCTTGCCCGGCGTACGGGGATCGAAGTCCTCGGGCTTGTCGCGAAACACTTCGCGATAAATGCCGCACCACACCAGCCGGCCGTCGGTGTCGATGTTGACCTTGGTCACTCCCAGCTTGGCCGCCGGCAGGTACTGATCCTCGGGCACTCCGCTGGCATCGCCCAGCTTACCGCCGGCTTTGTTGATTCGCTCGACCCACTCGCGGGGCACGCTGCTCGAGCCGTGCATGACCAGCGGAAAGCCGGGCAGGAGTTTCTGAATCGCGGAGATGCGGTCGAAGTGCAGCCCTTGGCTGCCGCTGAACTTGTAAGCCCCGTGCGAGGTGCCAATGGCCACGGCCAGCGAATCGCAGCCGCTGCGCTCGACGAATTCCACGGCCTGGTCGGGATCGGTCAGGCAGGCGTTCTCGGCGTCGACTTCAATGTCCTCTTCCACGCCGCCGAGCATGCCCAGTTCGGCTTCGACCGAAATGCCCTTGTCGTGGGCTCGCTCGACCACACGCCGCGTGATGGCGATGTTCTCGTCGAACGTTTCGTGCGAGGCGTCGATCATCACCGACGAATAGAACCCGCTGTCGATGCAGTCGTAGCACACCTCTTCGGTGCCGTGGTCCAGATGGACGGCGAAAATCGCCTTGGCAAACACCTCCTCGGCGGCCCGGATCATGGCTTCGAGAAATCGCTTGTCGGTGTAGCCGCGGGCCCCGCGCGAGAGCTGAATGATAAACGGGGCGCTGGTGGCCGGGTCCGCCGGGTCGTCGTTCGAGTCCACCAGTCCCAGGTTGCCGCGGAACAGCCCGACGGTCTGCTCGAGATTGTTGATGTTGTACGCGCCGACGGCGTACTTGCCATAGGCCTGCTGAAACAGTTCGCTAGTCGTGACGATCATCGCAGTCGTTCTCCAAAAACGGCCAGAGGTGCTAGCGGCCGGTACTGCGCCACGACGGCCACGCTGGTAAGCCGGGGATTATAAGCCATCCTCCCACGCTCGACCAGGACCGCCCAGCGTGCACCGCGCCAATTCGTTTAGCCCAGCGCCAACGGCGATGGCGTGTCTCGTCTGGCTGGCTCACCGATCCACCCCCGCCCGACCGGTACCCGCGTTGCCCGGCACCCGGCAGGCGGCTACAATCCTCCGTCCCCGTTTTGCCCCGCATTTTCCGCTCCATCGCGAGGTCCCCCGATGGCCCATGCCAGGCGTACGCTAGCGATCAGCGACGACGCACAGCTCCGCTACGCCCGCCAGATCATCACGCTCGAAAGTCGGGCCTTGGAAAGCCTGGCCCGGCGGCTCGACGGCGCTTTCTGCCGTGCGGTAAGCGCGCTGTTTGCCTGCCGCGGCAGCGTGATCACCTCGGGCATGGGCAAAGCCGGACTGATCGCCCAGAAGATTGCCGCCACGCTGGCCTCGACCGGCACGCGCAGCCACTGGCTCCACCCGGCCGAAGCCGTGCACGGCGACCTGGGACGCATTCATGCGGACGACGTACTGCTTCTGTTCTCGCAAAGCGGCGAGACCGAGGAAGTCGTCCGATTGCTTCCGTCGCTGGCCGATTTTGGCGTGCGGATGATTGCGGTCACCGCGCGGCGCACCAGCACGCTGGGCCGGGCCGCGCCACGTCGTCATCGAGCTGGGGCCGCTGCAAGAGGCCTGTGAGCTGGGCCTGGCGCCCAGCACCAGCACCACGGCCATGCTCGCTCTGGGCGACGCGCTGGCGCTGGTGACCAGCCGGTTGCGGGCGTTTCGCCGCGAGGATTTTGCCCGCTTTCATCCGGCGGGCAGCCTGGGGCGGCAATTGAGCAAGGTCGAGGAGTTCATGCGGCCGCTGGCCGAATGTCGTCTGGCCCCGCAATCGCACGCCGTGCGGCGAGTGTTCGTCGAACACGGCCACGCCGGCCGCCGCTCCGGCGCGATCATGCTCGTGAACCGCGCAGGGAAACTGGCCGGGCTGTTTACCGATAGCGATCTGGCGCGGTTGTTTGAGCACAAGCGCGACGCGGCGCTCGACCGTCCGATTCGCGAGGTGATGACTGCCCGGCCGTCGACGGTGCCTGCCGGCTCGATGATGCTCGACGCGGTCGCTATCATGGCCGAAAGGAAGATCAGCGAGCTGCCGGTGATCGACGGCCGCGGCCGACCGATGGGCATGCTGGACATCACCGACGTGGTGTCGCTGTTCCCGGAAGCCCGGTTGGCGTTACCCGCCCCGGACGGCAAGCGCCGGCGTAAGAGCGGCCGGCGTAACGCGGACGAGCCGGTGTTGGCGCCGTTTCCGGCCGCCGTGGCTTCGACGCGCCGCAAACCGGCCACGCGAGGAGCCCGGCCCCGGGATTGCGCATGAAAATCGAAGCGCGCTGCCAAAATGTCGAACTGATCCTGGCCGACGTCGACGGTGTGTTGACCGCCGGCCAGATCATCTTCAATAACCAGGGAATCGAAACCAAGCAGTTTCACATCCGCGACGGCTTGGGCATCCGGCTCTGGCAGCGGGCGGGTTACAAGTTTGGGCTGATCACCGGCCGCAGCTCGCACGTCGTAAAGGTACGGGCGGCCGAGCTGGGCGTCGAGATCGTGCGGCAAACGGCCGAAGACAAGCTGCCGGTGGCCCAGGAGATTCTGGCCCAGCTCGGGCTCGGGCCCCAGCAGGTCTGCTACATCGGCGACGATTTGCCCGACGTGCCGGTGATTCGCCACGTCGGCCTGGGGGTGGCCGTGGCCGACGCCTGTGCCGAAGCCCGCGCGGCGGCCCATCACGTTACGTCGCTGGCCGGGGGAACCGGCGCGGTGCGCGAGACGATCGAATTGATCCTCAAGGCGCAGCGCCGCTGGGACGATCTGATTCAAAAATACACCAGCTAGCGAAGCGAGGCGGATGGCTCAGGCCGCGGCACCAACACGCTCGGCACGTCCCACGCGGCTCATGCTGGCACGCCAATCGCTGGTGAGCCTGGCCGTGGTGCTGGTTTGCTACTGGCTGTACTGGCTGCTGGCCGTTCCGGTGATCGAGCCGGGCGTCGAAGATCACGTGGCCCAGGAAGTGTCCGAGCAGCAGATCGCCGAGGCGCGGGCCGATGTCACCCGCCGGCAGCGCGATTTGGCCCGCTATTTTGCTCCGGACGATTGGGAGGCCGACAGCCCGGCCATCTGGCAGAGCGACCGGGTGCGGCTGCTGTTCAAAACCATGACGCCCACGCCCGACGGAACGGTGGAGCTGCGCCCCTGCACGCTGATGTTCTTTCCCGACGCCGGGGCCGACCCTGCCGCGCGGCCGGTCATTATGCGGGCGGTCGAGGGGGCGAACATCCAATTCGACGAGCGGATCGTGCTGAAGAACGTCGACCCGACAAAACGAAAGTTCGTCGGCGGCCGGCTGATCGGCCCGATCCACATCTACCAGATCGAAAGCGCCCGGCGCCGGCGACGATCTGGAGATCACGACCCGCGACATCGAAATGTCGAGCCAACGGGCCTGGACGTCCGAACCGGTCCACTTCCGGATGGGACGCAGCCGGGGCACCGGGCGCGACATGGAGATTCTGTTTTCCTCGAAAGACCAGGGCCCGCAAGGGGGCACGCTGCGCGGCGTGACGTTGCACAAGCTGCGATTGCAGCGCGACGTTCGCATGCGGCTCGAAATGACGAGTGGTCCTTTGGCCGCCGATGCCACGCCCCCGCCAGCGGACGAGTCGGAGCCGCCAATCGAAATCACGTGCACGGGTCCCTTCGAGTTCGACATGCAGGCATACGCCGCGTCGTTCGAGGAGAACGTCGACGTGTTCCGGCTGAACCCGGTCGGCAAGAGCGATCAGCTCAATTGCGCATTGTTGACGGTTTATTTTACGCGGTCGGGCGAGTCGTCGCCGGAGGCAGCAGCCCAGCCGGCCGGCGCGCCGCCGTCGTCTGCCGCCTCGCGCATGCGCTGATCGAGGCCCGGGGGAGCGACGTGACGATGCAATCGCCCTCGCAAGGGATGTATGCCCGCTGTCACGGCGTGGATTACGTTCCGGGGCTGGCAGGGTCATG
>CAVQEL010000008.1:0-6477 GCA_963711515.1 uncultured Planctomycetota bacterium | reverse complement strand
TAGCGCATTGTCAACAATTCGGGTGCCACTGCTGGCTTGCCCGAATCGCGGCCGGGCCTCGCCGGGCCGGCTCGTCGCATTCTGGGACCGGCGAATCGGAAGAATTCGCCTCATCCGCTCCTCTTGGCGTAACCGATAAAGTTGACAGCCGTAGCTGTGGATGAAATCGCTCGGGAGGTCGCGCGGCGTCGCTCGGCCGCGACAATCCTTCCGACCGTCGCCGTACGTAGGAGCACATACGATGGCACGCTGTCTGCTATCAATTGCGTTGGCAGTCGTACTCATGCAAGCGACCGCTCTGGGTGCCAAAGGGCCGAAAAGCCGCGGGGCCATTGCCATCCTGCTGGACTGCTCGCAAAGCATGAGCCAGCCGGCCGCGGCGGCGCAGGACTTCCGCCAAACCGCCGACGCAAAGCCCACCACGCGGCTCGAACGCTGCGCAAAGCATCCTCCGCAAGCTGCTCCAGGAGGCTTCCACCTCGGACGACTACAAAGTCGGCGTTTGGGTCTACGGTCATCGGCTGGCCTGGGAGCAGGACAGCGACAATCCGCAACTCGTTTCGCAGGACCGCTACCTCGAATCCACAGCCGGCTTTGCGGCGCTCGATAACCTGCTGCCGGGCGACGACGTGGAACAGCTTCACCCGGTCACGTTTTTCCGCGACACGGACTACGAGGGCATCTCCTGGAAGCTCGACGCCCTGCAACCCTGGGGCGAAAAGCCATTGTACCTGGCCATCGCTCGGGCCATGCACGAGCTGTCGAACGAGCCCCCGACGTCGGCCACCGCCATCATCGTCCTGACCGACGGCGACAATCATCAGGGTCTGGCCCGCCACCGGGTGACGCACGAGCAGACGCTCGCCGCGCTGACCCGCCAATTGGTTCCGATCCACTTCATCGAGGTCGGGCCGGCCCCCAAATCGGACGACGTCACCGAGAAGCGGCTGCATGAGGTGGCCGACCGCAGCGGTGGCACCGTCGTGCACGCCAACGGCACGGACGGCATGCTCGTCGAGCAGATTCTCTCGGGCAGCCATCGCGTGACGCTCGCCGAAAAGCCCGCGGCCGCGGGTCCCAAGGCCTCTGAGGTCGCCACCGAAGTCGAAGCCGCCCGGGCTTTGTTGAAGCCGGTCGAACGGAGCATCCTGGGCAGCGTGACCTATGCCGGCCGTCCGGTCCTGTCGGCCACGCTGACGCTGGAAGGAGCCGGCATTCCGCCGGTCAAGGCCGATCGGCAGGGACGCTTTCTGATTCGCCGCGTCCCCTCGGGCCGCAGTTACAAGCTGCACGTCGAAGCCATCGCGCGAAACAAGTTTCAGGACAAAGACATCGACGTGACCGTCGAAAGCGCCGATCGCGAGCAGCCGTTCTTGTCGATCGACCTTCAATAGCGATCGCTGTCTCTGGTGGTGATCCGCGGCTGCGGGCGTCCGACCCGCGCTGCCGCCGGCGCGCGTGCCCGATGGCTGCCTGCCCGGCGAAGTGAATGATCTCTTCTCGGCAATTCCGCGTCCGCGCCCGCTGGCCTTCAGTCCAAACGGGTGCTGGGAACAAAGGCTCGCATCGCTTGCCAAGCGCGCCGCTGCCGGAACGAACCCGCCCCCGGCACCCCCGCCGTCGCACCTGCCGGCCTAAGTGGATGGGGACCGTTGGCCGGATTGGCTCGCCGGGTAGGGCCCTGGGTCGTGGCAATCTTGTGTTCCCTCGGCTGCGGATGGTATCCTTATTAACTTCTCCAAGTTAAATGGAGTCTTGGTACTTATGTCGAATCTGCCGGTCCATTGGCACGAAGGGATGTTCCTTCGGCCGCAGCATTTTCAGGCGGCGGACCGCCATTGGGCCGAAGCGCTTTCGCAGTCGGACCGTTGGGATCACGAATACAACTACGGCCTGCGCGAGATTGAAATCAGCGCCGAGGCGATCGCCAACTACCACGTTCAATTGACCGTCTGCCAGGCCCGCATGCGAGACGGCACGCTGGTCTCGGTCCGGCCGGGAGACGAGCCGGATCGCGTCGACTTGAAGTCGTCGATGGAAGAGACCGAGTCAATGTTCTTGAAGGTCGACATGAAGGAGGCCTTCGACCACGATCCGGTGGTGCGCGTCTTTCTGGCGGTGCCCAAGCTGAAGCTGGGCAGTGCCAACGTCGGCGTTGCCGGCGACGGGGCCACGAGCCGCTACTTTCCCCAGCCGCGCGAGTTGGCCGACGAGAGCGCCGGCGGCAACGATCAGCAGATTCAATTGCGCAAGCTCAACGTGCGGCTGATGCTTTCCACGCAGGATGTCAGCGGCTACGAGTTGCTGCCCATCGCCCAGATCAAGCGGGCCGGGGGTGGCGAGGCGCTGCCCGTGCTCGACGAGCAATACTTTCCACCGCTTTTGGCGGTGGACTGCTGGCCGCCGCTGGGCCGCGACATCGTGCGCGCCATTTACGATCTGATCGGCCAGCGGATCGAGGTCCGCAGCGAACAGATCATCAACCGCGGCATTTCCATGGTCAGCGACGACGCGCGCGATCTGGAACGTCTGTTCATGCTCAAAGAGCTCAACGCCGCGTACGCCACGCTGTCGGTGATGGCGTTTGCCCGCGGCGTCCATCCGTTTGCGGCCTACGTCGAGCTGTGCCGCATCCTGGGGCAGTTGTCGATTTTCGGCCGCTCGCGGCGCGTGCCCGACGTCCCCCGCTACGACCACGACGACCTGGCCCGAATCTTCTATTACATCAAGCAGCAGATCGAGTTGCTGCTGGACGCGATTCCCGACTACGAGTTCGAGCAGCGGCCGTTCATCGGCGAAGGGCTCGGCATGCGCGTGCAGCTCGAGCCGCGCTGGTTTTCCAGCGGCTGGGACTGGTACGTCGGCGTGTCACACGGAACGCTCAGCGACAAGGACTGCAGCACGCTGTTGGGCGAGCTCGCCTGGAAGCTGGGCAGCACCCGGCAAGTCGACCTGCTCTTCGCGCACCGGCGCGAAGGCCTGCACCTGACTCCCCTGGAGCAGGTGCCCCGGGCGCTGCCGACCAACCGCGCGTGGATGTACTTCGGCGTCAGCCGTCAGAATGCCGCCTGGAAAGACGTCCTGGCGACGCAAACGCTGGCGATGCGTTTACAAGAACACCTGATCGTCAATCGCGATGCCCTGCAGGGAGAGCGCACGTTGCTCGTCTCTGCGCGAGGAAAGCCGGTTGAATTGCAATTCTCGTTGTTCGCCGTACCCAATCGACAATGACTCCCAGATTTTCGGAAGCCGTTGATCCGATTTTCATGTACGTACTCCGCTTGCTGGAGCGCGTCGAGCGGGGCGAAAGTTGCTCGCCCACCGACGAACGCGAGCACATTCGGGGCTGGATGCGCCAGGCCGAGGGACTGCTGGGGCAAACCCCCGATTGGCAACTGGCCAAATACGCGCTCGTGGCCTGGATCGACGAGGTGCTCATCGAAGCCGATTGGGAAGGCCGCGATTGGTGGCGGGAAAACGCGCTCGAGCAGGAGATGTTCAGCGGCTTGTTGGCCTTTCATCAGTTCTACGTCAAGGCCGGCGAATCGGCGACGCTCCCCAAACGCGACGCGCTCGAAGTGTTCTACATTCTGCGCCGTGCTCGGCTTCCGCGGCTTGTATCGCGACCCGGAAGAATCCGCCTACGAGGCCGAAGCCCTGGGGCTCCCCCCGGACCTCGAGACCTGGGCCCGCCAGACGTCCAAGGCCATTCGGCTGGGCCAGGGTTTGCCTCCCATCACCGACCGCGGTCAAATGCCCGGCGGAGCGCCGGCGCTGGACGGCAAGGCCTTTTTTGTTTCGTACCTGCTGGTGGGAATCATCCTGGGAGGCATCAACCTGATCTTGTATTTTGTCCTGTTCAATCCCTTTGGATCGTCCTAGTGCATTGTCAACGTCAACCATTCGGGTGCCACTGCCGGCTTGTCCAGCAGTGCTTTGGCTCTCATGGCAAGTCTGAGCCGAAGATCAGGCTATGACAAAGCACTAGCCCGTCGCGCCGATTGAGGCCCAACCGCCACGCCCATGCTCTACTATCTCCGACAATTTATTGACGCCTTGCTCTACCCGTTGCGGGCCCTGCTGACGTCGCCCAGCGGCATCGCCACCGGGGCCCGCCGGCTGGCGGCCATCTCGCTGCCGGCGCGGATTTCGATCCTGGTCTTCGTGATGCTCGTTGTGGCCACGCTGGTGGGCTATTATGTCGCTTACGACAATCCCACGCTCGCCGACTTTCGCAAGCTGTGGTACTTCACCTGGCTGCTGGTCGGGCTGATCATCGCGATTCCCGTCCTCTTGTACTACGTCTTGCGCTTGTGGTTGGAAGGGGACGTTTCACGCTATCCCGACATCGAGTACGCCTGGAAGGCAGGGATCGCCGAGTTGCGTGCACACGGGCTGGACTTGCAGTACACCCCTCTTTTTTTGGTGTTGGGCTCCTCCGGCGACTTGTTCGAGCGCAACCTGTTCGAGGCCTCGCAACTGCCGTTTCGCGTGCGCGACGTGCCGACCGGTGCCGCCGCGCTGCATTGGTTTGCCGAACCCGACGGCGTGTATCTGGTTTGCAGCCAGGTTGGCTGTCTCAGCAAAATGGCGGAGGCCGCCAAACGGACCGCCGAGCAACTGCAAGGCCAGGCCGGCCGTACCATGCCCGGAGCGGCGCAAGTGCCCGACATTCGCGGCACGATGACCGAGGGCCAGCTCACGTCCGGGCAACCCGAAGACGACAGTGCCGAGGCCCCCGATTCGGAACTGGCCGGCGAGCCGGCGCGAAAAACGCAGCCATCGGTGGCGGCCTCTCAGCTATTTCCTCCCGCCGCGGTGCCGGCGACGCGCGACATTCGCGGCACGATCGCCTTTTCGCCGGACGACGACGCGGTCGCGCCGGTGGCCGAATTCAAGCACGCCAGCGTCCCGCCCGATGACCAGCGCGAGCAGGAATTGCGGCTGGAGTATCTGTGCCGCCTGATCAAAAAGACTGCGCGATCCGCTGGCCCCCGTCAACGGCGTGATGACGCTCTTGCCCTACAGCAGCGTGCAGCGGGGCGGCCGCGAAGGTTCGGCCCTGCAGCACGTCGTCGATCGCGACGTCGAGACGCTGGTCCGCACGCTCAAGCTCCGCTGCCCCGTGACGTCGCTGGTCGTCGGCTTGGAGGAAGAAAGCGGCTTTCGCGAGCTGCTCCGCCGGCTGCCGCAGGAGGTGACCAGCCGGCAGCGATTCGGCAAAGGTTTCTCGGTCGGAAATCCGCCGATTCCCGAACAGCTCGAAGCCGTCGTGACCCATGCCTGCGGGTTGTTCGAGGCCAAGGTCTACGAGCTGTTTCGCGAAAAAGGCGCCTGTCAAAGCCCGGCAATCGAAAGCTCTATGCCCTGCTGTGCAAGATCCGGCGTACCGTGCGGACGCCGCTGACCAACGTCATCGTCTACGGCTATGCCCACGACCCTGACGTCAAAAAGACGGACACCGACCCGCTCTTCTACAGCGGGTGCTATTTTGCCGCCACCGGCGACGTGCCCCAGCGGCGGGCCTTCGTGCGGGGTGTTTTTGACAAGCTGCCGGAGCAACAGGAAGATCTCGAATGGACCGACGCGGCGCTCGGCGAGGACTACCGCTTCCGCGGCTTGTCGCAGGCGGCGGCCTGGATCGACGGAGCGCTGTTGGTCAGCCTGGTCGTGATGCTCGTCTATCGTTTCTGGTTTTCGCGCTACGCCGGGAGATACGCCGCCCATGGCCAAGACACTCAGCGGCAAGTACTGGGTGACGTGGGCCAACGTCCATGCCACCAACAGCACCAGTCTGGACGATCTGGACCCGAAGTTCCGGGAACATCTCGACGACTTCATCGCGGCCCTCGAAGAGGCCGGCGCCACGGTCAAAGTGACCGCCACCCGCCGCGACGCCAAACGGGCTTACCTGTTTCACTGGTCGTGGCTGATCTATCTTGGCAGGTCGCGGCCGAAGGCCGCCACCTCACGCGTGGGCGTCGACATCGAGTGGGACCATGGCGACCTGGCCAAGAGCAAGGCGGGCGCCAAGGAAATGGTCACCGGCTTTGGGCTGGCGCTCCCGCCCAAGAGCAAAGTGGCCCCCGCGCTACAGAGCAACCACATCGCCGGCAAGGCGGTCGACATGCACATCACGTGGGACGGCAAAATCGCGATCAAGAAAAAGGACGGCCACGAAGTCAACGTCTCGTTTATGGAGGACGTCAACGCCAACACGAAGCTGCACCAGGTCGGCGCATCGTACGGCGTCCATAAGCTCACCACCGACGCGCCGCACTGGTCCGTCAACGGGTTCTAGCGCATGGTCCAGTCACCAACTCGGGAGCCATTGCTGGCTTGTCCAGCAGTGCTTTGGCTTTACGGCGAAGTCTGACCAGAAAATCAGGCTCCGACAAAGCACGAGCTCCCCGAGCGAGATGGCCGGGCACTATTGGTCTATTGGTCGCAGCCGCACTGATTGCAGCCACACTGATT
>CAVQEL010000007.1:0-46466 GCA_963711515.1 uncultured Planctomycetota bacterium | reverse complement strand
GCACGCCACGCTCTGCCGTTGCTCAGGCGTGGAACAGGAAGGGCTCTTCGCCGACTTGCGCGCGTGCATCATCTCGGCCACCTGTTGCAACACCGAGAGAATCCGTTGGCGCTCTTCTTCGGAAAGCTTGACCAGTTGTTGGCAGAAGCGGTCGCACAACGGGGGGCGAGTCGGCCGCCAGCCGACTTCCCTCGGGAGTGATGGTCGCCAGGATGCTGCGGCGATCCGATTCGGAGCGGACGCGCGCGATCAGCCCGCGCTGTTCCAGTCGATTCAAGATTCCCGTGACCGTCGGTTGACTCAGGTGCAAAGCGATCGCCAGCGCGCCGTTGGTTACGTTCTGGCCGGCTTGATCTCGCGCAACGTGGCCAACTGAGGAGATGTCAGCCCATATTGCTGCAAGAGCTGGCGAGACCATACGTCAATGGCGTGACTCGTGCGTCGCAGGGCGACGACGATCTGGTCTTCGAGAGGCAACATTCGGGGGCCTGTTTGGGGGGATTCATTCTTCCGAAATAATAGGTCCGCAGGGACTTCAACCCCGCTGCGGCCTAATAGTTCCGCGAGTCGGTCGAGAAAGGGGACCTGGTCGACGTGGAGCAACGCGCGGGCGCGCTCGAGGGCCACGAACTCGACCTGGTCTACCTCCCACGATGCGCATCTTGGCGTGCCCGCGGCCGGGAGCCCGGCAAACGCGTGGACCCGTTTGCTGCTCTTCGTGTAGTCGATGAAGCCCAACGGCACCAGCGACCCGGCCGTCACGCCGGTCTCTTCGAGCGTTTCGCGGCGGGCGGCGTCTTCCAGCGATTCGCCCTCGTCCGGCTTTCCCTTGGGAATGCTCCACGCGGCGTGCCGGTTGTAGTTGCCAGAAGGGTGCACGAGCAGCACCTCGAGCCCCTGCTCGCCGAGCTGGTAAATCAACGTGCCTGCAGATTCTTTCATGGCGGTTCCTGGCAGCGAACCCGTGCGCCTTGCCGATTGGTCTCGGTCACGATCAGCATATCGTCCAATTCCAGACGTGTCCGCAAGGTGTCGGCCAGTCGGGTGGCCGCCCCTTCGTCTTCGACGATTGCGAAGACCGTGGGCCCCCAGGAGCTTTGCCCGACGCCCTCGACGCCCAACTCGCGGACGGTCGCCACCAGCCGGGCGACCGCGGCGCCGGCAAACGGTCCGCCTTGGCGGTTTGCGAAGCATGTGCCGGCCAGGTACCCGAAGCGGTACAGGCTGCGACTGAAAGCCTCGAATGCCCCGGCCCTGGCCGCTGGTAGCATCGCGTTTTCGACTTCTCGGTGCAACTCGCGCGTGACAGCCACCGGCACTGGCGGCAGCTCGCAAAAGGCCTGCTGTTCGGCCTCGCCCGCCAGCCCGCGCTCACCCCGGCGCGAGACGAGCACGAACCGCCAGTCGTCGGGCAGTTCGACGCGCGCGTCGAGCGGCGCGAGCAATTCTTCGTTCGTTTTCCCTCCCTCGACCAGCAACCCCCCGTGCAGGAAGCCGTAGGTGCCGATCGCGGAGCGGGTGCCGCGACCGGTCGCCGCGGCCAGTTCCTGCGCGTTTTGCGGAGGTCGAGCGCGAAAGGCGTTCAGGCCCGCCGCTACGGCCAGTGCCAGTTGCGTGCCGGTTCCCAGGCCGACGTGTTCCGGCGGCGCGGTGACAATCTCCAATCGGCAGGCCGGCAGCTCGGGCAGTTGCCACCGCCGGGCGAGACGTTCCACGACCGCTTCGGCGCGCCGGGCCAAGGGGCCGCAGGCGGCGAAACGCTCGGCCGGGTCGATCCGCAGTCGCAACCCCGGCCGAGCGACCATCACTCCCACACCGCCGAACTGCGGCATCGCGGGCTGGCCGAAGGAAAACATCCCGAAATGCAGGCGGCTGGGCGCGGCGACTTCAACCGACATGGGCATCAGAAAAACAATCTGCTGGCGGTGGTCGGGTGGCCCCCGCGTTAATCGCGTGCTGACGGGCAGCGCGCGTTTACGTAGGCCTCCAAGAACTCGAAGGCCCGCCGCTCGGCCGGCCCGCCCGTCTTTTCGACCAGGACTTTCAACTTCTCAAATTGTGACAGGATCTCGCCGGCCGGCAAGAATTCGGTGCGGGTGGCCAGGATGGCCGCCTCGAGCACGGCGTGCTTGCCCCGGTTGAAGCCGAAAAACTCGCGAAGCGTCCCCCGGTCCACCACCTCGCACACGATCCGCGTTCGCTCGGCGGCGTCGTCGAGCGAGCGGACGCGAAAGGCGTACCAGCGGCAGGCTCCGCTGAGGATGCGACCGTCCACGGCCGCGGCCCGCGTCATCGGCGGCAGCGGATCGGGCGTGCCGACGGCCGCCCTGGCCAGCAGCTCGACGTCGTCGGTGACGTGGAACACGCCTTGGCCGGTGCGCTTGAGGTTCTGGTAAGTGGTCGACGTGCGATAGGGCTTGAGTACGAGCTGCGTGAGCGGCGCGTCCACTTCTGGGCCCATCGGCGAGACGTTCACCGATCCGTTGGCAGAAAGCGTGGTCACGATGCCTTCTAAAATCACGGCTATCGCTCCCCGGGGCAATGCTCCGCTGGCCGTCAAAATGTCACCGGTCGCGAGGGTAGCGCCGGCTCACTGGCGCTCGACGCGGCCCGTTCGCTGGCAATCTGGGGCACCGGCGCGGGCTGGGCGATGCCGGCGGTGCGCAGAAACGCCGCCAACAGGTCGAAACCCACGTCGGTCAAGATCGACTCCGGATGAAACTGCAAGCCGACCACCGGCAGCTCCCGATGGCTCACGGCCATGATCACGCCGTCGGACGTCCAAGCCGTGACCTCCAGGTCGGCTGGCACGCTGTCCGGCTCGATCACCAGCGAGTGGTAACGGCAAGCGACCAACGGATTGGGCAAGCCGGCAAACACGCTCTTGCCGTCGTGAAAGATTTCCGAAGCGTCGGCCGTGCACCGGTTCGGCCGCGCGGACCACGCGTCCGCCCAGCGCCGCTCCGATGGCCTGGTGCCCCAGGCAAATCCCCAGGATCGGCAGCCGGCCGGCCAGCTCTCGGACCACGGCCAGCGAACAGCCGGCTTCGTCCGGCGTGCACGGCCCCGGCGACAGCACGACGGCCTGCGGCCCCAGCGCCGCGATGCGCGCAGGATCGATCTCGTCGTTGCGCACCACCAGCGTCGACTGGCCGAGACGCTCGAAGTATCTCGCCAGATTGAACACAAAGCTATCGTAATTGTCGACCAGCAGGATCATGGATCGTGGGGGCTCAAGGCTCGCAACAGTCCGGTGGCTTTGTGCCAGGTTTCTTCGTATTCGCGCTCCGGGACCGACTGGGCCACGATACCACCACCGACCGGCGCCTGCCACCAGCCGCCGGCGGCCGTGATGGTGCGGATCAGGATGCTGGTGTCCAGCGTGCCGTCGAAGCCCAAATAGCCGAGCGACCCGCAGTACGCGCCGCGGTCGGTCGGTTCCAGCTCGGCGATGATCTCAATGGCCCGCACCTTGGGAGCGCCGGTCACCGAACCGCCGGGAAACGCTCCCCGCACCAGGTCCAGCGCCGAGCGGCCATCGGCCAGGGTGCCGCACACGGCCGACACCAGATGCTGTACGAAGGCATAGCTCTCCAGCCGGCAGAGCTGGGTCACGCGGACGCTTTCGGGCCGGCAGACGCGCGACAGGTCGTTGCGCAACAGGTCGACGATCATCACGTTCTCGGCCCGATCCTTTTCATTTTGCAGCAACTCGTCGCCGGCAAAAAGATCGGCCTCGGGCCGGGACGTGCGGCTGCGGGTCCCCTTGATCGGCCGGGCTTCGACCTGGCGATCGCGAACCCGCAGAAACCGCTCCGGCGAGGCGCTGACGATTTGCGTGGCGCCCAGATCGAAGTAACCGGCGAACGTGGCCGGATTGCGGCGCCGCAATCGCATGTACAGGCTGGCCGCGTCGTCGGCGGCCGGAAAGAGGAGCCGCTGGGCCACGTTCACCTGAAACACGTCGCCGGCGTGAATGTATTCGATGGCCCGACGAATGGCCGCCAGATAATGCTCGGCGGACAAGTTGCTCAACAGCCCCGCCGGGCCCGGCACGGGGAATTGGGGCGCTAGACACGCCAGCGGCAAGCGATCGTCCGCGGGTCGATTGGTAGGGGCGTCGGCCAGCCGTGGCGTCGGCGCTTCGAGCCACTGGCGAAATTGGTCCAAGCGCTGGGCGGCGCGGCGGCGCCGCTGGGCGGGCTCGGTGGCGGGGAAGCCCTGCGAGATGATCCAGGTCCGGCCGGTCACGTGATCCACCGCCAGCACGACGTCGTACAGGCCGATGGCCAAAGCCGGCGTGCGAAACTCGTCGAAGCGGTGCGTCGGGAGTCGTTCCAGCGAGCGACCCAGGTCGTAGCTCAACAGTCCGGCGGCGCCGCCCTGAAACGGCGGCAAGCCGGCGATTGTCGCCGTGCGCAGTCCGGCGAGCTTCCCTGCGAGCACCGCCAAGGCGTCGCTTCCGTCGGCGGGCACCTCGAGGTAATCGAACGGATCGGCGGCTAGGAACGAATAGCGCCCTAGCGCTTCGTCGCGCAGCGCGCGTATCGAAGTACACGCAATGCGGCCGCCGCGACAAGCGGAGGAACGCCTGCTCGAGGTCCACCTCGGGATCCCAAGGTTCGACCAGACAGCCTGCGGAATGTGCGTCGCGTGCTTCGAGTTTCACGGCGGCCAGGATGGTTCAAGGGGCGGGTTTTTCGGCGCGGTGCGGAGGGCTGGCGTCGGGCACGTCGCGGGCCGCGGCCTCGCGCGACAGCCGGTGGAATTGTTCGACCCGGGTCAAGAAACCCCAGTCGAGCGCCTCGTCCTGGCGATATTCCTTCCCCAGGGTGAGCGCCGTAACGGCTTTGGCCAGTTCGTAGCCCAGGTAGAAGGCGTGAGCCGGATCGAGCGGACGTCCGCGGTGCAGCTTGTCGAACAGGGCGAACGCATCGGTGTCGGTCTCGTGCACGCCGGCGGACACGGCGTGCAACGTGCCCTCTTCGGCAAACAGCCGGTAGTTCGGGTCTTTGATTTGCGCGGCCAGATGGTCGAGCGCCTCGGCACCGTAGCGCGGCACTTCGGCGTCACGCAGCATGACCAGCCGCGGCTCCAATCGCTTGGGGAGCGTCCGATGTTCGACCGCGTAATGCACGAGCCGCCGGGCCAGGTCGCACTCGCGAACGCTGGTGCGGGCCCAGTTAATCACCTGCGTGGTAAGCACGCTGTGAATCGCCAGCTCCTGGCAGAACCCCAGCAGCAGGACGTTGATCGGGGCCGAATCGGCGTCGGTCAGCTCCGTCAGGTTGCCGATGCCCATCAGCATCTCGGCATCGGGATAGCGGCGGCGCACTTCCAGGTAGCGGCCCAGGCTGCGCGGCAAAGCCGAAGCCAATCGGCTCCAGGATCGGGTCGATCCGCAACGGCACGCCGCGGGCGGCCAGAAACTCGATGGTTTCGTCCAGCCCCGCCAGCGTCGCCGGATCGTCGGGCACGGCCACCACCTCGCAGCCCCAATCGGCGGCTGCCTGGCGATTGCCGCTGTTGACGCTCAAGACCAGCTCGGCGCCGGCTTTCACGGCCGGCTCGACTTCGCGCGGGTTCATGCTGTCGATCGAGACGCGGTGGCCTTCGCCCACCAGCGCCGCGACGCACGCGCCCGCACCGGACCACGGTTCGCCCGGATCGCAACCGACGTCGATCACGTCGGCGCCGGCGGCCCGCAGCCGCGCGGCTTCGGCCAGGACGTCGACCAGCGGCAGCCGCGGGGCATGGTTGATCTCGGCCAGGATTTCAATGTCGTAGGCGCCGTAGTCCGCGGCCGGCTGCTGGCCGAAGAATTCCGGCAAGCGGCGCAAATCGCGCGGGCCGCGTTCGACCGGCACGCCGGCCGCTGCGGCGACGACTTCGATGTCCCCCCGGCAATAGCCGGGCACCAGGACGCGCGAAGTTCCCGGCGGCACGCGGATGCGGGGCGCGATCCAGTCGGTCGTCATCAGGGCCGCCACGGTGATGCCCAGCACGTCGACCGAGTAGTCAAAACCGACGCGCGGCGCCAGCTCGGCGAGCAGGCTGCGCAGCGAGTGCTCGGCCAGACGCCCGGTGACGAAATGAATGCGTTCGCTCATGCGGCTTCAGGAGTGTTTGAACCCGCCGTTGACGTTCAGCGTTTGTCCGGTGATGAAGGCGGCCGCCGGCGAAACCAGGAAGCGGACCATGCCGGCCACGTCCTCGGGCGTGCCCCAACGCGCCAGCAGCGATTCGTCCGCGGCGCGGCGATGCCAGCTCTCGGAGGCCCCTTGGGCCCACTTCGTCTTGATCCAGCCCGGCGCCACGCAATTGACGCGCACCTGGGGAGCCAGCGTGCGAGCCAGGCTGCGGCGTGAAGGCCATCACGCCCCCTTTGATGGCGGCAAACAACTCGCCGCTATCGCCGGCCATGCCCACGTCGGCCTGGTCCCAGCCGATATTGACGATGGTGCCGGCGGCGCGGGCTTTCATGCGCGCGCGGCGTCGCGCGCAGCGCCATCGTGGCGGCCAGGTCGACGCGAAACAGGGTGTCGAGCTTGCGCTCGAACGACCAGCCGGCGGCTTCGCCGGTCAGCACGTCGGCGCCGGCGTTGTTGATCCAAATGTCCACGCCGTGCGCCACGTCCAGGCCGCTTCGACCAGCGGCTGATGGTTTTTTGCAAGCGCTAAATCGGCAACCAGCACCGTGGCCTCGGTTCCTTGCTGTTCGACCAGCGCGGCCGTTTCGTCGGCGCCGGCTCGATTCCCGCGCGTGTGCACGACGACGCTCGCGCCGTCGGCAGCCAGCGCCACGGCAATCGCCCGGCCGATGCCGCTTGACGAACCGGTGACAACCGCGATGGGAGAGCGTGGGGACATGGAAAAAGCACTGTCGCACAAAGCGTTTGCAATCGCCAGAGCGCGGTCTGTTCGTTCGTTTCGCGCGGTGCATGACGGCACCGCAAGCCGGCTGGCGGTCGGAGAACCGAAAAAAGTCGGGTAAGCTTTCCCCTCTTTAGTGAGTATTATGTATAGGACGCTCAATCGCCAGTCACGGCCGTCGGGCATCCGGGCGTCGCGCTCCCGATTTTCCGCTCAAACAACCCCTCTGTCGATCATTGATGGCCATTACCTCGCGTGACCGTTTTGGTCAGGTTGCCGTCGCCTTCCGCGGCTACAACATCTCGAATCTGGGCCGTACCGCCGAGCTGCTCGCGCATCCGGTGTACGGAGCCACGGTCGAACGCTACCTGAGCGAGGCCAGCCACATTTGCGCCGACGCGGTGCGGCAGCGGGTCGACCTGGTCGGGCGCGTGCGCGAGGGTCGCGAGACCAGCCTGGAAACCTACCACGAAGCGGTTTCGATGATCGTGGCTGTGGAGCTGGCGCAGCTCGAAATTCTGAAAGAGTTTTTCGATTTCGACTTCCAACGTTCTCGCATGGTGTTCGGCTACAGCCTGGGTGAGCTGACCGCCGTGATCGCCGCGGGTGTGTTTGAAATGCAGCACGCCTTGAAGCTTCCCCTGGCCGTGGCGGCCGATTGCGTCGCCCTGGCTGAAAACGTCACGATGGGCGTGCTCTTCTCGCGCGGGCCGGTACTTGACTTCGACGAAGTCAAACGGCTCTGCCTGCACATCAACGCCGAAGGGGCCGGCGTGATCGGCATCTCGTCGTTTCTGGCCCCCAACACGGTTTTGCTGTTGGGGCAATACGGCACGGTCGACCGCTTCGGCAAGTTGATGCATGACGTGTTTCCCAAGCGGGTCTATCTGCGCAAGAACAGCGATCGCTGGCCGCCGGTTCACACGCCGCTGGTGTGGCAGCGCAACATTCCCAACCGCGTGGGCGTACTGGCCCATACCTTGCCCGGCGGCTTTACCAGGCCCCACCCGCAGGTCTTCTCGCTGGTGACCGGCAAGGCCAGCTACAACGACTTCAACAGCCGCGAGATTCTGAACCAGTGGATCGATCACCCGCAGCGGCTGTGGGACGCGGTGTACGAAACGCTGGCTTCGGGCGTGGAAACGGTGATTCACGTCGGGCCCGGGCCGAACCTGATCCCCGCCACGTTCAACCGGCTGCGCGACAACGTGCAGGCCCAGCTGGCCGGCAACTCGATCAACAAGCTCGGCCTGCGAGCGATGGCCCGGGCCGTGCGGCGGCCCTGGTTGTCGGCGGTGTTGCCGTCGCGCACGGCCCTGTTGCGGGCGCCGGCGGTGGAGCACATCATTCTGGAAGATTGGCTGCTGGAACAGCCGTTGCCCACGTCGGAGCAGGTCGCCACGCCGGCTCAGGGCGAAACCAGCGGCAGCTCGTAGCAGGCGACTTCCTTATCGGTCCGCACGACGAGCTTGTTGCCCGCCAGCGCCGGATAGTTCCAGCTCTGCCCGTCCACGACCTTCATTCGGCACAGCTCACGAAAGCGCTTGGGCGAGGCCTCGACCAGGGCGATTTCGCCGGTCTCGGACTGTACCAACAACAGATCGCCAACCAACAGCACTTGCCCGTGTCCGTAGCGCGATCGTTTCCACAGTTTGCGGCCGGTGGCCGCCTCGACGCACGAGAGCATGCCCTCGTCCAGTCCGTAGGCCGCGCCGTCCTTCAAGACGGCGTTGGTCATCTTGGTCTTGAGGTTGTTGGTTTTCCAGATTGGCTCGACCGACCAGTCGTCCCCCTCGTGCTTGATTTGCCATAGCGTGCTGCCAACGCCGTAGCCTTTGCTCAATAGGACTCGATCGTCGCCGACGGCCAGCGGCTGGGCCACGTTCGGCGAAGCCATGCCGGCTTCGGGCCAGGCGTGTTGCCACAGAATGTGCCCGTCGGTCGGATCGTGCCCGCAGGTCACGGTGGCGTTGGTTATTACGATTTGCGGCACTCCGCAGAGGGTCATCACGGTGGGCGAGGAGTATGAAGACGCGTCGTCGCCGCGCTCCACACCAGGTGGCCGTCCAGTTTGTCGTAAGCCACCAGCGACTTGCCATCCGGTCCACCGGCGCTGGTGATCACCAGATTGTCATAGACCAGCGGCGAACTGCTCTTGCCCCATTGCGGCGGCACCGCGCCGGTTTCGGTGACGACGTCGTGCTCCCACAGGACCTCGCCGGTGGCGCCGTCGAGGCAATGCAAGTTGCCCATTGCTCCCAGGGCGTACACCCGGCCCTCGTCAATTGTGGGCGTGGCCCGGGGGCCGACCCCGGCCAGGAATTCTTCGAAGCGCACCGGCGTGGCCTGGGCCCATTGCAGCTTGCCGTCGTCGAGATCGTAACAGGTGACAAACTCCTCGTCGCCACGCTGCTCCTGCGTCACGCCGTAATGGCCCACGATGGCGAAGCTCGACCAGCCGGCGCCGATCGGATGTCGCCACAGCAATTTCGGCGGGGCAGCCGACCAGTCGCTGGCCAAGTGGACGTCCGGGAGCGTGGCCAGCCGGTTGGGGCCGAGGAACTGCGGAGAGTCGCCCGGCGTGGTGGTGGATAGATCGACCGGCGGATTGTCGGCCGCCTGCTTTTCGGCATCGGGCAGCTCGCTATCGGCCCGCGGTGCCCAGCGCCATTTCCAACGAGGGTGTATGTCGCCCGTGACCCCTTCGGGACGCACTGCGGCCACCGCGGCCAGCACCAGCACCAGTCCCACGATCCCCACGCGTTTCCGCAGGCTCGCCGCGGCGGGCGCAGAAAGACGAACCACAGGAACAGCAGGATCGTGCCCAACGCGACGATCGAGAGCTTGGTCAGGAAGGCTTCGGCCCGGGGAATCCATTCGGCGTTGTCCGCATATTGCAGCCCCACCAGGGCGACCCCTTCGACGGCGATGATGCCCAGCGGTAGCCACCGGCGCAGCCGCCGCCAGGGCTGCGATTCGGTAGCCGGGAGCTGATGCGGCGCATCGGAACTTTGCTGCGCAGCAGGTTCTTGCGGCGTGTCGGCTGACATGAGGACACTCCTTTGAAGAAGGGAACGAGCCGACGGCTCGCCGCAGCTCACTTCGAAGCCAGCGATTTCAAATAGGCGTACAGGTCGCTCAAATCCTGATCCGACAGCGTGTCCAGCAAGCCGGTCGGCATCAGCGATTGCGTGCTTTTGCGCATCGAGTCGGTTTCGGCGTTCGTGATCCGCACGGTCGTGTCCGGCCCGGTTTGCAACAGCGTGCTCTCGGGCGACTCGTACACGACCAGCCCATGATACACCTCGCCGGAATTGGTGGCGATAAGCGTGGTCATGTAGGTGGGCGAAACTTCGAGATTCGGATCGAGAATCGCGGTGAACAGATCGCCGCGCGACATCCGCCTGGCGACGCCGGACAGTTCGGGGCCCAGGTGCCCATTGACCTGGTGGCAACGGTGGCAGGAACGGAGCTCGAATACCTTTCGCCCGCGCGTCGCGTCGCCCGCGGGCCAATCGACCGCGGCCAGCCGCCGCTGCCACGAGGCCGCATCGGCGCCTGAGCTGGATTGGAGCCGGGCCGCTTCGGCCGGGTAATAGTCGCTGAACACCTGGTACCAGTCGGCCCAGGTGCGCTCCGGGTCGGTGAACAGCTCGACGTCGGCGCCGTCTTCGGTCCACATGTCGAGGAGCCAGACGAGAGACTCCCGCGGCTCGGCTTGCTTCTCCAGCGAGCAGGCCTGCTTCAGGGCCCGCAGCGCGGCGGCCATTTCCGCCGGCGTCGCGCGAGCGCCAAAGCAGACGAGGGCCCGTGCCGCCCGCTGGACGACGGCCGGTTGTGGCGAGGCGAGCACCTCGACGAACTTCGCTCGATCTTCGCTCGCAGGATGCCCCGCCAGCACCAGCGTGATCGCGTCGCGCAGCGCCCCGTCGTCCCAGAGCGGGCGCAACAAGGGGAATGCCATCTCCGGCGGCATTTGCCCGATGAGCTGCACCAGCTCCGACGTCGGCTCTTTGCCCACTTCGACCGTGGCGGTCCAGAGCCTGCGAGCGGCCGACCGCTTATATGCGGTTGGTAAGCGCTCGACGAGCAGGGCATGCTCGACGTGATTCAAACGTGGGCTGGCGGCCAGCACTTCGGCAAGCGCCGGGTCGCGGCGGCACAACTCGTCGCAGGCTTCTGCCACGCGGAAGGGCCAGTTGCGGCTGGCAAACTGGCCGGCCGCGTCCAGCTTGTGATGCAAGCTCAACAGACAGTCGGACGTCGCGGTGGTGAACTCCTGGCTGCGCGGCCCGGGGAGGAGCGAGGCGACGATCAGGTAATGAATGTCATCCTCGACCGTGCTGGCGGCCGTCCACTTGCGGGCGATCGACGCCAACAACCCGGGCTGGTCCGCCGAGAGCATGCCCAACAGCCGGGCCAGCTCGCGATCTAGCTCGTTGTCGCCACTAGGAAAGGCCGGCACCAGCGTGCGCACGAGTTGTTCGCGTTCTGTCGGCGGTAGCGCACTCGTGGCGTTGCCGACGTATCCGCAATAGACTTCTGCCTGATCTTCTTTCAGGTGCAAATCGCCCAGGCCCCGTTGCATCAATCGCACGGCTTCCAGCCGCGTGGCCACGTCGGCATCGGCGGCCGCGAACGCTTCCAGGCAGACGGACCATTGGTCCGGCGGGAACACGGTGGGATGGGCGTCGCTCGTGTCGGGAAGACGAATCCAAAGCTGTGCCATCCGCAGCGGCCACGCGTCCGCGGCGATGCGACTCCGTGACAGAAAATCGCGGTAGCTCGCTTGACCGACGCCCCGAGCAACGGCGATGGCTGCCGCCCGCACACGCCGCAGCGGGCTTGCCAGCCCGCGTGACCAATCGGGGTGAACCCCGGCCGCCGGATCGATTTCGCGTACCGTGGCCAGCGCTTCCCAGGCAAAACGCTGCGCGGCCGGATCGTCGTCGGAAGTCAGGCCGGCAATCATCGCCAGCGACTGCGAGGACTCCGGCCCACGTCCCAGCGCCCAAGCGACGCGGGCTCGCACCGCCGGATCGTTGTCGAGCGTGCAGGCTCGGCCAGTGATGGTTCGAGCCCGTCGAACAGTTCAACCAGCACTTCGATCGCCCGGACGCGCCAGGCGGCCGGCAAGGAATCGTTCGCCGCGGCGTCGGCAATTGCCTGTTGCCCCAACATGCGTGCTTCGGGCACCCAGCGTGCCGCGCGACCAGCTACTCAAAGGTTGATCGGCGGCCAGCACTGCGCTCGAGCGGACTGTCGGCAGGTTCGACCGGCGAGCCGCCGGTGTAATGGACCCGAAACACGCTTCCTCGGGTGCGTCGTGCCGCCGATCGCGACGAACAGATCGCCCGCGGGTCCGACGGCCAGGTCGCAGGGGGCAAAGCCCACGTCGCCAGTCGTTTCCAGGAACGTTTCCAGCGGCGCCGCGCACGAGGCTCCGGACGTTTCCAGCGGAAAGAAATAGACGCGGCCGAACGTCCAGCAGGCGGTGAACACGCCGCCGCGATAATGCTCGGGAAACGCCCGATGCCGGTAGGCGACCACGCCGGTCGGCGAGCCCCGACCGATCTCCGCGATCCGCTCGACGTTGTCGAAAAACGATTGCGGCCGATTCCACGACCGCGTCCAACCGTCGAGCAGCCAGCCATGCTCCATCCCCTGGGCCACGTCGAACAGACGCGTGGGAGCGTACCACGGCAGGTGATGGTCGCGCTCGCCGTCGGAGTCGACTGTCAGGAGGTGCCCCACGGCGTCGAAGTCGAGATCATACGGATTGCGAAACCCGTGAGCGTAGATATCCAATGGACGACCGTCGGCCGAGAAGCGAACGACCGCGCCCGAGCGGGGATGCTTGACCGGCGAAGTGGCCAGCGCGGCGTGCCGCGTGGAGACCCCGGCGTGTTGCCGCAAACGACGTAGTAGCAGCCGTCGGGCCCGCGAACGATGCCGTTGGCACCGTGCTCGGGATTGCGCAGCCGGGTCCAGATTTCCGGCTCGCCATCGGCCCGGCCGTCGCCGTCCCGATCACCGAGTCGCATCAGCGAGTCGTCGCCGGTTGCGACGAGATCGGGCCCGTCGAAGTACATGCCGTGGGCGCCGCTGGCGGGGATTTCGGAATAGAGCGTGGCGCGATCGGCCCGGCCGTCGCCGTCGTCGTCGTGTAGCGTCTTGACATAGTCGCGGCCGGCCACGACCACGCGGCCCTGGGCGTCGAGCGTCATCGAAAAGATGTCGTGCGCCAGCGTGTCGTCGGCGTAAAGCGAGATTTCAAAACCCTCGGGCACGCAAACGCCCAAGTCATCGGCCGGCGAAAGTCGGGCAAGAACCGCCAGACAGAAGGCCAGCGGCAGCAGCAGGCGGAGCATCGGCAGCAGTTCTCAAGCGGACTAGCGGCGTGGCGGAAGCAAAACCGTCACGTTTCATGCTAGCCGCGCGAAGTTCTCGCAACAACCACGCGTGGCATCGAGAAGGGCCCGTCGACGGGGACAGGCATTTAATTTCCCCCCACGCCCACGGCCCAGCCGGCGCCGCGCCTGGGATACGGCGGATAGAAATACGGCGGCGGAGCGTAGTACACCGGCACCGGCGCCGGATACGGCTGAGCGACGACCACCGGCTGCCCGTACGCGGCCGGAGCTGCCACTTGTGGCGGGTTTTGCATGCTCTGCACGACCCGGGGGCTGACACCCTGTTGTTGCAGCAGGATCAGATCGGTGGCCTGCAGCGGCGCGATCACGCCGTGGGTCTGCACGTGCGTAACGATAACTTCCTCGGGCACGCCGGCCCGCGTCATGGCGACCACGTCGTCGATCGAGACGGCGCCCGGAGCGACCGGGTGTCCGAGACGGGAGGCGATTTCGGCCTGGTTGCGAGCTTCGATCTCGTCGAGGCTGCCCCCCACGGCGGCCCCGCTCAGCGCCGCCGACCCCGGCGCCGATGGCCGCTCCCGCGCCGGTGTTGCCCACGGCATTGCCCACGATGGCCCCCAGTCCGGCTCCGCTCAAACCGCCGATCAACGCGCCCTGGTCCGAGCGATAGGGGGAGTGGCAGCCGGCGCTCGGCACTGCCAGGCACGCGCTGGCAACCAGCAACGATAGAGTCCGCGTACGGCCACGACGGATGCGACTCATGATCTCACCTTTGGCGATTGCCGGTAGGGGGCGACGGCTGGCGTGGGCATGGTGGGACAATTGCGTTCTCGCGTTGGACGAGACCGGCAGGACCGGGGCGGAATGTTCCGAGAAACGGTTCGGGGTGTCAAGAGATGGTGCGACTGATAGCAGGCAACGACGGTGGCCCGACGTAGCAGAGTCCCCTTTCGTGCCAGGCAAACGGCCTACACAGTGGCCAAGATCCGGCTACAGCAACTGTTTGCCGGCTGCTAGGATGACCCTCGGCGGCCGAGGGCCGAACTGTCAACATCCCGCAGGTTCATGTCATGAATGCGTTGTTTGTCATGGTCGTCACGGCCGCGGTGGGAGTCGAAGCCGGCTGGCAGCCTCTGCCGGACGGGGGGCACGAGTACACCATCCAACTTGAGCCGCAACTGCTCCGCATGCTCGAATCCGGGACCGAAGAGATCGTCAGCGAAGTGCCGGCTGAAATCGACGTGCGCCGCTATCGCATCATTGTCGGCACCGGCCAGCTTCCCCGAGATGCCGGGCCCCAGGCCCGGCGCAGCAGCCTTCGCAGCCAACCGCCGCGGAGCCGGCCGCGCCGCCGGACTTCGGCCAGCCGCCCGCGGAAGCCGACGATCCGTATCGCGTTACCGAGCCCGCCGACCCGTACGACGTGCCCGCCGACCCGTACGACGTGCCCGCCGACCCAGGACGCGCGAGCGGGCCGCTGTTGAGCGACGACGAGGCGAGCCAGCCGTCGGCGGAGCCCGATTTTGCGGTCGATCATGACGTTCCCGATGCTTCGCCGGAGGCGGCCGCGCCGCCGTCGGTGGAGCCCGAGATGCCCTTGGCCGACGAAGGGCGTGCGCCGTCTGCCGAGCCGCCGGCCAAGTTGCCGCCCGATGTTGGTTCGGCGGGTCCGATCAAGCAAGCAATGTTCGACGCCGAAAAATCGCAGGCCGAGTCGGCCGCCGCGTCCGGCGCCAACTCGGTCGAAGCGCAACGTCCGAACTTGCCCGGCGACGCGGAAAGCCGGCCGTGGCTGGTGCTCGTGACGGCCATCGCACTGTTGTGCTGCTCGTTGGGAGGCAATATCTACTTGGGCTGGATTGCCTGGGACGCGCGCCATCGCTATCGCGGCGCCCTGGCGAAGTGGCGCGGAGCGTCGGCTTGAGGCGGCCTGGGACACCGCGGCGGCGCGGCTCAGAATTCCAGCGCGAAAGGCCTTTAACCCCAGCCACATCGGCAGCACCGTGGACACGGTCCCGGTGACACAGGCGGCCAGCAAGCCTCCGACCAGCCACGCTTTGAGGTGCAGGCTTTCGACGTCGGCTTGTTGCACGGCCAAGTAAAAGTGCGTCGGCAGGGCCGTCAAGAGCACGATCACCACGATATACAGGGCGCTGACGACGAGATTCAAGGTGCCGCCAAAGCCGGCCGCGATTTTCGAGGGGGACTCTTCGCGCAAGTCGGGCATCTTGGCCCCCAGCCCCACGGCGATGCCCGACAGCCCCACGCACAACAGCACGCAAGTGAGCTGGTGGATCACGAGCACCAAGGTCGACACCCGCAGCATGTAATCGCTCAACAGGATCAACAGGCAGCAGGGGAGGGTCGAGCCGGTCGCGGCGAACAGAAACTTGCCCCACAGCACCGAGTCGCGCTCGCACCGGCAACATGCAGAGAATCCAGAACCGGCGGCCCTCGAGGCTCAACATCGGGAAGATGAACCGGGTGGTGAAGGTCGAGAGAATCAGCCCCACCACGGCCAGGTTCAAAAAGCTGATCATGTTGACCCAGGCCGTGTAGTTCACGTCGTAGCTGAAGCGGCGAATGTTGGCAAAGTACAGTGCCAACAGGCCGAAGAAGATGATGAACTGCGACCACTGCACCGGATCGCGGCGAAACAGCCGCAGGTCTTTGACGATCAGCAGCCGCATTTGCAGCGTCAGCCAGGGCGCAAAGCGCATCACCGCGGCGTCCAGCCAGAACCGCCGGCTGGGGCGGCGTCGGGCCCGTTCGGTTTGCAGTTCGCTGTAGCTCTGGCGATAGATGCGCCCGCCGACGGCGACGGCCAGCACCCGCAAAAACAGGGCATTGGCGATCAGCAGCGACAAGAACAGCAGGCTTTCGGCCCAGGGGGGATTGCCCGGTCGTCCGACGTCGTTGCGGGCCGCTTCGAGCAGCCCCGAACTGAGCCACCAACTCGGCAGCAGGCGATGTTCGCTGAACTGGAGCCGGCCGAGCATCTCTTGAAACCAACTGGCGGTGAGCAGGTTCCCCTCGGTTTCGGCGTACAGCGACCAGACGAGCGCCAGCGTGGCCACCGATGCCGGCGACCACGGCCACGGCCAGCGTTTGCCGCCGGATCCGCGCCAGGTGGTGCACGAACAACAGACACAGGATGGCGCCGATGCCGCCGGGGATGTAGACGAACGCCGCCATGAACGGCAGCAGCAGCGCGAAGTAGTACCACGGAGCGTCGAATTGCAATCCGTGGGCCACGAGCATCGGGCTGCCCAACAGCAGAAAGCCCCAACTGCTGAAGACGATCGCCTCCTGAAACTTGTGCAGCACGATCCGCTCGGGGCGGACCGGCGTGGTCAACAGAAACTGCGCCTCGGACGAACAGTACAACCCGCCGTAGAGAATGATCGCCGACGACAGAATGAGCATCAACAGCAGCGAAGCGAAGAACACGTTGTAGATCGCTTGCACGGTCTGCGCCAGCGTCAGCGGGTGATCGATGGTCATGTCCAGAAACTCGAACCCGCCGCGAAACAGAAAGAACAGCCCGTACCAGAACACCAGGCTCAGCACGACCACCAGCGAGACGCGCAAGCGGGCCGTCGCGAGCGCCTGCCGGCACATCGTGCGGATCATCTGCCCGCGGATGCGCCACAGAGCTGCGCCTCGGCCTGCGGCGACAGGGGCGGCTCGAGCCGCGCCCGGCGGCCGGCTCCGGCGCGGTCGGCAAGATGTCCGGCGACGGTGCTCACGGCGCGGATCCTTCGTCCAGCGCGGCGGCGGGCGTCTCATCGGCGGCTCGGGCGGGCGCTCGGCCGAGCGTCCTTCAATGGCCGCGGTGAAGCTCAGATACAGTCGCTCGAGCGACGTCTCGTGCGTGGCCAGCCGCTGGCGCAGCTCGTCGATCGTGCCCAGGAATCTGCAGCGTCCCTGATCGACGATGCCCACCCGGTCGGCGATTTCCTCGGCGATCGACAGCAGGTGCGTGGACATGAAGATCGGTTTGTCCGGCGGCGGCGCGGGCCTTGAGCAGGTCTTTCACCAGCCGCACGCTGCGGGGATCCAGCCCGACCATCGGCTCGTCGATCACCAGCACGGGCGGATCGTGCAACAGGGCGGCGGCGAACGCCAGCCGTTGTTTCATGCCGTGCGAGTAGCTTTCGGTGAGGTCGTCGACGAATTCGTGAAGCTGAAACACGTCGACCTGCTGGGCGATCTTTTGCTCCGCGTCCGCGCGGTCCATGGCGTACATGTCGGCGATGAACCACAAGAACTCCGTGCCCGACAGCTTGTCGTACAAATACGGCACGTCGGGCACGTAGCCCAGCATGCGGTTGGACGCATGTTGCCGCTGGGAGATGTCGTGGCCGCAGAGCCGGATCGTGCCGGAGCTGGGCCGCAGCAGTCCGACCATCATCTTGATGGTCGTCGTCTTGCCGGCGCCGTTGGGACCGAGGAAGGCGAACAGCTCGCCGCGCGGCACGTGCAGGTTCAACGCGTCGACGGCCACCTTCGAGCCGTACCGCCGCGTGACGTTTTCAAAGTCGATCATGGCGTGCGCGGATCCGCCGCGGCCGCCGACTGGGCGGCCTCGAGTTGCTCGAGGGCCCGCCGCGCCACGTGCGAAGCGATCGGACGCGACCAGCCGTCGGGCAGCGACGCGACGCAGCACGCGGGCCTGACTTTCGGGGAGCCGCTCGAATTGAATCGGAGTTTTGAACACCGTGACTTCCTGCCGCAGCACGACGCCGTCGTGCCGGACCCACATGCGGCCCCTCGTTTCGTCCCCCCCGCGGCCCGACCCCGGATCGCCTCGGTACACGACCAGCCGGGTCGCGACCGTGCCGTTGCCCCAGCGACAGCGGTCCTCGCGCTCGACCGTGGCTTGCAGGATGTCCAACGGGCTGTGCGGAGCGCGAAAGGGGCTGTACAGCGGCACGGTCCAGGTTTGTCCGACGCGCAGATTGAGGCATCCGGGTTTGCGGCGACAGCTCATCGCTCATCAGAGAATTGGGCGTCATCGCGCGGCTGGCCGTAACGGACACGTCGCCGGACTTGACCGTCAGCTTCAGCGTCGATCCTTGGACCTGACCGCTGACCTTGATGGCGTCGGGAATGCCGGCCAGGTGGACGCGCGACTCGAACTCCGACAACCGGCCTAAGGGATCGACGATGAGCTTGCTTTGCTTGTTGACGTCGATGAGCTTCAGGTCGGCAAAGACCGGCTTGAGCACCGTGGCCAGCCAGCCGGGGGCCAGCTCGTCGAGCGGCAGCTCGGCCAGGTAGACGCGACTGTAGAACTCGCTGACGCCTTCCTTGCGTCGCTCCAGGCCGTTGACGGCCCAGCCGATGGTCTGTCCCCGCATGCGGATGACCCAGCAGGCCGGCGGTTCGTCGGGACTTTCGTGGACGATCGACGCGTAGTTGGGCGGCTCCCCCACGCGCAACGGCGGCACGACCTTGGCCACCACTAGCCAGCTCATCGTGGCCAGCCAGAAAAGAATTACAATTAAGTTAGACGCCGGATTGCCCATCGATGAGCGACGGAATTTGGTTGGCAGAACAACGGAAGAAACATCGGCGAACCTCGTTCAGTTTAATCCATTTTCGCGACTCTCGCGAGCGGCTGCCGGGACGGGGCGGTCCGGAGCAGCGTTTGCCGCGGCGCGGTCTAAGTCACCGCCGCATAAGCTCCTGCGACCGCGGGTCGGCGAACCTGCTGGCAGAGCATCGTGTCCTGGAAAGCACGGCGCAGCACGCGGACGCACGACAGGCCGACGAAAACGCCTCGTCAGGCTGTCGGGAGGTTTGTGATTTCTTTCACGAGTCCACACGCGACACCAGTCGCTGGCTCATGGAAATATTATTGCCGAATATTGCAGGATGCCTTACGATGATAGGACTTTTGGATGACGGGCAAGGTAACGGAGGTGCCAACATGTCGAGATCGACTTTCTTCGTTCAGGAATGCCCTACTTGCGGTCGCAGTCTGCAGGTCTGCGTCGAATACCTGGGACGTCAGGTCGTGTGCCAACACTGCCACGGCCGATTCGAGGCCAGTGAATCGACGACCGCCGCGCGGGGCTCCGCGATCGATCTGCTGCGGCGGGCCGACGAGCTGCTGGAATCCGTGACGACCCGGCAGCGTCAACGTCCCGTCGCCTGAAGACGCTCGATCTCTCTACAGCGCAGCACCGCGCGCTGAGCTCCTTCGGCGCCAACTGTTCGCATGCATCAGACGCCCTACCGCGAACGCATCACGTCCAGGTCCTCCCAAAATCCCGGGTACGTCTTGCCCGTGCACTCCGGGTCGTTGATCACCACGCCGGGCACTTTCAGCCCCACCAGCGCCAGGCTCATGGCCATGCGATGGTCCTCGTACGTGTCGATCTGGGCGCCGTGCGAGCGCGGCCGGGAACGATCCGCAGTCCGTCGGCGCGTTCGTCGACGGTCGCCCCCAGTTTTCGCAGTTCGGTGGCCAAGGCGCCGATGCGGTCGGTCTCCTTGTGGCGGATGTGCCCCACGTGGCGAATGGTCGTGGGGCCGTCCGCGAACAGGGCCACGGCGGCCAGCGTTTGCACGGTGTCGCTGATGGCGTTCATGTCGACGTCGATGCCCGACAGACGTCCGCCGCGAACGACGATGCCGCTGGGTTCGTACGTCACGTGGCAGCCCATCTGCCGGAGCACTTCGACGAACGCAACGTCCCCTTGCAGACTGTTCCGTCCGAGCCCCTCGACGCGCACGCTGTCCGCCGGTGATCGCCGCGGCGGCCCAGAAGTAACTCGCTGCCGACGCGTCGGGCTCGATCATCGTAGCGCCGCTGCGCATAGCCGGTCGGCTCGATGCGTAAATCGCTGCCAATCGTCCGCGACCGCCACCTGTGCGCCAAACGATCGCATCACCGACAGCGTCATCTCGACGTAGGGCTGCGAGACCAACTCTCCGGCGATTTCGATCTCCAGCGGGTTCGGCACCGCGCGTTCCGCGCGCACGGGGCCACCAACAGCAGCGCGCTGAGAAACTGGCTGGAGATATTACCGCGAACGGTCGCTTTGCGTCCGGCGATGCCGGCGGCCTCGACGATCACCGGCGGACAGCCGTTGGCCGCTTCGCTGCGTGGCGCGGATGCCGAGCTGCGCGAGCGCGTCGAGCAGATCGCCAATCGGCCGCTCGTGCATTCGCGGCGTGCCGCGCAGCCGAAACGTGCCGCTGCCCAGGGCCACCAGCGCCGTGAGAAACCGCACCGTCGTGCCGCTGTTGGCGATGTAAAGGTCTGCCTGCGTCGCCGGAATACCGCCCGCCGCAGCCGTCGACCTGGGCCGTGTGCCGCGCGAAATCGACGCGGACCGCGACCCCCAATTGCCGCGAGCGCGTCGATCATCACCCGGGTGTCTTCGCTGTCGAGAATGCCAGCCAGCGTCGACGTTCCGTCGGCCAGCGCCGCGCACACCAGCGCCCTGTTCGTGAGGCTCTTGGATCCCGGCGGCCGGATGGTCGCCTCAGGCGTCGACACGAGAGGCTGGATTTCGATGCTCGACATGTTTCGGACGGGACCGGCAAGTCGCGACAGGTGCGGCCACGAGCACGCGACTCAGGGCGCGGCGATCTTCCACAAGTGTTCGTCGCTGCGGACGTACAGCGCACCGTCGACGATCGCCGGCGAGCTTTGGATATTGCCTTCGAGCTGACCGCTGCCAATGACTTTGCCGCTCTGGCCGTCGTCGCTGATCTCGACGACTTGCCCCTTCCCCTTTTGACTGATGGCGTAGACCCGGTTGCCAACGGCGACGGGCGTGCCCCAGAATTCTCCTTCCAGGCGCACCCGCCACTGGACCTTGCCGTCGGACGAGGCGGCGCAGTTGAGCACGCCAGCCCGATTGACAATCACCAGTCGACCGTCTCCCACGATCGGGCTGGCGGCGCCGGGCTGCAGGTTTTGCGTGTTCCACAGAACCTCCGGATCGGGGCCTTGGCCCGGTTGCAAGGCTGTCATGCCCTTCGACGCCACGTAGACGATTCCGTCGACGACCACCGGCGACGAAATGCTGTCGCAGGCGACCGGATACTTCCAGGCCGGCTCGCCGGTCTGGGCGCGAACGGCTTCCAGCCCGCTGGGTGACTGCAACAGCACGAGGGCCTCTTTGGGATCGTCCCCCTGCATGACGGCGGGCGAGGCCCAACTGGCCTCGCGGGGCAGGGCGACGCGCCAGCGCGTTTCGCCGGTCAGCTTGTCGATGCCCGTGGCGAACGAGTCCCCCTGGCATTCCACTTGAGCGACCACGACGTCCCCCACCACGATCGGCGAGCTCGACATTCCGACGTCGTTGCCGGCCGCCGGATAGTCGTGCGCCAGGCCGCGGAACCATTTCAGGTTGCCATCCAGGTCGAGGCAGGCCATGTCGTTGGATGAATAAAAGGCAAACACCAGCTTGCCGTCGCTGGCCGGCGTGGGGGCGGCATTGGCGCTGGCTGGATGCGTGAGCGTGCGGCCGGTGGCCCAGAATTGCCGGTGCCACAGCGGCTTGCCGTCGGCGGCATCGAAGCACAACACGTGCAGGCGGTCTTGTTTCACGCCGCTGGAGGCGGTCACCACCACGCGCGAACCGACAACGATCGGGCTCGACGGCCCGCGCCCGGCAGGCTCTGCGCCAGGCGATGTTCGTGCCCTCGGCGTCCGACCATTCGACCGGTGGCGCGGCTCCCTGGCTGATGCTGTCACTTTGCGGACCGCGAAACTGGGGCCAATCGGCCGCCTGGGCGGACGCGGCCAATCCCAGCGAGCACAAGGCGACGGCCATCCGAGCAAAGCAAAGGTTCGTGCGTGCCACGGTTCGTTCTCTCCCCTCGTGGTTATTAGCGAGCGGCCGGATCGGGCTGCTTGGGCTTGGGATCGGCCGGCGGGCGATCGGTCGATAAAACCGCCTGGCCGCTGGCGTCGCAGACGCGGAGCTGAAACGCCCAACTCTGGGCCCAGTCGACCGTCTGTTCGTCCTGGCAAACCTTCACCAGGATCACGTTTCGCCCCGGCTTCAACTGGCCCTGGCCGAGGTACTGGTCGATGGCCGAATTGGCGTGATAGGCTTCGGCCGCGAAAAGCAGCTTGCCGTTGAGCCACAGCTTGATCGCGTTCTCCGAGCCGATGCGAATGTCGACCGTCTGGGCATCGTCACTGAGGAACTCGGCGGCGGCGTAGCCAACAACCCCCATGTGCTTGCCCAGCGCCTTGTTCAAGTCGACCGAGCCGTATGCATCGTCGGTGTGATGCGTGATCCAGGAGGTCTTCCCCTCGGGCGTGGAGTAGGTCGCGTCGAAGTCGACCGATTCCTCGGGCGGATAGACCGCGGCAAAGCCCTTTCCGCCGCGATTGTCAAAGGGCCCGACCAGGTGCCAGTCGACGATAAACCCGTAGTGATGCGCCAGATCGACCGGCGCGCCGAGCTCGTCAAGTGCTTCGGTGATCGACTTCACCTGGTCCAGATCGCGGGCCGCATCGAGCGCCGTGCGATACGTGGCAATGGCGGCGGCTTTATCCTGGTCCGCGGCCGCGCGGGCGGTGGTGACGAGCCGCGTGACCGCGTCGCGCCTCAGCTCCAGGCTCGGATCGTCGAGCATCCCGGGAATCAGCCGGTCGGGGGCCGTTTCGTCGACGCGGGCAATCCATTCATACGCCAGCCGCCGCGCCCGGGGATTGTGATCGGTCTGTGCGAGAAACTTTTCCAACGGCGCGACCGGCAGTTGGCCGGTGGCCTGCACGCGGCGCTCGGCGATCGCGTCGACCGCGGCTCGCAGCCAGTTTTCCGCCAGCGGCCCGGCGTCGTCCATGCCGGCCAGAATCGTTGGCAAGTCGTCGGCGTCGGCCTGTGCGGTGAGCTCGGCCCAGGCGTACGACGCCTCGCGATGTCCGTGACCTTCGGGAGCCACTTTGCGGAGCGATTCGAGCAACGGTGCCAGGTCGGGCGATTGGGCCGCCGCGGACCCGGCGAACGACATCGCCACCACAAGGCAGAACCAAAAACAGCGGAGTCGTCGCATCGTGATCTCCAGGGGGGCGTCTCCCGGCGGCGGGAGACGGTTCAGGGTTGGTCGAGTGGCGGCGTCCGGCGACGCCCCCGCTGCGGCGGGCGTCGGTGGTATTGTAATGGAAGACGCCGCGATTGGGAACGAACGCCAGCAGGGCCCCGGGGCCGGATCGTGGAACATGCGCGAAAGGCAGTGGGCAAGGGGAGATAGCGGGGTTCATATCTACCGCCACGACCCGCTACAATGCGCGAAGTTCAACACGAGAGGCTCGCAGCACGATGAAGCACGTCAAGCGGGGCGGTGGTTGGCCGGCGGTCTGGTATACGCTTCGCAAGGCCCGCGAAGTCGGGGGCATCGTCAAGCTCTGGAAGGCGATGCGCACCAAGAACACCTGCAAGACCTGCGCCCTGGGCATGGGGGGCCAGGCCGGCGGCATGGTGAACGAGCGGGGCCACTTCCCCGAGGTCTGCAAGAAATCGCTACAGGCGATGGCCTCGGACATGCAGGGGAAGGTGCGCAGCGAGTTCTTCACCACCTATTCGCTCCCGCAGTTGCAGGCCTTTTCGCCCCGCGAGCTGGAAACCTGCGGCCGGCTCACGGTCCCGCTGTTGCTCGAGGGCGGCGCAAAATTACCGGCCGATCGGCTGGGACGACGCGTTGGGGCGCATTGCCGCGAAGCTGTCGGCCGTCGCTCCGGGCGAGACGTTCTGGTATGCCAGCGGTCGCAGCTCGAACGAGGCCGGCTTTCTGTTGCAACTGTTCGCCCGGCTGTACGGCACCAACAACGTCAACAATTGCAGCTACTATTGCCATCAGGCCAGTGGCGTGGGACTGACCAGTGCCGTCGGCGTGGGCACGGCCACCGTGGCCCTGGACGACGTCGAACGAGGCCGACCTGGTGTTCGTCATCGGCGGCAATCCGGCCAGCAACCATCCGCGTCTGTTGCGCACCCTGGCCCACGCTCGCCGCAAAGGGGCGGAAGTGATCGTCGTCAATCCGGTCGTCGAAACCGGCATGGTCAACTTCGCTGTTCCCAGCGACGTGCGGAGTCTGCTGTTTGGCTCCGAGATTGCCAGCATGTACGTGCAGCCGCACATCGGCGGCGACCTGGCCATGCTGGCCGGCATTGCCAAACGGATCGACGAGCTGGCGCCGCCGACACCGGCTTTCTCGAAACGCACTGCGAAGGCTGGCCCGAATGGCGTGATTGGTTGCGCGGCTTATCGTGGGACGAGGTCACGTCCAAAAGCGGCGTTGATCGCCCCCAGATCGACGACATGGCCCGCCGCTACGCCGCCGCCAGGAACGTCGTCTTTTCCTGGACCATGGGCATTACGCACCACGTGCACGGCGTGCAGAACGTGCAGGCGATCGCAAATTTGGCGCTACTGCGCGGCATGGTCGGCCGGCCCAACGCCGGTCTGTTGCCCATCCGGGGGCATTCGAACGTGCAGGGAATGGGTTCGGTCGGCGTCACTCCGGGCTCAAAGACGCCGTGCTTGGCCGGCTGCAAAGCCATTTTGGCGTCGAGCTGCCGACCGCGCCGGGGCTCGACACGATGGCCTGTATGCAGGCGGCCGGCGCCGGGCGCTCAAGTTCGGCTTCTGCCTGGGAGGGAATCTCTACGGATCGAACCCCGACGCCACGTTTGCCGCCCGTGCCCTGGGGCAGCTCGATACGTTGGTCTATCTGAACACTACGCTCAACACCGGGCACGCCCACGGCTTGGCCCGCGGCGAGACGATCGCGCTGCCGGTGCTGGCCCGCGACGAGGAACCGCAGCCCACCACGCAAGAGTCGATGTTCAGCTACGTGCGCTACAGCGACGGCGGACCGCGGCGGCACGAAGGTCCGCGGAGCGAAGTGGAAATCATCGGCGAGATTGCCCGCCGCGTGCTCGCTGGCACCAGTCCCCTCGATTGGCAGCGGCTGGCCGATACGGGCCAGATTCGCGAGGCCATCGGAGCCATTATCCCCGGCTGGGAGAAGATCCTTGACATCGATCGCACGAAGCAAGAGTTTCGCATCGCCGGACGGCGGCTCGACGAGCCCCGGTTTCCGACCGCCAGTGGCCGCGCCGGCTGCACGTCCACACATTGCCGGAGCTCTCGGCCGGCGGGAATCAGTTGCGGCTGATGACCGTGCGGAGCGAGGGACAATTCAACACGGTAGTGTACGAAGAATACGACCTGTATCGCGGCCAGGAGCGGCGCGACGTCGTGCTCGTGCATCCAGACGACCTCGCGCGGCTGGGGATCGTGGCCGACAAGTGGGTCGAAGTGCGCAGCTCCGCGGGCAAGATCACGGTGCGGGCCAAGGCGTTTGAAAAGATCCGCCCCGGCAACGCCTTGATGTACTATCCCGAGGCCAACGTGCTGGTGCCGCGGGACTGCGATCCGGCTTCCAAGACGCCGGCGTTCAAAAACGTGGTGGTCACGCTCGAAGCCCTGTCGCGGTCCCTTTCGGCCGCGGAACCGCGCCCCGCCGAGCAGCCGGTGGAGGCGTCCGGGCAGAGTTCCTCACGGGGGAGTATGCGGGCGTGCTAGCACGCCGTTGAAATATTCAACGGTCTGCGCGATCGCATGGAAGCGATCTCAAAATGACGACGTAAGTCGTTATATTTCGAGCCGTGCGAAGCTTTGCTTCGCACTTGGCGAGGTCGAAAAATGCCACGACGGCATTTTTCAACAGACTGCTAGGCCTTGAAATAATCTACCTAGACTAACAGGGACACTGCGCCCCCCCAAAAAGTCCTGGAAAATTGACCCGAACGACCTGTTCAGCGGTTATTTGTGGTGTAAGATAGCAAACGCTCCATGCCTTTGGAGCCGTCGGCGGTAATGGTCCACGGATTCTCGCCTTCGTCGTCGAAAGTGTTGCGTGGAGGGAGAGCTAACGTATGGCGTCGGGTAAGATCAAAAAGTTGGTGCAGGACAAGGGCTTCGGTTTCATCCAAACCGAAAACGGACAGGACGTGTTTTTTCATCATTCGACGGTCGCAGATCACGGCTTCGACGACCTGACCGAAGGTCAGCGCGTCGAGTATACCGTTGAAGAAGGACAGTCGAGCAAGGGCAAGGGCCCTCGGGCGGCTTCCGTCACCCCTGCCTAAGTCAGGAGACATCCCCCCAGGATCGCGAATTCTTCAACAGGATGAAATTGAGCGGGCCGGACCGAACGTCTGGCCCGCTCTTTTTTCTTTTTGTGCGCCGCAAACGCACCAAAGCTTACGACAAAGTAAGGCGCAGCGGGGCAATTGCCAGCATTGCATTCGCGCCGCGGATTACTTCTCGGCGGTCGTGGGATCGATCATGGTCCGCACTTCTGAAATGCGATTGGCCGGAAAACCGCCCCGCTGGGCGTGCTCCTCGATCAGCTTTTTGTCCGGCGCGATGTACACGCAATAGATCTTGTCGTCGGTCACGTAGCTTTCGACCCATTGAATGGCCGGCCCCAATTCGCGCAGCACACCGCAGGAAGTTTGCGAAGCGGCTTGCAGTTGTTCGGCCGACAGCGATCCGGCCCCGGGCATTTCGCGCTCGATGACGTATTTGGGCATGGTGTTGGGCTCCTTGGTCAAACCGATTGGCCGACTAGCGACTGGAATGCTTCTGTGAGCCTGATTGTGGCGAAGCCGGCGGCGGCCTGCAATCGGCGATCCCGCGCACCGTTGAGATTGCCGAGAGCGGCTGCGATAATGGCCGCCATGCGATTCCTCTATCATGCTTTGCTGGCGCTTGTTTGCCTGTGCCTGTTGTCCGACGGGGCTTTGGCCGTTGAGGCTCGGCACGTGGACGTTTATCGCCAGCCCGGACGCTTTGGCGGCTGGCCGGCCAATCACGGCATGTGGGCCTGGGGGGACGAGCTCTTGGTCGGCTTCAGCGCCGGCTACTTCAAGGACAATGGTCCCGACCGGCACGCCATTGACCACGACAAGCCGGAAGAACACCTGCTGGCCCGCAGTACCGACGGCGGGCAAAGCTGGACGATCGAAGATCCCGCCGCCAACGGCGCGCTGATCCCGGTCGGCACGGCATTGCACGGCGTCGTGCCACCGGGGTTGACCGATCGCCCCTGGCAGGATTGCCCCGGCGGAATCGACTTCACGCATCCTTACTTCGCGTTCACGCTACGGATGAGCGACAACCACGGGGGGCAATCGCGGTTCTTTGACTCGACCGATCGGGGCCACACTTGGCAGGGGCCGTTCAAGTTTCCGATGCTGGGCCTCAAAGGCATCGCCGCGCGGACCGACTACATCGTCAACGGCGAGAGCGACTGCCTGGTGTTTCTCACCGCCTCGAAGACCGACGGCCGCGAGGGCCGCCCCTTCTGTGCGCACCCGCGACGGCGGTCGCACGTGGAGCTTCCAGGGTTGGATCGGTCCCGAGCCGCCGGGCTACGCCATCATGCCGTCGACCGTGCGGCTGGCGCCCGCGGAGCTCCTCTCGGCGATCCGCGTGCACGACGGCGACAAGAGCTGGATCGAAGCCTACCACTCACCCGACGACGGGCGAAGCTGGACGCTGCGCAGCACGCCCGTGCCGGATACCGGCGAGGGGAACCCGGCCGCCATGCTCAAGCTGGCCGACGGGCGGCTGTGCATCACCTACGGCGTGCGGAAGGCGCCGTTCGGCATGCGGGCCAAGCTCAGCGGCGACGGTGGAAAAACCTGGGGATCGGAGATCACGTTGCGCGGCGACGGCGGCGGACGCGACCTGGGCTATCCGCGCAGCGTCCAGCGTCCCGATGGCAAGGTGGTGACCGTCTACTACTGGAACGACGACCCGGACGAAACGCGCTACATCGCCGCCACGATCTGGGATCCGGCCACCGTCGATGAATGACACCCGCGGCGACGTGCTGGGCGCGGTTCGGGCGCTGCTGGCGGGCGCCGGCATCGAGTTCGTGGAAAAGCATCACGAGCCGACGTTCACGTCCGAACAATCCGCCCGAGCCCGGGGCGAGCCACTTGAGATTGGTGCCAAGGCGCTGGTCGTCAAGACCGACGGTGTGTACCGGCTGCTCGTACTGCCGGCCGACCGGAAGCTGGACTCGCAAGCGATCAAGCGCCATCTGGGCGTCAGGAAACTGCGGTTTGCCGAGCCGAGCGAGTTGGCCGAACTGACGGGTTTGGTGCCCGGCAGCGTACCGCCGTTTGGACCGCCGGTGCTCGAGTTGCCGTTGTTCGCCGATCTGGCACTTTTGGACAACGAGAAGATCGCGTTCAACGCGGGCTCGCTCACCGATTCGGTGATCATGGCGGCGGCCGATTATCGCCGGGTGGCCAGGGCCGAGTGGCTGCGATTTGCCGCGGCTCGCTAGGCTTGGCGTTCGGCGTCAGTCGACTTAGCCGGCCAGATGATGGTGCCTGGCATTTGGTTGTCTGGACAACTATTGGGCTGCTGTGTATCGTAGTAAATACCGTGTACATGCCCGCCTTCCTCCTCATTTCCCGACGACGCTTGCCGTGATGACAGATTCCACTCAGGTCGACGTGGCCGTGATCGGTGGCGGACCTGCCGGCGCCACGGTGTCGACGCTCATTCGCCAGCAAGGCTATCGCGTGCAACTGTTCGAGCGCGAGAAGTTCCCGCGGTTTCACATCGGCGAATCGCTGATTCCCGAGACCTATTGGGTGCTCGAGCGCTTGAACATGCTCGACAAGATGCGGGCGAGTCCTTTCGTCAAGAAATACAGCGTGCAGTTTGTCGGCTCCAGCGGCCGGCTGTCGGAGCCGTTTTATTTTCACGAGCACAAGCCGCACGAATGTTCGCAGACCTGGCAGGTGCTGCGGAGCGAGTTCGACCAGATGATGCTCGACAACGCGCGGGAGCACGCCGTCGAGGCGTTTGAAGAGACGCGCGTGCTGGACGTGCTGCTCGAAGGCGAGCGGGCCGTGGGCTTGCGCGTGGCCGGCCCCGACGGTCAGCCGCGCGAAGTGCGCGCGAAGGTTGTGGTCGATGCCAGCGGCCAGAGCACGATGATCGCCAGCCGCTTCAAGCTGCGCGAGCGATCCGGAATTGAAGAAGGGGGCGGTGTGGACCTATTTCGAGGGCGCCTATCGCGACACGGGGCGCGACGAAGGGGCAACGTTGATCTTGTCGACCGCCGGTCGCAAGGGCTGGTTCTGGTACATTCCGCTGCACAACAACATCGTCAGCGTAGGGGTCGTCTCGTCGTTCGAGGAGTTGTTCGGCGGCGGCAAGTCACACGAACAAATCTATCTCGAACAGCTCGACAACTGCCCGGCCGCCAAACAGCGCGTGTCGTCCGGCCGGCGCGCGGCCGACTTCTATGCCACCAAGGACTACTCCTACCGCTCGCGGCAGGCCGCCGGCGACGGTTGGGTGCTGGTGGGGGACGCCTACGGATTCCTTGACCCGTTGTATTCCTCCGGCGTGCTGCTGGCGCTCAAGAGCGGGCAGCTCGCCGCCGACGCCATCACCGCGGGCCTGGCCGCCGGCGACACCAGCGCCGCGCAGCTGGGGAGTTGGGCGAACGACTACTGCCGCGGCATGGAACGCATGCGCCGCCTGGTGTGCGAGTTCTACAACGGCTTCAGCTTCGGCCGATTCGTCAAGTCGTATCCCCAGCTCAAGGGACACCTCACGGACCTGCTGATCGGCGACTTGTTCAACGACCACGTCGACGAAGTCATCGAGCCGATGGAGGCGACGAAAGAAAACGGCGCCTATACTTACGCCAGCATGCCCGAGTAAGACAACCGGTCACGAAGGCTGTCGCCGCCGGGGCGGGTGTGCCTTGCCGCTACTTCGGCCGGGCCAGCTTCTCCTGCTGGGCTTGCAGCCACTCGAGCGCCGCCAGCGGCGTTGTCTGGTCCAGATCGAGCGCGCGCAATGCGTCGACCAGCGGATGCTCCTCGGCGGCAAACAGCGTGAGCTGTAAGTCATTCGTGCGCAGTTTTCGGCCGCGCCGGGCCGACTTGGCGCGCCCGTGGCGTCGAGCTGCTCGTTTTCCAATTGGGCCAGGATCTGTTTGGCTCGCTCGACAACCTCGGTCGGCACGCCCGCCAGCCGAGCCACGTGAATGCCATAACTCTTGTCGGCGGCGCCGGGCAGGATCTTGTGCAGGAAGACGACCTGGTCCTGCCATTCGCGCACCGCCACGTTGTAGTTGCGCACGCCGGCGAGTGCCTCAGCCAACGCGGTCAGCTCGTGGTAATGCGTGGCGAACAGGGTGCGGCAACCGATCGCGTCGTGCAGGTGCTCAACTACGGCCCAGGCCAGCGACATCCCGTCGTAGGTGCTCGTGCCGCGTCCGATTTCATCGAGGATCACCAAGCTCCGCGGCGTGGCCGTGTTCAAGATGCGGGCCGTTTCGATCATCTCGACCATAAACGTGCTCTGGCCGCGGGACAGTTCATCGCTGGCGCCGACGCGGGCAAAAATGCGGTCGGCCACGCCGATCGTGGCACGCCGCGCCGGCACGAAACTGCCGACTTGCGCCATCAGCGTGATCAAGGCCACCTGCCGGATGTAGGTGCTCTTGCCGGCCATGTTGGGCCCGGTGATCAACAGCGCCATGCCCTGCTCGCCGCCGCACACCGCGTCGTTGGGCACGAACGTCCCTTCGGCCAGGATCGCGTCGAGCACCGGATGGCGGCCGTCGGCCACGTCGAGCACCGGCTCGGCCGCGATCGTCGGCCGGCAGTAGCCGCGGTGCCGGGCCAATTCGGCCAGCGCCACCAAGACGTCCAGGTGGGCCAACACGCCGGCCGTACGCTGCAAGCGGGCTGCCTCGGCGGCGGCCATCTCGCGCAGCGCGACGAACAGTTCGTACTCCAGATCGCGGGCTTTCTCGTCGGCCGCCAACACGCGCTCTTCGTATTCTTTCAGCTCGGGCGTGATGTAGCGCTCGGCGTTCTTGACCGTCTGCTTGCGGATGTAGTCCGGTGGAATCTTGTCGCCGTGTGCGTTGGTGATCTCGAGGTAGTAGCCAAAGACCTTGTTGAAGCCGACCTTCAGATTGGCAATGCCGAGCCGTTCCGCCTGCTCGGCCTGGTAGCCGGCGATCCACTGCTTGCCGCCGCTGGTCAGCTCGCGGAGCGAGTCCAGCTCAGCGGAGTAGCCGTCGCGCACGAATCCCCCCTCGCGGCTCACGAGCGGGCAGTCGTCCACGAGCGCCTTTTCCAGCCTGGACCGCACTTCGCCGCACAAGTCGAGATCGTTTTCCAGCCGTTCGACCAGGGCGCTGTCGCACGACGTGATCTTGGCCTTGATGAGGGGCAACCGGCGGAGCGTGCGTCCGATGAAGCTCAGATCGCGCAGGACTGGCCCGGCCCGTGGTCACGCGGGCCAGCAGCCGTTGGAGGTCGTAGATCCCGCGCAGCTCTTCGCCGAGCGCTGCGCACAGCGGTGCGTCGCCGTACCAGTTCGGCCACGGCGTCCAGACGCTCGTTGATTGTCGCCGCGTCGGCCAGCGGATTGGCAAGCCAATCGGCCAGCAGCCGCGAGCCCATCGAGGTGGCCGTACGGTCCATCACACCCAACAGCGAACCCTCACGCCGGCCGTCGCGCAGCGTGGCGGTGATTTCCAGGCTGCGGCGCGTGGCGGCGTCGATCTCGAGCGACTCGCCCGAGGAATACCGCACCAGCCGGTCGATGTGCGCCAGCGAGGCTTTTTGGGTTTCGAGGAGATAGCCGAGCACCGCGCCAGCCGCGCGGATCGCGGGTCCGTCATCGTCGGTGAAGCCAAAGCCCTCGAGGTTGGCCGTGCCGAAATGCGATAACAGCGTGTCGCGTGCCGTGGCGATCGAAAACGCCCAATCGGGACGCCGCGTCACCAGCGGATCGCCGGCCGCGACCGGGAGCTGCGTACTCTCGGCAGCCAGGCATTCGACGGGCTCGATCCGTGCCAGCTCGTCATCGATCCGCGCCGGCGCGACGCAGGCCGCGTGGAAGCGGCCGGTGGAAAGCTCGACCCAGGCCAGCCCGATCGTGGCGTCGGCGGGTACGATCGCCGCCAGGTAGTTGCTGGAGCGGGGATCGAGCAGCGCGTCGTCGGTCACGGTGCCGGCCGTGACGACGCGCGTGATCTCGCGGCGCACCAGCCCCTTGGCCGCGCGGGCGTCTTCCACCTGGTCGCAGATCGCGACGCGAAACCCCGCGGCGATCAGCTTGCCGAGATAACTTTCGAGCTGGTGATGCGGGAAGCCGGCCATCGGCGTGGCGTTTTCCCCTTTGTCGCGGCTGGTGAGCGCCAGGTTGAGTGCGCGGGCGGCCGTCTTGGCGTCGTCGTGAAACAGCTCGTAGAAGTCGCCCATCCGAAACAGCAACAGCGCATCGGGACACGCGGCCTTGGCGTCCTGATACTGCTTCATCATGGGGGAGACTAGCATCCGCGGCGACGTCCTGGGAGTTGCAGCGCATGCTAGCAAACGCGGCGGCACGGCGGGAGGGGGCGATCGACGCCGCGGGCGACGGGCAATCAATCCGCCGGCCGCCGGGAGACTCGGGTTTTACGCCTGACAGTGGTTTGCCCCACGGCCCGCGGAGAGCGTCATTTCTGTTCGGGCTTGCAGTACGCGAGCGTGAGCAGGGCGTAGCCGGTCACCAGGTTCGGATCCCCCTCGAGCCAGCGGCTGTCGCTGTTGACCCACGAGCCGTTGGGCTTTTGGCGCTTGGCCAGTTCAACGATCAGCTCCGAGCGCCAATCGTGCTGCTGGCCGGCGTCGTCGGTGATCGTTTTCATGCCGGTGGCGGCCACGGCCTTGGCGAACAGGTGGTAATAGTAGTACAGGCCGGCTTCGCCCAGCCCGGGGTTTTCGGTCAGCGAATAGTGGTCGCGAGCCCAGTCGAGCGCGGCTTTGACGCGCGGGTCGTTGGCGTCGACGCCAGCAAAGATCATGCTTTTCAGCCCGGCGTAGGTCATCGAGCCGTAGCTGCGCAGCCCGCCGTTAGGCGTTTTGCCGGCCGGGCTGCTTCCTTCGCCGGTGGGCGTGTAATAAAAACCGCCGTCGGGATTCTTGGCGGCAAAGGAGGTCGTGTTGTGCTGGGTTTCCAGGTTCTGGCAGCGCGACACGAAGACCAGCGCCCGCTGGACGGCTTCGTCGTTTGGCCCGGCGCCGGCCGCCTCGAGGGCTTCCATCAGAAAGTGCGTGTTCGACAGGTCGGGCCGCCCGCCACCGCCGTATCCCGCGCCGCCGTAGGCGACGTCGCTTGGCGTCTGGCCGTCGTCGTAGCCGGCTTGCAGGCTCTTGAGGTACTTCTCGGCGACGGCGATCTGGCTGTCGTAGCGCCCGTCAGCATTGGCCTCGTCGAGGCACATCACGGCCAGGCAGGTTTCATAGTTGCGAATGCGCGATTTTGGATCGTAGATGCCGCCGTCGGGTTGCACGAAGCCTGTGAGATACTTGAGACTCTTGGCCACCAGCGGATCGTCCGGCCCGCGGCCGTTGGCCAGCACGCCGGTGGCGACGATGGCCGTGATGCCGGGCCCGGCCGCGGCACTGAACGAACCGTCGGCGGCCTGGCCGGTATTGGTCAAATAGTCGACGGCTTTTTGCACGATCCGCTGATACGTGTCGGCATCGGCCGCGGCGTCGGCGGCCACGGCCCGATACGTCCCTAAGCCGGCCGCCATCAACACGGCGGGCACGAGCAGGCGAGTCAAGCGGAGGCGGCTGTCAATCGGCATCGTTGCGCTCCTGGTAACCACAGCGGCGAAAGCATGGCCGCGGCGAACGCTCGGCGGCCGGTCGTTTCGAATTATACGGGGGCGATTCGCACCGGCAGCCGATGCCAGCGGCAAACAATGTGCCAAGAAACCGTCGGCGGCCGGATTACGCGGAGATTGTGCGATCCGCACGCTGCCGCCAGTCGATTGGCGCGTCGTCGGAGGCGATTATTTCGCCGCCAGGAGCGCTAGCGGCCGGCGCCGTCGGGTGTGGCTGGTCCCGCGTCCGAGGGCAAGGCGAAGTATGGTATCCGCTGTTGCTGCGGATCCTCGAAGTCCAGCAGCCGCTTTTCCGGCAGGGCGTCGAGGTGCATGTTGCGAATCAGGAACACGCGGGCGCCGAAGTTCTTGATCGTGATTCTCGTCCCGTCGGCGAGCTCGAGAGTCATGGGATGCTCGTCGGCCGGCGATCCAGGCGACAGCGAGCCGGTGCAGCCGACTTCGCACCAGTCGTGGCCGCTGCGGCCGATGTAACCCATGGCCGAGGCTTGCTCGCGTCGCAACGTTTTCACCGCTTCGGCGAATGCCGTGAAGTATTCTTGGTAGTTGTACCAGGCCCAGCTATCGAGCGCCAACGCCCGCAGGTTGTCGCGCTCTTCGTCCGTCAGCAACACGTCAAGCGGAGCCGGATGATAGCCGGGTTCTGCTGCGCGGCGCATGTCGATCTGCTGGACGACCTGCAACAGCCCCCGCACGCTGCCCGGATAGATCGTGTGATTGGCGATCGGAAACAACACGCCTCGGACGCGTTGTCCCTCGGCGAGCGAGCCGCCGAACTTGTGGATCGCCTCGGACGCGGTGTAGCCGCGCAGCTCGGCGTAATCGGCGACGAACGTAAAATCCTCGTGCGGCCCGCCGAGCGACGTCCATCCGCCCTGAATCCGCGACGGATCCGCGTCGTAGACGTCCAACCGCACGAGCCAGTCGACCTGGGCATTCCGCTTCAAGTTTTCGAAGGCCTGTTCGGCCGGCATCGGCCCCACGTGCGGCGCGACCGGATCAACAGCCCGCAGATCGGGGCCCATCCAGGCACTCAGCAACCAGATTGCCAGCCCGGCCGCGCGGCCGCGGCGAGACAGAGCACGAGTCAATTGCGCGAATGTCGGCATGGCACGCATACCCGGGGTGAACAACAGACAGTCCTACCCTGAGTGTACCGTATGACGAGGCGTGAGAGCCAACAACGCCGGCCGGACGCGGGGGTGGAACCGGCCGACGCTAAACCGCTCGCAATTCATGCAGATTTCCAACTGCGCTGGCGCGTCGAATAGCCCTGATATCGACAGCCATGGCTAACGGTTGATGACAGTCTAGCGGTAGACCGCCACGAATATTGATCGAGAGACGGTTGCCAGCCAGTTTGGTCCGGTCGAAGAACCCGGTTGGAAGGTGCCGCGTGCGCACCCGATCAAGCAACGGGGCCGATCTGGTCCGGGCTAGCGGACTTATTTCCTGTCAACGCCAACAGCGGCTTTTGTGCCTCCTGAGTTGGACCGGCGAGGCCACCGATTTTTCTGCGCTTCGGTGTGACGCCGTTTCGGAGCTGTCGACGGTGCTGCCGCTCGGGCCCGGCGGTGTACCGCGGTTGCGGCTGAATCAGCGGTGAAATGCGAAAGGCGGCGGGCTCAGGCATCTCAAAACCAGCAGGCGGTTCCCTTGCAGAAGCAAATGCTTGAATCATTTGATTGAATGACTATAATTCGAGCAATTACACGGATTTCGGCGATTCCCTGATGCCCTCTTTACCTGAAAAAGACGTTAAAACGGCCCTGCTCGACGCCGCCGAGTGCCTGTTGGCTGATTACGGCGTCAACGGTGTTTCGTTGCGACGTATCCTGGCCGAGGCCGGAGCCAATTCGGCGGCTCTGCACTACCACTTCAAATCCCGCGCGGGGCTGGTCGAGGCAATCCTGGTGCGCCGTGGAGAGAAGATCAACCTGCGCCGCCGGCAAGTCCTGGCGGCAATGGAAGGTCGGCCGCAACCTCCCGACGTCGACCAGATCGTCGACGCGCTGGTGGATCCGATCGTCGAATTCCTGCGCGACGAGGGGGAATCCGGCAGGCGCTACGTTCGCTTTTTGGCGCGGCTGCAGTCGGACCGCAGCGGGGTTCACCACGCGTTGCAAGAGCAGCATTTTCCCGACGTGCGCGAACGCGTGGCACTTTACTTGACGCAGGCGTGTCCGCATCTACCGGCGCTGGAACGGAAGCGCCGCGTGACGATGGTGATCGACACCATGTTGCAATCGTTGGCTCATGCCGACTTCATGTCCGAACAATGGGGTGGCGAGCGCCACGAGCCCTTGCTCGGGGAGTTTGTCGGCACCCTGAAAGCATTTCTGGCCGGAGGGCTCGCGGCCCCGCTGAAAAGCCGCACCGCCAGCCCGCCTGTCTAAGTATTTCGATCGACGACAATCTACGAGAGATCATCATGCGCGGCACGGACCACCAAACGAGACGCGAGTTTCTCACCGGAACAGGTATCACCGCCGGCGCGCTAGCGGCCGGCACCGTCGCTGCAAACGATGCCCGGGCGCCGAGCCGCCGGTCGCCGGAGCCGTCGACGCCCTGTTGCCGACGCCGAGCCAGATGGCTGAGTTCCTGGCGCTGCCCGACGACTGCCCGATCGTGATGGTCAACTTGCTAAAATTTAAGCCCGACGGCGGGCAGGCGGAGTACGCCAAGTACGCAGCCGGCGTGCAGCCCATTCTGGAAAAGTTGGGGGCGAAGGTGTTGTTTTCCGGCAAGACGCAATACTGCCTCATCGGCCAGGCCGATTGGGACATGGTGGCGCTGGTCGAATATCCGCGCAAGAAGACGTTGTTGCAGATGTCGGTCTCGCCGGAGTACCGGGCCATCCATCATCATCGCGAGGCCGGGCTGCAGGGTCAGATCAACTACGCCATCGTGCAAACGGACCCGTCCGCCGTATTCGGCGCCGCCAGTAGCGACGAAATTCGGCCCGGCGTCCTCCGTACCCCGGACGACCGGTTTGCCGATCTGCCGGGCTTCGCATTCGCGCCGAAGTACAAGGAGGTCGACGGTTACCGCGTGCACTATCTCGACGAGGGCCCCGCTGACGGGCAGCCGATTCTCCTGCTGCACGGTGAGCCGACGTGGAGTTATCTCTATCGCAAGATGATTCCCGTGCTCACCGCGGCCGGCTATCGCGCGATCGTGCCTGACCTGGTGGGCTTCGGCCGTTCGGATAAGCCGGTGGACACGGCGGTGCACACGTACAAGTTTCACGTGGACGCGATGGCTTCGCTTGTGGCGGCTCTCGATTTGCAGAATTGCACGTTCTTCGGCCAGGATTGGGGCGGGCTGATCGGCCTGAGGGTCGTTACCGAGAACCCGGACCGCTTTGCGCATCGTCACGTCGAACACCGGCTTACCGACCGGCGAACAACCGATCACCCCGGCCTTTCTCACCTGGCGGCGAATGAGCGAACAAATGCTCCAGCGGGGCGACATGCCGATCGGCCGCCTGGTGGCCACGACCGCCAAGGATCCGGCCGTGGAATCGGCCTACGACGCTCCGTTTCCGGATAAGCGATTCAAGGCGGGCCCCTTGATGATGCCGCTGTTAGTGCCCATCAAGCCCGACGACCCGGCCACCGCGGCCAACAAGCGGGCCTGGGAAGTACTGCGCAAGTGGGACAAGCCGTTTCTAACCGCGTTTGGTGATGCCGATCCGATCACCCGCGGCGCGGACAAGCTGTTTCAGCAGGCCGTCCCCGGCTGCAAAGGACAACCGCACGTGACGATCAAAGGCGCGGGGCACTTCATTCAGGAAACGCACGGCGAGGAACTGGCCCGCACGATCGTCGACTTCATGGTCCGAACTCAATGAACCGGTAAACCAATTCTCAATGCGCACTTCGCGCGGCACGATGGGAGGACGACAGATGCACTTCGAGAGAAGCTGGCCGAGAAGAAACCGTCTGCTCGCGGCGACGTTGGTGGGAACCTGTTTGGCGGCCGCCTGGCAGTTTGCCGCGCCGGCGCCGACGGTGGCAGCGGAACCTCGCACAGAACTGCCACCCGGCGACCCGGAGTTTCGCGGCCTGCTGGGTCGCACGATCAAGGACGCCAGGCCCGCGTATCCCGAGCCGGTCACCGCGCCCGAAGGGTGCGCCGAATGTCCTGGTCATCATGACCGACGACACGGGCTTCGGCCAACCGAGCACGTTTGGTGGTCCGATTCCCATGCCGACGCTCGATCGGCTGGCGAAAAACGGCCTGCGCTACAATCGATTTCACACCACGGCCTTGTGCTCGCCGACGCGCGCGCGCGCTGTTGACTGGCGCAACCATCACTCGGCCGGCACCGGCATGGTCACGGAGTTTGCCACGGGGTTTCCCGGTTACTGGGGCATCGTGCCGGCCAGCACGGCGCTCGTTTCGGAGGTTCTCAAAGGCAACGGATACGCCACCGCGTGCTTCGGCAAGTGGCACAACACGCCTCCCTGGGAAGTCGGTCCGACGGGGCCGTTCGATCACTGGCCGACGAACCTGGGCTTTGAATACTTCTATGGCTTCATCGGCGGCGACACCAACCAGTGGTCGCCGGCCCTGATCGAAAACACCAAGCGCATCCAGCCGCCCAACGATCCGACGTATCACCTGATGACCGACATGACCGATCGGGCCATCGATTGGATTCGGACGCAAAAAACGACGGCGCCGGAGCGGCCGCTGTTCGTGTACATTGCCCCCGGCGCCACGCATGCGCCGCACCATGCCCCGCAGGCGTGGATCGATCGATTTAAAGGCCAATTCGACCAGGGGTGGGATAAAGTGCGGGAAGAGACCCTGGCGCGGCAGAAGCAGTTGGGGGTCATTCCGGCCGCTACCATTCTGACGCCGCGACCCGAGTCGATTCCCGCCTGGGACTCGCTCAGCGCCGACGACCAGGCCCTGTTTGCGAGGATGCAGGAGGTCTTCGCCGGATTCCTGGCCTATACCGACCACGAAATCGGCCGCGTCATCACGGCGATCGAGCAACTGGGGGAACTCGACAACACGCTGGTCGTTTATATCGTCGGCGACAACGGCGCCAGCCCCGAGGGGGGCTTGCCCGGCACCGACAACGAAGCCAAGCGCTTCAACGGGTTTCCCGACACGGTGGCGGCGAACCGGAAACTCAAGGACCAGCTTGGCGGCCCCCTGGCCTACAACAACTATCCGGTGGGCTGGGCCCACGCCGGCAACACGCCGTTTCAGTGGACCAAGCAGATCGCCTCGCATTTTGGCGGCACGCGCAACCCGATGGTCATCTCCTGGCCCAAGCGCGTCAAGGACACCGGCGGACTGCGCAGCCAGTTTCACCATGCCGTCGACATCGCGCCGACGATCTACGAGGCCGTCGGCGTCGAGGCGCCAAAGGAAGTGAACGGCATCGAGCAGAAGCCGCTGGAGGGGGTCAGCCTGATCTATACGTTTGACGACGCCCGCGCCCCGGAGAGACACAAGACCCAGTATTTCGAGATGCTCGGCAGCCGGGCGCTCTATCACGACGGCTGGATCGCCTCGGCCTTCCACGGACGGCTCCCCTGGTTCATGATCGCCAGCAACCTCGACATCGACACCGAACCGTGGGAGCTTTACAACCTCGCCGAAGATTTCAGCCAGGCGACCGACCTGGCCACGGCCCATCCGGAAAAACTGCGCGAGCTGCAGTCAATGTTCTGGATCGAAGCCGCCAAGTATCAGGTCCTGCCGATCGACGATCGGACGATGGGTCGCATGCTCAGCCTGCCGCAACCCCGCGTCGCCGCGGACCGAACCGTGGCCACGTTCTACCCGGGCATCATCCTGCCCGAATCCTGCGCAGCCCAATACCAAGAACCGCTCAAGCACCATCACGGCGGTGGTGAACATCAAAAAGCCCGGTGCCGAGGGGGTGTTGGCGGCCGAAGGCGGGCGATTCGGCGGCTACAGCTTTTACCTGATAAAGGGTAAGCTCGTGCTGCACTACAACCTGCTCAACACGGTCCGCACCACCATTGTGTCGGACGAGGAGGTGCCCCTGGGCAAATCGACGCTGCGATACGAGTTTACCGCCCGCGACAAATCCCGCGGCGGTGGCGGCACGGGCAAGCTGTACATTAACGACCGGCAGGTGGCCGAAGGCCGCATTGCCAGGACCGGCGCCCAACGTCCTGTCGATCGACGAGTCGTTCAACGTGGGCATGGACATCGGCACGCCCGTTTCGGAAGACTATCAGAGTCCGTTCACGTTCACCGACACGCTCGAGCACGTCACGATCGAACTCAAGTAGCCCGCAGGCGGCGAGTCAGGCGGCACCCATGCAAATCGAACAGTTCTGCGACGCAACCCGCGCCTGGCTGGCCTCGGGCCGGCATCTGGCGGTGGCCGGGCGACAAATGTTTGTGTACGAGCGCGGCCCGGCCGCGGCCACCGATTCGGCAGCAGCGCCCCCCACGCTCTTGTTGCTGCACGGCTTTCCCACGTCTTGCTACGACTGGCGGGCCGTGGTCGACCGTCTTTCCCCGGCGCGTGCGGGCGATTGCCGCCGGACCTGCTGGGTTTTGGTCTCTCGGACAAGCCCGTGGCCTATAGCTACTCCCTGTTTCAGCAGGCCGACACGATCGAGGAGTTGCTCGGCGCGCTGAGGTCCGCGCTGCGCACGTCGTGAGCCATGATCTGGGCACCAGCCTGCACAGCGAGCTGCTGGCTCGCCAGGTCGAGGGACGACTGGGGTTCGAGCTCGAAACGTCAACCTTTCTGAACGGCAGCATGCTGCAGTGGGTCGCAAAAATCACTCCCTTTCAAGAGTTGCTGGCCGCCAACGCCATGCTGCCGCAAGCGATCGAGATTTGCCGAACATGTCCGCGGCGATGTACGTGCCTGCCTTGCAGACGCTGATGCAACGGCCCGAGGTCATCACGGCCGACGATGCCAAGGTGATGGACGAGCTGTTGCGTTACCAGGATGGCCACCAGCGGCTGCCGGCGATCGCCGGCTATATGCGCGAGCGTTACGTGCACGCCGATCGGTGGCTGGGAGCGTTGGAGGCCGCCGAGTCGCCGCTGCAGATCGTGTGGGCCGCCGGCGACCCGATCGCCCACGTCGAGATGGGCCGGGAGTTGGCCCGGCGCTGCCCCCGGGCCAAGTACCACGAACTGGCTGGGCTGGGGCATTTTCTGCTGATGGAGGATCCGCCCGCCGTGGCGGAGAAAATCGCGGAGCTTGTTTGCGGCGGATCGGCAGGCTAGGGTGGCGAGAATTGACAGTCGCCAGGACACATCGCAATCGAAGAAGAAAGGCTCTTCCCATGAGTGGCATCGAAGGCTTGTTGACGCGGCGCGGTTTTTGTGCGGTCGGCACCGGTTTGGCGACGATCGGTTTCAGTCGCCTGGCGGCCGCGGCCGAAGACGAATCGAGTTCCATGATCACGCAGCTGGCCAAATTCAATCTCAACATGGAGAAAGAAGCCGAAGCCCTGCAAGCGCTCAAGGATCTGTGCGCCGCGGTCGAGGAGAACGAGCCCGACGTGTTGGCCTACATCTGCCACCGCTCGGTCAAGAGTCCCGACGAGCTGGTGTTCTTTGAAGTCTACAAGAACGAAGAAGCGCTCAAGGCCCACGGCAAGACGCCCCACATGGGCAAGATGCGAACGGCCTTTCTCACCCTGTTCCGGCCGCCGCTGGAAGTGACGCGCTTGGAGCGGATCGCAGGCTTCACTCGCTAGCAGCCTATTGAAGGATTCGACAGGCTGCGTGATCGCATGGGTGCGATCTCAAAGCGGCGACGTAAGTCGTTGTTTTGCGCTTTCGTGCGAGGCTTTGCTTTGCACTGGGCGAGGTTGAAAAATGCCACGACTGCATTTTTCAACAAACTGCTAGCCGCCGCGGTTCACGGTTTCACTTTCTCTACGCGACCGGCGAGCGAGTATCCGAACGCCGTGGCGACGTCCTCGGTCGCGTTCCAGATCTTCTGGGTCGTCGCGTCCTGTCCGCTGCCATAGCGGACGGAACGCTTGATATGGTCGAGGTTGTCGAGGATCGCGCGGCCTTCTTCCTGGAGACCGACGTGTTGGAGGACTCGCGTCATCTCCTCGCGAGGGTTCTCGCAGATGTCTTCGTAGCGAACCACCAGCACGCGCTCTGCCAACGCGGGCGATCGTTGCAGCAAATCCCACACATAGCCGTAGACCGCCGCCCACTGGATTGCATAGCCGCTTTGCTCGTCTCCCTGCTCCCACGCGGCCAGCGTCCGCTCGGCCGAACCGCTGATCGAAATCGGCACTCGCTGGGGACCGAATTCAAAGTGTCCGGCGGCGCGCAGATAATTGGGCACGCGGGCGTCATGTTGTGCGTATTCGCAAAACAATTCGTGTTGGCGGACGAGCGAAGCGACGTGCGTGCTCGGATGCCGGATGGGAACGACGAACCGTGCTTCGGGAAACAGGGAACCGAGATACGCGATGCGCGTGGCGTTGTAATTGCCCTTGGAAAGATAGCGCGTGCCACGCCGGATCAACAGCATCTTGCGGAGATGGTCGACAAAGACCTCGTCGAACGCCTCGTCCCGGTCGTCGGCGTCCAGCACATGGCTCGTCACGAGTTGATGGGCCTTGGGAAAGTAGAGTTGCCAGATCGGCTCCTCGAACGCTTCGGGACTTTCCGGCGTGATGTTGATCCCGTCCAGGTGGGGCCGTGGAATCGATTCTCCCTTGGCGCCAAACAGGCTGACGAATCGATTCCAGAAATAGGGCGTCAACAGGAAAGGAAAGTCGCGATATCGATGCGTGGCAACCCCCTGGGCTTGAGCCAGCATCTCCAGCAACATGGTCGTGCCCGAGCGGGCCAGGCCCGTGACAAAGATCGGGCTTTCAATCGGGATGGCGTTCAACCGCCGTCGCAGCAGGCGAGTTTCCAGGACCGCACTCTTGCGCATCAGCCAAGGCGCACTGTCGATGAGTTGCAGGAAGAAGTATTGCGAATCGCTAACGCTCAGTCCGCCACGATGGTCGCCGGCGCGCTCGAGGGCTCGCTTGTCGCGTGATCTCAGCCAGAAAATGCCGGCCATCGAAGCGACGCTGAAGACGATGATGAGCAACCACTCGTGCGCCTCGAAGAACGGCCAAAAGAACCAAGCGGCGGCCGCGGCCGGAGCCAGCGCGCCGGCCAGCGCCAGGACGTTCCACAGCACGAACGAACCGACGCAGCCGAGCAGGACTGCATATTCGCGTAGAAAATCGCCCTCGTCAGAGAGCAGCGCGCACACCGAACGGCCCATCGCAATGAACAGCGGCCGAGTATCGCTCCGCCGGCTTACGGTGTGCCAGATGAAGGCGGCCAGCGCGCGCCCAGTACGACTCCCGTGGCAATCGCGACCGCTTGCATTAACGGATCTCTTCCAGACTCTGCGGTGACACGGCTTCGGTCTTCGCGCCTTGCTGTTCTTCGCGCAAGCGGCGACGCCGGCGCAGAATGAGCCTGACCGGATGCAGCACCAGGCCGACGGCGCCAATCAGCACCACCGCGACCACGACGAACAGCACGCCCAATGCACCGATTCCGGCGGGACCGACGTAAGCCAGGAGCCCATTGCCGGTGCCCGGAAAGAACCCGGTGGCGATCAGCAGCGACCCGGCGGCCAGCGTGTTGCTCATTTCGTACCCTCTTTCTGATTCATCTCAAAGGAGACATTGTAACAATACTTGGCGGTCCAAATCTTGGTGGGGACTTTGTCGGCCAAGTGGTACTCCCACAGCACCGCACGATTGTTCAGATCGATCTCGAACACCTTCGACTGGTTCGTCACCGCCATCAAAACGGCACTCCGGTCTCGATTCAGGCAGAGCTGCCCAGCGATATCCGAGAAGATGTCTCCGAACCCCGTATCGGACCCCGTGGGAAAGATTGTCTCAGCCCGCCGCGTGTCGATTCGGATCACCGCCAGCCGCGTTCCGCCCAAGGCGACGTCTCCGCCGTAGTTGTCGAATACCAAAATGCGGTTGCTATCCAAGAATCGCGGGCTGTGCTGGCGCAGCGTCGTACCCGCGGCTCGCCACTTGCTGCGGTAGGTTTTCCCATCGAGGATCACCACGGCACTGATGTTTCGAAATGACACCAGCAAATCATCCGCGTTCAGCCAATCGTGTGCGGCGGCGATCTCTTCGCCGACGAGTTGGATCGAGTTCAGATGCAGCGGGTCGTTCGTGTCGACGTTCGTTGGCTCGCCAAACGCGCCCTGATAGAGACCGATCAATCCGGAAGCGTCGACGGCTTCCAGCATCGACGTCTCTTCAAGGATTTCTCCGTCGAAGGTCATTTTCATGATCAAGTCGTCGAAGAGTTGCCCGTCCTTGCCATTGATTCGGGCGCGTGTAGACCCGATGGAATGAGGCGCTTTGATCATTCGCAAGGCGGGAGTGAGGATTTTCTGGTCGGGGCTGACCGTAAACCAGTGATGCGCGAGACACTCCTTCTTCCAGATCACGTTGGAGTCCTTATCGAACCGCGCCATGCCGACCGCGTACGGAAGGGCATGTTTGCAATGGAAAGAAACGATCAGCCCGCCGTCGTCCAGCAAATGCAGGCCGACCGGGTAAACCTTGGAGAGCCCCGGCACGACCGTGACGTGCTCCACGTGGGCCCATAGCTTATAGTCGTATTTCCAAATATGTCGAACCTTTCCAGCTCGATCCATCAGCCAGGCCAGGCAACCGCTGCCGGGATTGTACGACTCGAGATAGCCCGGGCCGCCGCTGACCAGAATCAGCGCGCCGTCGTCGACGCCGGCGAAATTCTGAACAGAGGGCTGCGTCTCGCCGTCCGATTGGTTCGCCTCTTCGGCGGCGCGCTCTTCGTGCCACGCGTCGAGGATGGCCTTGGCGGCCCCTCCGGCGCCCCTGAGCTGCGGTTCGGGGAACAGCTCGTAGTGGCCCGCCACCACGCCGTAGAACAGAAACAGCATGCAGAGCGAGCACACAAACAGGATTCTCGAACCGGCATCCGCGACGAGTCGCCAGCGCACTTTCATGGAAGAACCGCAACGGAGAGATGGATAGTCGTAGTTGACTCTAAAGGCACAGTTTACGTTGGCCGACAGGCCTTTTCCATATCCGGGCGCCAGAGGCGACCATTTGTGCCATTTTTGCTCAATATGACGTGCGAAGTTCAAGCGTCTCCGGGGCGGTCGGGGAAGAACGTGGCAACCCCGACTTCGATTTCGACCGCCCGTCGGTTTTGCGACATGGACCAGGCTCGGTGCGTTCGAGGGGGGGGCAAGTCTTCGCGCCGCGCGCGAGCATTCCCTCCAGCGGCGGTCCGAGCTTCTCGCCAGCACGGGGGGATCCGTTCTATGGGTACTGTTGGCGGTCGCACGGCACCGAGTACACCTTGCAGCCCTTGCGTCGGTGTCCGTGCAGAGTCGGTGCAACGATGATGCAGCGACGCGTTGCCCCCCACTCCTTGCGGCGGGTGGATTTCATGCTGAAATCGAGAGCCATCTATTCTGTGAACATTTGGCTTTGCGATACGAGGGAGCTTTTTTCATACTGACGTGTTCGGGGTTGCTTTTCTTATCCAAAGAGCGACGATGCAGCCGGCGAGTTAAGGTCGCCACAGGAGGTAGACCCGCCGCAGGGGTGCTCTCTTGCGCTGCGCGGAGGCGCCTGATTCTGGATCAGGCGGCCGTTGCATCGGTTCTTAACTACGTGCACATCAAGAAAAGCTCGACATGACAGAGACATCGGCGCCCGAGCAGCTCGATCGGATGATCACCGGGTACTGGATTTCGCAGGCGATCTATGCGGCTGCCAAATTCGACCTGGCGGGACACCTCAAGGACGGCCCGAGGTCTGTCGACAAACTGGCCGAAGCCACGTCCACGAATGCCGCCGCACTGTACCGGCTGCTGCGGGCCTTGGCGAGCGTGGGAGTTTTTGCCGAGGTCGGGCCGCGCCGTTTCGCGATGACGCCGCTGGCCGAACCGTTGCGAGACGACGTGCCCGGGTCCAAGCGTGCTTTGGCGATGATGGTGGGCGATGAGCAGTTTCGCTCGTGGGCCGAAATCGACGACAGCATTCAGACCGGGAGGACCGTCTTTGAACGGATCTTCGGCAAGCCGATTTTCGACTATCTGAGCGAGCACCCGGACAAGGCGAGCATCTTTGACCAGGCCATGGTCGGCGTGCACGGTCGTGAAGCCAACGCCATTCCCAACGCCTACGACTTCTCAAGCATCGGCGCCGTAGTGGACATCGGCGGGGGCAATGGCTCGCAGATTGCGGCCATCCTCAAGAAGCACCCCGCGACCAAGGGCATCCTCTTTGATCTGCCCCACGTGGTCGAGCGCGCCAGGCCGCTCATTGAGTCCGCGGGCCTTGTGGATCGTTGTGAGCTGGTTGGCGGCAGTTTCTTCGACTCGGTGCCCGAGGGTGCCGACGCCTACGTGCTGCGGCACATCATTCACGATTGGGAGGAAGAAAAGGCGCTCACGATCCTGCGAAACTGCCATCGCG
>CAVQEL010000006.1:0-85759 GCA_963711515.1 uncultured Planctomycetota bacterium | reverse complement strand
TTAATAACTTCCGCCGGAAGCTCACGTTAAACTTACCTGCCCATTGGGCAGCGCGGCCTGTTCTCACGACTGTGTTGTGGAGTCGTACACACGCCAGTCGAAGAAAGGTTGCACCGCGATGCCCGCCGAAAAGCTTCCCGCGTACAGGCTGCACAAATCGAGTGGCCAGGCCATCGTTCGCATCCGCCTGGGGCCGAAGAAGTCCAAGATGTTCTACTTGGGCAAGTACGGCTCGGATGCGAGCTACGCCAAGTACGAAGAAAAGCTTGCCGAGTGGCGGCATGGCCGTCTCTACGATCGCGTGGAAGTCCCCAGCGTCGACGAGCTGGTGGCGGCCTTCATGGAATGGGCGCCGGCCATTACGTCAAAACTCGCGAGGTCGCCGGCGAGCCAACGAAGGTACCGACGGTGAACTGAACAATTTCAAGCACGCGGTGCGGCCCCTGCTGCAAGCTTTTGGGCACCTGCCCGCCCGCGAGTTAAACCCGCGGCATCTGGCGACCGTCCGCGACATGCTCGTCGCCGGCTATCGCTGGAGGCGGGACAGCGGCGAGGAGAAGGACTTTAAGGGAGTCTGCCGCACGACCGCCAACGCCTGGATCCGCCGCATCCGGCGAATCTTCTCTTGGGGTGTCGGGGAGCTGCTCATACCCGTCGAAACCCATACGGCCCTTACGCACCTGGCCCCGCTTCTCCCGGGCCGGACCGCGGCCCGCGAGCCCAAGCCGATTGGCCCTGTATCCGCCGCGCACGTCGAGGCCGCGCTGGCGAAGCTACCGCCGGTTGTCGCCGACATGGTCCGTTTCCAGCGGCTCACTGGCTGCCGGCCGGGCGAAGTCTGCGATCTGCGGCCGCGGGACGTCGATCGTAGCGGAGAACTTTGGGTTTACAGCCCACCGGGCCACAAGACCGCACACCGCGGCCGCCGCCGGCTGATCTTTATTGGCCCGCGGGCCCAGGCGGTACTCGCTCCCTACTTGCTTCATGCTCCCTACTTGCTTGCGCGGCCGACGCTTTTGCTTTTCTCCGGCTGAGAGCGAGACGAAACGCTTGGCGCGTTTCGCGCAAAAAGCCCGCGCGGACTCCACAGACGCAAATCCTCCCCCAAGAAACAGCCCGGCCACAAGTACGACAAGGATTCCTATCGGGCAGCGGTTCATAGAGCCTGCCAGGCGGCCGGGGTGCCGACCTGGTCCCCGAATCAACTTAGACATGCCGCAGCTACCGAACTGCGGCGACTTTTCGGTCTGGAAGCCGTCCAGGTGGTGCTGGGTCATGCTCGCGCGGCGACTTCCGAAATCTACGCGGAGAAGGATTTAGAGTTGGCACGGAGGGCGATTCGAGAAATCGGTTAAACTCACAAGCGACCGGGTCGCGGCCGTACACCGCTCACAGCCCGCTTGCGGCGAAGCGTTTCATCACCTGGTCGCATCGTCGCAAGCGGCTGGCCCGGGCTGAACAGGTGAAATCATGCTGCGACGCGCAGCTATCGTCCGACCTTTTGGCGGAAGAATTCTTTCGCGACTTCTACCTTGCCGCGGCCAAACGGAGCCCGGCGCACGTTCGATTCGTTGGCGAGGGATTAGGCTGGCTGGAACAAGCGATTGGGCGTCCGGCCCACGTGTTCGATTTGACCGACGCCAGAATCGACGCGATGCTCCGCGCGGTGCGGGAAAACGGCTTCACTAGAAGCCGCGGGCTGGACCTGGCCAAGCATCTTCGCAGACTGGCCCGCTTCGCCTTCGATCGGGGCATCCTGTCCGACAAGCCGTGTGGCCGGAAACGGCGGTATGCCGGTCACGACGACCCGGCGGTAGAAGGGGAAAGCCTCCGCTGGTTTTTTGACAATGTTTATCGGGCCGAGCGGTTGATTGGAGGCACGGCCGTCAATGTGCGGGACTACACCGTCACGCTGCGAAAACTTGAAGCCTTTCGGCCGGGCTTAATGCTGGCCGACCTTTCCAACTCGCTGGCTGCTCAATTTTTGAATTCTCTGCTGGCGGCAGGCCTCGGGCCGGCGACGGTCAACAATCACCGCGCCCGGCTGGGAGCCATCTGGCGTGCGGCCCGGCATTATGGGCTGGTGAGTGAGGAGCCGCGGATGCGCAAGCTGAAGGAGTCCCGCGATCCTCCCGACAGTTGGAGCGAAGAAGAGTTGCGGCGAATCGTCGCCGCTCCGCTCGCGATGTCTTGGCGTCGTGACTACCACGGGATCGACGCGGGGAAATGGTGGCACGTCGCTCCTCCTGGTCGAGTATTGGACCGCGGTACGCCACAGGACTTTGCTCGCCGTCGAACGAAAATCGGTCGACTTGGAAACCGGGTGGCTCACGACGCCAGGCGTGATCCACAAGAACCGTCGCGGCCAGCCCTATCGATTGGGCGACGACGCGATCCGGGCCATCCGCGAGATTTGGTCGCCGGAACGAAAGCTACTCTTTCCCTGGCCGGTGACCGACAGCTATTTCTTCATCACTTTCCAGCGGATTCTCGCGGCCGCAGGCATAGCCCGGTCGACCCGCCCCTTAAGCGGCCTGCACAAGATGCGCCGCAGCGTGGCAACGATGGTCGCGGCACGCCGCGGCCTGGCGGCCGCCAGCGAGCTATTGGGCCATTCGAGCCTGGCGGTCACGGCGAAGCACTACGTCGATCCTGCGCGGCTTCCGGGACGTGATGTGACGGCCTTTTTGCCGATGCTTCCCCAGGAAAGTTTGGCGGCGCCGACCGGCCATCAATCGGCGTCGCCGAAGTGCGGCGAGCTGCTCGCCCGAGCGGAGAAGATCGCCGCGGGCGGCGATGCAGGCCTGGCGGCCACGGCGGCGCGATTGGCCCTCGACAAGTATCTGCGCGAGTTGTGCAACGCTGTACCCGTGCCGGTTGCCCGGCGAACGGCCTGGCGGCCCGGCACGCGGGCTTTGTGCAATGGCGGCCATTGGATTGGTCCTGGTTCGGCGAGATTCGCTCGTTGGCCAAGATGGCGAACAAAGCGGCACATGGCCACGATGTTTCGCCCGACCGCGTTCGCGAAATGCTGGAGGTTTTACGGGGGCTGTTTTCAGGGAGGAAATCTCGATGAGTGATGACATGATCTTGATTCGCGAGGCGGTGCGCCCGGTTCGGTCACAGGGTCGTTACGCTCCAAAAATGGACGCTCATCCCGGTTCCCGCACTCGGCGGTCGGCCGCTCCGTTCTGAAAAGCGGATGTCGCCAGCCGCTAACGGGCGCACGATGCCGCAGATTTTCGTATCGGTCGCCGACCTGGAGCGAATTCACGTCGTCCTGGGGCGACCCTGTGTCGCCGGGCATGATTTGCATTATCGCGGCGGCGCGGCAGTTCCGGTTCAAACCGGACACGCTTCGGAAGTGGACGCGGCGTCCCGTCGATGCTCGCTCGGTGGCCGTTCCCTCCGTTCCGAGATTCGCGTCTGCCCGAACGTCGGGGGTGCCAAACGCAAGCAGATTTTCGTTTCGGTTGAGGACCTTGAGCAAATCCGGGATCAGACGGTGCCGACGATGCCTGCGGCGAAATACAGGTTCGCGGGGAACATTACCTTTCGCCGAAGGCGGCTTCCGAGTATGTAGGCAGGCCAATTAGAACCATTAAGGAATGGTACAACGTCCACTGCGTTTACATTGGACGCCGTCTCCGATCCGTGCGCCGTGTTGTCGATTCGGCGCCGCAAATCGACGCCCGGACTTCGCCGGACCTGCGATGTGCCGCCCACGACCTACGTGGCGACATCCGATCTCGATCTTGTCCGCGAGGCGCTGCGGTCGGGCGAAATTGTCGTGGCCGGCGAGTCCTATCTGCGCATCGATCGGGCTTCAACGTGGTCGGATTGCCCAATACAGACGCTCTACGTTTACTGCTATCGTGGGGGACCCTGGCTTGGCGGCGCCAAACTCCGCAGGATCGGATCATCTCGCGGCCATATTCATGGCATCTACGTGGCCCGGGCGGACCTGGAGGTTATCAAGGCGAATCGCGCCGAGCTGAATAGCGCCTCGGTCTGCGCGGCGGCAAGCTGCCGAAAGGATTCGAACTGATCAAACGCCCCGAGCCGCGCCGCCCGAGCAGCCGCCGACGAACGGGGCCGCCGAGCCGGCGAAGTCCAAGCGACGCCGGGGCCGGCCAAAGGGCATGGATAAGAAGACCATGGCCAGTACGACCGCTGGTGGGAAATCTGGAACAGCAATCCTCGTCCATACGGCACCAGAACCGCGATGGCGGCGGCGGAGGGCGTTTCGCGCGAACATCTCACAAGGGGCATCGCCGATTCTGAGAAACGGCGAAAGCGTGTGATGTGAAAATCCCGCCCCGCCCGCGCGAACACCGATTTTTTGCCCCCAGATTTATGGGGCTCCGCGCGTCAAAAGTGTGATCTTTAAATCGCCCCGCATTTTCGCACACACTTTTGGCCTTAGATTCTTCGGGGTCTGAAAACCCGAGGAATCTTTGCATGATCGACGTGAATACCGAAGACCTGCTGACGCTCGGCCAGGCCCGTAAGCTGCTGCCCGGGCCGCCCAGACATATCCACGATTTGGCGGTGGCGACAAGGCCGCGGTTGTGGTGGCCAACGACTCGAAACCGTGAAGATCGGCGGCAAGGTCTACACCACCCGCGAAGCCCTCAAGCGTTTCGTCCGCGACGGAACGCCGGCTGCCGCCCGCGATCGGAAAAGCCGGGCCAAAGACCGACTGGCCAAGCTGGGCTGCCGCTAAGCAAAAAACCGCGCCGCGGGCTGCCCACAAGCAAGGCCCGCAGACGCGGCAAGACTCGAACCCAGGGTTCGTACATGCAGCATACCGATTCTCCCGAAGGCCCGCCAGCAGGCGACCGGGGACCGCAGCAAATCGTCGCCGCGATGCTCAACGCACGGCGGCGGCCGCCGCTTTCGGTCGAGCAGGCCGCGGACATGATTCAGCGGGCTTGCCGGGCCTGCGCCGGCCTGGCGCCGAACCCCCGGGCAAGTGGCTCATCAACCGCGTCGCGTTTGCGGTGGCGGACGGGCTGGTGAGGGAGGACCTGTTCCGCGAAAAGCTGGCGAAGGTCGCCAGGGCCAAGGACGTGCGATCGCCGGGCGGCTACTTCTGCGAGGTCGCCAGGGAGCTATTCCAGGCTTCTGACCTGGCGTGGGATCGGCCTGGTCAGTGAGTCAGTTTGTCAGTCAGTGAGTCAAAACGGCGAGCGGCCCGCCGGCGGAACGTGGGGGGATTTAGGGGGGCGCGCTCAGTCAATCAAGAGAGATGCGCAGCATGAGTCAATCTCAGTCAAAGTCAAGCGCGTATCAGTCATTCAAGCGCCGCCCTGCCCGCGCTGTGGCTGCCCGCGGTCGCTCGACGTAGCAATTCACGGCGGCCGATCCATCCGCCGCGACTGTGCCGCGTGCCGCCACACGCTAGGCTTTCCGGTCGGTACGGCCGACCATCGCCACGCCTGGCGATCGGCCGCCAACGCGGACGGCGAGGCGAATCACCGTTGAGCAAGGCAAACTACGCGTCGTCGTCGTCGAAAGGCCCCGCTGCCCGGAGTGCCGATCGGCGGACTGAAAATGCGACGGAGCAAGCCGACCGGCGGACTCGTGCAACGCTGGTGTTACCTGCAAGCTCTGCGATAAGCATTTCACGGTGCTCGTCAAATAGAGAATGGTTCTACAGACTAGAAAGTGTGCGATTGCCCGCGGGCTGACGAGCCGCGAAAATGAAATCAATGCCAAACGTGCCCACCACTCGCCGATACACTTCTTTGGCCAACGCGTGCCGGGCATGCAATTGTGGCGTCCAACTACTTCGCAGCAGATGCAAGCATTTGAAGATCGAGCCGGCGATGTGGATCGACGACGTGCCGTTTTACGACGACGAACAGCTCGAATCCTCGAGCGCAGCATCAAGCACATCCCCCCGGGACACCACATCCGCCGTCGTTCGAAAACGATCGACGATGTGCCGGGACCTTACTAGCACCGGAAACGCTCCCATGACCAAGAAACGCCCGGCCGACGCCGTGCCGGCTACCGGTGAACCGTCGCGCAACGAGTGGCTCGCCGCGGCCCAGGCCCTGACTCGCCGGCGACGATGAGCCGATGCGGCAAATCGTCGTGGAGCGGCTCGACCTGCCGCTACGCCTGCTCGATTTGTTCCGGGCGGCGCTCGAGGCCGAAGCCGAAGCCCGCGCCACCGTGGAAGCGTACCGCGACGGCGAGCTGGAGGAATTGCAGGGGCGGCTCGACGCGATCTTTCGGTACCATCCCTCGCACGCTCGACGAGGCACAATCCATCGGTACCGAAGAGGCGGAAATCCGCCGCCAGATTCAGGCGCAATCAATCGGCAAGGATCCTCGAAGCGCGCGGCCGGCCACCTGAATTCTTTGCACGAGTACTTTTGCGAGCTATTTGGCGAGGAGCCGCGGGAAACGAACGTCGGCGTGTACCGCGACGGCCAACGAATCGCTTTAACCTGGTCCATCGACCTGGTGCTGCCGGACCAGGTCGGTCGCCTTCTCTATGATTTCAATCTGAACCCGCACGCGGGCGACAGTTCGCGCGATTGCACGCGCCCGGCCGAACAAAAGGCCACCCGCCGCAAGCTGGTCATTACGGGAATTCAACAGCGAGCCCGTCCCACCCGCAGCATCTAGGGGAACAAAGACATGGCCAAGACAGCGGCCAAACGCTGGGACGACGTCGTCCGTTTTCGCAGCATGTTTTATGAAATCCGTGGCGCGGGGAATGCCAAGTCAGCCACGATCCGCAGCGTTCTGGCCAGCATCGAGGGAGCGGCGGCCCTTGAAAACGTGGTAGGCGAAATCATTCTGGCCGGCTACCAGGCCGCGGCCGATACCACGATGGGTTGGGTTCGCGAGACAGAGCTGCCCAATTTCAAACTCGCGCCGCTGGTCACGGTCCAGGGCGGAAGCCGGCCGCGGCGATTGGGTCGCGGCGGCGCCACGGCCCAGCCTATCTTGCTCCGGCTCCAAGCCGAACATTGGCAACTCGCCCGCTACGCGCTGCAATTCGCAATCGGCGAAGAGGACCTGGTCGACACGCAACAGGTCGATCTGTTGTCCGCGGCGTTGGCCCAAGTCGGCGCGGCAATGGCCGGTTTACGTCCCGACCTGGTCTACTCCACCATGCTGCGCAACGGCGACCTGGCCGATGACACGCCCCTCTTCGATACCGACCGCGGCAACCTGGCCAGCGGCGGAAGCAGTGCGCTCGACGCGACGAGTCTCGACGCCGGGCTGGCCGCGATTGCCGGCCAAACGCTGCTGGATGAACAAAACGACCCGGTCCACCTAGGACTGGCCGGCAAGTATCTCATTGTTCCGCCGGCCGGCGTGGGCAATGCCCGCCGGCTGGCCCGGGCAATGGCGCCTCGATGACGACGGCGACTTGGTCGTCCGCGCCGAGTCCCGCTTATCATCCACCGGATTTGTGGACGAATCGACCGACGAGCTGGTGAGCGGCAACGGCACCAACTGGTTATTGGCGGCGCCGAATCGCAAGGGCCGTCAATCGCTGTGGGCTATCTGGACGGCGAGCGGTCGCCGGTGATTCGCCGGTTCGCGCTCGAGCACGGCGAGTTCGGCGTTGGATTCGACGTCAAGCTCGACGTGGGCACGACGGCCGTCGATGGCCGGCCGCTCTATTGGAGCGTCGGAGCGTAGCACAATCCTTGTGGTTGGGAGCGCCGAAGCCTCGTTGGCGCTCCCAGGTTGCGGGAGCCGCCGGCCGCAGACGGCGGCTTCTCGTTTTTTAGTCGGGAGCCATAGAATGGGCATTATTTCTATCACCCCAATGATCCGCCACGAGGCGGGCGATAGTTCCCCTCTGAACCAGATGGGCGTCGAGCCGGATCGGCACCGAGTACTATCACGTGCAGGTCACGCCCGGCACCGGCCGACAATGAAATTCTCTACAGCCCGCTGGTGCCGCAGCCCAAAAGCCAGCACCCCGAAAATTGTATCTGGTCGCGACACGCCGCTCGCTGGAGCGTGTTTCGACCGTGCTGCGCGTGCTGAGCGTGCAGTATGAATCGCCCCCGCTGGAATTCCCCACGATGCCCGGCAGCGGACCCTTGGACGTGCCGCCGCAGATCGATTTCATCGACTTCGAGGAAGAGGTCGACATCGACCAGGACGTCAACGGCAAGGCCATCATGTTCGCGACCGGCGAGCAGCCCGCACCTGCGCGAAGTGCAATCGACGCCGGCGATTTCAATTCAGCGAAACGTCGCGTGGGTCAATCCTGCGATCATCAAAGACTATCGGATGAAAGTGAACAGCGATTCCTTTTACGACAACCCGCCTGGCACGCTGCTCATGCGCCAAGCTGACGGCGACCAGCGTGAGCACCGAGGGCTGGTTTTATTGGTCGGTGCGGGCGACGATCCTGATGCGCGACGGCGCCGAGTATCACACGACCGACGCGCACGCCTGGTGGCAGCGCGTGCTCGCCCGGGGATACAAGGTCATTACAACGGTCGGCGGCAAAAAAGTCCCTCGGCCGGCGATCGACCCAAACACCAGCGAGCCGTTCGGCGACCCCGTGTTGCATTACACGGGTCTGGTACAGGGCCAAGAAAACCTGGCCGGCCAACTCATTCCCTTCAATCCAGACACTGGCCAGCAAGACCCGGCGGCCGCCCAGTTCTACGAATTCGAGACCAAGTTTTCGCGCCCCTTTGGCCTGCTTGGGCTGATCTAGTCGTGGCCGATAACCTCGACGATTTCGACTGCGACGAGCTGATTGCTGGCATGCGGTCTTGGGCTTACCGTGCTGCAGTTGCCCGACGCGGGAGATGGAAACGCGCTGCTGGATGAGGCCTGCGCCGTCGGCGGCAACCCGGCCCGCTGGGCCGGCTCGTGGGGCGCGAAGCACGGTTTCGCGGAATGCCATAACTGCCGAATCCTGTTCAGGTTAGGCATCGACGACGGCGATCCCTCCGTAGACCCCGAGCACCCCAACGCCCAGGCCTGGCCGTCTCGCTGGACGTAGCCAGCGGGTCGCGGGTCCTTCCTGCCGGCCGCCCCCGCACACGGTGCCCTACGGGCGGGCTTTTTTGTCGGCATATAGTCCGTCCGCGCCGGGGTGATCTGGGTCGCCGAGGTTGGCCGGCGCTCGTTAGGAGCGAATCTGGGGGCTCGATTTTCCTGCCGGCCGCTTGGGGGAGCGGAATGTACGGCCCGTCGACCAAAATCTATGCATGACCCCGCCACACCCAGCCCGGCCGTTCGTGCTGCTGCTGATCGAGCAAGGCATCGATGATGCGACGATCGTCGCCAGCGTGCGGATGCTGGGCCTGGCAATCAGCGAGCGGACCGTACGCCGCATCCGCCACGGCGAGAAGCGAACGGACGAAAAGCGCGACGGCTCGATGAATCTCCTGAACGCCGGCGAGCGCCGCCTGGCTGAGCCGGCACGTTGTCCGCGTTTGTCGGGTCAACATCATCATTAGCCCCTGCCGCGTCTGCGGATCGGCGATCGAAAGTGTGTAGCGTACACCCGCCGGCTTGTGTGCGCTACACATTCGCCGCAAAACGGCGTGCAAACATTTGCAATACTTGAGTCGCGCGGTATACTCTGAAACTCGTGAGATACAGGTGATTTCTTGCGGTTTTGCGTGGGGCTCCAGGTTGCCTGTCACGCTAGAGGCCGAGGGTTCGAGTCCCTTCACCCTCGCTTTTTCTCTTCGCCGCGCTGTTTGCGGCGCTCTAGATAACGCCTTGCTCACGCAAGTCGGCGCGGCGCTGGGCGTCGATGCCGGCGGCTTCGAGCACTTCGTCGGTGTCGGCACCATGGGCCGGCGCGGCGCTGCGGACTCCCACTGGCGTGCGCGACATCTTGGCGGCCGGGCCTTCGACCCGCACTTCGGCTCCCGACAGTTGCCGGACGCTTTGGATCGTGCCGCGGTGCTGCACGTGCGGGTCGGCCACCATCTCGGCCGGCGTGAAGATCTTCTCCACGCACAGGCCCAAGCCGGCGATCGCCTCGACCACTTCGTCGCGCGTGCGGGCCGCGCAGTATTCGCCCAGCAACTGGTCCAGCTCTTCGCGGCGCGCCACCCGGGCGGGGATCGTGGCATACTCGGGATGCCGGCCCAACTCGGCACAGCCCAACAGTTCGCACAGCTTTACCCAATGCGTGTCGAGCAATACGCCGGCGTACAGCCAGCCGTCGCGGCACTGGTAGACGTTAGCCGGCGCGCCGAACGGATAGACGTTGCCCAGGCGCGGCGTCGGCAGGCCCTGTGCCGCCAGCGTAGGCTGGCCGGTCGAGGAGGCCACCATGGCATCGAGCAGCGATACGTCGACGTGCTGCCCCTCGCCGTGCGCGTCGCGATGTCGCAAGGCCGCCAGTGCCGCGAACGCCGCGTGCAAGCCGGCCATTTCATCGGCCAGGTAGATCGGTACCTTGGTGGGCACGATCCCGTCGACCGTGTTCAGCCACATCAAGCCCGACATGGCTTGTCCTTGCGGATCGTAGCCGCCCCGGTCGCGATACGGCCCGTATTGTCCGTAGCCGCTGATCGACACGTAGACGATGTCTGGCTTCACGGCCCGCACGTGTTCGTAGCCGCAACCCAAGCTGGCCATGCGTCCTGGTCGAAAGTTCTCGATGATCACGTCCGCGCCGCCAGCGAGGTGCAAAAACACCTCGCGCCCGGCCGGGCGCGTCAGGTCGAGGGTGACGTTGCGTTTGTTGCGATTGACGGCCGCGTCGACAAACGACAGCGGCGGATCGGCTTCGTCCAGAAACGGCGGCAGCCGATGGGCCACGTCGGGCGAGGTGGGCGATTCGATCTTGACGACGTCCGCCCCGTAATCGGCCAGCATCGCCCCGCAACGCGGACCCGCCCAGGTGGACGTTACTTCCAACACGAGCAAGCCTTCGAGCGGACCGGCCAGGTCGCGGCGCGCCTCGCGAAAGAAGTGGTCGCTACTGCCCGGACCGTGATGACTTCCCGGATCGCCCATTGCCCGCCTCGCACGCTGTCGGATCGCCCTCGAAACCGCCGACGCCACCGCACGAGTCAGCGTAGCACCGCCCGCAGCGCCATCTCAACGGTTTGCAAGCCGGACGCCGTTAGCCGACAATCAGGGCGGCTGCGCGGCCCGACGAACCTGGCGGAACGTGTACGATGGACGATTTCACGACGTTGCTCTACGAAACGACCGGCCGCGTCGCCCGGATTACGCTCAATCGCCCCGAGCGCGGCAATGGCATCACGTTGGCCATGCCGCGCGAGCTGGCGCTGGCCGTGGAGCGGGCCGATCTCGATCCGGTCGTACACGTGATTGCCCTGTCGGGCCGCGGCAAGGGTTTTTGCGGCGGGTACGACCTGGTGGCGTCGGCCGAACGAGGAATGCAGGAGGTCTCGGCCGGCGACGTTCCGGCCGGTTCGCCGTTGGACGGGGGCGTGCAGGCGGCGAATCACGACCCCGAGGGCACTTGGGACCCGATGGTCGACTACGCCATGATGAGCCGCAACGTGCGCGGCTTCATGAGCCTGTTTCATTGCCACAAGCCGGTCGTGTGCAAAGTGCAGGGCTTCTGCGTGGCCGGCGGCACCGACATGGCCCTGTGCAGCGACTTGCTGGTCGTGGAAGATCGGGCCAAAATCGGCTATCCGCCCGCCCGGGTGTGGGGCGCGCCCACGACGGCGTTATGGGCCCATCGCGTCGGCGCCCAGCGGGCCAAGCGGCTGTTGTTTACCGGCGATTGCCTGTCGGGCAGCGAGGCGGTCGAGTGGGGGTTGGCCATCGAAGCGGCGCCCTTGGAGAAGCTCGACGAACGTTTTGAAGTCCTGCTGGGGCGCATCGCGGGAATGCCGATCAATCAGCTCATCATGATGAAGCTGCTGGTAAACCAGTCGCTGCAAGGCCTGCTTCCCACACAAATCCTGGGCACGGTGTTCGACGGCATCGCCCGGCACACGGCCGAAGGCTACGCCTTTCAGCGCCGGGCCGCCGAAGCCGGCTTCAAGCAGGCGGTGCGCGAGCGGGACGAACCGTACGGTGATTTTGGCCCCTCGACGTTTAAAGGCTGACGCCGGTGCGCCGCGACGGGCGCATCCACAACCGGAGACTTCTCGATGGACCTGTCCTACGGCGACGATTACAAGGCCTTTCGCCACGAGCTGCGCGGATTCATCGAGGCGCATGCGCACCTGGCCCCCAAGCCGCTGGAGTTCGACCGCGAAAAAATCCGCGCCTGGCAACAGCTCTTGATCGAGCACGGCTACGTGGCCCGGGCGATTCCCAAAGCGTACGGCGGCTACGGCGCCGAGCCGGACATTCTCAAGTCGCGGATCATCGCCGAGGAGTTTGCCAGGGCGCAAGTCTCGCCGGGCATGGGAGGGCAGGGGATTGCTTTCCTGTTGCCGGCCCTGCTCGAGATGGGCACCGAAGCGCAGAAACAGCAATTCATTCCCCCCACGCTCCGCGGCGACATTATCTGGTGCGAGGGCTACTCCGAGCCGAACGCCGGCAGCGACCTGGCCAGTCTCACCACCAGCGCCCGGCTGGACGGCGACCAGTGGATCGTCAACGGCCAGAAAATCTGGACCAGCACGGCCGACGTCGCCGACTGGATGTTTTGCCTCGTGCGCACCGAGCCGGATGCGCCCAAGCACCAGGGGCTGAGTTTTCTGTTGTTTTCGATGAAGACCCCCGGGATTCGCGTCCGCCCGTTGGGCACGATGACCGGCGACTCGCATTTCAACGAGGTGTTTTTCACCGACGTCTGCGTGCCGCGCGATCAGATCGTTGGCCAGCGGGGCCAAGGCTGGCAGGTGGCCAACCTGGTGCTCTTGCACGAGCGCGACGACCTGGGCGATCCCAACGCCACGCTCACCCGGCTGCATGCCTTGATCGATCTGATGAAGCAAGAAACCGTCGACGGCCGGCGCGTGATCGACAACGCCGTTTACCGCGACCGGCTCATGAAACTGCAAGGTCGCGTGATGGCCATGCGCTTCAACGACCTGCGGCTGCTCAGCGCCCGGCTCAACCACAAGAACGCCTCGCTGGCAGCCATGATCGTCAAGCTGCAAGGAACCGAATTGCGTCACGAGCTGGAAGGCCTGGCCATTGACGCCTTGGGCGAGTTGGGCATTCTTTTTCGAGACAGTCCACACGTCCGCGACGAAGGCCGCTGGCAGTTCATGTACATGCTCTATCTCGGCCTGATCATCGGCGGCGGCACGTCGCAGATTCAAAAGAACATCATCAGCGAGCGCGGGCTGGGCCTGCCGCGCGAGCCGAAGCCCAAGGCCTGAAACGGAACTCTTCGCATGGAATTCGGACTCTCCAAAGAACAAGAACTGTTGCAAGAAAGCGTCGGCAAGTTTCTCGACCGCAGTGCGCCCTTGGAACGCGTCCAGAACTTCGTCCGCAACGACGAAACCAGGGCTGCCGACGTCTGGGATGGCCTCTGCGAGCTGGGTCTGCCAGGGCTCTTGATCGGCGAAGAGCACGGCGGCATCGGCCTGGGGTTGCTCGACGCGGCGCTGGTGGCCGAGACGCTGGGCTCGCGCGCGGCTCCGGTGCCGTTTGCCGCCACCGCGGCCATCGTGCCCCTGGCAATTGCCGCGTCCGGATCGGCCGAACAGCAAGCCCGTTGGCTGCCGGCGCTAGCCGAGGGGCGCGTGATCGCCGGCGCCGCGCTGACCGAGGCGGTGAGCGCGCGCGATGGCGCCGGAGTGCGATCGAGCGGTAACAAACTCACCGGCCGGGCGTCGTTTCTGCTCGATTTCGCGGCCGATGTGTTCCTCGTCGCGGACGATCGTCGCGCGTTGTATCTCGTGGAAGCCAACGCGCCGGGACTGGTGCGGCAAAGTCTGATCACGATCGACAAAACGCGCCCCACGGGCGAATTGACGTTTGAAAACGTCGCGGCCGACCCGCTTCCCGGTTCGTCCGACCCGGAAGTATGCGCCCGGGCGATCGACGCCGGGCGAATTCTGCTGGCTGCCGACATTCTGGGAGCGGCCCAGACGATGCTCACGCAGGCCGTGGCCTATGCGAAGCAGCGCGTGCAGTTCGGCCGTCTGATCGGATCGTTCCAGGCGGTGAAGCACATGTGTGCGGAGATGGCGGCCGAGCTGGAGCCCTGCCGGGCGATGCTCTGGTACGCGGCCCACGCCTTCGACGCCATTGGCGAGGAATCGCGGCTCACGGCCTGCCACACCAAGGCGCACCTGGCCGAGGTCGGCACGTTCGTTGCCAAAACGGCCACCGAAGTCCACGGCGGGATCGGTTTCACCGAAGAACTCGGCCTGCACCTGTTCTTCAAGCGGATCGGGGCCAACCGCCAGCTCCTGGGCGGCCCCACGCTGTTGCGGGACGAAGCCGCCCGCTTGCAGCAATTGGCGTCGTAGGCCAACCTATTAGCTTGCCAAAGACGCTGGCCCACGCTTCCTTGCAGGTTCCACCATGCAGCAGGTTTTGATCGTTACCGGCGGCAGCCGCGGCATCGGCGCCGCCACGTCGCGGCTGGCCGGCGCGCGGCTATGCCGTGTGCGTCAACTATCGCGAGAATCGCGCGGCCGCGGACGCGGTCGTACGCGACATCGAACAAGCCGGAGGTCGGGCCATCGCCGTCGTCGGCAACGTCGCCCGCGAGGCCGACGTCATGCGGCTGTTCGAGACCGTCGACCGCCAGCTCGGCGCGCTCACGGCGCTGGTCAACAATGCGGCGATTCTGGGCATTCCCAAGCGAGTCGACGAGCTGACGCTCGAAGCCCTCGAAGAAATCATGGACACGAACGTCATCGGGTCGCTTCTGTGTGCCCGCGAGGCCGTGCGCCGCATGTCCACGCGGCACGGAGGCGAGGGGGGAGCGATCGTCAATCTGTCGTCGACCGCCGCGCACTTCGGCGCGCCGCACGAGCACGTCGATTACGCGGCGTCGAAGGGGGCGATTGAATCGTTTACCACGGGCCTGGCCCGGGAAGTCGCGGCCGAGGGCATCCGGGTCAACTGTGTGCGACCGGGTATCATCGATACCGAGATTCACGCCTCCAGCGGCGACCCCGATCGGGTCGAGCGCTTGAAACAGTCGCTGCCCATGAAACGCGCCGGCCAGCCGGAGGAAATCGCCTACGCCATCCTCTGGCTCCTGTCGGACGAAGCCTCCTACGCGGCCGGAGCCATCGTCGACCTGACCGGCGGCCGATAAGCCCGTGCTGCGAGCCGTACATTTGCCACCCTCGACGCCGGCGGTCCAGGCGGCCCCTGGCTATGGCTCGTGGCACGCTCCAGGCGTTCTATTCGCTGCCACCGGTCCGATGTGTGCGCCGGGTGTGCGGGCTTGGCGCAAATCTTGTATTTGCCGGTTCTTGCGGTCTCAAGTGCTGTGTCGTGGCGGAGAGATTGCTTTGCGGCGCTCAGCCCGCGCCGCCGATACCTGCTGGCGGAATCGTCTGCCCCCCGCTACCGTCCACCCCGGAGGAACCGCTGTTCATATGGCCAAAGACACGTTCAGGATTGTGACACGTGGCACGGATGGCAAACTACATGTTCGAGACTATAGCAAACGAGAAAGTCTGTTGCGGTCGCACACCCAAATCGGCGTGGACGACTGCAGCACCGACCTGGGACTACGTGGGCTGCCGGTGTTGCGCGGCCTGATCGGTCCCATGCCCGAGGGCAAGAACGTGATTCGTTATGAGTCGCCCGAGGTGTTCGAGACGTTGACCAAGGAATGGGGCGCATCGAAGGCGCCGCGGCGGGCCAAGACGCGTCCGCCCGAAGAGATCACGGAGTTCGGTTCAAACTAAAGCGGTGACCGGCGGAGGACGCGGCCGGCACTCGAGGCGGAAAAAATAATACGCGGAGCAACGGGTCGATTGCTCCGCGTATTTTTATTGAGTAAACGCCCCGGCGGGCGGTTATTTTTCAACGCGAACGAGGCCAGGCCGTTGGCGACTTAACGCCGGCGGTCAACCTGTTGCGGGAGCGAGCTGGTGGCCGGCGGATCGCCATCCAGACTCGAGCCGCCAAACGAGCTGCCTTGTGCCACCGCGGACGTCGAACCGCTGGTCACCGGACCGACGATCTCGTGGCGCACGACCCGCTCCTCGCCGATCTTCGTGTTCGTCACCGGAACGTGCTGCACTTGTTGCGTGGGAACAAGCTCGCGCTTCGTGACCGGAATGCGCACCGTCTCGGTCCGCGTTTCCCAGCGCGTCACCGGCATCAGCCGATAGGAGAGCGTGGGCGGAGCGAAAATGTTCCAGCTTCGTTGCGTTCCCAGCACCCATTGGTGCTCCGTGACTGGCACCTGATAGGTGCGGACCGAATCTTGCATGTTGGTCGTGTAACGCTCCTGGACCACCGTCGTCTGGTGTGGCTCCCAACGGGTTTCGGTAACCGGGCGTTGCGTGACCTGGGTCGTCTCGCGGTACTGAATGCCGTTGTCGACGTAATAGCGAACGTCGTCGGCCAGCGTGAGCGGCGCCGCGAGCGCCGTCAGGGTCCAAATAAGGACCGTCGATTTTGCACGGATCATGGGTCGTTCCCTCGTCAGTGTTCCGTGGCAGCCGGCGAATCGAGCCGGGCCGGCCGGCCGCCCTGGGGGATTCCGTTGCCGCAGGGGCACCTCATCCTCTTTATCGGAGCCATCCATGCAAGCGCTTGAGGTGACCAAGCAATTCGCGCTGGAAAAGCCCGACCGGGGGCCCTTGCCAAGGTGCTCCCGATGCGGCACTCTGGGGGCATGGGCCGACCGCCGCCGGCGCCCCGTTGTCCAACCGTTTGACTACGTATTCGGCCAGGTGATCGCCCCCGGGCGTGAGTTGATGATGATTCACAGCGAGCTCTTAAAGATGCTGGTTTGCCCGGAAAACCACAGCGAGCTATCGGTTGCTAGCAACGAGCTGGTGGCCAGGATCAACGCGGCGGCTGCCTCCGGCACGCTCGTCAACAAGGCCGGCCGCAAGGTGGAACGCCACTTGGACGGGGGGCTGGTGCGGGCCGATCAGGCCGTGCTCTACCCGATCGTCGAAGAGATTCCCATGCTGCTGGTGGACGAAGCCATCCCGCTGGATCAGCCGGCGATCCGCTCGTAAGTTGGTTTTTTTGCGAAGGCGCAACCATGGCCGAAAAGACGATCTTCAAGCGTATCATCGACGGCGAGATTCCGGCCCGGATCGTGTACGACGATGACTTGTGCCTGGCATTTCACGACATCAATCCGCAGTCGCCCACGCATGTGATCGTGATTCCCAAAAAGGAAATTTCCTCGCTGGCGGACGCGACCGATGAGGACGCCCAGATCCTGGGACATCTGGTCCTCACGATCCGCAAGCTGGCCGAGCAACTCAATCTCGACGACGGGTATCGCGTGGTCGTCAATTGCGGAGCCCACGCGGGTCAATCCGTCGATCACTTGCACTTCCACCTGCTCGGTGGCCGGCCGATGAGCTGGCCGCCGGGCTAGATCCGCCGGGGTGTCACCCGCGCTAATGGAACTGCGGGATCAGTCCGCGCATGCTCTCGAACAGCGACGGTTTCTTGGGCTCGGCCGGCGCCGGGGCCGGCGGTTTGGGTCGCTTGGCCAGCGGCGTGTTGCCGGCCGTAGCGGTTGTCAGCGCCACGTGGGCAACCAGGAATTGCGGCCAGTAGCCTTCCAACAGCCGTGCGCAATCGGAGTATTGTCGTTTTTCCAGGTGCAAGCTGGCCAGGCTGTTGATGGTCGACAGCTCGATAAACTGCGGCTCGCTGAAGGGTCGCACCTGCACGTCGTCGATCCAGACTTCTCCCGGCCCGACCAACTCGAAACGGACCCGTAGCGGCGAGAGCCCCTCGGTCGGCAGGTTTTCGATGGGGAAACTGTACAGCACCCAATCGCCGGGCGCTCGGGCCGTGGCGCCGACGTGTTCGATCATGCCGTGCGGCCGAAACGGCGAACCGTTCCACTGGCCCTCGATCGCGATGCGCACGGCCGGCGGCGGCTCTCCGCCCGCGGTCCGCAGCCAGGCTTCGACGACGATCCGTCCCACGCTGGGCGGATCGAACGGCGCGCTGGCAACGCTCACGCTTTGCGTGCCGGTGGTCAACATCAGCGATTGCTTGCCACTGCGAAATTGACGCGTGTCGAGCGCGACGCGGCCGCCGGCCGGAATGTGGGCGACCCAGCCGGTCAATTGGCGCTCCGCCAGCGGAGCCTCGAATCCTCCGTTTTCCACCACCGATTGTCCCAATGCCCGCACGCGGGATACCAGGTCCTCGATGCGCTGCTGGAGCGAATCGTGAACCTCTCCCGGCAGGGTGACCGCGGCCGAAAGCACGCGGACGTTGGAGACGGTGAACCGCCCGGCGGCGACGTCATACGGCTTGAGCTTGACGGGCCAGGCGGTTCGGCTTCCGCTACGCGCCGGCGGAGTCGAGCTGCCGCCTTCGCCCAGTGGCTCGAATTCGCCGTTTTGCGGAACGTCGAGCTGCACGGCCACGTCGACGCTCCAGGGAGAGTCGTTCACGAGGTAGACGTAGGACTCGCCGGCTCGCGACAACGTGCGGATCGTGACCGGCTGGAAGTCGCCGGCGACCGTCTGGAAGGGCTCGCCGGGCAACTGCCGGTATACGCTCAAAACGTGATGGAGCTGCTCCTCCTGACCCAACGGCAAGAGCCAGCCGCCGTCGAACATTTGCTCTGTGTCGCCCACGGCCAGGCTGTGGACGAAGCGCCGCCGGTTGCGATCTCCCGACGGCGACATTTCGGCCACGAGCCAAGTGTAGGTGTTGGCCGCGCCAAACGGGCTTTCGACGTCAAAGCCCGGCAGTCGGGCCTTCTGAGGCTCGTCGTAGAACAGGCTCGCGCGGTGCGGCTGCGCGGCGAAGAGCCGGTCCATTTCCGGAGAGAGATAGATCTCGGCTTCGGCGGCGCCGGCCGGCGGGGCGGCCGTAGCGGGCCGCATCAGTTGCGGCCTGAGCAGCACGATGCCCGGTGTCCGCGCGTACGCTGGCATCGACAGACCGATTTCCTCGAACACTTCGTCGAGCTTCGTGCGCCGCGGTAGCGCCGGGCCCAGTCGCAAGCGATCGTCTTCCAACATCGTGCCGCCGGCCAGGTAGAGCTTCGCCTCGGGATGCCTGGCGACGATCTCACGCTCGAGCCGGCGATGAAAGTCGGCCACCAATCGCGACCGCCAGTCGAGCCACGCCTGGCGCCCCGGTCCGTCGAAATAGCGGGCTCGGGCGGCAAACCGTTCGGCGCCTTCGCCGGGAACTTGCCGGCCGGTGGCTTGCTCGAAGCGGGCGATGGTCTCGTCGTCGAAACCGCCGGGTCCGGCCGGCAATTGAGCGTAGGTTTCTGGCGAAAGTTGCAGCGCCACGCCGCCGAACGACGGGTGCGCCGCGTATCGGCTGACAACCTCGCGCACCACGCTCAGCATGGCCTGCTGCACGTGCGGATTGAGCAAGTTATAGGCCGCGCCCGCGGAGGCGTCCGCCGCCCGCCGCGGCCGGCCGTTGGCGTCGATCCACTCCAGTCCCACGGCCGCCGCCCCGCCGCTGCGCTTGAGCGCTTCGATTTCCGGCAAGGGTGAGGCAAATTGCAAAGCCGGAATCAATACGAGCTGCTCGCGATCGAACAGCCGGAAGTACATCTCCAGCGCGTCCTTGCGCAGCGGATCCTGCCCGCTGGCAAAGAAGACCCCCGTGTCGTAGCGCGGCGTCGGTTCCAGCAACTGGCTGGGAAAGAGCGAGCTGCCGTCGGCCAACACCGAGAGCATCAGGCCGTTGTAACCCACGTGCTTGAGGTACTTCACCAACCGGGTGCCGGACTCGTGAAAGGTGTTCCAATCGTCGAGGCTGCGGTTGCTCTGCGGGTCGAGTGCCTCCGGGGCGCCCGAGGTTTTCGGGCACCAGCGGACGATCCATGTAACCGGCCCACAGCCGCTCGGGCCGCCGCTGGTCGTCGAATGCCGGCGGCAGCGTGCTGCCGCTGTCGAAACGGCCGAACGTCAGCGCCGATAGTTGCGACACCAGGAGCGCTGTACACGGTGATCTTGCCGTACACGGCCCGCGATCCCTCGCGGCGATTCGTGATCAACACCAAGGGGGTTTTGGTCTTCGGCCAAAAGACGATCCGGTGTTTGGACAGCCGGGGCGGGCTTTCGGCCTCTTCGTCGGTGACGTAGACGCCCGAATCCAGGCCGATCGGCATCACGGCGCCCGCCGCGTTCGGCTCGAGCAGGCTAATGCCCATCGCCTGCGGCACGTCGCTGGGATATTCGACTTCGAGCACGTGGACCTGCCCGGGATGGTTGATCGGCAGCGGATAGGCTTCCCAACTGATATCAGGCGCCGTCCCGTGTGGGCCAAGCTGGACCATCGGGCCGAGCACCGGGTGGTTCCAGGTGTCCGAGTCGCCGTTGCCCAACGGGCCCTTGCGAAAGCCCGGAATGAGCGGCAGGTTGGCAAACCGCTCCCACCATCGCGAGTTGACCGGATTGATCTCGACGACCCGCGCCGTAGGGGCTTCGCCGGTCTGCGCGACCGCTTCGGCGCAAGCACGACGAACTGCACTTTCCGCTCGACGACCGGCCGTTGCAGCCCGAACCGCTGCCTGATGCGCGACGAGGCAGCCACGGCCAGCGTCAAGTCGTAGACGCCTTCGCCTTCCGGAACCGGCAGCGTGATGGTCGTGGCCGTGCCATCGTCGCCGGTGGTGTATTCTTTCGTCCAGACCCGCTGTCCGCCGGGGCTCCGCGCGATCTGCGCGTGCAGCCGCAGGCCGGCCGTGCTGGCTCCGATCAGGTGCGGCTGCACCTGCAACGTAACCGGCTCGCCGGGCGCGAATACGAGATGATCGCGATCGATTTCGACCCGCAGGCGATCGCCCTGGTGCGCGACACGCTCAGCCGATTGCCGGCGTCGTCCAGGTCGGTATCGTACGGTTGATCAACCAGCTCGCCGAGCGAGACGTCGACGCTGGGCGGTTCGGCCGCCTGGTCGTGCGAAAGGCGAATCGACAGGCGCGCGGCGCGATCGCCGCTGATCGTCACGTCCAGGCCGTCGTAGGCCCGCGGGCTGGCCTGGCGAATTTCGACGCGATCGGCGCCGGCAATCCAGATGGAGCCTGGTTCGTCGGCCTCGATCCCTAGCGCCTGCAGGTCCGAGAGCGTGCCGCCGGCCAGCGCGATCGTGCCCCGCCAAACGCGTTCGGCGCCCCCGCCCCAAGCGATTCGCAGCCGCAAGGTGACGTCGTCGGCCAGCGTGCACCTTGCCATCGCCACCAGGACCGCACAGCGCAACCGCACCGCGACGCAGCCAATACATGGCGCGAAACAAACGCGCGACCGGCGCGCGCGCAGATGTTGCCGGACGTCCTTGTCCGAACATCGGTGCCTGGCGTGTTAAGTCGTTGTCGCTACAGAGATTCCCTACGAAGGGAGCGGGATTATATCGACCGCGTCTGCGGGGCTCTACGCCGGTCGGCCGGGAAGATCCGCCGCGCTGCTCGCGCGCTGCCGAAGCTGGGCATCCTGGCACAAAACGGCAAGCCAGGCGAGGACGCCGCCAGTGGCCCAAGAATCGCGCAGCTCACCCAGCCCCGCGAGTTTTAGCTAGCACGTCGTCCCCCGCTCGGTCAATCGACTTCGCTCGTCAACAGTTCGGGGAGGGGAGCCAGCGGCCGCCATGGGGCCGGCGACCTCCATTTCGTCCAGCGCTTGCCGAAGCGCGGTGACGACGTCGGGCAGAATTTTCGACACCTCGTTCACTTCCCAGCGGTCGCTTGGTTTGGCATACAACTCGGCCGCGCCGGCGAGCGGCTGGCGCAGATGCCAGGCCGGTGTGCGAATCGCCCGATCGTGGCTGGAAACCATCAACACCCGATCCGCCAGCACGTCGACTTCGCCGCGCAATACGGCCAACAAGCTGTCGGTGTCGCCGGCGCCGAGCGAGCCGCGGTCGAGCTGCAACCAGTCGACCAGCGTGCCGGGTAGCTGGTGCGGCTGCACCAGCGCCTGGCTGCGGGCGGCGCGGCCCAGCCCGTCCGGAAAGCGCATCATCCACGCCAACTGCACCGTCTCGTTGTAGATGCCTCGTCGCACGTGCCGATCCGCTGGTGCAATCCCAGCGAAAAGCCCCGGGCCGAGACGAGCGTCAATTGCGTGTTCGCCGCCAACGGGCTTTCGTCGAGCTGATCGCAGAACGCGCCCAGGCACGTGTCCAACAGCGAAACCTGACCCGCATACGCGTGCCGAATGCCCAGCGCTTCGTCGGGGTCCGCATCCCGGGGAAGCCAGTAGTCCGGCACGGCCACCAGGGCCGGCGGTTGCGGATCGTCCGCTTCGGCAAACCGGTTTCGCATCGCCAGCGGCGCGTCCCAAGCAGCGCCCATGCCGCGGGAGTGAATCCACAAGCAAAACGGCTCGGGGGGGCACCGCAGCCACCGGCTGGCCGCACCGAACAACCGGCCCAGGCACGTGTCGGCAACGTCGGCGGCCGTCTGTTCTCTTGCCGGCGGCTCGATGAACAGGCGCTCGCGGAAGTCCGCGGCCTCCGGCAACCGGGACACCTCCGGCGCGTCGGTCAACAGTGTCGTGTGCATCGCGGCGGCGTTGAGCAACTGCGGAAGATTCCCCCTTCCGTCGGCGGGCTGCCGGCGGTCCTCGGCGTGCTGGCCCCACCAATACGATCGGTACAACGACTCAAGCCGCGGACAATCCACGAGCGCCTGGTCGAAAACAAACGATCGATAGCTTAGTTCGTCGAGCGCCGCGGTGCGCAGCCAGCTATTGCCGTATGCGCCGATCATGCCCGCGTGCAGACGGTCGACGACGATACAGATCACGTTCTGCGTGGGCACGGCAAAAGCTCTGGCAAGGCGAACGTGCGGGAGACGCTTGCCAGATTGTAGCGGTTGCCGGCGTGGCTCGTCAGCCTTGGTGGGCCGCTTCGCCGGTTCGTCGTCGCCGCGCAGCGAACCATTCGCTGCACACCAACTGCGGAAAGATCCAGGCGTCGCGAACGTATCGCTTGAGTAGTCGCTTGGGTTCGCTGGCCACGCGGTGCAGCCACTCGAGCCCGCCCCGCCGCATCCAGCGCGGCGCCCGCCGGCGTTCGCCGGCCAGAAAATCGATCGTCGCGCCGACGCACAGCGTCACGGCCGCGTCGATCCGTTGGCGGTGGGCGTTGACCCAACGCTCTTGCTTTGGCGCGCCCAAGCCGACAATCAGCAGGTCAGGCCGCACCGCGGCGATTTTGTCCAGAATCGCCTGGTTCTCCTGCTCGTCATTCTCGAATCCCACCGGTGGGCTGTAGGTGCCGACGATCTCGACCCCGGGCCAGCGTGCGCGAATGTTTTCCGCCGCCCGCTGGGCCACGCCCGGCGCGGCTCCCAGCAGGTACACGCGCAGGCCGGCGCGTGCCGCCGCCGCTTCGAACAGGGCGGGAACCAGATCGCTCCCCGGCACGCGTCCCGGCAGCGGGCGTCCGAGCAGGCGTGCGGCCAGCACCACCGGCATGCCATCGGCCAGCACCAGCGACGCATTGGCGTACGACTCCCGCAATTCGGCGTCGCGTTGAAACAAGACGGCATGGTCGACGTTGGGCGTCACGACGAAGCGGCCCTGCCGCGGCGTGCGGACCCAGCCGTAAACCCGCTCGACCGCCTCGCGCATCGTGATGGCGTCCAGTTCGAAGCCAAACAGCGGCACACGCAATGGCCTGAGTTTCCACGTCTTGGTCTGCGAACCAGTTGGCATCGTCATCGATCCAGCACCTGTTGGTAGATTTCCGCCACACCTCGCGCCATGCTGCGGGCCGAAAACCGCTCGGCCTGGCGGCGATGGGCGTTGCGCCGCAACCACGACCAGTTCGCTTTGCCGGCGATGAACTCTTGAATCACGCGCGCCAGGTCGGTCGCATCGCCGGGCACGGCCAGGCGGCCGTCCAGCGAGTCGCGAATCACCTCCGGCACCCCCTCGACGCGCGTGGCCACGACCGGCACGCCGGCGGCCATCGCTTCGAGCACGACCATCGGCAACCCTTCGCCGAACAAGCTCGGCAACACGAACAGATCCATGCGCCGCAATTCACTCGTGACTTCCTGTGTAAACCCGGTCCACTCGACAAACTCGCCGAGGCCCAAGTCGGCGACGCGCCGTTCGATTTGGCATCGGTACTCGGGCGTTTCAAACTCGCCGACGGCTTTCAAGCGGACATCCGAACCATCGCGGCGAGCCTGGCCATGGCATCCAGCAGCACTTCCAGACCCTTGCGGGGTCGAAACAGCGCCACGGTGCCCAGTCGTCCAGGTGCCTGTCGGCGGAGTGCGTTCGGCCAGCGGGCCGAGCACCGGTACGCCGTTGGGGACGACGTGAATCTTTTCTCGGGCAATGCCCTGCGCCGCGGCATAGTCGGCCAGGCTGTGCGACACGCACACGACGGCCGCCGCGCGCGACAAACTCGTTCGTTCCATCACCGCGTTCACGCGATTTTGCCAGCGGCGCGTCGAGTCCCTTCCCGTCGGGCTGTGCAGGTGATGCACCAGCGGCACTCCGCAAAGCGCCGCCGCCACGCGCCCCACGAGCGCGGCCCGCGGCGCGTGCGTATGGATCAACGCGTAGGACTGCTCGCGCACCAGATTCGCCAATTGCCACGCCGGTCGCAGGTCGAAACGGCTGCGCATCGGCAACCCGACCAGGGCGCCTCGCGGGCTTGCCGCGCCTGGTCGAAGCGTCCCGGCTTCAAACAGCCAAACCCGACGGCGTAGCCGTAGCGGCCGAGATTCAACGCCAACTGGTCCTGCACGCGCTCGGCCCCGGAGTAGTGCTCGCCGTTGATCAGGTGCAGCACGCGAACCGGTGCGGTCGCGGCCACCAAGGTCGGCGCATCGAGCACGCCCGCGTTCGTCAACTCCCAAGCCGCGGTGGACATGGCCTCTCCCGAACGAAGATTTCCTCAGTAGGCGCCGCGACCGCTGACGACGCTGGCCGGCGTTTTCGCCAGCAGCTTGGCGTCGGTGGCGAGATTTTGATTCTTGAGATACCAGAGGTCCATGCGCACCCATTCCTCGAAGGCCACTTCGCTGCGGCCGCTGACCTGCCACAGGCAAGTCAGCCCCGGCTTGACAGCCAGTCGACGCCTTTGCCACGGCTCGTATTGTTCGACTTCCCGGGCCACCGGCGGCCGCGGTCCGACGAGCGACATGCTGCCGCCCAACACGTTGAACAGTTGTGGCAGCTCGTCGATGCTGGTCATTCGCAGCCAGCGTCCGATGCGCGTGACGCGCGGATCGCGGCGGTTCTTGAAGATCGGCCCGTCCTTTTCGTTGGCGACCATGTGCTGCACTTTGTCCGCGTCGAGCCGCATCGTGCGAAACTTAAACATGCGAAATCGTCGCCCGCAATAACCGATGCGCTCCTGCACGAAGAAGGGCCGGCCCCCGGTCGTGATCGCCAGCACGGCGGTGGCCGTCAGCAACACGGGCGACAGCAACACGACCAACAACGCAGCGCCGAAGAAATCCAACGCACGCTTGGCCGCCATGTACAGCCGGCACTGATTGCCCAAGGGCTCGATGAGCGGTTCTCCCCGGCGAAAGCGCTCCAGGGCCAGCGAGATCGGCGGATCCTCGACCGGGCGAACGATCAGACGCGTCGCTTCGTCAGCCCGCTGTTGGGATGGGGCCGGCGGAGCCGAGACTGCCGGCGGCGCGGACACGACTTCGTGGCCGGCGTACTGGGGCGACTGCGGTAGAACGTAGCCGGTCAATTCCGGCGGGGCGACGATGACAGCGGAATCCATGACGACCTTTCTCCGTCTCTCGAAGACATCGACTAGCCGGCCAGGCGTTGCAAGGCCTTGGTCAACGTAAGCGGTGTCTTGGGACCCTGCTGGCCGCGCCGGGGCAGGGGAATCGTTTGCGTCTTTGTCGCGGTTTCTTCCTCAGCCAACGGCGCAGGAACGGTTTGCGGCTCGGGCCGTTGCTCGGCGACCGCCGGCCGAGGCACGGGCGCCGGATGGGTCAACAGGAACACCAGCGCCGCCGAAACCAAAAGCCCGCTGCCGAACCCGGCCGCCACGATCGTCGTGCGACCGGGCCCCACCGGCCGCGTGCCGGCGTCGGGCTTGTCGATCGGGCTGATGCGGCTGGAGGCCCGGGCCGCCGCCTCGCTGGCGCGGGCTTCGGCCAGTTCGCGATCGACGTTCTTGAGCGTTTCGCTGCGATGCTGCACGGCTGTCGACAGATTGGCGTACTCGGCACGCAGCGCGACCAGTCGCGACAGCCGCGCTTGGATGTCGGCGATCTCGTCCTCGACCGAGCGGATCCGATCGGCGCCGATGTGCAGATCGGACTCGGCCCCCCGAATGGCCAAGGAGATTTCGTCGTGCAGCTGATCGCGGATCACGCGCTCGGCTTCGCGGGCCCCCATGACTTGCGGATGATCTTCCGACATCGTCCCCAGGGCCTGGCCGCTGCGAAGCTGCGCGTCGACCAGTCCTTCCTTGAGCCGCCGCAGCGCCGGCTGCGAGTTGAGCAACGAGCCGGGACTGGCCAACAGGCGGTCCGGATTGACCTGGGCCGCCTTGAGCAGCTTGAGTAGTTCTTCGTTCTCGACCTGGGCGGCACGATAGGTGCGCTGTTCTTTTTCCAGCTCGACCAGGTTGCGGCGCAGGTCGCTGTCGCCGGACGGAGAATCGCTGAGGATGCGCAGCTCCGCCAGATCGTTGCCCACGCGTTGCTCCATCTGGGCCAAGGCCCCCGTGGCCTTGTCGAGGTCCTGCTTCGCCAGGCCTGCCGATCGGGTGAGCTCTTCAGTTGTGCTTTTGGCGGTGGCTTCGCGGAGGGCAGCCAGGCGTTCTTGCAGCTGCGAGCAAATCGCCGCGGCCAGGGCGACCGTGCGCGAGCGGCTGCGGTCGCGCACCTTCAGATAGAACATCTCGGTTTTGCCAAATTCAGCGCCCTTGGGCGGAGACACCTCGACACTGCCCTGCAAAGCCTCCAAGGCGTTGCCCGTGGGCCAGTTGTCCGTCACCTCATCTTGATCTCCCGGTCCGACCTCCCGCAACGCGCTGTTGAGCACACCGCGGCTCTTGGCCAGTTCGAGGATCGTCTCTTGGGTCGTCTTCATGTCCTCGAGGTGCGCGAACTTCCCGGGACGCGTTAGGCTATCGCCGGTTTCGTCGCGCACGACCAGCGCCTGCGAGGCTTCCCACGTAGCGGGCCGCAACAGTGCGTAACCCAGGGCCACCGCCGTCAAGAGAACAACCGGGGCGATCACCAGCCGCGGATGCTTGCGGATGGTGTTCAACAGGTCGCTGGGATGGATCGTGGTGTGTGACATAGGTGCCGTTTACTTGTTTGAAGTATGGGTCGTGAATTTCGCTCTGCGAGAAGGTTTGCAAACGCAGTGCCCAAATTGCGCCGCGGCGAACGTGGGTTGAGCTTGCTACGGCTATGCCGCGGGCCGAGTTCGATTCCGGCGCGCGAGCCGCGCAATCGTCAGAATCGGGCGGGCTGGATGTTGATTCTTCGAAACGTCGCGTGGCGTTTTGGCGGCAACATGGTCGTGCCAATTCAAAGCAAAATCGACATGCCGGCGGAAGTTTGCATCTCGGACGGCGTAACGAAGAGTTGCATGTTACACCGATTGCGGCCGCGCCCGATCACCGCGCGCCCAGGCCGCATCTTCAGGGCGAACATCGTACGTCATGCCATTCTGGAAGCGGTTGCTATTGGGTCTCTATTACCATGGCTCGCTCCCCCTGCGCCACGCCGAGCGGCGCGGCTGCACGCCGCGGGCCGGGCGCCGGCCGTGTGCCTGTTCTACCATCGCGTGGCAGACGACCGACTCAACCCGTGGACGATCTCGCAGGCGGCCTTCGAGCGGCAGATCCACTGGCTGCAGCGCCGGTTCGAGATGGTCTCCCTGTCCGAAGCGCAACGGCGCTTGCGGTCGGGCGCACCATTCGACCGACGGTAACAATCACCTTCGACGACGGCTATGCCGACAATTGCCGCTACGCGCTGCCGCTGCTGGTGGAGTTGGGCGTGCCGTGCACCTACTTCGTGTGCAGCGGGAACGTCCTGTGCGGCAAGCCGTTTCCACACGACGTGCGGCGCGGGCATCCCCTGTTTCCGAACACGCCCGAAGAGATCCGCCGACTGGCGGACGCGGGCATCGATATCGGCGCGCATACGCGCTGGCATGCCGACCTGGGCGGCATTTCGGACGAAGCTCAGTTGTACGAGGAGCTGATCCTGCCGCAGCGGGAACTGGAAGCGATCACCGGCCGTCCCGTGCGGTATTTCGCGTTTCCGTACGGCCAGCATGCGAATCTCGGTCCGGCGGCCTTTCGCATGGCGCGAGGCCTATGACGGCGTCTGCTCGGCCTACGGCGGATACAACTTTCCCGGCGGCGACGCGTTCCATATCGAACGCATCGCGGTCGACGACGAGTTGCTGCGCCTCAAGAACTGGGTCACGCTCGACCCGCGGAAGCTTCGCGCGGCCGAGCGCAACTGTTACCAACCGCGGGAGGAACCGCCGCCGGTGCCCCAGGAGGCCGCCCGGTGAGTGCCATCATCGAGGAACCGCCGCGGGCCGACACGAACGGGCTGGCCCCGCATGCTGAAACGCTGGCCGCCAGCGTGGTGATCTTGCTGGTGATGACCGTGGCGCAGCGGCTTGTCGGCTTCGGCCGCGGAGTGTTGTTTTGCCGCTGGCTGCCGCCGGAGCAGTTGGGTCAATGGGACGTTGCGTTTGGCTTTTTGAACCTGGCCGGGCCGCTGGTCGTGCTGGGGCTGCCCGGCTCGTTTGGGCGTTACGTCGAGTATTTTCGGCACCGGGGCCAGTTTCGCACGTTTCTCTGGCGGACCGCGCTGGTGACGGCCGTGGCGTCGGCCGCGGCCACGGCAGGCATCATCTGGTACCGCGACTGGTTCTCGCGGTTGATCTTCGGCTCGGACGTTGAATCGAACACGGTCATCTGGCTCGCGCTGTGCCTGGCCGTGGTCATCGCGCACAACTTTCTTACGGCCTTGTTCATCGCGGTGCGAATGTATCGGATCGTGACGGCGCTGCAGTTTCTGCAAAGTCTGGGCTTCGCCGTCGTCAGCCTGGTGCTGCTGGCCGTGTGGCCGCGAGGCGCGACGAGCATCATCGTCGGCTATGCGATCGCAACGCTCGTGGCGGCTTGTGCTTCGATCGGCTGGCTCGCGCGCGTGACGCGGGCCGAAGCGTACACTGAGACGCCGGCGCCGCACGGTCCGTTTTGGGCCCGACTGGTGCCCTTCGCGGTATGGATGTGGGTTACCAATCTGATCGCCAACCTGTTCGACCTGATCGACCGTTACATGATCGTGCATCACGGCGGGATGTCGTCGGACGAGGCGTTGCGGCAGGTGGGCTTCTATCACAGCTCGCGAATCGTGCCGCTGTTGTTCGTCGGCGTGGCCGGACTGCTGGCGTCGATGATCACGCCGCACCTGACGACCGACTGGGAGGTGGGCCGCCGCGACGTCGTCGTGCGCCGCTTGAACACGACGCTCAAGCTGTTGGCCCTGGCGACGCTCGCCGGTTCGGTCGTGGTGTTGTTCGCGGCACCGGTGCTCTTCGTGGTGGGCTTTGAAAACAAGTTTCAAGGCGGGCTGGTCGTGCTGCCTTGCACGCTGGCATATTGTGCCTGGTTCGGCATGTTTGCCGTGGCGCAGAACTACCTGTGGTGCGCCGAACGCGCGGCGTTGGCCACCGTCCCCTTGGCCGTGGGCTTTGTGCTCAACATCGGCTTGAATTTGCTCTGGCTGCCAAGCTACGGGCTGCCCGGGGCGGTGTGGGCCACGACCGTGGCCAACCTGGCGGCGCTGGTGCTAACCCTCGAATTCAGCCGCTGGTGCGGCATGCGCGTCGACCCGGGCACGTGGCTGTTGATCTGGCCGTGGCCGGTTTGTGCTTGGGGCCGTGGATTGGCCCTGGCCACGCTGGTCGTCGTTGTCGTGGCCACGCTGGCGGGCCAGCGGTTGCTGTCAAGCGACGAGAAACACGAGCTTTACGACCATCTGCGGAAAGCCCTAGGACGCATGGGTGCCGTCGGAGGGCGGCCCGCTGCGTCAGTAACTACCTCGAAATGACCCGACTTTGTGCGAGAAGTGTCATGCTGTGTCGTCGCCGAACGTTGATGCCGCTGGCCGACCGGGGCCCCTTGCGCGTGATGTTCATCACCACTTCAATGCCCGTCGGTGGCGCCGAAACGTTGCTGGTCAATCTGGTTCGCCGCTTGGATCGAGACCGCTTTGCGCCGTCGCTGTGCTGCTTGAAAGCGCCGGGTCCGCTGGGCGAGACGCTGGCCGACGAGATTCCCACGTTTCACGGCCTGATCCACGGCAAGTACGATCTTGGCGTAGCCTTTCGCCTGGCGCACTTCTTGCGCCGTCAGCGCTGCGACGCGGTGGTGACGGTCGGGGCCGGCGACAAGATGTTTTGGGGACGGATCGCGGCCCGGCTGGCCGGCGTGCCGGTCGTGTGCTGCGCGTTGCATTCCACCGGCTGGCCCGACGCGGTGACCCGCGCCAATCGACTGCGGTTACTGACGCGCTGGACCGATGCCTTCATTGCCGTGGCCGCCGCGCACGGCCGCCACCTGGTCGAGGTCGAGGGTTTTCCGGCGAATAAAGTGCGCGTCATCCCCAACGGCATCGACGTCGGCGCTTTCCAGTGTGACGGCCACGGCGAAGCCGCGCGACGTAACCTGGGCATCGATGCGCGGGCACCGTTGGTGGGCATCGTCGCGGCGCTGCGCCCGAAAAAAATCACGAGTTGTTCCTCCGCGCCGCGGCGGGCATTCGGCGGCAGATTCCCGCGGCCGAATTTCTCATTGTTGGCGATGGTCCCCAGCGCGATCGCCTGGAGAAGCTGGCTGGTGAGTTGCAGCTATCCGCCGCGGTCCATTTCCTGGGCAATCGCGCCGACGTGCCGGAGTTGCTGGCCGCCCTGGACGCGTTCGTGCTGACGTCGCGGATGGAGGCCAACCCCGTGTCGATTCTTGAAGCCATGGCCAGCGGCAAGCCGGTCGTGGCGCCGCGCGTCGGCTCGATTTCCGAAACCGTCGCCGACGGCGTGACCGGCTTTGTGACCGATCCGGGAAGCGTCGACCAGGTCGTGGCCCGGGTTGCCGAGTTGCTTTCCGATCGCGCGCTGGCGGAGCGAATGGGGCAGGGGGGACGCGCTGCCGTTGCGGCGCGCGGCTCGCTGGAGGCCATGGTCGGCGGCTACGAGCGACTGCTCAGCGAGCTCTACGAATCCAAAGCGAGCCCCCGCGGCGCGGCGCCGCACGCGGCCCCCGACGTTTCACCACGGCCGGGCTCGCGATTGCCGGCTTGACAGGGTCCCAAACGAAGATTCGCGGTTCTTTTCTCGACCAGATGTGTCTCAAAGTCCGTTACAGGTTACTAACGCCCGGGAGGCGACCGGGACGGGACATTCCCGTTCCTAGCGCGGCACGATATTATGCGACTGGCAGGCGTGCGCCGCGCAAGAGCGACCGGGACGCGCCTCTCGCATCGGCGACCGGCTCGAACAACCGTCACTCGCTGGCCCGGTCCCCCAGAGATTCCCGAGAGTCCTAACACCGATGACTTCCACGCTGTTGGCCGTGATTGCCCGCATTCTCAGCGGTGCCAGCGTGCGCTGGATCGACTCTCAGCCCGACACCTGCCAGCGGGTCTATTTCGCCAACCATACGAGCCATCTCGACGCGATCGTGCTGTGGGCGTCGCTGCCGCAGGCCGTGCGCGCCGTGACGCGGCCGGTGGCGGCCAAGGATTACTGGGAAAAAGGGGCCGTGCGGCGGTACATGGCCCGCACGTTCAATGCCTTGCTGATCGATCGCACCGACATCAAAGTGCACCAGAGCCCGGTCGATTTGATGCTCCGCGAGATCGGCCAAGAGCAGTCGCTGATTGTCTTTCCCGAGGGTCGCCGCAATACCGAATCGCGCATCCAGGAGTTCAAGAGCGGGTTGTACTACCTGGCAAAAAAGCGGCCTGACCTGGAATTGATTCCGGTTCACATCGATAATCTGAACCGCGTGCTGCCACGCGGCGAGTTTCTGCCGGTGCCGCTGTTGAGCCTGGTAACGTTCGGCCCGCCGATGTGGCTGGAAAACGGCGAGGCCAAAACCGAGTTTCTGGGCCGGGCACGCGAGTCCGTGCTCCGATTGAAGGACCTTTGAACCCGCGAGACCGCGGGCGGCGCTTGTCGCCGGCCGTTCGTCGCTCGACAAACTAGCCAGTAAGAAGACCCTGCTTCCATGTTCGACGTGAGAACCCTCAGCCTGGTTGGCGGCGTGTTGGCGATCCTGTTTATCGCCACGAACATCGGGCAGCGGCTGAAGTACTCGCCCGATATCGGTATCAATCCGGCGCTGGTCGACGCGTTCAATCTGCGGATTCGCGCCTGGTGGTTGATGTGCACGGTGCTGGCGGCCGCGTTTCTGCTGGGGCCGGTTTCGCGCGTGGCCACGGTGGTGGTGTTCTTTTTGATATCGTTCTGGGCGCTGCGCGAGTTCATTACGCTCACGCCCACCCGGCTGGGCGATCACCGCGCTCTGTTCTGGGTGTTCATCTTCTTCACGCCGCTTCAATACCTGATCGTGGCCCTGGGCGTCGAGCGCTACGGGCTGCTGTTCAGCGTGCTGATTCCGGTGTACGCGTTTTTGTTTATTCCTGCCCGGGTGGCGATGGCCGGCGACTACAAGCGGTTTCTCGAGCGCGTGGCCAAGATCCAGGCCGGGCTGATGATTTGCGTCTATTGCCTGAGCTACGCGCCGGCGATCCTCAGCCTGCGCATTCCCGGATTCGAGGGGCAAGATGCGCGGCTGTTGTTCTTCTTCGTGCTGGTGGTGCAGTTGAACGACGTGTTGCAATTCGCCTGGGGCAAGCTGCTGGGCCGCAACGTGATCGCCCCGGCCATCAGCCCCAGCCGTACCTGGGAAGGTTTTTTGGGAGGTGTAGCCAGCACCTCGCTGATCGGGGCCGCCCTGTGGTGGGCCACGCCCTTCGAGCCCTGGCAGGCGGCCGGCATGTCGGCCGTGATCGCCGTGATGGGTTTTGCCGGCGGCATGACCATGTCGGCCATCAAGCGCGACCGCGGCGTCAAGGACTACGGCACGCTGGTGGTGGGCCACGGCGGCGTGCTCGACCGGATCGATTCGATCTGCTTCGCCGCCCCGGTGTTCTACCACCTGACGCGCTACCTGTTCGTGCCGGGTGCGTAGCGCGTCGGCGAAGCAGGCGCCTCGGAGTGTTCGTTCGAAGCGTCGAGTTTTTCGCTCTCGTCGCCTTGCAGGCGGTCCATGCTTTCGCGAATGACTTTCAGTTTGCGCTCGATGGTCGCCAGTTCCGCGGTTTGGGCCTCCAACTTGCGACTGAGCTTCGCGATGTTGTCCGGATCGGGTTTCTCGCGTGCCTCCGCGTCGATCAGATCTAATTTGCCGCGGGCGACCTTCTCCAGCCCCTCGGCCCGCCACTCCTGATACTCGTAATACTGGGCCGTGAGCAAGTCCCTGCCCGGCAAGTCGATGCCGATCGTCGCTCCTTCCATCTCGGCGATTGTGTCGCGGATCGGCTGGTCGGCTTGGGGCGGACCGACGATCACCAGCGAGTTGGTGCGCGGATCGCCCCAGACGCCCGCCAGCGGCGGGTAACCACGGTGACGATAGTAGATCCAGAACGTCTCGGCCATCTCCGCCGCGCTCGTGACGGCGAGCTTCTCCAATCGAAACTTGAAACGCTTCAAGCGGTCGTTGTAGATCGACTCCCCCGGATCGCTTCCGATGGGCCCCGATCCGGACGTCACCATCTGCAGCACCGCGCGGTCGGCGGGTGGCCGATCTGCCTGGTCGTCGCTGAGCGGTGGTTCGGTTGCGGCGACCGGGGGCAACTCCGCCAGTTTGGTTTTCACAAACGCGATCTGTGGCTCAACGCGCGCGAGCTCCTCGCGAAACGATCCGAGCCGCTCGGTGAGTTGCGCCACCTTGTGCTCGCGCGCTGATGTTCGCGCTCGCTCCGTGCTTGCGACTCGGCGTCGCCGGCGGTAGGAGAGTCCGGGGCTTGTTTCAGCGCGATGATCTGTTGGTCCGTTCCGGCAATGAGGGTCAGAGCGCGGCTCTTCTGGTTTTGCAGCGTCCGCAGCGTCTCCCAGAGAAAGTTGCGATAGCCGGAGTCGACGTCGCCAGTGAGTGTCGCCGCGAGCGCCGGGTCGATCGTTGCCGGCGGCTTGCTGGCACCGTTGACTTTGCCGGAGCGGTTTCCGTGGTCGAGCCAGGCCACGACGAGCGGGGCGACGACGATCGCCACCACCAGGGCGCCGGCAAGACGCGGCAGTGTCAGCCAGCCGCGAATGCCCTGCGCCATGTGCTCGCCGGTGGTGCGCGCAATCCGATCCTTCGGCAGCGGCACGACCGTCGGCTGCTGAACGTGCGCCAGGCATTCGCCCAACAAATCGGCGACCTCGCGGGCGGACTCGAAACGCTCATCGGGCTCCTTCGCCATCAACCGGGCGACGATCTGGCACAGCCAAGCGGGAATGTCCGGATTGATCTCGCGCACGGGCCGGGGCTCTTCGTCGGTGATCCGCCACAGGATGCCGTAGCTGGTCTCCGCCCGAAACGGCACGCGAGCCGTGCACATGGCGTACAGCACGCTCCCCAGGCTGAACAAATCGCTCCGCTGGTCGACCGACTCGCCGCGGGCTTGCTCCGGCGACATGTATTGTGGCGTACCGGCCAGGATGCCGGTCTTCGTCAAACTGGCATCGTCCGCGGCCCGGGCCAGGCCGAAGTCGGTCAACTTCACCCGTTCCACTCCGTCGGCCAGCAGGATGTTGGCGGGCTTCACGTCGCGGTGCACCAGACCCTGGGCATGGGCGGCGGCGAGGCCGGCGGCGGCCTGCATGCCAATCCGTAGAATCTCGACGAGGCCGAGCGGCCCCTGGTCGTCGAGCCGCCGCTGCAACGACGGTCCGCGCACATAGGGCATCACCAGGTAGGGGACCCCGTCGGCATCGGCCACGCCGTGGATTTCGATTACGTTGTCGTGCACCACCGCGGCCGCCGCTTGGGCTTCACGCGCAAAGCGCTTCCGCGCCGCGCCGCTTCCGCCCAGATGTGGCGCGAGAACCTTGATCGCCACGTAGCGATTCAGCGCCGCGTCGAACCCTTTCAGCACGACGCCCATGCCCCCCGCTCCGATCACCCCCACGACCTGATATGCCCCCAGACGGCCGATCATCCGTTCGTCGTCAGTTGGCGAAAGGAGCTTCAACACCGCGCAGTCGTCGAACGCCGCGTCGTCGCCGGCCGCCGCGTCGGACGTCCCCTCACGTGCTTGGCGAGCGGAGTCCGCGTCGAGCGGCTCGCGGCGCAACGACTCCCGCACCACCGACCAGGCGTCATCACCCGCGGCGGCCACCTCCAATCGGCGGAGGCAATCGGGGCAATCGTCCAAGTGCAGCTCGAAGGCCGCCTGCTCCCCCTCGCTCAATTGCTGCCGCAGGAACAGCTCGATCCACTGGGGATCGCACGTCATCTGGTTGCTTTTCATGGTCGCATCTCCTGAGAACCTATGGACGGCGGATCATGAATACTGAAACTGGCGGACTACGCTTCTTGCTCGTACTCGGCCACCTTGTCCTGGATGCGCCGCATCACGCGGCTGCGGGCGGCGTAAATCGCGCCGCGGTTTTTCGAGAGCTCTTTGGCGACCACCTCGACCGGGCGACCCTCGATGGCCGTCCGCCAGAAGGCGTCCCACGTCGCGGGATGAAACTCCTTGCGAACCTGTCGCGCGGCCCAGCGAAATACTTCGCGGCGATATTCCAATCGCAACAGATCCGAATCGGGTCCGGCCTGCGACGCCTGCTGCTGAAGCGCCTCGAGCGTGGCCGAATCGCCCGAGCCACGGTCCGGCCGGGACCGGGCCAGTGCGTTGAGAATCGCGTTGTGCGCCACGCGATCGAGCCACGTGCGGAACCTGGCCCGGCGAGGATCGTGCTGGCGTTTTTCGACTGCCCCCGCGACCGACGTCAGCACCCGTTGGGTGACGTCCTCCGCGTCCGCCTCTTGCATGCCTTTTAGCCGGGCCAACCGCAGGATGACCGGGCGATAAATCTCGACGAATTCGTGCCACGCCTCCCGATCACCCGGATCGCGCACGCGGAGGAGCAGGCTGACGGGTGTGTCTGGAATCGAGTTCATAAGCCTGCCCTCTCCCTGCTCTTTATACACACGCGTATCCGGTATCTTACATTCGCGACGGCGTTCCACCGTGCCGGCAAGTGCCTCCGGCGGAGGAAAATCCAGCGCCGCAGGGCGAAGGATTTGACCCTCGTGCGCAAAGTAGATAACGGGCAAACGATTCCTCCTACGCGATCACGCGATGGCTCTCGACACCGACCGATGCTTGCTGGAGGCGCTGCAAAACCGCGATCCGGCGGCCTGGTCCCGCGTGTACGATCAGCATGCGAACGACGTTTTCGCGTTTGTCGCTCATTTGTTGCACGGCGACAAAACGACCGCCGAGGAGCTTCACCAGGAAACCTGGCTGGCGCTGCTGGCCGGCATTGATACTTTCGACGCAACGCGCGGAGAGCTCCGCGGCTGGATTTTCGGCATCGCGCGCCGGCACGTCGCCTTGCATTTCCGGCGACGTGGTCAAACCCGGCTGGAGGCCACCGGCGGCGAACTGCTCGAGGCGATTACGGCCGGCGACGGCCCCCTCCTTCCCATCGATGTCCTTAGCTCGATCGAACGGGGCGATGCGGTCCGCGCCGCCTTGGCCGAGCTGGGATCCGACGCCCGCGGTGTCTTGTTGGGGAAATACGTCGGTGGCCAAAGCGTCAACGAGCTGGCGCGCCAGCTTGGGCGGTCGCCGAAGGCCGTCGAATCGCTGTTGTCGCGCGCCGGGAGCGATTGCGCTCATTGCTGCGCTGGTACTTTGACAATGAGCCCAAGCCGAAGAGCGAATCCAACCGAAAGGACGTCCAGCCATGACTCGATATGATCAAGCCGATGATCCGCGACTCGAGGCCTGGCTGTGCGAGGCGGCCGGAGGCGAACTGGTCGATATCGAAACGCCCGTGGCCAGCACCCGGCGTGTTCTATTGGAACGCGTCGCTGGTTTCGATGCGGATGCCGCGTGTCCAGCGAGCTCTGCTGACGCGACCGGTTCGCTGCGGCACGGAGTATCGCAATTTGTCGCGAGGCATCGCCTGGCGACGGGTGGCCTGGCCACCGCGGCACTGTTGATGATCGTGGCGGCGTTGATCGCCTTCAATTCGCCCCGGCAGCTTTCGGCCATGGAACGGACTGCCCGAGAGCTGCATGCGGTTACTTCGTACAGCTATCGATTGCATTGGCAGAGTACCTGGCTGGAAGACGACGGAAAACGCAAGTTGACGACGCGCGGCGACAGCGAGACGTATTGGCACGCTCCCGACGCGTTTCGCAACGAAATGACGATCATGAAAACGGACGAAGACGTGGGCACGGGCCGCCGGACGGAAGAGAAGATCGAGCACTTCGCCGAGATCCTGCCGGCTGGCAAACGGGGCCTGTTAATCGATTACGTCCGCATGACCTATCAGCGAATCGCCTTCGAACCGACCGGCTCGAAAATCTATCCCTGGGACGTGCTCCGCCTGATCCGCGACGGTTCGTACGACGTGCAGCGCGACCTGGGGACCAAACGAATCGGTGACGTGACCGCGCACGGCTATGTCTTGATGCTGAAGAACTCGCGCGTCAAGAACAGCGTGCCGCGATCCGGTGGAGCTCTGGGTCGATGCCCGCACCGATCTGCCGATCGAGTTCAGCTACCAGGGCGACGGCCCCGGGGAAAAGTATGCCGATCGGGCGACCGACTTCCGCTGGAACATTAAACTGGCCCCCGGCCTGTTCAACGCGATTCCGCCGGAGGGTTTTGCCGACATCACGCCCCCCACTGACGAGCGCGACCTGGCCCAAATCGCCGCGGCGCTACGGCTGTACGCCCGGCTCAGCGGCGGGCACTATCCCCCGACGGACAACTTCCAAGCCCAACAAGTGCTCGACGAAATGAAAAAGCTGGCCGGTTTCGAGGGCCCGCCGAAGCCCGCTTGGCGCGACGACAAGACCTACCAGCAAATCGAGCAAGCCATGCCCGGATTGCAATGGATCGAGCGCATCCTGCGAATCCGATTCCTCTCTGGCTATCGTGGCCGGCAAGTCAGCCCCGCCGACGAGAGCGGGTATTGTTGTGGTGGATGGCCTCCGATAACCGCTACCGGGTGTTCTACGGCGACCTGCAATCCGAAGTCGTCTCCGAAGCCCAGTGGTCACGGTTGGTAGCCGAAGGCGAACCGTCAAATATCAGCGACGAGTAACTCGCCCACTGATACCCGCAAGCTAATTGGGGACGTCCGGCGATCAATGCAGTTGCCGTATTGCTTCGGAAATCACTTTCTCCACGTCTTCCAAGTCCGACTCTTGAAAGCCCATTTGGGAATAGATGATCGTGCCGTCCGGGGACACGATGAGGGTACGGGGGATGTAGTCACTCGCGAATAACGAGTAAATCTCGCGCTCGGGGATCGGGGGCGATGGGAAATGAGAACCCCTGTTCTTCGCGAAAGGTACGCACCGAGTCCGTCGTTTCTTCGCGTCCGATGACCAACAGCGCGAAGCGGTCGTTATCGCGGTGCTCCTTCCAGACCGCTTCGACGTGGGGAAGCTCCATCTGGCAGGGGCCGCACCAGGTGGCGAAGAAATTAATCAGCACGACTTTGCCGTTGGCCTGCGCCGTGGAAAACTCGTTGCCGTCGGCGTCGGTCACCGTGAATTGGGGACACGCATCGCCGACGTGGACCAGCGACGACTCGGCCAGTTGCTCCGCGCCAACTTTTTGATCTCGGCCATCTGCTGACGCCCCCAAGCCGGCAGATAGATTTGCCACAGCAGCAGTTGCTGCAGCCCTACGAGAAGAGGCACCGCCGCCAGCGAGACCAACAGGCCAATCGCGTGACGGCGGCGCCTGAGCGTTTTCCATCGCACCAGCATCGCACCGAATGAAAAGGCAGCCATCACTAGCGCGACGCACATGCCGATTCCCAAAACCCAAGTCAATGTCATGTAGGTCTCTGCGGTCATCGATTGAGAACTCCTGGTGCGTACAGCCTGGTTACTTCTGCGGCGCAACTTCCGGTAGTTGCACCATCATCTGCGGACCCTCATCCGCTCCGCCCAACTGCATCAGGTACGTAGGATACTTGCCGTCCCACTTTTCGATCCGGTCCTGCTGGACCTCCAGCATCTTGAGCTGCAGAAACAGCGGGTCGGATTGCACCTCACGGGTGGCTGCGGCCATCTCGCGGAGCGCGTCGGCTTCCCCCTCGGCGATCGTCCGGGCCTTGTTGGCCGTGGCTTGCGCTTCGAGCTCGACGCGTTCGTTTTCCTTCTCCTGCGCCTGGAACTTGGCGTTGCTGATGACCTTCAACTGCTGGGCGACGAACGTTTCGTCGATGGCTTCCTGAATCTTGGGATTCTGGTACGTGAAGCCGCCAAACATGCCCATCGTGGTGATCGTAATCCCCCGGTCCGCGAAAAACGGGATCACGTCCTGCCGCACCGCGTCGATGATCTCCTGCTTGCGCGACCGCAGCTCGTCCAGATCGTATCGCGCCGCGACTTCCGCCGCGACGGATTGGACCCGGGCCCGGGCTTCGGTGTCCATCATCTCGGCCAGCGACTTGCTGCGATACATGTACAGAAAGCGGGCCGTATCCTCTTCCGCGATGTGGGCCGTGCAATCGAAGCCGACCGAAAAGCCGACCGAGTCGTTGCTTTCGATCCAGATGGCTTCGTTGTTCGACGACGTGCCGCTGGCCGTGTCGGCCGTCCACTGCCGCGTGACCGGCGAGCGGTCGACTTTCACCAGCCGCACCATGTCCATCCACTGGCCCGACCAATACATGCGGCCCGTCTGCACCCAACGGTGAGGGATCTGCACGCGCTTGGTCGCCACCTTGCGGTCTTGCAGGTAACGTTCGGATTCAAAAGCCATCTGGTTGTCCGTATCGCCTTCCAGCGGGATCAGAAATCCGGTCTCGGACGTGTCAATCTCGACAAACGCCGGAACGTCGTAGGGCCGACACCCCAGCATGGTCAAGGGAAGCAAAGCCAACAGCAGAGCCGTAGCTCGTGTGGTATTCACCGTACATTTCCTTTCATCTGTTTGAACATGATTCGAAGCGACACGCGGCGCGGCGCCCATTCATGCCAACGCGCGGCGCAGCCACCGCAGCCAACGCCGCGGCAGCGGCACGAACACGACACAACCGGCCAGAGCAACCAGTGCCCAGGCGACGATCGGCAGCGCCTGTCGCGCCCACTCGAACGTCCGTAGCGACTCGGCCACCGCGTCGTTGGCCTGCAACTGCCCGGTGCCTAGTGCCGCCGCGGCGCTCGGCAGCCACTGGGTCTCGAGCCATTGCTCCAGCCCCAGGATCAAAGCCGCCACGGCCACAAACAGCACCAAGCGCCACGACCCATGACCCCACACCCGCCAGCGGTCCTCGCACGAGCGAAACACGGCAGCCCTCCAGTCGCCAAAAAGTCCAACGGTCGAACCGAACGACCTCTGGCTATCCCTATTTCGCAAGCGACATGCCGCACTGAAGGATTGCAGTAAGGCATTTAATACAAATGAGTTGTTGAAATCCGCCTAACGGGCGGATCTAGTGAAATGCACTACATATGGTGAATTTCACTACATGCCAGGGTACGATGGTGGCATGCTTCACCGAATTCTCATTGCCAGCCCGCCGGACCACGCGGTTGACGACCTGCAGCGGGAATTCGCATCGCTGTTGCCGGCGGACTGCCATGTGGAGCTTGTCCACAACGGCGACGATTTGCTCGCGCGGCTCGAGCGCAACGACGGCCGCTCGCTCGTGTTGGTGCACGGCGAGCGCGGCGACGGCCGGCGGAGCGGGCGCGAATTGATCGCGGCCGCGCGGAAACAGGCCGCGGAGCTGCCGATCGTGGCCTTTGCCGATCATGGCGACGTGCGCCTCGGCCGCCGCGGCCATCGAGGCCGGCGCCAACGACTTTTTGGTTCGTGGCAGCGACCTGCATGCTCGCGCAGCCACGCTGCTAGGCAAAATGCGCGGCCTGTTTCGGGCGATCGAGCGTGCCCGGGCGTTGGACCAGCGCAACACGGAACTGGAGCGCGCAATTCAGGCCCGCTTTCGCATCATCGGCGAGTCGCCCGAGATTCAAGAACTGATTGCCCGCGTCAAGCGGATTGCCCAAGTGCCGCGGCCGGTGTTGATCACGGGGGAGCGCGGCACGGGCAAAGAGCTCGTGGCGCGAGCGCTCCATTTTGCGGCGTTCGGAGCCGCGCGTCCGATCGTGACGGTGAATTGCGCGGCGTTTTCCGACGCGTTGTTGGAAAGCGAATTGTTCGGCCACGAGAAGGGGGCCTTCACCGGCGCCGACGAAACGCGGCAAGGCAAGTTCGAGCTGGCCAGCGGCGGCACGCTGTTTCTGGATGAAATCGCCCACATGTCGGCGCCATTTCAACAGAAGATCTTGCGCGTGGTGGAATACGGCACGTTTATGCGCGTCGGTGGGCAGCGCGAGCAGAAGACCTCGGTCCGGATCATCTCGGCGACGAACGTCGATCTCAAGGAGCGGATCCGCGAGGGAGGCTTTCTGGGCGACCTGTACGATCGTCTGGCGTTCGAAGTGATTCAGGTTCCGCCGCTGCGCAGCCGCTCGGGCGACGTGGACGTCCTGGCCCGGCACTTCTTGGATCAATTCTCGCTCGAGATTCCGGCGTTCAAGGGGAAGTCGCTGTCGGCATCGGCACTGCGGCTGTTGCGCAATTACGACTTTCCCGGCAACGTGCGCGAGCTGAAGAACATCATTGAACGGGCCGCCTACCGCGATACGACCAACGAAATCACGCCCGAGGACATCGGCATGCTGCCCAACCAGCGGCAACCTGGTCAGAAGGGCGATTTTCAACAGCGCGTCGGCGCGTATTGCAGCCAACTCATCCGCGACGCGATGAAGCAATCCGACGGCAATCAGGCTCAGGCTGCCCGGCTGCTGGGGCTGACGTATCACCAATTCCGCCATTACCTGCGGAAATACGCCGTGCCGAAGTGACCGCGGCGTGTCCATTGATTAGGCTTTGGTTCTCGTCCGTCCGCGACGCTGGGAACCCCTGTACGTTCCCGGTAGACTTTCTATTGGGTCCACCACCAGCCATGTTCCATGAACCGAGGGTCACCGCTATGAAACGTAACGCGATCGTGAGACGCCGACTGTTTGTGTTGCTCTGGATGTCGCTGGTGGGAACGGCGGGCGTGACGGCCGCAGCGGACGAGAGCCGCGGCATCACCGTCTCAGGTACGGGCGTCGTCGAGGCGATGCCCGACACCGTTGAGTTGACGGCCACGGTCGCGGGCACCGCGGAGCTGGCAGGCGACGCCGTGGAGAAGTATCGCGGCAACAAGCGGCGGATCGTCGAAGCGCTGGGCGCGTTGAACCTCGAGGGAGTGACCATCGTCGGCTCCGGCCTGTCGGTCAATTCCGGCGCCCAGGGCAACGCCATGCCGGTCGTTCAGGCCGCTCAGGCCAACCAGCCGCAAGTCGGCGCGAAGGTGGGCGTCCAGGAGCAACTGACCATCACCCTCTCGGGTGTCGACACGATGAGCGCCGACAATCTGTTGCAAGCCGTGACGCGCGTCGTCGACGTGGCCAAGGACGCCGGAGTGACCATCGGCCCGGGCCCAAAGAGCATGATCGAAGTGCAGTTCAGCGGCGGAAAGCCGGGTTCGCTAGCCACGTTCAAACTCAGCCAGACCGACACGCTCCGGCAGCAGGCCTACGAGGCTGCCCTGAAGCAGGCCCGGGCCAAAGCCGAACGCCTGGCCGAACTGGCGGGCCTGGAGTTGGGTGACATCGTCTCCATTCGAGAGACCGTGCCCTCCGCCAAGGACGACAACGGCGGTGGATTCGCCGCCTACATCGCCATGTTCAGCGGGATGTCGAGTAGTCACCCCGAATACACTTCGACGGAGCTCAAGAACATTCCGGTCGCCGTGAGCCTGACGGTGCAGTTTGACGTCGTCAAGAAGAAATGACGACGCCGCTCAGATTCGACATGAATTGCCAAACGAGTCGCGACCATTGACCGCCCTCGGCGATGCTCATTCAGGCTGCCGCGCCGTCTTCCGCATCGCAAGCTAGACTTTTCAAAGGCTGCGTCAGCGCTGTTGAAAAGAGAGGCGTCCGGTCATGAAGCTTGCTGTGCTGAGAGTGCCACATACGGCATGGGCTGCGTATTTCACGCGATTCGTCTGCGCGGTGATCGTGCTGGTTGGCGTTTCGTGTTTGGCCCGGGCGGCGGATGTGGAGAGCGCCGTCGGGCGTGCGGCCGGCCGGCGAGCGAACAATATCATCTTCATCATTTGCGACCAGGAGGCGCATCATCTCACGGCCGAGGGGGACTACGCCTTACCGGCACGCCGCACGCTCGCGCGTCGCGGTACGACCTTTGCGAATCACTACATCGCGGCCGCCATGTGCACTCCCTCGCGGGCCGCGTTCTTTACCGGCCGTCCGCCGCAGGTCACCGGCGTGTTCGATCAGATGGAGTACGGTTACGTCCCCAACTTGAGCCCGGAGCTTCCCAACATCGGCTCGGTGCTCAAGGGCATGGGATACAAGACGGCCTACTTCGGCAAGTTCGAATTGAATGCCCAGATCCTGGCCGGCAGCGACACGACGAATTACGAGGCCGCCCTGCAACCGTACGGGTTTGACCTGTTCAGTCCCGACGGCGACGTGCCCAGTGGGCCCTACGATGGTTTCATGCGCGACTTTTATACCGCCGGCGAGGGCGTCCGCTGGCTGCGCACGCACGAGGCGGCCCGACGTGACGGCCAGGATCAGCCGTTCTGCCTCGTGCTGAGCTTTCTCAATCCGCACGACATCATGTACGCCGACGCCAACCTGCCGGGCCAGCCCCCCGTGCAAAAGGCCGCGGCGCCGCACATCCTCACGCCGCCGCCGGCCGACACGCTGTACCGGGCCCGCTGGAATTTCGCGCTACCCGCCAGCCTCGAGCAATCGCTCACGGCGCCGGGCATGCCGCCGGCGCTCCTGGAATATCATCGCGGCTGGTCGGGCACGCTGGGCGTTATTCCGGCCGATCGCCGCGACATGTGGACCGCCTTCTACGACTATTACCTCAACTGCATGCGCGACAACGACCGCGCCCTACAACTCGTCATCGACGCCCTGGACCAGATGAACCTGTGGCAGGATACCGTCGTGGTGTTCAGCGCCGATCACGGGGAAATGGCCGGCGCTCACGGCGGGCTGAAAGGCAAAGGCCCGTTTTGTTACGAAGCCAACGCCCACGTTCCCTTGGTCGTCGTTCATCCCGACGGCCAGCCCGGCACGACCTGCTCGGCGCTCACCAGCCATCTCGATCTGCTCCCCACGTTCGTGGGCCTCACCGGGCTTCCGGCCAGCCGCCGTCCGGCCGCGGTGGCGGCACTTCCCGGGCGCGATTTTTCGCCGCTGCTGGCCGAGCCCGAGGCAGCCGGCTTGCACGCCGTGCGGCCCGCGGTGCTGTTCAACTACGTCGGCATTTCCACGATCGACGGAGACTACCTGCTCAAGACCCTTTCCAATTCGCTCCAGAAGCGGCCCGTGCCGCCTCTCTCAGAGGTCAAGCTGGACAAGCGCGGATTCCTAGCCTTTGCCTTCGACGGCCGGTTGAAGTTTGCCCGCTACTACGCGCCCGATGCGTTCAACATGCCGCACACGATCGAAGAGATCTTCCGAGACAACGACGTGCAGTTGTTCGATCTGGAAGTCGATCCCGATGAAATCCACAACCTGGCGCTTGAGCCCCGGCAGTACCGGCAGCCGATCCTGCGGATGAACGCCCTGCTCAACGAACTGATAGCCGCCGAAGTCGGCGTGAACGACGGCGGCTTCCTGCCCCCCAGCGTGCGCCCGACCAAGTCTCCGCTGGCGATCGGCGGGCGGTAAGCCTGGGCGAGAGGTTTTCCGCGAGTAAACATGGCAATTCTCCTGGGCCTTTGACCACACCCTAGTTTTACCGCCGGAGGTCCGCAGCCGCCAACGAAATAGTTGGCCCGTTCGCGGCAGGACGATCATCTCTGCCAGCAGCGTTGACGGGCCGTAGCGGGCGGGCCTCATCCGGCGGGTGCCAGCTCGCGAACCCGGCCTTGTTGGCACGCTTGTCCATTGCGGCGGCGATCGAACAGGTTGTCGAGCGCCCCTCGCAGCCGCGGAAAACGAAACTCGAATCCTTCGGCGGCCAACCGCTCTGAGACGACGTAGCGCCCGTACAGGGCCAGCTCCGGATCGCTGCGCAACAAGAGCGGCGCGGCGATGCGTACCATCCACGAGAAAGCGGGCAAACCCACTGGCATGCCCACGGCTCGCCGCAGCGCACGCATGAACGTGACCTGCGAAACCGGATGCGGCGCTGACGCGATGTAGGCGCCTTGCATGGCGGAGTTTGTCAGCCCGCGTTCGAAAAGGCGATTCAAGTCCGTTTCGTGAATCCAGCTCATCCCCTGCGAGCCGGAGCCGACGCGGCCCCCCAGGCCAACTCGGGCCAGCCGCGCCAGGATGTCGAGCGCGCCGCCTCCTGCGCCTCGATTGCGCCCCAGGACAAAGCCGGTGCGCAGCACGACGCCGCGCTGCACCGGCAGCAGGCTGGCGTGAAAGGCCTCTTCCCAAGCTTTGCCCACCGTGGGCGCCAGTCCGTAGCCGAACGGGGACGATTCGGTGCAGACGGCGCGAGGCGGGTCTCCGTAGATGTGCGCGGTGCTCATCTGCACCCACACCCGCGGCGGCCGTTCGACGGTTCGCAGGGCTTCGCCCAAGACGCGCGTCGACTCGATGCGCGATCGTAGGATTTCGTCCCGGTGGTCGGGAGTCTTGACGCAATTAACGTTTCGGCCGGCCAGGTTGACCAGGCCCGCGGAGCCATTGAGCGCCTCGCGCCACGTGCCCACCGTCCGAGCGTCCCACAGCACGTGCCGCCAGGGTCCCTCCACGCGGGGCGCATGGCGCGACAAGATCACGACCGAAGCGCCGCGCACGGCGAGATAATTCGCCAACGCGACCCCCAGAAAGCCGCTGCCGCCGGCGATGACGATCGACGTGCCTGCCATGGATTCGGACATGGAATGATCTCCGTCGGAAGTTGCCACCAGAGGGGTCAACCGCGAAGTCATCGCCAGATTAACCGCCGCCTGCAAATTCGCTTCGGGCGGGTGGGGCTGTTAAGCTGTGCAACGACTTTCACGCGTGGAAGTCGCAGGGAAGCCTTGCGACCGCGTGCCGTTGGTTGGCGGGTTTCTCGGGTACGCATTCTGCCGGTGAGGCAAACGTGATGGAGTTTCGGTCCCTGGTGTTCCTCATCCTTGTCGCGTCATCGGCCGCGACCGCGAGGGCTGGAAAACCATGACGAAACTGCTCCTCACCGGATGCACGGCGGTGCTGTTGGCCGTCGGCACGATGCCGGTCGGCGTCGCCGCCGAGGACGGCCGGCCGCCGAATGTAGTAGTCGTCTTCTGCGATAACCTGGGCTACGGCGACATTGAGCCGTTCGGCTCGACCGTGCATCGCACGCCGCAGTTGAACCGGATGGCTCGCCAGGGATGCCGGTTCACGCATTGCTACGTGACGGCCGGCGTCTGCACTCCGTCGCGCGCGTCGCTGCTGACGGGTTGTTACGCGCAGCGGATCGGCATGCACACGAACCCTCGCGACGGCCAGGTGCTGCGGCCGGTTTCGCCGTACGGACTGCATCCGGATGAAATCACGATCGCCGAGGTGCTCAAGTCGCGCGGTTACCAGACGGCGATCTTCGGCAAATGGCACCTGGGCGACCAGCCCCCGTTTCTTCCCACGCGGCAGGGCTTCGATCGGTTCTTCGGAATTCCCTACAGCGACGATATGACCCGCGACGCGGGCCGGCGGATCGGTCGGCGGCTGCAGGGCGACGCCTGGCCGCCGCTGCCGCTGATGGAAAACGAATCGGTGATTGAAGCGCCCGTGAACCGCGATCTGCTCACCAGGCGGTGCACGGAGGAGGTCATCAAATTCATGCGCGCCCATCGGGATCAGCCGTTCTTCGTGTACTTTGCGCAGCCGATGCCGGGCAGCACGCCGGCGCCGTTTGCCAGTCCGGCGTTCAAGGGCCAGAGCAAGAACGGTCCCTGGGGCGACGCGATCGAAGAAATCGATTGGTCGACCGGCCAGATTCTCGACACGCTGGCGGAGCTGGGAATTGATGAGTGCACGCTGGTCGTCTGGCTGTCGGACAACGGTGCCCCGATGAAGCCCGACGTGAACGACGTGTCGCGCGGCACGAACCGGCCGCTCTTCGGTCGCGGATACACCACGTCTGAGGGCGCGTTTCGTACGCCCACGATCATGCGCTGGCCCGGCCGCGTCCAGCCGGGAACGACGTGCACGGAAGTGGCCAGCACACTAGATCTGTTGCCCACGTTCGCGCACCTGGCCGGAATCGAGCGCGTCGAGCACGACGTCGACGGCTACGATATCCGTCCGCTCATCTTCGGGCAGCCGGGCGCCACGTCTCCGCACGAGGCGTTGTACTACTACGCCGAGGATCAACTGCAGGCCGTGCGCAGCGGTCCCTGGAAGTTGTTTCTGCCGCTCGATACGTTCCGCCAACACCCGCATTTCAAGCCCGGCGAAAAGGCCACGCCGCTGTTGTTTCACCTGCTCGACGACGTGGGCTGCACGACCAACGTGGCCAAGGATCATCCGGACGTCGTGCGGCGCCTGACCCTCCTGGCGGCAGCGGCCCGCGCCGACTTGGGAGACCGTGGGCAGCAGGGCAGCGGTCAACGGCCCGCGGGCAAGATCCCAGGCGATCCGCAGCCGCTGGTCATGGGACAGGATGGCTCGGACTCGTAGTTGTTGCGTTTGCTTGTTAAGCTGTCGGACGAAGGAAGCCGGCCGGTGACTGGTGAGCTTGTTGGCAGTGTATCGGCGAAAGATAGCAACGGTTGGTACCTTTGCTCCGCAACGTTCTCCTGCGATCGATGGTCATGTTGTTTCGACTTTGCGTGTTGATGGGACTGTTGATTTCGTCGTCGGCCGCGACCGCGCGAGCCGAGCCCCCGAATATCGTGCTCATCCTGGCCGATGACGTAGGGCGCGAAGTGCTGGGCTGCTACGGCGGCGAGTCGTACTCGACGCCCCATATTGACGCCCTGGCCGCCGGCGGCATGCGGTTCACGCATTGCTACAGCATGCCGGTTTGTCATCCCTCGCGCACCTGTTTGCTCTCGGGCGCGTATCCGGCCGTGCTGGGCAATCCCAAGTGGGGATCCTTTCCGCGCGCCGAAGAGGAGCGCACCTTTGCCGCCGTCCTCCGGCGGGCCGGCTACGCCACGGCGATCGCCGGCAAGTGGCAGTTGTCGATCCTGAAGGACGATCCGCAGCAGCCTCGTCGCATGGGTTTTGACGAGTGGTCCCTGTTCGGCTGGCACGAAGGACCTCGCTATCACGACCCGCTCATTTACGAAAACGGCTCGCCGCGGACTGACACGGCCGGCAAGTACGGGCCCGACTTGTACGTCGATTTTCTGGTCGACTTCATCCGCCGCCACCGCGCAGGGCCGTTCTTTGCTTACTACTCGATGGCCCTGTGCCACGACGTCACCAACGACATCGGCCAGCCGGTCCCGTACGTCCCGGGCAAAGATCGCTGGATGACGTACGCCGAGATGGCTGGCGAAATGGACCGCTCGGTCGGCCGGCTGGTGGCCGCGCTCGACGAGATGCAGCTGCGCGCGAGCACGCTGATCCTATTCACGGGCGACAACGGCACGGCGGCCGCGTCGATCGAACGCTACGAGAACGGTGAGTACGTCCGCCGCAAAGTGTTTTCCAAAATCGGCGGCCGGTCGGTGCAGGGGGGCAAAGGCCAGCTCACCGAATGGGGAACCGGCGTCCCCTTGATCGCCAACTGGCCGGGGCACGTCCCGGCCGGCACGGTCCGCAACGACCTGGTCGATTTTAGCGACTTTCTGCCGACGCTGGCCGAACTGGCCGGCGCAGCTTGCCCGAGAGCCCCGTCCTCAACGGTCACAGCTTTGCCGGGGTGCTCACGGGCGAGGGACACACTTCCCGCACCTGGGCCTACGCGGAGCTGAAATCCGGCCGCCGCTTTGTCCGCGGCCCGCGCTACAAGCTCTACGCGTCCGGCGAGTTTTTTGACATGCAAGCCGACCCGGACGAACAGCATCCGCTGGCTCGACGAAAAGCTGACCGAGTCTGCGCACAAAGAGAAAGCGCAGCTTAGCGCGACGCTGGCCTCGCTGCCGCCGGTGCAGTAGGCGTTCACCTCGACGACCGACCACGACACGCCGGCTCTTCACTCCGTCAGCGGCGTCACCTGGACGTCGATTTTGACGTCCTTGATGGCGGCGGTGGCAATTTCCATGGCCGTCGGAGGTTTTTTGGCTCCTGTCAGTTCGCTGGCCACGCGGTCAAACCGCGCTTGCAGCGGCTCGCCGACGATGCTCACCGTGAGCATCGTGGCCTGGTCGGCCGTGATGGTCCGTGAAATGCGGCGCGCGGCGAGTAGCCGAAGGTCCAGGGCGAGAGGCCGCTCCAGGGACTTCCGGCCGTGCTGCCCCGGAACGAGAGCATCAGGTTGAGGTCGAAATGATACTCTTGCGGCGGCAGCCACAGTCGCGCGGTAGGTCTTTGGGTTGGCCGAGCCGTGAACGCGATCGCGCCGGCCCCTCGGGGGGCAGCGGCAGCGGCCAGCCGCCCGTCGGTGGAGTGTCGCTGGGGGCAGCGGCAATCGCACGGTAATCCCAGCGGCTCGCCGTCCGTTCCGCATGCGCGTAGAGTAGCGACCGACACGCCGCCGCTCCTCGTCGCCGACGCGCACGCTGTTGGGAATGTCCGCCGTGGCCAGTCGAACGCGCCCCGTGGCGGCCAGGTCCAGGTCGACCGTGGGTTCTCCGACGCCGGCGACAAGGCTCAACGGCCGGCTTTGCAAACGGGAAACGGAAACTCTTCGGAGTCGGCCGTGCCGTCAGGCATGAAGACGGGCGCGAGCAGGCAATACTCACCCGACTGCAAGATGCCACTGTCGAAACGCCCTCGCGCGTTGGTGTGCAGCCGCCGCGTGACGACCCCGTGGCGGGTCGCATGGAGCCGAATCCCGAACTCCCTATCGGCACGTCCGAAAACCGGTAGACCTGCACCTCCACGTCGCGCGCTGGCTTTGATTTGTCGCCCAGGTAGCAGCGCCCCGGCCACCTGCGGCGGACGCTGCTGCGCCAACAGTGCCTGCTGCGTGGCCGAGAGGGTCTCCAGTTGTTCGCTGACGCTGTGCTGCAATTGCCAGCCCCCCAGCGCCAGAGCCACGACGCCTACGGTCAACAGACTCAACAGGGTGATTCCTGCCGCGCGATACATGACTTCGTCCCCCTTGTGGATCCACCAGCATTGCCGCTTGATTTGCCGTACGTCGCCGAAGCGAGCCAGCGCCCCCGTCGCCGCTTCGTCTTCCGGTGCGCCGCGGCGCTCCAGCTCGCCGGCCGCCGCCGCCAGGTGATCGGCGATTTCGGCCGACAGCTCGTCGTCCAGTGATCCGCCCGGGGCGTCGCCGCGCGGATCGATGTTCCCCTCATGGGCAAACGACGGCGACATGGGCAATCCCCAGAATGCGGTTCACCGTTTTGCTGAACGATTCCCACTCGGCCCGCAGCGCTTCGAGATAGCGGCGCCCCTCGCCGGTGAGCTGATAGTGTTTCCGTTTGCGTCCCTCGGGCGAAGTCTTCCACACGGCCCGCAGGTAGCCCCGTTTTTCCAGGCGATGCAGGGCCGGATAAAGCGTCCCCTCCTGCGCCAGCAACTCACCATTGCTCGCTTGCTGGACGGCCCGGGCGATTTCGTAGCCGTAGCTGGCTCCGCCGGCGATCAATTCGAGAATGACCGGTTCCAGCGCTCCGCGCACCAGGTCAGGGTTCTGTGTCACGGCACTTGTCCCTCGCGAACGTATACCTTGCGTAGCTAGGCGTCACGATACCTTGTCAGGCCATGTATGTCAAGCATTGATTCAAATGGCGCCCCCGGCGGAATACACTGGCCGGGGATGCGCGATTCTCTGCCGAGACAAGCCCAAGGTCAGCACGATGAAAAACTGCCAGGTCTATCCACGAGTTATTTTGTTCTCCATCGTTCTCGCGTTCCTTGTCTTGGTGCACAAGGGCGCGGCCGCCGAGTCGGACATCTCGGCGTTCGACCAGCACTTCAACCGCCCGGGCGCCGATGTCGACCCTTGGATGTTTGTTCCGCAAGACAACATCAAGTCGTTTTCCACCGAGGAGCATCCCGGGCTGGCCACCATCTACGAGGCGGGCCGGGGTCAGGACGTCAAAGGCATTTTGAAAGACCCGATCCGCATCGGCGACTTCCGCCTCCCCTGGGAGTTTCAGACGTCGCTCGTGCAAAGCTTCAACCTGCTGGCCGGCGTCGGGGCCAAGACGCAAGTCAACTCCGCGATCGGCTTGAACGTCGTCGTCACCACGTCCGACCCGGCCCAGTGGCCGGCCGATCGGACACGGCGGCCGCCGCAGTCGCACGAGTTCCAACTGCTCGTGGTGCATCTCGGCTGCACGGGCGAGGCGGGCGTGGGCCTGCCGCAATTCTCCAGCGAGCCCCATCCCGAGACTTACCTGGTCTGGGGGCGCGGCGACTTGGGACGCACGGTGATGGGCAACTGGGGCATTCCCTACGTCTGGATCGGCGACGGCGCGAAGTACGCCGGACCCGCCAGCGGGCAGTTGTTCTTCCGCTGCGTACTGCTGAGCCCGACGCGGCTAACCGTGGGCATCAAGTTCGACGCTTCGCACGGTTGGAACATGCGGCAAATCGACTGCTCGGAGTACGGCCCCATCACGGGCATCTGGGAGATCGGGCCGATCATCTCGGCCGACCGCTGGATTCCCGACGTGCTGTGTCGAAATCTCCCGCAGGTCAAGGGGCCGCATCCGCTGATGCTCGGCGCCGGCGATCCGGAACACTACCAGCAGACGATGACCCCGGTGGTCGCTCCCCGGCCCGAGCCGCCGAATCCGAAATACGAATACTACGTCGACTACTGCGTTTTCTTCGGCGCCGAGCCCCGCCCGTTTGCGGCCTACTCCGACGAGTTCAACATCCCCGGCTACCTGGGACGCTGGCAGGTTCAGGAGCAATGCACGCTGATGGACACGCATTCGTACTCGGGCAACCTGATGCTCAAGCTTGCTGGGGCCGGGCTTGGGCACGGGGTTCGGGCCGGCCGGCGGGTCGAGCTTGAAGTTGTCTGATTATCCGCCGCCGTGGGAAATCGAAACCAGCTTCACGGCCCCCGATGACACGATTCCCTGGAACTACTGGATGAACTTCGTGCTGCAGGATGCCCAGGGCAAGAACATCGGCATGTGGACGCCCGGCGTCGAGAACGACCCCAAAAGCGGGCGGCACCGTCCCTTCGGCGCCGGGACGCTGCACGTCCACTTTGCCGAAGAGATCCCCGAGTCGATCCTGGCGGCCAAGCCGCTGGGCATGCTCATCCAGTGCCTCGACAACGTTCGCACGTGCGGCTCGGCTTTCGAGCCCAGGCGGACGACCCTTGGTTTCTTTCCGACATCTGCGACGCGAAAGCCGCCCTGGGGTCCGAGATCGGCGCCTTCGGCATGCATTGCTGGAGCACCACCACCGGGAAAATGTACGGCGCTCCCCCGGGCGGCCCCATGTACCAGAAGTTTCTCGTGGACTACGTCCGCTACCGCTATGGGCTATCCGCGCCCGGCCAGCGGGCCGTGTCGCGATGATCAACGGCGACATGCGCGAATCAACGCGTCGCAACCGGATGAAACGAATGCCACTGGTAGCCATCCGGCAGTTCCGCGCTTGGAGCAAACTCCAGATGGATGACGCGCCGATGCAAGGTCGTTCCGTCGCGCGACAGGCTGCTGGAGTGTGGGAACAGCGGACGCATGGCCAGTACGTCTCCGGCTGCGGCGTGCAGCTCGATGGGAAGCGACTCGGTTTCATGATCCACGAGGTGCGATCCGGGGATGACCGACAGCGGACCGTTTTCGGCCCTCATTGGGTCGAGGTGCAGTCGTAGCGTGAGCATCTGGGCCAAGAGCATCCGCGTCCTGCCCGTCGAATATGGCTCGCAGCAGGGCGTAACCAAACCGTTGCAGGTGATCGAGCGGTTCGATGGAAGTCATCTCGGCCGATGTCTGATTGGCTCATTGCCTGGCTCAGCTTTGCGATCCGCCGACCTTGAGCGGCGGGCGGTCCTTCGCGCGACGTGCTTCAGCTTGCCAGCCTGCGGCATCAGCGTCGTACAGGTAGGGGACGCCGAGCGTCGCGGCCAGCCGCTCCATGAGCCGCGCGGCACCCGCGAAATTGGCGGTCAACATGAGCGGCAGCCGGTGGTAGACGGTTTCAGCCGGCGAGGCCAGCACTAGCAACCCCTGGACGGCCCAGGTCGCTTCTTGGTCGTTGTCAGGTCCCACGGCCGCGGAGAGGAATTCCTGCAGTGCCGGGTGCCGGGCGACGTCGCGGATTTCGGGAACGAGCGCCACCAGGTCGCGCGATTCGTACGTCCGGCCGCGGCTGCGGAGCACGGCAGGCTCCTCGGATTGCAACGCCAACGCCAGCCGCTCGGCCAGCGCATCGGTCGTCGCGCGGTCAAACACACCCCGTAACAGGACGTAACCGAAACTTCTGAGTTGATCGAGTGGTTCGAGAGACCGCATCGTACGGCGCCCGAGTTCTTACGCGCGCTGGTTCAGGATTGCACCCCGCCGACCTTCAGGGGTGGGCGATCTTTCGCCCGGATGTCTTCGGCCTGGCAACCGGCGGCGTCAGCACAGAACAGGTAGGGAACGCCGAGCGTGGCCGCCAAGCACTGCGTCAGTCGCGCGGCGCTACGAAATCGCCCGTCAGCATCAGGGGCAGCCGCTGGTAAATGCTCTCCTCCGGCGAGGTGAGCACCAGCAATCCCTGGACGGCCCAGGTCGCTGTCGGATCGTTGATTCCGCTGGCATATTTCCAGGGACAGAGCTGCACGGCCGCGACCATTTCACGCGGAATCGACAACTGTTGCCGCTTGGTTTCGCCCTGGAAGGCCCACTTGATCCCCTCGGCAAGGTCCTGGCTGCAGATGGCTTCCGAGATATTGAGCTGGAGTTCGCCACCGTCTCGCGGAATCGTCAGCCGCCCGAGGCGGCGGTAGCTCGCCTTGACCAGCATCCACATCAACCCAATGGCGGTACCGCCGGACATGAGCGCCAGCAGGGTCGCGGCCATTGCCGCGCCGACCCAGCCGCCACGCTTGATGTGGTCGTGCAGGCCCCAGGTGAGTAAGCCAATAAACACCAGCGTGAACGGGATCCCAAAACCGAGGAAGAACCGTCGGTCGTTGCGAAGCAAACGTGGCGACGGTCGCAGCTCCCAGCCTTCGGCGCGGTCGACCAACTCGTGCGTCAGCCGGCCGTGGACCGTCGAGCCCTCATAGAGCACGGGCTCCTGCGGAACCTCTGGCAAGACGCCAGGGGCGGCGTGCCGTATGCGGGTAGGGAAAAGCATATCGCGGATGGCCCACTCGACCGCGACCGCTCCGAGAAATGCATAAATCGCAGTCGCCAGCCTCGCAATCCAAAGTGGGAAATTGGGCGGAATGATAGGTTCAATCGTGAAGAACCCAATGACGCCAGTGACCAGGAAAAACAGACCTATCGAAAGGGCGAACCATCGCGGATAGTAGACCTGCGACTCCACTTCCGGCCAGGTCGGCACCGGCGGCAGCCCGGTTGAATGGTCGTGTTGCGCCATGCGCTCCGAAGGCCTCGCAGTGCAGGACGAGCGGAATGCTCGTGACCGTAGCCTGTGGCATTATTCTACCACGGCCCGCGGTGTCGCTGCGAATCCGCGACGGAAACGCGCGGTGCCAACGCGCGGCAATCGATGCGCTAACAAACGCCGCTCGAGACGTGGCAGCTGCCTCACAGCGGCCCGGGCATCGGCCGGCGAGCGGTGGCCGCTGCGCCGCCGCTGTCGGACGGGCGGTTCCATTCCAGGATCACTTGCCGTGGGCGCTGGATCTCCTGCGGCCGGGTGACCTGGTAGGCCGGGCCAGGCAAGTGATCGAGGGTTGCGCGGGGGGATTTGTCGTCCTGCGAGTGGTCGCGCGTGGCAGCAAGCTGACCGGCCGGAACGCGACGCGGACGCCAGGCGTCGTCGTCAACCGCGTTGGCCGGCATTTGCGTGGATTCGGCGCGTGCCGACGCGATGTCGTAGACGCTTGCTCCCGCTGCACCTGATGGTCCGTCATTGGGCTCATTGGCGGCAATCGGCATCGCGTCGCTACGCAAGACGTTCGGCTCAGGCCGCTCACGCGTGCGGGGGCCTGGCGCATTGACCGCCACCAGTGGCAGCGTTTCTTCCGGCGCCGTGATGGCCGGGCTTCCCTGGCGGACCCAGCCCAGCCAGCTATTCTGCAGCGCCAACAGGTTGTCGTAGCCGTAGTGCTGTTTCGTGGCCCGGGTCCAGTTGTCGTCGCGCAGGCCGTCGCCGATGTAGTTGAGAAACTTCTTCTTGCCGCCTTGCGAAATCAAGTACCGCGCCAGCGAAAAGCCCTGCGAATAGAGGGGCATCACGTCGGACGGATATTCGCGCATGGCAAACATGCGGCTGAAGGCGATGCCCCGATTGGTGTGCAGAAAGTCGATCAGCATGCGCTGCTGCTTGGCCTTTTCGCTGTCGTGCTCCACCGTGGTGCAAGCCCCTTCATCGGCCCAGCGGGGCAGGGGCTGGCGAAAGTGCGTGGCAAACACCGTGTGCGTCACTTCGTGCGGCAAGACGGAGTCGAGGATCCGCTCCAGCGAGCCTTGAATCGTCATCCGCCAGCCGAACACCTCGCCGTGCTCGAACACAAAGCTCGTCGCCCCGCCGGCCCCCAGGTGGTCGCCGACGCTGGCGGTGATCGGGCAAGGTTGAGACCAGTTGCGCATCTCGGTGCCCAGCCATTCGGTCGCCAACTCGCGACGATAGTCTTCGGCGGCCCGGCCGATCTGTTCGGCCATTTGCGCGGTGGCGCCTGGACGATGAAGTTGGGCGTGCGATAGCTGGCCCCCATCGAGGCCACGGCGACCGCCAGAACGGCGCACCGGATCACAAGAGCATCCATGCTCGGCTAGCTCCTATCTTGGCAAATCTCGGGCTGCGTCCCTGCAACCGTGTGCGCGGGGGAGCAACTCTTGAGCCATTGTTGGCTCGACGGGGCGGGAATGGTTCCTAAGTTCTTTGCTTGGAAGGCTGTGCACCGCGAAGAGGGGATTCCACCGGCGATCGGGCTCTCGGCCGATTGGCCCTCAAACTTTGCAAATCTTACCCCAATTATTGAAATCGCTGCTAGGCCACTCGTTGGGCCTGCCTGAGACGGGCCGAGCCGGTCGCACGTCACGATGCGTTTGACAGCAGCGCCAGCAGCGCGGCGTTCGCAGCAGGAAACTCGTAGCCAGCGAACTCGGCCGACGTGACCCAGCGAAAACGCTCCGGCAGGGGACGCTGCTGCTCGACGAAGCGGCAGGCCAGAAAATGCAAGTGCACCCAAGCGTGTTCGTAGTCGTACATGGCCGACGGATACGAGCCGATGACTTGCACCACCACGCCGGTCTCTTCCAGACACTCGCGAACGGCTGCCGAGGGAGGTGATTCGCCCGGCTCGATCTTTCCGCCGGGGAATTCCCACAGGCCGGCTAGCGTACCGTGCGCCTCGCGCCGGCCGATCAACCAACGCCGCTGGTGCTCGACGACGGCGACGGCGATCTGGGCGCGATCGCGCGGGGGAGTCATTTCCGATACTCGTCGAGCAACCGGCCGGGCGTGCCCATGATGTTGTAGCCGCAGTCGACGTGCAGGATTTCGCCGGTGATGCCTTGCGAGGCCGGCGACAGCAGAAACGCTCCGGTATTGCCCACTTCCTCGTGCGTGACGTTGCGCCCGAGCGGAGCCACCTTTTCGTAGAACTGCAGCATGTCTTCCACGCCCGCCCCACGTCCGGCAAGTGTCCGCAACGGGCCGGCCGACAGCGCGTTGACGCGGATGCCGCGCGGTCCCAGGTCGAAGGCCAGGTACTTCACGGCCGAATCGAGCGCCGCCTTGCAGATACCCATCACGTTGTAGCCGGGCACCGCCTTTTCGCCGCCGAAATAGGTCATCGTGGCAATCGCGGCCCCGTCGTTTAAAACCCCTCGGGCCGCGTTGGCCACGGCGATCAGACTATAGGCGCTGATCTCCATTGCCATCAGAAAACCGCTGCGGCTCGTTTCGATCGTGTCGCGCTTCAGGTCTTCCATCGAAGCGAAGGCGATGGCGTGCAGCAGAAAGTCGATCTTGCCGAACGCTTCGGCGGTGCGGTCCATCACCTGCTTGATCTGGTCGTCGTTGCTGACGTCCAGCGGGATCAGAAATTTGGCGCCAGGGGCGTCGTCGGTCAGCATCGCCACGCGGCGGCGATTCCGCTGGCGTTCGTCGTCCGGGCGGTCCGGCAAGTGCGTGAATCCGCACTCGCCCCCTTCGGCCATGATCTGCTTGGCAATGGCCCAGGCGATGGAATGGTCGTTGGCCACACCGAGGATCAGCCCCTTTTTTCCGTCAAAGGACCCCATCAAAGCGTCTCCTGCGTCTCGCGTCTCGAGTCGCCACGGGTCCAGTAAGCCGTGGCCAAGCGTCAACATAATGCTTTACCGCCAAACGCTCAACGTCGCCCGAACCCCGGACCGCTCCCTTAATTGATATCATCATGATGACAACAAAGAGGTAAACCGGGCATGAATTGAGCTCATATCGTAGTTATAACGCGACACTCTCCTTGTGGCATTGTGTTTAATAGATTACACTCTACGTGGATTGGAACACGAAACGAGGACACTTGCCATGGCACCTGATAACGATTTGGCTGCACGCGGCCATGGATTGCGGATGTCAGACGACGGGCGCTGGGCTGCCGAACTGCTCAGTTTGGCTTCGACTTCGGAGACGATAGCGGGCTTTCTTACCCTAGCGCTGCCGCTGGTCGTGCAGCGGACGGTCGCAGATTTTGCGGCCGTGGCCTGGCTCGACGAAGGGCAGTGGGCCGTGCTGGCCGAATCGGGCCGCCCCCGCAAACTGCCGCTGGCACTGTTGGCCGAGTCGCTCGACCGCGAACAGATGGCCGCGTCGGATACCTGGATCGCCGTGCCCCTGACGCCGCATGCCGCCACGAGCGAGGTGTTGGCGCTATGCTTTTCGCGGACGAACGTGCCGGCGGTCCCGCCGGCGGAGCTGGCGCCGCTGGCCGACGAGCTGGGCGACGCGCTCGGGGGGTCCGCTCGCGCCAGCAGGCCGCTCGGCGGATCGAGCGCCTGGAAACGATTCTCGAAATCGCTAGCGCCTGGAACGAGACCGGCGAGATGGAGCCCTTGCTGGTGCAAATGGCCCAAGCCGCCACGCGGCTCTTGCGAGCCGACCGGGCCAGCATCTTTCTGTGGGACCGGCCCAACCACTCGCTGGTCGGCCGCCCGGCGTTGGGCATGAAGGACAATGAGCTGCGCGTGTCTGAAGAAGCGGGCGTGGTGGGCCAGGTCGTGCGCAGCGGCCAACCTCGGCGCATTGCAGCCGCCGAAGCCGGCGAAATCGATCGGCAGGTCGATCGGGCCGAAAAGTATCACACCCGCACCCTCTTGTGCGTGCCGCTGCGCAACAGCGACGGCCAGACGCTCGGCGCGTTCGAGGTCATCAACAAACTTTCGGGCGACTTCACGGCCGACGATGAGCAGGCCTTGAGCGAGCTGGCCGCGCATGCCGCCATCGTGCTGGCCAACACGCAGCAGTTCGAGCAATTGCTCTCGCGTCATCAGCACGTCGTCGACCAGGCCGCCGAAAACGTGACGCTCGTCGGCGGCAGCCCGGCGGTCGAAGCTTTGCGATCCACGATCGGCCGCGTGGCCGGCACCGACCTGGCCATTCTGATCCTGGGTGAAAACGGCACCGGCAAGGAAGTTGTGGCCCAAAGCGTCCACTACTTGAGCCGCCGCCGGGCCGAGCCGTTCATCGCCATCAATTGTGCCGCGATCACCGAGACCCTGTTGGAAAGCGAGCTGTTCGGCCACGAGAAGGGGGCCTTTACCGATGCCCACGAAAGCCGGCCCGGCAAATTCGAGCTGGCCTCCGGTGGCACGCTGTTCTTGGACGAGATCGGCGACTTGAGCCTCTCGGGCCAGGCCAAGCTGTTGCGCGTGCTGGAGGAGAAGGTGGTGGTGCGAGTTGGCGGCTCGCGGCCGATTCATACCGATGCCCGGGTGATCGCCGCCACGAACCAGAATCTGGCCGAGATGGTACGGCAGAAGCGGTTTCGCCAGGATCTGTATTTTCGGCTCAACGTCGTGACGCTGGCGCTGCCCCCGCTGCGCGAGCGGGGCGACGACGTGATGCGGTTGGCCGAGTATTTCTTGGACGATTTCTGCCGCAAGGCCCATCGCAAGCGGTTGAAGTTTTCGGCCGCCGCCCGCACGCGCCTCGAGGGGCATCCGTGGCCGGGCAACGTCCGCGAGCTGCGCAATCTGATGGAACGGCTCGCCTATCTCCACGCGGCGGAGCGGATCGAAGCCGAAGACCTGGCCTTCATCCTCTCGCCCGCCGGCGACGCGCCGGCCCTGGTGGGCCTCGATCTGCCGCTGGCCCAGGCGACGGACAAATTCCAGACAGAATACATTCAAAAGCACATCGAACGCGCCCGCGGCAACATGAGCGAAGCGGCCAAGCGGATGGGCCTGCACCGCTCGAACCTGTACCGCAAAATGCGTCAACTCGGCATGCCCACCAGTGCCGAGTAGCCGATTTGGTGCAGCGTTCCATGTCAGCGTTCAACAGCCATGCGCACCCTGTCCCAAGATGCCGTCTCAAAAACCCCGCCGCCCCCTTGCCCGCCACCGGTGGTCCGCTAGGATAAACCCCTGGATCGCGCCCCACAGAACAACCAAAGCTCCCTTAGCTCAATTGGCAGAGCATCTGACTCTTAATCAGAGGGTTGTTGGTTCAAGTCCAACAGGGAGCACTAGTCACAAACCCCGCCGAAATCTAGCGTTGGATTACCTGCCAGCGGTTGGCAGCGCGGCCTGTTCGACGAAGAGCAAGGGTGTAGTACTACACCCCAGCACTTCGAGCAAGGATCGCGCCCGTGGCCAACCGTGATCGCGTCCCGACCTACCGGCTGCACAAGGCATCCGGCCAGGCCATCGTCAAGCTCGCCGGCAAGACCCACTACCTGGGAAAGTGGGGCACCACCGAGAGCCGCCAAAAATACTCCGCCAAGATCGCGGAGTATACGGCCACTGATTTCCAGCAGCCCGCTAGCGACGGCCTCACGATCGCCGAGCTGTTCGAGGCCTTCCGACAACACGCCGTGGCGTACTACCGGAAGAACGCGCGACCGACTGGAGAAGTCAGCGAGTTTCTTTACGCCATGCGGCCGGTGCTCTCGCTCTATGCCGCGCTGGCGGCCAAAGAGTTTGGGCCGCTCAAGTTGATCGCGGCCCGGGCCCTACTCGTGAATGGTTTTACAGATTGGAATGGCAAGCGGATCGCCGCGGCGTCACGTGGGGTGGTCAATCACAGGGTCCGCCGCCTCAAGCACATCTTCCGCTGGGGCGTCGAGCAGCAGCTCGTCGCCGGGGAGACGTACCACGCGCTCGCAGCCGTGCAGCCGCTCAAACGGGGGCGGACCGAGGCCCGGGAAACGTCGCCGGTCGGCCCGGTTTCTGACGACCTGGTCGAACGGACGTTGCCATACCTGCCGCCGATCGTGGCCGACATGGTCCGACTGCAACGGCTCACCGGGGCCAGGCCTTCGGAGATTTGCGAGCTGCGGCCCGCCGACGTCGACCGCACGGGGGACGTGTGGTGCTACGGGCCACGGTCGCACAAGACCGAACACCACGGCCGGCCGCGGCTGATCTTCATCGGTGAGCGAGCCCAAGTCGTCCTCGCCGCCCTACTTGCTACGGGATTCCGAGGACTTTTGCTTTTCGCCGGCCGAAGCCGAACGCAAGCGAGCCGAGGCACTGCGGGAGGCCCGCAAGTCGCCGGTCCAGCCCTCGCAACGCAACCGACGAAAGCGGCGACCCAAGAAGCAGCCGGGCACCAGGTACACGCGTGACAGTTACCGGCGGGCGATCCACCGGGCTTGCGACACCGCCGATCGGAAAGCCCACCAGGACGACGACCAGCTCCCCGCCGAGACGCGCATCGTGCCCCGCTGGTCGCCCCACCGGCTGCGACACACGGCCGCCACGGAAATCCGGCGGCGGTTCGGGCTGGAAGCGGCGCAAGTGTGCCTGGGGCACTCGAGCGCGGATGTTTCGCAAATCTATGCGGAACGGGACGCGGCGCTGGCACGGAAAGTGGCCAAGGAGATCGGTTGACGGATCGCGGACGAACGAAAACACGAAACACCGGGCCGCGGATTGCAACCGCCTTGGACCGGACCGGCCTGCGACGTCTTGCTCACCTGCCTCCCCGGAAAGAACCCTCTTCGAAACTATAGGCGCGAGAGCGATTTCAAGAAGTGCTTGGCTGACAAGGACTTGCTGAGTTCGAGTCTCTTCCGGTCCCCCTCGAACCGGACGGAACCCTTTCGAACTCGGCGCTCTCGGGTTAACAGCGATGTGAAGCTGGGCTGTTAACTGCGCGACTGTTTTTCCGCACGCCCAAACTTTTGACGCTTCAGTTAACAGGCGCAGCGCATGCCGAAGCTTGTTATCCCGCGTATCTTGCCGGATGTGAACGGCGCTTGAATAAGCCAGCGTTTGGTGCGGGAAGATCTGCGTAGGATCGTGAGAAGCGGCGTCCTTGGCCGAACTCGCCAATGTGTAACGGATATTTGGTTCGGAAGAACCAATACGACCGTTATTGATGGTGAGGAACACAGGTGTTCAAGGACATGGATCGATGGGTTGAGATTCGTCGTCGCGTGCTGACGCGGGAGCTGAGCAAGCGGGCGGCTTGTAGGGAGTACCAGATCGAGTGGCGGACGCTGCAGCGGATCCTCAAGCACGAGGAGCCAGCCGGGTACCAGCTGAAAGTGCCTCGACAGAAGCGGAAGCTGGAGCGGTTCCTGCCGATCATCCACACGATCCTGCAACAGGATCAGCAGGCCCCGAAGAAGCAGCGTCATACGGCGCAGCGGATCTTCGACCGGCTGCGGGATGAGCACCAGTACGACGGTGGCCTGACGATCGTGAAGGATGCCGTGCGGACCTGGAAGCAAGGCCAGGCCGAGGTCTTCGTGCCGCTGGCACACCGACCGGGCGAAGCGCAAGTCGATTTTGGGGAGGCTCAAGTCAGCCTTGGTGGCGAGCCGGTCAAGGTGGCGATGTTCGTGATGACCTTGCCCTACTCGGACGCCATCTTCTGCCAGGTGTTTCCGCACGAATGCACCGAGACGTTCCAGGAGGGGCACCGGCGGGCCTTCGACTTCTTCGGGGGCGTGCCCCGGCGGATCAGTTACGACAACAGCAAGATCGCGGTGGCCAAGATTACCGGGATAACGTCTGGAATTGTGCGCACAAATTGAAAGGGCAGTCCTGGAGCTGGTAGAAGTTTGTTGTCACACGAACTCTATCAGCACGAAAGGACTGCCCGATGGACAGTGTAGCAGGATCGGCAAATGGCGGGAACTTTGAGGGCGTGATTCGGATCGAGGAGGAGAAGATTCGCTCGCACGTGGGCGAGGTGGTGCGGCAGACGGTCGAAGAGACGCTCAACAGTCTGCTGGAGGCGGAGGCCGACGCGTTGTGCGGTGCCAAGCGTTATGCCCGTTCGCCGGAGCGGCTGGATACGCGAGCCGGGCACTACGACCGGAAGCTGCAGACGCAGGCTGGCGAAGTGACGCTGGCGGTTCCGCGGCTGCGGAACCTGCCGTTCGAGACGCAGATCATCGAGCGTTACCGGCGTCGCGAGTCGAGCGTGGAGGAGGCATTGGTCGAGATGTACCTGGCCGGCGTCTCGGTGCGGCGCGTCGAGGACATTACCGAAGCACTCTGGGGAACGCGGGTCAGCCCGAGCACGGTCAGCGAGTTGAATCAGAAGATTTACACGCAGATCGAAGCCTGGCGGAATCAGCCGATCGAGGGCCAGCACGCCTACGTGTACCTCGATGGCATCTGGCTGAAGCGATCGTGGGGCGGCGAGGTGAAGAACGTGGCCGTGCTGGTGGCGATTGGCGTGCGCGGCGACGGTTATCGCGAGATTCTGGGCGTGGTCGAGGGCACGAAGGAAGACACCGAGAGCTGGCGGAACTTCCTGCGGCATCTCAAACAGCGCGGCCTGGCGGGCGTGCAATTGTTCACGAGCGACAAGTCGCTGGGCCTGCTCGAAGCGGTGGGCGAGTTTTATCCCGAGGCGGCCTGGCAGCGGTGCATGGTGCACTGGTATCGCAACGTGATGAGCGTGGTGCCCAAGGGCAAGGTGAAGGAAGTGATGGCCATGCTCAAAGCGATTCACGCCCAGGAAGATCGTCAGGCGGCCCGAGACAAGGCCGCGCTGGTGGCCGAGAAGCTCACCAGCATGCGGCTGGGCCAGGCGGCCTCGGTCGTGCGCGACGGCGTGGACGAGACGCTGTCCTACATGGCCTTCCCGCGTGAGCATTGGGTGCGCATCCGCACGAACAACGTGCTGGAGCGGATCATGCGAGAGATACGCCGTCGCACGCGCGTGGTCGGCAACTTCCCCGACGGCAAGAGTGCCGTGATGCTGGTGGCCGCCCGACTACGTCACATCGCCGGCACCCGCTGGGGCAAGCGCGTCTACCTCGACATGGATCGGCTCCGCGAAGAGAAGCAAATCGAGTCCGCAATGACGGTCGCATAAACTGGGCGATTTTGTTCCCCCTAGGGGGAACAAAGACAGACGAAAACCAACAAGGAAACACCCAGCTCCAGGCACCAACCCAAAATCAAATGTGCGCATGTTGACGGACGCTTCCGACGATCGTCGTCCGGCTTACGCCGACGATAGCGCTGCGTCGAGCGCGACTGGCCCAGCACACGGCACAGCCGGCGTTCTGAAACATGCTGCGGCCCCAAGCGACTGCGGACCGCCGCCACGGTCCGACGCCGGCGCTCGGGGCTCACCAGTTTGGGCGGGCGGCCTCCCGCAGAATCTGATTGTCCAACGCCTGGTCCGCTACCAGCCGCTTCAACCGCGCGTTCTCCTTCTGCAACTCCTGCAGCTGACGCGCCATCTGTGGGTCCATCCCGCCGTACTTCGTCCGCCAACGATAGTACGTCTGCTCGCTGATTCCCAGCTGCTTGCAGACCTCGGCAACCTTCTCCCCTTTCCCCAGCGCTACGTCCGCTTGCCGCAACAGCCCTACGATCTGTTCTGCACTATGTCGCTTCTTCATGGCGAATTTTTTCCGGCCATATCGGCCGGCTGGATTCTCTCATATTCCCTGGATCAGGTTTCGGGAAGGGGGTCAATGTTCGACCGAGCCTCTTTATGGCGACCCTTGAATCATACCTCTTTTGCCAAACACCAGCTCAGCAAGGGCGGCTTTGCTTTTTTGACCAAGGTCTTGTCGGCGCTCGGGGGCGTCGATTTCGCTCAATCGGATTTTGACTTGGTGATGATCGACAAGAACGGTGATCGTGTCGCCAGCCGTCACCTTCACCACTTTGCCGGTGAGCGTGTCGGTGGAGATCAGGCAGGTGAGGGCGAGGAGGAGGTGGATCATTGCTTCTCCAGCATTCTTGTTCAACCTTCGTCAATCCTGCGGTTCGATTTCGTCATCAGCAGCGTTGGTCTGCCACTGAATCGATTTAGGAGATTGCATTGCCGTCGTGTAGAAAAACTCAAAGTCTTCAGGCTCGTAAAGGGAGAATCGGAGACACGAATCGTCATCCACGGGCTTGATTTCAGCAGATTGACTCAATCCGTTATGCCAGAATTCGATATCGCCTGCGAATCGTCCTCGTTGCCATACATATGCGTACTTCTGACGTGCTGTCACAAACCATCTTGGCTTGTCGGACAGGCGGTAGCGAAGAAAGCGTTTGCCGAGGTTCGATTCCCTGTTTGATTTAAGCTCCTGTTGAAAGAATGAGATGACAGCGGGGTTCGAAATGTCTGCTAGGGCCGAATCCCAATCCGTCCATTGTTTTCCACGACTTGGATGCTTTTTGTCCTGAGCCGACTCGGTTTGTCCCAACACACGAGGCACGAGAGTCTTCACGCCCTCGCCTACAAACTGCTTGATTTCAATGGCGAGAACTTCTGCTGGGTCCATTTGCGCATTGAGGAATTCGACAATCCTTCGAAGTTCGGTCGGAATCTTGTCAGCAATAAACACCATGCGTATGCGGCCAGCTTGAAGGTTTATTTTCACTTGCTGCCAAAAATCAATCGGGTCGATGCCCTGTTCTCCGAGGAGTTCTGCAAGTGCGGCATTTGCATCGATGTTCTCTTTATCGCATCGAGATCGAAATCTAGCTTGAATCTCCTCGACAGGCCAATAAGCAACCGCATTGGCAGCATAGTCAAGCATCTGACCGATCACCTTCCTTCGGATGTCGCTATTGGTACCCTTTTTTACTTCGACCAGCGTAGGAATCGCATCTTGATCTAGAAATAGGTGGTCGAGCGACCACTTGCCCGAACCTTCTTGGTCGCCAGGAACTGACATCTCACGGGTGACAAGCACCCAGCGCCTTGGTTCGTCAGTATTTATCTGTTCGCCGGCTAACAAGTCTGGGTAGGCCGCCAGCAGTTCCTGCAAGAGCTTCTCGGAATCGTAGGGGGCTTCATCCATTGGGAGCAGGTTCGAGTCATGGTCATCCAGGCGGTAGATTCGACCCGTCATCGCCAACCTCGTCTACACTTGTGTTCAAAAGGGGTTTGTTCTTGGTCTGTCATCAATTTAATTACTGACTTATTGACCATGCCAACCTCAGAATTGCCGACGAAGAGATCGCCAGAACCACCAATACCAAACACCCTTTAGGCCTCGGCAATCCATCCCGAACTAGCCGCCCGGTTTTCGAATAGTAGCCGACCCTCCTTTTGATCCGCCGCTTCTGATTCGGCCACCATCGAACCGGCTTGAGCAGGGCCGTAATGCCGAGGTCCTTCTTGATCCGCTTCTTGGCCTTGGTGATGCCCAGGAGCGTTTTTAGCGACGGACGGCGGTAGCGGAAGAATTTCATGGGACGGGAATCACGTCAGGTTAGAGTTCTTTCGTTCACATCGGTCTGTCCGACGAATAAATCGCCAATCGTGCGCCCGTAACGGTCTTCCTCGTGAGTCACGCTCCGCACTTCTTTGCCAAAAACCAGATCAGCTAGGGCTTGTTGGCTCTTTTGACCAAGGTCTTGTCTGTGCTCGGGGGCGTCGATTTCGCTCACGCGAACTTTGATCTGGCGGTTATTCACAAGAACGGCGATCGTGTCGCCGTCCGTTACCTTTACGACTTTGCCAGTGAGGGTGTCGGCGGAGATCAGACAGGTGATGGCGAGGAGGAGGAGGTGGATCATTGTCGGCGCCTTAATTCACCAGACGGCATTCTCGTTCGTCCAACCTTTGATCACTCGTCGGTTGGAATTCGACTCGCTGTCGGCGATGCAAAATAGGATTGAACTGCTTTCGTCAATGGATCGACTACCAGCACCAGCCGCTTCTTCCAATCTTGAGTCGTCGAAATCGTCCCGTCATAGGCAATCTCGACAAAAACAGAAGTGACAAAACCATCTGTAAATCGTGCTCCGGGAGGCAACTCCGATGTGTAATGCGCCATTCCAGTATCGATTCCCATGGCAACTTCCGATGTGGATCCGTCCCGATAGAAACCAAACCATTGCCTTGGACGATTGGTTGAGTCGCTTGGGGCGACGCTAAAGTAGAAACCAATCCATGATTTCGCTGGACGAATTCGCTCTGGATTTGGCAGACAAGTCTTCAACTTGTACAGGAAGTCGTAGTGAAAGTCGTTCGGAATCTCGACTTGCGAACCAACAATTTGGTGAGGAAGTATATCGATCACCGTGTCAAGCACTTGGCGTCCAACATACTCATCAAGGAAAATCGCCGCAGCGGCTACTTCGGTTCGATCTCGCCGAGCAACCTCGCGCAAATCCTCTTGAATGTCCTCCCAATACAAAATAGCGCATTTGCTTTGCACTTCCTGTTCCCTAAGATGCTCTGCGATTTCACTTGCCCGTAATCGTGGGACCAGCAACAAGAGGCGACAGTTCGCCTCAACATTCTCCGCTAGGCTGACAAGATCACCCCAATACTTCTTAGGTTGGTTCTCCGTGAAATTCGCCCAGAACTTGTTTTCAAGTCCGAGCACCATGCCTCTGTTCTCACGAATTAGCAAGTCGATTCGTCCCGCCTCACCATCGTCGGACGTTCCGGCTTCACACTGACAAATGATGCCATCCCGGAAAGTAGGCGTTTTGGAAGCGGGGAGTTGATGCCGAAGATGACGGACAAACCGGTCTCGCATCGTGGCTGAGTTAACGAGCAAGAACTTCAACACGGCGGAAGTGAGTTCTTCGCCATTTTTTCCATCGATTGTTTCGAGAAACTGCATTGATCGGTTAACTCCATATTGATTCTGGTACTTGTCGCTCGTTGTCTTGCCTGTAAGTTACGACACGCACCTCCTTGCGCCTTTTCTCTCGAATCGTGATTTGATACTCCACCGCTTCAGGGAGTGAGATGATCTGCTGCACATCGACCAATATCTTTCCCTCGGGCATCACAAATCCATCCCCGCCCCATGCACCCGTAGCCACTCTTTTCGTTCGCCGTAATCTGGCAGCACTTTATCGACCTCGTTCCAAAACGCTGCCGAATGGTTGGGGTGAATCAAATGGGCGAGTTCGTGGACGACGATGTAATCGAGGATCGTTGCGGGCGACATCATGCACTTCCAGTGGAAGTTGAGTTTGCCCTCGGGCGTGCAAGACGCCCAGCGATTTTTCAGGTCAATGACACGTATGCCATTTGGCGTCAGGTCCATGCGATTCTGGTAAAAGGCGACCCGCTGACCGATTCTTTTCAGACCCTTCGCTGCGATAAAACTCCCGAAATGCCGCAGCGGCTTTGGTGACTGGATTATGGTCGGCTCGCAGGCAAAAATGCCCGTCCTTCAGCAGCAACAACTTCCCCTTGCTTTGGCACCAGTTTCAGGCGGTACGAGCGTCCCAAATAAAGAAACCCTTCGCCGTTGACATACTCCCGCTGAACCTGCGCCGCGTTGAGGTCAAACCATTCGGCTTGGTGCTTGTAAATCCAACGCCGCTTTTCCTCCAGTACTTTTTCAATTTGCTGGTCGGATAGTTCCTTGGGCGCAATCACGGTCAGTTGCCCATCGCGCTCGACATAGATGCTGGCAGTCTTGCGTCGGCTGCGCTGGAGGGTGTATTCAATGTCGCGGTAAGTCCGCCTCATTCGAGGATGTCCTTCTGTCGAACTTTCGCCAATTGGGTGATCTCTGCCACAATCTTTCCGCTCTTGTCGGCGATGACATCGATACCCGAAACAACCATCAGGTTGGACAAATCACCCCTCAACCTGCTCACCTCGGTCGGTCGTTCCCAGAAATTGATTATTCCAATCGAGTGTTTCATTTTGCCCAACATCTCGTCCACCAGGACTTTTACCTGCTCGCGTTGCTCGGAAGGCACACCCTCTTTTCCAAACGCAATCTGCCCGATGAGGTCGTAGAAGGGCGCAGCCTTTTTACTCACGCCGTTGTCGTCTTCCATGCGTCCAGCAAGGGCTTCCTCCCTCAAGACGAACAACTCCTGGCAAAGTGCGTCCCAGTTTTCTTTGTATCTGAGAATCGCTGCCTCCAGTTTCTCGCTCACTTTCTCATACAGAACTGGATCTTCATCCAGATGCACCTTGCAGTGTTTGCGGATCGCGTGTTCCATCTCGCTTGCTTTGGCTTGTGGCGATTGGCTTTTGTCCAATTGCGCAATGAAGCCAGGTGAAAACAACTCGACTGGCGGGATCTTTGGATTGATACCGAGACCAATTAAGTACTCGTCGATCAACTTGCGGATTTTTTCGCCCGCACCCGTGATAACGAGCGAATCGTCCTTATAACGTTCCTTCGGCGTGCGCCATGATGTAGCCAAACCGCTTCGCGGGAACTTCGATAGGGAAATGCCTCGGAGTTCGGCAGGATGATATCCATACTCTGCAAGAATTGCTTCAGGAAGACCTCGAAGTTTGTGCGGGTCTTCACGTCCTCTAAAATGCCCACTGCTTGCTCCAACACAGCCAGTTCCTGGGCTGGCGATTTGATCTTCTGCTGGACGAAGTTCTCGATCTCAACGACTTTCTTCTCGGTGAACAGTTGCAGCAGTCTGTTGTATCGTGTCTCCAGCAGCGGCACTTCGCTGGAAATATCTACGATTCCGTCTTCAAGATCCTTCTGGTCGTCGGCACCGTAGATGGACAAAGCCGCCTTCAAGTGTTTGGTTAAGCCAACGTAGTCCACGATGTAGCCACGAGTTTTGCCACGGGCGATCCGGTTCACTCGTGCAATCGTTTGCAGCAAGTTGTGATCCTTCACTTTCTTATCGATGTACATTACCTGCTCATTCGGCGCGTCGAAGCCAGTGAGCAGCATGTCGCAAACCACCAGAAAGGCGACGCCCGTATCCGCCTTGTTCGGATCGTCATAGTCGAACTTGCGTTTGAAATTCTCGACGGCATCCATCTGCTGGGCTTTCTTGCGGGCTTCGGTGATGATCGCCCGCTCGTTCGTTCCCTCGGACGAAACCACGACTGCCGATTTAAGAAAGGCAATCTGCTTGCAGAGTTCGTCGTCTCGATACTTGGGACGATCCGTATCACTCAAATCCTCAGGCGCGCCAGTCCAGTCGGGCTTGGCTTGTTCCTGTGCCAACCGCTGGGCAATTGCCTCATCGATGAACTTCCCATAGCGCACGGCGGCGATTTTCGAGGTGCAAACCACCTGGGCTTTAAATCCGTTCGGCAGGATGTGGGCGATGTAGTGGTTCACCAAGTCGGCGGCAATCTCCTTGATGCGCGGCTCGGCTTCAAACAAGTCGTCGCTGGTTCCCCATTTGGCTTTGAGTTTCAGAATTTCCTCGGCGGTTCGCTGTTGAACCAAATCTTCGAACAGGAGGTTGTGTTCCTTGGCGTATTTGAACAACGCCACGCGATTCTCTGATTTCCGCATTTGCGATTCGATGTGATCGCTGGCGAGTTCATCCACCTTCCTGTCGAACTCGGTTTTGTGCGACACCGCCGAATCCGCCGTCTTCCCCTCGTACACAATCTGTACCGTCACCCCGTCATCCACGGCATCCTGCAATTTGTATTTGTCGATGTACTCGCCGCCAAACCGCTCTAATGTTGGTTGGTGGGTTTTGTCCACGATCAATGGCGTGCCAGTAAACGCCAGCCGCGTCGCGTTGGGAAACGCCGCGAACAGATTGTCGCCCAGGTCGCCCGACTGAGTGCGATGGGCTTCGTCGATCATCAGCAGGATACGTTCGGACTCATTCACGACGCCAAATGACTCGAACTTGGGCACCTGCAATACTTCTTCCAGGTATTCAGGCACATCCCGATTTGGGTTCTCTTGGAACTTGTGGACCATCACCATGTTCAAATTCGAAGTGCTGGTCGATAGTTTTGCTTTCAACTCTTCCGAGCTACTGATATACGAGACCTGCTCCCCTGCGAGTTGGGCGGTTTCCCCTAGTTGCTTCTCCAAATCCTTGCGGTCGTTGATGAGGCAGACCTTCAAGTCCTTTAGGTCGTCGCACACCCGCAACTTGCGGATCACGAAGACCATCGTCAGGGACTTGCCCGACCCCTGTGTGTGCCAAACTACGCCCGAGCGTTTGACGGGGGTATCGCCCGTTCGCAGTCGGTCGATGATTTTGGACACGGCGCGGTACTGCTGATACCGAGCGACGATCTTTGCCCGCGACTTGCCCACATCCATGAAGACCGTGCAAGTACGAATCAAATCCAGCAGGGTTTCCTTCGGAAGCATCCCTTGGATCAACTTCTCCTGCTGGCGTTCCTTACCCAATGGCGGCTTGTAGTTGCGGTACTTTTCAGGATGAATATCCCTCCAAGGGAAAAAGAACTCCTCGTCGGTTGAAGTGATCGTGCCGAAGTCGGCTTTCTCGCCGCAGGTGCGAATCAGAATCTGGTTGGTGAAGAACAACCTGGGTTCGCCCTCCCGTAGCCCAGCGAGCCTTGTTTCCTCCCGTTGATCGCCATACCGCATCAACTGCTTAAACGCCTCGTACATTGGGTTTGACGTGTACTGGTTGGCATCCTTGCACTCCACCACCACCAAAGGCAGTCCGTTCACGAACAACACGATGTCGGGAATGATGCAATTCTTAACGCAGCCTGGCGTGTCGATTCGGAACTGATTGATCGCTAGGAAATGATTCCGTTCGGGATGCTCAAAATCGATCAACTGGACGTTCGGATCTTGCTCGCCCGTCAGTTCATTGGCATCGATTTGGGACCGAAAGAGGAGTTTGAGGACTGCCTCGTTGCTTTCAACGAGGCTGGGGGCAGAATGGTGGATCAAGTCGCCGTAGAGTTCGTCGAGTTGATGATCGGTCAACCAAGTTTGCCCATTGGGTGTTAGGTTGATCGCACGAATGCTGTTCTTGAACACATCCTTGAGGGCTACTTCGCGGAAAGTATCTCGCTTACTTTTCGTGGGGTCTGTGGGGATGCCTTGACCCTGGTCGATGATGTCCCAACCCAGGGCAGCAAGTTGGTCGAGGAATGGCTTTTCGACGAAGTTGTATTCAGACATTTGCCGTGTCCTCTTCGTCTACCTTGACTCGCACTTTGCCAGTCAGCAGGTCTTGCATGAGACCTGATTTAACTGACAGCAATGAACCCAGATAAACCCTGTCGCTTGAGCATCTTGATTGGAGTGCAGATACGCGTTCGCATATTTGTTGTTGCTCATCCAGCGAGGGTACTGGCACCGCCGTGGATCGCAGAATACCGTGATTGATGTTTACCTGAGCATCTGCCAATCCAATCTTCTTCCCGTACCACCCCACCTGTACTTGTTCACATCCCAGTGCAAGCGGAACAAACTCGGGCTGAAGTAAAGAACCCACCTTTAGACGGACGCGAAATACCGTGTCAGGAATCATTAGCCTACGGCGCGTCGTGGGGACGTGTACAACGACTCCAACTCGTTCAACGGGTCCTTTGCGCGTAATCAGGATGTCATCTCGTTGCACTTCGAGTTCTGTGATGGGCAGCAACCCGATTGGAAGTCGCTTGTTTTCGGTATCGACATATCCATTCCAAACGACTGCCGTGGTTTTAAGTATTGCCCATTCATCCTCAGTCGCTTCAACTGCGTCGCAGATCGGACTCCAACCGCTTACAATTGGTCCGATCTCATCGCCGAAATCTCTTACCTCCCATTCCTTCGGAATCCAGCCCAACTCGGATTGCTTGTAGAGTTCGGGGGCTTCTTCGTAGGGGGGACGCAACTGCCCGTGTTCGTCCACGCCACGGGTGAACAGGTCGTGCATCATGCCTTGCTTGATCGCCTGATATTTCGCAATCAGGGCGTCGGTCTTTTCGATCAGGTCGTCAATCGTCGTCAGGATGCGGGCGATCTTGCGCTGCTGCGGGAGGGGCGGTGCTGATACCGCGATGAGTTTTACGCGCTGTATTTGCAATTATTGGTGTCATCACAAATCCCTTGTGATCGCTGAAGGAATCGCTGGATCATCCACGGCGTCTTCATCAAGTATCCGAAATACTCGGAGTTTACACCCGAAGTCGGTCGCAATACGGTGTAAGCGGGGCTTACGATCCCGTCGTACTTGGAGCACCCAAGAACGCCTTGCCACAGACGCATGGTGTTGTAGGCGATGTCCCCTGCTCGGACTACTTTGTACTTTGACTTGTCTACGGGAGACGTATCTCTGCGCTCGAGTTCGTCTCTGAACACTACGCCACGCGTTCCTGTGACTGCCAGCAACGGCAGGTCCGAACCGCCTCGTTCTTCACCTTCACGGAATAGTTCGCCAAACGTCGAGCCGTTCCAATCCTTCGCGGATTCACTCATATCCCAACTCCTTCAAGTACGCATTGAGTTGGGCAGCCGCCTGATCCCGCTCGGCTAGAATCTGCTGCGTGGTAATCGCGTATTTGTCCCACAGGTTCTCCAGAGCGGCGATGAAGGCACGCTGGTACTGCCGCAGAAACCCATCGAACTGCTCTGTCAGCAACCTTTGAAATCGTTCCAGAATCAAATCCTTGGCATCGTCCACGCTGATTTTTGCGCGGGCAGTGGCAACCAAATCGTCCTTTTGCTTCTCTACCTCCCGAATATGTGCCTTCAACGTCTTCAGTTCATTCTCCAAGGCAACGTGACTAGCCAATTGCTGCTCAATGGCTTCACCTGCGCCGACTTTTCGTCCATCGTCTTTTCGAGGGCGTTGACCTCGGCTTTCGCCTTGTTGATTTCTGATGCGGATTTGCCTGCCTGCTTCATGCGGTCCATATCTTGTTTCAGGGTCTTGACGCGTTTCTTCAAATCCTTGATTTCGCCACCCAAGGACTTCTTTTCATCCTTCAGGCTTTTGACCATCGACTTGGGCAACACGCCGTTTTCGGATTCCACTTCCTCGACTTCTTCCTCGTCGTCCTCGCTTTCAGTGGCGGCAGCGAACATTCCTTCCAATTCAGCAATCCGACTTTCGTCTTGTTCAATCCTTTCCAAGACCTCGGGGAACTGGGACTTCAAGATGTCTTCGTCAGGGATTAGTTCCGCACTCCAGCCACTGGCTGCAATGGACTTAAGGTCGCTTTCCAGCGAGGTCATATAGCCCGCGACCGCGCCGCGGACTTGATGGAGCCGAAGCACATTTTCGGGAACAAGAACTTGTGCCAAGCCGTTAATGCAGTGCCGTCGCAGTTCAAACACGTTCTTGGTCTGGGGCAGCCGCTCGATCTCCTTCAGATTGTCCTTCCACCACTGGTCGAGGACTTTGTGGAAATGGGCATGCTTTCCTTGAGCACCTGGTGCGGACTCGATCAATTCTTTGATGCTGTCCTTGGAGGCAATAGTCGTGGCAAAATCGTCGTACTTCTCGTCGCGATCTTTAAAAAGCAAGGATTTGACGCCTGCATAGTTGGCAAAATACCCATCGAGATCCTTGATCTCCGCAACGGGTACACCCCCGTGCAAATGCGCTCGTACATCTTGCGGCTCGGGCGGCGGCGAGTTATCGACGTAGCGGCGGATATTGAGATTGAAGTCCTCTTTTTCGAGTTCCGCGATGGGAACTTCACGCGAGTACTTATCGACGTTCAGGTGCTTGCGATAAACGTAGGTGATTTTTTCGATGTCTTCAGGTCGCAGCGAGTTCTGGTTCTTGCCTTCCTTGTATTCGCGGTCGGCATTGATAAACAACACGCTCTTGCGTTCCGCCGCCCCGTTCTTGTTGATCACCAGAATACACGCGGGAATGCCTGTGCCGTAGAACAGCCCAGCAGGCAAGCCAATTACCGCTTCCAAGATGCCGTCCTTGATGAAACGTTGGCGGCAAGCCTTTTCGTCGCCACCGCGAAACAACACGCCGTGCGGCATCACCGTCGCCATCTTGCCGTCGTTTTTGAGCGAGGCGACCATATGCTGCACGAACATCAGGTCAGCTTTCTTGCCCGACTCTGGCAGGAAGGTGTGGAACCGCTCGGGGAACTTCATGTCCTGGCGGGAGTAGTTCTGTGAGAAAGGTGGATTTGTAAGAATTCGGTCGAAGCGATTAATTTCCCCCTTCTTGTCGAGGTGCTGGGGGTCTTTGATCGTGTCGCCGTGCCGAATATCTGCACTGCGAATGCCGTGCAGAATCATATTCATTTTGCAGATTGCCCAAGTGCCGCCATTCAATTCCTGACCTGCCAGGGCAACATTGCGAGGATCGCCACCCACTTCTTGAACGTATTGCTTGGACTGGATCAACATGCCGCCCGCACCAACGCATGGGTCGTAGATGGTCATACGCTCGTGAGGTTCGACGACCTGCACCATCATGCGGACAACTTCGGACGGCGTGTAAAATTCGCCACCTTTCTTGCCCGCGCTGTCGGCAAAGTACTTGATGAGGTATTCGTAGGCGGCTCCTAGCAAATCAGGGAACTCGAAATCGTCATTGGACAAGGGGATTTCATTGAAGTGCTGGATGAACGCCACCAACGTGCTGTCATCCATCGACCGCTGACCAACGCGGCGATTGAAGTTGATCCCCTTAAGCACATCCTGCAAAGTGTTGGGGTTGGCATCTTCAATGGCAGCCAGTGCCTTGTTCAATCCCGATCCGACCGAAGTCTTGAGATGGGCGATCCCAGTATGCCGCCCTCTGTCGTCGATCATGCTCCAACGAGCCATGTCGGGTACGAAGAAGTCGTACAAATCTGGATTGTTGAGTTGCTTCTCGATCAGTGCGGGCTTCAATCCCTGCTGCTGATATTTGGCAGCCAGTGCGGCTTTATCTTTCACGAACTGGTCGCTCAAGCGTTTGAGGAACAACATCCCAAAGATGTATTCCTTGTATTCCGAGGCGTCCATATTGCCACGCAGAATATCGCACGCCCGAAATAATTTGCTCTCCAACTTGGCAAGCGTCAGTTTCTCTGGCTTCTTGACTGGTGCAGAAGGTGACCCATTCGACGACTGGCTATTCTCGTGCATTCCGTTTCTCGGCTGGCTCGTTTGATTGTGTTGTTGGAGAATGCGTTGGGCGAGAACCTCCCGCTTCCCGCTGGTGGACAAGCCGACCTCTCGACAGACCGATTGCAGGGCATCTTTTCGCAGCCGTCCCAATAAGTCTTCGGGGACGACCTTCCTTGAGCGCGACAAGGCTGACCGCATTGCGTCCATGCTACGGCGATCAATGCCCTCGAATTCGAGATCCTCCACAATCCGCTTGAGGTCGTCGCGGTTTAGGGCGGCAAGAATGGCGGGTTTGAGTTTCATTTCAGCACCCCGCGATACTCGATCTGATTGCCAGATTGGCGCCGCCCTGGAGGCATTTCCGAACCCCGTTGCTGGCAAATGGCATCGTCCCTGCCCAAAGCCAATAGGGGCAAGCGGTTGAGTTTAACAAGAGCCCGACGCGGCAACAACGAAATAGCCCCGCCACGTTGGACATGACCAGTCCAACCAATTGGTTAGATTGAATGGAAGCCCCGCAGTAAAATGCGCAGAGCCTAAGGAGTCACAAACCATGCCCAAATTCATTAGCACGTCCGTCGTTTTGCTTTGTCTAATCGGAAATCTCCACGCAGCCGAAAACGCCAAGAGTCCGAACCAAATTCTCGGCGGAAAAGCGGCGGCAATGCGCGGCTCGGGTAATTTCTACAGCGGAACTGGCAGTTATGCAGGGCGCACAAAGAGCAGCGGACAAAGCACCAGTATCTATTTGGGGCAAGGCAATTACGACGGTCGGATCAACCGCTCGAAGAACGGCGCCAGCCTCTTCAACGGCAACGGAAGTTACGCTGGGCGTGTATCTACATCAGATAGCGGCTCGTCCTTTTACAACTCGAACGGCTCGTATGCTGGACGCAGCAAGACCTCGGGTGGCACGACGAGTTTTTACGACAAGCAAGGCGCGTATTCAGGCGCGCGGTCGTTTCTGGTGGCACCACGACGTTCTATGATGCCCAGGGAAGATATGTAGGGCGGAAGGCGAAGTGAGCGGGCGAACACGGCGGTGGTGGACGCTGATTCACGCTGACAAACATTGCGACCACGCTGGGCTGAGATGCTGCAAGACCCGCTGCCTCACCCAGACTTGCCCATTCGCTTTCTCTGTTTGCTGATAGACCCACTTGGCAATCTGAATCGAAGCCGATGGGTCGGAAGGTAAGGCCAGTTCCTGCAATCGGGATTGCAACTCTTCGTGATGCAATCGATTTCGCTCCGCCCAAACCGCCAAATGCTTCTCTGCTGCCACGTAGTCGGACTTGGCATTGTTGCAATGGTTGTGCGCCAGGACAAAGTTGTGCCCGAGGTCGGCAGGATACCGTGACCACGGAATGAAATGGTCAACGTGCGTCTCCTTTGGCAAGTTCTTCTGGCAATACAGACAGACGCCGTGTTGCACGTCCATTAGGATGGGCCGATAGATATCGAGACTGGCTCGTTCCTGGCCGAATAGGAACGTGCCGAAATCGGTGATGTTGCCCAGGTTGTTGGCATTGACCTTCTGAACGAAACGGCCCCATGCACCTTGGACTAAGTCACGGATCAATTCGTAAAACGCTCGAAAGCAATAAGCGACTCCAGGCTTCAGCGTAACTCGATTGCCACGGTCCAGATTCTCATAGAGAAAATCCAGCCGTTCTTCCCCAACGGTCTGCAATTTCCACAGCGGCATGGTGCGAACAACTTGGTCGACTTCAGCAATTAGTTCCGACCAACAATCCGGGGTCGATTGCTTGAGCCGAAATAGCGATGCGCCATACTCCCGCTGGGCGCCTGCGATCTTCGAAATGATTGCCGCCTGCCTTCCTGTGTTTTGCTGGAGAACGAGCCCTGGAGTCTCATTGGCAAGCTGAAAGGGCCGAGATTGCCGCCAGTACAATTCCACGAACTTTGCGGCAATGTCCTTCGTGGACAGGTCCAGCGGTGCGCCCGAGTCTTCTCCTTTCAGCACGGCAAGATCGGCAAGGGCGTGAACGAGAGCAAATTTGTAGCTGGCGACAAATAAACCTTCGGCGAGCAACCGCTGGATGTTTCGTAGAAAGTGGACCTGCTCCTCGGGTGTCGGGATGGGCCAAGTCATTGCTAACCCTCTCCCCAATACCTTGCCTTCTCTGGAATGATCCACCGGATGCCGCCTTTGGGATCAGCAGTATCGCCATCTCGACGTGGAATGATGTGGACGTGGGCGTGCATCACGGTCTGTCCTGCTGCCAAGCCATCGTTGACGCCGACATTGAACCCATCTGGCTTTAGCTCGGCCATCATCTTGCCACGAACTAGCGACACCAGTTTCCACACGGCATCCAATTCAACTTCGGGCAGATCGAACAGGCTGCCGACGTGCCGCTTTGGAACGACGAGTGTGTGTCGCTCGGCGACTGGAAACCTGTCGAGAAATGCTGCTGCGAAATCGTTTTCCAGAACGATGTCTTGTTTCTCAACATGGCAAAATGGGCACTGCGTGTGATCCATCGTCCGCTCACCGTTAGCTCAGAACGGATTGAACCAGACTGGCTGCGGCTGCTTCTTGGGTTTTAGCAACCGAGCCGCCCGCTCGGGCGTACGAACGTGCCAACGGAATTCGTCGTCGCCTTCGGTGCAGTCCCATAATTCGGCGGTTCCTATGATCTTGCCCCGAGGCAATTCATCGCAAGAAACGTCGCTTATCCCGTACTTCGTCATCCAGTACTTCTCATCCTCGGGTGACATTCTCTTTTGACCGGCATAGATTTGAAACCGCCCTCGAATCTTAGTTGGTCTTGATCGATATTCGATCTTCTTGACGCCACGCATTATCGCTTCAGCATGAGGCTGGCGAATGCTAAGGGCACGTAGCTTCTTCGCAGGTTTGTTGTTTTCTGAACCGACCGAATTTTTGTTACCGATGGCACGTTCAATCAACGGGCTCCCACCAACACCTTGCAGTTCCTTTGCAACGATCTTGAAATCGGCGGTTCCTTTTTTTAGCAGGCCAAGCAGTTCTCCAAGAAACTCTCGCCTTGCTGGATTTGAGCATTCGGCTCGATGCTTTTTGGACAGCTTCAACAAAGTCTGACTGTACGGGAGGTCATCAATTCGACGAAATCCCACGAAGCTTGCGCAAGATGATTTGAAGCTCTCGAAAGCCGGACCATCGAGTTGTTGAGGAGGATTCAGTTGCCAGCCAGGGCCGGCAGCAATGAAAGTTCCGTCGCTACGTTCTGTGACTTCCGAGATCTTAAACTGTTCCCAGAGGTAGAAGCGACGAGGTTGCCCAACGCCTACGACGAGGAGAACGGCGCCGCTTGCATCTTTCACGAATGGACGGGAGGTCGTGATCCCGGACCAGCCGCTGTTCGAGAATAGATGCTTGAGTCCTCGCTTGCTGGTATTGTGATATTGAAGGTAGAGGCTCATTGTCTGCTGGCGTATTCGGATTTGATCTTTTCAATAATCGTCGGCAAGCAGTACGCTGCTTTGCCATATCTCAAATAATTCGGATGGTACGTCCTGAACGAAAGTTGTGGAACCGTCGGCCCCACAACTTGGGCCATCTCATTGATTGGATGATCGCCCACCGGACGAAGCTCAGTGTTTGGAATAGCTCTCTTCATGCTGGCGTCGTATTCCGGTCCCGTCAGGAATATCACGCATTGTGGATCAAGAATTCGAATTTCCTCAGCCACGATGTCACCCTGGAGCGACAATGCAGCGTCCATATAAGGTGATCCGATCATCGCCTTGTTGTCCCGGTCGTCGTCGAACTTAAACAGGTTCAACCACATCATGTTTTTTCTGCTGGCGTCCGGCCCAAATAATTCGTTGCGAATCTCACCAACCTTCCGCCAGAATACTGATCTGCCCTTTGTCAGCCCAAAGTCGAACCGGACAAACTCGGCTACTGAATCAGAAACACTCCCTTGGGAGAGAAACTCCGCATAGGGTCCAATCCAGCCAAGAGTCTCCTGCCCAACAATAACTATCCTCGGTCGTGCGGCGAGGTAGTCATCCGTGACGGCGACGAGAAATGGGCCTTCAAGCGAGTGGGACAATGCGTCCGCAGCGTTTGGATCATCGCATACTCTCTTTAGACAGGTCGGATTTGCAAACCGCTCCTGATACAACTTATTCAGAGCTTCTTGCTGGCTCGCAGACATGATAGATCCTCTCCTGTCAATTGACTCAAAACATCCCAGGGATTCGAACCAGGATACTGAACGCTCTTGGAGAAGCAAGCAAGTTTAGTCGTGCATTCGCATAGCTGACTCGACCAAGCGAGCCGCCACTGGGGAACCGTCCAGCAATGGGCGAGCTTCGGCAATCAGATTTACACGAGGCAAACCGATGTGAAAGAGGCCCATCTGGGCACGCAGTCGCATTTGCCCGGCATACTTGCCGGCTGGAAAATGAGTCTTTGCAAGACGACAATGGGGGACACGAAAGGAGACCACACAATGCTGCGTACCACGCTATTCTTCTTGTGCTTAGTGTCTACGACAAGATCGCTCCACGCAACCACATTATTGCCGGGTAGTACGGTGATTGCTTATTCACATACAGTTCCCAGTTACAATCAATACCCACCTCAGTTCCCGTCGATTGCCGATGAGAATGGGTTGCCAACAGGCTTTACTGCACGTCTCCCCGGAACTGGTAATCCTTTGACAGTTCCAGTTAATGACGGCAATATCACTGCTAGTCCAGGTGACGCTTTGGAATTCAGAGGACAAAACGGCAGTCTAGATCAGATTGACATGCCATGCGTCGTCTTTCAAAACTCGTATCATGGGCATGATCGTGATGGAAGGAACTATTTGTACGGGGATGTTAGCTTCACGAATGTTCATATCGGAGCAAATGAAGAAGCTGGTATATTCATTGGCCAAAATGCGAACAATGTGTTTTTGTATGGAATGCGTGGAATTGATTCCAATGGAGATTTCAAATTCTTTGCGCGAGAAATTGTGAATGGCGTAGCGACCGATGTTCCCGGCGCCGTCAACACTGATGGTATCCACCCTAGCACTGATGTGTCATTCTATTTTGAAAGAGGATTTGCTTCGCCCGGGGATTTTTTAGTGTGCGTGAGTACGTTGCTGCCTTACGTGCCAAACCAAGGTCAGACAGGCGCTGGTGAATCGATGCCGTTTGCCAGTGCCCCGGTTTTATATGCTGGAGTATTTGTGCTTGGCGATTCTGCAAGCATCCAAATACCGGCATTTGAGTTACGATCTGTTCCTGAGCCGTCAACCTACGGACTAGGCATCGCTGGCGCACTTGCTCTTGGACTCTGCGGAATTCGACGACGTGTCGTATGACAGTTCCCGCAGTGTCGGGACCGAACATTCTTTAAGTGCGACGCAATCCAAGCACCGGGACGTGTTGGCTGTGTGGCTCAGTCGCAATCCGCTGGCGGCAGTTGCGAGCCCAGCTTTTGTGCAACCAGCCCTACGCCAGTTCCGAGAAACACGGAACATGGGAGTTTAGTTGTAAAGCTGACTCAATCCCAAGGAGCCAGCGATGCCGACACAAGCCGAAATCCAACAGCAGATCACCGCCCGCATCATCGAAGGACTGAAAAATGGCGTCGTGCCCTGGCGATCCGACAAAAACTCGGGCAGCCCTGCCAGCGTTATTTCCCGCCGACCCTACTCGGGAATCAACCCGATCCGGCTCGACCTCGTGGCGATGGATCGTGGACATCCGATAGCGACGAGAAAAGCATCGGGTAGTGCGGTCATCTCGCCAGGAGACGAGTTTCTATGATGCATCACCGGATATGCAGGGCGGAAGAAGAAGCGAGTGCGGATCAAGAGCTACGCACCAAAAGTGCCATCGGCGACGAACGGTGCTGAACCTGAAGAAACCGCCAGCACCGTCATGAGTGGTAACTGATGTCTTCTCGCCTTCGGCGTTTTTGAGCGGCTGATTTGCCTTCACTCGATGTTTGCCATTTCCCAAGCCCCGCAACTCGTCGTAGGCAAACGGCACGCCTCGTGTACGGAATACTTGATCGGGATAAACGTCGAAAAGTCTCACGCTTCCGGCATCCCGAACCTGAAGTATTTCACCGATGATTTGAATTTCCAAATTGACCAACATGAATCACTTCATCTCCCGCTTGTCGTTCTAAGCCGCTGTGAGTTCTTTGGACCACGCCCTCAGACATATTTCGCACATTGGCCCTAGTGTTTGGGCTACTACGTGGATTGTCTCGGGCACGAATCCATGGAAACCCATCAGTTCCTCAAGATTATGGAGCGCTTGCTTTGCTTCTTCGCCAATTATCAGCGAACGGCAGTTCTTACACAGTTTCATGGACTTCCCTGACTGAAAAGCAGCCACCCAATGGCGACTTGGATCGCACAACTGAATTGTATCAGCAACTGGGGGGGATGAATCTGAATTGCGATACTTATTCGTCGTTTCGCAGCAGATGAACGTGCTGCGACTTCGAGTCACATCGAGCACTTGAAGTCCCAGCGACCCACCGAATCCAGACGACGGCAACGGAAGTTATGTCGGTCGCGTATCTGCTCATTGGACAGCGGCAATCGTACCACGACTTGAACGGATCGCAGCACGACCTCGGTCAACACGACCAGCTTTTCCGACGGTCATGGAGCCTATTCAGATTGTTCGGTCACTTCGGGCAACAATGCTCTCTTGGGAGGAGTTGGGCGACGCTCGCCAGACTTGAATCTCGAACCGCCGGTTGCGGCCATGAACGTCGCAAGGCTGAGCCCGATCAACACCAAAGACGATGGCTCGGGGGTGAGATACGTGAAGCTGAAGGAGTCTAGCTCCAGGAGCCTGTCGCCGCCGCCATCAGGCTGCACGCTGCTGGCGAGAACTTCGTGCAGGCTGAGCACGGCATCGGGTGGACCGCTGGGAGCCGAGTCGTACAGGAGAAGAAGTGCGCTCGAAAAGAATGTCGCATTTGTGACCGCCATACTAATCTCGGGGGACGCCGTATCGACTTGCTTCACAATCGAGAAGCTATTGTCCGACAACGAGAAGGAGTCAATCTGCATTAGATTCGAGTATCCTGGTGTCGAACTTTCGCCAGTGATTCCTGGCACATCAAGGTACATAGAGACGGGTGTGGTCGCATCGAAACCAACTCGCTCCTGAGAAGGAGTTCCTCCCAGAAGCTGGTAGTTGTTGGCAATCGCATTGTTAATGTTCACGCTTGCATCCGGCTGGCCGAAGGGCGTGGAGTTGTAAAACAACAGGCTCGCCTGTGGAAAAAGCGTCCCACTGATCACGTCCGACTGAATCTGCGGCGAGGCGGAATCGACCCTCTTCACCATCGAGAACCCGCCGGGAAATATGCTCAGCGACTGCACCGCCATTGCGCCAGGATATCCAGGCGTTGAGTCACCACCGCTGATGCTTTGGACGTAGACATAGGTTGACGTGGCCTCCACGACGGTAGGCGAAATGCACGTGGTTAAGATGCATAGAAGGACGACAACCGAGGCACGATGACCGTTTGACCGAGATTGTGGCATTGAGGTGCTCCAGTTTGTGGCCTTTGCGAGTTTCAGCTCCCTCTTGAACAAAAAAACCCGGCCATCTCTGCAATTGCAGAAAGGTCGGGCTTTGAAATCGGCTAATAAGCGTTTCTCAGTCAGCGTGGCTGTTGCCGTCCCGAGTCTACTTGACTGACCAACCGTGTCAATGCGGCATACGCATAGTTTAGTTGTACATCTCATGGCTGACTCATTCAGAAGGAGCCAGTCATGCCGAGCCAATCGGAAATCCAGCAGCAGATCACCGCCCGCATTCTCGACGGGCTGAAAAACGGAGTCGTGCCTTGGCGGAAAACCTGGAAAGCCGACCCTAACTCAGGCAGCCCTGCCAACGTCATTTCTATGCGCCGTTCACATCCCGTGAGAGTGTCGCGCGCTCGGTTTATCGCGCGGCCCCACAGCTTGCGAGCTGCGCAGAAACCAAAAAGCCGGGACAGAAACGATAGCGTGGGCAACTCGCCTGCAATTCAAATGCTTGACTGATGTCGCACTAGCAACGGCCGAAGCGCCGCCGTCCCCAAGTCACGAAAGCGGCAAGCGCGAGGCTGTTGGGCTCGGGCCATTTACCAGACGGAATCCGAAATCGCTGAAGTATCGAGGCGGGTTACCGAAGTGGTCAGCCAGATTCGTTTCACCATCGCTTTACAGGCTCACGCCAAGGATTATGATATTTATCATAAAGGAGCGCCAGCATGAAACGCAAGCGAGTGACCTTGTCGGACGCATTGAAAACCGCAATCGCGGAATCCGGCGAAAGCGTGAACGCAATCGCGCAAGCTACGGGCGTGGAACAAGCCACGCTTTCCAGGTTCACTAACCACCACCAGGACATTCTGCTGGCCAACGCCGAGAAATTGGCCGCACATTTTAGGCTGGAGTTGAAACCTATGAAGACAGAACCCAAGCAAGCCTTGCCCGAGCTATTTGGCAAAAGCATTCCGATGAAGGGCGGAGGTCACGCGGATTGTCTCGCACCCGAAGTCGTGGAGAAAATTAACCGCGCGGAGAAGGCCGCGAAAAAGAAAAAGCCGCCCAAGAAAGGCCGCTGAAAACTTTCCAACGAAACCGGTTTTTCGAAAGGAAAAGATTAATGAAAGCAACCGTTAAAAAGCCCCGTGCCCGGCGTGGTCGGCATGAGGGAAGTGTCTTTCAGCGGGGTGGCCGATGGGTGGGCGAAATCTCCATCGGCCGTGACGCCAACGGCCGGCGGATTCGCAAGACGGTTTACGGTGAATCGAAAACCGCAGTGTTAGCCGAACTCGACAAGCTGCGCCACGATAAACGTGCCGGCAAAGTGGCCCAGCGATCAAAGGTCACGTTGGCCGAATTCTTGGCCGACTGGCTGGCAAAGCTGGCCGCCACCGGCAAGCAAAGCCCCAGCACGTTGGCCGGTTACGGCACCGCAGTTAAGAAACACGTCCTGCCCCGTATCGGTGGGCTACGCATGCAGGCGATTGACGCCACCACCATCGAGCGGCTTTACAGCGACTTGGCCGCCGATGGCGTGGGACCGCACGCCACCAAAAAATGTCACGTGGTGCTGGGTTTGGCTTTCAAGAAAGCCCGCAAGATGGGCATTGTCGCGGCCAATCCGTTCCAAGACCCTGGCATCGACGGGCCGCATGCGAAAAGGCCGACGATAACCGTTCTCACGGCCAACGAAGTTGCCCGGTTATTGGCGGCTGCCGTAGGCCATCGGCTCGAAGCGATCTTTCACGCGGCGATTGGCACAGGCATGCGGCAAGGCGAGTTGCTTGGCTTGCAGTGGTCAAGCGTCGATTTGGCCGCCGGGACCATCAGCGTACGCCACTCGCTACGCGAGCTAGGCGGCTCGCTGACGTTGGTCGAGCCCAAGACGGCCGCCGGTAAGCGACTGATCGACTTGCCCGGGCATGCGATTGATGCGCTGAAGCCCACCGGCGCAGACAAATGGCCGCTGGCCTGGGCGGTTCGTCATACGTGTTCGTTGGCCGCGATGGTCAGCCGCTGCGGCGGAGCCATTTCAACGTCACGACGCTGCGGCCACTACTCCGAAAGGCCGGGCTGCCGACAGTTGGCTTTCACACGCTACGCCACACGCATGCCAGTCTGATGCTGGCCGCAGGTGTCAACGTGAAGGTTATCGCGAGAGACTTGGCCACGCGAGTACCAAAATCACGCTGGACACCTACAGCCATCTTCTGCCGGGCATGTCGGCCGGGGCAGCGACGAAGCTGAATGGCATCATTGAAGGGGCCTTGGCCCAGAATGGCTGTAAAATGGCTGTAAAGGCCGGCTAGCGGGGCGAGAAACATGCGAAAACGCCCGGCTTTCGGGACTAAATGACGGGTTAGCG
>CAVQEL010000005.1:0-123805 GCA_963711515.1 uncultured Planctomycetota bacterium | reverse complement strand
CACGGCCCACCCCTAAGGACGTGACCGTGGCCCGTTATAATCAAACCTCTAGCCCAATGCGACGGAGGAGTCGCTGCGAGAAGAGCGGGGCCAGACTGTGCTGCGCACTAGCCTTTGAATTGGCCCAAGCTCACGCATTTGTTTAGGTCCTCCCGACGGATTCCAGGCTATGCGAGGTTTGAAGTTCCCGTTGTTGGTTCGTGTTGCTCGTGATCAGCGGTGGGATGTGTCTCCGCTTGGGAGACTAGATCGGCACTTTTATCCCGCCCCTTGGGTTCTTTTTTAAATCGACCTCATCGTCCATGAGCAAATTATAGCTCCGCGGAAGGCGGAAAGTAGCCGAAAAACGGGCCACCGCCAAGAGCAGTGCGCAATCAGATGCTTGGCACGCCGTTTGCCCTGCGTCGCATCGAGCATCTTGTGGGCGAGCGTGCCCGCTATGTGCGTCGCGTCGTACGGGCCAAAGGTCCAAGCTTGATGCGCGACTCTCGTCGCGCATCAACTCGCGCTGGTTATCGGGGATGCATCCGCGCCAACTCGCGCGGTGCCGGTGCCGGCTCAGCCTGCAACCGGTCCAGCTCGCTCCACATGAACGAATCCACGGCCTCTTCCAACTTCTCCAGTGTTTCGTACGTGCCTGCGGTGATCAGGCGCTTCAACTCGGCGATCTTCGCCTCGCGAGCGGCTGCCTCGGCAGAACGGGCCATCGTCTACCCTCCGTCTTGACCGCTGGGGGGCGCCTCTCATTGGCACCCTTTTACTCCTACGAGCCCACATGCTAGCACATCGTTCGAGAAATAAAATCCGCCTCCGCCAGAACCCTGGAATTCCTGGGCGGCGAGGCCGAAAAATCGACAAAACCTGCCGGAAAAGCCCCTCTTTCCCCGGCAGGCTTTGACGATCTCGCACGGTGGATAAAGTGTTGGCAAACGGGGGCTGCCCCGCCGTCCTACGGGGCGGCCTCCCCGCTCTTTTCCACAACCCAAATGTTCCGATACGTCACCGGGTTGCCGTGGTTCTGAAGCTTGATCGGTCCTCGCCCGGGCGCTTCGGTACTGGCTCCGCCGGGAGTCAGGTTCGGCAGCTCGAAGTCGTCGAAGATCGTCACCCCATTGTGTTTCACCGTCACCCGGGCGTTCTTGACCTTTTCGTCCCCCTCAAACCGGCGCGCCGATGAATTCGAAATCGTAGGTCTGCCATGACAGGGGCGGATAGCACATGTTCACGCTGGGCGCCTTGATCTGGTAGAAACCGCCGCACTCGTTGTCCTTGCCTTCCAGCCCAAACGAGTCGAGCACCTGGCATTCGTAGCGGTCCTGCAAATAGACGCCGCTATTGCCCCGCGCTTGTCCGCGGGCTCGCGGCATGAAAGGCGTGCGGAATTCGATGTGCATGGTGAAGTCCTGAAACTCGTCGTTGCTCGTCGGGCCCACGGCGAGCAGATCGCCGCAAACGATCCGTCCTCCCTTCCAAGCGTCGACGCTCGTGCCGTCGAACAACACCTTCGCTCCCTCGGGCGGCCGTGCGCCGAACGTAGGACTTTTGCGCACCACCTTCTCCAACGTGGCCAGCTCGTTGCCGGCTTCGTCCATCACCTTCATCTTGCCGTCGGCGATCACGGCCGAACCGGTGTCGGCTGTAAACGTGGTCGTGCCCTCCTCGGTCACGCCGTCGGCTTCAAGCTGCGGAGCGCCGGGCTGCCAACCGTCGCCGGGCAGTCCGCCGAAATAAAACACGCCGTGAAACTTGTCGTTCCCCAACGCGATAATCTGCGCGCAACCTTTAGCATCTCGGGCTGGTCAGGCGCTTTCAATTCGCCTTGGTACTCGCCCTGCACGGCAAAATAGGGACCGGCCTCGCTCGGCTCGGTAATCGTCTGGGCCACGCACACCTGAAGTGCCAAACTGCCGGCCGCGACGGCCGCCAACATGAATCGCCGCAACATGAGATTGATCTCCTCGCACGAGTAGTCGCGATCGGGGCCTTGGTCACAAGCGGAGACACTATTCTGTCCTGCCCCACAGGCGGTCGCAAGCATCGCATCGGACACTATTCGAATCACCGGAAACGTCATTGCCGGCCTCCGGAGAAGAATCTCTGCCGAGCGGCGCAAGAAAAGGCCCGACCATCGCGGCCGGGCCAGGTCGTGTGGCATGCCAGGATTTGACCCGACCTCAGGCGAACAGGCTGGGCACGACTTCCGCCTTGACCAACTCGCGGGGCTGGTTCAGGTGGTTGTAGACGATCGTGGCCGGGTTGATGCCGATGGCATGATAGACCGACGCCAGCAGCTCGATCGGATGCACGGGATGTTCGGCCGGGGCCGAAGCCGTGGCGTCCGACTTGCCGTACACGAAGCCCCGCTTCGCGCCGCCACCGGCCATCACGCCTGTGTAGCAGTAGGGCCAATGGTCGCGGCCGTCGTCGTTGTTCGAATTGCCCGACGTGCTCACGCCGCGCTGCGGACTGCGGCCGAACTCGCCGATGGCCACCACCAGCGTGTCGTCAAGCAGGCCCCGCTCGTCCAAATCGGCAATCAGCGCCGCCAGGCCACCGTCGAACATCGGCGCCGATTGGTTGCGCATGCGAGTCGAAAGCCCCGTGTGCACGTCCCACGAATGGTTGTCCGAGTTGGCCACCTTCGGCCATACCACTTCCACCACGCGCGTGCCGGCTTCGACCAGTCGCCGGGCCAACAGCAGGCTCTGTCCGAACGTGTTGCGGCCGTAGCGGTCGCGCACCGCGTCGGTTTCCTGGCTCAGCGCGAAGGCGTCGCGGGCGCGGCCCGAACTGATCAGCCCCAGGGCCTTCTCGTAGTACTCGTCCAGGTCGTATTTGGCCACGGCCTTGTCGACGGCCGGCATGCCACCGTTAATCAGTTCGCGCAGGCGAGCCCGGCGCGAGCCGCGGGCTGGTGATTTCCGGCGCATGTTCAAGTCGTCGACCTTGATGTGCTCCATCTTCTCCATGTCCATGTCGTCGCCGGACGGATAGAGATAGTACGGATCGTAGGCCCGCCCCAGGAAGCCGGCCGTGCCACCCTTGCCCACCACGTTGCTCTCTTGCAGCGGGCGCGGCAGCATTACGAACGGCAGCATCGGCACCGTGGGTGGCTTGAGCCGGATGATGTTCGAGCCAAACGTGGGAAAGTCCTTCGGCGAAGGGGGCTCGAGCTGGCCCGACGGGCTCACCTTGTCGGTCGTGTAGCCGGTATGAATCTGATAGATGGCCGCCGTGTGGTTGAACAGCCCGTTGGGCGTGTAGCTCAGCGAGCGGATCATCGTGAACTTGTCGTTCACCTGCGCCAGCTTGGGCAACAGCTCAGTGAATTGCACTCCGGGAAGCTTCGTCGGGATGGCCTTGAACACGCTCCGCACGTTGTCTGGCACGTTGTCCTTGGGATCCCACAAGTCGAGATGACTGGGACCACCCTGCAAGTAGACCATGATCACGCTCTTGGCCTTGTTCCAGCCCGGCCCGCTGCCGGCGAACGCCTCGGGCGAGTTGGTGGCCGCCTGCACTTGCTTGAGTTGCAGAATGTCCGCCAGGCTAAGCCCCAACAGCGAAGCGCCGCCGACCCGCAACAGATCGCGCCGCGTGAGTCCGATGCCGCGATCGCAAAGATCGTTTCCAAGCTGTCCGGGAATCCTGAGCATGCTGGCCTACCTCCGGTAAACGGAATGCAGTTGCAGGGGGTGGGAGTATTTTGGTGGGAGTCGATGCGGTCGGCGAGTCCAATCGACGCGACCGCCGCGCAAGGGTACCGCCACCTCCCAGGCCAACGGAACCACTCGGCAGTATAACGCCCCCGGGTGGAAAGTGTCAAATTCGCACTTGACCCGTAAGATCGCGGGCCAGGGCACACCATGGTACGACCCGGTTAGCCGCCAAACTCCGGCAGGTTAGCCAGGAAGTCCGGACACACACCGTTGATCCAGGACAAATGCGCATCGATCCGCTTCGGCCAGATAACGCGCGAGGCGATGATGCCGTAGACCATCGAAGCCAGCAGCACGACGATGCCGCCGATCACCCACAGCGGGACGCCGTCGCCGCCCATGATTGGACCGGCGATCAACATCGTGATGCCGGCCAGGGCCCCTAGCCAGCCGACGAGGATCGCGATGAGCCGCTTGCGGCGATGGTCCGCGCAGATGCTCACATTGAGAGCCATTTTCTTCTGAATGACGATGACGACGATCACAAACGGCAAGATTCCTCCCAGCAGCGCCAGATACGCCAGCGGCGAATACCAGGATAGTTTAAAGCGCTTGCGGTATTCATCGACCGGCTGGTTGCACTTGACGCACAGCCGGGGCAGATTCGCGTTGTGGGTCACGACCAAGAACTTGCCGCTGCGCCAGGCGTAGTAAGCGCCTTGCGGCGCCGCCCGTACGTCGGCCGTTTGCGGAGCCGCGTAAGGATTGAAGGATTCCATCAGAAGCTCCCCCGAGTTCGAAACCATGATGAAAACGCTGGGGATTGATGCCAAGCATACCGCGTGTTCCCGGCGAGAGCCAACAGCTTTTCGACAGGAACCGATCGCTTCGCCGACGGGCACCATTGGCCAGAATTTGCCAGCCGCGGACTATGAATTAGTGGCCGAAATCAACGCCCAGCGGCCGGGCGTCCTTCAATCCTGTCCCTGATCGGGGTCCATGGACTTGTTGTCCCTGCCCGCCGCCGATTCGAGTGCCCGGGCGATCACTTCTTCACGTTTTCCGCGCGCCAGGCTTCGCCCAGTTCGGCGTCCTTCAGGCCGGCGATGCGGCCGACGAGCAGGTAGGCCATCACGGCATGCCCCTCGGCGCTCCAGCGGGCCATCTCGACCAGGGCTGGCAGACAGCGATCGGCCAGTTGCTCGAGCAGCGCCCCGTCGCCGTCTTCGGTAAGTTCCAGCAACACGAACATCGCCTTATTGCGATCCGTCCACTCGAGCGATTCGAGCAGATCGAAATACGGCTCGACCGGCGCATCGATGGCCAGCTCCGGATGCCCGTGCGCATAGTCGATCAGGATGCCCAAGGCACGCGTGGCGTTGTTGCGAACGCCACGGTCGGGATCGCGCGCGGCGGCGGCCAACTCGGCGGCTATCTTGGTCTTGTCGCCGGCAAAGGCCAGCACCGTGGCGGCGATCTTTCGCTGCCTCGCGCTCTTGGCCGTTCGCAGTACTTCCACCAGCCGCTGGAAATGCTGGTCCGCCAGCGGGACAAGCTGTCTTTGGATCGCGCGGGTGGCTTCGTCTCCCAGCAGGGCATAGCCGTTCGAGTCGTCTTCGCTCCAATCGCCGCGGCGCATGGATTCACGATGACTCTTCTCGAAGGCGTCGTACACGGCGACCAGCTCGTCGGGCAAGCGAACGTCGGCGCTCGGCTCCGCATGAAAGGCGACCTTCGCTCGCCCCGCTTCGCGAACGCCGACGTAAACAATCGGCTGAACCGCACCAGGCGGTGACCCCGCGCGATAGCGAACAACCGAGACATCCGCCTCCTCGACGCCGGGCACCGCTTCCAGAGCGCGGACGATCCGCTGAACTCCCTCACCATCCGGTTCCGGGTCACCGGCGCGAACGTCGACGGCTTCGAGCACGGCAACGCGGCTCACCGTGACTAGCCCGTACGTGTCGATCGCGGCGATCCGCTCTTCCGCGGCACGAACACGCGGGCTCGCCAGTAGACCGGCGACCAGCAGGGCCGCAGCAGTCGCAGGCATCCGAACCGGTCCGACCGGAGCGTGGCAAGTCATGCGAATCCCTTCATCGCCATCGTCAGCGTACGAGAAGCCTGTCAATCCTTTGCCGGCTGCTTGATCGGCCGGGCCAGTCGAGGCGCCAGTCGCGGCACCACGGCCGGGGAGGGTTTGACGAGTTTGGTCTTTTCCGCGGCCGCGGCGATCGTCCGTTGCTTTTCCCACCACCGCTTCACGCCCTGCCGGTCCCGATCGGAGGTGAAGCGATAGCCGGTAAAGTTAAAAGCGTCGGTAATGCTTTCGCCCGCCGTTGCCAGACCGAACGGACGAATCGACATGCCGTGCCGGTCCAACAACAGTCCGGCCGCGCAAGCGCCAAGCTCCGGCGGAAGATCCGGATCGGTCGACAGCACCACTTGCTCGTCGACGAGGTCAGCCAGCCACTCGTCGATGCCCGGCCAGGGGTCGCGGCTGGCGATGGCCAGCACCGCCACCCAGGCGATGTCCACGCGATTCGGATAGGTCGGTTTGCCGAGTGCACGGCTGCGGGCCAGCTTTTCCAGCGCCTCGATCGCCTCGTGCGTTCCCGCCCGCGTCATGACCATGCAGATACCGGCATAAACCGTCGGCTGATTGTTCAAGCCGTTGGGCGTGGACACCAAGCGGCCGTTGGGCACGGCCTGAAAATAGTCGCCCACAAACCGCGAGACCCGGCGCGGCTCAAGCTGGGCGAGCATCAGGATTTCGACCTCGCTGAGCGGTTCCCCGCGGGTCAACAAATAGCTGAGCGTCCGCTCGGTGATTCGTTCGAGCCGCCAGGCCTCGTCTTTTTTGATGTAATACTCAAAGGCCAACCGCCGCCGCGCGGTTGGCAGGTTCGTCAGGTAGAACAGCGTGTCGCGCCCGGTTCCGGATGCGGTATGCCCACTCGCACCGGGTAGTCGCCTTCGGTGAGCGAATTGCCCGTCACGCAGTGGGCCGTCTGCTCGTCGATGCGATCAAAGTGCGTGGCCCGGGGGGGCACGACCGTGTCATTCAACTGCGGCACGCCGAGCGTCAGGTACTGCACCGCTCGATTGTGGTGATCTGACCATGCTTCGGCGGCCATGCCCGGTTTGGCAAACTCCGCCAGGTATTGCATCTTTTGCGCGGCCGCCGTCTGCGGATGGGCCTCGATCTTGGCCGCCAGCATGTCGAGCACCTGCTGGCGCGTCTCGTCGCGGGCGATCAAATCCAACAGCTCACGCTCGGCCGGCGTGCGCTCAAACAGGTCGATCGTCTGCGATTCGTCGACCGCAAACATCTGGTCGATCCAGCCGGCGATCTCCTCGGTCGAGGGCCGCGGCAGCGGCACGTCCGCTGGATCGGCCAGCAACCATGCCTCGTGTGCGCGTTCCATGAGCGGCTCCAGCAGCCGCCGCTCGGAAGCCGACAGCACCGGGTCGGCTGCCCGGGCTTTCAGCGCCAGCCACACCGGCACGATCAGTTTTTTGTCCTGCAGCATCGCCCGCAGACGGCGCACGGCGCTGTCGCGGCGGGCGTAGGAATCGCTGTCGAGTTGATCGAGCAACGGCCCGATCTGGTCGGCACGGGGACGGGGCGAACTGGCGGGCGGCGGCGAGGGCAGCGCTCGCAATAGCGGCTCCAGGTGCGAACGCACTTCGAACGACGTTTCGTCCGAGAGCAGCGCCCCCCGGAAGCGGCTCGCCAGGTACGCTTGCCACTCGGCCTTGCCGGCCATTTCTTCCAGACGGGCCGCCGCGGCGCGACGCGTGGCGAAATCGGCGTCGTCCAACTCCTCGATGTGCTGCTCCACCTCGGCAACAACGGCCGGATCAGGCTGGGTGGCAGCCGCCGGAGCGTCCTCCGCCCGGGCCAAAGAAGCAAATTGCGAACCGGACAACAGCACGGCCAAGACCAGCCAGCGGCCGAAATGCCAGTCACTGCGAATTAGGCGACCGATTCCCATCGTCCCTCTGCCATGCTAACTGCCGGTGCCGATCGCGGACGCCGGCAGTGCCGCACGTGCCAGCGTTCGTCACCCGTTCATGATACTTGAACCCGTGGCGGCTGGCCAAGCCGCACGTGGCACCGGCAACCCCGTCCGGCGACGATTTCGGCCTCTCCCCGGGCGGACATTCCGGTTACACTCCCTGTGCCGTCAACCGAATCAGCAAGGAGAAGTGCCGTGATGACCAGCATGCTCGTGGCCCTGCTGATGTGCGCTACGGGGGACGCTGCTGCCGATACGGCCGTCGTCTGTCCGGCGGAATTTCGCCGCGCGCTCGAACCCTGGGTCCGCTACCGCGGCGCCCAGGGGCATCGTGTCACGCTGATCTCCAACGCCGGCTCGCCGGACGAGTTGCGCGCCAGCGTGCGCCTGCTGGCCGCGGGCGGGATGTTGCGATTCCTGCTGTTGGTCGGAGATGCCGATCCGCGGATGGCAGACGACCCGGCCGTCCGGCGGCGCTCGGTTCCGGTGCATTATTCCCGGGCGGAGGTGAACGTGCGCTTCGGCTCCACGCCTGAAATCGCCACCGACAATTGGTACGCCGATCTGGATGACGACCGTCTGCCGGACCTGGCCGTAGGGCGGATTCCGGCCGACTCGGCCGCCGAACTGGAGTGCATGGTCGCCAAGATTCTGGCCTACGAGTGCTCGAGCGACTTTGGCCACTGGCGGCGACAGATTCATTTTGTAGCCGGGCTGGGCGGTTTCGGACCCGTGGCCGACACCGTGCTCGAAGCGGCGGCCAAGTCGCTCATCAGCCACGGGATTCCCTCGGCCTTCTGCACGACGATGACCTACGGCAGTTGGCAAAGCCCCTATTGCCCCGACCCGCGCGAGTTTCGCGACGTCACCCTCGGACGGCTCAACGAGGGAAGCCTGTTTTGGGTTTACCTGGGGCACGGCCAGCAGCACGCAGTCGACGAAGTCCGCGTGGCGGGCCGTCGGTATCCGATCCTCTCGACCGAAGATGCCGCGCGCCTGGCCTGCCAGCACGGCGCGCCGATCGCCTGCTTTCTGGCCTGCTACTCCGGCGCGTTTGATCTGGCGCGCGATTGCCTGGCCGAGGAGATGCTGCGGGCCGAGGGCGGGCCCGTGGCCATCCTGTGCGGCTCGCGCGTGACGATGCCGTATGCCATGACCGTGATGGGTTCCGAGCTGCTCGACGAGGTTTTTGCCGATCGGACCGAAACGCTCGGCGAAGCGCTGCTGGCGGCCAAACGCGGCATGATGCAAACCGAAAACCTCTCCCAATACCGGACTGCGCTCGATGCGATGGCTCGCTTGATGAGCCCCACGGCCGACGCACTGGCTGCCGAACGGGCCGAGCACTTGGACCTCTTCAACCTGCTAGGCGATCCCCTGCTGCGAATTCCGTTTCCCAAGCCGCTGGAGCTCGCCGTCGAGCCGAGTGCCGTGGCCGGCGGCCGGATCATGGTGCGGGGTGACTCGCCGCTAGCCGGAACCGGCGTGGTCGAATTGGCGGTGCGCCGCGATCGGCTGTCGTTTCGAGTGCCGCGCCGCGAGCCGTTCGATCCCCAGACCGCTGGTGACTATGCCGAGGTCTACCAGCGGGCCAACGAGCCGCGGTTGAGCGTCACCCGGCGGGCGTTTGCCCCGGGCTCCTTCGCGGTCGAGCTGGCCGTGCCGCCCGAGGCACAGGGGCCCTGTCAAGTGCGTGTGTTCGTCGAGGGCGAGACGGGCTGCGCGGCCGGCGGAGCGGATCTGGTAGTCGAGCCGGCCGGCAACGCCGCGACGCGCTAGCCTCGCCGTGACGCGCTAGCCTCTCTGTCGGCCTCGACGTAATGATGCCGAGTTGGCCAACTGGCGCGTTCCGACGAAGCGCGCGCAAAACCAACCGCATTGTTCCGCGCCCCGTGAGTCTTGGGTGGCCTCATCCTGGTGCGAGGCGCGGCGGCAGTGCGGTTGGGTAGAACGCGCTGAGAATTGTTGTAACGGAGTCTTACCAGGTAAACCGCTTGTTGCGGCGGCGGTGAATGCCGTTGTGGCTCACGGCCGCACGCCCGGCACGCCCATAGTGGAACTTGCGCGTGCGCGAGTTCTTGTCGTCCTTCGCGGGCCGCCGGCCGAAGTCGGTGCGGTAGTCGAAGTCATGTTCTTGGTGATCAGAGTTGGCCATGTTCATGATTGTTCCTCGCTTGGGGGCGTGCGCCCCGAATTCAAAAAGGGCCTCAAACTTGCGAACTGAAAATCACGTTGTCCAGGAAGTCATCCCACCGGCTGTGTGGGCACGCGTTCGTTGCCGCCGGCCTTGCCCAACCGTTCGGCGATTTGCCGGGCCTCGGCACAAAGCAGGCCGACATTGCTCGTGTCCACCACGCCCGGCAGGTACATCCAGGTACCTTGCTGGCGGACCCAGATTTCCTCGTCGACGTTGCCTTCGTTGCCGCACACGATCGACAGCATCCCGCTGGTGGCGGTGAGCTGTTCGACGAGGGGGCGGAAGGCTTCAAGCCGCTGCGCTTCGAGGTCGACTACAGCCAACTGCACGAGCCAGCGGTTAATGTGCGCCAGCGCCGTGGCGGCGTCGGCACACGGGTGTGTTTTCCAGCCGCTCTCGGCGGCCGCCCGTTCCAGCATCCGGCGCCGGCCCGGATCGGCCGACACGATCAGACACTGAAAGACGTTGACCAACTTGGCCGCGCGGCGGACGTACTTTTGCTGTACTTGTTCCCGCACGCTCAGCGTGTTCATGTCGCGATAAGCCATGGGTTGTGTCTGCAATCGAAAAGAGTAAGAGGATTTTCTGTTCAGAGTCTGCCGTTACCTTGGTGTGCGCCGAATCCTTCCGACCGTTTCGATTGCCATGCACCGCACTCTCTCGCGACGCGGATAGCAAACTCGCTCGCTTCGCCGTGGTACGATGCACCCCGACGTTCCACGAAACTCGTCACCAAAGCGCCGCCTCTCGCGTCCGCCCGTTTTGTCGGCATCCACGCTTCGCCCCCGCTCGTTGAAACAACGCCGAGGACCCTCGCACGCGAACTGTCGCGATCGCCTTCCACGTGCGCCGCAGTTAACTCGACGATCGCCTAACGCAAGCGATGTACCACCGCGCACCGATCAACAAAAAAGAAATGGAAGTGGACGTTTTTCCCGGCAGAACCGGGCAACTTTTCCTGGTCGTGCGGCGCGGCGCGAGCGCTCGCTCGTGGCGGCGGATTTCACCACTTCGGTGACGCAAAACACGCCGACGCGCCGCAAACGATGTCACCCCAAGCGGTTGGCCATAACCTCACCACCTTGAGGAAACCTCACCGTCCTGGTGAAACGAGCGGCGCCGCGGAAAGCGGCCCATTTCATCCACCCAGCGCGTGCAAAACTGCGGCCTAGCAGCCTGTTGACGAATTCGACAGACTGCTAGCCCGGAGACATCGCCGACCGGACCGCCGCAAGGGAACCGCTAAGTACCCTTCCGTAGTGCGACAACGACCGCACGCGGCAACAGCGCAGCAGACCTCACAATCTGGTGACGGCCCGCACCAGAATGGTGACGGGCGGCGGGTCCGTTGCCAGGGTCAGGTCAGGCCGCGCCGCCGGAACTGCTTGGCAGAAACGAAAACGCTCCTCGGATGAGGAGCGCGAGAACGCCTTGGATGGAAGATACCCGGCGAAGCTAGCGAGGCTTGTTGGGGCGCCGGACTTTGGCCCCCCCGCGCCAGGCCGTCGAGGAACCGGGCTGCTCGGTTTCCATCTGGGCAAGCATCCGGGTCAGCGTATTGGCGTGGATGCCCAGCAGCTTGGCCGCGCGACCCTTGTGGCCCCGCGTCGTTTCCAGGGCCTGGTAAATGGCCGCAAAACGAAGCCTGGTGAGGTCCATAAACGGCAGCGTTACGTCGTCCAGTTTGGTTTGCGGCTCGGCGTGAGGGAGCACCGGCGAGCAGTCAAGCACGTACGACTGCTCGATCACGTGCGAGAGCTGCCGGACATTGCCCGGCCAGGGGAACTCGCAAAACCGCTTAAGCACGTCGGCATCGGGCTGCCACATCGGCCGACGATAGCGCTCGGCAAACTGCCGGGAAAAGAAGGCCACGAACTCGGGGATGTCCTCGACACGGTCGCGCAGCGGCGGTACCCGCAGCTCGACCATATTCAGGCGGTAGTACAAGTCCTCGCGAAAGCGTCCCTCGGCCACTTCCTGCTCGAGGTCGCGGTTCGTGGCGGCAATGATTTGCGCGTTGATGGACACCGGATAAGCGGCCCCCACCGGGGTAACCTCGCGTTGTTGCAGCACGCGCAGCAGCTTGGGCTGCAATTCCAGCGGCATTTCGCCCACTTCGTCGAGAAATACGGTACCGCCTTCGGCGGCGCGAAATACGCCCAACGATCGGCCCGCGGCGCCGGTGAACGCTCCCCGCTCGTGTCCGAACAACTGGCTCTCGGCCAGCGTGACGGTCAACGCAGCACAATTGACCGGTATGAACGGCTTCTTGGCCCTTGGGCCCCGTTCGTGAATGAGTCGCCCCCACAACTCTTTGCCGGTGCCCGTCTCTCCCGAAACAAGCACCGTACAGTCGGCCTTGGCGGCGCGATCCGCGTGGCGCGCAATCTGGCGCACTGCAAGGTTTTGTCCGACGACCCACTCCTGAGAAGGTGGCTTCGCCGGGTCGATGCTGGGGGCGATCGACGAATGATCAGCCATAGCTTGACAACACCTCTATGGAACCGGCGGCTTTGCCCACGCCGCTGGTTCGATCACAAGACGCTCAAGCTGTCGCCCAAACGATCAGCCTAAAGCGCCCTAATCCTCTTCATTAGCAACTCTTGGCCCGCCAGTGATTAACGGCTCAAAAGGAGTCCCTTGCACGGCCTTCATTTTAGTTCGAGGCCTTTGACGATGCAACTTCGATACCGTCGTTTGCACTCTTACGCAAATCTATCCGTAGCAACACCTTGTTTTTATTCCCGCCTCATCAAACTCGTGTCCGCCGGGTCCCTGACAGGCCGACCGTAAACGGCTCACCGGTCCTGCTTTACGGGCTCCTTTCGTCCGAAAAACATCAGGTGCTGCCAGGGCAGCTTGTCAAACTCGTCGACCAGCTTCAGATCATTCGCAGGAAACTCCCGCAAAATCTGCTTCTTGCTCATCTTGTGCAGTCGCTTGATCGGCACGCTGCGATCTTCCAGCCGGAACTCGGCCAGCGCAATCCGCCCGTCAGGCTTCAATGCCTCGCGCATCGCCGTGAGCATCTGCCCCGGATGCGAAAACTCGTGGTACACGTCCACCAGCAGGATCAGGTCGACGCTCGCGGGCTCCAATTTTGGATCGATCTGCGTCCCCTGCAGAAGCTCGATATTTGCCAGTCCGGCCGCCTTGGCCCGCTCGTCCAGCAAATGCAGCATCTCGGGCTGAATGTCCACGGCAAACACCCGCCCGGTGGGGCCGACGAGCTGAGCCAGTTGCAGGGTGTAAAATCCGTTGCCGCAGCCGATATCGCACACGACCTGCCCAGGCTTCACCCCCAAGGCCTTGAGCAGCATTTCGCAATCCTCTTCCCGCTGCCGCGAGTCGCGCAGCAGCCAGGGAGCCCCCAGGTAGTGCATCGTGGTGGCGATCTCGCGCCCATGTAGCGCGATTTGGCCGGCGGGATTTCCTGCTCGGCCTCCGCCGCCTGGCCCGGCTGTTGGGCCCGGCAAAGCTGTGCGCAAGGGGTCGACCAGCAGCAAACGATAGCCAAGCCGCACGCCACGGCGGCTCGCGGCAACTCGTGCGTCAGGTGCTTCATCGATTGCAAACCTCTCCTGATTAACGGGGACTCTGTTGCGGGATTCGCCTGCGCCGGCAAACTCTTATGATAGTCCAATTGGCTCGGTGCTGCGCATCGCGTCGCATGGCTCGCCAGTCCGCCGGTTCAGGCGGCCCTCCGCACAGGCTACAATCGGCAAGCAAGGGGGGCCGCTGCGCCCCATCGCTTCTTGCTCCCCGGCGACGAACCCAGCATGTCGACTTTGGACGATCAAACAGCGGACCGGCGCCATTCGGGCGCCGCGCCAGACGCCCCTACCGCCTCGCGCCCGGAGGCGTTCATCCCGCTGCGCAAGGCTGACCTGGGCGAGACGCTCTCCGCCGGCCTGCCGCCGGACGATGCCGCGGCATTCGGCCGCTTTTGCCGCTTGCTGCACGTGTTGATCAGTTGCCGGCTGCAGGCCACAGTCGAGGAGCTGAAGGAGGCGTATGCCTCGTTCGATCCCGACGCCGACACCCGCCGTGGCGTCCGCCCGCTGCCCAGCCAGCTCGATGTGCTACGGGCCAGGCTATTCGAGCAGTTTGGCCGGCTGCTCGCGCACGGCAACTTCATTCGCCTGGCCGAAGACGAGATCAACGCGGCGCTGGCCGACCGCACGCATTGGGGCCTGCAGCTGAAAGTCAACTTCGAGCTGTTTGACCGGCTCGAGCTGTACTATCGCGGCGACACGTCGGGCAAACGCTATCGCCGCCGCTTGCGCAATCGCTTTCGCCTCGAGGAAGTCGACGTGCCGATCTACCAGCGGCTGGTGCTCATCTTCCGTTTGCGCCCGGCCGGCGGTTTTCCAAGCTGCTGGACACCCGCGACGTGTACATCAAGCTGTTCAAGGAGATTCCCAAGCTCGATCTCGACATGCTGCTGCCGGGCACGCAGGTGCGCATGACCCTGCTGGACCGGACGCGCGTGCTGCTGCCGACGCTCTCGGGCATCGCCATCGCGGTGTACAAGATTCTGTGGGTCGCCAGCGTGGCGCTGGGCAGTTCGCTGGCCTTTCTGGGGCTGATCGGGGGCACCGTCGGTTACGGCGTCCGCTCGCTGTACGGCTACCTGAACACGAAGCAAAAGTATCAGCTCAACCTGACGCAAAGCCTGTATTACCAGAACATCGACAACAACGCCGGCGTGATCCACCGCCTGCTGGACGAAGCCGCCGAACAGGAAAACCGCGAGGCGATGCTGGCCTATTACTTCCTGTGGCGCGACGCTCCGCCCGAGGGTCTTTCGGCCGACGAGTTCGACCGGCGCATCGAAGCCTGGCTGGCCACCGAAGCCGAGCAAGCCATTGACTTCGAAATCGCCAACGCGCTAGCGAAACTCGAGCAGCTCAACGTTGCCACCCTCGCAGACGGCCGCTGGCGAGCCCCGCCGATCGACACCGCCATCGAAGCGCTGAAGAGAGTCTTGGACTGAACTCCCCGAGGCGAACCCTTGATTCGCTCGCCGTAGCCTCAACGGCGCAAAAACTTCGGCCACATTGCGTCGCTCACGAACAGCCCCTCACGCGAGAGCTTGATGCGGTCGCCGTCGTCCGCCAGCAGACCAAGCCCGACGAATTGTCCCAGCGGCTCGCCAACCAGCGCGTCGACGTCGAAGCCGGTTTGCACGGCGAATGCCGCCCGGTCGATCCCTTCCAGGCGCCGCAGGCCGAACACCAGTCGCTCGCGGGCCCGATCCTCGGCCGACAGCGTCTCGCTCTCGGCCACCGGCGATTCGCCGGCCAGCACGCGACGCAGCCAGGTGGTCGTGCTGCGGTGGTTTGTTTCGCGGCGGCCGCCAACGTAACGGGCGGCGCCCGGTCCGGAGGCGTAGTAGCCGTCGCCCGACCAGTAGACTTCGTTGTGCCGGCAACGGTGGCCGGGCCGCGCGAAATTGGAAACCTCGTAATGCTCGAAGCCGGCGGCCGCCAGCGCCTCGATGGCGCCGGCATACAGCATCCGTTCGGTCTCTTCGTCCAGCGGGCGCAGCTCGCCCGCGCTGCGCCGGCGCCAAAACGGCGTGCCGCGCTCGAACGTCAGACCATAGGTCGAAACATGTTGCGACCGCAATTCGATCGCCGCCGCCAGATCGGCCTGCCACGCGTCGGGCGTCTCGCCGGGCGTGCCGAAAATCAGGTCGAGCGAGACCGCAGCGATCGTCTGCTGGGCCAGCGCGACTGCGCGGCGCAAAACATCGGCGTCGTGGTCACGCTCCAACAGCGCCAGCTTGGCCGCGTCGAACGATTGTCCTCCCAGGCTCAAGCGGTTCACGCCCAGCTCGGCCAAGAGTGTGACCTTCTCGGCGGTCAAATCGGCCGGGTTCGCCTCGAGGCTGAACTCATAGCCCGCCGCCAGCGGAAACCAACGGCGAACGGTGTCGATGAGCGTCCGCAGCGCTTCCAGGGACAAATGCGACGGCGTGCCGCCCCCCAGAAACAGCGTGTCGACCTCGCGCGGCTCGCCCAGCGCGCGGAGCTCTAGCTCGATGGCCCGCAGGTAATCGCCCACCAGGTCATCGCGTCCCGCCACCAGCGTAAAGTTGCAATACCCGCACCGATGCCGGCAAAACGGCACGTGCACGTACGCGGCGCGCGGAGGAGGAAACGCAGTGGGCATAGGCCGAAAAAGGAACTCGGAAAAGCCGACGATGGTCGAGGCAACACCACGAATTGTACGCAACGCTGCGCAGCAGCCTCGGAAAAAGGCTGCCGCGCGAACGATCGCACGCGCTCTTGATCGACCGCCGGCCTGTTGCCATATTGACTGTACATCTATCTAGTACGGTCGGAGCCGTTGCTGGGTGCCTCGGGCGCCCCCTGGCAGAAGGAGTCGATGATGGCAGGCGTGGTGCGCGGCGGGCAGGAGCCGATGTTGTTTTCGACCGATCGGGACGACGGCTGCGAGGTGCTTGAGCTGCACCTGGCCGTGAGCGATCCGGAAACGGTCGACGAGTTGGCCAGCTATGCGGACGGGGACGAGCGAGAGCAATTCGCACTCAATGCCCTGCGGATCGGCGTGCTGGCGCTGCGGCAGGCGCACGGCCGGGTCGACGCCGACTTGATCCAGCGCGAGACGCAGCGGATGCTGGCCGCCCTCGAAGGGCAACTCGCGGCCCACACGGCCCAGACCCACGACAAGCTGTCCCATTCGCTCAAGGAGTATTTCGATCCCACCAGCGGGCGGTTTCCCGAACGCGTGCAGCAGCTCATCAAGCAGGACGGCGAGCTGGAGCAACTCCTGCGGCGGCAGATCGGCGGCGAAGATTCCCAGTTGTGCAAGACGCTGCTGGCGCATTTCGGCCAGCAAAGCCCCCTGATGAAGCTCTTGAACCCGCACGAATCGGAAGGTTTGCTGCACGCGCTGCGGCAAACGCTCGAAGCGCAGCTTACCAACCAGCGCGATCACGTCCTCCGCGAGTTTTCGCTCGACAATAAGGAAGGGGCCCTGGCCCGGATGATCGCCGAGCTGACGACCAGCCACGGGCAATTGACCGAAGCGCTGGAGAAGAAGATCGGCGTGGTGATCGAAGAATTCTCGCTCGACAAGGAGGATTCGGCGCTCAACCGGCTGGTGCGCAACGTCGATCGGGCCCAGACGACGATTACCCGGGAGTTTTCGTTGGATGCCGAAGACTCGGCGCTGGCGCGGCTGCGACGGGAACTGCTGTCGCTGTTGGACACGCAAACGAAAACCAACACGCTGTTTCAGGAAGAAGTGAAGGTGGCGCTGGGAAAGATGGCGGCGCGACGCGAAGAGGCCCAGCGCTCGACGCAGCACGGGCTGGCGTTTGAAGACGCCGTGTGCGGCTACTTGGAACATCATGCCCAGCAAACCGGCGACATGGCCGTTCGCACGGGCCACACGACCGGTCTGATCAAAAACAGCAAGGTCGGCGATTGCGTCATCGAACTGGGGCCCGACAGCGCCGCGCCCGGCGCTGCTGGTGGTCGAGGCCAAAGAGCAGGCCGACTACACGCTGGCCAAGGCCCGCGCCGAAATCGAGACGGCCCGCAAGAATCGCGGCGCGCAGGTCGGGCTGTTCGTTTTTTCGGCGACGTGCGCCCCGGAATGTCTCGACGACGTCAGCCGCTCGGGGGACGACGTGTTCGTCGTCTGGAACCCCGAGGATCCGGCCACGGATTTACATCTGAAAGTTGGTCTGACGCTGGCCCGGGCACTGTGCATTCGCGGCGAACGCGAGGCGCAAATCATGCGCCGCCGATTTCGAGGCGATCGACCGATCGATTCTCGAAATTGAAAAACAGACACAGGCCCTGGGCGACGTGACGAAAAGCGCGGACACGATCAAGAGCGGAGCCGACAAAATCCTCGAGCGGGTGCGAATCTCGCGGAAGTCGCTCGAGCGGCAGGTCGAAACCCTGCACCAGCACATCGCCGAGTTGAAACAAGTCGGCAGCGTTCCGCCGGCGGGCTAGTGGCGAGCGCATCGTGCCGTCGTCGCCCCGCTTTCACGCCAGCGCGGCGTACCCCCCGCGAAAGTACAACAGCGGCTTGCCTTCCAGCACGCGGCTGCTTTCCACTTCGCCGACGAAGATCGTGTGATCGCCGCCAGCCAAGGCGTCGACGACGCGGCACTCGATCGAGCAAATGGCGTCCTGGATCAGCGGCGCCCCAAACGGACCGTCGGTGTAGCCGATCTCGCGAAATTGGTCGGGCTCGCTCGAGGCAAAGCGGCGCGACACGGCCTCCTGATCGTCACGCAAGATGTTGACGGCGAAAGTGCGGTCGCGCTCGAAGTGGTCGTGAATCTTGGCCCGTTTGTCGATGCAGACGAGCACCAAGGGGGGTTCCAGCGAGAGCGAGCTGAACGCCGTCACGGTGATGCCGACCGGGTGGCCGTCTTTGCGTTGCGTGGTGACGACGGTGACGGCGGCGGCAAAGTGCCCCAAAGCGCGGCGAAAATCGGCTTTCTCCAGTGGCATCGTTCGCTCCAGTGTGCGAGGGACGTTGGCTGACAACAACAGGCCGACGGCAAGCGATCGCTGCCAGGAGGATACCGCAATCGTGCGCCGCGCGCGAGGTGCGGCGCACGCGGCTGCGGACCGATTTGGCGGCTAAATGGACGCCGCGGGGGCGCGCAAAACGCGCAATAAATCGGCGCAAGTCGCACAGCGGAATCAGTTTCCTTCGCTGCGCGGGCGATCGGTTGCTTGACAGGCAAATCGGGGATTCTATAAACGACTCTAACGATTACAGGAAGATTATCGATCACAAAGAATGGAGATCAGACGGCTCGGCCAACTTCGACCCAACCGCCGGGCGTGATGTTCTTCGAGCGGCGAACTTGTGGATCGCCGCTTTTTCTCTGGCGCGTTTTCCGTGAAGCAGCTTGTCGCTTCCCGAAATCCCCCGCCGCCACGGCACACTTGCTGGCCCTCGGTTACCCCCCCAGTCGCGATCGTCTGCACGACTCGCGCGATAGTGTTCAACCGTATGTGTTGTTTTGTATCCCGATTTTGCAAGGAGAACTTGAGATGAGAGGAAAGATTGGATTCGCCGTGGCGCTGATGGCGGCCGCCGCCTGGCTGGCTACCGAAAGCACATCGTACGCCGGCCGACATCACCGGCGCGGTGGTTGCGGCGGATGCTATAGCGGTTGCACGACGGGCTGTGCCACGGGTTGCACGACTTGCGAGACGGCCCCGGCGTCGGCCCGCCGCCAGCCCGTCGGACGCGGCCCCGCCGCCGCCGGCCCCGAGCGACGGAGCGTCGGTTGCTCCCGCGCCGGAATCGCCTGCGGTGCAAGCTGCGACCGTGTCCAACACTGCTGGCAGGTACTACGGTAACCGCCGCGCGCGACGCGGGTGGTTTCGCCGCTAGGAGTTTGCACTCACGGCCGACGCGTGGGCAGGACGTGACCGGCAGCGGGCCGGCGCGACCTGACGAAGGCCCGACCCCTTGGTCGGCCACCCCGACGCGCGGCCGGTGACATGGGACGCGAGCCGGATGCGCGGTCCAAGGACCGCGGCCGGCTCGCGTTGTTTTTTCGACGCTGTCCCCCCTGCACTCTTCAGGCTGGTGGCGGGCCGCGTATGCCAGCCGGGACAACTCGCCGACTCGCTTGGTACAATGGGACGATTGGCGCAGGCGCGAATCCTTCCAGGTGCGGCATGCCAGAGACAAACGGCTTCAGCGGGTTGCGCGTGGCGGCGTTCGAGAGCCGTCGCGCCGCCGACATGTCGAGCATGATCGAGCGTTTTGGCGGCGTGCCGTCGGTCAGCCCGTCGATGCGCGAAGTGCCCATTGCGGAAAACCGCGAAGCGGTCGATTTCGCCCACCGGGTGATGACCGGTCAGATCGACATCATCATTTTTCTGACCGGCGTCGGAGTGCGCCACCTGCTGGCCGAAGTCGAACGACACGTCGATCGCCAACGGCTGCTGGCGGCCATCTCGGACATCGTCACGATCACGCGCGGTCCCAAGCCGGTGGCCGCGCTGCGCGAGCTGGGCCTGGTCCCCACGCACCGCGTGCCGGAGCCGAACACTTGGCGCGAGGTGTTGGAAACGATCGATCGCGAGCACATTCTGGTGGCGCAGCAAAACGTCGGCTTGCAGGAGTATGGGCTGCCGAATGCCAGCCTGGTGGCCGGGCTCGAAGCCCGCGGGGCCCGCGTGCATACGGTGAAAGTCTACAAGTGGGACCTGCCCGTCGACGTCGGACCGCTGGAAGCCAACATCCGGGCCATCGCCGCCGGCGAGATCGACGTGGCGATGTTCACTTCCAGCCCGCAGGTCGTCAATTTGCTCCGCCTGGCGGAGCGCCTGAAGCTCACGGCTCCGCTGCGCGAGGGGCTGGCTCACACCGTGGTGGCATCGATCGGACCGACCACCAGCGAGACGCTCGACGAGTTGAATCTGCACGTGGACTTGGAACCGGAACATCCCAAGATGGGCCAGCTCGTAGCCACGGCGGCCGCCCGATCACCCGAGCTCGTACGACGCAAGCGCTCGCCGATCGTGACACCCGCGGTGGCCGGCGCCGCGGCGGTCAAGCCGGTGTCCGGTCCCTGGGACGAGGGACCGTTCATGCGGGCCTGCCGCGGGCAGCCGGTCGAGCGGACGCCGATCTGGCTGATGCGGCAGGCGGGCCGCTACATGAGCGAATATCGGGCGGTGCGCGAGAAGGTCTCGTTTCTCGAGTTGTGCAAGAACCCGGCGCTCTGCGCGGAGGTGATGATCACGGCGGTCGAGAAGCTGGACGTCGACGCGGCAATCATCTTCTCCGATCTGCTGCCGATTCTCGAGCCAATGGGCCTTGAGCTGGAGTACTCGCCGGGCGACGGACCCGTGATCCACAATCCGCTCCGCGAAGCGGGCGACGTCGAGCGATTCTCTGAGCTGGAATCGGTCGAGCCGCTCGACTTTGTCCTCGACACGGTCAGGCAGACGCGAGCGGGTCTTTCGCCGGAGGTACCGGTGATCGGGTTTGCCGGCGCTCTGTTTACGCTCGCCAGCTACGCGATCGAAGGGGGCGCGAGCCGCAATTATCTGCACACCAAGTCGCTGATGTACGGCGATGCCGGGGCCTGGGACGCGATCCTGGGGAGATTGGCCCGGGCCGTGGCCCGCTATCTGGCGGCGCAAATCAAGGCCGGCGCCCAGGCCGTGCAATTGTTCGACAGTTGGGTCGGCTGCCTGGGCGTCGAGGACTATCGCCGCTACGTGCTGCCATATACCAAGGCGATCATCGACGCACTGCCACCCGAGGTGCCGGTCATCAATTTCATCACGGGCAATCCGCGCTGCTGCCGCTAGTGGCCGAGGCCGGTGGCCAGGTGATTGGCATCGATTGGCGGATCGAGTTGGCCGAGGCGTGGCGGCTGGTCGGCCCGGACAAGGCCGTGCAGGGAAATCTCGACCCGGCTGTGCTGTTGGCCGATCGCGAAACGATCCGTCGCCGCGCGAAGTTGATTTTGGAGGCGGCCGCCGGGCGCCCCGGGCACATCTTCAATCTCGGACATGGGGTGCTGCCGCAGACGCCGGTCGAAAACGTGCAGTACCTGATCGAGACGGTGCGCGAAGAGAGCCGGCGGACGTAAGGCGCCTCCAAATCGACAGTTCGCTAGGCGACGACTCGCTGGCCGCCAGTACCGCGGCGTTCGGACCGAGGTCTACGATCTGTGCTTTGCCGATACTCTGGCGAGCGACCCGCGGATTCGGGCGCTGCTGGCGGCGTTGCGATCGAGGCGCTATCGCGGTGCAGCTCGACGATTTGCCGGGTTATCGCAGTTTGGCCGCGGACGACGAGCTGGTTCGCCAGAATTAAGCGCCTTGCGCGACGACACGATGCCTCCGGCTCAGAGGCCGGCGACCATGGCCCTTGGTATCTCGAATCGTAGCGGCTCGCTGCCGCTGAACCCTCCGGGCGGGAGTTCCAAGTGCAGAAACTCGATCGAGTCCAACGGCGGCGGAAACACAAGCTGCTTCTCCACCGTGTCGAGGGGGCGTACCGCGCTGTCGGCCCCCAGCGTCGTCTGCGCCAAAGATCATGCTGGCGGGCGTTTGCGTGTAGGGGTTGCCGTGGTTGTCGACGAGCACGGCGGTGGCGGTGGCCGACTTCACGGACTTACCCAGTTCGCTCCCCTCGAGGAGGCCACTGAGCTGGCCGGCCATTCCGGCCCCGGCGCCGGTCCAGCCCGGCACCTCGACGATGCGATTTTCGCTGATGTTCTGGATCCTTACGCGTACGCGGAGCATGGGCTGCGACTTGCCACGGGTGATCTGTGAGAAGTCGGCATTTTCCAACCGCACGTTCTCGATTGACACGCTAGTGATCGTGGCCCGAATCGGTCCTTGCTCGATCGATTGGCTGGCGTCGGTCCACACCGGCTCGGGTGGCGGCTCAGGCTCCGGCTCGGGTTCCGGCTCGGGTTCTGGTTCGGGGAGCCGGGGCTGTGGCAGAGGCGCCGACGACGGGCGGCGCTACGACCACCGCTTGCGGCGCGGTCCAGAACATGCCGGACATGACCGCCAGCACGGCAGTCAGCACCAGGCCGACCAGCGACGTGCTGGCCGCGGCCACGTTGACATACAGGCCGACGCCTTTTTTCATCGCCGCCAGCACCAAGCCGGTGATGCCGAGCAGCAGTCCCAGGCCACCGACGCCGATGCCTGTCCAGCCCAGGGGCGTGCGCAACAGCGGCAGCCAGAAAGTCGTCAAAGCGAGGATGCCCAGGATGAGCCCCACGGCGCCGACGATCTTGGGAACGATCGACACGTCGTCAGCCGGCACGGCTTTTGACACCGCTGAGACGGAGCCCAACGGTACGCGCGCAAGCGGACTGGCCATCGGTGGCGCCGGCGGCATGGCCAGCGGGTCGGGCGCCGGGGGAGGCGGCGGCGTGGCCGGCGGCTTCGCCGGGAACAATCCCTGCACGCGCGACGCGGGTACCCAGTTGCCCGAGGTGCCCAAGCGGACGGTGGTATTGGGGGCGATCTTGTGCTCCGTGGCCAGCTTCTTCAACTGGGCCGACGACACGGGGCCGTATTGCTTGCCGCCATGTTGGATGTACCACTCGTGAGCCATCGAAGCTGCCCTGCGGAGCCGGCGCCTCGCCCGCGATTCGAGCGGCTGGCGACTTAAAGTGTAAGCCGCGCACGGTCGCTGAGCAATTCAACAGCGCCCCCGCGGATCGGACGTGTACGACGAAATTCCGCCGGGAACACCGCGCCGAGCGGGGAGTAGGAGCGTTAGCAGTTGGCGTGCGAGACGCTGCCGCGGTTGAGGGCGTCGATCAATTGTCGCAATCGGCCCAGGCTGCGGCGGTTGAAGCGAAAGATCAGCCGGCCGTAGGAGGCCAGGTCCGGCTCGTCCTTTTCTTCCGGCAAGGGGCCGCCGGCGGTGAACTCGCCGCCGCTGAGAATGTCTGCGAACTCGCGGTTGATGTCGGCCAACAACTCGTTGCCGGGGGCTTCCTTGAGCCTTAGCACGAGCTTGTTCTTCACGTATCGCATGCTGTGATACACCTTGAAGAACTGCAAGATTTCGCCGACGGCCTCCTCGACGTTGTCGCAGAGCTTGTAGAGCGACAGGTCGTCGGGCGAGATCATGCCGTCGCCCAGCAGGCGTTTTTCGACGTAATGCTGAAACTCGGTCCAGAACGTGCCGCCGGGCGCGTCGAGGAACACGACCGGTACCATGTCGCGCTTGCCGGTCTGGAGGAGCGTGAGGACTTCCAGCCCTTCGTCGAGCGTTCCGAAGCCGCCGGGGAGCAGGCACACGGCGTCGCATTCCTTGACGAACATCAGCTTGCGGGTGAAGAAGTACTTCATGTGCACGAGCTTCGGGTCGCCGGCGATAATGGGGTTGGCGTATTGCTCGAAGGGGAGCATGATGTTCAAGCCCATCGAATGCTCGCGTCCCGCGCCGACGTGGCCGGCTTCCATGATGCCGCTGGCGGCGCCGGTAACGACGAGCCACTCGTGCTCGGCCATGGCGTGGCCAAAGGCGACGGCCTGCTGGTAGGTGGCTTCGTCGGGGCGCGTGCGGGCCGAGCCGAACACGGTTACCTTGCGGCGCGAGCGGTAGGGGGTGAACACCTTGAACGCGTAGCGCAGCTCGCGGAGCGTGCGGCTCAAGATTTTCAGATCGCCGCGCGAGGTGTGGTCGACGGCCAGCTTGTCGGCCGAGTCCTTGATCTGTTCGATCAGGTCGACGACACGGGAACGCTCGGTGCCGTCGAGCGAGCCGTTGGTTTCGTTGAGTTGTTGTTCGAGATTGGAGACTGCGTTCTCAGCCGCCTGAGCGGCCTTGGAGAGAGAGTCTTCCGGGGGACGTTTTGCCACGCCGTTTCCTCATCATTCCAAAAAAGATTATCCAACCGGCCCCATGCCGGCCATTCGTTTCATTCATGATTGCTACTCCAATTATACCCTGCCGGAATGGTCCGCCGCAGGCCAATTGGCCGTGACGCAGTGGGCGTGAATGCTCGGGCGACTCGGGGCGCTGCTGCTGGCTGTGTTAGAATTCGGCTAGACGGCGTGGAATCGCGACTCTCCGATGACCGAGGATGGTGGGCCCCCCTGGCCGCCAGTCCATTCCCGCCCCGGCCGGGTTCGCCACCGATGTTTCGCATTCGCAGAATCTACGACGACGCCGTGCCGGCCAACCGTGAAGCCATTCGGCAGGTGGGCGAGATCTTTCGCGCGCAATTTCCCGCCGCCCGGACCGCCGACATCGAGTCGCTGGCAGAGCACTTGCGCAATCCGCTGACGCGCGGCTTCCGCGCGATCCTCTACGTGGCTGAAAAGTCCGGGCACCGCGTGCAAGGTTTCGCGCTGGTCTTGCATGAGCCGCACCTGCGGTTCGGTTACCTCGACTACCTCGCGTCGGCCGCGGTCGTGGTCGGCCGCGGCATCGGCGGCGCGCTTTACGAGCGAGTGCGGCAGGACGCGGTGGCCCTGGACTCGCTGGGAATCTTCCTGGAGTGCCTGCCGGACGGGCGCGAACAGTGCTGCGACGAAGCCCAATGGAAGCAAAACCGCGCTCGCATCCGGTTCTACGAACGGTATGGCGCCCGGGTGATCGTGGACACGCTGTACGAGCTGCCGGTGAAGCCCGGCGACACCGGCGCGCCGCACTTGATGTACGATGACCTGGGGCACGGCCGTGGACTGTCGCGATCGTTCGCCCGGCAGGCGGTTCGCGGGATTCTGGAGCGCAAGTACGGCTATTTGTGTCCCAAGGAATATGTCGAACGCGTGGTCGGGTCGTTTCGCGACGACCCGGTGCATCTGCGGCCGTCGTCAGCGGCGAATTCGACCGCGGTATCCGTGGCGCGGCGGGCCAGTCCTCTCGAACCGATCGCCCTGGTGGTCAACCGCGGTCACGACATTCACCACGTTCGTGAACGGGGCTATGTCGAGTCGCCCGTGCGCATCAAATCGATTCTGGCCGACATCGAGGCGAGCGGATTGTTCGAGTTGCGCGAAGCTCGGACATTCGCCGAGCGGCACATTACGGCCGTGCACGACCGCGATTTCGTCGAGTATCTGCGCAGGGCATGCGCTTCGGTGGGTAGCGGCCGGAGCGTGTACCCTTACGTGTTCCCGATTCGCAATGCCGCGCGGCCGCCGCGCGAGTTGTCGGTTCGGGCCGGCTACTATTGCATCGACACATTTACGCCCCTGAATGCGAGCGCGTTTCTGGCCGCCAAAGGCGCGGTGCATTGCGCGTTGACGGCCGCCGACGAGTTGCTCGACGGCCGGCCGCTGGCCTACGCCCTGGTGCGGCCGCCGGGCCACCATGCCGAGGCCCGATCGTTTGGCGGGTTTTGCTATTTCAACAATGCCGCCATCGCCGCGCAGTATCTCGTGCCCCACGGCAAAGTGGCCATCGTCGACATCGATTATCATCATGGAAACGGCCAGCAGGAAGTCTTCTATCGACGCGATGACGTGCTGACGGTTTCGATCCACGGTCATCCGAACTTCGCCTATCCCTACTTCAGCGGTTTTGCCGACGAACGGGGTGAGGGGGCAGGACTCGGCTATAACCTGAATTTGCCGCTGGGTGAAACGATCGACGGGCGCAATACCGCGCGGCGCTCGACAAGGCCCTGGCGGCCGTGCGACGCTTCGAGCCGCTGTTCTTGATCGTCGCGCTGGGGCTCGATACCGCCAAGGGGGACCCCACCGGCAGCTGGCAGCTCGTGGCCAAAGATTTTGAGCGGAACGGACAACTGCTGGGCCAGATGAGGCTGCCGACGCTGGTCGTGCAGGAAGGCGGCTACCGCACACGAACGCTGGGAACCAGTGCCCGGCACTTCTTCCAGGGATTGGTCGCCGGACGCACTGCCTGAGAGTCTTTCGGGCGTGCGAACAAAAAACGGCCCTTCCCGACAGAGAGGGGCCGCGATTCGAATCGTCTTGGATATCGCCCGGTGAAGCCCGGTTAGGCCGAGGGGCGGCGATAGTGCTGGTAGGCGAGAATCACTTCGTACAGATCGGTCGAGATCGTGATCTCGTCGTCTTCGAAGTCGCCGAGCCAAGTGCGCTCGTTGCGCACCGCGTCGGCCAGCAGCGGCAACACCTCGCCCAGCGTCACGGTGACGTGATTTTCGCTCTCCTGGGCCTGGGTGATGGCCGCGCTCGCGTCGCTCTGTGGACCGTAATACACTCGCAATTGGCTTCGAGCCATAATGACGTTTCCTTACGTCTGAGGGCCACGTGAAGAAGGGCCGGCGGTCGCGCCGTTCCCACCAGGGAACGCTTTGTCGCCGGGCTCCCGCATGCACCACATGCTATCGACGCCCGCCCTTTCGCCTTCAAATATCGGCCACAGGAGTGCTAGGGGTTTGATCTAATTGTCCGACGGTGACGTTTTTTCTCGCTAGCACCTGCGGCAGCGGTAAAGCGTGTGGCGCGGGTGTTCGCGCGTTGCGGGTTTGTTGGGTGGATTGGAGAAAGGATGGCGACCGCGGGATGAAAATGGTGGTTTGGCGACGGCAATTCCATTACAATCGGACCCGCCGGCCAAGTGCTAGCCAACACCTACCGGCATCCGCTGACCGCGTCCCTCGTCCGGGAAGCACCGACTCGCCAACCCCCCGCTCACCGAGGAGCCCCACCCATGGCCAGAATCACACGCCGCCAGTTCGTCCAACGTTCCGCCGCTGCCAGCACGGCATTCGGGCTGTTTACGATTGCCGGCACGAAGGCCTCCGGCCGCGTGCTGGGGGCGAACGACGCGATCCGCGTCGGCGTGGCGGGCATTCACGGCCGGGGCCAGTCGCACATCGACGCCTTCAGCCGCGAGCTGAAAGACGAGAACGTGCAAGTCACGTATCTCATCGATCCGGACACGCGGTGGTTCGAATCGCGGACGTCGCGCGTCAGCGCCGGCGGCGGCAACGATCCGAAATGCGTCAAGGACATTCGCCAGGCGCTCGAGGATCCGAATCTGGACGCCGTGAGCGTGGCCACCTGCAATCACTGGCATTCGCTGATCACGGTCTGGGCCTGCCAGGCCGGCAAGGACGTGTACGTCGAAAAGCCGATCAGCCACAACGTGTTCGAAGGCCGGCAATGCGTCCAAGCGGCGAAGAAGTACGGCCGCGTTGTGCAACACGGCACGCAGCAGCGATCGAGCGAAGGTCGCGCCCGGGAGATTGCGGCCCTGCAAAGCGGTAAGTACGGCAAGCTGCTGGTGTCGAAGGGTTACTGCTGCAAGCCGCGCTGGAGCATCGGCACCAAGCCCGTCGAAGCGCCGCCGGCGGAGCTGGATTTCAATATCTGGCTTGGCCCCGCTCCCGAGCAGTCGTATCACGGCAACCTGGTGCCTTATAACTGGCATTGGTTCTGGGATACGGGCAACGGCGACATCGGCAATCAAGGCGTGCACGAAATGGACGTGGCCCGCTGGGCGATCAAGGATTCCACGCTCCCCAACAGCGTGTGGAGCCTGGGCGGCCGCTTTGGCTACGACGACCAGGGGCAAACGCCCAACACGCAACTGGCGGTCTTCGACTACGGCGACGCATTGCTGCTGTTTGAAGTCCGCGGGCTGGTTGAAAACGAGGATCGTGGAAACGTGCCGCGGAACGTATCCAACGAGTACTACACGACCGAAGGCATGATCCGCGAGGGCAAGTTTTATCCCAAGGGGAGCAGCAAGGGTGAGGAACTCGCCGGCCCCGAGGCCCACGTCACGCCGGGAGGTCCGTTCGGCAGTTTCATTCGCGCCGTGCGCAGCCGCCGGCCGGAAGACAACAATGCCGACGCCGAAGTGGCGCATTACTCCGCGGCCTTGTGCCACCTGGCGAATATCTCGTATCGCCTGGGCGAACAGGTTGCCTACGACAAGGCGGCCGGCGCGCTGGGGGACAACAAGCAGGTGGTCGAGAGTTTTCAAAACATTCGCGACAACCTGCAAGCCGTCGGCCTGAACCTGGCCGAGACCGAGTACCAGTTGGGTCGCAAGCTGACGTTCGACGCCGCGGCCGAACGGTTCACCGGCGAAGGGGCCCACGAAGCCAACCCGATGCTCACCCGGCCGTACCGAGCCCCGTTCGTCGTGCCCGAGCAAGTCTAGAGCGCCCAAGCGCGTTCGCTGCACCGTGCAAAGCATCCAACCGCTAGCGGTTTAGCGGGCGTCCCGCCGACATGATACCGCTTGTGCGCCGGGCGAACGCTCAACGCTCGCCCCATCACGCCGAGCCGGGAAACTTATGCCCCAGTTTCTCCCGCTTTGTGGCGAGATAGCGGGCATTATGCTCGTTGACCGTCGAGTGAATCGGCACCTGGTCGACCACTTGCAGATCGAAGCCGCCGTAGATAAAGGCGTCGGTCTTCTTGGGGTTGTTCGTCAGCAGGCGGACCTTGGTGAGCCCCAGGTCCTTGAGCAGTTGAATGCCGATGCCGTAGTCGCGTGTATCGGCCTTGTAGCCCAGCGCCAGGTTGGCTTCGACCGTGTCGAGCCCCTCGTCCTGGAGGGCATAGGCCTTGATCTTTTCGACCAGCCCGATGCCGCGGCCTTCCTGCGGCAGGTAGACCAGCACGCCGGAGCCTTCGTGGGCGATCATCTCCAGGGCCATGTTCAACTGGTCGCCGCAGTCGCAGCGCAGCGATCCGAGCACGTCGCCGGTAAAGCAGGCCGAATGCAGCCGCACGAGCGGCACGGGCCCCTTGTCGGGCTCGCCCATTACCAGCACGAACGGCTGCTGCGATTCGTACTTGACGCCGTAGAAGATGATCTTGAACTCGCCGTGCCGCGTGGGCAGCCGGGCCTCGGTGATGCGATACACCAGCTTTTCGCGCACCCGGCGGTAGCGAATCAGCTCTTCGATCGAGATGATTTCCAGGTGGTGTTCGCGGGCCAATTCGAACAGGTGCTTGCGCGAGGCGCGGTCGCCGTCGGCCCCCAGCACTTCGCACAGCGCGCCGCCGGGAGCGAGCCCGGCCATCCGCGCCAGGTCGACCGCCGCCTCGGTATGGCCGGCCCGGCGGAGCACGCCCCCTTCTTTGGCCACCAGCGGAAACAGGTGCCCCGGGCGGACAAAGTCTCCCGGCGCGCTGGCCGGATCGATGATCGACGTGATCGTGCAGGACCGCTCCTGGGCGGTGATGCCCGTGCGGCAACTCTTGTGGTCGACCGGCACCGTGTAGCTGGTGCCCAGAAACGAAGTGTTCGCCTCGACCATGGGGGCCAGCTTGAGCCGCTCGGAGACTTCCGGCAGGATGGGCATGCAGAGCTGCCCGCGGCCGTTGGTGATCATGAAGTTGACGATCTCGGGCGTGGCCTTTTCGGCGGCGCAGACGAAGTCCCCTTCGTTTTCGCGGTCTTCGGCGTCGACGACGATGATGATGTCGCCGCGGGCAATGGCCTCGATGGCCGCCTCGACAGTGGAGAATTTGCCGCCCATGTTTTGTACTCGCTGAAACGGAACGCGCGGAGGGACACGCATCTTGGCGTGGCTATAAAAAGCGTCGCCGGCCCGCAGGCCGGCGATCGTGACGAATGTATTATATCACTCCCTGCTCGCAGGGCACCGGATCAGCCCGCGGGAGATGCCGACGTGGTGCCGCTGGCGTCCGCCGCCGGGCGCGGAACCGTCACCGGAATCCAGGCGCGCTCAAACGCCCTGGAATCGAGTTGGGCGCTCGACTGAGCGGCATCGGCGATCGACTGACCTTCTTTAGGGCGAACAAAGTGCGGCGCACCGGTTTGAGTTTGAAATTGCCAGACTTTCTCCCCTTTGACTTCGTAGCTGAGCGTAGCCACCAGCCCTTGCACGCTCACCTTCGTGGTATCGCGGAAGCCTCGCCCGAACGTGCGGTATTCGACGTCGCGGACCTGGCCGGGGGCAATTGTCCCGACCAGTTTGACATCGCTCTGCGGCACGATCTTGAGACCCTGTCTGGTGAGCATCTCGGTGATGTGCCGGCGCACCTCGTCGGTGTATTGGTCGGCCGTTTGCAAATCGATGGAAACCTCGGTGCCGGGGCGAATCACGAGCCGGTCTTCGGACGAAGCCTTGGCCCATTCTTTACGCACCGCCGGCGTCGGCAGCGTGCTGGAGGTGAGTGCAGGCGTGCGATGCGCGTTGGCGATGTACCAGACGCGGCCGCCGTATTCGTTCCACGGTGAAATCGAGGTATAGGTCCATACCGTGGCATAGTGTTCGGGATTCACCACGCGGTTGCCAACGAGCAGAAAGTCGTCATCGAGCCAGGCGATGTCGTGCGCCATGCTGTTCGGAAAGCCGACGTCGCGCCTGGACCGGGTAGTCCCGTGCGAGCTTCTGGGTCGTCAAATCCCACACGCGCAGCCGCCCGCTAACCACCGCGGCCAGCTTGGTTCCGCTGGGAGAGAAATCCATGTGCTCGCGGCCGGAAAGATCCTCCGAAAGCAGCCCCGCGGGTTTGCCACTGGCGGCGTCGAGAATCGCGATGCCGTGCGGTGCGGCCACGGCCAGGTACTTGCCGCCGCGGCTGACGACCGGCTGGCAGCCAGGCGTAACTTTGGCCTGGTAAATCGCCTTCAGATCAGCCAGGTTCCACACAGCCAGTTCGCCGGCGTGGCTGATCGACGCGATCCGGTCGGAGCCCAGGAACCCGGCCCATTCCACGTCGGCATCCCAGGGATAGGAAGTGCCGTGAAGCCCTTCTTTGGCCGCGCCGTGATGCGGGTAGGGGATCCACGCCTTCTCCCCTTTGGCTTCGGCACCTTCGCGCGTGTAGAGCCGCAGCTCGGCCGACGTGCCCGTGCCAAAACCCTTGGTGCGGGCCAGAATTAACTTGCCGTCAGGCGTCACGTCGATCGGCTCCGCGTCGGTGCTGAACAGACCCGAGCCGGTCACCTGACCGCGCTGAAGTCGACCGTCTGCAAGCCGAACTTTTGTCCGCCGTGCTGGTTGAGCGTGACCACCAGTGCGCCCTTGGCGGCCGGCGCCAGCAGTATTTGCTGCGGACGAGCGGCGAACTCCAGCGGAGCCAGCGGCAACCGCACGTTGCGCAGCGCGGGGCCGGCCGCCTGCTTGTCGGGCTGGTAGGTCCACTCGGCGGCCGTCAGCTCGATGAGCTCGGCCGCACCCAAATGCGTCTCCACCAACGGAATCTCCGGCTCGGCCGGCTCGTCGAACTCCACCGAACCCTCGTCCGCCAGGTACCGGCGATCTTCCTTGCTCAGCCGGTCGATCGGGACCGTGATCACCTTGCCGTTGGTGAGGCTGAGCACCAGGTTGTCTCCCTCGACGCGGAGAAACGTGCCTTCAATCTCGAATTTGCCGCTGCTGTCGCGCCATTTGCGCGGTTTGACTTCCGTTTCAAAGGGATTTTCGGCCGATGCGGCGGCCGTTGAGGTTTTGCGACGCTTAGGCAAACGGACGTGGTCGACCAGGGCGCCCACCGGCGTTTTAAATGGCTCGCGCATGACGCGGATCATCTGCGGCGACATCTGGTCGACGAATTCGGCGGGCACCCAATCGTTACCGATCTGCACTTCGAGCTTATCCCCCTTCTTGAGCTTTGCGGGGTCGACCTTGTGCGGCGCAGCCGCCCAGGCCGAGCTAGCAATGCCGAGGGCAACCCCCAAACAGGCGCACATACAGACAACGCAACGGGCTGACGACGCAGGGCTGAGCATCGCGAGGCCTCCCGAGGAAACTTAACAGGGAGCGCTTTACGTAGACCAAATGTCACAGTATACCCAATCGAAGGGGGGGCTCTCCAGTCAATTCTGGCATGTCTTGACTGGAGGGAGATATTCATCCCCGGGTATGATCCTTCGCGACGACCACCACTCCGCTGTGCATTTCGTTGCCGCCTCCCATGCTCGATCGAGAAGAATACGTCGAACAGGCTCATTTTTTTCGCACGCTCGCGGAGCGTAACGCGTTGGGCACCTCGACGCAGGACCTCTTGGGCATGGTGCGCGAGGAGGTGCTCTCGACCACCAAGCTTCCGCTGGCGATTGACTTTCTCACCGGCGAGCTGAAGCTCAACGGGGTGTTTCATCCGGCGATGGCCAAGCTCGCGCATTACTTCACGCCGTTTCAGACGTACGTCATCAGCGAGGCGGAGAGCGACACGGGGCGCTTCGACATGGTGCTGGCCCTGCAAGTGCTCGCCCGCGAAGCGGACTACCGCGCACGCGGCGCGACGGCGCAGGGAGTGTTTTTGTACGAGTTCGAGTCGCTCGCGCAACCGCTTGGGTTATGACAAGGGGCTCACGGCGATCGCCGGCGATCCGATCTTTGACGCCGCCTGGCGGGAGTGGATCGGCGTCGTGCGGCACCAGGTGGGGCTAGTTGAATTTGCCGACTTGATTTACGTGCGCAGCGAGCATTATTTTCGCCGCCAGATGGCCGGTGCCCTGGAGGGGGAAACCGACGTGCACGAGCGGCCCGTGCTGTTCGGCGAGGGGGAAGGGCGGATCGCGCTGGCCAACCGCGGCAAGGATCCGCTGTTGTTGTTTAATGCCTTGCACCGTCACCTGGGCTACCCCGAGGTGCCGCGACCGGCCAAGCCGGACGAGACCGTGCAATTGCTACCCCAAATGCTACGCCGATTGGAGAAGTTCGAAGCGCGGCTGAAGTTGGTGGAAGAGGAGCAAAAGGGGGGCATTGATATCACCGAGTACTACGTGGGAGGCCGGCCGCCGAAACACGAGAAACCCGAGCAATAGCCGGGAAAATACAGCATTTTCAGACAGCTTGATTCTTACGGGAACGCAATCTGTTGTGCTTGCCGCCGAGATCGAGCGGTGGTACATTTAATTGAAGCGTAACGGTCAACCGAGCTCTAATGCTTTGCACAGGCGTGCGGTGAACCTCGAGCTCATACGGATCCTGGCGTCCGTGGGTGGCAACGTGCAGACGGAACCCCGGCACAGGCATCGATCGACATCCCTCCTCCCGTTTTCGGGTCCTTCCTGGTGCTTGCGCTCGTCGCTCGTTATTCGGCGGCGATGCAGGCACGTTAGCGTCGCCTGCGGGCCTGCCGGTCAACGGCTTGCGGTGCGTCGCCTCTTTGGGCAGTCTCCCGCCGCGCTTGGCTGGGCGTGTCGATCGTTCTTGAAGTCGTGCCACTTCAAGAATTAATTGGACAGTGCGCAAGAGTCTGACGAAAAGCGCCCCGCCTCTGCTCCTTTTTGTAATGACGAACTCGATAGTGCATGCCTTGAACGACCGCGTTTGACGATTCCCCCAACCGACGGCGCCTCGCCCCTGCCCGCCGACGTCCTTTGATTCGAGAGAGGAAACCAGGACCTGCAATGGCCACGACAACCCATTCGAAGCCGCTCGTCGAGCTGGATGCCGCCACCGTGCGGTTCTGCGGCGACTCGGGAGACGGCATGCAGTTGGCCGGAACCCAACTCACCAACACCTCGGCCCTGGCCGGAAACGACATCGCCACGTTTCCCGACTTTCCGGCCGAGATTCGCGCGCCACGCGGCACCAAGGCCGGCGTGAGCGGCTTTCAGATTCGCTTTGCCAGCAGTGAGATCTTCACCCCAGGCGACCAGGTCGACGCCCTGGTGGCCATGAATCCCGCGGCCCTGGTCACCAACTTGCCGGACCTGGTCGGCAGTGGCATCCTGATCGTCAACAAGGACGCCTTCGACGAAAAAGGAATGGCCCAGGCCGGCTACGCGACGAATCCACTGGAAGACGGCAGTCTCGACGGATATCAACTGTTTCAGGTCGAAATGACCAAGCTCACGCGACTGGCCGTCGAAGGCCTGGGGCTGGGCCAGAAGGAAAGCGACCGCTGCCGCAACTTTTACGCCATGGGGCTGGTGTTCTGGCTCTACGACCGCTCGCTCGAGCCGACGCTCCGCTATATCGACGCCAAGTTCGGCAAGATGCCGGCCGTGGCCGAGGCCAATCGCCGGGCGTTGCACGCCGGTTACAACTACGGTGAAACGACCGACGCGATGGCCAGCCAGTTCAAGGTCAGCAAAGCCGACCTGGATCCGGGCCTTTACCGCAATATCACCGGCAACCAGGCGCTGGCCTGGGGCCTGGTGGCCGCCTCGCAGCGGAGCGGCTGCGAGCTGTTTTACGGCAGCTATCCTATCACGCCGGCCAGCGACATCCTGCACGAGTTGGTGCGGCACAAGAATTTCGGAGTCCGCACGTTTCAGGCCGAGGACGAGATCGCCGCGGTGACTTCGGCCATTGGTGCCGCGTTTGGCGGTGCGATGGGCGTGACCGCTTCCAGCGGCCCGGGCATCGCGCTCAAGACCGAGGCCGTTGGCCTGGCGGTGATGACCGAACTGCCGTTGATCGTCATCAACGTGCAGCGCGGCGGCCCGAGCACCGGATTGCCGACGAAGACCGAGCAGGCCGACCTACTGCAAGCCATGTTTGGCCGCAACGGCGAGTGCCCGTTGCCGATCGTGGCGGCCCGCAGCCCGGCCGATTGCTTTCAGGCGGCGTTCGATGCCTGGCAGATCGCGGTGCGGCATATGACGCCCGTCATGCTGTTGACCGACGGCTACATCGCCAACGGGGCCGAGCCGTGGCAAGTGCCGGACGTCGAGTCGCTGCCACAACTCCAGATCAAGCATCCGCCGGCGCTGGAAAACGGCCATCCGTTCGAACCTTATGCTCGCGACGAGTGGCTGGCGCGGCCCTGGGCCCTGCCGGGCACGCCGGGGCTGATGCACCGCATCGGCGGACTCGAGAAGCAGGACATCACCGGCAACGTCAACTATGAGCCGGCCAACCACGAGCACATGGTCAACCTGCGGGCACGCAAAGTGGCCCTGGTGGCCAATGACCTGCCGCCGCAGGAGGTCGACGGGCCGGCGAGCGGCGAATTGCTGGTGGTTAGTTGGGGCGGCACGTATGGTGCCTGCGCCACCGGCGTTCGCCAGGCCCGCAGCCGCGGGGCAAGCGTTTCGCACGTGCATCTGCGTTATCTCAACCCCTTCCCAGCGAACCTGGGCGATATCATCAGCCGCTTCAAGAAGGTGCTGGTGCCTGAATTGAACCGCGGCCAACTGCGGATGCTGCTGCGGGCGGAGTTTCTGGTCGACGCGGTCGGCCTGAACAAGATCCAAGGCAAGCCATTCGCCATCCGCGAGATCGTCGAAAAAATCAAGGAGATGCTCAGCGGCTAGCGCAAACCGCGGCCGACCATCCGACCAACCGTGTGATCATCACCCCAAACCATCATCCCCAACAGCCCCTTCGTACAGGGACAGTCGAGAGCGAAATGAGCACTGAAACCGCGCTAAACGTATTGACGCCCGCCAATTTTGCCAGCGACCAGGAAGTGCGCTGGTGCCCGGGCTGCGGGGACTATTCGATTCTGGCCCAGATGAAGAAGGTGCTGCCGCAGGTGGGCATCGCGCCGGAAAAGACCGTGTTCATCTCGGGAATCGGCTGTTCGAGCCGTTTTCCGTACTACATGAACACCTACGGCATGCATTCGATTCACGGCCGGGCGCCGGCCGTGGCCACCGGACTGAAGGTGGCCCGGCCCGACCTGTCGGTGTGGGTCATCACCGGCGACGGCGACGCGCTGTCGATCGGCGGCAATCACCTGATGCATGCCATCCGCCGCAACCTGAACATCAACATCGTTCTGTTCAACAATCGGATTTACGGTCTGACGAAGGGACAGTATTCGCCCACTTCGGTGCTGGGCCAGGTCACCAAGAGCACGCCGGCCGGGGCGATCGACAACCCTTTGCACCCCTTGTGCGTGGCCATCGGCTGCGAGGCGACGTTCGTGGCCCGCTCGATCGACGTGAACATCAAGCACCTGGCGATGACGCTCAAGCGGGCCGCCGAGCACGTGGGGACGTCGTTCGTTGAGGTGTACCAGAACTGCAACGTGTTCAACGACGGCGCCTTCGAGTATGCCACCGGCCGCGACGTGAAGGCCGATCGCACGCTCGAACTGGAGCACGGCAAGCCACTCATTTTCGGCAAGAACCGCGACAAGGGTATCCGACTCAATGGCATGACGCCCGAGGTGGTCGAGCTGGGCAAGGGGATCAGCGAGGACGACCTGTTGTTCCACGACGAGCGGGCCACCGAGCCGACCCTGGCTTACCTGCTCAGTCGCATGTCGCACCCCGAGTTCCCCGAACCGATCGGCGTGTACCGCGACATCGACAAGCCCCGCTACGAAGAGGTGTTGAGTAAGCAGGTTGTCGATGCTCAAAAGCGATCCAAGGGGGACCTCAAGACGCTGTTCACCAGCGGCGAAACCTGGATGGTAGAGTAGTTGTCGCCGGGGTTTCGCCCCGGGATGAATCCATCAGCGATCGCGAATCAGCGGGGGCGTCGAGAACCACGGTTCTGCGGCGCCTTCTTTTTTTGCACGCGAACCCCCGGGCCGCGCGGGGGCTCACGCTTTGGGGACCGCCGGGGTACAATAGGCGGCTTCTTGGACCGGGCGCGTTGACCAACCGTGGGCCAAAATACCGTGGCGAAGAGCGATTCTGCACAACCGAACCCCGCTCTCCGGCGCAAAATCCTCGTCACCGCCGCCCTGCCCTACGCCAACGGACACATCCACCTGGGGCACCTGGTCGAATATATCCAGACGGACATCTGGGTCCGCTTCCAGAAGCTGCGCGGGCACGAGTGCATTTATCTTTGCGCCGACGACACGCACGGCACGGCGATCATGATTCGGGCCCGGCAGGAGAAGCGGAGCGAAACGGCCCTGATCGCCGACATGCAGCGGGCCCACGTCGACGACTTCCGGCGGTTCGACGTCGAGTTTGACAACTATGGCAGCACGCACAGTGACGAAAATCGCCGGTTGTGCGGCGAAATCTGGTCGAAGCTCCGCGCAGCCGGACTGGTGAGCGAGCGGGAAGTTACGCAGCTTTATGACGCCCACGCCGGCACGTTCCTGGCCGACCGGTTCGTCAGGGGCACGTGTCCGAACTGCCACTCACCGGACCAGTATGGCGACAGTTGCGACAAGTGCGGAGCGGCTTACAGCCCGGCGGACCTGATCGATCCCAAGAGTACGCTCTCGGGCACGACACCCGAGGTGCGGTCGGCGAATCACCTGTTCGTGCACATCGAGCGACTGCACGAGTTTCTGGCCCAGTGGACGCAAGCCGGCAATCACCTGCAGCGCGAAGTGGCCAATTACCTGGCAGGTCATTTTCTCGATGAGCCGCTGCGCGATTGGGATATCTCGCGGCCGGCGCCGTACTTCGGCTTCGAGATTCCCGACAGCCCGGGCAACTACTGGTACGTGTGGTTCGACGCGCCGATCGGCTACATCGCCTCGACGGCCCAATGGTGCGCGCGGCATGGCGAGAAGCTGGACGAGTGGTGGCGCTCGCCGGCGGTCGAGATTCACCACTTCATCGGCAAGGACATCACGTACTTTCACACGCTGTTCTGGCCGGCGATGCTCAAGACGGCCGGCTTCAGCCTGCCGGCCAAGGTTCACGTGCACGGTTTCCTCACGGTCGACGGCGAGAAGATGTCGAAGACCAAGGGGACGTTCGTCCGCGCCGCCACCTACCTCAACCACCTGGACCCGGTGTATCTGCGCTACTACTACGCCTCGAAGCTCGGCCCGGGACTGGACGATTTGGACCTGAACCGCGAGGAGTTCGTCTCCAAGGTGAACTCGGACCTGGTAGGCAAGGTCGTCAACCTGGCCAGCCGCACGGCCAAGTTCGTGCAGCAGACGGGTCTGGCCGCCTCGTATCCCGACGACGGCGGACTGTTTGCCGCCGCGGCTGCCGAGGGCGAGGCGATTGCCGCCGCCTACGAAGCCTGCGATTACAACCGGGCCATGCGGCTGGTGATGGCCCTGGCCGATCGGGCCAATCATTTCGTCGACCAGGCCGCCCCCTGGAAACTGAAGAACAACGTCGAGCGGGCCGTCGAGCTGCAGAACGGCTGCACAGTCGCCTTGAACCTGTTCCGCCAGTTGGTGATCTACCTGAGCCCCGTGCTCCCCAGCCTGCAGCGGCAGACCGAGGAGCTACTGGGCTCGGGAGTCAGTCATTGGGATGATGCCGGGACGCCGCTGGTGGGCCGGCCGATCAACGAATTCAAGCACATGATCAAACGGGTCGAACCGGCCCAGGTGGAAGCCATGGTTGCCGAAAGCCGAGAGGAGTTTGCCGTGAACGAGTCACAACCCGCCGCCGGAAGTGCCAGCGCATCTGCCGACAGTTCGTCCCATGTCGCTGCGCCGGACGATAGCGGCGCCGCGCTGGAAGCCGAGCCGCTGGTGGCCGAGCAGATTTCGATCGACGACTTTACGAAGGTCGACCTGCGCGTAGCCCGGGTGGTCGCGGCCGAAGAGGTGCCCAAGGCCAAGAAGCTGTTGAAGCTTACGCTCTCGTTGGGCGGTGACCAGCGTCGCACGGTCTTTGCGGGGATCAAAAGTGCCTACCAGCCCGAGAAGCTGGTGGGCCGTCTGGTGGTGTGCGTGGCGAATCTCGCCCCGCGGCAGATGACCTTCGGCACGAGCGAAGGCATGGTCGTAGCGGCCGGAGCCGGCGGCCAGGAGATCTTCCTGCTCAGCCCCGACGAAGGAGCGAAACCGGGACATCGCGTGCATTGATGGAAGACAAGAGGGGACATTCGGACATTCTACTTTTTATGTTTCTTTGGGCGACCGCGGGGCCGCAGTGAGGATTCGAGGCCCAGGCGTTTCGCGGTGCGATTGCTCCAACGCGGATCGCCGAATGGTGCGCCGCGAGCAATGCTCTGCCGCACGGCCGCCAGTTCCGCTTCGCTTTGAACCGCGTTGACGTGCGTGAGCCAGTTTCGCGGGCGGGAGACGGGCCAGTCTGCGAGCAAGGCCGCGTCCTTGCCGCCGCGTCGCCACGACAGGCTGGACCAAGGCCAGGCTTCGGCGCGTCGCACGAGTTTGGCTCGTAGGGGATTGCGTTCCACGTATCGCAGCACGGCGAGCAAGTGCTGATCCTGTTCGATAGGAAACGCCTTGAATCGCCCTTGCCACACATGGCCACCGCTTTGGTAATGGCGATGGTAGCGCCGCACGTGCGACGTTAACAGCCACTGCATCCATCGGCTCAAGTCACCGTCGCCGAACGGCCAGAGCACGAGGTGGAAATGATTGGGCATCAGCACGAAGCCCAGAATTCGCAGCGGCAGGCGATCGTTGGCCGCGGCCATCAAGTCCAAAAACGCCCCGAAGTCGTCGTCCTTGTGAAACACCTCCGCGCGAGCATTGCCGCGATTGAGCACGTGGTAGCACATGCCACCGACAGAAGCGCGAGCGGTCCTGGGCATGTCGCCCAAGCTACCAAAACCGGCCGCTGCCGTCAATAAAGTAGAATGTCCCCTTTATCGGTATGGCTTCCACTCGGGGCGATCGTCGCGGGCTTGGCGCGGGCTGGGTAGGCCGCGGCGGGCGCGGCTGGGCGGATCGTCGTCGGGCGTGGAAAGTTCGCGCGGCGTGCCGTCGTCGGGGGATTTGAGCCGCGATCTTGGCTCGCGCGAACGCTCCGGGCTTTCGGCGGTCGAGGTGCCCGGGCGCGCGGCGTCGGAGGCCAGGCGAATGTTCAGCGGCGCCTCGGTCGTCAGCTTGGTTCCGTCGGGGTTCGTGTAGCGCACGAAGAGCATCAGGTCGTGACTCGTCGGCGGCGAGCCGGGCCAGCGCAGCTCGTATTGCAGGCCCCGTCCGAAGGTCGAGCTTTTGAGATGCTCGTCAAACTCGTGGGCCTGGAAATCCCAGCGGGCCACGCGCGCCGCTTCGCCGGGTTGTGATGGATCCATCACCACGACCGACACGGCTCCGGCTGACCTTGCCAGCCGGCCCTGCTCGTCGCGCGGCTCGACCATGACCATGATGCCCTCGTCGCCGTCGGAGCCGTCGCGATCCAGCCCGCCGGTCAGCCGCCGGTTGATCGCTAGCTGCGTTGGCGGGCCCTCGACCGCGGCGCCGGAGCCATCGTCGGGAGCGGCCGGCGACTGGTCGCCCGGAGTGGTTGGTGGCGCGTGGCCGGGCAGCAGCGAGTCGGGGGGCGTATCGCTGGCCTCGGGTAGCTCGATCGTGGGGGGTTCGAGCATGGGCATGTTGGCCGGCCCCGGCGTGCGTCGCGGTGGGGGCGTTTCGGCCGGCGGCGGACTGTAGCTGGCACCGGGCGCGCCGGCGGATTGGCCGCGGAGGTCGGCCAGCTCCTGAGCCAGGGCGTTGCGCTCGCGGCAGCAGCGATCGAGCTGCGCTTCGAGGTTGTACACTTCGTCCTCGAGCATGCGGGCTTCCTGCTCGACCAGCACCTGAGTGTTGTTCGAGCGGCAGCCGAGCGCGGCCACGAGCGCTACGGCGACTGCGAATGGCAGCGTTTTCATGTCAGCCTCATGCGACAGAAAAATCGATTGCACCCATCTGGCCAACGCCGACGCCGGCGCGCGGATCTCGCGCCGAGCGGTCGAGCTCGCCCGAAGGTGCTGTCACGCTTTGTCGGGCAGCCCGTCGCGGGAAGTGAGGCGGCCCAGTTTGCCGGCGCCCATCCTGGGGCCGGCCGTACATTTTAGGGACGGAAGGACACCATCCGTGATTTTTCTGGCGATATTCGGTTCGTGTGATTCGATGAAGTCAGCTTCTGAAAGTTCGATTTACCGTGACGCTCGGGCACTGCTGGACGAGCCGGCAGTGGCACCCGAGTTGTGAACGTCGGAGACGGGTCTCGCTTTGCTTATTGGGCCGGTTCGGCCGGGGTGATCGGCTTGGCCTCCATGTGTTCGATCACCTGGTCGATCAGCTTGTATTCCATGGCTTCTTCGGCGGTCATGAAGCGGTCGCGATCGGTGTCGCGTTCGACCTGCTCCAGCGGATGGCCGGTGTGCTTGATCAGGATCGCGTTCAGCTTTTTCTTGACCTTCTTGAATTCCGCGGCGTGGATCATGATGTCTTCGGCGGTCCCCTCCATGCCGGCCAGCGGCTGGTGGATCATGATCCGGGCGCTGGGCAGTGCGTAGCGTTTTCCGCGGGTGCCGGCGGTAAGCAGGACGGCCCCCATCGAGGCGGCCTGGCCGACGCAGTAGGTGGCCACGTCGCAGGTGACGAACTGCATCGTGTCGTAAATCGCCAGCCCGGCCGTAACGCTGCCGCCGGGCGAATTGATGTACAGGTGGATGTCGGACTTGGGGTCTTCGGACTGCAGGAACAGCAATTGGGCCAAGATCGAGTTGGCCACTTCGTCATTGACCTGGGAGCCAAGAAAGACGATGCGGTCCTTCAGCAACCGGCTGTAGATGTCCATGGCCCGCTCTTCGCGGCCACTTTTTTCGATCACGAATGGAATCAGGGGCATGTTCTTATTCTCTTGGCACACGGCTCCCCCGGGCGGGCGCCGTTGGTGTTGTTAGTCTTTGTCCTCGTCGTCGGCCGCGGCGGGCGGTCGGGTGAGGATGTCGTCCACGACGCCGTATTCTTTCGCATCGGCGGAGTTCATGTAATAGTCGCGATTCGTATCCTTGGCGATCCGCTCCAGCGGCTGGCCGGTGTGATCGGCGAGAATCTTGTTGAGCACCTCGCGGGTCTTGAAGATTTCGTCGGCTTGAATTTCGATGTCGGAAATCTGGCCGCCAACCTGCCCGTACGGCTGATGAATCATGACCTTGGCGTGCGGCAGGGCGTAGCGTTTGCCCTTGGCGCCGCCGGCCAGCAGCACGGCGCCGCCGCTGGCGGCCAGGCCGACGCAGTAGGTGGCCACGTCGCAACTGCAAATCTGCATCGTGTCGTAGATCGCCAGCGTCGCCGTGACGCTTCCGCCGGGCGAGTTGATGTAAAAGTGGATCGGCTTGCGGCGGTTTTCGCTCTGCAAGTACAACAGCTTCATCACGATCTCGTTGGCATTGCCATCGTGAATCTCACCCTGCAGGAGAATAATACGATTCTCCAGCAGCAAATCGCCAAGCGTCATTTGCCGCTGGCGCTGATAGTCGCGATAGGCCATTCGTGGTGGATCCTTATGTTCGTCGGCGGTCCGGGCAGGTCGGCCCTCCGGCCTCGCTTGAATTCTACGCCGCTGGTCTACAGCGCCCGCGCAGCGGGGTGCGCCGGGGACGTGAAACGGTTTGATCGGCCCTCTGGCAACGCGCTCCGTGCGGCGTCCACAATACGGGGCTCCCATTGACTAGTCGTGTTCCTTGGCCGTTCGCAGGGGTTCGGCCTCGCCGGCATGCTTGGCCTCGGGGATTTCCGGCTCGTCCTCGCCGCCGGCAGCCTGTTCGATGGCTTCGGTGTCCATACCCTCGGGTTTGAACGACACGTCCTTGAACTTGGCGTGCTCGAGCACCAGCTCGATCACCTTCCGCTCGATTACCTGGTTGCGCAGGGCATCCATCAAGCCTTGTTTCTCCAACCGGGCTCGCACTCTGCGTACGCTTTCCCCGCTTTGCGCGGCGATGAGCGAAATCTCCTGATCGTAGTCCTCGCCCTCGGCCTCGATCTTCTCTTCCTCGGCGATCCGCTCCAGGATGAAGTGCTCCTTCAGGGCCTTGGCGGTGGACGTCAGGCTGTTTTGCCGGAGGTCGTTCTCGTAGGCCCGGATCTCCGCGTCGCTGAAGCCGTTGCGGCGCAGCTCGAGCACGGCCCGCTCCAGCTCGCGGCGGGCTTGCCGGCGAAGCAGGTCAGGGGGCAACTGCCAGTCGGCGCTGGCGGTCAGCGCCGCGGTGACCTGCCGTCGGGCTTCCTGCTGCTGGTGATACTCCAACTGGCGCTTCAGGTCTTCGGCGATCGCGTCGCGCAGTTCACCTTCGGACTCGAAACCGCCCATCTGGTCGAGCAGCTCGCGGGTGAGCTCGGGCAATTCGAGCTTCTTGACTTCGAGCACCTCGAAGACTGCGGTAATCTCCTGGTTGCGGAGCGACTCGTTGGGGGCGTCGGCGGAAATCTTGGCCGCGGCCTCGCGCGTTTCGCCGGCCTTGACCCCCTTCATCGTCTTGTCGAAGCCTTCGATCCTGCCGTCGCGGAAGCTCAACACGGGCCGCAGACGGATGACTTCTTCCTTGGCGCTGGAGAGCTCGACGGCGCCGTTCTTGAACGTCAGGTTGCAACTGATGTAGTCGCCGCTGGTGGCCGGTCCCTTGTGCGGCACGAGGCGGCCGTGCCGGGCCAGGATCTGTTCCAGCCGCTTTTCGACGTCGTCGGCGGCAAACTCGCGCACTGGCCGCTCGACTTTCAAGCCTTTCCACTCGGGCAGATCGAACTCGGGCCGCACTTCGATGTTGAACTCGAAGGTCATCGGCCCTTCTTCGGGGATCTCAACGGCCAGCGGATCGAAGTCGGGCTCGCTGATCGCCGAGAACTTCTCGTCGTCGGTGATCTGCGTCATGCTGTCCATCAACAGCGAGCCCTTGACCTGATCGCTCACCTCCTTGCGAAAGCGGGACTCGATCAGCTTGCGCGGAGCCCGGCCGGCACGAAAGCCGGGGACCGCGGCCGTGCCCATCAGCTCGCTATACACCTTGTCGTAGTAGCGCTCGATGTCTTCGCGCCCAATGGTCACGGTCACGTGCCGCTCGCAGGCCGAGGGGCTGTCGACCTTGATCGACAAGTTCAGCTTTTCTTGTTCCTGCTCCGTGGCGTCATCGGTCACGGGGGGATTCTCGGAGGCAGCCATCATAAAGCCATGCTAAGCGGTTGGATTGGTTCGGCGCCATCAGGCGCGCGGCACTTCGGCCCGGCGGCCAGGCCGCTGGGCTACGCAAGGAAAGGCCCGTTGCAACGTCGGCGACAATTGCTTCGGAGTATTTACGAGCGGGTGATGGGATTCGAACCCACGACAACGACGTTGGCAACGTCGTGCTCTACCAACTGAGCTACACCCGCTTGGCGCGTCCGCCAGGTAGCAAGCAGTTGCCCGACAAGCCTGGGGTCAACGGATTATAGGGACCCGCCTTGCCTGGACAAGGTCACTTGGGCCTCCGCCGGCAGCCTATGACAGCAGCCCCACAAGCGTCAAGGCCCTGGTTGCCTGCGGCGCCGATTTTTCCCGGTCTGGGGCGGCTTGCGGCGTCGGTCTAAACTTCGTAGAGCCTCGGTCTTCGGAAACGAAGGTGCCCCGCCGAAAGCTTCCAGCGCCACCACGCGAGGGCTAGCGGCGCCGCTGCTGGTAGCGGCGGCTGGCTTCTTCCAGGGTGCGACGTTCCTTTTTGGTGAGACTGTCCTCCCCCTCGCGGCTGATTTTTTCCAGGATGGCGTCCACCTGCCGGCCGAGGTCGCGGGCATCTTTGTCGGGATCGTGGATCCGCAGCCGGGGCCGGAACAGCGAACCGGCCAGCTCGCCGAGACGGCTGGGCACCAGGCGGCCCAGGTTCAACCGCGAGCGAAAGTAGATAAAGGCAAAGGCGGCGCCCGTCAGGTGTGCGATGTTGGCCACTTGCACCCCGCCCTCCTCGCTTCTTTGGGCAAAGCCGAGCAGATCTCCCGCGACAAAGAAGACGCCCAGGGCCCAGGCCGGCACGGGGAGCACGCCCCAGATATAGAGGATCTGCCGTGGAAAGTTGAGCACGAACAGGATGACGATGGCCATCACGCCGCCGGAGGCGCCCAACAGCCGGGACGGCGGCGCGTCGGGCTGCTGTTCGAATGTAGCGAACAGCACCCACACCAGACCAGCCAGCACGATCGAAACCAGGTAAATTCGCAGGAACTCTAAGCGTCCGTAAACCCCCTCGACGGCCGGGCCGAGAAAGAACAGAAACAGCATGTTGAAGAGGATGTGCATCGCGCCGTCGTGCACGAAGCCATAGGTCAGCAGTTGATAGAACTCCCAGGGCCGGTGAAACAGGTCGCTCTTGAGCGGCAGCCACTCGAAGATCTGCTCTTCCAGCACGATGCCGGCCAGCCAGACCGCGACATTGGCGATGATCAGGTTGACGACCATCGAGCGGCCGCTCGTCCACCCGCTGCTCCGCTCTTCGTCGCGCAGATAGGGTCGATCGTAGATGCCCATGAAAGCTCTTCCGCGAGGCTGGCAGCAAGACGCAAGGTGCGGTGGTGGCGCCCGTTCGGCCGTCCGACGCGGCGCATTAGAAGGATATCGCACGGCACTGCCGGCGGAAAGTGCAGCACTTGGCCCGTTCAGGATTTCAGGCTCCGGACGGCGCCGTCGACCGTCTGCCAGCTAAGGCGGAACGAGGGGCCTCAACCGGAGGGTCGCCCCTCGGCGTTAGTGCGCTGGTCGATCTGGCTAGCGGCCTTCAATTGCTCGCGGGTGAGCGTTTGGGCCGCGCGGCGATTCTCGATGTACGTCGCCTTGAGCCGGTCGTGGACCTGGACCACCAACGCCTCGAGCGACTTGTCGTAGGCGGTGATGGCCTCGACTTCGGCCTGGAAGTTCGCAAGGTCGGATTGCAGATTGTCTTTCTCAGTCTGGCGGTAGCCGGCTTCCTTCTCGGTTTCGGTCGTGTCGGCGGTGGTCCGCTCGATCTTATCGGTGGTCGTCGCAATCGCGGCGGCCAACTGCGCCCGCTGCACGTAGTTTTCGTGGAAGAAGGAGTAGTAGTCGTGCAGCGGCCGGTCGGCCTCGGCGTAGGCTGCGGCCGCGGCGGGGGGCAACAGGGCCTGTCGCTGGGCCTCATCCAGCTTCGTGAAGACGGCGGCGCTGTCGGGCGGCATCACGGTGTACAGCGTCCAGGTGCCTTCAGCAGCCGCCGCGAGCCGCTGGGTCTGAGGGTCGGTGAGCGGCAGGTTCGGCGTGACCTTGAACGTCGGGCTGTCGGCCGCCGCTTCGACGACTTTGAACTCACCCAGGTAGCGGCCCCCCTCCGACGCCGGCCGCTGGTCGAAGGCGAATAGCACAGTGTTGGCTACCAGCCCGTGCCCGCTGCCGGCGGGCTTGGCCTGTTGATCGCCGGCGGCCGGCTCGGCGGGGGCTCGGCGGGAACTTCCGCGGGCATGCCTTCGGCGGCTTCGGCGCGCGCCCGCCGGCTTGGATCCCGGCGGGCTGAGCGTGAGCTCGACGACGCCGTCTTGCGATACCGCCCGGCCTTGACGTCGTAGTACACGCCGCCGCCGCGGGCGTCGATCGCCATCGACACCTCGCGTTTCAGCCGCGGGATTTCGCCTTCAACGCCCAGGCCGTCGGGACTCATGCCGCCTGTGAGCGGCAGGAGCTGGCTTTCCAGCATGGCCACCTGTTGCTGACTGCTTTGGTAGCGCTCGCGCCAGTTCTTGTGCATGGCCAGCGTGCGGGCTCCCAGGTAAAAGAAACCGCCGCGCGCCGAGGAAGACGAACACCAGCAGATATGGCCTGGTAGATGGGCCAGGTCTGAGGCTCCGACCTTGGAGTTCATCACGGCCGCCACGATCGTGGCCACGAGCCCCAGGACCAGGATGCCAAGCAAAACGTATCCCATGACACCCGCTTCAGGATGCGAACGGTACTTTACGTGAGGACGTGAACCAAGTGGTTTCGCCAGCGCCGCCGCGTTTCACAGAAGGCGGGCACTCGCTCACCCGAGGCTGCCGGACGGGTATCGTCTACCCGACGCGGGAGCGGAACCTCGGCCACGGTCGTACCTATCGATACTAGATGGCCCCCCTGGGGGTGTCAAGCTTTCGCGGTGCCCCGTTCGGCGTCGCAAATCGGCCGCTGCAAAGGGCTTTTGGCCGCCGCGATGGGCCGCGGCCACTCGGCTGCAACGGGCAAAACTGCCGCCATCCTTATCGAACGCCCGCCCGGGCCGGCCCATCGGGGGGAAAACTCGGCCAAGGCCTGGCAGAGCTGGTCGATCATGGCCTGGCTGTGGCCCAGTGTCAGGCTGATCCGCAGCAGCGATTCGCCCGGCGGAACGGACGGAGGACGGATCGCCGGTACCAACAGGCCGCGTTCGCGGAGTTGTCGGGCCAGCAGCGTGGCCTCCGGGGCGTCGCCGATCACCAGCGGCACGATCTGGCTGGCACTGGTGCCGACGTTCCAGCCCAGATCTTGCAGCCGCACGCGCAGGTTCTGTGCCTCGTCGAGCAGCGCCTCGCGCCGGCGGCTTTGCTGGCCGCACGACGTCCAATGCACGCCGGGCGGCCGAGCAGGTGGCCGGCGGCAAGGCCGTCGAAAACACGTAGGGCCGCGCCCGATTGACGAGCCACTGGATCAGACGCTGGCTGCCCGAGACGAATCCTCCGGCGGCGCCCAGGGCTTTGCTGAGCGTGCCGATGCGCACCGGCACGCGGTCCTCGACGCCGAGTTGCTCGGCCAGCCCGCGGCCCTGCGGACCGAAGACTCCCGTGGCGTGTGCTTCGTCGACCAACAGCATCGCAATCGAACCGTTCGGCCAGGTCGGCCAGTTCCACCAGCGGCGCCAGGTCGCCGTCCATGCTGAACACGCTTTCGGTCGACGATCAGTCGGCGGCGATAGCGGTCGCTGTCGGCCAGCAGCGCTCGAGCAGGTGCGCCAATCGCGATGCGGATAGACGTGCACGTCGGCCCGCGACAACCGGCAGCCGTCGATCATGCTGGCATGGTTCTTTCGGTCGGCATAGATCGCGTCGCCCGGGCCGCGCCAGCGCCGTGATCGCGCCCAGGTTCGCGGCATAGCCGGAGCTGAACACCAGCGCTCGCTCGGTTCCCTCGAAGGCCGCCAGTGCCGTTTCGAGCTGCTCGTGCGCCGTCGAATGCCCTGTGACCAGCGGGCTGGAGCCGGCGCCGGTCCCTTCGGCCTGCGTGGCTTCGATCGCCGCGGCCGAGAAGGCTCGGATCGGCCGCTAGCGCCAGATAGTCGTTCGAGCCGAAGTTGATCAACTCCCGCGAGCCGTCGTGCAGTCGAACGCGCTGCGCTCCGGCGTGGGTCGACAGTGCGCGCAGCAACCCTTGCCGGTCCAGTTGGTCCAGCTCTTCGTCGATCCAGGCGAGCGGGTCGCGTGCATTCATCGTGGATCGGATTCGAAGTCGCGCTCTGGTGAACCTACGCTGCGGTGAACCTAGCTGGCGCGGCGGGGCGCCTTCTTCGCTTTGCGGGTCGCGGGGGTTGATTTCTTCTTGGCGGCCGGCCGCTTGAGGCGGTTTCTTGGACCGTCGCCTTGCGGCGACCCTGGCCTGCCTGGCCAGTTGCAACACGGTTTCGAACTCGCGGGGGCGAACCGGCTGCACCGACAGCCGTGAGCCTTTGCGCAGCAATTCCATGCCGGCCAATGCCTTCACGCCCCGCAGCACGCCGATCGGCACCGGCTCGCTGAAAATCTCGTCCAGGCGGATATCGACCATCTCCCAGATCGGATTGGCCGGCGAGGCCTTGGGATCGTAGTGATCGTCTTGGGGATCAAGGCCCGTGTGATCGGGATACGCCTGGCGAACCACCACGGCCGTGCCGGCCACCGCCGGCGGATCGGTGCTCGAGTGGTAAAACAGTACACGGTCGCCTTGCGCATGGCCCGCATGAAGTTCCGGGCCTGGTAATTTCGCACGCCGCTCCAGCAGGTGGTCTTGCGCAGGGCTGGCGGCCAGGTCGTGGATCGAAAAGCAATCCGGCTCGGACTTGACGAGCCAGCAGGCGGGTTGAGCGGTCATGGGGCTATTCTGCGCCTGTTCGGAAAGCGAAAACGGGCCGAAGTGCAGCATTCTAAGGCAGCTGGCGCCATCTGGAAACGGGGCGAGGGTTGCCGGCATATAATCATCCCGGCCATGCACTTCGGCGAAAGTGGAGATCGGCGGCGTTTTTTTCCGCAAGATGCGGGCCCGCTGCGGTAACTATTCTCCTGTGCGGCGGCGACAGCGTCCCCGCCGGTGCCGTTTCGCCGAGCATCCAGAGCCCTCGTCACCCGATGCCGCAGATGAACTGGCAGATGACGCTCGCCGAGCACGACCGCTGGTTGCGGACGGTGGTGCTTGCGCGGGTGGGCGAAAGCGGCGGCGGTCGACGAAGTGATGCAGGAAGTGGCCCTGGCGGCGGTCAAGCAGCAGGCGCCGCTGGCGGACGCGGGCAAGGCAGCGCCTTGGCTGTACCGGCTGGCGGTGACGCACTCGCTACTGTATCGCCGCAGGCAGGGGCGCCTGCGTAAGCTGACTGCCCGCTATGCCGAGCGCATGCCGCCGAGTGAGCACGACGACCGGCACGCTCGACCCGCTCGAGTGGCTGTTGGCCGACGAGCGGCAGGACCTGGTCCGCCGGGCGATCGCGCCGGATTCCGCGACGCGAGGCCGAGATCCTGCTGCTCAAGTACACCGAAAACTGGAGTTACGAACAATTGGCCCAACATTTGGGCACAACGGAAAGCGCGGTCGAAAGCCGACTGCATCGAGCCCGGGCACGGTTGCGCCGGGAACTGGCGGCGGTCGAAAGCGCGGGGGTGAGACCATGACGATCCTGGACGAATTCCATCACGACGATCGCCGCGTACTCGACCGCCTGGTCGACGGCGAATTGGGCGTCGACGAGCGGCGCGAACTGCTGGCCGCCTTGGACGACGAGCCGGGGGGATGGCGCCGCTGCGCGCTGGCGTTTCTCGAGGCACAAGCCTGGCGCTGGCAACTGGGGCGAATGGCGGGCGAACCGCTGGTGGCCCAAGTGAGCGCCCGGCCAGGCCCGCGCCGCGCGCCGCCGCCCGGGCGAGTCGCTGGCTGGCGATCGCGGCCGGCCTGCTGATCGCTTTCGGACTGGGAGGCTGGGTTTCACCTTGGGACGGAGCGGCGACGGGGACGGCGCATCAATCGGCCGGTGTGTCCGATCAAACGGCGCCGCGCAAGCGCCCCGCAGCCGGTGGTGAATCCGGCAGGCGAGGCGCTCGTCGAGGCTCTTGTCGATGCGCCCGCGGCCGACGAACGGTCGACCGAACGGTCCGTCGGCGAAGCCTGGCAGACGCTCACGCTGACGCCCGTCGGCGGCGACGGCAACGCGGAACCGATTCAATTGCGGGTGATGAACACCCCGGTGGACGACCCGGCGCAGCTCTTGGCTAATTCGCCGCCGATTGCCTCGGCGTTGGCCCGGGGATTGGAGCAGGACGGCTGGGAGGTCAACCGCCGGCAAGAGCTGCTGCCGATCGTGCTGTCCGACGGGCGGCAGGTCGTCGTGCCGATCGAGGAGATGGAGCTGCGATCGCCGGAATTGGTGCAGTTTTAACTTTCAAAGGAGAATCTCATGCGAGTGGTGAACTGTTTTCGTCCGGCCGTTTGGCTGGGATGCGCCGTGCTGGCGACGACGCTCGTGGCCGCGGCCCAGGCCGATGAGCCGCCGCAAACCGCGAACGGCGAAGGCCAGGGGAAAGGTGATCTGCACATCCAGGTTGACCGCAGATACACGCTGGGCACCAAGCTCACCGCGGTGCCCAAAGTGCTGGACGAGCACTTGCGACTGGACGGCAAGGGGGCCCTGGTGGCCGAAATCCTCGCGGACGGTCCGGCGGAGCACGCCGGTCTGAAGGTCAACGACGTGCTGCTGTCGATCAACGGCACGCCCGTGGCGGACCTGGGCAAGGTGGTCGAGTTGCTCAACGCGTCGGAAGGCAAGGAGGTTTCGCTCGAGCTCATTCGGGCCGGCGAGCACATCAAGGTGAACGTCCAGCCCGACGCGTTCAAGCATCGCGCCGACGAGTTGGAAATCATGCTCGACGGGAACGTCAACCTCAATGAGATCATCTCCAGAATCGGGGAGCTCGACAGCGTCAAGATCAACGAGCTGGAACGGAAGATTCGCGAGAAGCTGCGCAATTCCGGGGCCGAATTGCGGATGCAGTTCATTCAGCCGGGACACATCCTCTCGGATCGGATCGTGGAGCTCAATCAGAAGCTGGAACACAAGCTGCCCGATGATCTCGACATCCGGATTCACAAGCACGGAAACGAACCTGCCGAGATCGAAGTGAAGGAAGGGGACAAGACCTGGACGGCGACGGCCAACGACCTGGACAAGTTGCCCGCCGCGGCGCGGACGGCGGTCGAATCGACCCTGTCCCGCGTGCGGGGAAAAATCGTCGTGGACTTGCCGGGCGGCCAGAAATTCTTCGTGGCGGTCCCCCCTCCGCCGGCGCTGCCGGCTGCTGCCGGTGAAATTGCCGAACGGGTGCGGCGAGAGTCCGAACGGCTTGCCGACAAGGCCCGGGCCGAAGTCGCCCGGCATCGAGACGCAGGTGCGCGGCTCGGTCGAACGCCGCCTGGACGAACTGAGCCGCGAGATGGAGCGGATGCGCGAGCGCGTGGAGGACCTGCGCCGGGCGCTGGCAGACGAAGCGGCGCCGAAGGGAACCAGGACGAATCGGCGCCCGCGGAGAAGTGAGCCGAAGCCTGCGATCGTTTCAGGCGGGGCGGGTCCAAACGCGCCGACCTGCCCCGCTTTCTTGTTTCGGGCCTGTCTCATGCGGGGTCCGGGTCCGAACGCGGCCAGGACCTGCCCCGCATTTTTCGTTTAAGATACGTCTGCAATACACGGGCGGCTCCGTCGGTTAGACTCACTCGGGGAGGATTCACCCTGGCACTGGCGGAGGAGTTTTTGGCCGTGAGCGACGCGCCAACGTGGGGATCTTCATCTTTCCGGACGTCGAGGTGCTCGACTTCTGCGGGCCGTACGAAGTGTTTTCGGTGGCCGGCCGCCAGGTGGTGCCCGGCAGCTTTCGCGTGTTTACCGTTGCGCAGACCGCTGCTCCGCTGGCGGCCCGAAACGGCCTGCGGGTCGTGCCCGACTGCTCGTTTGCCGACGCGGGGAAAATCGACGTGCTGATCGTGCCGGGCGGGCAGGGGACGCGGCCGCTGGTGCACGACGAGACGGTGCTCAATTGGATTGGCCACAGGGCCGCCGAGGCGGAACTGGTGCTGTCGGTCTGCACCGGCGCGCTTCTACTGGCCAAGTGCGGACTGCTGGACGGTCTGGCAGCCACCACGCACCACCTGTCCTTAGGGCTGCTGGGCGAATTGGCGCCGCGGACCACGGTGCGCCATGACGTGCGGTTCGTCGACAACGGACGCGTGATCACCTCGGCCGGCGTGGCCGCGGGGATCGACATGTCGTTTCACGTCATCGAGCGGCTGCTCGGGCGCGAAACGGCCGAGACAACGGCCCGCTATATCGAGTATCCGTGGCGTTCGACGGGTTCTCGATCTTCGGAGAGTGCGGCCGACTGCGGCAGGTGAATCGTAAACGTGCTGCCGACGCCCACCGTGCTCTCGACGGAAACGCGGCCGTGATGGGCCTGGACGATGTGCTTGACGATGGCTAGCCCCAGCCCGGTGCCTCCCAGCTTGCGGCTACGGGCCCGATCGACCCGGTAGAACCGCTCGAAGATGCGCGAAAGATGCTCGTCGGCGATACCGCACCCCTGGTCGGTGACGCTGATGGTCACTTCGCCGCCGGAGGCCGCCGCGGAAAGGCGAACCTGATGTTCCGGCTCGCTGTACTTGACGGCGTTGTCCAGCAGGTTAACGAGCACCTGCTCGAACAACAGCGTGTTCACGTCGACCAGCAACTCGTCGGGGCACTGACGCTTGACTTCGATCCTGCGGTCGCGGGCCGAGGATTGGCAGGTGGCCATGGCGCTTTCCAGCAGTTGCTTGAGCGGGACCGGCACCAGCACCAGGGCCTCGCTGTCCTGGGTTTGTTCGATCTTCGACAGCGCGAGCAGGTCTTCGATGATGGCATGCAGGCGATCGGCCTGTTTGGCGATGATCCGCAGGAAACGCTCCGAATCGACGGGGTCTTCCATGGCGCCATCGAGCAGCGTTTCGACAAAGCCCTTGATCGACGTGACCGGGGTCTTCAATTCGTGCGACACGTTGGCCACGAAATCGCGGCGGATGTGCTCCAGCTTGCGAAAGTCGGTCACGTCATTGAGCACGATCACCGCGCCGATGGGCCGGCCCTCCAGGTCGTGCAGCGCCGAGCCATGCGCCTGCATTACGCGCTCGCGATCGCCCAACAAAAGCACGTCCGCCTGGATGGGCTTCTCGTCGGCCAGCGCACGACTGACGAAACGGCTCAAGTCGGCGTTGCGAACCACTTCCTGTAAGCGTTTTCCTTGGACGTGTGCCTGCTCCAGCCCCAGCAGCCGGCAACTGGCGCGATTGAGGCTGATGATTCGCGCCTGACTGTCGACGGCCAGCACCCCTTCGACCATGCTGGCCAGCACGGCCTTTTGCTCGTTGTTGTTCTGAGTCAGAATGCTGACGCGGCGCTGCAATCGATCCGCCAGTTGATTGAAGGCTTCGGCCAGTTCGGCCGTCTCGCGGGCGTCGGGAATCGTGACCCGTGCGGTCCACTGTCCCTCCGAAAGTCGCCGCACGGCCAATCGCAGATCGGCCAAAGGCTCGGCGATGCCTTGCGTCACGCGCCAGGACAGAAACGCGGCCAGGCCCAACAACAGCAGCGAGAAGACCAGCATCCACGCCTGCATGCGGGCTAGCGTGCGATCGACCGTTCCCAGCGGTTTGGAGAGATAAAAGATGCCGAATTGCCGGTCGTAGCGCATGATGGGCACGGCGATGTAGAACACGGTTTCGTCGAGGCCCGCGTTGTAGTGGACCGCCTCGCCGACATTCCCCTTGACCGCCCGGCGGATTTCGCGCCGATTCAGCTGGTTTTCGAATTCCTCGGGACGGCCGCGGCTGTCGATGTCGACGCGGCCGTCGGGCATGATCAGCGTGACGCGAACGCCGCTGGACTCATCCAAGCGCCGCACCAGGCGATTGAAATCGCTCCGGTCGGCGGGAATCTCTGGTCCGAGCTGCGAGTCGAGAAAATCGGCCCGGCCGATCAACTCGTTGCGCAGTCGCGTCCAGATAGCTACTTCTGCAGATGCGCAGCGCCACCCACCCGAGAAGTATCGCGGCCGCCACGACCAGTAGCCCGTAGGTGGGGAATAGCTGCCAGAACAACCGTCGCTTGGACATGGCTACTCCTTGAATCGGTAGCCTACTCCTCGCACAGTTTCGACGTAATGGCCCAGATCTCCCATCTTCTTTCGCAGCCCGGCCACCTGCACGTCGACACTGCGCTCGGTCACCGGATAGTCCTCACCCTTGACCGCGTCGACGATCTGGCTGCGAGAAAAGGCCCAGCCCGGCTTGCGGGCAAGAAACTGCAATAGCCGAAATTCGGTAAAGGTCAGCTCGACCGGTTGGCCGCGCAACAATACTTCGTGGCGGCCGGGGTGGATCATCAACTCATGGACGCGGATGGTCGCAGGGTCTTCATCCAGCGGAGGGCGATTTTTGCGCCGCAGCACGGCCCGGATGCGGGCCAACAGCACCCGGGGACTGAACGGCTTGGTGATGTAATCGTCGGCCCCCAGCTCCAGGCCGCTGACGACGTCCGCCTCTTCGGTCTTGGCGGTGACCATCATCACCGGGATGTTCTGCGTAGCGGGGCTCCCCTTGAGAATCTTGCAGACGCCCAGCCCGTCGACGGTGGGCAACATCAGATCCAACAGGATCAGGTCGGGCAAGAACGACCGGGCCTCCTGCAGGGCCTCTTCGCCGCTGGCCACACAACGGACCTGAAAGCCCTCTTTGCTCAGGTTGTAGCGGACCAATTCCAGCAGATCCTCTTCGTCATCGACGACGAGGACGCGATGCGCAGCCATATCCACGGTTTCCGAAGGCGCGTCAAAACTATCTCGAAGCGTGATGGATACCATGGCAGTATTAGGGATCGGTTAAGATTGTGTGCGAATTCTGCATTGGGTGCACCGACGCAACCTGATGCACCGCCGCCGCTTGCGAAAAGCCATGCCGGCACTTGCTCCATCTTAGTCGCCGGCCTGCCGAACCCGCAACCCGGCCATGGATAACGCCGCGATTCCCGCCCGGGGCCGCCCGTCGATGGTCTGCCCAGCCCTCGGCCGGTGTGATACAAAGTGGGCACACAGGCCGCGAGACTGAACCGGACAGCGGATGCTTTCGATACTTCATATCTCCGATTTGCATTTCGGCCCGCCGTTTGTCCCGGCGGTGGGCGAAGCGGCATTGCGGGCTGCCGGCGCGTTGGCGCCGGACATCATCGTGGCCAGCGGCGACTTCACTCAGCGTGCCAAGCGCAAGCAATACGATCAAGCGCGAGCGTATCTGGACCGGTTGCCCCGCGTGCCGCTGGTGGTGACGCCGGGCAATCACGACGTACCCGTGTACCGGGTTTTCGAGCGGCTGTTTCGGCCGTATGCCCTGTATCGGCAGTACATTTCGCAGGAACTGGACAGCGTCTTGATGCGCGACGACGTGGCCATCGTCTCGTTGAACACGACCTCGCCGCTGTGGGCGATCACCAACGGGCGGATCGATCGCTGGCAGCTTGACTTCTGCGCGAGGCGCTGGCCAAAGCGCCTTCGACGGCTGTACGAATCGTCGTGGCGCATCACCATTTCGCCGGCACCTGACTACGACGACGAAAACGACGTCATGTGGCGGGCCCGCGAAGCCCTCGATCGCTTTAACGAGCTGGGCGTCGAATTGATCCTGGGAGGACATTTGCACCGGGGCTACATCGGCAACTCACTTGACGTTTACCGCAGCAAGACTCCCGGCAGCGGGATCATCGTCGTGCAGTCCGGGACGACCACCTCGCGGCGGGGCCGGGCGCAGGAGCGCGAGAAAAACTCGTTCAATCTGGTCCAGATCGGGCCGGACGTGACCCTCGTCACGCACTTTATGTATTTTCACGAAGTCGAGGGCTTTGCGCCCATCAGCCGGCATACGTTTCCGCGTCGTCATCGGCACTATCTGGATACGCACGTGGCCGGTGAGCCGTGAGCCACGGCACCCAGCGCGGTTGAATCGCTGGCAGCCCGACTTCCTCGATAAGCACCGCTGGACGAGTCAGCAGTTGCACCCAAACCTGGTATTGCGGTGCTAGTACCGGACCTCGACGTTCGGCAGGGCCTTGCGCAGGCGTTCGACGCCTTCTTCCGTGACGCCCGTCGCGGATACGTCGACGAACGTAAGCGAGGAAACCGGCTCAAGGTATTTGAGGCCCGCGTCGGTGATCGCGGTGCTTTGAAGATCGATGCGTTTCAGATTCTTGATGTCCGGCAGTTGCACCAGGTCCTCGTCGGCAACTCGAGTGCTATTCAACTTGAGGCGGTAACCGCCGTACTGAAAGACGATGGTCCCGCCGAGGTTTTGGTACTTCGAGATGGCGGCCGCCTGTTCGGGCGACATCTGGTTGCCACAGCCGGCCAGCAAACCCGCCGTGAGGCAACAAAACACAATGGATCGCCATTTTGGCCGCGGGCCGGCGGAAGTCGTATTGTGCATCATTGATGCAGAGCTACCTGGCCAGGCTGGAGATAGATAAAGTGCACCACTGACAGACGTCAATTTTAATAAGTGGCTCGCGCGACTGACAACCCTGATCCCTGTAAGGGCTGCAAATCGCCCCCAAGAGCATGGTTTGATGGGACTGCCGACGAACCTGCCAGCCACGACGAGCGGCAGGCGAGTTGCCCCCGCCGGATGGCCGGGTGCCAGTCTGCCGTACTTCGAGCGAAAAAAAGGGCCCGCCGACGACGGTGCCGGCGGGCCCTTGTCGAATCGCTGCAAGTCGATCGCGCGGCGATCAGCCGGCGGAATCATTCGGCTCGGGCCGCTCGGCCTCGGGCTGCCGGTCGCGCTGCGGCCGGCGCGAGATCGGCGACAGCACGTCGCCGATGTCCCAATCCTTGGGCACCGCGACGTCGAACCAGCCGATCATCATCTCCTCCCAGGTCTGATCGCCCCAGCGCACCGGCTGCGTCGGATCGGGATTCGCGGGATTGTCGGCCGAATTGTCGAAGTGGGCCGTGCAGTGCAGCCTGGTGCCGGCCGGCAGCTTCAACGGTTCGGCAAAGACGTAGCTCGTCTGCCAGTTGAAGTCGTAGCGCGGCATGTTCATGATCGTTTCCTGGTGGCCGTCCGGGTAGATCAGGTCATAGCGAAAATCCTTGCCGCGCAGGTGCATGTGCGGGAACACGGAAAGCATCAGCACGTCGCGCTCGTAGGTCCGGTCCGACTCGACCTCGTAGTTCGGGTCGCCGGCCGGAATCTGAAAGAAGGCGTTGACGGCATTGGCCGTCGCCACGCGATACTTCACCGTGTCGGGATCGCAGAACTTGATGCCCACCGAGCTGCGGTCCTTTTGCGGAGAACCGTTGGGCGTGTAGTGCATTTGAAAGACCAACTGCGAACCGGCGGGAATCAGCTTCGCCATTCCCGGCGGCAACATGGTCGGACGCGTGCCGGGGGCGAAGCCGGTCAGTTGTCCGAACGAGGCCTGCCCTCGGGCGCCGCCGCGGCCCCGGCGGGCTGGGCGCTCGCCGCCGGATTCCTTGCCATCGGCTTGTTTCTCGTCTTGGTCCTTGTCGCCCGGTTCGTCCGCACGCGCCGGCGGCTTGAGAAATACGATGATGTGGTGCACGACGCCGCGATTGTCGGGCATGCACTCGGCCATGCTGACCCACTTGTCCTCCTTGAACCCGGGATCGACGATGTAGTAGCGATATTCGACGGTCCCTTCGGCTGGCACGTCCACCGGCTCGTCGGTCATGTAAAACACGGCATCGGGCCCGCCGGGAATCGTCCAGCTACCCGCATACTGCTTCGGCTGGGGCAAGTTCTTGGGATCGCCCTCGGGCGAACCGGCGGCGACCCACCGGTAGATCAAGTCCTTATCCTGCTTGCTCAGTGAGATGTCGTTCTTGAAGTGGCCGTGCTCCGCATCAGGATGCCAGGGAGGCATGCGGCTGTCGCGCACGACTTCCTCGATCATCTCGGCCCAGCCGACGGCGTCTTCATAGTTCTCCAGCGCAAAAGGCCCGATCTGCCCCGGACGATGGCATTCAACGCAGTGATCCTGAAAGACCCGGGCGATCTGGTTCGAGTAGGTGACGTCGCTGTCTTTTTGAGGCTCGCGGACGCGGCCGATCAAACAGCCCAGCGGCTGCGTTTGCGGTTGGCTGACTTCCTTGCCGGCGAGCAACTCGTCGACGGCCGTGGCGAGATCATTGCGACTGGCGCCTGGCTTGGCATAACCACTGCCGGTATCGAAACCGTACTGGTCGTCGACGCGACCGGAATAGCGAATCACCCGGTCCGCGTCGAGCACGAAGACCTGCGGCACGCGGGCGGCGCCCATCGCGTCGGCCAGCTTATTGTTCAAATCTTTCAGGTACGGAAAGTTCAGGCTGTGTTCCTGGGCGTAGTGGCCCATTTCCGTCACGGCGTCCTGCCGGTTGGGATCGACGGCGATGACGGTTACGCCCCGGTCCCTGTAGTCGTCGGCCAGCTTCACCAGCTTCGGAGCGTAGAGCTTGCTGAGCGGGCACTCGACGCCCAGGAATGCCACGACGACGACTTTGGCATCCTTCACGTCCGACAGCGCGTGCGTCTGGCCGTGATAGTCTTGCAGCGAGAAATCTTCGATTTTCTTGCCGAGTTGAGGAGCGACTTCGTCCTTGGCCCAGGCACTCACCGCCATAGCGGCGCAAAGCGGCACGACCAACAGGAGTTTGCCAACGCATTTCATGGCTGGTATCCGATGCAGGAAGGATGACGGGACCGCGACGCAGACGTGCCTCTTGCCAGTCATAATATCGCGGTTTTGCACGGTATTGCAATAGTTTTCCTTATTCCAAATGGGGGCGGTCGGACCCGCACCTAGGACAGGAACAGCTCCAGAATCAGAAAAGTGGCCTCGAGCAGCTCGCTAATCCCCCACTGGCTCCAGCGGCTACGACGACGTGGATCCGGTGGAACAGGCTGGGGTGTCGCACCGGGCCTGGTCGATTTCGGCATGCACCGTACCTCCGGCCTTCTCCAAAACGGTCTGCCAGGGACCAAGTCCAGACCCATGGGCCCCGGCCCTGACAATCGTGTCACGGGCGTCACTATCCATTCGTTCGCCAGCAGGGCGCCGGTCTTGGATGCATTGGTGATCTTGAATGCGTTCGACGCCGAGGTCGCATGGTCCTCTGTTGGCGTCAATCGGCCGGAGGCACGCCGAGCGACTTGCCTCCGTCGATCCGCAAGGCCGTGCCGGTGACCATGGCCGAAGCGTCGCTGGCAAGGTACATGATGGCCTGGGCCACTTCGTCGGGGCTGATCATCCGCCCGGCGGCCCGGGCCAAGGGACTGGCTGCGATGAATTGTCGCTCGACTGCCGCACGGTCGACCGCCGCGTCCAACTCCGCGTCGATCAATCCGGTGCCCGAGACCGGCCCGGGACAGACAGCGTTGACGCGGATCCGATCTTGGGCATGGCACAGTGCCAGGCCGCGGGCCAGCGCGATCAGCGCCGCTTTGCTCGTCGAGTAGACCGGATCGTGAGCCCGGGGCAACAGCCCCGCGTTGCTGGCGGTGAAGACGATCGCTCCGCCGCCGCCGGCCTTCATAGGGGGGATGGCGTACTTGCAGGCCAGGTAGGCGCCTTTCAGGTTGGTATCGAGGCAAGCGTCCCAATCGGCACTGCTGAGGTCGGGCAACTGCCCGGCCATGTTGATGCCCGCGTTGCTCACTAGCACGTGCAGACCGCGGCCGTCGGCGGTGGCCCGCTGGATGAGGGCTTGCACTTGCGGTTCGTCGCGGACGTCGCAAGCCAGATGGGTAATCCCCAGCTTGCCGAACGGCTCGCCATTTTCGGGCGCGGTGCGCACGTCGCCGGTGAAGACGGTCGCGCCGTGCCGGGCCAGCAGCAGGGCGGTGGCCCGGCCGATTCCGCTCGATCCGCCGGTGACGACCGCGGTGCGGCCTGATAGATCGATTGCCATGCGTCTGGAAGGAAAAAGCGCGAGGGCTGGTCTGGGTCCAAGCTATTCGGTGGCGGGGGCCCTGTCGACTCCCCGTGGCCGGAGCCGATTTTGCCGTCCGGAAGGCGGAACCTGGGGCCGGTGGCCGGCATTTAATAGATAGCTGGAGAGCCTGTTGACGCAACCCGGCGAAGACGTCACCGGGCTGCTTAGCTTCGGACGCGGGAGGGTTGTGGTAAACTAATGGCTTCTGGGGGGAAAACAACCGCGAGCGACGACAGCGACCGCGACGACTGACGACCGCGACGACAGAGACTGTGACGACAGTGACTGTGACGACAGTGAGGCACCCCTTGGCCGTCAGCGAATCCTCGGCCCACCGCTACCAACTGCAAGATCCGGACGTGCGGCTAATGCTCAAAGTCCGCGACGACGACGCCGCGGCCTTCGACGAGTTGATGCTGCGCTACCAGAATCGCCTGGTCACGGTGCTGGAACACCTTGTCGGCCGGCGCGACCAGGCCGAAGACCTGGCCCAGGAGGTCTTCTTGCGGGTCTACCGGGCTCGCAAACGGTACGTGGCCGGCGCCAAGTTTTCGACCTGGCTGTATACGATCGCCAATCACGTGGCGGCCAATGCCTTGCGTTCGCTGTCGCGGCGGCCGGAAGTGAACCTTTCGACCCGTCCCAGCGAGTCGGGCAGCAGCAGCATCCTGGACAAGATGGCGATCGCGGCCAGCGGCGCGATGCCCGCCAGGCAGCTCGACAAACGAGAGCTGCGCGATATCGTCCACGAGGCCTTGCAGGGGCTCAACGAGCGGCAGCGGATGGCCGTGCTGCTCAACAAGTTCGAGGACATGAGCTACGCCGACATCGCGGTGGCCATGGAAATGTCGCCGCAGGCGATCAAGTCGTTGTTGTCCCGGGCACGCGTGAATTTGAAGGAGATTTTGGAACCATATCTGGAGGACGGCACGCGCCCCCAATAGCCACGATCCACGGGCCTCGGCCGCGTCCATTGAGCGGCGCCGGCAGGCCGAGTTTCCAGCGCGGCACGAATCATGCGAGACCAAGAGTCCCCCGAACAAGAGCTGCACGACGAGCTGACGGCTTACCTGGACGGCGAGCTGGATGCCGACCACGTGCGGCGCGTCGAAGAGCGGCTGGCGCGAGACGCCGGCTATCGCGACGAATTGCATAAGCTCGAGCGCACCTGGTCGCTCTTGGATCGCCTGCCGCGGGCGACGGTCGACGAGAGCTTCACCCGCTCGACGATCGAGATGGTGGCCGTGTCGGCCTCGCAGGAAGCCGCGGAGGTTGCCCGGCGGTGGCCGCAGTTGCGCCGCCGCGCGGCGCTTGATCGGGATGGGTTCGATGCTGGCGGCGCTGGCGGTCGGTTTCGGCGATCGGCACGCTTCTGCGGCCCGATCCGAACGAGCTTTTGCTGCGCGATCTGCCGGTGGTGGAAAACCTGGACCTGTATTACCAGGCCGACGACATCGCATTCTTGCGGATGCTCGAAGCCGAAGGCCTGTTTCAAGACGGTGGGGGCGAGCATGCACCCTGACGCGATCGCCAATGCTCACAGCATCGGATCGGCGGCCGCCGGCGGCACGCGACCGGCAGCCGTGCTGCTGGTGGCCCTGCTGGCCCTGGCCGCCAGCGGCGATCCCACGGCCGAGGAGCTGGCGGAGAGGCGCGGATCGCCCGGATGGACACCAGCAGCCAGCAAGAGTTGTTGCGCAAGTTTGAGCGTTTCCGATCGCTGGGGGCCGAGGAGCAGGACCGGCTGCGCAAGCTGCAGTCCGAAATCACGGCCGATCCAGATTCCGAGCGATTGCTCCAATTGCTCGAGCGGTACCACGAGTGGCTCAAGACGATCACGCCCAGCCAGCGGGCCCGGCTGGCCGAGCTGCCGGCGAAAGAGCGGGTCCACGAGATCGAGCGGATCACGCGTGCCCAGCGAGATGCGCAGCGGTTGGAGCCGCTCACGCCCCAAGACATGGACGAAATCCGGGAATGGGTCGAAAAGCTGATCGACAAGTATCGCGACGAACTGGTGGCCAGCCTGCACAGCCGTTATCGGAGCTGGTACGACCGGCAGTCCGATCCCAGCGCGCGGCAAATGACACTGGTTTTTCCCCTGTTCGGGCAGTCGCGCCACGGACACGTCGAATCGAAGGTGACCGCCGAGGACGTCTCGAAATTGGCCGACAAGCTTTCGGATTCGGCCCGGGCCGAGCTGGCGAAAGCCGAGACGCTCCAAGACAAGCAGAAGCTGGTCGGCGGCTGGATGTTCGCGTCGATGCGGCGCAACTGGTCGTGGCAGCGCGGCCGGCGAGCCAATCCGGTTTTGACCGAAGAGCTGTTGCAGTATTTGCAGAACGACGTTCCGCCGGCCGATCGCGCCCGGTTGCTCGAGAAGCCGCGCGACGAGATGTTGCAGGAACTGCGCAAGATGTACTTCGAGCGCGCCTTCGGCGAGCGCCGCGTCGGTCCTCCGTCGTTCGATCGCCACGAGCGCCCGCGCCTACCCGGCCGCTCCCGGGGCACGCGTTCGGACGAATCACGCCGCGGGCCTGAGAGCGGCGACACGCAGCCGGCCACGAAAGCGGCCGGTGCTTCCAAATCCGACCAGGCCGCGCCTGAGTAAGCGCCAGCGGGCGGTTAGCGCGCCGTCGCGCTGGCCAGCGCCGGCAGGAAAGTGCACAGGTAATACGCCCGCGGCACGGTCCAGTCCAACAGCGACGCCAGGCCCAGTTGCGGGCTCTTTCCTTGCGGACCGAACAGAACCTGATCGAGCGCGCCGACGGGCTTCTGGTATTGAACGACCTTCACGTTCTTGCGGTCGAGGCTTGCCAGCTCGACGGCCCGATCGACGGCGTCCTCGACGAAACCCAAGCGGTCGACCAGCAGATTCTCCTGGGCTTGCTTGGCGGTGAAGATGCGGCCGGTGAAGACGATTTCCTGCTTCTCTTTGTCGTTGCGCAAGGCCGTCCGCGAGGCCAGCACGATGTCCTTGAAGTCGGCGAAGCTGGACTGCACCAGGCCTTCGAGGATCTTTTGCTCTTCGGCCTTGATCGGCTCGGGAAAGTCGCGCGTGGGGCTGCCCATCATCTTGAGCGGATTGCTGGCGATCGAATCGTCCTGGATGTCCCAGCTTTCGAGCAGTTTGGCCACGTTGTAGTGCGGAATGATCACGCCGATCGAGCCGGTCCAGGTGGTGGGCTCGGCATAGATGATGTTTTCGGTGTCGCCGGCGGCCATGGCCACGTAATAGCCACCGCTGGCGGCGATGCCCCCCATGCTGACGACCAGCGGAATCTCACGCTCGTCGGCCAGCTTCTTCAAGCGGTGATAGATGTAGTCGCTGCCGGTCACGGTGCCGCCGGGTGAATCGACCCGCACCACCACGGCCTTCACTTCGTCATCCTCGCGGACCTGGTCGATCTGGTCCTTGACGTAGCTTTCGTTGCCGATGATCGTCCCCTCGACGCGAATGATAGCGATCTTGTGGCTGGCATGGCGGCTGAGCGAGTGGTATTCCTCCTTGAGCTTGGCCGAGTCGCCATATAAGGCTCCGATCACGACCACCACCAGCACGATCGTCACCAGCCAGCGGAGCGAACGGCCGATCCAACTGCCGCGGGGCGGCATGACGACGACCTGGATCGGTTCGCGAGTGTCGGCGAACGAAGCCGGGTTTTGGGGGGGCTGGTAGTCGGCTTGCATGGCATCACCTCTGGAGTGAGAAAGTTGGCTGTATTCGGCCGCAATCGCTCGGCTTACCGGCGCGCCTGGCGGGTGGTAGAGCGAATCGCACGGCCGCATTATAGGCCCCGCCGCGAACGGGCGAACAGCCGGCGCGGCGCATGGTGCCGATCGCTTGCCTGGGACACCGTGCCGCCGCGTGGCGGGTGTTGCCAAACAGTGGCCCCAGGCGGTAAGCTACGCCACACGCTGCGACGCTCGCGACGACGCGGCAGCATCCCCACCGAGACGCACGGAGGACCGAGAGTGTTTGTTGCCGCTTCGAGCGAGTGCTTCCCCGAGCTGTCGCTGGACAGTGTGTTGCAGCGGCTGGTGGATCTCGAATACTCCAACGTCGAGGTGGCCCTGCACGAGCGCGGGGGACACATCAAGCCCTCGGCCATCCTCGACGATCTAGACAGTGTCGTCGGAGCCTGCCGCGATACGTACCGGCTGACGATCTGCAGTTACAGCGTCGAGATCGAAGCCGAGGGAGACCAGTACTACGAGCAGTTTGCCGCCTGCTGCCGGTTGGCCAAGGCCACGAAAGTCGTTTCGCTCACCGCACCGGCCGCCGAGCTGGGTACGCCCTTCAACGCCGAAATCGAACGATTGCAGAAGCTGGTGAGCATCGCCTCCCGCGAGGGCGTGCTGGTGAGCATCAAAACCGAAACCGGCAAGATCACGCAAGACCCCGACACGGCCGTCGTCTTGTGCGACAACGTCAAGGGGCTCGGCCTCACGCTCGACCCCAGCCATTACATCTACGGCCCGCACGCCGGCGGTAACTACGACCAGTTGATGAAGTACGTCTACAACGTCCACCTGCGCGACACGAACAAGGACAAACTGCAAGTGCGCGTCGGCCAAGGCGAAGTGGAATACAGCCGCCTGATCACCCAGCTCGAAAAGGTGAAGTACCACCGGGCCCTGGTCGTGCACATCACCGAGATGGAAGGGGCCGACCACCTGGCCGAGATGCGCAAGATGCGGCTCTTGTTGGAAAGCATGCTCTAACGCGCCGGGGCCGGCTGCCGAGCCCGCAGGTTAAATGGTTGCTCCCGATGGCAAGCTTCGCTTCAGCCTGCGAACGCTGCTGCTGGCAGTGTCAATTGCCGCCGTCGTGATCGGAGGGCTCGTCTGGCTCGCGCGGCCTCGTGCATTTCCAAGGGGCAGGGTCGTGGAGGTTCGTGTCTGGTTCATGGGCGCCAAGCCGGGTGATCCTCCGGCCTTCACGATTACGGATCCAGCGCAGATTCGAAAGTGGTTCGCTGAACCGCTAAGGAATTCTCACGCTGACCGAAATCCGGCCGCGTACGTCGTCTTAGGATGGGCCGAGCTGGAATACGAAGACAAGTCCCTTGATTCTTTCGCCTTGTTCCTTCCCTGGGGTCATTGGAAGCACGATGCGGACTACTTCGTGGGGGATTTTCGGCCGCTGCAAGACGGGCTCCGAAAACTGCCGAGTTCGCTCAGCGCGCGTGACCGCCGCGTCTTTGAGCTTGAGCTGGGCATGCCATGAAGTTCGCAAGTCGGGCCGCCCAATTTGCGTTCCGCCGGCGCGTCGACTAGGCTGACAGCCAGCCAACCTTCCGCCGCTTGAGGACTCCCCGCCATGAACCGATTCACTGGGCTTTTGGTCGTTACTGTGTCGCTGTTGGGCTCGCTGGCCGCCGCCGCCGAGAAGGGCCCCCAGATCACCTTCAAGCGGACGCAGCTCGATCCAAAATTCCGCAGCGAAGGCGTTTCGGTGGGCGACTTCAACAGCGATGGCCGGCTCGATATTTCGGCCGGCGCGGTCTACTACGCGGCACCCGATTGGAAATTGGTGCCTGTGGTCGAGAATCCGCCCGAGTACGATCCGCTCAACTACAGCAACTCGTTCTGCAACTTTGCCGACGACGTCAACGGCGACGGCCGAACCGACCTGCTGGTAGTCGACTTCCCGGGCAAGGAAACCTGGTGGTTCGAGCAGCCCGAAAAGCCGGACGGGCTCTGGCAGCGGCACACGGCGACGCCGGTCACCAACAACGAAAGCCCCAGCTACCTGGACGTCGACGGCGACGGTCAGCGCGAGCTGCTGTTGGGATATGACCCGGGGCAGTACATCGGCTATGCCCGGCGGACGGCCGAGGGGCTGTGGCCGCTGGTGGCCGTGTCGGCGGCGAAGGCCCCCGGGACGAACCGCTTTTCGCACGGCATCGGCTCCGGCGACATCAACGGCGACGGCCGCAACGACGTGATGGTGATCGAAGGCTGGTGGGAGGCTCCCAAAGACAAGTCGCAATCGAGCTGGGTCTTTCACCCCGCTCCTTTAGGCGAGGCCTGCGCCCAGATGTACGCCTACGACGTCGACGGCGATGGCGACAACGACGTCCTCTCGTCCAGCGCCCACCAGATCGGCATCTGGTGGCACGAGCAAACGCCGGAGGGCTGGAAAACGCACGAGATCACTGACGCCATAACGCAAACCCATTCGCTCAACCTGGCCGACATCAACGGCGACGGTCTGGCGGACCTGGTCACCGGCAAGCGCTTTTCGGCGCACGGACCGAAGGGGGACGCCCGGCCCGACGATCCGGCGGTCGTGATGTGGTTCGAGCTGGGACGGGAGAATGGCAAGCCGGTTTGGACCCCACACGAGATCGATCACGACAGCGGCGTCGGCACCCAGTTCGAGGTGGCCGACGTCAACGGCGACGGGCTGCTCGACGTCGTCACCTCGAACAAGAAGGGAACGCACTACTTCGAGCAGGTTCGAGAATAGAACCAGGACCCGCGCGATGCCGCTGTCCGCGCGGCTAGTGTGTGACGAGCGCACGATCGTCGCGCGTGTGCCATGCTCACGCTCGCGTGAGCATGCGTGGCTGAGGCAAGCATTGCACCCGGCACACGAACACAACGCTAGTTTCTGACAACCCCGCCATCCTCCCTCCCAACAACGCATTCCCGCCATGACCCGACACCGTGCCACGCGACGCCGCTTTCTGCACACGTCGGCCGCCTTGACGGCCGCCGCCCTCAATCCGTACGTCTTCACCGCCGACGCCGAAGAGCGAGCCCGGCCGCGCTCGAAGAACGATCGCTTTCGCCTGGGCGCTATCGGCATGCGCTACCAGGGCTCGGTGATCACCGAGAAGGCTCAGGCCGCAGGGGACGTGGTGGCCATTGCCGACGTCGATCGGGACGTGGCCGAGAAGGCCCGCGAGCAGTTCGGCGGCCGGGCCGATCTGTACGAAGATTACCGGCGAATGCTCGAGCGCTCGGACATCGACGTGATCTTGATCGGCACGCCCGACCATTGGCACACGCGGATGGTGATCGACGCCTGCCGCGCGGGTAAGGACGTCTATTGCGAAAAGCCGCTGACGCTCACGATCGACGAGGGCAAGCAGATGCGCCGCGTCGTGGAAGAGACCGGCCGCGTGGTGCAAGTCGGCTCGTGGCAGCGGAGCGACTCGCGCATGCGGCTGGGCTGCGAGCTGGTTCGCCAGGGGCGCATCGGCAAGTTGCAGAAAGTGACCGTCACGCTGGGGAAGAACAAAACCGGCGGGCCGTTCGCCGTCGAATCGCCGCCGCCGCACTTCAACTGGAACCTGTGGCAGGGACAGACGCCGGAGGTGCCCTACATCAAGGAGCGAACGCACTACACGTTTCGCTGGTGGTATGAGTATTCCGGCGGCCAGATGACCGACTGGGGGGCGCATCACGTCGACATCGCCCAGTGGGGCGCCGGCAAACAGCACACCGGCCCGGTGGAGATCGAGGGGCGGGCCGATTTTCCCGACGTGTCCAACGGCTACAACGTGGCGGTGAACTACTCGGTCCGCATGCGTTATGCCGACGGCTTGGAATTGGAAATCCTGGACGAGGGTCGCAACGGCGTGATGTTCGAGGGGGACGGCGGGCGGATCTTCGTCAATCGCGGGACGGTGGCCGGCGTGGCCGTTGACGAGCTGGAAGACCAGCCGCTGGCGCGCGAGGATTTCGCGCTTTACCAGCACGACAACCTCTCGCGTCCGCCCCGGGCCGGCAAGCTCGACTCGATCATCAACCACATGGGCAACTTCTTTGATTGCGTCCGCTCGCGCAAGGCGCCCATCTCGGACGTGGCCAGCCAGCACCGCAGCGTGAGCGTCTGCCATTTGGGCAACATCTCGATGCGGCTTGGCCGCAAGCTGCACTGGAACCCCGACGCCGAGCAGTTCGTCTCCGACGACGAAGCCAACGGCTGGCTCGCGCCGCAGCGCAAGGGGTTTGAAATCGTGTAGCCGCGGTGCCGCCGCATCCGACCGCGAAGGAGCCCGATGATTCCGTCTCCCGAGTCGTGGCCGGTCTTTTGGGTCGCCTGCGTGCCGGCGTGGCTATTGGCCGTGCTGTGGCACGAGATCGGTCATTGCCTGGCGGCGCGGTGTGTCGGGCGGCCGGTGCTGGCCTGGGGGCTGGGGGCGCACAAGCCCTGGTTTTACGTGCGCCGGGGGAGCACGAGCTTTTTCCTGGCACGGCCCTTGATAATGGGGCTGACCCTCACGGCGTCCCGGTTTCCCCAGCGCGGCAAGGCGGAACAATTCTGGCTGTTGGCCGGAGGGCCGCTGGCGACCCTGGCCGGCGCCTCGCCGGAGGTCTCGCCCTGGTCGCCGGTCTGCGCAGCGATCTGCTGCTGGCCTGGACCGCGATTTCCGTGCTACTCAGCGTGGACGTGGCGGTTCCCTACAGCGTCACGCGCGGCGCGTTACAGATCTCGAGCGACGCGGCCCAAATGATCGGGCTGCTCCGCCGCAAGGTCGTGCGGCAGCCGCCGCTGGGGCCCGCCTTGGCGAGCCTGTCCGCGGTGATCGCCGTGCTGGAACGCGTCGGAGCGACGTCCGGCGCTCGCTACTATCGGTTGCTCCACGGTACGGTCGAAGTCGTGCTGGGAGACCTGCCGTCGGCCCGCGAGAGCCTGGCGATCGGCCGGCAGTGCGACGCGACGGAACTTCCCGATTCGGTGGCGCTGACCGCTTTTCTGGAAGCGTTGATCGCGGTCGAATCGCGCGACGAGCAAGCGCCGGAGCTGGTTGCCGGGGCCTTGCAATTGTGCAATGAGAACGAGGAGGTGCGTTTCGTCTTCGACGTGCTGCCGCTGGCCCAGCGCATCGAACATGGTCAGGCGCCGAGCGAGGAGCTGCGCGTTGCGCGAGCGCGTGAGCGGCGCGTCGCGGGACGACTGGATGGGTACGGTGGACGTGCTCTTGTTTCGCTACGATCCGCCTGACGATCCGGACGCCGGCTGCCAGGAAATCCTGCATCGCTACCGCCGCGTGCTCCCGCCGTCGGCCCGGGCCCAATTGCTGGCTGATGCCTGCCGCTGGCTCGTCGAGCGGGGCAAGATGGAACTGGCGCGCGACTATTTTCAACGGGCGCAAGTCGCGATCCTGGAAGTCTCGGCGGGCATCATGCCGGCCGCGACCCGCGAGGCCTACCTGCGAGCGGCCTCGGAGCCGCTCGAGCAGGCCGTGCTGCAGTGCACGGACGACGTGCCGCTGTTTCTTGGGGGACCCTCGGCGTCGTCCCCGCCGGCGCGGCGCAAAACAGAACTGAGCCTCTTGATGCTCGTGCTGGCCGTGGGCATGGTGGCGGTGGCCGTGGGACTATTGCTGGCGAGTGTCACCAGCGCCAGCCCTCTCTCCTTCGACGTCGTCGTGCCGTGGATCATGGGGCTTGTGCTGACGTTCGCGATCACGACGGTCATCGGGCTGGCCGCGCTGTTGCGGGGCGAAGGTCGCTGGAAGCGGGTGCTGTTGGGATTCGCGCTCAGCCTCATCGCGTGCGTCGTGGCGAAACTGGTTCTCGACCGTGCCGGCGACGAGCCGCCGCCGTTTCATCGAACCCGTTGGGATGGCGACCGAAATGCCGGAAAGTTGAACGTCCCGGGCCCGCTTCGTCCCGGGGGGCGGCCAAAAAAGCAGGTAGAATAGTCTGTATACCGCCGACAAAATCACTGGCACGCGAGGTGCGTCGTTTCGGGCTCCATCGGCGGGGCCATGGCGGCCACGGGTCGGACTGCCTATGCGAACCTATACCTGTCTGTGCGACAACACACTGTTCTTTGACAATAGCCTGTGCCTGGCCTGCGGCCGGGAAGTGGGCTTTTGCCCCCGTTGCCGGCAGATTGTGGCGCTGCTGCCCGCCGAGGATGGGACGTACATGTGCGGCCACGAGTCTTGCGGCGCGGCACTGGTGAAGTGCTTCAACTACGCCCAGTACGACGTGTGCAACCGGTGCGTCGAAGCGGCCGAGGCGCCCGAGGGTCCCTTGTGCGACTGCTGTCGGTTCAACGCCACGATTCCCGACCTGGCGGTGCCGGGCAACCTGCAAAAGTGGTATCGGTTGGAGGCCGCCAAGCGGCGGTTGTTTTACGACCTGGGAGAGTTGGGCCTGCCCTATGGCACCGCGGCCGAGGGGATCGAACCGCCGCTGTCGTTCGACTTCAAGGCCGACGTGATTCCCAAGGCCGACTTCTGGCGCAGCATGGCCAAGACCGAGCGCGTGTACACCGGGCACTCCGCCGGGTTGATCACGATCAACATCCGCGAGGCCGATGACGTCCAGCGCGAGAAGCTCCGCGTCGACATGGGCGAGGCCCACCGCACGTTGATCGGGCATTTTCGCCACGAGATCGGGCACTATTACTGGGACATGCTGGTCAAAGGTCGCCGCGAGGAAGACTTTGTCGCGGTCTTCGGCGATCCCAACCACCCCACATATGCCGAGGCGCTGGAGGCCCATTATCAAAACGGCCCGCCGGTGGATTGGAACGATCGCTTCGTCAGCGCATACGCGGCGATGCATCCCTGGGAAGATTTTGCCGAGACCTGGGCCACGTATCTCGATATGACCAGCGCCCTGGACACGGCCGCCCACAGGGGCTTCTACCAGCGGGTCGACCCGGCGGAAGCGAAGCTCGAGGAGATGGTCACGCGCTATCAGGAGTTGGGCATCGCGCTGAACGAGATCAATCGCAGCATGGGATTGCTCGACGTCGTGCCGGAAGTGATCGTGCCGCCGGTAATCGAAAAGATGCAGTTCGTGCACGACTTGGTGGCCGAGGGCCGAGCCTCCAACGGCGCGCTGCGGCTCCGAGGCCGATTCGGTCGGCGGCGATTGAGTCGGTTTCGCGTGGTCGTGGCGCAGCGGGCGAAAAACCCCCGGTGTTATCATTACGATCGCGCAAGGGTTTTCGTCCGTCCAACCGAGCCGACGTTTCTCGAAAGCGGCGCGATTCTGCAATATGGCCGCCATCTGGCGCCGGAGCGATGCGGCGGTTTTGAGTGCGCAAATCATTTTCGGCGTTCATGCTGACTTGCTGCACGCGTGGGAACCGCACGGCTTGCCGACTAGATTGATGTTCTATCGGAGCAGGTGTCGCACATGTGAGCGCATCCACGGGGCCAAGAGCGCCGCGTCCGAGTGGTTCTCCATCCAGTTATCAGGAGATACACACCCATGTCCACCAGGAGGACCAGGCCATGCGTCATTCATTGTTCCGTCGGCACGCTGGCATCAGACTGGCGGGGTTCCTACTGGCGGCGCTATCGTTTCCCTGCGGCGGACGCGCGGCGAAGCCCGTTCGCAGCAGGCCCTCGCCCCGCTCGGCGTTGCACCTGACCGCGGCCCCGCGCATTGATCCGCCTGTCGCGACGCCCCCGATGAACGCAGGCGAAGACGCTCCTGGCCGGCTGCTCGAAACCATCGATCAGCAAAACCGCCTGGTTACCGACTGGCTCGAAACCGAGGTGACACACGCGCCTGCGCGAGGCTCGGGCACAGATGTCGGCGAACCCCGACGGGGTCACACAGACGTTGAAGCTCGAGCTGTCACGGGTGTTGGGCGCAGGAGCTTTCGGCGGAAACGCGGGCCAGGCTGCGCCGTCGGTTGGAATCGGCCCTGAGAGAATCGGCCCGTGTAGCAAATACCAAGGATATTCTGGATCGCCAGCTAGAAGATGCGCAGGCCGCCGCGGTGGATCGGCTGCGCATTGCCAACGAGCTGGCGCAAGGAAACAAAAATCGAGCAGTTGATGGACCGCTTCAACTCGTTAATGGCCGAAGGGCGTTACGTCGCGGCCGATGAAATCGGCGAAATCGGAAGTAGCGCCGGCTCGCTCCCGATCTGCCGATCGCGCAATCGGCCAGTCTCACGGCTCACATGACCGGTGCTCGGCAGGCCGACCTGGCTTTGCGAATGGCTCGGCAAAAGGCCGTGGTCGACACGCTGGGCACCGTGGAAGTCGCGCTGATGCCGTTTCCCGACGATCAACCAGTGGTTTATCCGCCGGCGGATGTCTGGCAAGAGCTGACCGTGCGTCGCAAGAAGTACGCCGCGACCGATCTGAAAACCGTCAGCCCCATCGAAAAGAAAATCCGCGAGGCGCTGGAAAGTCCCACGCGGATGGAGTTCGTCGAGATGCCGCTGCAAGACGCCATCTCCTACCTGAAGGACTACCACGGCATCGAGATCCAACTCGACACCCGGGCCCTGGAAGACGCCGGCATCGGTTCGGACACGCCGGTGACGCGAACCGTCAACGGAATCTCGCTGCGCTCCGCACTGCGGATGCTGTTGCGGGAGCTCGATCTGACGTACGTCATCAAGGACGAGATGCTGTGGATTACAACCGTCGACCAGGCCGAGACGCCCGAGATGATGGTGCAAAAGGTCTACCCCGTGGCCGATCTGGTCATCCCCGTGCGATCGATGGGGATGCGTGGTGGCATGATGGGCGGCGGGATGATGGGCGGTGGCATGATGGGGGGCGGCATGGGTGGCGGCATGATGGGTGGCATGGGGGGCGGCATGGGGGGCGGCATGATGGGTGGCATGGGGGGCGGTATGGGCGGCGGCATGTTTTGACCGCACATTGGCGATCCATCGGCCCTTGAATTTGCCAAGATTTGCGTGCGAAGCGATCCGGCAGACCCGCCTTGCCCACCCAAGCCATCGCGGCTCTGAAATAACGCCCGTGGCCAATCACACAATCGGCCCGAAGCTCTACATGCCGGGCGCCGCCGGGCCAAAGAGCCCGACATTTTTTTTGTTACGATCGCGCAAGGATTTTCGTCATCCCAACCTGCGTGGTCCGTACGGGGGGTCTGCGCATTTCCGCAGTTTCGCCGCGATTTGGTAGTCGGGCGACGCCAATTTTTTGATGGCGCAAAATATCTCGGGATCGCCTCGCGTCGCGCGATTTGCGTGACAATCTGCGGTCCGGCAATTTAAATTGGCGGAATCACGATCAATTGAGCACTAAGCAATCTTGGCTCGGTGTGCTGATACAACAATCAGGGGGTAATCGGTTCCATCCGCCAGGAGGATCAGACGATGCACGATCCTGTGTTCCGCTTGCACACTTGCATCAGGCTGGCCGGCATCGCGCTGGTGGCGTTTGGGCTACCATGCAGCGTGCGTGCGGCCAAGCCTCCTCGTTCCCGGCCATCGACCGGTTCCGTGCTGCGTCTGGTCGCCGCCCCGCGGAACGATTCGCCCAGCGTCGAGCCCCGGTACGACGCCGCTGAGGATTCTCCCGGCGCGTTGCTCGAATCGATCGATCAGCAAAACCGCCTGGTTACCGATTTGCTCGAAACCGAGGTGGAGCACGCGCTGCGCGAAGCCCGGGCAAGCATGTCGGCGAATCCTGAGGGGGTCGAACAGACGTTGAAGCTCGAACTGTCGCGAGTGTTGGGTTCACCAGAACTTTCTCCCGAGACGCGGGCCAGGCTGCGCCGGCAGTTGGAAGCCGCCTTGCGCGAATCGGCCCGCGTGGCGAATACCAAGGATATTCTGGATCGCCAGCGCGAAGATGCGCAGGCCGCCGCCCTGGATCGACAGCGTATTGCCAACGAGTTGGTGCGCAAGGAGGAAAAGATCGAACAGTTGATGGACCGGTTCAACTCGCTGATGGCCGAAGGGCGGTACGTGGCCGCCGACGAAATCGGTGAAGTCGAAATAGCGCGGCTCGCGCCGAATTGCCGATTGCGCAATCGGCCAGTCTCACGGCTCACATGACCGGCTCGCGGCAGGCCGACCTGGCCTTGCGAATGGCCCGGCAAAAGGCCGTGGTCGATACGCTGGGCACGGTGGAAGTTTCGCTGATGCCGTTTCCCGACGATCAACCAGTGGTTTATCCGCCGGCGGATGTCTGGCAAGAGCTGACCGTGCGTCGCAAGAAGTACGCCGCGACCGATCTGAAAACCGTCAGCCCCATCGAAAAGAAAATCCGCGAGGCGCTGGAAAGTCCCACGCGGATGGAGTTCGTCGAGATGCCGCTGCAAGACGCCATCTCCTACCTGAAGGACTACCACGGCATCGAGATCCAACTCGACACCCGGGCCCTGGAAGACGCCGGCATCGGTTCGGACACGCCGGTGACGCGAACCGTCAATGGAATTTCGCTCCGTTCGGCGTCTGAGAATGCTGTTGCGCGAGCTGGATCTGACGTACGTCATCAAGGACGAAATGCTGTGGATCACGACCGTCGACCAGGCCGAGACGCCCGAGATGATGGTCCAAAAGGTCTACCCCGTGGCCGATCTGGTCATCCCCGTGCGTTCGATGGGCATGATGGGTGGTGGCATGATGGGGGGCGGGATGATGGGCGGTGGCATGATGGGTGGCGGCATGATGGGCGGCGGCATGGGTGGCGGCATGATGGGCGGCGGGGCATGGGTGGCGGCATGATGGGCGGCATGGGAGGTATGGGCGGCGGCATGTTTTGACGAACGCGTCGGGAGCCGCCAGCGTTACCCCGCGCCGACGTCGTGTGGGCACGAATGCTTGTGCGCGAGCTCTCACCTCCTCGCGCAGTCGCTGTTGATCCGCCTGATGATCGCGGCCACCATGAGCAAGCGCGCCGGGGTCGAATCGCAGACTTGATTCGATCGGCGAGGCGCATTCTCAATCCCCAGTCCAGTCGCCGTGACGCCCCAGATGCCCACCAACCAGATGCCCAGCCAAGTCGATTCCGCCCGCTACTTTGGCCTGGAAGGGTGACGTTGCTGGGCACCTGTCGCTCATCGATCAGACGTTGTTGCCCACGGAACTGAAGTACGTCGAGTGCCGCGACGTCGAGTGCGTGTGGGAAGCGATCAAGTCGCTGCGCGTCCGTGGAGCGCCGGCGATCGGCGTAGCCGCGGCCTATGGAGTGTGCCTCGGCGTGCAGGCGAGTCGCTCGTCCACGGAGGGGGAGTTCTTCGCGCGGCTGGAACAAGTGACTGCGTACCTGGCCACCAGCCGCCCGACGGCGGTGAACCTGTTCTGGGCGCTGGAGCGGATGAAAGCCACGGCCAGCGCGTTGCGAGGGAAGCAGTCGCCCGCCGAGATTTCCGCGGCGCTAATGGCCGAGGCGCGCGCGATCGAAGACGAAGACCGGGCGATGTGTCGCGCGATCGGCCGGCACGGCGCGCAACTGCTGGTCGACGGACAGGGCGTCTTGACGCATTGCAACGCCGGCGGATTGGCGACGTCCGACTACGGGACCGCGCTGGCCGTGTTCTTTGCGGCGAGCGAAAGCGGCAAGCGGCTGCACGTTTATGCCGATGAAACGCGGCCGCTGTTGCAAGGCGCCAGGCTCACGGCCTGGGAGCTTCAGCAGCGCGGCATCGACGTCACGTTGATCTGCGATTCGATGGCGGCTCAGGTGATGCGCGAAGGGCGCGTGCAGGCGGTCGTTACCGGGGCTGATCGGATCGCCGCCAACGGCGACGCGGCCAACAAGATCGGCACCTATGGCGTGGCCTTGTTGGCCGCGGCCCACGACATTCCGTTTTACGTGGCGGCCCCCACCAGCACGTTCGACCTGTCGCTGGCCGATGGCGACGCGATTCCGATCGAGCAGCGCGACCCGCGCGAAATCACGCACGGTTTCGGCCGGCAGACGGCCCCCGAGGGAATCGGCGTGTACAATCCGGCGTTCGACGTGACGCCGGCCAGGTTGATCAAGGCCATCATTTGCGAGCGGGGCGTGATCGAGCCGGTCACGCGGGAACAGATTGCCGCGATGGTTCGCTAATCCGCCAGCCGAAGGGCGCGTACGTGTGGTCCTACTCGTCGTGTGTTTCCGCGGCGGTCGTGGGGGCGAAGCCGCGGCGCATCGTGTTTTCGGTGATCGTGCGGGGCAGGACGAACTGCAGCAAGTAATCGGGCCCGCCGGCTTTAGTGCCGATGCCCGACATGCGGAAGCCGCCGAACGGCTGGCGGCCGACGAGCGCTCCGGTGATGCCGCGGTTCAGGTACAGGTTGCCCACCTGCAATTCTCGCCGGGCCCGTTCAAAATGGTCGGGGCTGCGCGAAAAGATGCCGCCGGTCAGCGCATAGTCGGTGTCGTTGAACAGACGAATCGCCTCATCCAGGTCGGCCACGCGGAACACGCACAACACGGGGCCGAACACTTCTTCCTGCGCGAGCCGACCATCGCGCGGCACGTCGGTGAAAATGTGTGGACCCACGTAAAAGCCCTCATCCACGAGCGGGCCGACGTCCACGGCCAGCGCCTCGCGGCCCGTCTGGCGACCGATCTCGACGTACTTATGAATCCGCTCGAACGATTCGGCGTCGATCACGGCCGACATGCTGGCCGCGGGATCTTCGGCCGGGGCGATTTTCAGGCTGCGGGTCGCTTCGACCAGCCGCTGGACGAACGTGTCGTAGACGCCTGCGAGCACGATCACCCGCGAGCAGGCCGAACATTTCTGGCCTTGATAACCGAAGGCGCTTTTGACCACGCCCAGCACGGCTTCGTCCAGATCGGCGTCGGCGTCGACGATGATGGCGTTTTTGCCCCCCATCTCGGCGATCACGTGTTTGACGAACTTGAGCTTGCCGGCGGCCGAAACCTCCGCGGCCCGGGCGTTGATCGCCAGGCCGACGGCGCGCGAGCCGGTAAACGCGATGGTGGCCACCAGCGGATGTTCGACCAAGCGCCGCGCCGACCGTTTCGCCCGCACCGGGCAGATAGTTCACCACGCCGGCGGGCAGCTCCGCCTCGCGAAAGATTTCCATCAGCTTGGCGGCGACGATGCTCGATTGCTCGGCCGGCTTCATGACCACGGTGTTGCCGGTGGCCAGGGCCGCGGTGGTCATGCCGGTGAGGATGGCCAAGGGAAAGTTCCAGGGGGCGACGACCGCCGTCACGCCGCGGGGTACGTACTCGAAGCGATTCTCCTCGCCCGGCACGTCGACGCCGTGGGGTCGATCCAGGTCGATCGCGCCGGCGGCGTAGTACTGGCAAAAGTCGATCGCCTCGCAGACGTCGGCATCGGCTTCGCGCCACTCCTTGGCGCACTCGTAGACTTCCCAGGCGGCCAGCTCGAAGCGGCGGCGGCGCATGATCTGGGCCACGCCGCGGAGGAGTTCGGCCCGCCGCTCGGCGCCAGATCTCCACCAATCGGGCAAGGCTCGCGCGGCGGCCCGGACCGCGGCGTCGGCCTGCTCGATGCCGGCGCTGGCACAGCGTCCGACGATGCGGGCTTTGTGCGACGGGCACGCAGTGGCGATCCACTGGCCGGTCGTTACTTCCTGGCCGTCGATCACTAGCGGGTATTCGCCGGCCAACTGGCCTTCGACTTGCGCGAGCGCCGCGCATGGCCTGACGAGCTTCCTCGCGGCTGAAGTCGGCCGGCGGCTCGTTGCGATAATCTGGGGTGAACGGGGACGCTGCGGCGCGGCGCGACGCGGCCGCTCGGATTTTATGGGAATGTTCGCGGGGTTCATCAGCAGTTTCTCCGCGGAAACGTGTTCGGCAAAACCGGCACGCAGAAACGATTCGTTCGACGTGTTTTCCAACAGCCGCCGCACGAGGTAGGCCATGCCGGGAATCAGCTCGCCGTAGGGCATGTAGATGCGCAGCCGGTAGCCGAGATCGACCAGGGCTTGCTTCTCGGCGTCGGCCATGCCGTAGAGCATTTGCAGCTCGAAGGCGTCGGCCGGCACGTTCAGCTCCTGGGCCACGGCCATGCCGTGGGCCAGCGAACGCAGGTTGTGGCTGCCCAAGGCGGTGCGCAGATGCTCGTGATGCAGCATCGCGTACGCGGTGAGCGCCTCGAAATTGGCGTCCGTCTGGGGTTTGTGCTGGAACACGGGCACCGGCCAGCCGGTGGCCTCGGCGAACACGGTTTCGTAATCCCAGTACGCTCCTTTGACCAGGCGAACCCAGACGGGCGTGCCGCGCTGCTGGGCCCAGTCGCGCAACGCGCGCAAATCCTCGGCCGAGTCCTTCAGGTAACACTGGATGACGATGCCCACGTCGGTCGTGTCGCGGAACTCATCTTCCATCAGGACTTTCTGGAAGACGTCGAGCGTGAGATCCTTCGTGCGGTACGACTCCATGTCGACGTTGACGAATGCCCGCTGAGTTCGGGCCGTGCGCAGCAGCGTGCGCAGCCGTGAGCCGGCTCGCTCGAAGGAACCCCGCGGGTCGATCGGATCGAACTGGCTGTCGAGCGCCGACATTTTGACCGACACGTTGACGCGGGGAATCTCGCCGGCGGCGTCCCGGTCGACTTGCGGCACCTCGGGCCAGGCATTGACCGTGGGGGCGATGCCCTCGATCAGCTCGACATAGGCCCGCAGATAGCTATCGGCTTCCGGCTCGCTGGTCACGGCCTCGCCCAGCACGTCGAGCGTGAACGCCCGGCGGAGCTTTCGCTCGCGCATGGCGGCGGCCATGACCTCGTTCTGGTTCGTGCCGGCAATGAACCGCCGGGCCTGCCCCATGGCGTTGCGGTGCGCGGCCAGGGCCAAGGTGCGGCCGGCGATCGAACCGGGCGTGGCCACGGCCAGTCCCAGCCGCGCGGCCGAGGGAAGATACTGCCGTACGTCGTGAAAGTATTCGTGCAAATGCCGGGTGACCGCGTCGCGATCGGCCAGCATCGGCAGCACGTCGATGAAGCGAAACATCTGCACCTTGACCGATTCGTCCTGCATGGCCCAGGCCAGGATGCGGTCCTCCCACCAGCGGCGGTCGAGAATCGTGGGCTGTGCGCCGGTGGAGGCGCTCCAGCAGGCGGCGCCCGACGTCCTGCGTCGTCCGTTCGATGCGGGCCAGTTGCGGCCGGTCGAGTTCGCGCGTGACCGTCGTCAAGAGGATGCCTGCCTGGCGGGATCCATGGGGGAAATCGGCTCGTCAGGCAATTCTACGCCTGGGGAGCGATTTCGGCGATGCCACGCCATGGGCCAAGATCGCGCGGCGGGGGACGAATTGCTTGGGTGGCGTGGCCGAGTTTTGTCTAGAATTTCTTCCAGCGAGAGAACTGCCATGTTGCGCCGCTCCCACCAATTTGTCTGTTTGCTGCCGCTGGCGATCGTCTTAGCGAGCACCGCGCGGACGGCCGGCGCCGCGGAGCCCGTCGAGGGTGCGCAAGTCGACGCGCGGCGGCAAAAGGTCGGCGAGGCCGTCGTCGCGGCGATGCACGAACACGGCGTGCCGGGCGCCAGCGTGGCGGTGTTTAACGACTATCGGATCGATTGGGCCGATGGGTACGGCGTGCGCAGTGCGTCGGGCGACGAGCGGGTGACGCCCCGGATGCGCTTTCAGGCGGCGTCGATCTCCAAGCCGGTGACGGCCGTGGCGACGCTCAAGCTGGTCGAGCAAGGCCGACTCGACCTGGATGCCAAAGTGAACGACCTGCTCAAGGCGTGGCAGATTCCCGAGTCGGAGGTGACCCAGGGTCATCCGGTGCTGCTGCGACACTTGCTCAGCCACAGCGCCGGGCTCACCGTGCACGGGTTCGACGGTTACCAAACGTTCGCGCGGCGGCCCACTCTGCTGGAAGTGCTCGACGGGCGCGAGCCGGCCAATTCACCGCCGATTCGACCGCTGCTCAAGCCGGGCTACAAGTTTCGCTACTCGGGCGGTGGATACTGTGTGCTGCAGCAACTGCTGCTTGATACCGTTGGGACGCCGTTTCCGGTCTTCATGCGCGCAGAGGTGCTCGAGCCGCTGGAGATGACGCACAGCACGTACGAGCAGCCGCTACCCAAGGAGTTGGCTTCGCAGGCGGCCGTGGGGCATCAGAAAAATAAGGTCGTCCTCCTCGGCGGCTGGCACGTGTATCCCGAAATGGCTGCGGCCGGGCTGTGGACCACGCCCGGCGACCTGGCACGCCTGGCGATCGACGTCGCCAAGAGCCACGCCGGTCGCGACGGGAAGCTCCTCTCGCGCGACATGGCCCGTAAGATGTTGACTCGCGAAAACGCAGTCTGTGGGCTGGGGTTCTTCGTCAAGGGCGAAGGCGATCGCCTGTGGTTCGGACACGGCGGCGCCAACGAAGGTTATCGCTGCGACCTGATTGCTTTTCCGGCCACGGGACAGGGGATGGCCATCATGACCAACAGCGACACCGGTGACGCGATGTTTCCCGAGCTGAAGAAGCTCGCCCGTGAGCTCTACGCCTGGCCCGACGCCAAGGAGTAGATGCACCGACGCGGCTGCATGGTTGCTCGTTGCCAGTATGGCGGGTCCCGCTGGAAGTCGACGAGGTCCTTCACTACGTTGGATTGAGAAAAGTAACGGTGTTAGAACCGCGTCCGTGGTTGGTCCCCCCAGGCCATTGTCATGCGCATTGTTCGAAACGGCGAAATTGTCGAACTTCGCTATAGCACTTGGAAGGTGCCGCTGTTGTTTGCCGTGGCGGGGGTCATCTGCATCGCGCGGCTGGGATATCTGCTGAGCGGCGCGGCTCCCGCCGAGTCGGGCCAAGGCGGAAATCAACTCGTCGGCATGGTGATTTCCAGCATCATGTTTCCGGCCGCGGTTGTCATGTTCTATGAAATCAACTGCTTCAGGTTCGACGTCGCGGAGCGTCTGCTGGTGTGGAGTAAAAGGCGCGCGTTCCGTCGAAAACGAGGCATGGTGCCATTCGCGGATATCGAGTCGGTCGTCGTCGAAGGCTGCCCTTCGGGTTTCACGTCATCGAGCTATCGCGTTGTGCTCGTGACGAAGCAGGAAAAGATTCCCGTTTCCGAAAGCTACTCTGGTACGCGCGAAATGAACGAGAGATTTGCTAACCAACTGCGAGCATGCCTCGGCAAGTCGGGCGACGTGCCGGAAGAGAGTCTGCGAGAAATGGTCCGCTTGGGGAGGAAAATCGACGCCATTCGGTATGCCCGGGAGCGCTACGGCCTGTCGCTCGCGGACGCCCGCAAGTTGGTGGACTCGATCCCGAGCGGTTAGCTCGAGCTGCCGGCCGTACCAGCTCGCGGCAACCGCGCTACCGCGGCGTGTCGCTCATCACCTGGCCTTCGATGACGCAGCCGGTGCAGTGGGTGGTGTATTCGAACGGATCGCCGTCGTACAGGGCCACGTCGCCGTCCTTGCCGACTTCCAGCGAACCGACGCGGTCGTCGATACCCAGGATTTTGGCCGCGTCGATCGTGATCGTGCGCAGGGCCTGGTCAAACGAGAGGCCATTGGCAGCGGCCAGCGCCGCCTCGAACAGTACGACGCGGGTTTTGGGCACGTAGGCTTCGTAACCGCTTTGCAGGGCCACCGGAATGCCCGCGGCCACCAGTTTCGAGGCCGTCTCGAAGCTGAGATTCTCCCGTTCGCCAAAGGCCCGCTGCATCGGCGGGTGGCTGATGACCGGCACGCCAGCCGCCTTGATTTCGTCGGTGAGCAGATACGACTCGCACGCTCCGTCGAGCCAGATCGGAATGTCAAACTCCTTGGCCAGCCGCAGGGCGCTGGCGATGTCCTGGGCCCGATCGGCCGTGATCATCAAGGGTTGCTCGCCGTTGAGGACCCGGCCGAGCGCTTCGAGCCGCAGGTCGCGGGGCGGCGGTTCTTTCTTCTCGTCTTTCTCATCGCCGGCCTTTTCCGCCCGGCGCTGCTTGTCGAGATACTCGCGAGCTTTGATCAGCTCGGCGCGGAGCATGGCGATCGCCTTGCCGCGAGTGCCGGGCGATTTGGCGCCGGTTTTGTGGGCCGAATTGGCGATCGTCACGGCGATGGTCTTTACGGGCACGATCACGGCGTCGGAGACCGTGTCGCCGCGCGTTTTGGCGATGAGCGTCTGGCCGGAAATCAACTCGCCGGGCGCGTGGCCGGCGTGAATGGTGGTCACGCCGAAGCCGCGAATCCATTCGATCAGGGCGTCGCCGGCGTTGTAGGCGTCGATGGCTCGCAGCTCCGGCTGAATCGGCGCCGAGGACTCCAACTGATCCTGATCGTGCGGGATGTTCAGGATGCCGGAGAAGCCGACCGTGCTGTGGGCGTCGACAAGGCCCGGCGTGACGACTTCGGCTTCGAGAATGCGAAAGCCCTCGGGCACGGCGATTTGCTCAGCGCGGCCGATGGCCGTGATCTTGCCGTCTTGGATGACGACGATGCCGTCTGTAAGCGGCGGGCCGGCCATGGTATGGATCGTTTTGCCGCGCACGGCGACTTGCGCAGAGGCGGTGGCGACCGTCGTCAGCAGGCACAGCAGGCTCGTCAGGAATGTTGCGGCGCGTGCGAAGCAGTTTCAAAACCGAGTTTGGTCGCCACTGCTGGCTTGTCCGGCAGTGCAGACCCCTCGATAACACTGCTGGACAAGCCAGCAGTGGCACCGGACGCGCGCTTTCTTGAGGTTTTGAAACTGCTTCGCGTCATTTCGAACCTCCCAGCAGTTGCGCGTCGTCGTAGCAGCACATGTAGGGGGACTGATCCGTGCCGGCTCCGTAGCCGCCGACGGCGTAGAGCAGGTCCTGCGGATCGTCCCGATCGAACACCTTGACGCCGTCGACCCAGGTCTGGAGTGTCTGGCAGTAGACGCTCAAGGGATCACCCTGGAGGATGGCAAAATCGGCGTCTTTGCCCGCCTTGAGCGAGCCGATGCGGTCTTGGAGGCCCAACATCTGGGCTCCGGCCAGCGTCAGGGCCTTGAGCGCCCCGGCCCGCGACATGCCGGCCCGTACGGCCAAGGCGGCGCTGCGGCGAAAGACGCGCGCGTCGGTGATCCAGTCGTCGGTGTGGAAGGCGGTGAGCACGCCGTGCTGTTCCAGAATGGCGCCGGTCTCGAAGCGGCAGTAGCGGGCTTCGAGCTTGCCTCCGGGCGAATCGATGACGATCACCGAGCAGGGGGCCTTGGCCTGGGCGATTTCGTCGGGCACTTTCCAGCCGTCGCTCACGTGGTGCAGCACGACGGGAAAATGAAACTCCTCGGCCAGGCGAAGCACGGTCATGATGTCGTCGTGGCGATGCGTGTGATGGTGCACGACGCGCTTGCCCTGCATCGCTTCGACCAGGGCCTCGAGATTCAGATCGCGGGGGGGCATCTTGGCCGGATCGCCCGCGGCGCGGACGATTTTGTCGTGATACTCGCGGGCCTTGATGTACTGCTCGCGGACCAGGAAGGCGCTTTTGCCGCGAGTGCCGGGGAAGGGGGGATCGCGCATCGAGTTGGTGCCGTTGGCCATTTTCAATCCGCCCACCGGCGCGTCGCCGTCGCCGAGGATGAAGAAGTCGTCGATCTTGTTGGGCTTGGGTTCCAATCGCAGCTTGACGTAAATGGTCTGCCCGCTGATCAGGTGACCCGAGCCGGGCATGATGTTGAGCGTGGTCAGGCCGCCGGCGGCGGCCCGCTTGAAGCCGGAGTCGTGGACGTTGATCGAATCGTAGATGCGCACGCCCGGCTGAATCGGTCCGCTGCCGTCGGCTCCGCCCAGCGAGCCGCTGCCGCCGATGTGGCTGTGGGTGTCGACCAGCCCGGGCATGATCGTCTTGCCGGCAACGTCGACGCGGGTGGCATCGTCGGGAATCGGGACGTCATCGACCGGGCCGACGGCCACGATCTTGCCGGCGTCGACCACCAGCGTGCCCCGTTCGATTTCGTCCCCTTCGATGGGAATGATCCGGGCGCCGACAAAGGCCAGGGGCCGCTCCTGGGCCCCGGTCGTCGACACGAGGGCCGCCCAGCAGGCCAGGCCCAGCAGACTGACAAAACGCATCGCGTACTCCCGCGGTTCTTGGCTGCAATTCGAATGGTGGGGGATTGTTTCACAGTATAGTTGCCAGGCCGCGGGCGGGCCAATTGACCGGCGGGAGGCCTCTTTCGCCGGCCGCCGGCGTAGGCGAAAATAGCGATCACATACTGCCCGCCATCCTGCCGCTTGTTACGAAAGGCTTCCCACGATGTTGCACTCGCTCCTTCGCCTTACCTACACCGGCGTTTTCGTTTTGACGCTGTCGACGGCCGTGCTGGCCGACGATTGGAAGCCGCTGTTCGACGGCAAGTCGCTGGACGGCTGGACGCAGAAGGGGGGAAAGGCGCAGTATCGAGTCGAGGACGGCATGATCGTGGGCTCGAGCGTGCCGAACACCAGCAACTCGTTTTTGTGCACGACGAAGGATTACGGCGACTTCATCCTGGAACTGGATTTCAAGGACGATCCCCGGCTGAACTCCGGCGTGCAGATTCGCAGCCAGTGCTTCGACGAGCCGACGGAGGTGGGCGGCAAGAAGATCGCCGCTGGCCGGGTGCACGGCTACCAGGTGGAAATCGACCCTTCGGATCGCGCTTGGAGCGGCGGCATCTACGACGAAGGACGCCGGGGCTGGCTCAACGACCTGAAGGACAATCCAGCGGCCCGCCAGGCGTTCAAGCAGGGGGAGTGGAATACGTTTCGCGTCGAGTGCCGGGGCGATTCGATCAAAACCTGGCTCAACGGCGTGCCGGCAGCCGATCTGACGGACGACATGACGCCCAAGGGTTTCATCGCGCTTCAGGTTCACGGCGTCGGCGCGGCGACCGATCCGCGCGAAGTGCGGTGGCGCAACATCCGCATCCAGGAGCTCGATTAGCCTCGGGAAGTGCGCTGCGTCCGACGGTTGGCAAAGTTCCATCACAACCCGACGCGTCGGCAAGGATGAACCGCCAGGGCAGGTCGCCTCGCTCACGCTTCGGGTTGGGATAGCGACTCGACGAGCATGCTCACGGTGAACGTGAGCATGGCACCCGACGGGTCGGGATCGCGAAGCGGCGGGCGACCATCCTCACGCACGCATAGGCATGGTCGCCCGAGTGTTTTCGTTCACTCCCGTGCCGGGTTCCACCAGGCGTCGAGCATGCTTTGCATGGCGGCCACGCGCTGCTGTTGGTCGGGGGCCAGGTTCTTGGTCTCGTGCGGATCGTCGGCCAGGTTGTACAGTTCGACGACGGCGTCGGGCTCGTTGGCCGCGTCGGGCGCGATCAGCTTCCACTGGCCGTCGATCATCCATCGCCAGCGCAGATTGGCGGCCGGGTCGTCCAGGTCGTTGGCATTGTGGGTAAAACACTCGCCAAAGATCGTGCGTCGGTCGCGCACGGCTTTTTCGTCGAGCAGGTTGATACCCTGCATGGTCGGCGTCGGCTGCTGGCCCACGGCGGCCAAGAGCGTCGGCACCAGGTCGATCGAGAGGGCCAATTCGTCCGACATCCGCGGCGAGACGTGCCCCGGCCAGCGAATCATGATCGGCGTGCGCAGGCCCCCGTCGTATTGCGATTGCTTCGACTTGGGAGCGTAGCGCGGGTCGTCGAGGGTTTGGATCCAGCCGTTGTCGGACAGGTAAACCACGATCGTGTTGTCGGCCAGCTTGCGCTGGTCGAGATAGCCGAGCAAGTCGCCCACGGTTTCGTCGAACCAGTCGATCATGGCCCAGTAGCGGGCCACGAACTCCGACGGGGCGACGCTCTTGTATTTTTCAAAGAGCCGCTCCGGGGGCGTATGCGGCGAGTGGGGCATCATGGGGGCGTACCACACGAAGAACGGCTCGCCGGCGGTTTGCGAGTCGGCGATGAAGTCGTAGATGGGCTGCATCGTCTTGCGGCCGATATCCAGCCCCACGTCGCCGTGGCGCTCGCCGCGCGTCATGCCGTGCGTGAAGCCTCCGCGGCGAAACTCGCCTTGCCACCATTTGCCCGATTGGAAACTGCGATAGCCGGACTTTGCCAGTTCGCCGGGAAGTGTGGGCACGGCCTCCAGATGCCGGCTCATCGTCTCGCGGCCGGCGGCGAACTGGGGCGAGCGGTTGAAATCGCGCCGCGGCATGCCCTCGGGAAGGGGCGGGTCGTTGCTCGTCACCTTGTGCTGGTGCGGATACAGCCCCGTGATGATCGTAGCCAGGCTCGGGCAGCAGAGGCTGGACGGCACGTAGCCGCGGCGAAACGTCAGGCTCTGGCGCGCCAGCGCGTCGAGATGCGGCGTGGCGACGTGCGGGTGGCCCATGAACGAGTAATCGTCCCAGGACTGGTCGTCGGAGATGATCAACACGATGTTCGGACGCTCGGCCGCGAGCGCCGGCCGGGCCACGTACAGCGCCAATGCCGGCAGCAGAATCGCCAGCAGCATCCAGGACAGTTTCCAATACGACTTCATTGTTTCAACTCCACGAGAGCCACAAGGCCATAATGATTTGATAGATCGATCGTCTCCCCCTCGTACTCCCGCCGGGCTCGCTGGATCGTCTGGCGGACGATGGTGGTGTGTGTGCCGCGCGGGTTTAGCAGCACGTGGTCGATGAGACGCGGGCCGCGATTCTTTTTCTTCTCGCGGGTCCAACTGTTCAAGCGGTCGATCGTGTAGGGGCTGGGGTCGTCGATGGGGAAGTTTTGCATCTCGGTGGTGTCGAGCAGCGTCCGGAAGTCGTCGTCGTCAACGTGGATGTTCATGTCGCCGGCGAGGATTTGGGGCACGCCCTCGGTGCGATGCGGCTGGAGGATGCCGGCGAAGATTTCGGGCAATTCCTTGAGGCGGGTCTTGGGGTCGCCGGCTTGCAGGTGCGTGCCGGCGATCTGAAACCGCATGCCGCCCAGTTGGCCTTCGACCAGCAGGCAGCCCTTTTCGGCCAGGGCGTCGGCGCCCGAGATGTTCTTGTAGACGACGTGGTCGACGAGCTTGAGCGGAATCCGGCTGGCGAACAGGATGCCGCCGCCGCAGCCCGACAGGCCGCGCTCGGCGTCGACCGATACGATCGACGGGTACTTCTCCTGGAGGCCGGCTTTGAGCAGCTCGGTCACCTTGCGGTCGATCACTTCCTGCAGGACCACCACGTCGTAGTCCTGGCCGTTCAAAAACTCGACGATCCAGGGGCCGCGCAGGGTCTGCTTCTTTTGCAGATCGGGCACGCCGGGAACCGCCGGCAGCATTTGAATGTTCCAGGTGAGCAGTTTGAAGCGATGCGGTTCGGCGGCCCCCGCGGGAAGCTGCCAGCAAAACGCCAGGATCGGCAAGAGAATGGCCAGCAACTTCCAGGGCGAAATCTCGCTGGTCTTCAATGCCCAAACTTTCGTTGGTCGATCATTCACGGTTTGAGCTCCACTTCAGCCACGACTCCGTAATGGTCGGCCAGGTCGATCGTCTCCCCCTCATGTTCGTGCCGGGCCCGCTGGATGGTCTGGCGGACGATCCGCGTGTGCGTGCCACGGGGATTCAACAGCACGTGGTCGATGTGTTTGGGTCGCTTGTTCTTGCGGTTCCAACTGTTCAATCCATCGGTGGTATACGGATGCGGGTCGTCGAGCGGAAAGCACTGCATCTCGGTCGTCGACAGCAGTGTCTGAAAGGCCTCTTCGCCAGCGTCGATGTTCATGTCGCCGGCCAGTATCTGGGGCACGCCCTCGGTGCGATGGGGCTTGATGATGCCGGCGAAAATCTCGGGGATTTCCTTTTCCCGCGCCTCGTCGTCGCCGGCTTGCAGGTGCGTGCCGGCCACTTGAAACCGCATGCCGTCGAGCTCGCCTTCGACGAGCACGCACCCCTTTTCGGCCAGGCCGTCGACGCCGGTGACGTTCTTGTAAACGATGTGATCGACGTACTTGAGCGGAAGCTTGCTGGCGAACAGAATGCCGCCGCTACAGGCTGAGTAGCCCAGTTTGGCGTCGGCCGAGACGAGGTACGGATACTTGGCTTTCAGGCCGGCCTTGAGAATGTCGGTCATCTTGTGGTCGATCACCTCTTCGAGCACGACGACGTCGTAGTCCTGATCGTTCAAGAACTCGACGATCCAGGGGGCCCGCAGAGCCTGCTTCTTATCGAGCGGCGGCACCTTGGGAAACGTCGGCAGCATCTGGATGTTCCAGGTGAGCAATTTGAAGCGGCCCGGGGCGCGTTCGGGCTCGGTGGCGCGGCGCGCACCGACATCACGGCGGCGAGCACCAGCGCGGCCATCGTCATACCGCGTAGCCCAGTCGCCAGCGGCGACGGCATGTACCCGATTCGGCGGAACATGGCAGTGCATGCCTCCCAACAATTCCAGCGGTTGTTAGTTGATCTCAAACGGGCGTGACGCGGTACGAAATTCCTTCACGGCACCCTCGTCGCCCGACTTGTAGACGCCCTGGTGCACGATGCGATACGTTCCCGCCGGCGTGTCGTCCGGAACGTCCCATTCGATCGTGCAGACATGCGCCGCCGTGCGGCTGTTGTCTTCGGGCCGCTGGCTCCAGCGAACCTTAACCTCCCAATCGCCGTCGAGCATCACCGGCTGCCAGCCGTCGTCCGTTTTCCGCTCGACCGCCGCGTAAGAGCGGTCGGGCCGATAGCCGTTTTGCGGATGGCCGCTCCAAAAGGATGCAGCGACTTTCTCGCCGCCAGCGTACGCGCCCTCGACGTCGGTCACAACGTCGCCGAACGTGCCGCCGGTGGGCGGGTCGTCGGCCGAAGTGCCCAGCGGCGTGGGACGGACCGAGCCGCGCACGTCGGGGGCGGCTCGTGCGTCGCCGAGGGGCGTCCGGCGGCCATGTCGGCGGCCAGCCGGGCAAACTCCTGCTGATAGCCGGCCTGCGTCCAGGGGCCGTACAACGTGGCGGCTCCCTCGTAGTGTTGCACCTGGTATTCCTCGGGCGTGGCCACGTAGCCGACGTAATCGTTGGCATAACCGGCCACGGCCACGTACTTCACGCCCGGCAGCGAGTGCTCAATTGTTTCCCGAAAGCGGCGACCGGTCATCGTCGTGAATTCGGCCGGACCCACCGCCAAGGCAAGCTGGCCGATGCGGGCCACGCCCAGCGGAATCACGTTCGGCAGGAACGGCGGCGTGGCCGTGCCGGGGGCAAACAAGATCGGTTTGGGTGCGTGGGCCTTCCGCACCGCGTCGCTCGGCGGCTTGATCGGCATGACCTGGCGGGCGATGGTTTCGATGAGTTGATTGGGCTGGGTCATCCCCTCTTTGAACAACAACTGCTGGCCGCCGCCGTCCTCGGTCGAGCCGGCGGCGAACGAATAGCCATACGCGGCCGGACCGGTCCGCTGGTCGCCCGCGTGGGTCCACTTGTCGCGCACCACGAGGTTGCCGAAGTCGACGTACGACTGCCGCGAGTCGAGCGGCCCGGCGAGCTCTTCGCTGGCCGATTCGAACAGCCGGATCGCGGCGGCACATTGCCGGCCGCCCATGATGCGGGTGCTGTCGAACTCGTCTTGGCCGGGTCCGCGCTGGTCGAGCGAGAGGTTGGGGGTGACGTCGCCGCAGTTGCTCTGGGCGAATGCCGCCACGAACGGTCCGTCGCCAGCCAGCGCGGAATGCTGCTCTTTCCACCATCGCTCGAAGGCGTACGCGGCGTAACCCTTGTTGTCGCTGGAGATCAGGTGGTTGTGGTAGCTCATCGACGTGGGATGCACGGCATGCCAGGTGAGCACGCCGATCGGCCGGCCGTCGCGCTCGAACCTGAGCAGGATCATGCCGGTGTCGATGTCGGCGGCGTAGCGCTCGCGCTCCGCGGCCGGGTTTTCGAGATAGGCCGTGCGCGAGGCGCTGGGCTCCGCCGGCTTCGACGTCGCCGGCGGCGATCAGGATTTTCCCCGGGCGCAGGTCGGCGTGGGCGTCGAGAATCGATTGTGTGATGCCGTCGACCAGTGCCTGGAAGTGCTGGGGATTGAACGGCGCGCCGAGCGGCGTGTCGGCCCCGTTGTGCCAGTAGCCGCTGGGCACGGCGTGGGTGTGCGTGGCGGCGATGATGACGTTGTCGAGCCGGTAAAGGTCGCCCAGCTTCGCGGCCAGCGATTCCAACACGCTGAGCACCATCGAGTGGGTGATGCTTTGCAAGTCGGTGGTGACAATTGCCAGGCGGCGCTTGCCGTGGGGCTGGGCGACGACGAAGGTCCGCGAGTATTGCCGCAGGTGGATCCCCTCGGTGATCTGATCGGGGCGCACGTAGCCGAGCATCTTGATGCCGACGGGCGGTCCGGTGATGTCGGCGATGCCGCGGCCGACCAGGTACGGTTCATCAGCGCCGGCCGCCGGCGATAGCAGCGCGACGATGATGCATACAACGGACAAAATCCCCCCTGCCCTTCGCGATGGCATAGCACTCCTCGGTATTTACACGCGGCGCGGCCCCCGGGCCGCCGGTTCGATAAAGTGCAGTCTACGCAGAACCACCGGCGACGTATACTCTATTGACCGCGTCGCAGGACCGATCGTTCCCGCCTCCCTCTTTTTCGCGAAGGAGCCGACGATGTTCGAGCGCATCTCCAGAGGAATCGAACTGACCAGGCAAAGCTGGCACGTGCTCCAGGAGGAGAAAACGCTGCTGGTCTTTCCGCTGCTCAGCGGCATTGCCTGCGGGCTGGTGCTGGTGACGTTCGCCGTGCCCGTGTGGGCCAGCGGCTACGCGGCCGGCGTGCTCGACGAGGGCCGGCTGCCGCAGGATCCGGTGGCTTATGCCCTGTTGTTTCTGTTCTACTTCGTGAACTATTTCGTGATTGTATTCTTCAACTCGGCGCTGGTGCGGTGCGCGATCATCCGGTTTCACGGCGGCGATGCCACCGTGGCGGATGGGTTGAACGCGGCGGTGAGCCGCTTGCCGCAGATCGCCGGCTGGGCCCTGGTGAGCGCCACGGTGGGCGTGATCCTCAAAGCGATCGAATCGCGCTCCGAGCGATTGGGCCAGCTCGCGGCCGGATTGCTGGGGGCCGGCTGGGCAATTGCCACCTACTTTGTCGTGCCCGTGTTGGTCGTCGAGGGGGTCGGGCCGATCACCGCCGTCAAGCGATCGTTCGCCATCCTGCGCAAAGCCTGGGGTGAATCGCTGGTGGCGCAGTTCAGCATCGGCCTGGTGGTGTTCGTCGCGTCGCTGGTGGCGATCCTGCCGGCAGTGGTGGGCATCGCGCTGGCGAATCCCGTCAGCATTGCCATTGGCGTTGCGGTGACCGCGGTCCTGCTGATTATTATCTCACTGGTGTCGGCCGCACTAGGCACGATCATCCTGGCCGCGCTTTACCTGTACGCCGCCGAAGGGCAGGTGCCGAAGCAATTCGACGAACAACTGCTGCGGGCCGCCTACGGGCACAAATAAATGCGGGCACGGTTTCGTATTCAGAAGACCGGCTCTGCGTTTGGCAAGCATGCTCACGGCGAGCGTGAGTATGGCACCCAGCGAATTGACCGTGCGGATTCCCGCATGCCGCCAAGGGTCCGTTCTATGCCCGCTGAATTTCGGCGGGCGCTTTTCCATGAAGGCTTGCATTGCTTCGCCCACGTCGGCCGTGGTGATCAACTGGCTTTGCGCCCAGCGCTCGAAGGCCATCTGCGTCTGCTTGGGCAAGCCGTCACCCTGGTCCACGATCAGCTTGGCCAGCCCGACCGCCAAGGGAGCGTTGGCCGCGATCTCCCGGGCCAGCGCCATTGCGGCGTGCAATTCGCCTCCGGCGGGCACGACGCGATTGACGAGCCCCCAACTCAGCGCCTCGTCGGCCGTGACGTTGCGGGCCGTGAGCAGCATGTCCTTGGCGCGGGAGGGACCGACCGTGCGAGCCAGCCGCGTGGTGCCCCCCACGTCGGCCACGAGCCCCACGCGAGCCTCGGGGATCGACAACTGGCAATCCTCGGTCGCGACGCGCAGGTCGAACGACAGCGCCAACTCCATGCCCAGGCCGATCACCTGCCCTTGCAGCGCCCCGATGACCGGCACCTCGGTGGCTTCGATCGTATTGAGGGCCGTTTGCAGGCGGTCGGCCAGCCGCCGCAATCCCCGGGCCGGGCTTTGCATGGCGGGCGAGCCCATCGATTCGGCCAGCGACATGATATCGATGCCGGCCGAGAACACGGGCCCCTCGGCGTGGACCACGACGGCCCTCACTTCGGGATGAAAGTCGGCCTGGCGGACCGCGGCCGAGATGGCTTCGAGCATGTCGGTCGTCAGCGCGTTGCGCTTTTGCGGCCGGTCAATGAGCACGAAGAGGATCGAGTCTTCGATGCGCGAGCTGACGTGCGGATCGGGCATGGTGGTGGCTCCTGTTAAACGCCGCTGCCGGGCACCGTGCCGCGGTGGCCGCGATTCATCGCTCTGGGCTTCGGTCGAGCCCGTGGGCTATTATTGTCCTGACGCACGGGCGGTGAGAAGACGCATTAACCGGTTTTGGCGAGCAAGTTTCATGGCGGCGAACTACGACGCGATCGTGATCGGCGGCGGGCACAACGGACTGGTCACCGCCGCGTACCTGGCCCGGATGCAGAAACGGGTGTGCGTGCGTCGAGCGCCGCGCCGTGCTTGGGCGGAGCCGCCACGACCGAGGAACTGTGGCCGGGATTCAAGGTGTCGACGGCGGCCTACGTCGTCAGCCTGCTGCTGCCGGAGATCATTCGCGAGCTGCGGCTGGCCGACTACGGCTTTCGCGTCCTGCCGCGCAGCCCTTCGAGCTTCACGCCGCTGCCGGACGGTCGCAGCCTGTTGATGGGGCCCGAGCCGGGGCTGAACCAGCGCGAGATTGCCCGCTTCAGCGCCCGCGACGCCGACGCGTATCCGCGGTACGAGGCGCTGTTGGAGCGGATCGCCGAGTCGCTCGAGCCGGCGCTGGCGAGCCCGGCCCCCGATCTGTTGCCGCTGCCGCCCAGTTGGCGGAAGCGCGGGCTGGCCAAGCGGCTGCGCGACGGCAAGACGGGCTGGCAGCTTTACCAGGCGCTGGGATCGTTGGGCGTGGACCTGCCCGAGGCGCTGGAGTTTCTCAGCGGCGCGGCCCGGCCGATTCTGGATCGCTGGTTCGAGACCGACGTGCTGAAGGCCACGCTGGCCACCGACGCGATTATCGGCGCGTTCGCCCCGATCTCGGCGCCGGGCAGCGCTTACGTCCTGTTGCATCACGTGATGGGAGAGGCCGGCGGCGCCCGCGGCGTGTGGGGCTATGTCGAAGGAGGCATGGGCGGGCTGGCCACGGCGCTCGAGGGAGCGTGCCGTGACGTGGGCGTCGACCGTGCTCCGCGAAGCGCCGGTCAGCCGCATCACGGTTTCGAACCATCGGCGTCACCGGCGTGCGTGCTGGAAGACGGCCGCGAGCTGGTCGCGCCGGTCGTGGCGTCGAGCGTCGATCCACGGTGGACGTTCGAGCGTTTTCTGGCGCCGGACGAGTTGCCTCCCGATTTTCTGGCCGCCGTGCGGCGGATCGACTATTCGAGCGCTTCGGCCAAGGTGAACCTGGCGCTGGCCGAGCCGCCCCGGTTTATCTGCGGTGATCGCGAAGTGGACGAGGAGGGCGTCGGCCCGCACCATCACGGCACGATGCACGTGGGCCCGACGCTCGAGTATCTCGAACGGGCCTACGACGACGCCAAGTACGGCCGGTACAGCGACGAGCCGATCCTGGAGCTGACGATGCCCACGAGCGTCGATCGCACGATCGCCCCGCCGGGCCGGCACATCCTGTCGATGTTCGTGCAGTATGCCCCGTACCACCTGGCCGAGGGCGATTGGGACAGCCAGCGCGAGGCGTTCGGCGACCGGTGCGTCGAGGTGCTGGCCCGTTACGCGCCCAACGTGCCCGGCGCGATCCTGCACCGGCAAGTGCTCACGCCGCTGGATCTGGAGCGGACGTACGGGCTCACCGGCGGCAACATCTTTCAGGGGGCGATGAGCCTCTCGCAGCTCTTCTCGCTGCGCCCCGTGGCCGGCTGGGCCGATCATCGGACGCCGGTGCAGGGGCTGTACCTGTGCGGCGCGGCATCGCATCCCGGCGGCGGCGTGATGGGGGCCTGCGGCAAGAACGCGGCCGCGGAGATTCTGCGCGACGGGTAGGGCCTTGAAGCATTCGCTTCGGGGGTGTGGTCGCCTATGCTCTGCCGAACTCCGACGTGTTCGTGAAACACAACCGATGGCTGATCTTCTATGAGCCGCAACCGGCGGGCATCGAGGTCATGCGAGTAATTGACAGCGTCCGTGACTTGCCGCACAGTTTGCGCGACTTAGCACTCAGTTCTCGATGCCCAGGCGGCGGTACTTTTCCTTGTACTTTTCCCACAATCGCTTGTGGCGGTTGTTGAGGTCGACGCGGCGGCCCTGGATGTAGGCGGCCGTGACTTGGGTGGCGATTTCCAGCGGGTCGCCGGTGGTGACGATCAGCGTGGCGTCTTTCTTCGGCTCGAGCGAACCGATGCGATCGGCGACGCCCAGGATTTCGGCCGGATAGAGGGTTACCGCCTTGAGGGCCTCGTCGGCCGGCAGACCGTAGGCCGCGGCCGTGGCGGCGTGATAAGGGAGGTTCCGCACGTTGGACGGTCCGCCCGACGACGCTCCGCCGATCTCGCCGGCGATGCAATACTTGATACCCGCTTCGCGCAGCCGGGCCGGCAGCGTGAATGCGCTGTCGTAGTCTTCGCTCCGCCGGGCGGGCAGCCGATGCACGCCGCCGACGATCACCGGCACGTCGAGCTTCTTCACGCAGCGCCGCGCACTCCAGCGCGTCGTGGCCGCCGACGATGACGGGCTTGAGCCCTTCGTGCTCGCAGAAGGCCAGCGCCGATTCGATCTGCTGAAGGTCGTCGGCTTCGATGAACACGCGGGTCTTGCCGTCGAGCACCGGGAGCATCGCTTCCCAACGGGCGTCGAAATCGGGCTGGGGGCCCTGGCCGTCGGCGAAGGCTTGTTTCGCGACCCGGTAGGCCCGGGCGTCCGCCAGCGCCTGGCGGATGGTTTTCAGGGCCCGATCGCGGTTCTCGGTTTGCTGGCTGGCCGATTCTTCGACCCACCAGGCTTCGATGGGCTGCATCCGCGGCCAGGAGACGTGCAACCCAATGGCACCCTTTAAGCACATTTCTTCCCACGTCCAGCCGTCGAGCTGCATGCAGGCCGACAGCCCGGTGATCAGGCCGCCGCTGGGCACCGTCAACACGGTGAGCACGCCGCCGGAGCGGCCGACGGGAATCAGCTCGCTATCGGGATTCACGGCCACCTCGGCCCGCACGTTGGGGTTCACCAGGCCAGTTTCGGTTTGATCGCGCGAGCCGCGAATCGAGGGGACCTCGACCAGGCCGACTTGCGTGTTGGCGTCGACGAGCCCGGGATAGACGTGGCGGCCAGTGATCTCGACGCGCTCGCAATTCTCGGGCAGGGGCACGTCGCGTCCGATGGCCGCCAACTTGCCGCCGTCGAAGAGGACGGTGCCGCCATCGATCGCCGGCCCGGAGACCGGATGCACGGTGCCGCCGACCAGGGCGATGGGACGATCCTGCGGCGCGCCGGGAATCTCGGGCGAACCGAGCGCCACGACCGCCACGAGCAAGCGGAACAGAACGACCAATAGAATGGAAAATCGCATCGTGGGCTCCAAACGGATCAATGAACGTGATCGTCGTGGCTGTGTCCGCAGAAGATGTCTTCGCGCGGCCAGTTCGTTTTCTTGTCTCCACCGGGCTTTTCGGCTGCTTCGCCGGAGGCGAGCATGCGCTGCACGAGCTTGGCAGCGCAGCTCGGCGGCCCGGCGCGCGGGCCTGGCGGTCCTCTTCGACGTCGAAGTAGCGGCGGCCGTCGACCCAGGTCTGCTCGCAACGGCTATAGGTCGACAGGGGCGAAGCGCTCCACACGACCAGGTCGGCGTCTTTGCCGGCTTCCAGCGAGCCGACGTACTTGTCGATGCCGCAGTTGCCGGGCCGGGTTGAGCGTGACGAATTTCAGCGCTTCGGCCGGTTCGACGCCGCCGTACTTCACGGCCTTGGCGGCTTCGAGGTTCAAACGCCGGGCCAGCTCGGCGTTGTCGGAGTTGAACGACACGACGACGCCGGCGTTGTGCAGCAGGGCGCCGTTGTAGGGAATCGCGTCGTAGACCTCGAACTTGTAGGCCCACCAGTCGGAGAAGCTCGATCCGCCGGCGCCGTGCCGGGCGATGGCGTCGGCCACCTTGTAGCCTTCGAGCACGTGTTGAAACGTGCCGATCTTCACGTCGAAGTCGTCGCAGGTGCGGATCAGGGCCAGGATCTCGTCGCCGCGGTAGGAGTGGCAATGGATCCGCCGTTTGCCTTCCACGACTTCGGCCAGGGCCTCCAGCTCCAGATCGACGCGCGGCGGCAGGCCGACCTTGGTGCGGGTCCACTCGTTCCAACGGCGGCGATACCCCCGGGCGGCTTCGAAGGCGTCGCGCACGAGCTGTTCGACGCCCATGCGGGTTTGCGGGTAGCGGTCCGTGGCGCGGAGCCCCAGTTGCTTTGCTTGACGTTCTCGCCCAGGGCGAACTTGATGCCCGGCGGAGCGGCGGCGAACTTCATTTCCTCGGGTCCCGCGCCCCAGCGAAACTTGAGGACCTGGTTCTGCCCGCCGATGGTGTTGGCCGAGCCGTGCAGAATGTTCGACGACGTGACGCCGCCGGCCAGTTGGCGGTAGATGTTAATGTCGTTGGGGTCGATGAAATCGCCGATCCGCACTTCGGCCGTGATCGTCTGGGCCGATTCGTTCACGCCCCCGTCGGTGGCGATGTGCGAATGGCAATCGATGATACCGGGCGAAATGTGCTTGCCGGCCGCGTCGATCACCAGCGCCCTCGGGCGCTGCGAGGTCCGGGCCGACGGCCTTGACCTGGCCGGCTTCAAGCAGCAGATCGGCGTTTTCCAACTGGCCCTGCGGCCCGCTGGTCCAAATCGTGGCGCCGCGAAAGAGGACGAACTTGGGCTGCTCAGGCGGAGCCGTCCGGCCGAAGGCTCCCAGCGGGAAGTTCACTTCGCTGATCGCCTTCTTGGGCTCCTGCGGTTTGTCTGGGTTATCGTCTTTGTCATCGTCCTTGACGTCATCGCCCTTGTCGTCGTCGGCTTTCGGTTCCTCGTCGCTATCTTTCTCGTCACTGGCATCGCCGTCGGGGGCGTTGTCGTGTTGCTTGTCGGCCTCCTTCGAATCGTCGTCTTCGGTTTCGCCATCTTTGGACTCCTTCGGTCCGGCGGTGCGTTTGGCCGTGCAGGGAGTTTTCTGGCCGTCGGACCAGACGATGGTCCCCAGCCAGGTGAGCTCGGCGGCGCTGTCGGCCGCGGGCGCCGTGGCAGCGGCGGGTGCGGAGACCGTGGCGCTGAGTCGCACGATGCCGTCGAAGTCGAGCGGCCCGCCTTTGAACGAGGCGGTCAGTTGCAGTTCGTCGAGCGTGGGCGAGATCAGCTTGCTCGACTTGTCGCCGCGCGCAATCTTGCCGGCCAGCTTCGTCGGACGCCCGGTGACGTCGACCGTGAGCGTCTCCGCCTCGCCGTCGGGCCTGGTGACTTCCATGCTCCACGTGCCACGCACGTCGGCTTGCGGCGCCGCGGTGATTTCATAGCGGCGGCCGTCGACCCAGGTTTCCAGCACCTTGGTCTTCTCGGCAAACAGCGGCCCGTCGGTCATGACCAGGTTGGCCGCTTTGCCGGCTTCCAACGTGCCCAATCGCTCGGACGCGCCGAACAATTCGGCCGGCGTGACCGAAAGCGCCGTCAGCGCCGCCTCGGGCGATAACCCCCGCTTGACGGCTTTGCGCACGGCGGACAGAAACGAGTCGGCGTCGCGCAGGCCGTGCGACGTGAGGGCGATTTTCACTCCCGCGGCCGCCAGCCGCGCGGGGTTTTCCGGCGCGAGATCCCAGTGCATGAGCCGTTCGAGCGAGACGTTGAGCGCGGCCTCGGGCGTGGCGACGTTGGGCGGCTTGGCAAAGTCGAGCGGCACGATCACGGCCCGACCGGTGGCTTTGATGTCTGCGACCCGCCGATACTCGTGTCCCGAGCCGCGGACGATGACGTTCAGATTGAACTCGTCGCCGATGGCGTCGGCCCGCAGGAAGTACAATTCGTCGGAGGCGTCGACCACGACCGGTGGTTTGCGTCCCAGGTAGCGGCCCAGCGCCGCGAGTGCCGCGCTGCGCTCGGGCCGCTCCAAATCGGCGTTCTCTTGGAACGCTTCCCAAGCCTGGCCGTACCAGCCGGCGTCGTAGAAGGCCTGCCGCACGAGCGTGAAGGCGCCCATCGGCGAATTCGGGTAGCCGCGCGAGCCGCGGTTGGGAGACAGCTTCAGGTGCAAGGCCACGGAGTCTTGGAGAATCACTTCCTGACCCGATCCGTCGCCCGTGCTGACCAGGACGCTGGTGCCCTTGATGATGCCGTACGACGGCGCAACGAGCCGCGCGGTGATTCCCTGGCTGCGGAGTTTTTTGTTCGTGCCCGAGTCGCTCGCATAGAGCAAACCGGCTTGGACCTGCGGCACGACGTTCGAGTTCCAGTAACCGGCGCCGGCGCCGTCCTTGGTGCCGGCCCGCGAGGCATCGGCCGAAAGTTCGCCGTAGGCGTCGATCAGCCCCGGGTAGAGCGTTTTGCCGGCGGCGTCCCACACCCGCGCGTCGGCCGGCGGGATGACTTTGCGCCGACTTGGGCGATCACGCCGTCGCGCACGACGAGCGTGCCACGGTCGATCGTCTTGTTGGGCGAGACGACGATCGTGGCGCCGACGATGGCGTGCACGTCGCGCGAGGTTTCGCGCAATCCGGCCGGAGGCTGGGTGGCCGGGGCGGCCTGCGCCGAAACAGCGGTCGCTATCAGGCTAGTGGCGAGTAGGAAGACGAGGCAAACTCGAAGATGGCTCATGGCGGTGCCGTTTGCATAAGGTGCTGGCCAAGGCCCGGCGGGGGCCCGCGGTTGACAGACTTCGAGGATAATCGACTCATTGGGGGTAAGCCAGCAGCGAGCCGGACGCTGGTTTAAAAACGGCCGCCGCCCGCGGACAAACCAACCTTGCCCCGCAGGTCGGATTGTCTATACTCCGCCGCGGCTCTGGGAATCCATCACTGGCAACGTTCGGCAGGGAGGCTGACGTGGCACGTTTGGTTGGCGCGATCGCGCTATCTACAGTCCTGCTCAATTTGATCATCTCGGGCCAGCTCTGGGCCGAAGAGAACGGTCCTGCGCCACCCGCGGCCCCGAGCGCCGGCGCGCCTGTGCCGCCCGCTGAACAAAGCCCGCTGCAGCCGGGTGAAGTGCGGTTGGTATCGGGCACGTCGCCGGCACCGTCGGACAAGCCGGCCGAGGGCACACCAGAGGCCGGCAAGCCCGATGCTCCGACGGATGCCGAACGGATCGCGCGGTTGGAGCGGTCGATCGCCGCGGATGAGAAGCGCGTGCGCGAGCTGCGCGAAAGCCTCCACTTGCCGCACGGCGAATATGCGAAGGCCGAAGCCGCCTTCCGCGAGATCGACGCCGAGCACGACGCGCTCAAGCAGAAGCTCGCCGAAGCGCAGGAGTCGGGCCCCTCGGACGCTTGGGCCCGCATGCAAAGCGACCTGGCGGCCCTGGAAAAGAAGTGGTCGCTGGCCAAGGAGCGCTTCGACCTGGCCATTAGCGAGCGAAAGTCGAGCCAAGAGAACCTGGTCACGCTGGAAAGCAAGCTGAAGAGCGATCACGAAACGCTGGGCAAGCTGCGCGGCACTGCCGAGCCGGCAAAGTTGGAGGTGCCCGCTGCGCCGGCGGCCTCCGCGCCGCAGACAGCCGCCGCGCCGGCGAATTCGCCTGCGGCGCCAACCAGTCCGCCGCCCGCCACGGCGCCGGCCGCTCCCCAACCGGTGAGCGCGCCACAGCTGGCAGTCGTTTCAGGCGTTCCGGTGAGTACACCGCCGGTGCCCGCGCCGGCTGCCGCGCAGCCGGCCGCCGCCCAAGAAAATGACCGCCGAGCTGGCGGCCGCCAGCGCCGTCGCGGCGAAGAGTCGCGAAATGGCCAACGCGGCCGAGGCCGCGGCCCGCACGCTTACCGAACGAATCGGGATCCTGCAGCAGGACATCAACCAGCAGCGCGAGCTGCGGGACACGTTTCGCAAGAAGGTTGATAACGCCGACGAAACGCTCAAAAGTCTTAACGAGGAGCTGTTTCGCAAGCTGATGGCCGGCGAAAACATCGACGCCGTGAAGCGGCAGATCGTCGAGGCCACGGCCCGCATTCGCGACAGCCGCGACAAATCGCGCGCGATCAGCACGCACCTGGACGAGTTGCAATCCACGCTGGCCGACCTGCAGGCCGAACAGCTCCAGGCCGCCGACGACGCGGCGAAAAAACGCCATGTCGCCGAACTGGCTCAAGCCAATGTCGAGCGCCTCAAAAACCCGTTCACGCTGCGCAACCTGTTGCAATGGCTGCTCGATCACGGGCCGCGGATCGTCGTCATCCTGGGCGTGCTGTCGGCCTTGATGTGGTTTACGCGGCTGTTCGAGGTGCGGCTGGTCGAGCTGATCGCTCGGCGCGGACGGCGCGGCAGCCGCGAGGACCGCGAGAACCGGGCCAAGACGCTGTTGGGTGTGTTTCACAACGTGGCCAACCTGCTGATCATCGGCGGCGGCATCGTTACGCTGCTGGACGAAATCGGCATGCCGATTACGCCCGTGATCGGAGGTGCCGCCGTGATCGGCCTGGCCGTGGCCTTTGGCGCCCAGAGCCTGATCAAGGACTACTTCACCGGATTCATGGTGCTGCTGGAACAGCAGTACCTGATCAACGATGTCGTGCGGATCGGCGACATCGTGGGCCAGGTCGAACGGATCACGCTGCGGATGACCGTGCTCCGCGATCTGGAAGGCCGCGTCCACTTCATCCCGCACGGCCAGATCACCACCGTCACGAACCTGACGCACGGCTGGTCGCGGGCCGTGTTCGAGATCGGCGTGGCTTACAAGGAGAGCGTCGATCGGGTAATCGACGTGTTGAACAAGCTGGCGGCCGAACTGCGACTGGACGAAGACTACCGGCTGTTGATTCTCGACGATCCGGTGATGCTGGGCGTCGACGCCTTCGGCGACTCGGCCGTGGTGATCAAGTTCTACCTCCAGACGCGCCCCTTGCAGCAATGGACCGTGAAGCGCGAAATGCTGCGGCGGATCAAAAACGAATTCGACCGGCTCGACATCGAGATTCCCTTCCCCCACGTCACGATCTACCGCGGCACGGCCCGAGCGGCGGACCAGGTGTCCGATAGCGGCGCGGAGCAGTGGAGCCGGCGCGACGTGGCGTGAGCCGAAGGGATGGTTTCAGCGTTTAGCCCGGAGCCAACGGCGACGGCGCGGTCCAGAGTCGTGCCCCGTCGCTGGAGGATTGCAGCGGCGAGCGAGCGGGTCACGCCGGGTCGCTGAAAATGCGGTGGGCGTGGCTGGCGCAGCGGTTGTACCAGGAGTTTTCGCGGAAGGGACGCAACTGCACGCCGCAAGGAATGGGGCGGCCGGCTTCGTCGCTGACGCCCGCTCCGTGGCTGTCGAGCACCAGCGGGACGTCGTCCGGCGATCGTCCAATGGCGCCGACCCAGATCACCACGTGCGTGATGGCTCCGTCTTCGCGACCGCGAATGAAAACCAGGTCGCCCGTGCGCAGCGCCTGGCAACGCGGACGGAATCCGCGCGGCAGCTCGATCGGGCGGAGGGGGATTGAATCGTCTCGCCCCTTCAGGGCCCGATCGGCTACGGCCTGGTCGCGAATGGCCGAGGTCATTCGAATGCCGAAGCCCTGGTTGTAGACGAAGCTGGTCAGATTGCTGCAGTCGACCCCTTTGCCGTTGTGCCCGACGCAGGTAGGTTTCCACGGCCAGCCCGGCGGCGGATCCCAGTCGGGAAGGTGATGATGCTGGTAACCGTAGCCGAGGAAGCGGGCAGCCGTGGCGATGACCCGTTCGCGCTTCCAGGCGACGGTCGCGGCGCGGAGATGGGGAAGCGGCGCGTATCGCCGCGGCAGTGGTCCCCAGGCGTGGTGCCGGCGGCGCGTTTGCTCGGAATACCACTGGTCATGCGGTGTTTCGGACTCGCGCCGCGTGTCGCCGCGCTCGGTGTCTTCAAGATCGCCGATGAGATCTGCCAGCGGATGCTCGAACTCGAGCCGATAGGGAGGGTCCGCCCGCTTCGGGGCACCGCCCGCGATGCTGGCCCGGCCGGAAGTGACGATCCAGGGGGACGCTCCCCAGACAGCAAACGCCCGCAGCGCGGCTCGTCGCGTAACCGGCTTTCGGCGATTGACGGAATGGGGCATGAGGTCTCTGCGGGGCTGCAGGCAGGCGGGGACGTTGCGGCCGGCGGGCAATCAGGCGGACTCGCCCAAGCAACCGGCTCTAGGAGCTTACCTTACGCCGGTGGGAAGGTGATCCAGCAGCGGCACGAGTCGCACCAGGCCGAGGGTGGCCCAGGAACTGGCGGCGCAGGTGATGGGCGTCAACAGCTTCGAGCTTCCCGGCGAGCCGTCGGGGGTCGATCGGGAGATCATCGGCCAACTTCCGTCCGGCGTTCTGCGCGGCGACCAGGAAGTCGATGCCGCGTTTGACTTCGGGCTGTGCGGCCGTGCAGCCGGCGAGCGACAAGGCATACAGCGTCTGGCCGGTGGCAAAGGCGTCGCTCTGGGGCTCGGGGACGGTCTGGCTCCAGCCGCCGTCGGGGCGCTGCAGGGCCAGCAACTCGTCGAGCGTGGCTTCGAGCGCCTCGCGCGGTTTGCCGGAGCGAGCCCCCAGGATCACCTGCATGACCTTCTCTTGATGGATGCCGGAGGGCTGGGCGGCCTCGAGCCAGGACATCGCCTTGGACCGCGCCTCGCGCTGCGACTGCGGCGCGTCGGCGCCGGTTTCGCCGCCGAGCGCCATGATGATCCAGGCGGCGTCGGTGAGCTGGCTTTCGTTGATCGGAGGGCGCCTGAGGGTGGCAAAGAACTCCCAGGAGCCGTCGGGTTGCTGCTTATTGACGATTTCCTCCGCGATCAACTGCAAGCTCTGCTGTTGCGCCTCCGAGAGTGAGGGCCAGGACCGTGCGGCGACCGCCAGGAAGGGAAGCCCCAGGTTCAGTCCTCGACCCTGCGGGCGCGGATCGGGGGGATCCGCCGGATTCGGAAAGATCTTCGAGGCCAGCAACTTGTCGCGGCTGCCCAGCAGAGACTCGATCGTATCGGCCAGGTATTTCTTGTCGATCGCGTAGCCTTGCCGCTCGGCTTCGGCGAGTGCCCACAGGGGCATACCGGCATGATGGCAGGCAGCGCAGCGGCGCGTGTTCAACCAGTCCGCACTTTCGGTTTGCAAATACCCGACGGCCCGTGCGACAGTCTGGTGGATTTGCGGAAGCGTGGCGGCAGGGATCGAGAGAGGCTCATCGCCATTCGATGGTCGCGAAAGGCAAAGCGCCAGAAACATTGCCGCGAAGGAAGCTACGCGCGCCATGGACCCCGCTCCTCGAAGCGAACGATGTTCGTTGGCATTGCGCTTCGATTCTACCCCACCACCACCTTGGCCGCCACGCTACTGAATGACAATGGTGACGTTGGCACCGAACACCGAGCGGAGGAAGTGGCCCGCGTCGAGCCCCTCAAACTGAGCGAGCGGAACGATTTTGGTCTGCGGCGGCTCTGCGCCGGCGGGCCGTCTTTGATACACTGGGCGCTCCCCACGGAACTCAAGGGCCTGGTCATCGCATGCACAAGTCCTACGTGGCAAGATTCGACTCGTCCACGCCTCAGTACACCCAGGCGTTTCACACGTTTCTGGCGCATACCGATCAGAAGACGAAGGCCCTGGAGTGGCTGGAGCGAGAGGTTCGCGAGCTGCTTCGGCGCGATACGGCGATCGACTCCGGGGCGGGCGCGGGAACGCTGGCGGCGTGGCTCGCCGAGCGGTTTACGACGGTCATTGGTCTGGAGCCCAATGCGTCGCTGGCCGCTGAGTTTCGCAAAATCTGTCCGACGGCCACGCTCATTGCCGAGCCCATCCTGGCGGCCGACCCGGCCGTGGCGGCCGACTTCATCCTCTGTTCTCACGTCTTCTATTACATCGCGCGCTCCGAGTGGGAGGCGCACGCCGCCAAATTGATCGGTTGGCTGGCCCCGGGGGGGACGCTGGCGATTGCGCTGCAGAGTCCCAGCACCGACTGCTCGCGGATGGTCGCCCACTTCCTCGGCCTGAAGTTCGATCTGCGCGAGCTGGCCGACGTCGCTGGTGCGGCCGCGGGGGGGCCCTATGACGTGCGCGTGGACACGGTCGCGGCCGACATTCGCACCGACGACCTCCCAACGGCGTGTGCGATCGCGGAGTTCCTGCTCAACAGCTTGCCGATGCCGCATCCGCCGCTGTGGGCCGACGTGGAGCAGTACGTCGAGCGCCGGTTTTCGAGTCCCGACGGGGGATACCGATTCTCGTGCGATCAAGACTTTCTGCGGATCGCGCGCCCCGCGTGACGGCGATCAATCGTCCCGATCAAGCGCGGGCGAGGTGGGCTCGCTCAGCTTCCAGCCGGCCTGTTGGGGATCAAAATCCCCCGGGAACCGGGTCGCGGACGAGTAGCGCGGGGGGCGAGCAGCGATCGAACGTGCACGACTCGAGCGAGCGATGATCGATCGTGCGCAGGTCGGCGCCGCTGAAGTTCGCGCTGGTCAGGCTGGCACCTTGAAAAGCCGTGACGCTGTCGCACTCGATGACGGCGTCGCTCAGGTCGGCGCCGTCGAACCTGGCCCGTTGAAAAGCCCCCCCCTGGCCCGAGAGCCGAGCGTGGCGCAGCTTGGTGTTGACGAACGAAGCAAGCTGGAAGGAGGATGCTCCTCCGACAAGGGTCGAGTGTGTCGCGTCGGCCTCATCAAAGACGGCCATTTGCACTCCCGAGATACCGCTGCGCAACGTAGCGTCGATGAGATTCGCCTTGGTAAAATCGGCCTTTTGAAAGGCGGCGCCTCCCGAGAGCGTGGCGCCTGTGAGCGTTGCGCCGATGAACTTGGCTTCGTAAAACGCCTTGATGCCCCCCACCATTCGCTCGCCGGCGAGGTCTCGCCCGCTGTAGTCGTTCGGCCGGTTTGCCAGACCGTCCGCCCCACGGCGCTTCAGTTGCGACTGCTGGCGCTTGGAAGGTTTGCCCTTGGTGGGCTCCAGGGGCAAGCCGACGAATTGGATCCATTCATAGTCGCGCGTTTGGAATTCGAAGTGGTCGATGCGGTCAAGCGGCAATCCGTGGAAGGTGGCGCGGGTCTGGTAAATCGACCCCGCGCTGACCCCACCGCGCCCGGCGGTGTCGTGGACGTTGTTCTGCTTGTCGACGGCCACCACGCGAAAGTTGCGGTCGAAGAAGTTGTGCGACACGACCAGCATGGCGCCGGAGGCCGATTCCACCGCGCCGCTCGAGACGATGATTTTGCCGTCCGCGCCGCCCCAGGCCTCGGGCGACCTTTTGGAGAGGGTATGGACGTTCGTCCAACTTCCGCTGGCGACTCCCACGCGAAGATCGACGGTGGCCTGATCGTCGGCCACGCCGAAGTAACGGGCAAAGAGGTGCTCGGGCTGCGGTTTTCCCTCGAAGCGAACCTCGCCGCTCGCGCTGGCCCGGGCACCGATGATTTTCCATTGCACCTCCGCGTCATTGGGAAGTGCGTCGATTTGGAAGATCATCCGCCGCCATTTTTTGTCGGCGGACGAAACGTTGTCGGTGTCGCGCCACACCAGGCCCGCGCCGTCGATCACGATTCCGTCGGCGTTCCACCACTGTTGCGGCTGCTGGTCGTGCGTTCCCAGGGTGAGCCCCTCGACTTTCGCGCCGAACGAGAATGCATTCGCCGGACGGTCGTCCCTTTCGGCCGCGCGATCGACCGCCGCGGTTTTTTCTTCCGCTGGCGGCATCGTGGCCATCAACGGCCCGACGCACACCGCGAGCAGGGCCACCGCCGCGACGAGCAGGGCGCCGCGCGACAACCGCAGCGGCTCGCAGGCCGGTTCCCCCAGCAAGCGGGCCACGCGGCGCCGCAGTTGCGAAGGATTCCGTCCGCTGGCGGCCAGCGCGGCCAAATGGTGCTGGCCCGCGAGCGCCGGTTGGGCGATCTCGACAATGCGGACCAGCGCCATCGCATAACGGAGCCGCACCGCGGTCGAATCAGCGCGGCTCAGCGACGCGCGGCCGCATGCCAGCTCATCGCAGCAGAATTCGCGCAGCGTGTCGATCCGCCGGCTGAGATACCACATGGCCGGGTTGAAGAACAGCGTGATCTCGACCAGCCGCTGCGCCAGGTTTACCCACAGGTCGCCGCGGCGAGCGCGTCCGCCAGCTCATGGGCCAGGATCAGCTCCAACTCGCCTGGGGCCAGGCTGCCGAGTGCCGCGGCGGGGAGCAGAATCGTGGGGCGCAACAGACCGACCACGGTCGGCACGGCCACACTCTCGGCCCAGGCCAACGCGGGCAAAGCGCGCATGCGCCACTCGGAGGCCAGCCGCTCCAATATGTCGATCACCGGGCCCGAATCGATCAGGCGGGCACGGCGACGCAACCTCTCGGTCGCGGCGACGCTCCGCGCCAGCCGGACGACCATCAAGACGACGCCGGCGGTATACAGCCCGGTCAGCCATATCGCAACGTGTGAGGCGGCAGTCGGCGGCAGCGGCGCGGCGGCATGATCGGCCCAGTGGATCGCCCCTTGCGACGGCGCATCGACTCCGCTCGGCGTCGTGCGCGCCTGAGCGGCTGCCGGCGTCGTGGCGAACAAGGCGGCCCGAGCCGACCGGATGTGGGCGGCGGTCGCGTCGACGGCGGCGGATTGCCGCGGGCCGGCGGCAAGCACGGCCAAGCTCACCGGCACGGCGACAAAGCATCCCACCAGCGCGACGACGTGCACGACATAGACTGCCTGGACCGACTGCTTGCGCAATAGCCGGCCGATTGCCACGGCAACCGCTGCCAGCGCGACAGCTTGCCACAGCGAATGCAACAACGCAACACAAACGATGCGGCACCACGCGGGATCGACGAGGGCTTGCCAGTTCATGACTGCTCCTTGGCCTTGCGGTTGATGAGTTTGCGCAGCTCGGCCAGCTCGCCGGCGTCGAGATCGGCCGTTTCCAGCAGGTTGAGCACCAGGGCCCGGGGAGAGCCGTCGAAGGCTCGCGACAAGAGGTCGCGCATCATGTTGCCGGTGACCCGCTCCTTCTTCACCTTGGGAGAAAAGAGAAACGCCTTGCCTTCTTTTTTCCGCACGAGCAGACCCTTGCGATGCATGATGTTAAGCATCGTGATCACCGAGCTGTGCGCGAGCGGGCGGCCGGCGTCCGCTCCGAGCCGGGCGCGGACGTCGCGCACCGGCAAGGGAGACTCGCGCCACAGGATTTTCAGTATTTCGAGCTCCAGCTCGGTCGGATGCTCTGCTTCGGGACGCGGCATGGCAAAACCCTTCTGGCGATTCGACGGGGACAGGCCCGCCACGATCGTTTAATTCTTTAGATGATCGTACCGATCTCCGGCGTCGTCGTCAAGACACATCATCTAATTTTTTAAATGATCAGCGCGGCAGCGGCGGCGGTCTGCAACGGCGGCGGCGGCGATGGCAGCGCCCGTCGAGCTCTTGAATTCGCTTCGGTCGACACGCACCACGCGCGGCGAGATGTTATAGTGGGCCTACTTTAAGATGCGGTGGAAGGCGGCGGGGTGTTCGATTGGGAGGTCCACACGATGATGGTCGAGCGGCGCGAGGCGATCAAACAAATGGGCGCGGTGGCCGGAGCCCTGGCGGCCGGGACTTTCGCGCGGACGGCGCGGGCCGCGAAGCCGGCGAAGCCGCGGATCAAGGTCGGGCAAATCGGCGTGGGGCATGCCCATGCGTCGAAGCTCGAAGTGTTTCGCGCGTCGGACGACTACGAAGTCGTCGGCATCGTCGAGCCGGACGCCGAGCTGCGGGCCCAGGCGGAACAGAAGGACGCGTTTCGCGGCCTGCCTTGGATGACGCAGGAGCAACTACTCAACCAGCCGGGCCTGCAATTGGTACTCGTCGAGACGCGAGTCCGTGACCTGCTTGACACGGCCGAGACATGCGTCAAGGCCGGCAAGCACGTGCATCTGGACAAGCCGGCCGGGGAATCGCTGGCGCAATATCGGCGCATCCTGGACGAGGCGGCGCGGCAACAGCTCGTCGTGCAGATGGGCTACATGTATCGCTACAACCCGGCGGTACTCAAGCTGCACGAGTTTCTCAAGCGGGGCTGGCTGGGCGAGCCGTTTGAAGTTCACACGGTGATGAGCAAAGTGGTTCCGCCCGGCAGCCGGCTGGGACTGGCCGAGTATCCCGGCGGCATCATGTTCGAGTTGGGCTGCCACATTACCGACCTGGTGATCGGCGTGCTCGGCGCCCCGACCAAGGCGACTCCCTACAAGCAGCATGTCTCCACGAGCGGCGACAAGCTGGCCGACAACATGCTGGCCGTGCTCGAATATCCCCGGGCGCTGGCCACGGTGAAGTCGAGCGCACTGGAGGTCGAGGGTTTTGCCCGGCGGCATCTCGTTGTGTGCGGCACCGAAGGGACGTTTCATATCCAGCCGCTCGACGATCCGGCGGCTCGGGTGGCGCTGTCGACGGCGCGGGGTGAATACGCCCGAGGTTATCAGGACGTCACGTTTCCGAAGTTTACCCGTTATGTGGCCGATGCGGCCGACATGGCGGCGGTGATCCGCGGCGAGAAGCCGACCGACTTTCCTTACCAGCACGACCTTGCGGTGCAGTCCACGCTGCTGCGGGCGTGTGGGCTGCCTTTGGAGTAATGCCATGCCGAGCGAACCGACCAGGCGCCAATTCCTTGAACGTACGACGCAAGCCGCCGCGGTGACCGCGGCAGCCGCCACGCTGGGAGGCGTGCATGCCTTTGCCGCGGAAAAGGAGCAGACCGTGCGGCTGGCCATCATCGGCTGCGGCGGCATCATGAGCATGCACGTCCAGGGTCTGGTCGATCGGAAAGAGAACGTCTCGCTGGCCTGGCTGTGCGACGTCGATCCGCGGCAGCTCGACAAGATGGCCCGAATCACCTCGGGTTTTCAATCGGCGCCGCCGAAGCAGACGGCCCATTACGAAGACATTATCGGCGACGCGGACGTCGACGCCTGCATCATCGCCACGCCCCACCACTGGCACGCGCCGATTGCCGTGGCGGCCATGAAGCAGGGCAAAGACGTCTACATCGAAAAGCCGATCTCGCACGTCTACAACGAAGGGCCGCTGGTGATCGCGGCGGCCAAGAAGTACGGCCGCGTGGTGCAGCAGGGAAGCCAGATGCGCTCGAGCCCCGTGACGAAGAAAGCCGAAAAACTCCTGCGCGAGGGGATCATCGGCGAGATCAAGGTGGCCAAGGCCTGGACCGCCGAGCTGCGCGACGAAGTCCGGGCCTTGCCCGACGGCATGGCGCCGCCGGGAGTGGATTACGATCGCTGGCTGGGTCCGGCGCCGGTGCACGCGTTCAATCCGCACCGCTTTCATGGGACGTGGCGGATGTTTCGCGACTATGGAAATGGCGAGATCGGCGACGACGGGATTCACGATCTCGACATGGCCGCCTGGGGTTTGGGAATCGATACGCTCCCCAAGCAAGTCACGGCCCGCGGCGGGCGGATGATGCTCAAGGACCACGCCAGCGAGTATCCCGACAACATGGTCGTCAGCTACGAGTATCCCGACGGCCGGCTGCTGGTGTATGAAAACTATCCGTTCACGGCCTACGGCATCCACGGCTTCGACAACGGCAACGTCTTTTACGGGACCGAGGGGTACATGATCTTCTCGCGCCGCGGAGCCTTTAGTGTCTTTTTGGGACCGAAGAGCAAACCAGGCCCGACCGAAGGGAAGGAGCTGCGCGGCCGCCGCGGCTATGAAGAGCACATGGCCGAGTTCTTGGGCGCCGTGCGGCACCGCAAGCCCACCAGTGCTTCGCCCGAGGTGGCCCATCGAAGTTGCGCTGGTGCACTTGGGCGAGATCGCCTATCTCACGCGCGGCCGGGTTGATTTCGACCCCGAGACGCAGCGGTTCGTCGATTGCCCGGAGGCCGACGCGCTGTTGACAAAGGAATACCGCAGCCCGTATGTGCTGCCAGCGTTGGGGTAGCCGACGTGACCGCGCACTGAAAACACGCCGCGTAGCTTTAAACTGCATTTGGGCGGCGCGACAATTCAAACCATTGGCGTGACGGTTGCGGAGGGGTACTTCATGAAGATCGTGCTTGACATTGATGTGCTGCTTGCAGAGGGGCAGATTAACGCAGAGGAATACGCCCGCCTCAAGCAGTTTTCTCTCAAAGAAACGGGATCGCTGGCGTTCAATATCCTTGTCGGGTTCGGGGTCATCGCCACGGCCTCAGGTGCGTTGGCTTTGTTACCATCTTCGCTAACAGCCATTGCCGTGGGCTTTCTCTTGTCTGCTACGGGTATCTTTCTGGCAAATCGGTTTGCCGACCAGTGGGGATTGCTCGGTTCCCTTCTGCTTCTGGTCGGTTCCCTCTCGGCGGCGAGCGGAATTGTCGCGCTCGCCAACGGGAGCGCCTGGGCTTCCTTCTGGTGGCGGTCCTCTGCGTCGCTGCCGCCGTGTTGGCCAAGAGCTCGCTGCTTTCGGTTCTGGCGGCATTTTCCCTTTCGGCGGCGCTCGGTGCGATGGCGCTGTATGAACATGCCACCTACATTTTGGTAATTAGGGAGCCCACAATCACGGTCGTTGTCTTCAGCGTCTTATCGCTAGCGGCATACCAGTTGAGCAAGCGACTGCCGGCGGAATATGAACGGCTCGCCATCGTCTTCGCTCGCACATCAGTGTTTCTCGTTAATTTTGGGTTTTGGGTAGGTTCGCTCTGGGGCGATTCCTTCTCGGAGCCGACGGACTGGACGCTTGGCACCGGCACAGTGATTCCCGACCTGGCTTTCGTGATTGCCTGGGCCATTGCGTTAATCGTGACTGGCGTGTGGGCCGTGCGGGCGGACAAGCATGGCTGGTCAATCTGATCGCTGTGTTCTGCGCCATTCATCTCTATACCCAATTCTTCGAACGGCTCGGTGCCACACCCTTCGCCATTCTGGCGGCCGGGCTGATTGCGATCGCAATCGCGTTCGGTCTGGTTTGGTACAACACATTGGCGAGACGCACCGCAGAGACCATCGCGCCGATCGCCGGATGACCAAGCGACGAAAAGGCAACGATCATTTGTGCCGGCTCTGGCTTTGCCAGATCTTTTCAGATGACTAGCCGTTGCACGACTTCGCACTTGGCAAAGCGCACTTGGCAAGGCTAGTGGCACGCGCAGGCGGTGTCGCAACTGGCCTGACCATGGCGGCTTGCGTCGCCCCTCGGATTCTAACGAATTTGACAGCCCCCCGTTTGTGCCCGATGATACCGGTGGATTTTGGTAAAGCTTCGTGCCGGCCTGACGAATAGCTGTCAGGAACAAACGGACACGACTTACGCTCTTCGCTTGCACCAGGGGCCACGCCCATGGAAACCTTCTTTCTGTTGTGCGCGATTTTCGGCGGGACGGTGCTGTTGGCCCAGTTTTTCCTGGGTTTTGGCAGCGATCACGACCATGGCGGCGAGGGGGCGGAGGATACGCCCGATGACGTCGCCGACATGCACGACGTCGCCGACATGCACGACGACGCCGGCCACGAGCACGTCGACGAGCACGTCGACGGGGCGGGGGACGACGCGGGGGACAGTGCGCACGATCACGCGCATCATCACGCGTCGGCCGCCAGCTATTCGACCTGGATGTTTGGCGTGCTGACGTTTCGCACGGTGATGATCGGGTTGACGTTTTTCGGGCTCACCGGCAAGGCGGCTTCGGCCTCGGGATTCGGCGAGCCGCGGTCGCTGGCGGTGGCGGTCGGCTGTGCGCTGGCGGCCATGTATGGCGTGTATTTCCTGATGCGCGGACTGTACCGCCTGACGGCCGACGGGACCGAGCGGATCGGCCGGGCCGTGGGGGAAGAAGGTATGGTTTACCTGACGATTCCCGAGCAGAACCAGGGGGTGGGCAAGGTACACGTGGTGCTGCAAAACCGCACCGCGGAATTAGAGGCCATGACCGCCGGCGAGCGATTGCCCACCGGCACGCGCGTGGTCGTCGTGGGCGTGTTGGGTTCCGATCGGGTGGAAGTCGAGCCGGTTATCGAACCAGCAAGGAATACCCATGTTTAGCATGTCGACGTTGGCACAACTACCGAAGGTGGATTTGAGCGGCGGCTTCTTCTGGTGGGCCGCGACGCTGGTCGTCTTGGCCCTGGTGCTGGTAAGCATCGTGCGGTTTCTGACGACGCGCTACAAGCGCTGCCCGAGCAACCGCGTGCTGGTGATCTACGGCCGCGTGGGGGGCGGCAACACGTCGCGCTGCGTGCACGGCGGGGCGAAGTTCGTGTGGCCCTTGTTCCAGGACTTCAGCTACTTGAGCCTGGAGCCGATCCAGATCGAGGTTCCGCTGCGCGGCGCGCTGTCGATGGAAAACATTCGCGTCAACGTTCCCAGCGTGTTCACGGTGGCCATCGGCACTAGCCCCGAGGTGATGCAGAACGCGGCCATCCGGCTGCTGGGATTGAACTCGACCGAGGTGCGCAGCCAGGCCGAGGAAATCATCTTCGGCCAGTTGCGGCAGGTGATCGCCTCGATGCGGATCGAGGACATCAACCGCGACCGCGACACCTTCCTGGAGCACATCCAGAAGTCGCTCGAGCCGGAACTCAAGAAGATCGGCCTGGTGCTGATCAACGTCAACATCACGGACATCACCGACGAGTCGGGCTACATCGACGCCATCGGCCAGAAGGCGGCCAGCCAGGCCATCCAGCAGGCCCGCGGCGACGTGGCCGACCAGGAGCGGATGGGTGAAACCCGCGTGGCCGAGGCCGAACGCGACCGGATGATCCAGGTGGCCGACGCCAACAAGCTGCGCGACATCGGCACCCGCGAGGCCCAACGCGCGCAGGCCGTGCGCCTGGCCGAGCTGGAAAAAGAACAAAAAATCGGCGAGCAGACGGCCGGCTTCGAGCGCGACGCCGAGGTGAAGAACGCCGAGCAGAAGATGCGCATTCAGTTGGCCGACGCCGAAGCCCGGGCCATCGAGGGTGAAAATACGGCCCAGGCCACGGTGGCCACGTCGAATGCCCAGTTGCAGGTCAGGAAGGCCGAGGCTTACGAGATCGGCGAAAAGCGGAAGCGGGAAGCCGAGGCGGCCGTGCTCGAGTTTCAGAATCGCGCCATGGCCAAGGCCGCCCTGGCCGACGCCGAGCGGCGCGAAGCCGAGCAGCGGGCCGAGCTCGAGGCTCCGGCCAAGGCCCAAAAGGCCCGGGTGATCGTCCAGGCCCAGGCCGAAGCGGAAAAGCGCAAGCTGGAAGCCGAAGGCGAAGCCTCGGCCATCTATGCCAGGCTGGAAGCCGAAGCCCGGGGGCAGTACGAGATCCTGGCCAAGAAAGGCGAAGGCTTGCAGCGGATCATCGAGGCCTGCGGCGGCGCCAAGGAGGCCTTCCAACTGATGATGCTGGAACACCTGGACAACCTGGCCGAAGCGTCGGCCAAGGCCATCTCGAACATCAAGTTCGACAAGGTCATCGTCTGGGAAAACGGCGGTCAGAACGGCAAGAGCAACACGGCCAGCTTCCTGCAAAACATCGCCGGATCGCTGCCGCCGATGATGAGCGTGCTGAAGGACATCGGCGGCGTGGAATTCTCAGACTCGCTGATCAAGCTGAACACCGAGACCAACACGGCCAGCACCACCGGCGACGAGAAGTCCAACGGCTCGCCCGACAAAGTCCGCGCGACGCCGGACGCCGGCCCGCCGCGGGCGTGAGTCGGGTTGGCTGGTAGCGGACGGACTACGCAAAACTGTCATGCGGGTGCCACTGCTGGCTTGTCCAGCAGTGCTTTTCGTAGAGGTCTGCACTGTTGGACAAGCCAGCAGTGGCACCGGGCGTATCTCTGTGGCGATTCTTTGAGACCCCCCCTGCCCCGCATCGCCGCGCGACTGAGGCTCCGCTCGGCGTGCCCCAGTGGCTGCGGTATTGGCGGCGCACCAGGGCGTCGGCCTCGGGGTCGTTCAGGATTTTTTCGGTCTCGGGATCGAACTCGAGTGAGCGGCCCAGCCGGGTGGCGATGTTGCCCAGATGGCAGAGGCTCGCTGACAGGTGGCCGGTCAGGGCGTCGGCGCTGGTGTTGCCGCCGCTGCGGATCGCTTCGCAGAAGTTCTTGACGTGCAGCACGTCGTTCTGGGGGCCCGGCTCGATGGCCACGTCCTGGCGGCGGTTGCGCTCGTCGGTGAGCTCGATCTTGCCGCGGCGGCTCAGGAAGAGTTGCCCCTTGGTGCCGTAGAACTCGGCGCCGCTGTCGCAATTGTGCGGATAGTTGCTCGACCAGAGACGCTGCTCGTAGATCAGGATTTTGGGGCGCCCGCCGTTGGGATCGGGATATTCGAAGGCCACCTGCTGGGTGTCGGGGAATTCGTGGTCGTCGTCCCAGACCAGCTTGCCGCCGATGGCCGAGGCTTTCGTGGGATGCACGTCGACGCCCAGCCCCCAGCGGGTGTAATCGATGTCGTGCACGCCGTCGTTGCCCATGTCGCCGGTGCCGAAGTGGTACCACCAGGTCCAGCGGTCGTGGACGCGGTTCGTACGATACGGGATCATCGTGGCCGGGCCGACCCAGTTTTCATAATCGAGCCCGGCCGGCGGATCGGTGTTCTGGCCGTGGCCGATCGAGCCCCGCCGCTGGACGTTCCAGCACTTGGCCACCAGCACGTCGCCGATCGCCCCCTCGCGCAGCAGCTTCACGGCCTCGATCATCATCGGCGTGCTGCGGCATTGGGTGCCGTGCTGGACGAGGGTCTTGTTGCGCTCGCTGGCTTCGACCAGCAGCCGGCCCTCGCGGATGTTGTGCGAGATCGGCTTTTCGACGTACACGTGCTTGCCGGCGTCGCTGGCCAGGATCGAGGCCGGCGAATGCCAATGGTCGGGCGTGGCCACGATCACGGCATCGACGCGCTTGTCGTCCAGGATGCGTCGCAGGTCGCCGGCGGCATGATCGGTCGGCACGCCCAGCTTCTCGGCCGCTTGGCCGAGCCGCTGCTGGTCGACGTCCGAGACATAGGCCAGCCGTACGCCCGGCGTGTTTTGAAACAAACCGGCGTCATGGACGCCGCGCCCGCCACAACCGATCAGCCCCACGACGAGCTCTTCGTTGGCGGCGGCGGCGCGAGCACGCTGGGGAGCCTGGTAAAGCGCCGCGGCGGCCAGCCCGGCCGAGGTGGTGGTCAAGAACGTTCGCCGATTCGACTGGTGCGCCATGGATTCGCCCTCTCCTGTGGGGTGGCAGTGAACGTGCGCATTCTAACCGGGCGGGTCGGCACATCCAAATTGGCAGGCCGCTGCGCCGTGCAACGCGAGCTACCTCAGAACCAACAGAGCGATGCCGGCCGCCGAGCAAATGGCTCCCACGGGGAGCAGTGCCCCTGGGAAGGGGAACTTCCGGCGCCAAGTGTCCACGAGCATCAGCATTCCCGCGACATTCCATCAGCGTCCCGCCAATGAGGAGGAGAACTGCGATCTGCGCGGTACTCATGGCAACTCCAGGTATCGTTACCGCGCGATCTCCGCTTCCAGCAGGCAGCCGAACTCGCGGGCGAAGTCGACCGACACGCGGGCGTGCACGGCGCCCTGGCGATCGAGGAAGCGCTGGCAGCCGCCGAGCGAGAAGACGCCGTCGTGCCAGATGTTCGGGTGGATGTACAGCCCGCGCGTGCCGTCGAAGCGGAAGCAGACGAACCGCTCGGGCTGGACGTCGTCGCCCGGCAGGGCCAGCGGGACGTAGAAGGGGCGCCGCTGGAGCGGGAAGAACATCTGGCCGCCGTCGGGATGATAGTTGGCGTGCCACAGCAGCATGCGGCGGGGAGCCGATCGTGCGAGTCGTCGGCCGAGCCCGGCTCGACGCCGTAAGCCAGAATGTAATGCCCGCCGACGGCTTCGTTGCGGCCGTACAGCAAGTCCCCCTTCCACTCGCTGACGAAGATGCCCTCGGTGGTGCCCCCTTCATCGCCGCTGTCTTCGTCGACGGGGCGCCAGCCCTGGGCCGGCCAACGGACGATTTCGATCTCCGCCTGGTCGGCGTCCTCTACCAGCGTGCCGTAGCCGGCCAGCGAATCGGGCGTCGCTGCCACCACGGGCATCGTGACGCGACGCAAGTCGGCGGGCAGATTGGGATGCAAATAGTCGATCACGCTCATCGCAAACTTGGGCACGAGGTGAGTTCCGACGCGGGACGCAGGCGGCTCCGCCCTGGCATTTTAGCCGCTGGGGAGCCGCGTTCAATGCTGCTGGCGCGGCGGCTCGCGTCGAGGATGCCGCAGGGTTAAGATGGCGGTTCAGTGTCGCGTCCCTTGAATCGGGGCTGGCGGTAGCGCCGCGGCCGCCATCGCCGGCCCTTGGCCTTCCAATGCGCGGAGCCGGATGGTGGACGACTATTCGGAGTATGACGGCCTCGGGCTGGCCGAGTTGGTGGCGAAGAACGAGGTCTCGCCCGCCGAGTTGGTCGAGGCGGCCATCGCCCGCGTCGAACGGCACAACGGGGTTTTGAACGCCGTCGTTTACCAAGGCTTCGACGACGCCCGGGCCCGGGCCAAGGGCCCGCTTCCCGACGGCCCGTTTCGGGGCGTGCCTTTTTTGATCAAGGACCTGGCCATGCCGGTTGCCGGTTGGCCATGCACGTCAGGCAGCCGGTTTGCCCGGGATATCGTGGACACGGAGGACGGCGGACTCACCGCCCGGTATCGCGCGGCGGGGGTCATTCCGATTGGCAAGACCAACACGCCGGAATTTGGCATCACGGGCACGACCGAAGGCGCACATCTGGGACCGTGCCGCAACCCTTGGAATCCGGGCCACATCGCCGGCGGCTCGTCGGGTGGTTCGGCCGCGGCCGTGGCGGCCGGCATGGTGCCGTTGGCGCACGCCTCGGATGGGCTGGGTTCGATCCGGATCCCCTCGGCGTGTTGTGGCCTGGTGGGGCTGAAGGTCACGCGCGATCGCAACCCGAATCTTCCGGATGGCTACGATTATGCCACGGGACTCGTGGTGGATCACGTGGTGACGCGGACGGTGCGCGACTCGGCCGCGATGCTCGACGCCACGGGCTATCCGGCACCGGGTTCGCCGTATGCCAGCCCGTCGAAGTCAGGACCGTATCTTGCAGAGGTTGGCCGCAGCCCGGGTCGATTGCGGATTGCCTGGTCCGCGGAGACGCCCAGCGGCCGGCCGATCAGCGACGAAGTGCAGGGGGCGCTGGCGCGCACGGCGGAGCTGCTGGGCGCCTCGGCCACGAGGTGTTCGAGCGCGGCCTGGGCATCGACTACCGAGCGCTGTACGCCGCGCGGGTTCCGGTGGGCGCGGCCAACTTCGCCGCCGGCATGGCGCGGCTGATCGAACGGATCGGGCGCGAACCCGGGCCGGACGAGCTCGAACCGCTGACCTGGGCGGCTCTGGAGGCGGGCCGCAAGGTGACGGGCGTCGAAGCGTTGCGTGGTCTGCAAGAGTTGCGGATGTTGAATCGCAAGACGCTGGCGGCCTTCGAGGGCATCGACGTTTACTTGTCGCCGGTGATGGGGGAGCCGCCGCCGGAGATTGGCCACATCGACCCGGTCAATTTGGAGCCGCGCGAAGTGTACCGGCGGCAGAACCGCGTCTTTCCGTTCACCCCGCCGTTCAACTTTTCCGGTCAGCCATCGCTGTCGCTGCCGCTGGAGATGTCGGCCAACAAGCTGCCCATCGGCATGATGTTCACGGCCAAGTACGCCGACGAAGCGACCCTCTTCCGCCTGGCCGGCCAGTTGGAAAAGGAAGCGCCCTGGGCGGCCCGCCGTCCGCCCATTTGGGGCTAACGGAAGAGGCAGTCACCCTGCAAACACCCGGAGTGGAGGCGGGAGGACGGCAGTAGAACTTTTTTCGACCGAGTTGGCAAGCTGGGAGGCGTCGGTCAAGCGGCTGCTTGAGTAGGCTCGATATTCGAACCCACAACCCCTTGCGGGGCCCCTGATTTCGAGAAAGCAAAGCCTCTTCAAAAACCCTCGAAAACACGACGCTCTCGTCCATTATATAGCACAGAGTGGGAGAGTGGGATATTCTCCATCTCATTCCTGACCGCACGTGTCGTCCTGCCAAACCGAACTTTTACCAAACCCTCGTCCAGCACTACGTGTGGACCCGACCAAGCAATACCCGCCGCTTCAACTGCACCTGGTGACCTGCCCCCACCAACGACACCAGTGTCTAACTTAGAACTTCCTGCTTCCGTTCCTCAGCCGTGTTCTGGAGCTGGAGCGTAGCGGAAGCTTCAGAACACGGCTGAATCGCCTCGGGTGCTGGGGGACCGAACGCCGATCGAGTGAGGTGGACCCCAACCTTTGGACAGTTTTGGGGCTTGGATAAGGTGTAGGTCGTTGGGTCTGGCGGCCCGTGAGACCCCTCACGGGTCTCTGCGCGGCCGCGGCGGCTGACGACGTTTTGGGTTCTGTTTGATTCTCCTCTTTAGCCCTGCCTCAACAGGGATTTGATCGCCGAATGTTTTGCGATTTTTTCTGCCCGTACAACTCCGCCGGCGTGCGGTAGCCGAGGGCCTGGTGGATTCGCCGCTGGCAGTAGAACTCGAAGTAGCGGGCCAGCGATTGCTCCGCCTCCCAGCCGTCGGCGTAGTCTCGCAGGTACACCTCCTCGTACTTCACGCTCCGCCACAGCCGTTCGATGAACACGTTGTCGATCGCCCGACCGCGACCGTCCATCGAGATCGCCACGCCACACTTCTCCAATCGGCCCGTGAAGGCAGCCGCCGTGAACTGGCTTCCTTGATCGCTGTTGAAAATCTCCGGCGTTGGTGGCCAGCGCTTCGTCGAGTGCTTCCAGGCAAAATCTTCCTTCCAGCGTGTTCGACAACCGCCAGGCCAACACGTAGCGACTGAACCAATCCATCACCGCCATCAGGTACAAAAAGCCGTGTCGCAACGGAATGTAGGTGATGTCGCTGGCCCACACCTGGTCGGGTCGCGTGATCGCCAGATTCCGCAGCAAATACGGGTAAATCTTGTGTCCGGCGGCCGGTCGCGTGGTGCGTCGCTTGACGCCCACGGCCTCCAAGCCCATCAACCGCATCAGTCGCTGAGCATGCTTGCGATTGATGCCCAGTTCCAGCGCCATCTTGCGGCTGCCGTAAAACGGCGTTTGCAGATACTGCTTGTCGATCCGCTTCATCAGCGCAGATTCTCGGCCGTCTCGCCGGTCGGCACGTAATACCGACTGCTGCGCGGCAGGCCGACCAGCTCGCACTGTCGGGTGATGCTCAACGGGGCGTGACGGGTGTCGATGCATCTTCGCTTGGCCTCAGGCGAGCTCGGCAGATTTTTTTTTCAACCACTCGACCTCCATCTTCAGGCGGCCGATCTGCTCGTAAAGTTCCTGCTCGCCCGCCGACTGCTCGTCGCGCCGCAGGCGGCCGTCCTCGAACAGCCCGGCTGCTTGCTCCAAGAGCTGCTTCTTCCACGCCGTGACCTGGCTGGCATGCACCCCAAACTCGCTGGCCAACTGGGCCGTCGACTTGTCGCCGCGGACCGCCGCCAATGCCACCTTGGCCTTGAACGTCGCTCCAAATACCCGCCGCTTCCGCGTCATGCTGGCACACTCCTGATTCGGTCGTCTCCGCACCCGGAAACCACACCTTATCAGCGCGCCGAGTTTTTGGGGTCCACCTCATTCCACATCATTCCTGACCGCGCCGAGGGACGATCAACGCGCCATGAGACCGAACTCGGGAATTGCGACGCGGAGCCCCAATGACCGCTGGCACAAAAAAAGAAGCCATTTCCAGAAGATTTATTGACATCCTTCGGATTGGGAAATAGAGTGGTCCAACTGTGGGGTGAATGGATAGTTTGTCCCCTTATCTGAATTGCCCTTGCGGGCGAGCTAATGAACCCTCAATAAGCGCAACGGCCTCTTGCTGCGGCCGTATCTGTGTGCGTTTTGGAGTTGGCGTCGTTCCCCCGGCGGTGCCGTCACCTTGGTCCCGTTGCTAGCCCTTGATCTTGGGAGATCGAGTTGCACCGTAGGCCCGCGGCGCAATTTCCTCGTGATCGACTAATTCGCTTGTTGTGTTTTCCTAGTCGCAAAGCAATTTCACAATCCGAGATCCAAAGCTTCATGATCCTCCTTCATCGAGTTGCCGCACTTGTCATTCTTCTGTCTACCCTGATTGCCTCGGGAACTGCCCGAGCGGACCTGCTGATTTCGATTGGCAGCACTTCGATCACGCCCGGGGGGACGGGTTCGGTCGATGTGACGATCGAGAGCGATGCCCCATTTGGTGACTTGCTCTCGCTGTTTAGCTTCGAGTTTCGAATCAGCACTGGCGGGCCAACGCAGCTTGATTTCTCGAATCCTCTAGGCAATTCACAGCTTGGCGACATCGATTACGTTTTTTCCGGAGATAGTCTCGCCGCTGAATTTCCGCCGGTCGCGCGGTCAGCGGCACCATTGCCCCTAACGACACCTTCATTGGGGGCGACGCGACGTTCAGCGGCTCCGACGTTACAGTCCTTGGCACGCCGCAGTTGCTTGTCCGACTCGACTTGACGGCTGCGACGGTGTTGCCTCCTGCACTCAATGACAGCTTTGCGGTGGAGTTGATAGCCAGTCTGAGCACGGCTTTCCAGGACAGCGAGTTCCTGGATGTGGCATATGAGGCGACCATGGGCACGGTGACCATCGTTCCTGAGCCCCCCGGGGATAGTCCTTGTGTTGTACGGGCTGGCTTGCCTTGTGATTCTGCAAACGGCCCGCATCCGCTCCCCCTCCACATGAGCAGTCGATGTGGCCCATCGCGGCCATGCCTGACTGCACGTTTGGGTGACGCCACCGACTTAGTCGCACCGAACCAGCCGCTCCCTTCTTCTTGTGCGGATTGCGCAGTGCCGGTGCGGCTGTCGTTTGGTCCAAAGCTCTGCACCCTGTCTGCGCAAATCGAGCAGACCACACGCGAAAAACCTGTTTTCCGAAAAACTATATGACACTGGTAGTCGGGGGGCAAGGGACAGGCTAAGATGATGGCCGCCCCAGGTCTGCCTTCGGTCAAAATCGATAGGCCACACCTTGAAACGAAATCGATGGACACGCGCATGGACATCTCGCAGCGATCGCGCCTTTCTCTGCACGAAAGTGCGGATTGAAACACTGAACGAACGCCGGCTTCTGACCGCGTTTGCGTCGGAAAAGTCAGAAATCTCCGCCGTTTCGATCCTGGGCCGATCGGTTTCTCAAAAGAACCATCTGGCAACTGACCTCCGCCAATCGCGGCCCTGCGGTCCTAGCAGATTGATTCACACCTGCTTCAGTGCGTCGAGGTATCCGACGAGGTCTCTAACCCGGGCCATTCCAGCTGGATTGCCGATTGCGAATTGCGCATACGGCACAGTCTGAGCCTCCATGAATCGAGACAAGAGAGAAATGCCTCAACACAAACGCGACAGCCGTCGGCGTCGAACGGCTCGGAGTGCAATCGTGGACCAATGTCCGAGCTTCGCTCGGCACCGAAGCGCATTCGAGCAGCTTGAGGACCGCCGGCTGTTGGCGATCGTCTCCTGGGACGGCGGAGGCGACGCCATGAGCTGGAGTGACGCTCTCAATTGGAGCGGCGACGAGCTCCCGGGATCGGACGACGACGTGACAATCAACCTCGCGTCCAATCCCACCGTCACGTTCTCAAGTGCCGCGGGCAACGTTTCGGTTCATAGCCTGACGAGCGGAATCCGCTTTCAATTACCGGCGGTTCGCTGACCGTTCGGGATGATTCGACCCTCAATAACTCGCTCAGCATGACGGGCGGGTCTCTTCTGCAACCGGCTTGGGCACGTCGCTGCTGGTCAACGGATCGACTTCGGTGACTGGTGCAAATCTGATTGCCAGCGGCGGCGCGACGTTGTCGCTGTCCCAACTCACGAGCTATGCGAGCACCAGTTCGGCTACGATCCAGGCCAGCGGAGCCGGTAGCCGGCTGGACCTATCGGGGCTGACGACGCTGACGGCCCAGCCGGCTTTAACACGATTCAAGTCGATGCCGTCAGCGGCGGCGTGGTCGATTTGCATTCCCTCGCGCAGCTCGACCAGGGAGCGGTCTTGTTCAACGCCGACGGGAGCGACAGTCTGGTGGATCTTTCCGCCCTGACCAGCTTTCCACCGTTGGTTCCTACGATTCGAGCATCCGGGTCGCCAACGGCGGCGAGGTCCGTGTCAACGACGGGCTGACGGCGTTGAATCGAGTCGATCTGACGCTCGGCCTCGGCACCCTCAAAACTGTCCAACTGACGAGCATTACCAACGCCAGCCTGAGCGTCAGCGAGTCCGGCGTCGATCTGAGCGGAATCGGCAGCCTTGATGGTGTGAGCATCTACGTCAGCGGCGGCGCAACATTGTCGCTGTCGCAACTCACGAGCTATGCGAGCACCAGTTCGGCTACGATCCGGGCCAGCGGAGCCGGTCGCCGGCTGGACCTATCGGGGCTGACGACGCTGGACGGCCCAGCCGGCTTTAACACGATTCAAGTCAATGCCGTCAGCGGCGGCGTGGTCGATTTGCATTCCCTCGCGCAGCTCGACCAGGGAGCGGTCTCGTTCAACGCCGACGGAGCGAACAGTCTGGTGGATATTTCCGCCCTGACCAGCTTTTCCACCAATGGTTCCTACGATTCGAGCATCCGGGTCGCCAACGGCGGCGAGGTCCGTGTCAACGACGGGCTGACGGCGTTGAATCGAGTCGATCTGACGCTCGGCCTCGGCACCCTCGAAACTGTCCAACTGACGAGCATTACCGAGCCAGCCTGAGCGTCAGCGAGCTGGCGTCGATCTGAGCGGGATCGGCAGCCTTCATGGTGTGAGCATCTGCGTCAGCGGCGGCGAGACGTTGTCGCTGTCGCGACTCACTGGCTATCGACACCAGTTCGGCTACGATCCAGGCCAGCGGAGCCGGTAGCCGGCTGGACCTATCGGGGCTGACGACGCTGGACGGCCCAGCCGGCTTTAACACGATTCAAGTCAATGCCGTCAGCGGCAGCGTGGTGGATTTGCATTCCCTCGCGGAGCTCGACCAGGGAGCGGTCTCGTTCAACGCCGACGGAGCGAACAGTCTGGTGGATCTTTCCGCCCTGACCAGCTTTTCCACCAATGGTTCCTACGATTCGAGCATCCGGGTCGCCAACGGCGGCGAGGTCCGTGTCAACGACGGGCTGACGGCGTTGAATCAAGTCGATCTGACGCTCGGCCTCGGCACCCTCAAAACTGTCCAACTGACGAGCATTACCAACGCCAGCCTGAGCGTCAGCGAGTCCGGCGTCGATCTGAGCGGAATCGGCAGCCTTGATGGTGTGAGCATCTACGTCAGCGGCGGCGCAATGTTGTCGCTGTCGCAACTCACGAGCTATGCGAGCACCAGTTCGGCTACGATCCAGGCCAGCGGAGCCGGTAGCCGGCTGGACCTATCGGGGCTGACGACGCTGGACGGCCCAGCCGGCTTTAACACGATTCAAGTCAATGCCGTCAGCGGCGGCGTGGTCGATTTGCATTCCCTCGCGAGGCTTCGACCAGGGAGCGGTCTCGTTCAACACCGACGGAGCGAACAGTCTGGTGGATCTTTCCGCCCTGACCCAGCTTTTCCACCAATGGTTCCTACGATTCGAGCATCCGGGTCGCCAACGGCGGCGAGGTCCTGCTCGCCCCATTGGCCACAGAAGTAACACGTGTCGATATTGTCATGTCCTTAGGCGGTGTCATCAGCGGCGGTGCCTTGAATCTGGCCGAACCAGCATGCTGAGCGGGACGGGAACAATTCATGCCGACCTTGTGAATTCGGGCCAGATCAAACCCGGGGCGACTTCAGGGTCTTTGCCGAAGACAGGGATTCTTTCGATCCAGGGCGACTTCACGCAAACTGCGACGGGGGTCTTATCCCTGGAACTTGCCGGCCCGTCTGCCGGTAGTGGCTACGACCAGTTGAGTGTCAGCGGCACTGTTTTGCTTGATGGATCCCTGGGAATTCAACTCCTCAACGGGTTCTCACCGGCGCTCG
>CAVQEL010000004.1:0-54010 GCA_963711515.1 uncultured Planctomycetota bacterium | reverse complement strand
ATCAGGCGGCTTTCCAGCCCCGGCGAGGTACCAACGTGCACGAAACGCACCGTGCCGTCGCGGCCGATGATGACGGTCTGGGGAATCGCCTCGACGAGGTATCGCTCGGCGATCGAACCATCGGCATCCATGACGACCGTGAGCTCCAGTCCGCTCTCGTGCAGGAACTGCTGTACCTCTTCGGCAGTCTCGCCCAGATCGACGGCGAACAGCTTGACCCCGCGTTTCTCGTACTTGTGGGCAACGTCGACCAGAGTGGGCAGCGCCTGGCGGCAGGGACCACACCAGGTGGCCCAGAAGTCAAGAATGACGACGTCGCGGCCTACATACTCTTTAAGGTCGAAAGGAGTGTCGTCCAGCAAAGTCGTGCTGAACACCGGCGCCGCCTGGCCCACCAGCGGGTGATGGTCCGCGGCAGGCGAGCCACAGCCCGCTGACCAGGGCGCAACAAAGCACAACGGCCAAGCCAAACCGACGACAGGCGAATTCCACGCAGTGCATGGTCGAGACGTCCCGGTGAGCGAAACGAGGTCCGGGCTACGCGGAGCGCAACGAGCTAGTGGATTCCTGCTGGGTAGAAATGCGATCCGTTCATGAAGTAGGTCGCGTGCCCCGTACCCCCGCCTCCGCCCCTGGGGGCAGCTGCGGACGCGTTCACCTGCCCTTGCAGTCGATTCAGCGCACCCCCTTGCCGATCCAGCGCGTTGTGCTGTTCGATCAAGGGCTTTACGAGCGACTGGTAGTTTGTCACGCCGCTGTTGCCTTGTCCCGCGGACAGCAGATTTAAGTAAGGACTCACCGTGCGACCAACGGGATTGTCGGAGCGGCCGCGATAAAAGCCATTATAGGCTTGAGCGTGGCACACTTGCGGCAGCGACACGACCGCCGCGGCAGCCAAGGACAACATCAAAATCCTGGATGACATAAGACTTTCCTCCGAACGTGACTTCGGCGCGATCACTAGACGAACTTATTGTAAGTCACCCCAGCCGACCAAGAAAGTGCCCAAATCAACGGCACCTGGCGATTGCGGGGGGGCGAGCGTGCCAAATGTGACGGTCAGTGGGGCCTCGCCGCGAGGACGTGCGGCTGCAGAAGCCCACAAAGCCTGACGTCGCTAGACGCTTCTGGCGGCTAGCGGATGCCCGCCGGGAAGAAATGGGAGCCGTTCATGAAAAACGTGGTGTGCCCCGTGGACTGCCCTGCCGTGGCGCCAACCGGCAATGTGATTTGCTGTTGCAGCCGGTTGATCGTGTTACCCTGGCGGTTGATCGCATTGTTCTGCTGGACTAGCGGCCGCACGAGCGATTGATAGTTCGTAGTATTAGGGTCCACGAAATCCTGGTTGACCAGGTTCAAATACGGGCTGACCGTGGCGCCCACCGGGTTGTCAGAAAAGCCACGGTAGGTGTTGACGATCTGGGCCTGGGAGGCCTGTGCGAATGCCAGCACGCCCGCGACTGCTAGCCCCGAAAGCAATGGCCTGGAGAACATGAAGGCTCCCGCAAAGGGTGAATTCCACAGCTTGCCCAACCGCGATCATTGTATGCCACCACCCTCTTGTCGAACAGGCGTGCTCTCGGAGCCTCATCTGACAAGCGGTCGCCGGGCGGCCAGGAGTTACCATCGGCATATCCCCCGTCACCGCAAGAATGGTTAAGGCCGTGGAACGGTGTTTGGTTGCTTTTCCTGAATCAGGCCGTGGCAGCCAACGGGACACTTAACAAAAGCGAAGTCAGCTCCCCTAAAAAGGTTGCGATGACGCACACGTAGAGGATGCCCGTGGCACTCTGGGTGTTGGGAATCTTGAGCGTCTTGTGCGTCATCACCACCAGGGCGAAGGCCCCCAGGATTCCGGAAAGCCACCGCAACGCGATAAATAGCATCTGTTCGGTCCCCGGAATGCCAGCCCGCAGGTACAGGACCAGGACCGCGGCCTCGACGCATGCCCGCAGACACACCGCCACGCCGGTCAACACCACCAGGCGCTGGAGCGGGCCGATGGCCATCGTGGGCGAGTTCAGATACCAGTGACCGAGAAACATGGCCGCCATGGTCATTCCCAAGAGCAAACCGCTGGTGAGCGGATCGAGTGCGCACAGGGCCGTCCGGACCGGATTGGTCGCCTGCTGCCAGTCCGTGGCGGCCCAAGCTCCCCACAGGCTGAACCCGGCCACCAGAGCCAGGGCCGCGATGCCTGCGCGGGGCTTTTCGTACAGCCACAGCACCGAGCCAACGTAGCTGAGGATGGCCGCCGCCAGGGGCGGAGCGAGTGCAAAATCCTTGGGGGCCGACAGCGCGACCAGCGTTGCCAGCACGTTGATCCCCAGCAGCACGTACAAGTGGTTGCGATAGTAGCCGCTGGTAACCTGGCGGGGGTTGGTAAGCGCCATGCCCAGCGCCATGCCGAACGATAGCCGGAGAATGAATTGCGAGAGAATCGACACGGCGAGCGGCCCCGGGCAGCGGAAAGTGAGCGGAGGGGTCAGCGGCGCCCGCCGTAGATCAGGTTCATCACCTCGGAACGGCTCGATAGGTTCGACCGGAACAGCCCCTTCATCGCCGAAGTGACACACAAGCTGCCCGGTTTGCGGATGCCGCGGATCGTCATGCACGTGTGCGTGGCCTCGATCACGACCGCCACACCCTTGGCTGCCAGCTCTTCCAACAGCAAATTGGCAATCGTTTCGGTCATCCGCTCCTGCACCTGCGGGCGGCGGGCCACGACTTCCACCACCCGCGCCAGCTTGCTCAACCCGATCACGCGGCCGTTGGGCACGTAGCCGATGTGTGCCTGCCCCATGAACGGCAGCATGTGGTGCTCGCACATGCTGTTAAAGCTGATGTCGCGCACCAGCACGACCTCGTCGTATTGCTCGGTGAAGAACTTGCGCAGGTGCGGCCGCGGATCCTCGTGCAGCCCGCCGAACATCTCGGCGTACATGCGAGCCACGCGGGCCGGCGTTTCGCGCAAGCCCTCGCGATCAGGGTCCTCGCCTACGGCGGCCAGAATCTCGCGCACTGCGCGGGCGATCCGCGGCTCGTCCACGGGTTGGCGGGCCAGTCGCTCGGGCGCAGGATCCTGCTCACCGGCGAGGCTTCCCAGATCGCTGACGGCGTGTTCGTCGCGTTTGTGGTGGGTGGAGCGCGGTGGCATCAACTGATCTTAAGAACCACTGGCTGGCACGGTCAAGCGGCGGAAGCCTGCTTCTCGGGTGGCGATTTCCATCCGCAGGGCCTCCCCTCCGTGGGTGTTTCCGCTCAATTCGTGCTGAAGGCGGGCGGAAAACCGGCCACGGTCGTGGCGCTGGTGTCGCGCGACGCGGCGTGCAGGTGCGATAACAACATGGTGGCTCGGCGGTCGACGCACGGCTCAGCCAAGAGTGCCTTCTTGATGCCCAGCTCCAGATCCAACGCGTAAGCGATGACGTCGGTCAACGTGCCGAGTGACACGCTATCGACCGTCAGTTGATTGAACAACTCTTCGGCATCGTCGATGTCCGGCAGCATGCGCTCGAACGAGGTCACCAGCTTGCGGTGCAACGTCGGCCGCAACTCGGCGGTCGGGTGCGGGTAGGCGTCCGGCAGCAGCTCGACCTGCGCCTCGCGAAACGACCGCATGGCCGGCAGCTCGCGGACCACGCGCACGCGTTCCAGACCCAGCAAGAGCAGATTATAGCGCGAGCTTCCCTGGGCCTGCCAGGTCACGATGCGCCCCAGGCAAGCCACCGGCGCGATCGGCGGCCGGCCCTCGTAGTCCTGTTCCCAGCCCGGCTCCAAGAGCGACATCGCGATCAGCCGATCGTCCTCGACCGCGTCGAGGAACATCTCTACGTAACGCCGCTCGAAGATGTGCAACGGCTGGATCACGTGCGGAAACAGCACCAGGTTTGGCAGCGGAAAGAGCCGCGCTCGACCGGAGAAGTGTTCGGGCACGAAGGCCAAATCGTCGTCAGAATGCGCCATGATGTGTTCGGCTTCGCTGTGGAACAGGCTACATGGAAAGCATACGACAAGAACCTCGCCGGCTTCAGCCGGCGGGCGGCGGATCTAAATGAATCTCGGGAATCAGGTCCGGAACGATCTCGATCTCGGGAAATTCCTCGCCGCTGGCCGTCACCTCGGCAAAGCATTGTTCGAATTGTTGCAAGAACTTCACGAGGTCAAGCCCCATGTGGACCGGCAAATACGGTTCCAGATAGCTGCGCGTGCTGTAATACAGCTTGCGGGCCCCGCGAATGTTGCCGTTGCCGAAATGATGCAGCGCCACGGCCGCCTGGATCAGCCCCTGGTAGAATTTTCGCGAGGGGCCCTGGTGATCGGCCCACAGTGCCTCCCACAGCTCGTGACTCTCGAAGAAATCGCACTCATTGAAGTGCGTAATGCCCGACACATAGAGGGGAGGATACTCGACGGCGTCCGACATGGCGTTTTTTTTGATCGAGCGAACGGGGGAACGGGAGATCGCCGCGCGGACACTCTCCAAGCGATTATAGGTCTGCGGCGGCGACCCGGCCAATCGACCGGCGCGGCAACCACCGGTTGTTCGCCCGAGAACCGAGCAACTCGGCACGGCAATGAAAACAGGGACCGGCTGTCCGCGCACCCGCGGACAGCCGGTCAGAGTGATCGTTTGTTGACCAGAGATCGCCCGGCGGGGAGCGATTACTTGATCAGCGGGCCCGAATCGCCCCCCACGCCACCTTTGAGGTCCGTGGAGGACGTGCCACTGGATTTTGACGCAGGCGCGCCGCCGCCGCCTTCGGATTCGCCCCCTTCCTCGTCCTGCCAGTCGACGCGCTTGCGCGACAGTCCGATCTTGCGCTCGCCGGCGTCGACCCGCAGAATCTTGACCTCGATCTCATCGCCGACCTTGACAATCTCCTCGGCGTTCTCGACCTTGTGGTCGGCCAGCTCCGAGATGTGGAGCAGGCCTTCCAGGCCGTTTTCCAGCCCTACGAAGACGCCGAAGTTCGTGATCTTGGTCACCGTGCCCGTGACGAGCTGGCCGGGCTGATACTTGCTGGGGATGTCGCTGGCCCAGGGATCTTCCTCGAGCTGCTTGAGCCCCAGCGCGATCCGGCGGCGTTGCTGGTCGACCGAGAGCACCTTGCATTCGACGGTTTGACCTTTTTCCACCACTTCGCTGGGATGGCTGATCTTGCGCGTCCAGGACATGTCGCTGACGTGCAGCAGGCCGTCGATGCCTTCTTCGATCTCGATAAAAGCACCGTAATTGGTCAGGTTGCGAACGGTGCCCTTGACCATCGTGCCCGGCGGATAGCGCTCGGCCACCTTGTCCCAGGGATTGGCCTGGGTCTGCTTCATGCCGAGCGATATCTCCTGCTTGTTCTTGTCGATGTTGAGCACGACGACGTCGATCTCGTCGTCGATGTGCACCAGTTCGTTCGGATGGCTGATCCGCTTGGTCCAGGACATCTCGCTGATGTGGACCAGGCCTTCGATGCCCTCCTCCAACTTGACGAAGGCCCCGTAGCTCATCACGTTGACGACCGTGCCCCGCACGACCGAACCGACAGGATACTTGTCTTCGACGGATTCCCACGGGCTGGGCGTTTTTTGCTTCAGTCCGAGGGCGATTTTTTCCTTCTCGCGGTCGACGTGCAGGATCTGCACCTCGATCTCCTGATCGATCGAGACCATTTCCGAGGGATGGCCGATGCGACCCCAGCTCATGTCGGTAATGTGCAGCAGACCGTCGATGCCGCCCAAGTCGACAAACGCGCCGAACTCGGCGATGTTCTTCACCACCCCCTTGGCAATTGGCCGGGCTCGAGCGTGGAAAGTAGTTGGGCCTTCTTTTCGGCCCGCTCGGTTTCGATCAGCGCACGGCGGCTGACGACGATGTTCCGCCGGGCATCGTCGATCTTGAGCACGACGCATTGGATCGTGCGGCCGATGTAATCGCCGATGTCCGCCGGCCGGCGGATGTCCACCTGGCTGGCGGGCAAGAAGACGTTGACGCCGATGTCGACCAGCAGGCCGCCTTTGATCTTGCGGGTGACGACGCCGGTGACGATGTCGTTTTCGTGCACCGTTTCCATCACCTTCAGCCAGGCCTCGATCTTTTCGGCCTTGCGTTTGCTGAGGGTGATCATGCCGCGACCTTCGTCGGCCCGGCCAATGACGTCCTCCATTTCCTCGATCAGAACTTTGACCGTCTGACCGGGTTCCGGCGGCTCCTCCTCCTCTTCCCATTCGCTGCGGGGAATGACGCCCTCGCTTTTGTAGCCCACGTCAACCAGCACGAATTCGTTGTCGACGCGCAGCACGCGACCGTCGATGATCTTGTTCACGGCCAGCTCGCTACCGCCCCAATCGATCTCGTCGGTGGCCGTGCCGCCCATTGCCTGGGCCAACTCTTCTTCCCACTCCTCTGGTTTCAAATCCAGTCCGCGAATTAGGTTACGATTTACCATGCGTGATTCTTGTCGGTGATTTTGCCGTAAGGGCCACCTGGGCCTGACGCCGTCAAAACGTCAGGGCCGCCGGACGCTGGCGACACGGAACGGCACAAAGGGTGAACGCTCGCCACCGCCGGCCCGGCCCCCTCCGTCGGGGACCTCCAAAAGCCGCAGGACGAATCGCAAATTATACATATCAATGAGTTTGCGATCAACGCTCGAACCGAAGTTCGTTACGTTTGCGTAAGAAGACCTGTTCCAACAATTGCAATTACACACGCAAGGGATAGGATGACGGCGTTGTCCCTGTCTGGCGGCGCTGCCGCCAGATGTGCACGTGGCCCCAGGATCTCGGTTAGCGGCGAGATTCTTGGGGCCATTTTTTTTGCCGCCCCGACATCAGGTGCCCGCGCGCTTGCCACCTCGCGCTGCGTTGGAGCTTCGCGGTGGCCAGAGGCCGTCTGCCGCGCGTTGGCTCAATCCTTCACTTCCACGGGCAGCGTAACGCTGGGCTCCCCCGCGTCGGTCACACTGACGGGCAACGACCAAACGACGCTCCCCGCCTTGCACAAACCTTCGGAGCCGTGCTGGCAGTAGTAATAGGCCAGCGAGACACTGAGCGTCTCGGTCTTGTCGCTCGCCGTGGCGGGCAGCTCAATGTCGAAGCTCGCGGCCGGTTCCTTGACTTTCTGCAATACGCCGAGAACCTGCCGGTCCACCGGGCCACCGGCGTCGTCCGACTCAATCAGATAGCGCAACGGCGCGATCGGATTGATCTTGTAACCCGCGGGCAACGACAGCTCGACCCGCAATCGGACCTTTCCGCCATCGGGCTTCAACTGCGCGGCTGGCAACTTGATTTGTTCGGCGTCGGGAAAACTTGGCTTGGTCTGCGCCTGCGGGTCCGCCGGCGGCTCGAGGCCGGCGATTTCCAAGGTCTTCACCTGGTTGTCGGACTCCAGGTCGATCGTGCGGATGGCGTGGTTGTTCGTATCGGCCACGTACAGCTTGCCGGCGGCATATGACAACCCGGCCGGTTCGTCGAACTGGGGCGGGTCGTCCGAGCTGCCCGGCTTGTGCAATCCGACCAGCGTCGTGCTCGTCTTTTGCACGGGATCGACGACTTTGATCTTGTTGTTATACGTGTCGGCCACGTACAGCTTGCCGTCGTGATACGCGACGCCCAGCGCGTGTTGCAGCCGAACCAGTTGCCCACCGCCGTCGACGTCGCCAAACAAGAACAGCCGGCCGATCGGCGACCACTGCGTGCCGACCACGGTCACGACCGGTTGCCGCGGGTCAAATGGCACCGCGCGGATGCTGCTCCCCTCGCTATCGGCGACGTACAACACTTGGCCATCGGACGCCAACCCGCTGGGTTGGGCAAACGACGACGAACCCAGCGCATAGGGCGTCGGCGGCAGGTGGGCTCCGTCGACGATATCCTCGCGACCATTGCCAGCGAACGGTCCGATCTCGGGACTGCGCCAGCGACATCCGCCAGATCTGATGCGGGCCGGCCATCGCGATGTAGAGTTCGCGCCCGCGAACGCACAAGTCCCAGGGGCTGCTGAGCGGCGTCTTCAGGGGGCGGCCGGCCATGCGTCCCGGGCCACCCCCCTCGATAAACTCGTCGACGCTTGGCCGGGCTTGCCGCCCCGTGCCGGCGACCGTCGTGACCTGCTTCTTTTTCAGATCGACTTTTCGCAGCAGGTGGTTTTCCGTGTCGGCGACGTAGAGCATGCTTTTGTCGAGCGCCATCCCCTGCGGATGATCAAACGTCGCGTGCGCGTAGTCTCCGTCTTCGGCGCCGATCTGGCCCGAGCCGATCGTCTCCACCAGCGTGCCGTCGAGGCGCGCGACGACGATGCGATTGTGGCTGCTGTCGGCGATGTACAACCGATCGGATTTCTCGTCGGCCAGCACCTTGCCCGGATAGCGCAGCGCCGTGTCGGGCTCCGGCTGTCCGGCCGCCAGACCCGTCAACGGCGGCGGCGAGGGCTTGATCAGGTGGTTGTCGCGATAGTAGGTGATCACCTTCTTGAAGAACGCGTTGAGCGTTTGGAAATCGATCTCGCCGCTGTTGCGGGCCACCAGATTGCCTTCCGGATCGATGACGCACAGCGTGGGCCAGCTTTGGACTTCGTATTTCCTCCAAATCTCATGTCGGGAATCGTTCACCACCGGGTGCTCGATACCGTATCGCTGGATGGCCTCGCGAATGTTATCGGTATCTTCCTCGGTCTCGAATTTGGCCGAGTGGACGCCGATCACGACGATCTCGTTGGGATACTCGTGCTCGAGCTTCTTGAGCTCAGGCAGGATGTGCATGCAATTGATGCAGCAATACGTCCAGAAATCAAGCAAGACGAACTTGCCGCGAAGTTGCTTCAGATCGATCGGCCCGGCCGTGTTGACCCACTCGACGTGGCCATCGAGCGACGGAGCCGGAAAACGCCGGGCAAAGGGATGCTCGCTGGTCTCGTCTTGCGCTACCGCGAAAAAACTGACGCCCAGCGCTACTAGCACGGCGGCCGCCAGCACGGCAAACAGCTTCGATGAGACCGGCGCTTTTTTGAACAGCGACATGAGATTCTCCCGTAGCCGCGGCAAATACTCCTGGGCGGGCAGTCGGCACGTACCGCTTATCTTACCCTGTTGTACGTCCTCGATGAAAGCTGCCGTAGCGGCACTCACCGATTGTCATCGTCGGCAGCTCGAAAGACGCGAAAGTGGGTGTCTTCACGCTATCTTGCGGCCCTGACGTCCTATTCTCACCAGGCTTCCACACGTCGAGGCGGCCAGCGAGATTTGCTTGTGCTTTGTCGCACCGTCGACCGAAACAATCGTAATAACCCGAACCTGTTCTCATGAGAAGTTGACATTTCTACGCAGCCGGCGGTAGAGTTGGCCGAAGATTCCCACCTCCGGCTGCGAAAATTCCTGCGAGTTTTTGGTAGACCCTCGCGCCGCCGGCCCTCGTGGAAGGAAAGGTCACCCAGGGTCCTGCGGCCTGGAGAGGATCGGAGAACGAGCATCCGTGTTACGCATCGCCTGGTTCAGCTTGATCGCTCTGCTGCTGGCATTGCCAGCGAGCGCCCAAGAGTGGGCCGACAAGATGTTCAACACCACGACGCACGACTTTGGCACGGTGGCCAAAGGCTCGAAGGCCGAGTTCCGTTTTCAGATCAAAAACCTCTACGAAGAGGACGCCCACATCCAAGCCGTCCGCTCGAGCTGCGGCTGCACGACGCCGCAGATCACGCGCAGCGACCTGAAAACGTTCGAAACCGGCGAGATCGTGGCAGAATTCAACACCCGTGACTTCACGGGCCACAAATCGGCCACGCTCTTCGTCACGTTCGATAAGCCGTTTCACGCCGAAGTTCAACTGCACATTACCGGGTTCATTCGCAGCGACGTGGTGACGCAGCCGGGCGCCGTCGACTTCGGTACGGTGGATCAGGGCGCCGCCGCCGAACAACGCTTGCAGGTGACGTATGCCGGCCGCGATGACTGGCGCATTCTGGACGCCAAAACGGCCGATCCGTGGTACGAAGTCGAGATGAAGGAGACGGCTCGCGGCAACGGCCGCGTGGCGTACGATCTGGTCGTGCGCATGACCAAGGATGCGCCGTTGGGGTACGTCAAAGACCAGCTCATCCTGGTGACGAACGACTCGCATGCCCGGGAGTTTCCCGTCGACCTCGAAGGGCGCGTGACGGCGGAAATCACGATCAGCCCCACCAAACTGTTCCTGGGCGTCATGCGTCCGGGTCAGAAGGTGACCAAGAATCTCGTGGTGCGCGGCAAGAAGCCGTTTCGCATCGTGAAGGTCGACTGCCCGGAGTGCTTCCAGATCGAGCCATCGAAAGAGCCCCGCACGGTGCACCTGATCCCGGTGGTGTTCACGGCCGGCAAAAAGACCGGTCGCGTGGCGCAGAAAATCAGCTTGCACACCGACCAGGCCGATATCGTGCAAGCGTTCACGGCCTTTGCCGAAGTGGTGGAAGCCGACGTCGCCGCCGGCCAGTTCGTCGTCCGCGTCGCCCCGACCCGCGCAGCAGTGGGTGAAGGCGTTGAAGCGCTGATCAAGCTCGATCCGGGAGCCGACGTCCACGAGATATCTAGTGAGGAATGTTGCCGTTGGTCGCCGCGCTGGACGATCCGCTGCCGGCATTCGTCGTCAGGCCGACCACCTCGGGTTCTGCCTTGGTGCCGGCCGGACAGGAGCCGCAGGCTCCGCAGGCCGCGGCTCTGCGCCGCATCACCGTTTGCCAGGCGACGCGTGCCAAATAGCCGCCAGCAGCCGCGACGGCGAAGAGCACGATCAGGCTTTGCCAATCCCAACTCATCGATCAACCCCCGGGCGCGGATGATTCGGCCGGCGTGGCCGCGCACCAACGCGATCGCTGAGCGCGGGACCAACGCTCGCCTCGCTGACGCTTCGGGTTGGGATAGGGGCTCGAATGAACATGTTCAGTACGGCGGCAACCGCATGCCGATCTGGTAGGTCGCTAGCGCCCCAGGTAGGCCAGCGTCGTCATGTAGACGAACGTAAACGCGGGCCATCGCCAACTGTTCGTTTCGCGGCGGATGATCACCAGCGTTGCCGCGCATTGCGCACACAGCGCGAAGAACACCATGATCGACAGCGCCACTGGGATATTATAGACCGGTTCTCCGGTGTCGTCCCATACGGCGGCCCGCATCCTGGCGCCCAGGCGTTCCTGGTCGGCTTGCTCGCCGACGTCCAACTCGCCCCCCAGGTTGTAGATCACGCCCAGCGCTTCCATCACCACTTCCCGCGCCGGGAACGACGCGATCGCGGCGCAGCCGATTCGCCAGTCCCAACCCAATGGGCGCACGGCCGGCTCAATCGCCCGGCCCGTGCGTCCCAGGATGCTGTCGCGTTGATACGCGGCTGCGATGTGATGGTCCAGATCGGTCAACTGCTGTTCGAGCGGCTCGCGGCCAGCGGCATCGTCGGGCAGGCGGGCCAATTGTGCTTCCAGGGCCGCCCGGCGCGGAGCCAGCGTCTGGCTAACCTCCGCGGCGTTGTGGGGATAGTACGCGGCCGCCCACACCAGCACCGAAACGGCCAGAATCAGCGTGCCAGCCCGCCGCACGAACGACCATCCGCGGTCAGCCATGCGAAAAAACACCACGCTGGGCGAAGGCCACTTGTAACTGGGTAGCTCCATCACAAACGGCGGCGTCGGGCCCCGCAGCAGCGTCCGTTTGAGCACCAGCGCCACGAGCGCCGCGGTGACGATGCCGACCAGGTACATGGCAAACAATGTCAGGCCTTGCAGCGGCACGATGCCCAACAGCGTCGTCGCCGGAATGAAGGCGCCGATCAGGATCGCGTACACCGGCAGTCGGGCGCTGCAGCTCATCAGCGGGGCGACCAGGATCGTGGTCAGCCGGTCGCGACGGTTTTCGATCACGCGCGTGGCCATCACCCCGGGAATGGCACAGGCAAACGAGGACAACAACGGAATAAACGACTTGCCGCTCAGCCCCACGCGGACCATCAGCTTGTCCATCAGGTACGCGGCCCGGGCCATGTAGCCGCAGTCTTCGAGGATCGCGAGGAAGAAGAACAAGAACAGAATCTGCGGCAAGAACACCAGCACGCTCCCCACGCCGCCGATCACGCCGTCGACCACGAGCGATTCGAGCGGGCCGGGGGGCAACGCGCCGGCCGCCGCATTGCCGATCGCGCCGATCGCTGCGTCGACATAACCCATCAACGGGTCGGCAAAGATAAACACCGACGAAAACACCAACAGCATCATCAGTGCGAAGACCACGGTGCCCCACACCTTGTGCGTCAAAAACCGATCGATGCGATCGGCGGGCATCACGACGCGACTGGCCGGCCGCGTGACCACGCCCTCCAGCACGCGCGCCACCCAGCCGTAGCGCACTTGCGCCTCGACGGCCGGCACGCTACAACCGGCCTCGGCCAAACGCCGGCGCGCGGCTTGCAGCACGTCGTCGTTGTGTGGCCTGCCCTCGTCCCGGGCGAGGGCGCCTTGCAGGTATCCGCTGGTATCCAACAGCAGACGTTCGGCCAGGTAGCGCGGCAGCGGCGCATTACCGTTATCCCCGTCGGCACCATTCCAGGCGGCTTGCAGGGCCGCGGTTTCCTGCTGAAAGGCCGCAGGGAACGGGCTTTCGCGATCGACGGGCGGCGGCGCGGCCGCGGCTTCGCCGAGCGCCTGCGTCAGCTCGCGCATGCCGATCCGGCGGTTGGCCTGCACCTCGACGACCGGCACGCCGAGCTGCCGTCGCAAGCGCGCCACGTCGATCGACAGTCCCTTCGCGCGGGCGATATCGACCATGTTCAGCGCCACGACGGTTGGCAGTCCCAGCTCCAGCACCTGGCTGACCAGGTACAGATTGCGCTCCAGGTTGCTGGCGTCGACGATCGATAACACGACGTCGACTGCGCCGGTGTCGTGCCGGCGGTTCAACAGCACGTCGACCGCCACCATCTCGTCGGGCGATCGCGGCGCCAGGCTGTACGTGCCGGGCAAGTCGACGAGCTGACACGTTCGCTCGCCCAGCCGCATCGTTCCGAGTTTCTTTTCGACCGTCACCCCCGGATAATTGCCCACGCGCTGCCGCACGCCGGCCAGCGCGGTAAACAGCGTGGACTTGCCCGTGTTCGGGTTGCCGATCAGCGCCACGGTGAAAGAGGACCGCTCGGTCATCGAAATCGACACTGGCAGCAGGTGGGACGGTTTGCAGGGTCGGCTACGCGCGATTCAGAGCGGCTCGATCTCGACGCGGGCCGCTTCGCTGCGCCGTACGCTGAGCCGATAGCCGCGCAGCTCAAGCTCGAGCGGGTCGCCCAGCGGAGCCGTACCGACAACGGCGATTTCAATGCCCGGCGTGAGTCCCATTTCCAACAGTCGCAAACTCAGCTCGTCGTCGCCGGCAATCGCCCGCACGCGACCACGAGCACCGACGGGCAGCTCGGCCAGCAGGTTCAACTGGCCGCTCCGCGACGCACCAGCACGCTGAGCAACTCGTCGGCTCGAAAGCACAACTTATGCCCCGCCAGGCGAATGATGCACGGGCTGCCACTTTGAATCATCTCGATGGCTGTTCCGCCGCGCAGACCCAGTTCGTTGAGCCGGTGGACATGGTCCGGCTGACCGACGACCTGATCGACTTCAGCAAGCTGGCCCGGCGAGAGCAGATTCAACGGGATGACGTCGTACATGGCAGCGACTCAAGGTGGTATTGAGACTCATTCTCAGCACCTGAATTCTAGACGCTCCTTTGCAATCGTGCAATCGCCGACAGCCATAAATCAGGGCCCGGCGGGGCGAAATTGCCCTGCAGCAGGCCGGGCCAAGGTCCTAGCGGGGATCGACGGGCGTGGACGGAAAGTCGTCGTGCGATTGGAAGTCCGTCTCAAGAGCCTGCATGACGGCAAGTGCCACGTCTTCGCGCCAGGGACGCGCGGCCACCTGGACTCCCACCGGCAGGCCCAGGCTACCCCGTTCGACTTCGGCCGCAGCCCGCAGCACTCGGTCGCGCCCTGCCGAGCGGGGTGACACCTCGTCCTCACGCACGCGCGTGATCGGCACGACGCCGGCCGGCACGCCCAGCACGTTGGCCCAGTAGCCATAGCTGCCGGCCAGCGGCAGTTCGCTCGTGCTGCCGTGCAACAGAGCCGGCAGCGCGTGTGGGGGACAGACGAGGGCATCCAAGCCGGCCGCGGCCCAGACATCGAAGAAGTGTTGCGCGTAATCAGCCCGGGCGCGCGACAGCCTCCAATAGCCATCGGCCGATTGCCGTCCGATCATGCCCAACAGTTCGGCCGTGCGCTGCTGTCCAAATGCCGAGAGGCCGGCCCGCAACAACGCCCGCAACCAGCCGGGCGTGCGACCCAGCCGCAAGAGCTGCTTGATGCGCCAGTCGCAGGCGTCCGAACCGATGATGCGGGCCGCGTCGGCGCCGCCGTCGGCGCTCAACAGACCAAAGTACAAACTCACGCAGCGCCTCACGTCGGGTGGCTCGAACGGTTCGACGTGCGCGCCGCGAGCTCGTAATGCTTCGGCCGCAGCACTGACGGCGCGGGCCACGGCCGGGGCTGGCGGAAAGAATCCGTCGTCGACCCAAAAGCCGATTCGCAAGCCCGCCACGTCCACGTCGGCCGGATCGCCCAACGGCACGGGTGCCATCTGCGGATCGATCTCGCCTTCGTCCAGCGTCATCAAAACACGTAGCGCCGTGTACAGGTCTTCGACGCGGCGCGCCAGCGGCCCGGGCTGCGGGACAATCGCCTCCATGCCGCGCAGATTATCGCGCACGCCCGCGTTCGTGAGGCGCAGCGAGGTGGGCTTGATGCCGCAAATGCCGCAGACGTGGGCCGGGTAGCGGATGCTGCCGCCGATGTCATTGGCCAGTCCCAAGGGGGAGCCACCCGCAGCGATGATCGCGGCTTCGCCACCGCTGGAACCGCCGGGTACCCGCGCGAGATTCCAGGGATTGTTCGTAACGCCGTACAGCGGATTGTCGGTCTCGTGCAAGAGCATCAACTGCGGCACGTTGGTCTTGCCCAACACGATCGCGCCGGCACGCCGCAGCCGGCGCACCAGCGGCGCGTCGGCCGGCATGATTTCGCGGGCGAATCGCGACACGCCTTCGGTCGACGGCGTGCCGGCGACGTGAAAACACTCTTTGATCGTGATCGGCACACCGTGCAGTGGACCCAGGGGTTCGCCCCGCCGCCGGGCATCGTCGGCCGCGTCAGCCTCCTGGCGAGCCCGGACAAACAGCGGCACCACGACCGCATTCAACAGCGGATTGACCTGCTCGATGCGGCGGATGTGGGCCTCGACGACTTCGCGGCTCGTGATCGCGCCGGCGGCGATTTGCCGCGCCATTTCGCTCGCCGACAGGTGGAGCACGTCGGTGGACGCGGGAGTCTCGGTCATGACGGCGGAAGATGTTTGTCGGAATCGGGCGGAATGGCGGTCGCCACGTCGTCGGCTGCCGGCTGGTTGGTCGACAGCCACGAGCGAACGGTCCGCCAGCCGCTACCGATCAGCTTGCCGGACAGCAGGTCTTCGGTGATCGTCGATCGCGACGCGTGGAAATTGTCCCATACGGCGGCGATATACGGAGCGCTCGATTCGGCGACCGAGCGGTAAAAGCCCTTCGCGCGGATTTCGGCCAGCGCCTGCTCATAGTGGTCGATGATGTGCCGGTCGAACAATTTGCCGGCCACTTGGGCGGTCGACAACGCGCCGCGCGAAAGCGTGGCCAGCTTGCCCAGCGACTGCATCGTCGTCGCGCCGCCGACGGCCAGCATGTCGACCCCTTCGCTGTCGGCGATGGTGCGCATCTCGCGCCACACACGATCGACTTCCTCCTGGCTGGGGACGTTGCTGCCCGGCGTGGTGATCGCCGCGCGCGTGTCTTCAATCGTTTGCCGGAGGGCTTCAATCGACAAGGGGGGCGTGTCCAGCGCCTTGCCGGTGGCCGCGGTGGCGTGCGACACGGCGCCCAGCAGATCGTTGACGTGGCTGATGCGCGACTGCTGGTCGATCACGCCCTGCTTTTTGAGCTCCTCGGACAGCTCCTGCAAGTAGGCTTGCGAGCCGTGCGCAATGTCGCTGACGGCGGCCAGAATTACCAGCGGCGACAAGTGCAGCGTGGCCAGCGAGGCCATGTCGAGGAAATTGCCCACGGCTTTGCGGGCCACGTAATTGTCGATCTGGGCGGTCGACGACGGCACGTCCCCCTGGGGCACGCGGCCGACGTCGTGGATCATGAAGTCGAGCATCTGCTGCACCATGGCCGTATAGGTGCGCGAGCTCTTGAACGATTGCGGCACCAACAGCTCCGCGCTCTCGCGGACCAGTCCGCCCACCAGCCCCGAGCCGCTGCGAACGGCCCGCTCGGGAAGCGACAGCGCGTACGACAAGTGCTCAAGCGCCGTGCGCGACGGGCTCTCTGCGGATGGGGCACGATCGTCCGGTGGCTCGTTCGACATCGAAACGTCCTCGTCGACCACGCCGCCGGCAGCAGGCTGACTAGTTCGCCGCCGGAGCGACCTTCATCGTCAGCCCGCTCCAGACCACGGCCCCGTCGTTTCCTTCGTAACCGGCCAACTGCTGTTGCGGGTGCTCGACGATGCTGCCCAGCGAGACGATCTGGTCGCCGGCAGCCACTTGCGGAGCCTGGGCGCTGACAATCGTCACCGTCTGGGCATTGTCGGCTCCGCCGACGCGGGCTTTCGTCTGGAACAACTCGCCGACCTGCTCGGCGCTTTCCACGATGCCCGCCAAGGCGATGCCGTTGGTGGTCCGCTTAGGAAAGTCGAGCCACTTCGCCCCGAACACGCGCAGGTCGTCCAGGCGCTTCGGATCGGCCGCCAACTGCTGGCGAATGGCCGGCTCAAGCGCCTTGAATTTGCGGGTCGAGTTCGGCAGGCGCTGCGCCGAGTTGGGCCAACGTCAACGCGTCGGCCATGCCGAACAACGTGACGTAGAAACTGGCTCGAGCCTTGCGGAGTTGGGCCGGATCGCCGGCGGCCTCGGCGGCCATCAGCTTCTGACCCGCCACGAAGGTCGATTGCACGGCGCCACCCAGCGCGGCCGGCGAAACGGCCTTCATACCGCGGGGTCCCAGGGGCTCAGCGGGCTTGGCCGCCACTTCCGGCTCCGGCAATTCTTCCACCGCGGCCGGCTGTCTCGGCCGGTTTCGCCGGGGCAAACAAGTCGGTCTCGGCCGGCGTGGTCTCCGGCTCCATCTGGGGCTTCGGCTCCGCCGCCGGAGCGAACAGATCGTCGGCAGCCGGCTTTTCGGCGGGCACGGGCGTCAAGGCGTCAGCACCGGCAGGCGTCGCCTCGGGCTCCGTGGACGGCTGCGGCTCGGGTGCCGGCGCAAAGGGATCGGCATCGGCCGGTTTCTCTTCCGGAGCCGGGGCAAACGGGTCGGCATCGGCCGGCATCGCCTCGGGCTTCGTGGCCGGCTCCTCCGCGGGGGCGAACAGATCGTCGGCCGGCTTCTCGGCGGGCGCCGGGGCAAAGGGGTCAGATTCCGCCGCCGGCTTTTCCGACGGAGTTCCAAACGGATCGTCACTCGGCGGTGCTTCGGCCGGCATCGCGGCGGGCTTTGTCTCGGCCGCGGGAGCGAACAAATCGTCGGCCGGTTTTTCCTCCGGCGCCGGAGCAAACGGATCGGCGTCCGCGGCCGGCTTCTCGGCAGGAGTTGCAAGGTCGGCATCCCAGCCGGCTTCTCGGCCGGAGTTGCAAACGGATCGGCCGACTCGGGGGCTTGGCGGGCATCTCGGCGGGACTCGCCGCGGGCTTTGCTTCCGTCGCGGGGGCGAACAAATCGTCGGCCGGCTTCTCGGCGGGCTCCGGCGCGAGCAGGCTATCAAACGGATCTCCGCCCTCGGCGGGCTTTTCTTCGCCAGGTGTCTCGGCCGGCATCTCTTCGGCCGGCATCGCTTCGGCCGGCGCGGCCGGACTGCTGATATCGCCGAACGGATCCGAGTCGGCAGCCGCTGCCGGCGCCGGTTCGGGCTCCGCGGCCGCGTCCGTCGGAGGCGCGAGACTTGGCGCGGCGTCCTCGGCCGGCATGGCCTCTTCGGTCGCCGGCTCTTCGGTCGGGAGACGGGCGGCCGTATGCGGGGTCGTCTCGCCTGCTGCGCCATCGCTTGTCGAAGGCTCCTCCGTCGAGGGTTCGACCGGTTCGCCTGGCGTGGCTTCGTCCGTCAATGGTTCTGGCTGCGCCGGCTCTTCGGTGGGCATTACAGCCGGCGGCGTGTACGTCTGAGCCAGCGGACGGTTCGTTTTGTTCATGTCGGCCGGCAGCATTGCACTGGGCAAGATCTTGCCAAGCCCCAGGACGTCAAGTCCGGGTGAGATCCACACCAGCCCATACAGGGCCACCGGCACGGCGATAATCGCCGGCAAGACGACACTCACCAGCGTCCCGACCAGCGATCGCTTGTCCTTGGCCCCGGCGGGTTTGGCGGCCTTGGGCTTCTTCTCTTTTTTCTTCTTCTTGCCCTTTTTCTTGCCGTCTGCTTCGGCCGCGTCGTCGCCGGCCACCGCGACGGCCGGTGCCGATTCGCCGGGAACGTCGAGCGGAATGTCTTCGCCCTGGCCGGTCGGTTCGACGCGAATATCCTCGAAGTTGCGCAGCTCGGAGTCGCCGTTTTCGGCAGCCGGCTCGTCGAAATCGAACTGGACCTCCTCGCCGTCACTGCCATCGGACCCGAAGGAGATCGTCGCCGCGTCGCTGGCCGCCGGTTCACCCGGTTCCTCCAGATCGAACTCGACGTCGTCGTCGCTTTGGGTGACTGCGCCGCCAAAGTCGAGCGTCGCCGATTCGCCCGCGGCGGCGTCGGCCGGTTCGATATTGAATTTCACTTCGTCTTCGGCGTCCGCTTCCTCCGCTTCCAGCTCGGCGCCAAAGTCCAACGTTTCCGCCTCCGACCCGTCGTCGGCTTGCGCCGGTTCGCCAAAGTCGAGCGCGAGATCGTCGTCCTCGATCCGGTTGTCGGCGGCATCGGCCGCCACCTTGGCTTCGACGTCTTCCGCATCGTCGAATTGAAAGGTCTCGGTCTCGGCGCCCAGCGGAGGACTCTCGGGCAGATCCCGCGGCGAGTCGAACGTCGAGAACGTCAAGTCCTCGACGTCGGTGTCCTTCTCCTGCGCCACGAAATCCTCGGGCTCTTCCTCGTCGAAATCGAGGCCGCCCAGTTCGACGTCGCCGTCGTCGGCGCTGGCCTCGATCGTCTTGCCCAACAAGTCGTCGTCGACTTCAGCAAACTCGGGCTCGGCAAACTCGGGTTCGGCCAGCTCGGCCGGCGGCGGTTCGGCGGCGGCGATCGGTTCGCCGACGCGATCCACCGGCGGTGCGTCGAAGGAATCGGCCGCCAACGCTTCATCCGCGTTTTCGACGACTTCGAGGATCGGCGGCATATTCACTAGCGCATCGGCCAACGTGTAGTGGGCGTGACAGAGTGGGCAGCGCACCGTGGCGTCGTTTTTAACGCCAACCGGCAATGTCACCTGGCCGGTGCAACGTGGACAAGAAGTGGTCGACATAGGACCTCCGGAATATGAGGATCATGTCAAGTTTAGCACCCGATTCCCGGCGTTGTCCATGATCGCGGGCGCGGTTCGAGCACCGGAAAACGGCCGGGCGACGGGCCGACGCCGGCGGCGTTTTTCCGCGGTTTCGCCGGCGGTGGGGTGAAAAGCAGCGGGAATCCGGCCAGGCCCGCGACGAACCGGGCGCGTTGACGGCCCGAGTTGCCGGCACTAATCTCGCCGCTGTGATGGCCGCGCCCAACCTCGACGAGCTGTACGAATCTCGCACGATCCCCTTTGGCATGGGGAACGAACCAGCGCCCGCGGGCCGGCTACCGGCTGCTCAAGCCCGCCGTGATGACGCCGGGCCAGCGTGATCCGCTGGTCGTGTTCTTGCATGGCATCGGCGAGCGGGGCGAAGACAATCGGCGCAGCTCCGGTTTCTGCCCACTTGGATGGCCGCCGACGAGTACCGCTCGCGCTATCCGTGCTTTCTGGCGCGCGCCGCAGTGTCGCGCGGATGCCTACTGGGTCGAAACACCGCGGGCATTTGATCGCGCCGCGCCGCGACAGCCGCCGGGTGCGCAAATGCAGATGGTGATCGACATCGTCGAGGCGCTGCAAAGCGAACTGCCGATCGACCCGGCTCGGCTCTATCTCACCGGACTGTCGATGGGCGGCTACGGCAGTTGGGACCTGGGCACCCGGCTGGCCGAACGCTGGGCTGCCGTGGCGCCGATTTGCGGCGGTGGCGATGAACTGTATGCCGACCGGCTCGTCGGCGTGCCGGTCTGGGCCTGGCACGGCACGGCCGACGACGTCGTGCCTGCGCGGAAATCGCGCCGCATGATCGAGGCCATCCGCCGTGCCGGCGGCGACCCGAAATACACCGAGCTGGCCGGCGTGGGACACGATTGCTGGACGCAAGCCTATACGTCCGACGACGGCGTCCTGCCCTGGATGTTCGCGCAGCGAAAGGCGTGATCGCGTCAACTGACGCGGCCACTGGCTCGATTGACCCAATTGGCGGCTTCGCCCGGCGATCACACGACGTTGACCCGATTTTCCACGAAGGGCTATAATCGTTTCCCTGTCAAGGAGATTTGCCCCAGGCGCGCCACGACACACGCCAACATCCGCGCCGCTATTCACTTAAGAGGAGTTGCCATGGCCACGACCGTCGAACGGACAGCCGGTGGAATCCACGACGACATTACGCCGCTGCATCGGCAACACGCCGCTGGTCCGATTGCGGCGGATCACCGAAGGGTGCCACGCCACCGTGGTCGGCAAGCTGGAGAATTTCAACCCGCTGTGGAGCGTCAAGGATCGCATCGGCCGGGCCATGATCGACGCGGCCGAACGGGACGGCAAGATCAAGCCCGACACCGTGATCATCGAGCCCACCAGCGGCAACACGGGCATTGCGCTGGCCTACGTCTGCGCGGCCCGGGGTTACAAGCTGAAGGTCACGATGCCCGAGAGCATGAGCCTCGAACGGCGGCGGTTGCTGAAGGCCTTTGGGGCGGAAGTGATCCTCACGCCCGCGGCCGACGGCATGCCGGGCGCCATGCGCAAGGCGGACGAGCTGTTGGCCGAGAACAAGAACTGGTTCATGCCGCAACAATTCAAGAACCCGGCCAATCCCGAGATTCATCGCAAGACGACGGCCGAGGAAATCTGCGCGACACCGACGGCAAGGTCGACATCTTCGTGGCCGGCGTGGGCACCGGCGGCACGATCACGGGCGTGGGCGAAGTGCTGAAGAAGCGCAAGCCCGACGTGCGCATCGTGGCCGTCGAACCGACCAACAGCCCGGTCATCACGCAGAAGAAAGCCGGCCAAGAGCTGAAGCCCGGCAAGCACATGATCCAGGGGATCGGCGCCGGATTCATCCCGCCGGTGCTGAACGTCGACGTCATCGACGAAGTCGTGACCGTGGGGGACGAAGACGCCATGGAGACGTCGCGCCAACTGGCCGAGCTCGAAGGATTCATGTGCGGCATCAGTTGCGGAGCCGCCGGCTGGGCCGCGCTGCATCTGGCCAAGAAGCCCGAGAACTCCGGCAAGCTGATCGTCTGCATTCTGCCCGACTTGGGCGAACGCTACTTGTCGACCAAGCTGTTCCCGGAATAGACGGCAGCGTGAAGTCGCGAGTGTCGCCGCGGACGGCGCCCGCTACTCCTCGTCGCTACGGAGCTTGGCCAGCACGCTGTAGTCTTCCAGCGTGGTGGTATCGCCGACGGTTTCTTTGCCGCTGGCGATGTCCTTGAGCAGGCGGCGCATGATTTTGCCGCTGCGCGTCTTGGGGAGCGAGCCGGTAAAGCGGACGTCGTCGGGCTGGGCCAAGGCTCCGATTTCCTTGCGAACGTGGGCCTTCAACTCCTTGCGCAAGGCGTCGCTGGGCTTGCCGTTTTTGAGCGTCACGAAGACGGCCACGGCTTCGCCCTTGATCTCGTCCGGGCGACCCACGGCCGCGGCTTCGGCCACCTGGGGGTGGCTGACCAGGGCGCTTTCGATTTCGATCGTGCTTAAGCGGTGTCCGGCGACGTTCAGCACGTCGTCGATGCGGCCCATGATCCAGTAGTAACCATCCGCGTCGCAACGGGCATTGTCGCCGGCCAGGTAGTTGCCCGGCACTTTGGACCAGTATTGCTCGCGGTACCGCTGGGGATCGCCCCAGATGCCGCGGAGCATCGAGGGCCAGGGCTTGGTCATCACCAGCCAACCTCCTTGGCCCGCGGGCACCGGCTTGCCACTCGCGTCGACGATGGCCGGCACGATGCCCGGCAGGGGCTTGGTGCAACTGCCCGGCTTGGTGGGAATGGCGCCCGGCAGCGGGCTCATCATGATTCCGCCGGTTTCGGTTTGCCACCAGGTGTCGACGATCGGGCAGCGCTCGGCGCCGATCTTGCGGTGGTACCACATCCAGGCTTCGGGATTGATCCCCTCGCCCACGGTGCCCAAGAGGCGCAGGCTCGACAGGTCGCGTTTTTCGACCCAGTGGTCGCCCCATTTGATGAAGGCGCGGATGGCCGTGGGGGCCGTGTAGAAAATCGTGACTCGATACTTCTCGATCAGCTCCCAAAAGCGCCCTTCGTCGGGCCAGTTGGGCGCCCCCTCGTACATCAGCACCGTGGCCCCGGCCGACAGCGGACCGTAGACGACGTAGCTGTGACCCGTGACCCAGCCGATGTCGGCCGTGCACCAGAAGACGTCGTCGTCGCGATGGTCGAACACCCACTGGAACGTTTTCTTAGTGTACAGGTTGTAGCCGGCCGTGGTATGCAGTATGCCCTTGGGTTTGCCGGTCGAGCCGCTGGTGTACAGGATGTAGAGCGGCGTTTCGCTGTCGAGGGGCTCGGCCGGACAATCGGCCGACGCTTCGGCCACCAGGTCGTGCCACCACAGGTCGCGGCCGGTTTCCATGTGCACCGGATTTCCGGTTCGGCGGAGCACGATGCAATGCTTGACCGTGGGGGACTTGGCCAGCGCCTCGTCGACGGTCTTCTTGAGCGGCAATTCGTGTCCCCGCCGCCAGCCGTAGTCGGCCGTAAGCTGCACCTTGGCGCCGGCGTCGTTGTTGCGATCGGCAATTGCTTCGCCCGAGAAGCCGGCGAAAATCACCGAATGCACCGCGCCCAACCGCGCACAGGCCAGCATCGCGATCACCAGCTCGGGCACCATCGGCATGTAGATCGACACCACGTCGCCGCGGCCGACGCCCAGGCTCTTGAGCACGTTGGCAAACCGGCACACCTCGCGGTGCAGCTGCTGGTACGTGAGCGTGCGCGTGTCGCCCGGCTCGCCTTCCCACAGCAGGGCCGCCTTGTTCTTCCGCCAGGTGGCCAGGTGCGCGTCGAGGCAGTTGTACGAGGCGTTCGTCTGGCCGCCGACGAACCACTTGGCGTCCGGCTCGTTCCACTCGAGCACCTTGTCGTACGGGCGGAACCAGTGCAGCTCTTCGGCCCAGCGGGCCCAAAACTTCTCGATGTCTCCGGCGGCTTCCTGCCACATCGTCTCGTAAGCCGCCAGCGAGCCGATTTTGGCCTGTTCCGCGAACTGGGGCGGCGGGGCGAATACCCGCGATTCCTGCATCACCGTGTGGACTTGTCCGCCCTGTTGTTCTGCCATCTGCGCGCTCGCTGGAGAAAGGTGGTTTGCGATCGGCCTTGCCCGGGAAAGCTGAAAGTGTACTGGCCGCTTTCGGGCAGTGTCAACGAACGGGCCTCAGCTCTTCGCCGACCTGTGCTCGGGACGCCTGAGGGTCGTTACCTGTGCTGCGGCTCGCGCGTGGCCTCGGACTTGGCGGCCGCCTCGGCCAGGCGCTTTAGATTGCGCATGAAGTAACGGAGCTGAAAGAAAGCGAACACCCGGGCGATAGGAATCGCCAGCTTGGCCGGCCGGGGCAGGTTTTCCACCTCGATCTCGGCGTAATATTCCAACCGGCAGCCGGTTTTCAGCTCGGCGACGCGATAGTCGACGTGCATCAGCATGCCGGGCCGGAAGAACCCGCCCCAGAACGACACACCCAGATGCCGCGGCGGATCGTAAAAGTTGATGCGCCCTTCGTATTGCGATATGCGCCGCCCCTCGCGCACCCGCAGGTCGAACGTGGAGCCGGCGGCCCGGGGAATCGCGCTGGTGGGCGCGATCTCGACCAGCGTGGTGAGCCACAGCTTCTGCCGTTTGTCGTCGTCAAGGAACGACCACAACTGCCACGGCGTGCAGCGGACGTCCATTCGATACTCGATACGCATGAGCGCGGGCCCCGGCGGGCGAGACAAGCGAAACCTCTGTCGGCCCGGCGACGCTTCCGAACCGTGAGGGCCTCGGATCCTATTGTTTCGCCATCCACGCCTCGCGATCAAGGCGCAAAGCAACCTCCAGGGCGCTTACAACTCCTTCAGGTAGATATTCTTGAAGTACAGCGTGTTACCGTGGTTTTGCAATTCGATCTGGCCGGTGGGATAGATCGGCTTGCCGCGCTCCCAGTAGTTTTCCATCACCACGTCGTCGACTGACCAGTTGGTCGTTGAGCCAGACCGACACCTTGTCGCCGACCATGCGGATGCGAAACGTGTTCCACTCGCCCACCGGCTTGTCGGCGCTGAGCGACGGCTTCGAAGCGTGTTTCTGGTTGTTGAACAGGCCGCCGGAGCCGATGCCTTTCTCGGGCACGGAGACTTCCGGATCCCAAATTTGCACCTGGGGCGATCCGCGCAGGTAGATGCCGCTGTCCCCCTTGTCGAGGATTTTCCAGTCCACGAACATTTCGAAGTCGCCGTAGTCCTTGGCCGTGCACAGGCTCTGGCCCTTTCCGTCGAACACCAGCGCGCCGTCTTCAACGCGCCAGTGCTTGCGCATGTCGTCGTCGGCCTTTTGTTGAGCCGCGGCTAACTCTTCTTTCGACATCTCGGCCCGTTTCTTGGGATTTGCCACCAGACCTTTCCAGCCCGCCAGATCGTGGCCGTTGAACAACGCCTTGAAGCCGTCGGGGGGCGTATTGTCGGCAGACCGGGCCGGGCCGGCCGAGACCAGGGTAATAAGCAATGCCGCGGGAGCGATCGTGAAAATGCTGCGCCTCATGGGGTGCACCCTCGATGGAATGAAAACGGGGCGGGTCGTACTCGTGCGATCCGGTCCGGCTCGCGATGCGGTGGGAGAAGTCGTGCGAGCAGGGCGCAAAACCGCGTGTGCCGCCATTATGTCCGCAACGCACCGGCGATGCTAGTTGCCAGCAGCAGCCGTGCAAGAGGGCAGCCGACCATTCGCGGCAAAAAACCGAGCCCGCAGTGCGAAAATTACCGGCGCCGTCGAGCGTTTCGCCGCCGCGCACGGATTGCCAGGCCGGCCATCGCCACCAACGCCCCGGCACCCAGTGCGGAGCCAGCCGGCTCGGGAACAACGGCCACGGCCGGGCCCGCAGCGAAGGACGACGCGAAGAGCGGCTGCGCCTGACCGATGACCACGCCCGTACCCGGATCCAGCGATGGCATCAACGGTCCGTCGACGAAGTGAAGCGGCTGTGCGCTCGGCACTGCCAATAGATCGCTGATCTCGCGGGCCAGGTCGGCCGCCGAGAAGCGGCCGTCGCCGTTGACGTCCAGGTACTGGCTGCCGTCAAACGGGCCGGCCAGGCCGTGGTTGCCGTTGTGCGCCAGGTCGTCGATGACTTGCAACATGTCGCGCGGTTTGAGTAACCCATCGTTGTCCACGTCCCCCCGGAGAAATGGATTTTGAAAGGCCGGGTGTGTACTGATGACGTCGATGCTCGACACCATCACGGTGTGGGTTGTCGGGTCGGTCCCGTTGTTGAAGTCATCCTGCGTGAAATTGGTCAGCGGAATCTGACTGAACGGCGAGCCGTAGGCGAAGGTGGGCACCGCGGCCACGGCGTCAACCACGGACATCCCTGACCCGACCACCCATCCGAAGACGGCATAGCCGCCGTTATTCGATTGGCCCAAGCTCGATGAGTTGTCGTCGGTGTTGATGAACCATTGGCTCGTGGCTGAGTCGAGTCGCAGTGCTGCGGGCCATCGCGATCGTGCCGCGGGTGTTAGCCCGATTGTACTCCAGCGGAATCGAGGGATTTGTCATGATGCCCGTTCCGCTGCTGTCGAAACCGCCCCCTTGAATCACCCCCAGCCCGGTGTCGACCCGATGAATGATCGTGCTGTCGTAGCTGCTGCTGTTGACGTATGCGAGGAAGTTGGTCACGGTCGTCGGCGTCAGCTCGTCGAACAAGTCGACGTCGACGGTGCCGAAGCCGGTGATGTTCATCTCCACCAGCGTGCCCAGCGACTCGGCGCGGGCCGTGTGCACCGCGCAGCCCAGCGCCAGCACGACGAGCAGAACCATCCGCCTGCGCCAAAACCAACGCCTCGGCTGGTGCCGGCGAATGCGTGGAACAGCTTCGATTGAAACGCCATCGAGACTCTCGGTTGGTTAGCCCGTACTGCGCCGTGAATGGCTCGCGCGACGCGGAGCGGCAAGCGATGGGCGCAAACAGCGTAGTCTTTCAGCCTATTAAGACTTCAAGACAAAATCAACCAAATCGGTTGCAAAACGCTGCCCGCAGCGGGCCCCGCACAGTCCGCAAATCCGGACCAAACCGTCCCGCCCAGGCTTGAAGTTTTGAGCCGTCGAATCGCATGGCGGTGGGCTCGTCCTACACTTCGGCAAGGGATTCTCCATTATGCCCATATGCCTCACTTTCAACGACTGGCTGATGTTCTCCGGGGTCGCGGTCGCCGCGGTCACGTTCGTGCTGATCTTGATGCCAATGCGCAGCGCTTGAGGTCGACCGCGCGGCCGAGGCGGGCCAGGCCCCTCAAAAATCCGCGTTCCCCGGCACCCGGGGAAAGGGAATCACGTCGCGGATGTTGGCCATGCCGGTGGCGAACTGCACGACCCGCTCCAAGCCCAGGCCAAAACCCGAGTGGGGCACCGTGCCGTAGCGGCGCAGATCCAGGTACCACCAATAACCCTCCGGGTCGAGCCCCTGCTCTTGCATCCGCTGGGTCATCACGTCCAGCCGTTCCTCGCGCTGGCTGCCGCCGATGATCTCGCCGACCTTGGGCACCAGGACGTCCATGGCTCGCACCGTTCGGCCGTCGTCGTTCACGCGCATGTAAAAAGGTTTGATCGAGCGGGGATAGTCGAACAGGATCACCGGCTTTTTGAAATGTTGCTCGGTGAGATAGCGCTCGTGCTCGGCTTGCAGGTCGTGCCCCCACTGCACGGGGAACTCGAACGTGGCGCCTGAGCCGGTGAGGACGTCGATCGCCTCGGTATAGGGAAGGCGGACGAAGTCGCTGGCCACGACCCCTTCGAGCGTGGCCACGGCCCCCTTTTCGATCCGCTCGTCGAAGAAGGCCATGTCTTCGCCGCACTGACCGAGGACGTCGCCGAAGATGCGCTTCAGAAACCGCTCGGCCAGGTCCATGTTGTCGGTCAGCTCGTAGAAGGCCATCTCGGGCTCGACCATCCAGAACTCGGCCAAGTGGCGCGAGGTGTTCGAGTTCTCGGCCCGAAACGTGGGTCCGAACGTATAGACCTTGCCCAGCGCACAGGCGAAGATCTCGGCTTCCAACTGCCCGCTGACGGTGAGGTACGAGGGGCGGTCGAAGAAATCCTGCGTGTAGTCGACCGCTCCGCCCGTCTTGGGCACGTTGGCCAGATCGAGCGTCGTGACCTTGAACATTTCGCCGGCCCCTTCACAGTCGCTGGCGGTGATGATCGGCGGGTGCACGTACAAAAAACCTTCTTCCTGGAAGAAGTCGTGGATCGAACGGCACACGCAGTTGCGCACCCGGGCCACCGCCCCGAACGTGTTGGTGCGCGGCCGCAGATGGGCGAGCGTCCGCAGAAACTCGAACGAGTGCCGTTTCTTTTGCAGCGGATAGGTTTCCGGATCGGCCCAGCCGTGCACGACGATCGACGCGGCCTGCACCTCGGTCGCCTGCCCCTTGGCGGGCGAAGCCTTCACTTCCCCGTCGACGGTCACGCTGCAGCCGGCCGCCAGGTGCTTGATTTCGTTCTCGTAGTTCGAAAGGGTACCGTCGGCCACGATCTGGATGTTCGCCAGCGACGAGCCGTCGTTGAGCTCGAGAAAGCTGAACCCTCCCTTGGAGTCGCGGCGCGTGCGAATCCAGCCTTGCAGCCGCGCGCTCCGGCCGGCCGCCTCGGGTTGCCGGGCCTGGGCCACGGTCATCTTTTCCATGCGCGCTACTCCCGCGATGCCAGCCAGCGTTCCGCATCGAGCGCCGCCATGCAGCCGGCCCCGGCCGACGTCACGGCCTGGCGATAATAGTCGTCCGCCACGTCGCCGGCCGCGAACACGCCCGGCACGCTGGTGTTGGTACGAAATGGCGTGGTAAGCACGATGTATTTCTTGCCGGTCAGTTGTAGTTGGCCCTCGAGAAAGGCCGTGTTAGGCGTGTGGCCGATGGCCAGGAACACGCCCGCGGCGTCCAGCCGCCGCGACTTGTCGCTGTCGGTGGCAGCCAACTGGACTCCGGTCACGCCGGCGTTCTCAGTGCCCAGCACTTCCTGCAGCTCGTGATTCCAGACGATGTCGATCTTGTCGTTCGCCAGCGCCCGCTCGGCCATGATCTTCGAGGCCCGCAACTGGTCACGCCGGTGAACCAGATGGACGCGGCTGGCGAATTTCGAAAGGTACGTCGCCTCTTCGACCGCCGAATCCCCGCCCCCCACCACCACCAGCGGCTTGTTGCGAAACCGGGGCAGCGCGCCGTCGCACACCGCGCAGCGCTGACGCCGCGGTTCTTGAACGCATCCTCCGACGGCAACCCGAGGTAGTTGGCCCGGGCGCCGGTGGCCACGATCACGGTTTCGGCCTCGACGACGTCGCCGCCGAGCGACGTCATCCGAAACGGATGCCGCTGAAAGTCGACTTTCACCACGTCATCGGTGACGACCCGCGTGCCGAAATTCCGGGCTTGCTGCCGCATCAATTCCATCAGCTCGGGCCCGCTGATGCCGTGCTTCGAGTGAGGCGCCATCATCGAGCGAACGTCGGTGGGAATGGCGCTATCCAGATAGCCCGACAGATCGCCGGCGGGAAACCCGGCGTAGTTTTCCACTTCGGTGGTGAGATTCAACTGTCCCAAAGGGAGCGTCCCGCTGACGCGGTTCTCTTCGGTAATCGCTCCCTCGAACACCACCGGCGACAGCTCGGCCCGGGCCGCGTAGATGGCCGCCGACCAGCCGGCTGGTCCGCTGCCAATGATCACCACTTTTTCGACTGCCAAGGCGAATCCTTCCACTTCCAAAGACGAGATATCGAGCACGAACCGATGCGGGTGCGCCCTCTAAAGATGGAAGAGAATTATAGCGCCGGCAAGTGTCGCGTCCATGCCATCTACGCAATTCGAACCGAGCGGCGGGGGCGATTCGATGGGGCGGGTCAGGGAATTAGCCACCGAGTTCACAGAGGACACAGAGAAAAGACCGGAGGGCGTCTGCCTGCACGAGACCCTTTCTATGCATGCGCCGTACGCGCCATAGGGCACGTCAACAGAGCGCCAGTGTTACGGCTAGGAGAAGGATGAAAAATTGGTCCTCTAGCTCTCTCCCTCTGTGGCCTCGGCGTGCTCCGCGGCCATATCTTCTCGCTCGCTGGCGTCACGTTTCGGTCCGGTGTCCGCGTCTGCGGCGACGACCTCTTCGACTTCCAGCGCCTTGTGGCCGGCCAGGCTGCCGAGTGCGCTTGGAACTTGGCCATACCGCTGTGGATGATTTGGATCGGTGCCGCGGCCGAATGATCGGTCTCGATCAGGTCGCCCACGGCCAGTTCGGCCGCTTCGTCGTCCGTGATTTCCAGGTCCGGCAGACAAGCCACGAGTTCGATCGTCTCGCCGGCGGTCTCCCGATCGCGGCCGGATCCATTTGACGACATTTGCGTGCCGGTGAGCATTTGCACAGCCGCCGCCAGCGGCATGGCCAGGTGGATCGCGCCCTGCGCAGCCCCGACGTTGACTTCGAAGCTTGACCAGACGAACGGCTTCGGCGAATCGGCCGCCGGCACCGCCGCGGGATCACGAGCCGGATGATCGAGCGATAGGGTCACTATCGCCGACGCTTGCCAGGCGGCTTCCAACTCCCGCACGAGCAACTCGACCAACCGGGCGGCGAGCCGCCGCTCGATCTCGGTTGGCGGCCGGCGCACGGGCGGGGAATTCTCGCGACCGCCACCCAGCAGGCAGTCAATCATCGGGTAGAGAATCGCAGGTTCGATTTCGAGCAGCCAATGGCCCTGCGCACTGGTTGCCGCGACGAGATGAATGCATGTCTGGCGGCCCAGGCGGTCGATGAACGCGCGGCCGGTCGTCTCGCGCACCGACACCAGTCGCATCCGCGCCGTGCGGCGCAGTTTCGCGGCCAGCTCCACCGCCGCCTCGCGGCAAATCGCTCGTGGATGCCTGTCAGAAGTTGCGCGAGCCGATCTTCAAGATGCTGCGCCGGGTGCTGAAACGGCAATATCGTGGACCGATGCATCGCCGCTCTCGGTTGACGATCGTCGGCCGACGCCGTGCGGCCCGGCCCCAGGAGCATTTCCAATTCGGCGGTACTGAGCACCTCGTCAGCCATCCGTGGCCTCCGTTGGGTCGTGTTGTGTTTCGGGCGAGGCGCGGGCCGCGCCGTCAGCCGCGGACTTGTCCGTCGCCATAGACGACGTATTTGTAACTGGTCAATTCCTTGACGCCGCACGGGCCGCGAGCGTGAAACTTGTCGGTGCTGATGCCGATTTCGGCTCCCAGGCCGAATTGCCCGCCGTCGTTGAAGCGCGTGCTGGCGTTGATCATCACCGCGGCGCTATCCACCTCGGTGGCGAACCGCCGGGCGGCGCTTAAGTCGGTGGTGACGATCGCGTCGGTATGTTTGGAACCATAGCGGTTGATGTGCTCGATCGCTTCGGCGAGCGTGTCGACGATCTTCACCGACAAAACTGGCCCCAGGTATTCCGCGGCAAAGTCCTCCTCGCTGGCCGCCGTGGCCCGCGGCACGAGCGCACGAGTGCGGGCGTCGCCGCGCAGCTCGATAGAATGGCTGGCCAGCGCACCGGCCACGCGCGGCAGAAACGCGGCCGCGGCGTCGCGATGCACGACGAGTGATTCGGCCGTGTTGCAAGTGCCTAACCGCTGGCATTTCGAGTTGACGGTGATCGCCTCGGCCATTTCCAGGTCGGCCGATCGATCGACGTAGACGTGGCAATTGCCGGTGAAGTGCTTGATGACCGGCATCTTGGCTTCGGCGGCCACCCGGCGAATCAAGCTCTCTCCACCGCGCGGAATCGCCAGGTCGATGTACTCGGGCAGCGACAGGAAGTGCCCGACGGCGGCGCGGTCGGTGGTGCCCACCAGTTGCACGGCCCCCTCGGGCAGCCCGGTCTCTTCGGCGGCCTGCTCGAGCAGATCGACCACCGCGCGGTTGGAATGGGCCGCTTCCTTGCCGCCCCGCAGGATCACGGCGTTGCCGCTCTTGACGCAAATGGCCGCGGCATCGGCGGTCACGTTGGGACGCGATTCGTAGATGAAGAACACGACCCCCAGCGGCACCCGCACTTTGTTGATTTGCAACCCATTGGGCCGGATCGACGACTCGATCACTTCGCCGATCGGCTCGCTTTGCGCCGCGACTTCTTCCAGCCCGACGGCCATCGACTCGATCACCGCCGGCGAGAGCCGCAGCCGGTCCACCTGGGCCGGCGTCAGTCCGAATTGGGGCGCCGCGGCGACGTCTTTTGCATTGGCTTCGCCGAGCAACTCTTCGCTGGTGCGCAGTAACTGCGCGGCCCGCTTGAGCCAGTCGATCTTTGTACCGCCGCCAAGGCACGCCAATTGTTCCGAGGCGCGGCGCGCGCGCTGTGCGGTTTCCAGGCAGTAGCGGCGCAGGTCAAAGGTTTCGGCGACGGCCATGACGTGTACGCTGTGCAGACAGGGTCGGTGGCACGGCGAGCAATCAACGGGGCCACCGTGCTGACGCCCGCGCGAGGACGGCCGGGGGGGGCGCGCCTGGGGAACAATACAACCTGTAAAGTATCCCGCAAAAACGGGGCGCGGTCAACGTCGCTATCCGCAAGAGCGGGCGGGGTTTGCAGCCGTCTGGCCGTCTTCCAGGGGCTTCGCGTGGCCGTCGATGCCCCCGGTGGCCTCGAACAACAACAAGGCTTGCCGCACGGCGGCCACGTCATGGACGCGGACCACCTGCACCCCCTGCGTTGCCAGCGAAAGTGCCACGCCGATCGTTCCCGCCGTCCGGTCGGCCGATTGGTCGCCCATGACCTTTCCGATGAACGTCTTGCGGGAGTGTCCCACCACGACCGGTGCCGCCAGCTCGTGCAGCCGGCAGGCATGGGACGCCAGCGTGAGGTTGTGCTGGTTCGTCTTGCCAAAACCGATGCCCGGGTCCACCGCGATGCGCGCCGGTTCGACGCCGGCGGCGATCAAGTGATCGCGCCGCTTGCGCAAAAACCGCAGCACGTCCTCGACCACGTCGTCGTACGCCGGATTGTCCTGCATCGTCTGCGGCGTGCCCTGCATGTGCATCACGCACAGCCCGGCTTGCGCGGCGAGGGCCACTTCGAGCATCTGCGGGTCGCCGGCCAGGGCCGTGATGTCGTTGATGATCTCGGCGCCGGCGGCGATCGCTTCGCGGGCCACCAGGGCCTTGGACGTATCGATCGATAGGGGCGCCAGCACGTGCGCGCGAATCGCGTCGATCACCGGCAAGACGCGCGCGAGCTCCGTGGCGGCGTCGACTGCTTGAGCGTAGGGGCGCGTGCTCTCGCCGCCGATGTCCAGAATGTCGGCCCCCTCGGCCACTAGCTCCAGCGCTCGATCGACCGCGGCGGATTTGTCAAGAAACTGGCCGCCGTCAGAGAAGCTATCGGGCGTGACGTTGAGAATGCCCATCACCAACGGACGGCGCGGCAAATGCAACAGGCGGTTGCGCAATTGCCAGCAGGTGGCCCGTCGCGGGTAGCGATCGGCCAGCGAATCAGTCGCGGCATGCGTGGTGGACGTCATGTCCCCAGCTTACCACGGCATTTCCATCAGCGACACGATCTGGGCCGACAGTTGCTGGATCGCCTGTTCCTGGGCCGTGGAGACCGACTGACCGAATTCCGGAACCAGCGTTCCATTGCCGCTCATCGTCACCATGTTTTGCGGGACGGGCATCGTCATCGGCTGCGTCACCAGGTCTCCCTTGCGGTTGACCCAGCGGACTTCGATCGACATGTTGATTTGCGTCTCGCGCGGGTAGTCGTAGGGATCTTCGATCACGACCCGTTTCGTGTCGGTGGTGATCTTGCCCGACAGCACGCTGTCGGCCTCGGGCGTGCCCACGACTTTGTAGGGCGTTTTCGATTCGATGTCTTTGGCGATCTGCTCGGTCAGGAATTCGGCCAGATTGCGGCGGAAGCTGTCCGACTCGAACACCGGCACGTAGACCGTCTGAATGTCGGGTGGATAGAGCGATCGGCGCCAAAATGGTACGCCGCGCAACCGCTCGTTGCCAGCGCGCCGCCGGCCAGCATCGCCGCGAGACGCACGATCGCCGCGCGTCGCGAGATGCGCTCGAGTGCGGCCCGCTCGCAATTCGGCGGATGTTTGCGATCCGATTCCACCACAGCTCAACTCCGCTGGCAGCCAGGGCGATTGGCCCGATCACTTGGTGACACTGCCGCTTTGGTTCGCGCGTTTGGCGACCGCCTGGCCGCCGCCGGTGGCGATCACCGGGCCTTCCTTCTTCGATTGGGGGAGCAATTTGACGAGCCACTCAAAGGGCTGATCGGGATTCGGCGGCAGGTCCTTGTACTCATCGATCCGCGTACGTGAGACTTCAGCCAGTTTGGTGTCTGGGTACGCATCGATGACCTTGGCGTAGTAGTGCTCGGCCGCGCCGTAATACTCGTTCTTCGCGTAGAACTCACCCATCTCATACTCGCGCAAGGCCCGCTGGTTGCGGACCTCGGCCCGCACCTGCATGATTCGGTCGCGCTCTTCACCCAGGTCGGTGGGGAACTGCGTCAGCAGTTGGGTGGCCAGATCCTCGGCTTCGTCGAGTTGGGTGCCGTCATACGCCGGACCCTGGTAGCGGAGGATCTTGCACCGCAGGCCGAGCAAATGCGCCTGGTACTGATGTTCGCTTTTGGGGAACTCGGAGCGGAGCAACCCGTAGTGGTAGTCGGCGTCGTCCCACCGGCCCTTGAGAAAGTAGGCGTTGGCCGTGGCCATGACGGCGTCGTCCGCCCGCGGGCCGATCGGATCGTCGAGCCGAATGTGTTCGTACACGCGCAGCGCGTGCCCGCCGGTGTCGAAGCGCGGGATCGTGCGGTTCGTCAGGTTGGGGTGCAGGATGAATTTCGGATGCGCCCGATCGTAGGCTTCCCAGTAGCGGCCGATGGCAAAGCGGCGTTCGGTCACCTGGCTGAGATACTGGGTGGACGTGAACTTCTTGATCAGCAGCGCGTACTCGTCCTCGGCGTCGACGTAGTGGTCGGCGAAGAACTCGCTTTCGCCGGCTTTGAACAGGGCTTCCTCTTCGAGCGGCGAATCGGGCCAGCGCTTGTAGGCCTTGCGGTAGGCATCGGCCGCTTCGAGGTACTTCTTCTGGCGGAACAGCGAGTCGCCTTCGGCCAGCGAATGCCTGGCGATCTGCTCATTCGGTCCCTTGCCAATCGCTTTTTTCGCCTTGGCAAACATGTTTTTGGGCGCAATGCGTTCGATGAATCCGACGCTCTCTTCCTCGACGGCTCCCATTTCGGTCGAGACCCGGCGGCCGTCGTGGTCGAAGAAGCCGCTGGTGCCTTCGACGTAGTAGCCCTTCCCCTTGACGTAGTGGGCCCGATGCCGGTTGTCGGCCCACCACTGCTCTTGCTCGGCCGTGAGTGGCTTCTTGGCGATCTGTTGCTGCTTGCTCATCGCGCAGCCGCCGGCCAGCACCAGGCACGCGGCCAGAATCACCAGTTTGCGCGCGACCGCCACCATGCTTTGCGCCCGATCTCGTTTCGATTGAGAATTGTCTAGTGAACCGTCGCCGATAGCCAGCGATGCATCCGCGGCGATCGACCCAACAGATGGGACCAGTAGTGATTCAACACACCGCGCAGCTCACCGTAGATCCGGGCCGGTAGTTCCGACGGCTGTCGGACTTCGGCATCGGTGGCGGCGAACTGCGCCAGTGTTTCCAGCACCTGTGGGCTGATTGAAATGATTTGCTTATGACCCGTTCGACATGTCTGGCAGAGCACGCCGCCGGCTGCCTGGCTGAATGCCACGCGACCGGCCGCGGCGATCTCGTTGCCGCACTCGGCGCAAGCGTCGAGCACGGGCAAATGTCCGATTTCCTTGAGGGCCGCCAACTCGAAACGCACCAGCGCCGCCGCCACGCTCCCATCTCGGCCCAGCGCGACCAACGTCTCGTCGGCCACGTCAAATAACCGGGGATGGGGATCGTAGTCGTCGGTGATTTCGTTCAACAGCTCGGCGACGTAATAGGCGGCATACAGACTGGTTAGGTCGCCGTGCCGCGGTCGAAACCGCCGCTCGAGCTTGGCTTCGGTCAGCAAGTCCAACGCTTCGGACGATTTGCGGAGGAACACTATGCGACAGAGGGCCAAGAGGTCAAGGGCAGACTCGAACGGCCCCTTGGGACGCCGGGCACCTTTGGCCAAGGCCCGCACTTTGCCGAATTCACGCGTCAAAAGCGTGACGACGCTGCTGGTTTCGCTGAATTCGACGACTCGCAGCACCAGCGCCGTGGCCTTCTCACTCGACATGGCTGGCAGCCCCGTGCTGTCAATCGAACGGCCGGCCTCTGGCCGGCATGCGGACGCAAGCAGATATTCACCGCAGCCCAGTTTACGTCTGCATCCAGCGGCCGGCTACCGCAGGACTTCGGTCGTTTTCTCGACCGTAACGGGTTTGTCCTGGCCGCGACTTTTGACTTGTGCCTGCACTTTGCCGGTGCCGGGGCTGACTCCCTTGAAGACCAACTCGAACGTCTGCGACTCGCCCGAGCGGAGCTCGCGGATCGGCGGAAATCGCACGCTGCCGGCGGCGGTCGAGCCCCGCAACGGGCCGCTATGCCGCAGCAACTGAAGTTCGCCCGTGAATTCAACGGTCAATTCCACGTCGAACGTCGATGACTCATTCGCGTTAGTGAGCACCACCTGGTACGTCGTCTGACCGTTGATGCGAATCGGATCGGCTGTCTCGGCGACCGAGACGGTGACCGGTCCGCCAGCGGCCGCGGGAGGCTGCCGCGGGGCGGCAGCTTCCTCAGCGACGATCTCCAGGCAAGCCTCGTCGGCGACCGGTGGCATGCCGGGGGCCGTGACCGTTACGCGGTTGCAGGCCCGGGGCGTCTCGCGCAGGCACGTCAGCTCGATCTCGCGGCGAATCGTTTGACCCGGCGCTAGCGACGCCACTTTCCAGCCCAGCGCATTGCCTTCGAGCCATTGAGAACCGCTCGTGGCGCGCGCCGGTTGCAAGCTCAACTCGTAGTTATCGGCGATTTCCAGATTCTTGATCGTTTCGCTGCTGTTGTTGCTGACGTCGATCGTAAACAGGGCCGTCTCGCCCACGCGACGGCTGTCGGGGCCCGACTTGGTCACCGTCACGCGCGCCGCGGCCGGCGTCGGCGATTCCGACGGTGCCGCCGGCTGGCCGGGCTGGCTCGGCTCCATCGGTGCAGGCTCAATCGGTGCCGGCTCGATCGGTGCCGGCTGGATCGGTGCCGGCTGGATCGGAGTCGGCTGGCTCGCTTGCGGTTCCGGCGCCAGCGGCGACGCTTCGGCCGTGATGCAGCTGCGCGTCGTGGCCTCCGCGATGCCCAGTGCCGTGACGGTGATCTGCTGGCACAGCTCTCCCGCCTTGCTGACGTGGAACGTAACCGCCAGGCGGCTGGTTTCGCCCGGATGCAGGTCCACCAGGCTGCGCTCGATCACTCGCGTGGGAGACGCCGAAGGATGTTCGAGCCCCTCGTCGAATTGGTCCGTCACCAGCACTCCGGTGGCGGTGGCCGTTCCGTGGTTCTCGACCTGGATCTCGAACAGCACGTCGCTGCCCACGACGGCCAATGTCGGTCCGTTCAGCTTGAGTTCCAGTTTCGCGGCCCCGGCCGGCGCGGCTGGCTGCGGCGCGGTCACCGGCGGCTGGAGGGGCGCCGGCTGGACGGGCTGCGGCTGCGGGCTGGGCGTGAGCGGCTGCGCGGGTACGGGCTGGAACGTCGGCGGCTGCGACGGCACCGGCACGAAGGTCGGCGCTTGCGGCGGCGGATTGTACGGCGGCGAAACGTCGCTCGTGGTCCAAGTCTGGCTCGTCGAACCCGAGCCGATGGGCAACTGACGCGAGGCAACCGCAGGGTCCGGCGGGCGGATCACCTGAATGTTGATCGGGTTCGTGCCCGGCGCCGGCTGCTGCTGGAAGATTTCCGCCGGCGCCTCGCCGTTGGGCCCGGTGACGATCTCGACGCTCTGGGCCCCGGAGGGAGCAAAACCCGCGGGCGGCCCGCCGGCCATGTCGTAGCGGACGACCCAGCCGGCCAGCGGCGAACCATCGGATTGTCGCGAAACGACGGTGGTGAGCGTGTTGCGTCCCCCCAACGACGTGATGCCGGGGGCGGGAAACCGCCATTGCGCGTCGACCCAATAGATCGTGGCCGACTGTTGCCGGCGGTCCCAGCCTTCGATGTTTGGCGCGAAGGCGGTGACGTGCGTGGTCCCCTCGGCGGCCGAGCTGACGCTGATCCAGGCCTGGCCGTCACGAACCTTCAGATCGTCGGCCGGCGTGGGAGTGCCGCGGTCCAGCGTTACGGTGCGCGTGAGCGTGGTATTGATGGCGTAGGTGTCGGTCACCTTGCGCGGCCAGTGATGCAGGCAATTGATAATCGACAGCGGCCACCGCTCGCCGGGGCTGACGATGTGTCCGGGACCCTGGGCTTCGAGCATCCATTCGATTTTCTCGCGCGTCAGCGGATAGCCGTGATCGCCCATCACCGTGGCGATCATCACCACCTCGCTGCCGATGGGGGCGATCACTTGGGCCGGACTCAGCGAAAGACCCGGCGGATTGCCCAGCACCGCGGCGCCGTCCACCGGCAGCACGCCGCCCAGCGCCGGCGCACTGCCCGGTGCCAGGGCCGGCGCGCCGGGGGGCGGCGGGATTGCGCCGGGCTGAACGGAGGCGCCGTGGCCAGCGCCGACGGGGGCGTCTGCGGGTCGCCGAAGACGAACAGCCGTTCGCCCGTCGGGTCGATACGCGGCAGCCGGCAGTTGGCGCATCCCGCGGCCGACAGCGCGCAGCACAGCGCGAGCCCGATGAACCATCGGCTCGGCGCACGGCGCTCGCGACTCGCACGTTGTGCGGGCATGAAAATCAAGGCGGGGACCGAAACGGTGCGAAAACAATGCTGCTCCATGAAAACGTAGCATGCACTTTTCGCAACATGATGCGTTTTGGCCACGCGCGAGAGTCTTCGCCTTCGGCGCGCGCGTTACGGTCGACAAAGCCGCGCCACCGACAGGATCAGCCCAACAAGCAAAACCCGCACGCCGCGACTTGCCCCGCGATGACGGAGGCCGTTGCGGCGAGCGGCGCCGGCGAGAACATCCCCTGGCGCCAGGTTTTACCGGCGGCGCAGGCCGAAAATGCCGGTGGCGTACCAGATGCCGTTGCGGCCCCGCTTGATGTCGTAGCCGAACAGCGGATGGCGCGAGCGGACGGCGCTCCAGTGGCCGGGGCTTTGCCGCCAACTATCCACACAGTCGACGCAGGCCTCGACCAGGCTCTCGTTCGGCCAGCTTTCGGCCACGACCTCCTGGGCCAGCACGTCGTTGGGCAGCTTGGCATTGATGCGATGAAACCGCGAGTCCCAACTGTGGTGGCCCTGCACTTGGATCGAGGCCTGGTAATTGGCGTGCGACTTGGCTTCGTCGGCCAATACCCGATTGAATTGACCCTGCGTGCTGGCAGGTCCCTCGGGATGAATGCGCACGGCGTAAATCATCGTTCGCTGCGTCAGCGTTCCCGGCGGCAAGTCCAAGATGACCGACATCGCGTGCTGGCCGTAGTAGCGGCCGGGCGAAAACGGGAAGGTGCTGACCACGTGGCCGTAGTAGTCGGCCCGCTCGTGCACCAGGTCGATCATGGCCAGGCCGCTGCGTCCGAGCATCTCTGAGAATGCACGATGCTCGAGCAATGCCACCGTCTTTCCGCCGGCGGTAATTCGGGCGTCGCGGGGCAGTTCCAAATAGACGTACCGCTTCAACTTTTCTTGAATCTCAAGCGCCGGCAGCGTCAACGTCTCGAAAGCGCGCCGCGCCGCCGTCATCTGGGGATCGTAGAAATAGATGAACAGCATTTTGCGGCTTTCGCGGGCCTCCTGCATCGCCTTCTCGTAATCGGTGTGAATGGCCGGCGCGGTGGTCTCTATCGCCACAGCCGGAGCCTGGCGCAGGCTCAAGTTCGCCTGCTCACGATCGGCCGGCACCTGCCCGTCGTGATAGCCGCTGAACATGCCGGTTTTGACCTCTTCGGCCGCGGGGGCAACCGCGCCAGGTGCCAGCCGGTCGCCCGCCGGCAGCGCGGGAACCGTTGCGGCGAGTGCCATGCTAGCGTTCGAGACCGGTAAGACGACCGCGTCCATCCCGGCCAATGGCCGGTCGGCCAGACTCGCCCACGCCGCCGAGGGAAAACCGACGCACGCCGCCAGCGACAACAGCCATAAACCTCGAACCATCTCTAAGCCTCCTCCAGATGCGAATCGAAACCAGTTGCGACTCAAATACGTCCCACTCAACAAACGGCGGGCACGGGGCGAAGTAGCTTCCTCGGGGTGTGATGCCGGCGGGGAGCGATGGTTGGGATTCGCGGTCACTTGTCCGAACGAATTTGGATCGGTATTGTTGCCGCTGGCAGCCGATGACAGCAATGGGGTAGACGGGGGGTTTTTGCCAGTCGGCGAGCGATTGCCGATTAACGAAAATAAGAAGAACTGGGGAGACAGGAGATTTGCACCTGCTCCGCTGCACCTAAGACGTAGGCAAATAAGACCTTTTGTGTTATCAAGGAGGCGCTCGGGGGTCAGGGATGCATACCAGCCAGGGAGGTTTGCCATGAGAGCCCAAATTCGCTTCCTAACGATTACGACAGCTATTTTCTTGGCCATCACTCCTTTTGCCCGGGGGGCAGGCCAGGGTACCGGCGACGAGGTGCGCGCGGCTTTAGCCGACTTGGACGCCTGGCTGGGTACGGGGTCCACGGCCGCCGGCTGGTCAGGTTACCTCGACTTGCCCGCCTTGCGGACGGCGCTCGAAAAGGGCAACGAGGCCGACCGCGCCGCCGTCGAAACGGTGCTGAAGAAGCTCAACGGCAATGCACCGGGACTCGAACGAGATCGGTTTGTCCGGCTGCGCAACGCAGCCGCCGAGTGGTCCGCTGAATTGGCGATCGTGCAAGCGCCCAGCTTGTCTGCCGCGGCGCTGGCGGCCGAGTCGAACTTTCGCCCGATCACGGACCAGGACGTGGCAAAAGCGAAAGCCGCGCTCGCGGCGGCCACTGCCCGCCTGGATCGATACCTGACCGGCGCCAACGGCGCGCAGTGGAAGGAGTATCTCCAGTTCAGCGAGCTGGAGGCTCAACTGAAAGCCGACAAGCCTGAGCTCGATCCGTTGGCGACGGTGTATCGCAAGCTGACCAGCGACCAGGTCGGCTTGGAGATGCCGGTGTTTGCCAACGTCGCCGACGCCATCGAGCGCTACGTCTACGATCTGACGGGCCATGACGAAAAGATGCGTGAACAATTCGACGAGCATCTCAAGAGCCTGTCCGAGGCACTCCAGAAAATCTCCGAAGATCCGTCGGACGACAACGCCACAGCCGTCGGCACGCAACTGGGTTGGTTGGAAAACATGCGGCAAGCGCCGACCCTGGTGCGTGTGATTCGCGACCGGCTCTCGAGGCCGAATCTGCAGGTCGTGGCCTCCGAGCGGCTCGTCGGCGCCGGCGTCCAGCAGTCGCTCGACGAAGTCACGCCCGTGCGCGACTACATTCTCGGCACGAGTATCCAGGGGGACGGTCGCCTGGTTGGCGAGGTGACCGTCGAGTTGGTGCCCAGCGACACCCATGCCGAGCTGGACATCATGCTCAAGGGTTTAGTGAATAGCCGCACGGTCGGTTACAACGGCCCGGCCACGATTCATTCCAACGGCGCCACGGCCGTCGCTGGGCGCAAGCGGATCGCGATCGACCATCAGGGAATCACCAGTTATCCGGCCACCGCCGCGGCCAATACCAACACGCGCGTCACGGGCATCGGCGGCTCGGGCCTCGTCCAGCGCGTGGCCTCGCGGCGCGTCGGCGAGCAAAAGTCCCAGGCTGAACGGATCGCCGCGGATCACGCGGCCGATCGCGTCCGCGCCCGGATGGAACGGCAGATCAACGAACAAATGGCGGAAGCCGACGCCAACTACCGCAGCAAGATTCTCAATCCCTTGATGCGGCGTCGCGAGCTGCCGGCGATCAAGCTGCACACCACGGCCGAAGCGTTGCTGGTGGACGTGTTAGCGGCGAACCGCAACCAGATTGCCGCCCCCACGACGCCGCCCGAGATCACCGCCGAAAATGACCTGGCGGTACAGATTCACGAATCGATGGTCAACAACCTGGCCGCCGCGCTGTTGGGAGGCGTGACGCTCGAGGAAGAGGAGCTGCAACAGAAGGTGATCGATCTGCGCGGTTCGCTGCCCGAATCGCTCGAAAGCGACGAAGATCGCGACCCCTGGTCGATCACGTTTGCCCGTAGCCAGCCGGTGACCGTCAAGTTTACCGACGGCGGCATCCAGATCACGATCCGCGGGCAGCGTTACACGTCCGGCGATCAGGACTTTCGGGCGATGAACGTGACGGCCGATTACAAGATTTCGCTGGCCGAACCTGACGCCAACGGCCTCCGCGGTATCAAGTTGGTTCGGCAGGGCGAATTGACGATCGTGCCGCCGGGTGAGCCACGACGTCTGTCGGGTCGCGAGATCACGTTGCGCACGTTATTGGAAAAGCGGTTCGGGAAGTTGTTCGAGCCGGAGGTCACGTACGAGGGGCTCGTCCTGCCGGGCCGCTGGCGTCAGGCCGGCATACTCGATACAAAACAACTTGACGTCGGCGGCGGCTGGCTGGTGCTGGCCCTGCTGGAAAGCGGCGTGCCCGCTCCACCGGAGGAAGACGACAAGGAGGCCCCCGCAAACGCCGATCATGTGACTCAGGCCGCCAAGTAAGTGCCGTGCGGCCCCGTTGCGCCCAGGTGGAAGTGATGAGTCAGTTTGTCGAAATCCAGTTCGATTGTCTGCCGTTGCGTTCCGTGAGTCGGTTGGACATCCCGATCGATGCTTCACCGGCCTATCGGGCACGCTGCGAGCGCATTCGCCAGGCCATCGCCTCGCACGGCTCGCACAATAGTTACTTCCTGTACAACGCCCAGTGCACGTTCCACCTGACGAACGCCGCCGAGCTGGGCATGATCCAGTTCCGCTTCGAGGGGACCTTGATGACCGACGACGCCGATCGCAAGACACAGCGATCGGATCTCGAGGTCACGCTGGTTCGCGAGACGTGCGACTGGCTTACCGCTCCGGCCACCGATTGGCTGGCCCAGGGGGTCTCGCGGGCGGTCGAGGTCGAGTTCGACCGGTACATCGAGGCGGGCGACCTGGAGCAAACCAAGCGCCGCATCGAGAAGCTGCAAGCTGAATGCGACGAGCGGGGCGGCTTCGTCGGGATGTATTTGTAGAGCTCGTCTTGAGCCTCCAGGCGATTGCCCAAGGTCCGCAGGGCCCGCGTCTTGCGCGAGATGGCCTGGATCCCGGAGTTCTAGAACGTCTGCATAAAATAGTGCGTCTGTATGTTTCCCACAAATATTTCCCGTCAGTAAGAATCGTCCAAGTTTGACGGTTGCGTCGTCGATACCTTGCTCTGCCGAAATCTCGCTGGAGGTGCCGGCGCACATGCGCATGCACGGCCTGAAGCGAGTTCTAGGTGCGGACGGGGGGCGTCCGGTAACTGTTGCCGGGATGGCGAACACGTGCTGGCTATGCCAGCGGGTGCCAGCCAGCCAAGGCAGTGCGTCAGGGACCAGAATCCCCCAAAGGTTGATCGATGAAACGGCGTGTCCGCACCATCTGGGCGCTTCTGACGTGTGCGATGCTCACGTTTTCCGGCTGCCGTCCGCAGCAGCCGTTCTACATCCGCGAGGATGGTGATCTGTCGCACTATCTCGACGTGGCCACGGATCTGGATTATCCGGACGTGGAAACTTCGACCCTGAAGGAAGTGACCGACGCACTTCCTCCCTACACGTTGGAAAGCTACGAGTTTGCCAACTACTGGGAACTGTCGCTGGAAGAGGCCCTGCAAACGGCGCTGCAAAACTCCAAGGTCTTCCGCTCGCTGGGCGGACGGTTCGTCAGCTCGGCGTTCAACAACCGGGCCCAGACCGGCGAGGCGCCCGACGCCATTACGCTCAACCCCGACCAGAGCCGCACCGTCTACGATCCGGCGATTATCGAGTCGACGCCGTACACAGGCGTGGAAAGCGCCCTGGCGGCGTTTGATACGCAGTGGTCGACGAATTTCTTCTACCAGCACAACGACCGCCAGCAGAACGCGTTGAGCACCATCAACTTCATCTTTCTCAAGATCTTCCAGCAGAACACGAGCACGTTCAACACGCAGTTGACGAAAGTGACGGCCCAGGGTGGTCAGTTCACGATGAGCAACAACTTCGTCTATGACTTGAACAACAATCCGACGCGGCAGATCGCAAAGGATTGGAACGTCAACTACCAGGTACAGTTCACGCAGCCCTTGTTGGCCGGTGCGGGTGCGGAGTTCAATCGCATCGCCGGTCCTTACAACCCGTTCTCGAACATTCCGGGCGGTTCGCCGCAGTCGCCGGGCTTCGACGGCGTGGTGCTGGCGCGGATCAACGTCGACGTCGCATTGGCGGATTTCGAGGGGAGCGTTCGCAACTTGGTCAACGAGACCGAGCAGATGTACTGGGAGCTGTCGTTTGCCTACCGCAACCTGGAAACGGCGAACACGGCACTGAACAGTGCCCGCCAGACCTGGAAGAAGATTTTTGCCCTGTACAGCTCTGGCAGCAAAGGTGGTGAAGCGAACGCCGAAGCCCAGGCCCGCGAACAGTACTACCAGTTCAAAAGCCAGGCCCAGACTTTGCTCAACGAATTGTTCCGGGCGGAGAACCGGCTGCGATGGGCGATGGGCCTGTCCGCCACGGACGGTCGCTTGATCCGGCCGATCGACCGGCCGACGATCGCCAAGGTCGACTTCGACTGGGCCGAGATCACCGAAGAGGCGCTAGCGAGAAACCTCGATCTGCGCCGCCAGAAGTGGAACATCAAGCGACAGGAAATGAACCTGATCGCCGCCAAGAACCTGCTCATGCCGCGTTTGGATTTGAACGGCACCTATCGTTGGCAGGGCTTGGGCGACACGCTCTTTGGTAACAGCGCGAGTTATAATCCGCACGGGCCGAATACCCTGACCGGGTCGAGTGCGCTGCAAACCTTGGCCAGCGGGCAGTACCAGGAATGGCAGTTGGGCTTCCAGTCGACCATGACGATCGGTTTCCGCAAGGAGCTCACGCAGGTGCGGCACTACCAGTTGCAGTTGGCGCGCGAGCGGGCCAGGTTGCAGGACGAAGAATTGGAAATCTCGCACCAATTGTCCGACGCCGTGCGGCAGTTGATCCTCAACTACGAACTGACGCAAACCAACTTCAACCGCACCTTGGCCGCAGACCGGCAGGTCGAGGCCCAGACCGCCGCCTACGAGTCGGGAACCGTCACGCTCGATCAATTGCTCGAAGCCCAGCGCCGCCGGGCGGAAGCTCAAACCAGCTTCTTCCGCACCCTGCTCGACTACCAGCGGGCGATCATCACGGTGCATTACCGCAAGGGCTCGCTCCTGGAGTACAACAACGTTTATCTGCAGGAAGGTCCCTGGCCCGACAAGGCCAAGTTCGACGCCCATCGCCTGGCTCGCCAGCGTGATGCCGCGATTTACCTGGACTACGGGTACACCCGACCGAACGTCCTCAGCCAGGGCGGCGTACGGCAGAACCCCGCAGGCAGGCCGCCACAACCCGGTTTGCTCCCCGAGGGTGGCACGCCGCACGCGGCCCCGCTGCCCGAGGAACTGCCGACTCCACAGGCGGAAGAACCGCTGCCCGAGCCGGGCATGGAGTCGACGAGCCCCGATCTGTCAAGCATGATGGGAGAGGAACCGGTCGGCGACAACGGGGCACTGCAGCGACAATTCAAGTGGGGAGCGCTCGGCTTCAAGCCTGCGGCCGACGAGACGACCGGCGACGGTTTGACGCGCGGGCGGCGGCGGGGAAGCGGGCGACTCATCTCCGGCCGTCCGGTCGTCGCTCCAGCAACCCCGGTCCCGAGCGGCGCGCGTCGCGGGAGCCAACGGCGCCGGTCGCGTCATGCCAGCCAGCCACGAACCATTGAACCAGCCGTGGAATTCAACTCCTCAAGATGAACCTGTCTCGAATCAGCCGGCTGGTCCAACTGCTTGGCCTGCTGCAGGCAGGTAAGGGTCATAATGCCGCTCAACTGGCCGCCGCTTGCCAGGTCAGCCGGCGAACCATCTTTCGCGATCTGGACGTGTTGCGCCAGGCCGGCGTGCCGCTGCTGTTCGACGACCAGCACAACGTCTACCGCATTCCCGGCACCTACTTCCTGCCGCCCACGAATTTCACGACCGAAGAGGCGCTGGCCGTGATCGTGCTCTGTTACGAGATGGGCTCGGGCAGCCGTCTGCCGTTCTACGAGGCGGCCCAATCGGCGGCGCTGAAGCTCGAGGGCAGCCTGCCCGGCCGCGTCCGCGAGCAACTGCGAGACGTGTCCTCGGCCGTGCAAATCAAACTCGCGCCGGGCAACCGCCTCGAAGGCCAAATGCCAATCTATCGCCAACTGTTGGCTTCGATCGCCGTCCGCCAGCCGGTGCGCATCGAATACGACAGCTACAGCGACGCCCAGGTCATGACGCTCAAACTCTGTCCCTACCGCATGCTCTTCAGCCGTCGGAGCTGGTACGTCATCGGCCGCTCGTCGCTGCATCGCGAGGTGCGCACGTTCAACATCGGCCGCATTCGCTGGCTGGAGGTGCTGGATGAGCGTTTCCATGTGCCCCGCGGGTTCAGCATCGAGCGCTACCTGGGCAATGCCTGGCACCTGATTCCTGACGGACCCGACACGGACGTCGTGGTGCGGTTCACTCCGCTGGTGGCGCGTAACGTCGCCGAGGTCGGTTGGCACCGGACCCAGCGCATCACGTGGCGCGAGGACGGCTCGCTCGACTTCCAGGTGCGCGTGGCCGGCGTACGGGAAATCTCGTGGTGGATTCTCGGTTATGGCGACCAGGCCGAAGTGATCAAACCGCAGCGGCTGCGGCAATTGATCGCCGAGCACGCCGGCCGGCTGGTCGAGATGTATAATGGTCGCGAGCCGAGTTGACCGATGGCCGCAGGCGGCGAAAGATTCCCCCATGTTTTTTGCCTTTGATGGTTTGGATGGCACCGGCAAGAGCACGCAGATGAACTTGTTCATCGAGTGGCTCGAGACAGCCGGTCACGACGTGGCGAGCTGCTACGACCCGGGGAGCACTCCCCTGGGCGAACAGATTCGTGAGATGCTACTGGGGCATCGTCTGCCGATCTGCCGTACCAGCGAAATGTTGTTGTTCATGGCCGCCCGGGCGCAGTTGGTCGAGGAAGTCATTCGACCGGCTTTGGACGCCGGCCGGGTCGTGGTCTCCGACCGCTACGTGTTGGCCAACGTAGTCTACCAGGGCTATGCCGGCGGGCTGGACGTGGAAACCGTCCGCCGCATCGGCCACACCGCCACCGGCGGCCTGCTGCCGGACCGGGTGTTCGTACTCGACCTGGCGCCCGAGGTGGCCGCCGGACGCATCGCGCCCAGCTCGATCGTATGGAAAGCCGGGGAGCCGAATTTCAGGCCCGACTGCGGCAGGGCTTTCTGGCGGAAGCCGCCAAGGATCCTGAGCGGATCGTCGTCATCGACGCCGCCGGCGACGTCGACGCCGTGCAGACCCAGATCCGCGCCGCTGCCGGGCACGTGTTGCCCACCTGCAGTCTGTTGAAGAATTCGACAGGCTGCGTGATCGCATGGATGCGATCTCAAATCAGCGACGTAAGTCGTTGTTTGCGAGCCGTGCGAAGCTTTGCTTCGCACGTGGCGAGGTTGAAAAACGCCACGATGGCATTTTTCAACGGACTGCTAGGTTCGCCGTTGAAATGTCGCGCCCCTTGTTTGGGGTTTTCAACGACATCCAAGGGCTACACGAACACCGGAGTCGGCGGATACGTGCCGATTTCCACGTGGTGGCCGTCCGGGTCGCGGAAAAAGATCTGCACAATGTTCCGATCGGCCACGACGTTCTTGCGATACGGGACGCCGTGCGCGGCGAGCAGCTTTTCGGCGGCGGCCAGATCGTTGGTGTGCAACGCCAGGTGATCGTACCGGGTTTGGATTTCTCCCTCCGGATCTCCGGCGTCGTCGTTGTAGATCAGGTGGATCATGATGCCGTAGTTGTAGAGCCAGGCGCCGGGAAAATCGAAGTTCGGCCGCGATACTTCGCGAAATCCCAGCACGTCGCGGTAGAACTTACGGCTCTCTTCGAGCCGCTTCGTGATGCGGCCCACGTGATTGACAGCAGTGATCGGAAGCGGCTCGGGCACGGCAACGACTCCTGGAAAGACGATTTGCAGCGGGCAGGCACCGGACAGGTAGTCCCATCATTCGCGGGCCGCAAGGCAATATAGCCAGTCCACGACCGGGGCGGCAACTTTCCCGCGGGCTCTCGGCAAGATAGACAGCGCCGGGAAGCCGCCAAAACGGTTCCGATTCGGCCGATTTTCTCGATCATTCCGGTTGTAGCGGCCGATACGACTTCCAGAGAGACGCCACGGCGGTGCGCACGTTTTGCGCACGCGGTGGTTGTCCGGCTGAATCGAGGGGGAACGACGAATGTTGCGGCGACGCATTGCGACAGCACTGGTGGGCCTCGTCTTGCTGGGCTCGTCCGGCTGCTGCCATCGCGGACCCTGGCCCTGCGGCAATACCTATTGCGGGTCGCAGTGCGGGTTCTTTTACTGGCACGAATGGTTCAGCCACAAGCCGCGCTGTTGCGACCCTTGCAACTTCTGCGGCGACTTCGTTTGCTCGCGCAATCCCTATGTCAAGACCGGGCCTCCCTATACGCGCTTCGGTGAGCTGTACAGCGACGGCAGCGGATCGAACCAGCCGGGAGCGATTGGCGAGATGTATTCCACGCCGCAATCGCCGACGCCGGCCGAAGCCGCCGAAGGCCTGATGGACAACGAGGGACCCGTCGAAGCGACTCCGAACGAGACCATGCCGGACGACCTCTTCCCGGGGGAGAGCCCGCCGGTCGATCGATTCCGCTCGGAAGAGCTACCCGGTCCGTCCACGCAATTGCCGCGCGGCGGCTACGGCCGCACGGCGTCGCGGTACGGCACGGTTGATTCACCGCCGCCGTCCCGTACACTTGGGGGGCCGTCGCGAAAGAGGATCTTTACTCGCTAAATCTCCACCAGGCGAGGTTTCGCGTCGCGCGCATTCATCCACGCAGGCGGAGCAATGCGGACTACCGGCATCGAGGCATTTCTACACATGCTGGCCGAGGCCGGCGTGCGCTACCTGTTCGGCAACCCGGGCACCACCGAGCTGCCGCTCAACGACGCACTCTCGCGCGACCGGCGGATCCAGTACATCCTCGGCCTGCAAGAGGTCCCCGTGATGGCCATGGCCGATGGCTATGCCATGGCCAGCCGCTCGCTGGGCGTTGTGAATCTGCACATCAGTTGCGGGTTGGGCAATGCCATGGGCATGCTGTACAACGCGTTTCGCGAAGGAACGCCGCTGCTGGTGACCGCCGGGCAGCAAGATCGGCGGCTGAAGTTTCAGGAGCCGATCTTGTACGGCGACATGGTCTCGGTCGCACGGCCGTGGACCAAGTGGGCCGTGGAAGTCGAGCGGCCCGAAGACCTGCCCACGGCACTGCGCCGGGCCGTGCAATTGGCGCTGGCGCCGCCGACCGGGCCGGTGTTTTTGTCGCTGCCCGTCGACATGCAGATGCAAGTGGCCGAGCTGGACCTGACGCCGGCCGTGCCGTTGTCGCCTCGGGTGCGGCCGCCGCAGGACGCGCTCGATAAGGCGGCCGGACTGTTGGCCGCGGCCCGCAATCCCGCCATCCTGGTCGGCAGCCGCGTGCAGGAAGCCGACGCCGTGGCCGAATTGGTGGCCGTGGCCGAGCGGCTGGGAGCTCCCGTCTACTCGGAACCCGGCCATTCGCACGGGCGGCTGGGCTTCCCGGCCGATCATCCGTTGTACGGCCAGACGATCCCGCTATGGGCGCCGGAGATTGCCGCCCGGCTGGAAGAATTCGACGTGCTGTTGGTGGTCGGCATGGACCTGATGCGGGAATACGTCTACCACGGTCCGGAGCCGGCCATTCCACGACACGTGCGGCTGGTGCACCTGGACGAGAACCCGTTTCAAATCGGCAAGAACTATCCGGTCGAGGTGGGCGTGCTGGGAGACGCCAAAGCCGGGCTGGCGGAATTGGACGCGCTGTTGGCCGAAACGATGTCCGACAACGCACACCAAGAGGCTGCCCGCCGGGCCGAAGCGCGCCGCAGCGGCACGCCGAGATCCGCCAGCGGCTGTGCGACACGATCGCCACCCAGCGCGAAGCGCGCCCCATGACCCCCGGCGTGCTGATGGAAGGCCTGTCGCGCGTCCTGCCTCAAAACGTGGCGGTGATCGAAGAAGCCGTGACCACGACCAACACCACCTTTCAACGGCTGGGAGCGCTGAAAAACACGAGCGGCTACTTCGCCCACCGCGGCTGGGCGCTGGGTTGGGGGCTGGGATGCTCGCTGGGCGTCAAGCTGGCCTGGCCGCAGCGGCCCGTGCTGGCGATGCTGGGCGAAGGGGCCGCGATGTACGGCATCCAGGGCTTGTGGTCGGCGGCGCATCACAAGCTCAACGTGACGTTCGTGATTTGTAACAACGCCCAGTACCAGATTCTCAAGGCCGGCGCCGCCGGTTTCGGCCTGCCCGAGGCCAAAGCCGGCCGCTTCGTCGGCATGGACCTTAGCGGACCGGAAATCGACATGGTCGCCCTGGCCCGCTCGTTGGGCGTCGAGGCCGAGCGCGTCACCGAACCGGACGAGCTGGCCGAGAAAGTCGGCAGCTCGCTGGCAGCCTCCGATCGTCCGCGGCTGTTCGACGTGCCGATCGCCCGCACGCTGGCCGGACCCGGCTGACGGATTCAATGGGCCGTATCCGACGGAAGTTTGCTACGTCGATGCTCCACTCAGCGACGGGCGACTGCGCGGCGGCAGTTTTGGCGGACGAGTGCCGCGGCGCACCCCGGACGCGAGCGGGACGTAGTCTAGCTCGCTTCCCGCGTCCACTGCTCGCAGCAGCAACCCACCGCGGCTCATGTCTCCGCGGCCGGCAAACGCGGCAGGAAAGTGCAGCCGCGTTGCGAACACGCTCAGCAGTGGCTCGCAATACTTGGGCGTGGCGATGCTTCCCAGCAGAATCACGCGGGACGAGCGGCTCAACTCCGCAGCAATCCTTGCGGCGCCGGCCAGCAGCGGCTCGACGTATCGCGGTTCGCCCAGATCGATGGGCACACTGGCGAACGCCCGCAGGTCGGCGAGCGTGACGTGCTCGTCGGCACTGATCAGCCCCCGATTCGGCGTGATCACCAGCGCTCGGCCGATGCCCCGCGGCGGCCGGGCAAAGGCATGCGAATAGGCCAGCTTGCCCCGAAAGTACAGTCCGCTCAAAAAGCTGAACACTTCGCCCAGCGGTGCGCCCGGCTTTGTGCGCAGCCGCCTGGCCAGCTCAAACGTTGCTTCGTGGTTGAGTATCAATTCGGCTCGCTTGCCGCTGCAGCGAGCCGGGGACAGCAGAAACACGCGGTGGCTCATCCCGTGATTGTACCGGCTCGGCGATTTTTGTGGCAGCCGCCGACTCAGCTTCCGCCGCGCAGCTTTTTCAGCAGCGACTTGGACAGCGTCTGGCGGGTCGAAGCCAGATCGCGCCACGGATCGCGCTTCAGCGACGTGAGCCGATTGTAGACATTGGCCAGCGTGTACTGTTGCGCTGAGGCGAGCGACGACAGCTCGTCCCACGCCATAGGGGTCGCCACAGGGCAGCCGGCCCGGGCCCGCGTGGAATAGGGAGCAATTGCCGTGGCTCCGCGCGAGTTGCGCAGGTAGTCGATGAAGATTTTCCCGCCCCGGGCACTCTTGGACATGTTGGTCGTGTAGCGATCCGGATCGGCCCGGCAGACGGCGGTCGCGATGGCGTGGCAGATTTCCCGCGCTTCGTCCCATCCGGTGCGCCGCTCGATGGGCAGTACCAGGTGCAATCCCTTGCCACCGGTGGTCTTGACGAACGAGGCCAGGTCGAGTTCCTCGAAAAATGTTCGCAGTTGTCGGGCGCTTTCGATAACCCGCTTCCAGGGCAAGTCCGGCGCGGGATCGAGATCGAAGACCAACCGGTCCGGCTTCTCGACGTTGTCCGCCCGGGCCCCCCACACGTGGATTTCCAGCGTGTTCATCTGCACCAGCGACAACAGGCCTGCGAGGTCTTTGACCAGCGCGTAGTCGATTGTCGTGTTTTTCTCGACAATCGAAACGTGGCCCAGCACGTCGGGCATCCCCTTGCCGGCGTGCTTTTGAAAGAAGCAATGCTGGTGGTGCCCCTGGGGACAGCGAACCAACGTCAACGGGCGATCGACAATGTGCGGCAGGATCCAGTCGGCCACGTGGGCGTAGTAGCCGGCCAATTGAGCCTTGGTGATGCCGTCCTCGGGGTAGAGCACCTTGTCGGGATGCGTCAAGCGGACCGCATCGGGCACTGCGATCGGGGGGTCGTATTCGCCAGACAACGGTTTCTTCTGCCGCGGGCTGCTCGACTTTGTTCGAGAACGACGCGCCGAGGGAGGCGGCTTCCGGCCGGACTTGTTGGCAGCGGGTTGCGGAGTCGCGGTATTGAGCGGAATGGCCCGCTCACGCGTCACCTCGCCGGCCGCCTTGTCCTCGCGCAGTCCCTGAAACGACGGATGACGCAAATGGCCGTCGCGGGTCCACTCGCTGAACGTCACTTGGGCCACCAGCTTGGGTCGGACCCAATGCGCCCGCGGGCCTGGCCGGTGCGTCCTTTGAGATCCGTGAACGGCGACTCTTTTTGCTCGAGTTTTTCGAGCTGCTTCGACAAGTTTTCGAGCAACGCGTCGCTGAACCCCGTGCCCACGCGGCCGGCGTACCGCAGCTCGTGCGTGTCGTCGTGATATCCGAGCAATAGCGCTCCAAAACCGATACGCGATCCGGCCGGCTCCGTGTAGCCGCCGATCACGAACTCCTCACGGTGTGCCGCACTTGACCTTGAGCCACTCGGCACTGCGACCCGGGCGGTGGGGCCGATCGCGGCGCTTGCAGATGATGCCCTCGAGCCCGCGGCGGCAGGCTTCGGCAAAAAACTCGGGCCCCTGGCCGACGATATAACCGGCGTCGCGAATTGGGCCCGCGGCGCTGCCGACGATGGCGGCCAGCAGACGCTTGCGATCCTCGAGCGGCACCTTCACCAGCGACTTGCCGTCGAGATACAGCAGATCGAATACATAGTAGACCAATTGGCCGGCCGACTCGCCGGAGAAGGCGTTTTGCAGCCCTTGAAAGCTGGTGCTGCCGTCCTTTTCCAGCACCACCACTTCGCCGTCCAGAATGCCGGTGCCAATCCCCAGTCCGCGCACGGCCTTGCCGAGTTTTTTCAGCCGATCGGTCCAGTCGAGTCCGTTGCGACTAGAAAACTTCACACCGCGTTGCGCGATGCGGCAGATCATGCGGTAGCCGTCGAACTTGATTTCGTTGAACCAATCGTCCCCCGCGGGCGCCTGCTTGACGAGCGTGGCCAATTGCGGCTTGATCTTCTCGGGCAGCGCGGCCCGCCGGGCACCTTTCAGGCCGGCGAGCATTTGCTTGCGGCTGGCATGGCTGGGGGCCGCGGCATCGGTGGTACCCTTGATCTTTGCGGATTGGCCAGCCGGCTTGCCTTTGGTTGTGTTGGCCTTGCCCTTGGACTTCCAGACGCGGCTTGCGCCCGTGGCAATTTCGTCCAGGCTGCGGCCACTGTCGACGCTGTCGGGCTCGCGCTCGAGGACTCCGTCCTCGTCGCCGACGATGGCCTCGTCGTCGCGGATCTTGAACAGAAACCAGGGTTCTTTGCCGTCACCTTCGGATGCCTGTCGACCACCGCGTTTCACCAGCACCCACTCGCCGCGCAACTTGTCGCCGTGCAGCGTGAAGTGCAGCTTGCCCTGCTGATATTGCTGGAGAGGATCGCCCGCGATTTCCCAAGTGCCGCGATCCCACAGCATGACCGTGCCGGCGCCGTACTCGCCGGCTGGGATCGTCCCCTCGAACGCCCCGTATTCCACCGGATGGTCCTCGACGTGCATGGCCAGACGCTTCACGCCGGGGTCGAGACTCGGCCCCTTCGGCACGGCCCAGCTCTTGAGCACGTCGCCGATTTGCAGGCGGAAATCGTAATGAAGCCGCCGGGCGGCGTGTTTCTGCACGACGTACAGCCAACCCGTTGTTGCGGACTTGCCGCGCGGCTCGCTCGTGCGGCGAAAATCCCGTTTGCGTCGGTACGCGCAAGTGTCATGCTCGACAAATCCCTGCGAATTGCATGCCTGAGGTGGCCGGTAGTGGTTCACTTCGAACCGGGATTTTCGACGGCAAGGTGGTCCAATGGATCAAACTTGGGGGCAAGGTCAATAAGATGGATCAGGTTTTCAGCAGCTGGTCAAGACTTGTGATGGAGAA
>CAVQEL010000003.1:0-122343 GCA_963711515.1 uncultured Planctomycetota bacterium | reverse complement strand
CGAATCGCCGAGCTGGTCTGGCTGCGGGCCCGCAGTTCGAGCACCTGCCCCAACAGCACCAGCGTCACGATCACCGCCGCCGGCTCGTAGTACAACGCAACTCGGCCTTCGGCATCGCGAAACGAGTCGGGAAAGATGCCCGGCGGCAAACGTGGCCACGAGGCTATAGCCGTACGCCGCGCCGGTCCCCAGCGCGATGAGCGTGAACATGTTCAAGCTGCGATGCACGATCGATTGCCCGCCGCGGACGAAGAATGGCCAGCCGCCCCAAGCGACCACCGGCGTCGCCAGCGCGAACTGTAGCCACACCAACACGTGCGGTGGGATCCAGGCGAAAGCGTCGTGGCGGACCATCTCGCCCATCGACAACGCCAGCAGCGGCGCCGAAAGCACGGCGCCGACCCAGAACCGCCGCGTCATGGAAGCTAGTTCCGGGTTGGCCTCCTCCTCGGCGCTGCTCACGACCCGCGGCTCGAGCTCCATCCCGCAGATCGGGCAGTTGCCCGGCTGCGAGCGGACAATCTGCGGATGCATGGGGCAGGTGTACTCGGTCGCAGCGGCCGGCCGCGGACCGGTTCGACCGGCTCGAAGCGCCATGCCGCACTTCGGGCAACTGCCGGGGCCCTCTTGCCGGACCTCGGGATGCATCGGGCAGGTGTAGGTCATCGCCACATTGTAGAGACCGCGGCCGTGAGGCAGAACACGAGTCTTGCGGGCGATGCTGGGGAGACAAGTTCGATTATTGATTCGCCTTGGCTCGCAATTGAATTCGCACCGGAAGGCGTGCCGCGTGACGGTCGGCCTCCGCGTCATCGGCGACGTCGAGCACGGCCACGTCCCCGTCGAGCGAGTAACGGAAAGGCTTGCCCGCCACCGGATCGAGCGGCACCGGCACGACCTTCACGTCGTCGAGCGATTTTGGCAGCATGCCAGTCGCGGCGGCGTGCATCCTGAGCGCTTCAATGACCTGCTGCCGGGCGACGTGACGATCGAGCCTGGGCGCGGTGACCATGAGCCTACCCGTCAGAGGAATCAGCACCGGTGCCAGCGGAATCAGCTCGCGGCGCATCGCCTCGGCATTCAGTTTGGCTTCCAGATCGGCCAGGCGAGACTCCGCCGCCGGATACGGAACCAGCAGCCATTTCCGCCAAGCGTCGGACAGCTCGTGAAACAGGGCCACCGAGTATCTCACTTCGATTTCCGCGGCCGACATTTTTTCGACTTCGGCGGCCGGCCGGCCCAGGATGTCGCGCAGGTAGGCCCGAGCATGCGACATTTGCTCCGCCGACGGGGAGGCGTGAGCCTGTTTGAGCGTCGCGCCCGACTGCGGAACCCCCATTTCCGTGGCGATGATTTCCATCGACCAACCTCGCAGTTGCTGCGCCAGGCGCTCCCAGGCGGGGGATGCGTCCGGATCGTCGAGCCGGGCCAGCTCCGGAAGCTTCATTTCGAGGATGCCACACTCGAAGGCAGCGCCCCGGCGGAGCGAAACCAGCGGACGCGGCACCGCCGCCAGCGCCCAGTACAGGTTCGGCGCGCCGGGCTGCTGGACCAGCTCATCCAGTTGCTCGATCATGACGGCGGAAATCGCCGTGCCGATCAACTGGTTGACCAGAAACGGAGCGGCGGCCACGTGCCGCCCGAGCTCCAAGCCATCGCGCACCGTGTCCACGGCGGCCGCCGGCTCACCGCTAAGGGCCTCGTAACGCGCCTTGACGGCCAGCAGCCGGGCATAGCTGCGCCATGTATTGCGCGTCGGGCAAAAGGATCTTGATCGGATCCTGCCCTTCGGTCACGTACTCCCAGTCGCAATACGAGCGTCTGGCGGCCGCCGAAAGTTGCTCCGACACCGCGCTAAACCTCTCCAGAAACTCGCCCAGCTCGTCGAGCGGCACCTCGTCGCCGGGCATTTCCAGGAACCGCGACGGCTCGGTTCCCAGAGCCTTCTTCCAGCCGTCGCCGCGCTCGTGCACGATCCGCTCGTAGATCGGGGCCGCATTGCCCGCTATCTCTGCCTCCGGCGGCACGAGCAATTGAAACTTTAGCGCCGGCACCGGTTCCGGCGCCGGATCGACGATGAGAGTTGTCGTCTCCGGCGCCGGCTTGCTTTGCTTCGGCTCATCTGCGGACAACGCCAGCGGTGCGGCGGCGAGTGCCAGAATCGTGAACGCCGCGCGGCAAGCGCCGGAAAAGGGGACGGCAACATTTTTCGATGCGAGAGTCATGCGAAGTCTCCCAATGGGTCGAGAAAGTCAGTTCGTCTGGGCGTCCGATCACAATTGCGCCGTCGCGTCGAGATATCGCTTCAACAACTCTCGTGGCAGCTCCGGCCGCGCCGGTTCACGCAGGGGCTCATCCGGCGCAGACGGTTCCTTTTGATAATCCGTCCCCGCGTCCCGATTCGACGACCACTCGCGCAGCAGGCGATAGTTCGTTGGCCCGTCGGCTACCTCCGCCAACGTACCGGCTGGCTCACGCACTTCCGCAGGCGATTGCTCATCCGCTCGGTCGTCTTGCACTCGCACCAGCCGCGCACGAACATCGTCCGGCGGCGCCATGCCGCCGGGCGGCTGCCCGCCCGCGACGAGCAATGCCAGCACCGCGCCGCACGTCGCTCCCGCGGTGCCAAACAGCGCCGCGGCGCGGCGCGCTCGCCGCCGCCCTGCGCCGACTCCCGCGGCGAACATCACCGCGTCGCGGTCGAGCCGGGCCGCGGGCGATAAGGCGGCCAGTTGCCGTTCCAGGGCGTTCAATTCGGCATCGAGCGGCGAGTCGGTGTCTCGCATGGCTTCTCCAATCGTGTTTGCAGTTCCCGCAGTCCTTGTTCGTAACGGCGCTGCGCCGTGCTGGTCGATGTTTCGGTTAGTTCGGCGATCTCGGCGAACGTCAGTCCGCCCCAGATTCGGGCCACCACCACTTCGCGCAGCTCGCTTGCGAGCGAGCCCAACGCGGCGGCCGCCTCTCGGGCGTCGAGCGCGCCGGCCGCGTCCGAGAACCAGGCCTCGGAAGTCGCGCTGTGCATCTCCCGCTGTTTGCGTCTACGTTCGCCCCGGGCCGCGCTCATCGCGCCGTTACGCACCACGCGATAGAGCCAGGCCACCACGTGCTCGGGCCGCGCGGGCCGGCTGACGAGCTTGGCGAAAGCTTCCTGGACGACGTCTTCGGGGCTTGCGCACCACTGCCGCGCGTACAGCACCAGTGCCGCGCCGTGCTCTTCGAGCAGGCGTGCCAGCCAGGCCGGCGTGGGATCGTGATGCCGCATCCGCTCGTGCTCCCAGCCGCTTGGTCAACGCCACAGGGGGTCATGCGAGCTGGCCGGCTTCGCGGCCCAGGAATAAGACGCCGCGCCCCGCTCGATTTCCCAGCATGGCCAGAATAATTTCCCCGGCCGGGAATGACAAAAAGCCCGGGACGCGGCCGTGCGCGTCCCGGGCTTTTTCAAAGATCGAGCGCGAACTCGAAGGTCCCGCCGGCCGTTTCGGCCGGGCGGGCTTGAACGTTACGCGCTTTTGTTCTTGGGCTCGACGATCGTCAGCTTCGGCTTGCGACCCTCGATCACGTCTTTCGTGATCACGTACCGGTTGCCCGGGCCGCGCTCCGGAAGATCGAACATGATGTCCAGCATCACCTCTTCGATAATCGACCGCAGGCCACGCGCGCCGGTATCTTTTTCCTGAGCCTTGCGGGCGATCGACTGCAACGCGTCGTCGGTGAACTGCAAATCGGCGTTTTCCATCGAGAACAGCCGCTGATATTGCTTGACCAGGGCGTTCTTCGGCTCGGTGAGCACGCGCATCAAAGCGTCGCTGTCCAGCGGCGTCAGGGCCGAAATCACGGGCAGCCGGCCCACCAGCTCGGGGATCAGGCCGAATTCCAGAATGTCGTCGCTGGTGACCTGCGGCAACAGCGTCGTCATGTCCTCGTTGGACCGCACGCCGCTTTCCTGGCCGAAGCCGATCGTGCGCTTGCCCAGCCGCTTGCCGATGATCTTGTCGATATTGACGAACGTGCCGCCGCAGATGAACAGGATGTTGCTCGTGTCCATCTGAATGTACTGCTGCTCGGGATGCTTGCGGCCGCCCTGGGGAGGCACGTTCGCCAGCGTGCCCTCGAGCATTTTCGAGCAGCGCCTGCTGCACGCCTTCGCCCGAGACGTCGCGGGTGATCGACACGTTCTGGCTCGTCTTGCCGATCTTGTCGATTTCGTCGATATACAGCACGCCGCGCTGCGCCGCTTCGAGATCGAAGTCGGCGGCATGCAGCAGCTTCAGCAGCAGATTCTCGACGTCCTCGCCGACGTAGCCGGCCTCGGTCAGCGTCGTGGCGTCGCCGATGGCAAACGGCACGTTGAGAATCCTGGCCAGCGTCCGCGCCAGCAGCGTCTTGCCGCAGCCGGTCGGGCCGATCAGCAGGATGTTCGACTTCTCGATCTCGACGTCCGAGCCCTCGGCGCCGAGCATCAGCCGCTTGTAATGGCTGTGCACGGCCACGGCCAGCACCTTCTTGGCGTGGTCCTGGCCGATGACGTACTCGTCCAACTGGGTGACGATTTCGCGGGGCGTGGGAATCTTGGTGAACAACTGCTTGCTGGTGCCGCGCCGCCGCCGTTCCTGCTCCAGGATCGACTGGCAAAGCTCGATGCACTCGCCGCAGATGTAAACGTCGCCGGGCCCTTCCACCAGCGGCCCGACGTCGCGATAGCTCTTGCGACAGAACGAACAGAAGGCGTTCTTCTTCGTCGTGCCGCCGCTGCGCCGACCTGTGCCGCCAATGTCCCTACCTGAGGGCATGTCTACTCCTTCTTAGTGCCCCTCGTCGTTCGAGCTCCCGCGAATCGGGGCCGTCGGCAAGAGGGTGAATCCAAAGGTGTCACTCGAAGTGGCCATTGGGGCGCGTCATTGCATTGGCCGAACCAGCTTCCCTGACCGAAGTTATTTCGAGTTATCGATCCGGTCCGTCACAGCCAAAGTGCCCGAGGGGCACCTGGGCCGTACCGCCGCAAAAACCAAGCGAGCCAGCAAAGGTTCCCTCGCCCGGCGGCAACGCCCCGAGCAGGACAATGCGACTAACTTGGCTTCTCGGCATCGTTTAACTCATGCTGCAGACGTTCTGACAGCACAGCCTTTATTGTTCGGTATTCCTCGTCGTCTAGCTCACCCTGGGCGTGCATTTCGCGAAAATTCGACAGCCATTCGCTCGATTTCGGCTCCGACTGGTTCACGTCGGCGCGGACTCTGCCGATCACGTAGACGCCGACGGCCACCAGCACGGCCGCCACCGCCGACAAGAACACCACCGACGCCAAGGGGCTCGACAGGAACTCGGCCATAAGAGAGCCAAGACAGGGCTGTCTTTTGCTAATATCCCCCACTTCAGCCCCACACGCTGCAACCATTATGCACTCGTCCAGCGATTGAGTCCAGAATCATACGCTCCGCGCGGACCCACGGCCGGACGTCCCACCGTGCCCGAATCGCCGCAAAAACGTCGCACCGCGGCCGGTTCCGCCCGACCCGCGGCCGTGCGAACCAGAGCGGACACGCCGGTGTGTAAAATCTGTCAGTTGACCGGACAAGTCCGCCGCCGCTCGTCGCGCTCGTTGACATCAGCCCTCCGTCGTCGATAGCCTGGAATCACCCCATCCATCCCAATCACCCGCTTGCATCACGCCCACTTATGGACAAGCCGCAGCACCTCGCTCGCCTGCATCATTGCGGCATCGTGGCGGTGATTCGCGCCACCAGCGGCGAGCGGCTGGCCGACGTGGCCGAAGCGCTCCTGGCCGGTGGGGTCGAGGTGATGGAAGTCACGTTTACCGTCCCCAAAGCGCACCACGTGCTCGAACGGGTCGCCGATCGCCTGGCCGGCAAAATCCTGCTGGGGGCCGGCACCGTGCTCGACCCCGAAACGGCCCGCCTGGCTCTCTTGTCGGGGGCCGAATTCATCGTCTCTCCGACAGTCAATCTCGACGTGATCGAGCTTTGCCGGCGTTACGACAAGCTGGTGCTCCCCGGTGCATTGACCCCCACCGAAGTGCTGGCAGCCTGGCAGGCCGGCGCCGACGTGGTAAAGATCTTTCCCTCCGAGATCACGGGCCCCAAGTATTTGAAGGCCCTGGCCGGCCCGCTGCCGCAAGTTCGCATGATGCCCACCGGCGGCGTGAACCTGGAAACCGCCGCCGATTTTCTGCGAGCCGGAGCGTTTGCCCTGGGCGTGGGCGGTTCGCTGGTCGACGCCCAGTCGGTCGCCGCCGGCGAATTCAAGACGATCGAATCGCGGGCCCGGCAATTCGTGGACATCGTCCGGCAGTTTCGCGGCGGATAATCATCTTGTCGGCGGGAAGCATCGTTGCGGGTGGTCCCGGACGAATGCGAAGACTTTGACGGCGTAAGTCTGCCCTCCCAACTTGCGCCGCTTCGCCGCGCTGACAGCGCCAGCAACTCCTGTTCAAGCGGCAAGGTCGCAATGGGCGATAACCCTCTCATGACTGCGCGTGCGCGGGGGTCCGCCCCTGCGCCTATCAAATCGCGATGAAGGGGGCCCCGCGGGCCTCGAGGGGAGTACGAGCGGGCCAATGTGGCTGCGATTTTTCACCGCCGCCTACACGATTCTGGCCGCCGGCGGGCTGGCAGCTTGTGCTGCGCAGGAAGCCTACACCAACGCGGCCCATTCGCCGGTCACCCCGATCGTCACGGCCACTCGCCAAAGCGCGTTTACGATTCCCTTCCGCGTCGATCCGCCCCAATCGCCCGAGCAACAGCCGGTGGAAGTGCAGTTGCACGTCTCCAGCGACCGCGGCGCCAACTGGGCGCTTTCCAGCCGGGTGCGTCCGGACAAGGGGTCGTTCGTGTTTCGCGCTCCGCACGACGGCGAATACTGGTACAGCATTCGAACCATCGACGGCCAGGGGGTCACCCGGCCTGATGGCCCGCTGGAGCCGCAACTAAAAGTGACCGTCGACACCGTGGCTCCGCGGCTGGACCTGACGGTGGTGCGCGGTCCGGCCGGCGAAATCGTGGCCCGCTGGCACGCCGTCGATCCGAACTTGAAGCAGGGAAGCTTCAAGCTCGAATATCAAAGCACCTCGACCGGGCCCTGGGAACGCGTGGCCGTGGAAACGCCCGCCAGCGCCATGCGGCACGCCCTCTCGGGCGAAGCCACGTGGTGGCCTAGCGCCACCAGCGGCACGATCCTCGTGCGGGCGGAAATTTCCGACCAGGCCGGCAACCCGGCGGTCACCCAGGCGGTCGTCAAGCCCAGTAACGTCGCGCCGCCGGGCGACGTGGCGCAAGGCCCGCCGGCGGCCGATGCCGAGGTCTGCGCGCGCCAACGACGCGTCGTCCCCACCGAGCGATCAGACGCGCTGGCCGCCGGATCGCACCGCGGTCGATCCCATGGCCGCCTCGGCCAACCGCGCGACGCCGCCGAACAACTACTCGGCCGGCGCTCCGGCCGGTTTCCCACACGACGCGCGCACCACGGCCCGGCAAGTCAGCCAGAATCGCAGCGGTCGTCCCGGATCGCCGTTGGACTTTTCGCTGCTGCCGGCCGCCGTCCGGCCGCGCATGGTCGCCTCACCCAACTTCGAGTTGGAATACGAAATCGATTCGGTCGGCCCCTCGGGCGTCGGCAAAGTCGAACTGTGGGGCACGCGCGACGGCGGACGCACCTGGAGCGACTACGCCGTCGACACCGACAACCGCAGCCCGCGTGGCCGTCAACGTCGACGGCGAAGGCATCTATGGCTTTCGCATCCTCGTGCAAAGCGGCAGCGGCTACGGCGGCCGCCCGCCGAGCGAGGGCGATCTACCGGACATCTGGGTCGGCGTCGACCTGACCAAGCCCACCTGCCGCATCACCAGCACCGAAGTCTCGCCCGACGCCACCGAGCTGGTCGTCCGCTGGGAAGCCAGCGACGACGTGCTCGACCCGCGGCCCATCTCGCTGCTGTTTGCCGAAAGCGCCAACGGACCGTGGACGCCGATCGCCTCGGGGCTGGAGAACACCGGCAGTTATCGCTGGCGTCTCGACAGCCGCGTGCCCGAGCGGATCGTGCTCCGCCTGGAAGCCCGCGACGAAGCCGGCAACGTCGGCGTGTACGACACGCCCGACCCCGTGGGGCTCGACCGCCATCGCCCGGAAGGACGCATCCGCGGCGTCCGCCCGATCGTGCAACTAGTGCATTGGTTGAACGTCAACAATTCGGGTGCCACTGCTGGCTTGTCCAGCAGTGCTTTGGCGTTACGGCAAGTCTGACCCGAGGATCAGGACTATGGCAAAGCACTTGCCGCCGACCGGCACCCCTTCCTGCTGCCGGCGTTGACGGGCATTTCGCCAGCTCACTTCCAGCCAAACGCCACGCCCGGTCAGTCGCTCGTAGGCTTCGATGTACTTGGCCCGCGTCTTGGCCACGATCTCCGCGGGCAGCTCCGGCGGCGGGCTGTTCTTGTCCCAGTCGGTCGTCTCCAGCCAGTCGCGGACGAACTGCTTGTCGAACGACGGCTGCGGGCCGCCCGGACGATACTCGTCGGCCGGCCAGAATCGCGAGCTGTCGGGCGTGAGCACTTCGTCGATCAGAATCAGCTCGTCGCCGGCGCGGCCCCATTCGAACTTCGTGTCGGCGATGATGATGCCCTTCGATCGGGCGTGCTCGGCGCCGCGGCGGTAGACCTCCAGGCTGCGGCGACGCAGCTCGTCGGCCACTTCGCGGCCGACGCGGTCGGCCATCTCGTCGAACGAGATATTGATGTCGTGGCCGCTGGCGGCTTTCGTGGCCGGCGTGAAGATCGGCTCCGCTAGCGCGTCGCTCTGGGTGAGTCCGGCCGGCAGCGGATGCCGCAGACGCTGCCGCTTGCTGCCGATACTCCTTCCAGCCCGAGCCCGACAGGTAACCGCGCACGACGCATTCGATCGGCACGACCTCGGTCTTGCGGACCAGCATGCTGCGGCCGATCAACGGCGGCCGGGTCGGTCCCGGGGGGCAGTTCCACCGCGGCCAGGTCGGTGCTCAGCATGTGATGCGGTTCGTTCAACCGGCCGAACCAGAACGCGCTGATCTGCGTCAGCACGCGCCCCTTGTCCGGAATGCCGGTGGGCAGGATGCAGTCAAAGGCGCTGATCCGGTCGGTGGCCACCAGCAGCAGCCGATCGCCCAGGTCGTAAATGTCGCGAACCTTGCCGCGGTGCACCGGCAGTCCGCCGAGCGTGGTTTGCATCACGGGTTCGTGCATGAGGGCCCCACAGGCAAGAGGGAATTTCCAAATCCACGGCCGCCGAGTATAGCAAAGCCGGCCGGCGACCGGCACGGTCCCCGCGGCAGCGGGCGCAGCCGCCGCGTAGGGACGACAACCCCGCGTCGCCTCGGGTCCGCCAACCGGGCTGGTTGAATGCCCACAGCAGGTGCGTTAGACTTCGCTTGGGGTCCAGTTACGACGAGCCAAGCGATGAAGAAACCAACGGGTGGATGCCTCGCGTGCTGCTCACGCGAGCCAGCCCCCTCGAATCGAGGTTGCCTCGCTCCATGGGCGTGATGCATTTTCTCGTACCGCGCCGCGAACACGTGGGAGCCGACGCCGCCGAGCGAGCTTACTTCGCCGGCATCGACGAAGTGCCCTGGCTCACGCGCGTGCAATGGAACGACCGGGGGCTCGTCGTCGAGCGCGCGAGTTCGACTCCGGCAACTTCTTCATTCCCTACGCCGTCGAAGGGCATGGCGAGCTGATGCTCTCGACCGCCAGCCTGATGGAGCGGGCCCGACCCTATCATCTCCAAGTCGAGCTGGCCGCGGCACGCTCAACCGGCTGCGCAACCAGGCCGCCGCGCTCGAAGCCGCGGGATTGTCCCGCCCGTCGGCGCTGGCCGCCCCCTGGGCCGCCGCGCACGAACATCTCTCCTGGGCCACCACGCGCCAGGCCGACACCGACGAAGCCACTCGCCGCGCGGACCTGTCGCTGCGGGCCGCGCTCGAGGGGATCGAGGCGCTGAGCCACCACTACGTATCGCAAACCCTCGCCGCCCGGCACAAGCTGAGCGGCAAGCTGAACACGCTGTTGGGCGTCGATCTGGGGAGCACGCGCCCGGTCGATCCGGTCGCCCGGCACCTGACCGCGGCCTTCCAGACCGCGCTCGTACCGCTTTCGTGGCGCGACATCGAGGGCCGCGAAGGACAGCGCGATTTCTCGCTTTCCGACGCGCAGCTCGAATGGGCCCGTGCCGCGGGGCTCAAGATTTGCGGCGGGCCGCTGCTGGCGATCGACAAATGGTCGCTCCCCGACTGGATGTACCTGTTCGGCGAGGACGACGTCGAGAGCTTTCGCTCTTGCGTGGCCGAGCACATCCAGGCCGTGGTCGAGCGCTACCGAGGGAAAGTCCAGTTGTGGATCTGCGCCGCGGGGCTCAACGTCGAGAACGAGTTCGAGCATCCGGAAGAAGAACGCCTCCGCCTGGCCGTGCTGGCCATCGAAACCATTCGCCGCGCCGATCCCCGCGCACCGATCGTGCTGTCGATCGATCAGCCCTGGGGCACGTTCATGAGCCGCCAGGAATGCGATCTGTCGCCCCTGCACTTTGCCGACGCGCTGGTCCGGGCCGAATTGGGGCTGGCCGGCATCGGGCTGGAGATCAACGTCGGCTATTCGCCCGGCGGCAGCGAACCGCGCGACCCGATCGAGTTCGGACGACAGATGGAACGCTATAGCACGCTCGGATTGCCGCTATTGGTCTCGCTGGTCGTGCCCAGCGGCAGCGCGTCCGATCCCCGGGCCAGGCGAAACGTGCAAGTCGTGCGATACTCCGCCGACCCCAGCGTGTCCCCCGCGTCGCAGCGCGCCTGGGGCGAGCAATACCTGAGCGTGCTGCTGGCCAAGCAGGCCGTGCAGGGCATCATCTGGAACCAGCTGCTCGACAGCCAGCCGCACGGGCTGCCCCACGGCGGCTTGTTCGACGAGCGCAACCAACCCAAGCCGATCGTCGAGCTGTTCGAGCAAATCCGCCGCGAGCATCTGACCTAGCAGGCCGTTGAAATCTTCAACGGTCTGCGTGATCGCAGGGATGCGATCTCAAAATGACGACGTAAGTCGTTATCTTGCGAGCCGTGCGGAGTTTTGCGGACGACTATGACGAGAGCCGGCCGAAGCACGCCAGGCACATGTCGTCGCTCTGCGGCCGGCCGCCGACAAAGCGCTTCACGTCGTCCAGAATCAACCGGCCCAAGTCATCCACGGTGGCGGATTGTTGCGCCAGTTGATTGCGCAGCCGGTCCATGCCGTACAACTCGCTCTGGGCATTCATGGCCTCGCTGATGCCGTCGGTAAACAAAGCCAGGAAGTCGCCCGGCGCGATCGGCCGCGTGTATTGTTCGTATTCATAGTCGGCGTCGACGCCCAGCGGCAGGCCGGCCTGTTCCTCGCCGATCTCTTCGACGGCCCCCTGCGACTTTCGCAACAGCGGCGCCATGTGTCCGGCGTTGACCAGCGTCAGCGAGTTCTCGCGGGGATCGACCACCGCCAGCACGAACGTCACGAACCGGTCCTGCCAGCCGCTGCGGCTGAAGCTGGCGTTGATGCGGCTGACGGCCTGGGCCGGCGTGGGCTCGCTGGCCAGGCAGTAGCGCACTTCGCCGGAGAGCTTGGCCATCAACAGGGCCGCCGACACCCCCTTGCCCGATACGTCCCCCAGCACGACGGCCAGCCGCTGGTTCGACAGCTCGACATAGTCGTAATAGTCGCCGCCCACCTGGTTCGCCGGCTCGTAGAAATCGAAGAAGTGATAGCCGGCCAACGTCGGCGGCTCGGCGGGCAACAATCCCCGCTGCACTTTGTGAGCCAGCTCCAGGTCGCGCTGAATGGCCTGTTGCTTGAGCGACGTCTCGTGCAACTGCGCGTTGTCCACGGCGATGGCCGCCTGCGAGGCGATGCTGGCCAGCACGTCCAGATCTTCCTTCTGAAAGCGCTGCCGGCTGTCCTTGCTGTCGATTTGAATCACGCCCAGCGACTTCCCCTCGCTGTCGACCAAAGGCGCGCACATCATCGATCGAATCCGCAAGTCCGCGATGCTCTGGCTGGTGTCGAACCGCGAGTCGCTGGCCGCGTCGGCCGAGAGCACGGCCTCTTGCGTCGACATCACCTGGTTGACGATCGTGCGGCTGACGCGAATCTGGTCCTCGGTGTCGGCCCGGCGATGCTTCACGGCCTTGGGCACCAGCGCCCCCTCGGGTCCGGTGCGCAGGATCACGAAACCCCGGTCGGCCTGCAGAAAGATCTTGAACAGGCTGTCCAGCAGTTTGTTCAACACCTCGTCCAGGCTCACGGCCTTGCCCAGGTTCTGGGCGATCTCGATCATGGCCCGCAGCTTGGCCTCGGGATTCACCGTCAAGCGGACGCTCGAGTTGCTCGAAGTCACGTCGAGCTTGGACATGATCGAGGAAGCGGCCGACGAGCTTTCGTCGTCCAACAGCGCCAGCTCCGAATTGTCCGCGATCGGCATCCGGTCGCTGGGCTGATCGGTGTAAAACGTGAACGACAGATCGCAGATCTTCAGTCGGTCGCCGTCCTGCAGCAGCTTTCGCCCTGAAATAAGCTGACCGTTGACGAACGTGCCGTTGCGGCTGTGGAGATCCTCGACGTAGTACTGATCTTTTTCGCGCAGGATCTGTGCGTGCTGGCGGCTAACGCTGGCACTTTCCAGCACCAGGTCGCAATCGGGATGCCGACCCATGACGGCCCGCTCGCCGTGCAGCGTAAACTGGTCGGCCGGACCGGTCGGGTTCACAATCTGCAAGACTGCCATCGCCAACTTGCTCGTGGAGGTTCTCAGCAAATAGCCGATCGCCGGCGCATTTCAAAGGTAGGGGGGGCGCCTGCCTGCCAGCGGTGCAGCGTCTGGCCCGCCGGCCTCGATCCTCGCGCCCGGGTAGTCCAGCGGCATCCGCCTATGATAGTGGAAAAACGGCCCACAAACCATGCCCGCAAACCATGCCCGCTCCGACAGGCTGCGGGCGGCCTGTCGCGGCCGGTCTTGACCCCCGGGCAAGGTTCTCGTAATCTTTGCCCCCCATGCGTCATGCTCCCATCACGATCTCTTGCGGCTTCTTGGCGGTGCTGGCCGCCGCGGTGCTGGCCGACGACGAACGATCGCTCGGCCCGCGCGAAGGGGTCGTGCTGTTGGCCAACGGCGAGCTCTTGGCCGGCACGATCATTCCCGCCGGCGACCGTTACGACATCCGCCTCCCGAGCGGCGAGATTCGCCTGCGCCGCTCCGAGGTCGCGCTCGTGTGCCGTGACGCACACGAATGTTACGTGCACAAACGATCCGGGATCGAACAGGGACGTGCCGCCGACCACCTCGCGCTGGCCGAATGGTGCCTCCGCAATGGGTTGCTCACCGAGGGCGAACAAGAATTGAATGCCGCCCGGGCGGCCGACGCGTCGCACCCCAGGATTCGTCTCGTCGAATCGCGGCTCGCGCTGGCCAAGGCGCCGCCGCCGGCCGAGCCGGCCCCCAGCGTTGAAACCTCGACCTCCAACGTGGCATTGGACGACGTGGCCCGCAATCTGCCCCCCGGGGCCATGGAGAACTTCACCGATACGATCCAGCCCTTGCTGCTCAACTATTGCTCCAAGGGAGGCTGCCACTCCAGCCCCCGCGACGGAAACCTGAAACTGGAGCATCTGCACTCCAAGCTGGCCGGCCGCAGCACCACGCAGCGAAACCTGCAGCGCGTGCTGGCGCTGGTGGACCGCCAGGATCCGGCCCAGAGCCCCTTGTTGCAAGCGCCGATTCGCCCCCATGGCCCGGTCGCGTCGGCGATCTTCACCGATCGCCAGCAGTCGCAGTATCGTCAGCTCGTCCAATGGGTCTACTTCGTGGCCGGTTCCCGTCGGCCGGTCGATCGCCCCTCGCTCGCCGAGCGTACGGCCCCCTTGTTGCAAGCCGTCCCGGGCGCCACCGGATCGACCGCGGTCCAGCCGACCCAATCGTCCCTTCAGGCGACTCCCGACGCCGAAGCACCCGCCGACGGGCCCTCGCCCGCCGCACCGCAAGGGGCCTCGTCGGAGGAACAAGCCTACACGCCCGCAGAACTGCGTGCCCTGGGCATCGACCCGTACGCCGATTCGCAGATTCAACGGGGCGCGAAGGTGACGCCGGCGTTCGTCCCGCGCGATGAGTTCGACCCGGAAATCTTCAACCGCCGGTTCTTCGGCGGCTAAACCTGCGCTGGGGTGCACGCCGTCAGCCGTTGCAAAAAGGGTGCGCTGCGTGCGTCGTGGTGGCTAGCATGGCGAGCATGTCGTCGAGTGCCTTGCGACCGGCCGGCTTCGTCAAGTGCAGGTCAAAGCCGGCCTCGTAGGCCCGCAGGCGGTCTTCGTCCCGGCCGTATCCGGTCAAAGCCACGAGAAACACGTCCTGTGCTCCCGCGCATTGGCGCACCTCGCGCGCCACTTCATAACCGTTCATGCCCGGCAGGTTGATGTCCAGAATGACCGCGTCGGGCTTTCGTTCGTGCATGAGCGACAGCGCGGCCCGGCCGTCGTGCACGACCGACACCGATTGCCCCATCGACCGCAACAACAGCGCCAAGGTGTCGGCCGCGGCCGCCTGGTCGTCGACAACCAACAGCTCGTGCGCCGGATGGCCGACCGACGGGTGTGCGGGCAATTCGGTCGTCACGACCACTGTCGCCGCAACGCTCACGCGTGGCAGCGTCACGATGAACTCGCTCCCGTGTCCCAATCCCGCGCTGCGGGCCTCGACGCTGCCACCGTGCATCTCGACCAGACGCTTGACCAGCGTCAAGCCGATGCCCAGCCCCCCCTGCGTACGATCCGGCGTGTCTTCCAACTGTTCGAACATCTCGAAGATCGTGCCCAGCTTGTCCGGGGCGATGCCGGTGCCGCTGTCGCGGACGCTGATGGTGACCTGCTCGGCATCGGCGCGGCTGGTCACCCAGATGGTGCCTCCGGGCGGCGTGTACTTGGCGGCGTTGTTCAGCAAGTTGGCAAACACCTGGGTGAGCCGCGCCGGGTCGCCGTGGACGATCAACGGTTCGGCCGACGGGTGCACCACCAGCTCATGGCGTCGCGATTCCAACAGCGGCTGGCTTTCCTCGGCCGCGCGCACCACGAGCGGCTCCAACTCGACGTCCTGCCGCTTGAGCACGGCTTTTCCCCGGCCGATGCGGGAGGCGTCCATCAAGTCCTCGATCAGCCGCGTCATTTGTTGCACCTGCCGCTGCATGATCAGCCGCAAATGTTCCATTTCGACCTTGTCGTCCTGCACCAGCGGCCACAACTCGACGATGTGGCTGATCGGCGACAGCGGGTTGCGCAGCTCGTGGGCCAGGGTGGCCAGGAACTCGTCCTTCCGCCGGTCCGCTTCGTACAGGGCGTGCTCGGCTTCCAAACGCTCGGTGATGTCGGTGTGCGTGCCAAACCAGCATTCGATCTCACCCGCCCGGTTGCGCACCGGCCGGGCGCGAGCCAGTTGCCACCGCATCTGTCCGTCGCGGCGCCGCAGGCGCACGGTGGCCTCCCAGGGTTGGCCGTCGCGAAGCGCCGCCCGCCATCCGTCGAGCACCGCCGGCAAATCGTCCTGGTCGTGGAGCGATTGCCAGCCCCAGCCCAGAACGTCACGCGGCTTGGCTCCGGTATAGTCGTACCACTGTTGATTGAACCAGAAGCGGGCGCCGTCGGGACGGGCCATCCACACCAGTTGTGGAATCGAATCGGCCAGCGTGCGAAACTGCTTTTCCGTTTCCCGCCGCCGGGCATCGTGCAGCGCCTCGCACAGCGCGCTGATCGTGATTCCGATCGCCACGAACAACAGCGCCGTGATGCCGTGGTCGATCCGTCCGATCAACAACGAGCCGGGGGGCGGTAAAAAGAAAAACACGCCCGTAACGATTCCCAGCGCCGTGGCCAGCAAGCCGGGCCCCAACCCGCCGCGCCAGGCCGCGGCCACCACGGCCAGCACGAACGGCAACAGCACGGCCTGCTGGTCCAGCGCGGCGTTCAAGCCGCCCCGAGCCAGCACGACCAGCACCACGCCCACGATGGCGATCAGATATCCCTGCCGCTTGTGTGAGCGATTCACGGCGCCATTTCCTCCCGGTCGGCAACCTTGAAACGCGAGGCACCCCCTACCTCGTTCACAGTATGCCCGTGCCGACCCGCTGTCGAGTAACCCTTACCAAGATGTCAGGCTGAGATGGAATCTCGCGACGCGACGCTATCGGCGCGTGGCAGCACCCGGCGAGCGGTTGCGACTCACACCGCCGAGCTGAGATGCTCTTCCAAGATCGGCACCAGTTCCTGAAAGTCGACCGGCTTCGACAACACGCGCAGCACGCCGGCTTCGATCGCCGGGTAGACGACGTCGATCGTCGTGTAGCCGGTCAAGAACACGCCGGCCAGATGGGGACGTACGGCGCGCATCTTTCGATACAGCTCGACGCCGTTGAGACCCGGCATCTGATAGTCGATGATCGCGATGCCGTATTCCCTCTCGTCGACCAGTTCCAGCGCCGTCCGGCCGTCGTAGGCGATGTCCGAGTCGTAACCGAATGCTGACAGCAACCGCGACAGCATGTTGCACGCATCGCGGTTGTCGTCCACGATCAGAATGGGAAGTTTGCTCATAGTTGTGCTCTTGCTGCCTCAGACAGAGTTTGGTTCTCAAGCGGTATCGTTGTCGAACAAAAAGGCCCTGATGATAGGAACGGATGTCAGGCCCCCAGGCGCGCCCTTTTTCTTGTTACGCGGGCGGACCCAAATGGTTTGAGTCGGCCGACCAAAGGTCGAATTATGACGGCACTTATGACAAGAATGTAATCTCCGCCAGCGGCCGGCTCGCGGCCCGATTTGCGCACCGCGGCGAAAACGGTACGTTACTCCGCCTGCATGGTGCCAAAAAACCTACGACCGCAACCGGATTTCGCCGGCGGCCACGGCATCGAGAAACTGGCGATTACTTTCCAGCAGGTCGGCAAGTGCCCTCATCTCCCCGCTGCTGAACCAATGGACCGCAGCCACCTCGGCCGGATTCGGTCGCAATTCGGCCTGCGCGTCCACGTCGCCCAGCCACCAGGCCAGCTCAACCTGCCAGCGAGTGGTGCTCCGCCAGATGCACCGTAGCGGGCGGATTGCCACGCCCAGTTCTTCCTGCATTTCGCGCGCGCAAGGCGGCGACTTCCGTTTCGCCCGCTTCGATGCCCCCGCCGGGAAAACAGTATTTGCCCGGCGCCAGCACCTCCGCGGACCGGCGGATGGTCAAAAAGCGGTCACCGCGCATCACCACCGCCACGACGCCCCGCCGGCGAATGCGCAGCTCCGGCGGCAGCGGTTCGTCGTTCATGCCAAAAAAGTCTGCCTGTGGGAATAAAAGAGCGCCTACGGTTATCATCCTAGATGAATCCCCCCTTAGCGAGAAAGACGCTATGGCAGCCACTCACGACCGAACCCTGGCCCGCGGGGCGTCCAGGCGCCCGACCGCGCTGGAATGGTTGGCAGCGATTACGGTCGTGTTGGTGATCGTTTTCCAGTTGGTCATCAAGCCGCTGGCCCAGACCGCCGTTCGCGCCGCGGGCTCCGTGGTTGAGGGCCTCGCGGAGGGAATCGGCGCCATCGTGAAGGATGCCTACGTCGACGCCCGCGCCAGCATCGAGCACGACCCGCTGGTCATCGTCATGCTCGGTCAGCCGGTGCTGTGCCAACCGATCGAGCAGGCTACGTTTTTGGCCGGCCCAGCCGCGGACGAATTTGAATTCACGTTCGACGTCGTCGGGCCGCGGGGCACGGCCACGGCACGCGTCGTGGTCGCCGTCACGGACAACGGCTCCAATCTGAAGAGCCTCGTCGTCACGGACCCGAACCGCAGCGTCCACGTGCCGACCGCCCCGTAGCCGCCCGTTGAAAAATGCCATCGTGGCATATTTCAACCTCGCCAGGTGCGAAGCAAAGCTTCGCACGACAGCGCAAAACAACGACTTGCGTCGCTGTTTTGAGATCGCATCCATGCGATCACGCAGCCTGTCGAATTCTTCAACAGGCTGGTAGCCGTCGCTCGGCGTTGCCAGGGGGCGTTGCGTTTGCCGCGGGTTGTTCCCCTCGGCGAGCCTCTTATAATGCGGCGAATGCCGGATACTGTTCAGATGTTCGGTAGCCCGACGCGACACACGGCACGAGAGAGCGGATGACCACCGCCGCGCGGCACAATCTGGAAACGCATCTGGCGTCGTTCGGCCTGGACCAATTCCGGCCCGGTCAGCGGGAAGTGATCGAATCGGTGCTGGCCGGCCGCGATTGCCTGTGCGTGATGCCTACCGGCGGCGGCAAGAGTCTGTGCTATCAACTCCCCGCCATCGCCGGCCCGGGCCTGACACTGGTGATCTCGCCGCTGATCGCGCTGATGAAGGACCAGGTCGACGCCTTGCAAGCCCGCGGCCTGCCGGCCACGTTCATCAACAGCACCCTCTCGCCCGACGAGCAAGCCGAGCGGCTCGCCGAGATGGCGGCCGGCAAATTCAAGCTGGTGTACGTCGTGCCCGAGCGTTTTCGCAGCCCGCGGTTCGTCGAGGCGGCCCGCGCCAGCGGCGTCCGCTTGCTGGCCGTCGACGAGGCGCATTGCGTGAGCGAATGGGGGCACGACTTTCGCCCCGACTACGCGCGGCTGGGCCGCTTTCGCGGGCAACTGAGCAATCCGCCCACGATCGCGCTGACGGCCACGGCCACTGACGCGGTGCGCCGCGACATCGTCGAGCTGTTGAACCTGCACGAGCCGGCGGTGTACATCACCGGCTTCGCCCGACCGAACCTGCACTACGCGGTGCACGTCTGCCCGACGGACCGGGACAAGGACGAAACGCTGTTCCGCTTTCTGGGCGACAACCCGGGCTCGGGCATCATCTATGCCTCGACCCGCCGCCGCTGCGAGGAGCTGGCCGAACGGATCGCCGCCGGCACCGGCCGCTCGACCGCCGTGTACCATGCCGGCCTGATGCCGCACGACCGCCGCGCCGCCCAAGATGCCTTCATGCAGGGGGAAAAACAGATCGCCGTGGCTACGCTGGCCTTCGGCATGGGCATCGACAAAGCCGACGTGCGGTTCGTCGTTCACTACAACCTGCCCGGCAGCATCGAAGCCTACTACCAGGAAGCCGGCCGGGCCGGTCGCGACGGCCTGCCCGCCCGTTGCCTGCTGTTGTTCGGCGGCGGCGATCGCAACATTCACGAGTTCTTCATCGAAAGCTCGTATCCGTCGCGCGACGTCGTCCGGCAGGTATTCGAGTACCTGTGCAACCTGGAGCAAGCTCCGATCGAGATGACCCAACAGGAAGTCAAAGAGGCGCTCGGCCTGGCGATCGGCTCCGAGGGGGTGGGCGCTTGCGAAAAGCTGCTGGAAACGGCCGGCGTGATCGAGCGACTCGAACCGAGCGAAAACAAGGCCCTCGTGCGCCTCGCCAGCGACGTCCCCACGCTGGTCGAGCTCTTGCCGCCGCAGGCCAAGGCCAAGCGCCGCGTGATGCGGGCCGTCGAGCAACTGGTCGGACCGCGCCGCCACGAGTGGTGCTATTTCCATCCCCGCGAGTTGCTGCGCGACATGCCCGAGCTGGACAGCACCGATCTGGCCCGGCACCTGCGCGAGCTGACGTCGCTGGCGGCGTTCGAGTACGTGCCCCCGTTTCGCGGCCGCGCGATTCACGTCCGCCAGCACGACGTGCCGTTCGCGGAGGTGGAAATCGACTTCGAAACGCTCGAGCGCCAAAAAGCCGCGGAATACGAGCGCCTGGAACACGTGCTCCGTTTCGCCCGCGATCATCGCTGCCGGCAGCAGCGCATTCTCGAGTACTTCGGCCAGCACGACGCCGCCCCGTGTGGCCATTGCGACAATTGCCTTCCCGAATCTTCCGGCAGCCGCTGGGGGCGCGCCGCGACGTGAGGGGCCCGTCGCTCGATGCGGTGCGAATCGTCTTGAGCGGCGTGGCCCGGGTCTCGCAGCGGCGCACGGGCTGCGGCAAGCAACTGCTGGCCAAGATGCTTTGCGGCTCGACCGACAAGGCCGTCGAGCGCAACCGCCTCCACAAGCTCAGCACGTTCGGCCTGTTGGCGCACTTGAAACAAACCGACGTCTTGCAGTTGATCGACGCGCTGTTGCTCTGCGGCCTGCTGGAACAAACCGAGATCGAGCCGTTTCGCCCGATCGTCCAGCTCACGCCGCGCGGAACCGACGTCATGAGCGGCCGCGCCGCGCGGCGCTCAACCTGCCGCTGCCCGACGAGCTGTGGCGGAAGCTGGAACCGGCGTCCGCGCATCCCCCCACGCACGGCAGCGTCAGCACGGACTCCGCCGACCCGGACTCCGGCGCCCAGCCTCCGACGCAGCAAACTCCGCCCGACGCGTCGCTCGTCGCGCGGCTGCGGCAATGGCGCGACGCGACGCGGCGGACGCAGAACGTGCCGGCCTACGTCGTGCTGACCAACGCGCTGGTGGACGAATTGGCCCGCGTCCAGCCGCGCAACCTCGACGAGCTCTCGGGCATCAAGGGCATCGGACCCAAGAAAGCGGAGCAATACGGCGAAGAGCTGCTGGCGATCGTCGCGGACCGCGCGACCGACGAGACGCCCGCGGACGAACCCTCGCGTGCCAGTTCGCCGGACGATGAGCCGCCGGCCCCCCACGCGGCGGCGCCGACCACGTCGCTACCGCCCGCGATCGCCGCACAACCGAGCCATTACTGGACCTGGCGGTTGCTCGCCGCCGGCTTCACGCCCGACGAATGCGCCGAGATTCGTTCGCTCACGGACGACGTCGTCTTGGATCACGCGCCTGCGCACGGCGGACCAGGGCTGGGAAATCGACGCCCGCTGGTTCTTGCCGCCCGAGCGGATCGCCGCCATTCGCGCGGTCGTCGGCGCCGCCCCGCCGCCGCGCATCCGTCCGCTGTTGGACAAACTGCCGCGCGGCACACGCTACGAACACGTGCAATTAGTCGTCAAATCGCGCGGCTCGAACGGGCCGGAGCCGGCCGGCGTAGAATGATTCGGGCCTGCCCCGGTGGCTTTTGCCCCGTTTCACCCCGCGCCCAGACACATAGCCGGGGTCGAAAATCCCGACCCGCTGGGATACAATTCCCTCACAAAGCGGCGCGCGACTGCGCCGCTTTTGCAGCATACGGAGGAAACTGGTGTCGACCGACAAGCCATCTGGCGATTCTCCTGGCGGCCCTTCTCCCGGTGGCCCTTCTCCCGGTGGCCCTGATTCGCCATCATCCAAGCAAGCACCCGCTCCACGCTTCAGCACGCCCAGCGTGCTGATCGCCATCGCCTTGCTGTTCGGGCTGCTCTTGTGGTGGACGACCACCCAGGCGCGATCGCGGCCGCAGATCACCTACAGCCACTTCCGCGAGGAGTTGGCCAAGGACAATATCAAGGAAATCGACTTCACCAGCAGCTACGCCGTCGGCACGTATCGCAACCCGCCCACGGTCACCCGGACCAAAGTCGAAGATGGCAAGAAGACCGAAGTCCGCGAGCAGATGCCCGAGGAGTTCTCGGTCGAGATGAGCCCCTACGCCGGGCCGGAGCTCGACAAGGAACTGCTCGACAAGGGGGTGATCATCCGCTCGCAGCCCAGCACCGATGCCACGGGCCTGTTGATCATCGCTTACCTGGTGGGCACGGTGCTCATCTTGGGGATCGTGTGGATGATGTTTCGCCGGGCCCGCGATCAGTTCATGGGGGGCGGCATCCTGGGGGGCTTCAGCAAGAGCCCGGCCAAGCGCTACGAGACCACCGGCAAAGCGGTCACGTTCGAGGACGTCGCCGGCCTCGAGGGAGTCAAGCACGACCTGGAAGAAGTCGTCGAGTTTCTCAAGAACCCCGAAAAGTTCCAGCGCCTGGGGGGCCGCGTGCCCAAGGGCATCCTGTTGATGGGTCCCCCGGGCACCGGCAAGACCCTGTTGGCCCGGGCCGTGGCCGGCGAGGCCGGCGTGCCGTTCTTCTCGATTTCCGGCAGCGAGTTCATTCAGATGTTCGTCGGCGTCGGCGCCAGCCGCGTCCGCGACATGTTCAAAACCGCCAAAGAATCGTCCCCCTGCATCCTGTTCATTGACGAGATCGACGCGGTGGGCCGCGTGCCGCGGAGCCGGCCTCGGCGGCGGACACGACGAACGCGAGCAAACCCTGAACCAGATCCTCAGCGAAATGGACGGCTTCAGCCAGAACGAAGCCGTGATCGTGCTGGCCGCCACCAATCGGCCCGACGTGCTCGACCCGGCCCTGTTGCGTCCCGGACGGTTCGATCGCCACATCACGGTCGATCGGCCCGAATCACAAGGGACGCCTGGCGATCTTCAAGGTGCACGTCCGCGACGTTCCCTTGGCCGACGACGTCAATCTCGATCGGCTGGCCAGCGGCACCGTGGGCTCACCGGCGCCGACATTCGCAACCTGGTGAACGAAGCCGCGCTGTGGGCCACTCGCAAGGGCAAAGACAAAGTCGACATGGACGACTTCGAGCACGCCCGCGACCGCGTGCTGATGGGCCCCAAGCGCGAAGAAGTGCTGGCCGGCAAGGAAAAGCGGATGACCGCCGTGCACGAGGCGGGCCACGCCCTGTTGGCCTGGATCGTGCCCGGTGCCGACCGCGTGCACAAAGTCACGATCATTCCCCGCGGCCGTTCGCTGGGCGTCACGCAGTTGCTCCCCGAGGAAGACCGGCTCAACATCGGCGAGTCGGAATTGCACGGCCGGCTGTGCTTCATGCTCGGCGGCCGCGCGGCCGAAAAGCTGACTTACGACGAATACAGCGCCGGCGCCGAAAACGATCTGATGCAGGCCACGCGGCTCGCCCGCCGCATGGTCACCGCCTGGGGCATGAGCGGGCGGCTGGGCCCCGTCGCCTATCGCACCAGCGAGGAGCATCCCTTCCTGGGCAAGGAGATCCACGAGCAGCGCGAGTTCAGCGAGCACAGCGCCCAGTTGATCGACGAAGAAGTGGCCAAGATCCTGCACGAAGCGTCCGACCGGGCCACCTCGCTATTGACCGAGCATCGCGCCGAGCTGGAAAAGCTGGCCGACGCCCTCGAGGAACACGAAGTCCTCGACGAAGCCGAAATCGAGCAACTGCTCGGCCCCTCGATCAACAAGCGGGCCGACACCAACGGCCGCCTGGTCGACGTGGCCCCCACGGCCAAAGGCAGCGACGCCCAACCCACGCAGCCGGCCACCAAGTCCCCAGCCGAGAAGTAGGCCGCTACACCGCCGGGTGCCATGCTCACGCTCGCCGTGAGCATGCCCGCCCACTGCTGGCTCGCACCTTCACTCCAGCCCTATCGCGCCGTGTAGCTCAGGTCGTCCAGGTAGATCTCCACCGCGTGCCCACCCGCTTGCATGTTGAAGATGCCAAAGCGGTCGAAGCGGGCTCCCTTGGCTCGATCGCCGGGCGCCAGGTCGAACGTGTCGCTGCGCCCGTCGAACGTGACTTCAATCTGGCCGTTTCCCCCGGCCGCCGTGGGCCGATAGTGCAAGGCCCAGCGATGCACCGACGCGTCGGGAAACAATACCGGCCAGCGCTGGCCGGCGGCGGACGTCTCGCCCGCGTTGTGCCCGCTGCCGTCGGCGGTGCTGTAGCCGGGGCGAAAGTAATGTCCCACGCGGCTGGGCCCCTCGACCAGGATGCCCAGGTAGTTCTTCTGCCGCGCCTCGTACTCGGGCGTATCGTTGTTTTGCTTCGTGTCGGCGTCGAACCAGCCGAAGTAGACGCCGCTGTCGCTGGCGGCCTTCAACAGTGCCAGCGTGCCCGCAGCCTGTAGCTCGTCGTCGAGCGACAGGGGCTCCGTCGGCGCCGCGTAATAGGCGGGCTTCTCGTCGCGGAACACGATGCCCCCCACTTCGCCGGCCGCGCCGCCGGCGTGCCGCGAATCGCTATAGCCGAAGTAGTGGTAGGGGCGGATCATCCGTTCGACGAACGTGGCGGTGTTGCCCACGGCGTCCCAGCCCGGATCGGTGTCGAAGTCGATCACCCGGCCGTCGAGCACCAGGTCGTCGAGGTACATCTCGACGCGGTCCGAGGGTGTCTGCACGTTCCAGATGCCGAAGTGATCGAACACGGCCCCGTCATGGCGATGTCCTTCGGCGAGCGCCACCTCGTACTTTCGATCGTCGACGCGAAACGTGATCAGCCCGCGCCCGTCGGCGCCCCGCGGATCGTAATCGAGCGACCAGTCGTGCGGCTTGCCGTCAGCCGGAAAGGGGAGGGTAGGGGTGGTCTGATACTGCTCCCCCTCGAACGCGCCCCCTCCGCCCGTGCGCCACTTGCTCGTGCCGTATTCGTAAAACATCCAGAACTTGCCGCCGTTTCCGTCGATGCGAAACGCCAGCGAGTTCGGCGTCCGCCACGAAGGGGGCGGCGTGTGAAACCAGCCGACCAACAATCCGCTGCCCCCCTCGGCGCTCGTAACGGCCATTTTTCCCGAGGCACTCAAGCGATCGTCCAAGCCCTTGGGCTCGATCTTTAGCGCGTAATACGCCGGCGTGGGCGTGCGCTGCACGAAGCCGCCGATCTCGCCCGAGTGCCGGCCGCCGGCGCGATTCGTCTGGCGATAGCCAAAATCCTGCCGCACCGTCCAGGGACGCTCGGGGGACAGCCGGTTGCGAAAGCCTTCCCAGGCCGGCTCGCCGACGAATGCCTCGCGCACGACGCCCGCCGGCTCCGCCGCGCCGCACATGCTTGCCCCGGTTGCCAACAAAAGTGCCGCCAGGCCGGCTCGAAATGCGTTTGTCGTCGGGTGAAATCGTATCATCATGCAAACCTTGTGAGAGGGGGCGGCGGGTGGTATTCTCGCGGACGTCGGACGCGTGCAGGACTTGAAGTTTACCCGGAGTGCCCCCATGCCCGAAAGCAATTCGATGCTGGCCCACGTGGTTTATTTCACGCTCAAGGACAAATCGCCCGCCAGCATCGAGCGACAAGTCGAGGCCTGCCGCAAATATCTCACCGGGCACGCGGGGGTCGTGTTTTTCGCCGTCGGCACGCGCACGCCCGATTTGGCCCGCGAGGTGAACGACAAAGAGTTCGACGTCGGCCTGCACGTCGTGTTCCGCGACCGGGCCAGCCACGACACGTATCAGACGCATCCCCGCCACCTGCAATTCATCGAAGAATCGAAGCCCCACTGGACCGCCGTGCGGGTCTTCGACACCAACGCGAGCTGAGGCATTGCCGGCGAAGCCGTCCGAGCTGAATTGCTAGAGTGCATTGTCAACGTCAACCATTCGGGTGCCACTGCTGGCTTGTCCAGCAGTGTTTTGGCTTTACGGCAAGTCTGACCCGAAGATCCGGCAATGACAAAGCACTTTAGTCCGTGCACGGCAAATTCATTGCGACCGTCATCACCGCCCACGCCGCCGGCCGACTTCGAGCGTCGGTGTATGCTTTGCAACCAGTACGTTTGCATTTTCCGGCGGAGAGCTATGTTTGCTTAGGCGGCTTTTCGTGGGTCGCGCTGTGAGCATCTTGGTTTAGCTGCAAGTTTTCATGGAACCTTCCCTGCAAATGGTCTCGCGTTCCGGGATGGGCATTCACGAGCTGGTCGTCGAAGCGCACCAGGACGTGCGCAAAGACCGGCGTGCCGAAACGCGTTATCCGCTGTTCCGGCAAATCCGGCTGCAAGTCGGCGGCGGCGAGCCGTGCGTGGCCTTCACCCGCGAGATTTCCACCGTGGGCGTGGGCCTTTTGCACAACCTGCAACTGACGCCCGGCGAAGTGGAGCTGTCGATTCCCAGCAAAAAGGGTTATTCGATCCGCGTCCGCACCAAGATCCTCTGGTGCCAGCCCTGCGGCGAAGGCTGGTACATCAGCGGCGGACAGTTCGTCGGCACCGCGTTCGTCGACCAATAGCCGATGGCGCACTTCACCGCAAGGTAGTGCGCGTGCCACTGCTGGCTTGTCCAGCAGTGGCACCCGACCTCGCACGCGCGACTCTCGACCGTCGCCGTTGGCGCAATTTTCCTGCGCACGGCGGCGACCGCGAATCACCAACCACGAACCACTACCTATTTGCCGCTGGGGCGGGTGAAGTACTGCATGAGTTTTTCGTGCTCGGCCTGCGCGGCCTTGAGCGACTCGGCCGCCGAGTGGGCCGCGGCGTTCACTTTCGCGGCGTCGCCCGGGCCGGTCTTCGTGTGGGCGTCGATCTGGTCGGCCGCCGCCAGGGCCTTCTTGTGATGCTCGGCGATCACGTCCAGGTGCTTTTGCACGGCCTTGTTGCCGGTGGCCATTTTCCCCATCGCGGCATATTTCTTCTGCGCCGCCGCCACGCCTTGCCGGATTCCCGCCGTGTGTTCCTGGGCGATCTCCTGCGGCACCGGCTCACCGTAGCTGGTGGCGTCGCGCAGCAGGTCGGCATGCTGATAGGCGTAGTCCTGATACGTGGCGGCCGAATTGTAGAAATACGGGTACTCGTACGCCGTACCCTCGATCTTGCTGCCCGCCGGGCGCTGGGCCCGGGCATCAGAGACGGCCGCCAGCAGGGCAACCGCGGCGAGGATGGATGCGAGTGCTTTCATGTCGGACTCCTCGAAATAAAAGTCACGGTGCCGCTCGGCGGGGGACCCTCCCCCGCGGCGCTCGCTCGCCGCCTGTTCACAAGCGCGCCACACGGCCAGGGTGTCATCTTATCGCAGCCGTTTCCGGCCTGACAACCAAGTACCTTACCCCTACCGAGCGCGTCGAATGCTCTCTGAGTCAATATCGCTCACACCGGGTTCAGAGGTGCCGATCGTGCCGTTTGCACCGCTGGCGCACGGCAGAACGTCGGCTGATGGAGCATTTACACGGCTCATCGGCAAGTCACTGACTGGCGGTTATGACCTAGGTTTTCAGAGTGAATACCTGTTGCTTACTAGCCATGAACGTCAGCGAACTGTATCGGACCGTGTTCTCGCGGCTCGAGCATCTCAGCTATCAGCAGTTGGCCGTGCTGATGGTCGTGATCGTCGGGTTCGGCGTGTATTGCTTGCGTGGCTTTGGTTCTCGCTCCAACTACTGACCATCCGCCTGGTACTGCAACGGGACGGCCCGCGAGGCGCCTTCCGCATACAACCTCCCACCCAGAACGACCCCGCCGTAGGATTCCGACGATGGACTACATTCCGAACATTCCCCTGCCGGTGGCCCTGGCCATCATTGCCGTGTTGGGCTACATCGCCGGCCGCCGTTCGCGCGTGCACGCGATCGCCGAGGCCGATAAAGCCCGCCGCGAGCTGCGCCGGGCGAAGATCGTGGCCCGCGAACTGGAACAGATCGCCGAGGGGGTGCGCAAGCACCTGGCCGCCCACCACCTGAGCGTCGCCAAGTTCAAGGACCGCGTCAGCCATCTGAGCAACCAGGAGAAGGACGCCGCCTGGCAGGATCTGTGCGGCGAAGCCGAACAGATTCTCAAACCCACGCTGCGGCTGGCCGAACAGATCGCCCTGGCCTACGACGAAATCCGCCAGCAAACCAACCAGCTCATGACCTTCAGCGAGGTGCGCACCGATCCGTTGACCCGGGTCAGCAATCGCCGCTGCCTGGACGAAACGCTCGCGACGCTGTTTGCCATGAAGGACCGCTACGGCGAGCCCTTTTCGCTGGCGATCATCGACATCGACCACTTCAAGCAGGTGAACGACAAGAAGGGGCACCTGCAAGGCGACCGCACCCTGCAGGCCGTGGCCCGGCTGCTGGACGACACGGTGCGCGACACCGACGTGGTGGCCCGTTACGGCGGCGAGGAATTCGTGGTCGTGATGCCGCACACGAACCTGGAAAACGCCTGCCACTTCGGCGAGCGCGTGCGTCGCCTGATCGAGGAGTCGTTGGGGCTGACGATCAGCGGCGGCGTGGCCATGGCCCTGGACGGCGACAACGCCCAGAGCCTGCTGTCGCGTGCCGACGCGGCGCTGTATAGCGGCAAGGCCGCCGGCCGCAACCGCATCTTCCGCCATACCGGCGTCGACGTCGAGCCGATCTCGATCGAACTCCCCGCCGAAGCCGAGCCGGCTGAAGCCACGTCATAGCAGGCGGCCCAACCACCGGACCGTGTGCCACTGCCGGCTTGTCCAGCAGTGCCTTCGCCGCGTGCTAGAAACTGCCTGAGCTCGTGTGCCACTGCTGGCTTGTCCAGCAGTGCCGTCTCCGCGTGCTAGTGTCTCTGCCGTATGCCACCGACAGACCCAGTGCCACCCGCTCGAACTGTGTCTCTGACGATCCAGACCAACAAAGCAGCAGCTGAAACCACGGCTGCCCAGCAGCTGCCGACCAGAGATTGCCATATAGCCGGGCAGCGTCGTGTGTCTCGTCCGAAGCTCGGAGCATGAGCATCATCGGCATACGCCGACCACAAGGCGACCGCGATCGCTGCGAGCAACGCGAGCCAGCGATGTTTCGAGCGAATGCTCATTAATCCCCGCGTTGACGAAACAGATGGTAATAATTTACCATGACCATCGGATTGTTGCGCACTTCGCCGGCTGGGCCTGGACTCCTGAGGGCGGCCGGCTTCACACCTTGTTGAGGGAGGGTACGAACATGCCGCTGTTCGAAGTCGAGACCGACTGTCACATCATCATCACCTGGGCCGCTGACGAAGACGCCGCCACGGCGGTGGTCAACGAAGCCTATCCGACCGACCGCGTGATTCGTCTCACCAAGCGGCCCCGCGATACCTGGGTGATCTCCAAGTCGGCCCTCGGCATCACTTCGCCGCAAGAAGACCTCTGCTCCACCGCCCGCGACTGCCTGGCCAAAGCCTCGGGCGACAAAGTGCACGCCATCCGCCTGTACATGCACGAAACCGGCTCCGACCTGGAACGAGCCCGAAAAGTCATCGAATCGAACATGGTCATGGGCTGGTAGCGAACTAAAAGTTTGCGGCCATCGGATAAGCCCCGCAGGCGTGCGACAACTGCAACGCCGGCGGGGCTTGCTCGTTGACGCGGCGAAGTAGCCCTCTATCACTCGCGACGCAGTGCCTGAAGCAGACGAGTGCCATCGCGACCCCTTCGACGCTGCCGACGATTCGAATTTGGGTAGTGAGGCTGCCTGACACGCGGCTATACTGGCGTCCATGAGTGACGATGCCCTGCGAGACAGCGAGAAGTCGTTGGAAGCCGACAGACAACGCCTGTACGAGCAGATACGCAACTATCCGGCACCAATCACCGCGTGTGATCAGCAATTCAATCATCTCCTCGAACAGCAGCGGCTGGTCATTGCAGAACTTGGTCGAGTGCGTGCGGCTATCGCGGATCAATCCTCAGAAACCTCTAACTAGACTGATCCGCTAGCCGGATTTGACAAGCGGAGCACTGGCAATTTATCGTACGTATTGGACCTGATGTGCCGGGCACTTGCGCATAACGAGCTTCGGCGACCCGGGTCGCGGCCCACCCGAACGTCCGGTTTTTGGTTTCCCTCCTCCGGCAAACGCTCACCAGGAATGCTCGCCTTGCGATGGCACACCGGCTGGTTGATTGCCTGCTCGCTACTCGCAGCGAATACGGCGGCCGCTGACGTCGATTTCGAGCGCGACGCGGCGCCCTTGGTGATCCGCCATTGCGCAGGCTGCCACAACGCCAGCGAGCTGGCCGGCGGCTTGGACCTCACGGCCAGCAAACCCGCCGCCACCGGCGGAGACAGCGGCGCTCCGGCACTGACGCCCGGCGACGTCGACGCGAGCTATCTCGTCGAGCGCATTCGCGACGGCGACATGCCCCCCGCAGGCAAAGGCCAGCCCGTTTCCGCCGAGGGACTCGCAAAGCTGGCAGCCTGGATCAAATTGGGCGCCCTTGGCCAGCCGATCGCGTCCTCAGCCCCTTCGAGCTGACGACCGACACCCGGGCCGGCCGCGACTGGTGGTCGCTCGCAGTCCCCCAGCGTCCGGCGATCCCCGCCGTCAAACATGCCGACCTGGTGCGGACTCCGATCGACGCCTTCGTGCTCGCCAAACTCGAGGCCGCCGGTTTGGAGCCTGCCCCCGACGCTGATCGAGCCACCTTCATTCGCCGCGTGACGCTCGACGTACACGGCCTGCCCCCGGCGAAAGCCGACGTCGAAGCCTTCGTCGCCGATACGCGCGCGGGCGCCTACGAGCGGCTGGTCGATCGCCTGCTGGCCTCGCCGCGCTACGGCGAACGCTGGGCGCGGCACTGGTTGGACGTCGTTCGCTTCGGCGAGAGCAACGGCTATGAAACGAACACCCATCGGGAGAACGCCTGGACATATCGCGACTGGGTGATCGAGGCATTCAATCGCGACCTGGCCTATCCCGAGTTCATTCTGGCTCAGTTGGCCGGCGACCAGGTGGGGGTCGACGCGGCCACCGGCTTTTTGGTGGGCGGCGCACACGATCGGGTGAAGAGCCCCGACGTCGAGCTGACGCTCAACCAACGGGCCAACGACCTGGACGACATGATCTCGACCACCACGACCGCCTTCCTCGGACTGACGGCCGGCTGCGCAAAGTGCCACGATCACAAGTTCGACCCGATCTCGCAGCACGACTATTACTCGCTGCAAGCCGTGTTTGCCGGCGTCGAGCACGGCGAGCGCGAGCTGCGTACCGCCGATTACGAAGAGCGCCGCCGCCGCGCGGACCAGTTGCAAAAAGAACTGAAACGCCTCGAACGGGAAGCCGACGAGCTCACCGCCCGGCACGTTCCGCTGGCCAACCTCGAGTCGCCCCCCCAGGGTTTGCTCCGCCCGGCGGTGCATGCCCGGGGGAACGTCGACCGCTTTCCGCCCGTGCCAGCCCGTTTCGTCCGGTTCACGGTGCTGGCCACCAACAACGTCGAGCCGTGCATCGACGAGTTGGAAATCTTCACCGCCGGCGATCAATCCCAGAACGTGGCGCTGGCCAGCACCGGGGCCACGGCCACCGCGTCGAGCGTCTACGCCGGCGGAACCAACAAGATTCATCAACTCGAGCACGTCAACGACGGCAAGTACGGCAACGGCCGCAGTTGGATTTCCAACGAACAGGGCACCGGCTGGATCCAGGTCGAGCTGCCCGAGCCGGCCACGATCGAGCGCGTCAAGTGGGCCCGCGATCGCGAAGGCAGATTCAAAGACCGCCTGGCCACCGAGTACCAGATCGAAGTGAGCGATGACGCCGAGCATTGGCAGACCGTGGCCACGGCGCTCGATCGCCAGCCGTACGATCCCGAGGCTCCGCTCCCCCGCGCACCGCGGGCCTGCCGCCGGACGTCGGCCAGCAAGTCGAACAACTCGAACAACGGGCGGCGCGGCTGCGCGACGAGCTGGCTCATCTAGCGCCCACGAAAGCCTACCTGGGCACGTTCACCCAGCCCGAGGCCACGCACGTCTGCTACCGCGGCGACCCGATGCAAAAGCGTGAGCCGGTCCCCCCCGCGTCGATCGCGGCCGTGGGCCGGTCGTTTTCGCTGCCGGCCGACGCGCCGGAAGCCGAGCGGCGGATGGCTCTGGCCCGCTGGCTGGCGAGCGCGACGAACCCGCTGTCGGCCCGGGTGATGGTCAATCGCATCTGGCATTACCATTTCGGCCAGGGGCTGGTGGGCACGCCGAGCGACTTTGGTTTCAACGGCGGCCCCCCTTCGCACCCCGAATTGCTCGACTGGCTGGCCACCGAATTTGTCCGCACCGGCTGGCACCCCAAGGCGATCCATCGCCTGATCCTGTTGTCGCACGCGTATCGCCAGTCGAGCCGCTTCGACGAGCGGGCCACCGCCGTGGACGCCGATGACCGGCTGTTATGGCGATTTCCGCCCCGGCGGCTCGAGGCCGAAGCCCTCCGCGACAGCATTCTCAGCGCCAGCGGAGTGCTTGATCTGCGCATGGGGGGGCCCGGCTACGACGTCTTCCAGGCGAACGACAGCTACGTCAAAGTGTACCAGCCGAAGCAGGACTTCGGCCCGGCCGAATGGCGGCGGATGGTCTATCAAGACAAGCCCCGCTCGCGGCAAGACGCCACGTTCGGCGTGTTCGATTGCCCCGACGCCAGCCAGGTGGTCGGACGCCGCAACGTGTCGACCACCGCCTTGCAGGCGCTCAACCTGCTCAACGCCCCCTTCATGGTTCAGCAATCCGAGCGGTTCGCCGAGCGACTCGCGCGAGGCCGCCAACCGCGACGAGCAAATCCGCCGCGCCTTCTGGCTCACGATGTGTCGCGAGCCGGCGGCCGAGGAGCTGGCAGCGGCCCGGGCGTTGATCGCCGACGAGGGGTTGATGGTGTTTTGCCGCGCCCTGTTCAACGCCAACGAATTTCTGTACGTGAACTGATTGATCCGCCCCCGCCGACACAAGCCATGACCACGCCTGAATCGCAACCCGTTCTGTCGCACGAGGGGCGCCGGTTGTTGGACCGCCGCGGTTTTCTCACGCACGCCGCCGGAGGCTTGAGCGGCGTGGCGCTGGCCAGCTTGCTCGCCGGCGAAGGCCGGTTGCTGGGCAATGAGCGATCGCCGATTCGCCCCGACATCCGGCTCGACGCGCCGCTGGCGGCCCGGGCCGCGCACTTCGCGCCGCGTGCCAAGCGGGTGCTGATGATCTTCTGCTCCGGGGCGTGCAGCCACGTCGACACCTGGGATTACAAGCCCGAGCTGATCAAGCGACACGACACGCCGATGCCCGGCGCCGAAAAGCTAGTCACGTTCCAGGGGGACAACGGCAACCTGATCAAAAGCCCCTGGGAGTTTCGCCCCCGCGGCGAAAGCGGCAAGGTCGTCTCCGACCTGCTGCCCAACCTGGCCGAGCTGGCCGACGAAATGTGTTTCATCCATTCGATGACCTCGAAGACGAACACCCACGGCCCGGGCGAGAACTTCATGAGCACGGGCTTCACGGTCGAGGGCTATCCGAGCGCCGGCGCGTGGGTGTCGTATGCCCTGGGGAGCGAGTGCGACAACCTGCCGGCCTTCGTCGCGATTCCCGATCCGCGCGGCGGGCCGCAGGTCGGGCCCAACAACTGGTCGAGCGGCTTTCTCCCCGCCGTGTTCCAGGGCACGTCGTTCAGCGCCAGCGAGCCGATTGCCAACCTGTCGACCCCCGCGGCGATCAGCCCGGCCGCGCAAGCTTCGACGCGCGACTTTCTCAAACTGCTCAATGACCGGCATCTGGCCCGTAACCCAGGCGACTCGGAGCTGGCCGCCCGGATCGCCAGCTACGAACTGGCCGCCAAGCTGCAGCTCAGCGCCCCGGAAGCGGGCGACCTGTCGCGCGAGACGGCCGCCACGCACGCCGCCTATGGCACCGACGACGCCAACAAGTTCAAGGCCGGCTTTGCCCGCAACTGCCTCTTGGCCCGGCGGCTGCTGGAGCGGGGCGTGCGGTTCGTGCAGTTGTTCAACGGCGCCTACGCGATGGGCGAAGGGGTGGGCAACTGGGACGGCCACAAGATGCTCAAGGATCAGTACTCCGTGCACGCGCCGATCCTCGACCAGCCGGCGGCCGCACTGCTCAAGGACCTCAAGGCCCGGGGCATGCTGGACGACACGCTGGTGGTCTGGACGACGGAGTTTGGCCGCATGCCGACCTTCCAGGTGGGGGCCAACGGCCGCGATCACAACCCGAAGGGCTTTACCGTGTGGCTGGCCGGCGCCGGCGTGAAGCGTGCCACGAGCTACGGCGCGACCGATGAGTTCGGCTATCAGGCTGTCGAAAACCCCACGAGCGTGTACGAGCTATACGCGACAATGTTGCACCTGTTGGGTCTGGATCACCAGCGGCTGAGCTACTTCCACAACGGCACCGAGCAGCGGCTCACGTTCGTCCACGGCCGCGTGATCGAAGACGTGCTCGCCTAACCGTCCGGCGGACGTCGACTTCTTCGAGTTCGTTGGTTGCCGAACCGTGCTCACTGATAGCCCCGGGCCGGCGAGTTGCTGCCGTCGGGGGACAGATAGTTGTTCCCCTGCGAATAGGTTTCGGCCGGATTGTTGTAACGATCGGCCGTCGCCGTAGGCGTCTGTCCCGGCCGGCACGTAATCGGTGGTGCCGCCGGGGCGATAGTAGGGGTCTTTCCGCGCCGCGACGACGTTCGATGGTGCGCCGGATTCATACGCCGGCACGCCCGGCGGCGAATAGCCGGTGTTGCCCGGATCGTAGTCGCTGCTGCCGGGCTGATAAGGAGCGGTCGGACTGCCGGCGGTCGAAGGCCCGGCCGGCAATTGGGCGGCCTCCCGGCTGCGCAGCAGCGGGCTGGGCATTCGGGGGTTGGGCGGCCGCATTGTTATCGGCCATGTAGCGGTCGTCCACCGGCGGCTGCGGCGGTGTGCTGCCGTAGGGGTTGCTGTAGAAGTCATCGGCCGCAGGGGCGCGCCGGCCGCTCTGGTCCCGGCCGTGCCATAATGATCGGCCGCTGGCGCCGACCGTGCGCCGTACGGATTGCCGGCCGGCGGCTGAGCGGCGCGCGTACGGATTGCCGCTCGGCGGTTGTGCGGCGGGCCGGCCGAAGCGTTGGCCGGCGGCGAGGCACCCCCCCCGTACAAGTCATACGGATTCACTTCCGCCGGACTGGCGGTCGCGCCGGCCGGGGGCATGCCCGGCTGGGCGGGCGGTTGATAGCCATAAGGCGTGGCGGTCGCCGGATACGCCGGCGGCTGCTCCGCGGCGGCCGGTGGCTGGCCGTAACTTTGGCTGTAGGGTCCTTGCTGGGCCATCGCGCTGCCGGCACCATAACCGGCCGGCGGGGCGGCGCCCGGCGCACCCGCTGCGCCGGCGACCTGATCGGGATACGGCGCCGCCTCGTACGAGCCCGGTGCACCGCCGGCGGGCGCGCCCGGCGCGGCAAAGGCCGAAGTGCCTTGCGCCGCGGCAGCCGAAGAATAGGGCGTACCGTAATTCGCCGGCGCCGCGCCGGTCGAAGGGAGCGCCGGGTCCGTATCGGCCATCGCCGCGTCGGACTTCTTGCGGCCCCAGGTCCAGCCGGAGTTGCCGCTCCGACAACCGGCAACAGCCAACAGCGTGGCGACAACGACGGCAAACCGGCAAGCTCGCATCGGCGCGCGGTCCCTTTTCGATTGGAACGAGAAGGGAGCGCCGGGCCGGCAAGCGACTTCCCTGTCGCGAGCCCGACGTCCTCTTCCCTGAGGACATGATTCGTTCGCGTGGGCCGGGGGGCCGCCGCCATGGCGTCCGGATCTGACGACGGGCCAGTTGGGCCCGTCCTTCGTTGATCTATCGGATACCACCGGCCGCCGGCACGAGCCGGAAACGCGCAAGTGCCGCTTCGGCTCACCATCGGCCCCACGCAGGGCGGGGATTATAGAAAACAACGCCCGATGGTCAACGCCAATCGCCCGGCGGGGATGAGGTTTCAAAACCGCAAGGTAGCGCGCCCGGTGCCACTGCTGGCTTGTCCAGCAGTGTTTCCGAGACTGTCTGCACCGCTGGACAAGCCAGCAGCACCCAAACAGCCTGCTAGCTATCGCCGCCACTACCCCAGCGGGGCGCCGTCCACCTATTTCATCGCGGCGTCGTACAGCTTGCCCACGGCGTCCCAGTCGATCACGTTGAAAAAGTTGTTCACGTAATCCGGGCGACGATTTTGATAGTTCAGGTAGTAGGCGTGCTCCCACACGTCGACGCCCAGCACCGGCGTGTTGCCCTGCATCAGGGGCGTGTCCTGGTTGGGCGTGCTTTCCACGACCAGCTTCTTGGCGTTGTCGACCGACAGCCAGGCCCAGCCGCTGCCGAACCGGCCGGCGGCCGCCGCGGCAAACTCCTTCTTGAAATTCTCGAAACCGCCGAGCTGCGCTTCGATGGCCTCGGCCAGCTTGCCGGTGGGTTTGCCTCCCTTGTTCGGACCCATGATGGTCCAGAACATCGAATGGTTGGCATGCCCGCCGCCATTGTTGCGCACGGCCGTGCGAATCTTATCGGGCACCTTCTCGATGTTGCGCATCAACTCCACGATGGGTTTGTTGTCCCACTCGGTTCCCTTGATGGCGTCGTTCACTTTGCTGACGTAGGCCGCGTGATGCTTGTCGTGGTGGATTTCCATCGTCTTGGCGTCGATGTTCGGCTCCAAGGCATTGGTCGGATACGGCAAAGGTGGCAGTTCGTAAGGCATGTGTATTTCCTCCTGAATCGGTGTCGATATTGCAAATCAATTGGTGCAAACGCGATGCCATTCGGCCGCCGAATGTCGCCGAATCAAGCGTCCGCCACGAGCCCGCGCAGCATACCCGATTCATGCCCAACTGACAATTGTCGACGTGCCCCGGGCGCATTGCCGCCCACTGTCGAACGGAATTGAAATGCGGCGCCTCGTCGACCGACGCGCCGAGACGGGCAGATCAGCCGCGCAGCTTCAACCACGGCGCAAGCATGTTGACGGCGCGGCGGGTGGTGCCCGGCTCGGGAGGCGTGGCGTCCTGGTTGGCCATCAAGTAGGACTGGATCGCCGCCAGGATGGCCGCCGCTTGAGCCATGATGTCGGCATTCCGCCGATCGCGCGTCCGCTTCAGACGTATCGACACGCGGACCCGGGTCTTGAGCGTGCGGCCCGTGGCCCGGCCTTCCGGATTGCGAATCGTGACTCGCTGCTCGGCAAACAACAGCTCGACCAGAAACGGCACGGGGCGATCGCTGCGGCGCCTGTTGGGTTGCCACTTGTGCACTTCGATCAGCAGATCGATGCGGTCGGCCCGAATGCCCAGGATTTCCGCGTGGTGATCGAGCACGAAGCCCCGCAGCTTTTCCACGGCGATATTCAACGGCACCGACGTCACCAGCACGGTGTCCATCATCAGCTCGCCGCTGGGTTGCCCCTCGACGGTCGTCGACGCGCTGGACGGCTTCATCAGTCCGTCGCCCAGTTGCACGACCGTGTTGCGGCCCACGCGCTTCGCTTCCAACAGCGCGCGGTCGGCGCGGCGAAGCATCGACTCGGGCGTGTCGCCGGGCTGAATCTCGGTCACGCCGAAGCTGACCGTGACGACGTTGCCCTCCAGCGCCGGCTGCGCCAGCTCGCTGACCAGCCGCCGCATTTCCTCGGCCCGGCGGGCGGCCGACGCGTTGTTGCAATTGGCGCACAGGATGACGAATTCCTCGCCGCCGTAGCGGGCCACCACGTCGCCGCTGCGGCATTCGCTCTTGAGCAGTTGGCCGAACGACCTGAGCACGTCGTCGCCGGCCGGATGGCCGTAGTTGTCGTTGATGCTTTTGAAATGGTCGATGTCGCAGATGATCAGGCTGCACGCCACGTTGCATTCCAGATGGGCGTTGACAAACAGATGGTGCAGCCGGTCGAATTCGGACCGGTTCGCCACTTGCGTCAACGGGTCCTTGGTGGCCCGCTCGTGCAGGCTGTTGCATTGTTCTTCCAGCGAGGCCTGCGGCGAGGCGTCGTGCAAGAGCATGGCCGCCCCGTGCGTCGTGCCGTCGGGTCCGACCACCGGCACGGTGTGGGCGTCCACGGCCAGTCGCCGCGTGTCGTTGCACACCTGCAGCCGCCTGAGCGATTGGACGCCGGTGCTGATGCAATAAGCGATCGGGCAGTCCACAGCGTTCAGCTTTCCCTTGGTCTCTTCGCTCAATCCGACCAGCTCCGGCGACCAGAGCCGCTCGAGCACGCTCGCGCTCGACAGCCCGGTCAACCGCTCGGCACCGCGGTTCCATTTGACGATCCGCATGTTGCAATCGACGAACACCACCGCGTCGAACATGTTGTCCAGCAGCTTCTGCTGAAACAGCGTCTCGGCCGGCACGGCCGGTTCGGCCAGCATCGCCGGAGGCGTGTTCTGCCAGAACTGGTTGGCCTTGCGCGGGTCAAGCGTTTTGAGCCAGTGACTGATCACCCGCTGATTCAGATGAACGCCGATGTTCATTTCGCTGAACGACTTGACCAGCTCGGGGTCGAACTGGGTGCCGGCATTCGCGAACAGCTCGTGCATCGCCCGCTCGCGCGACAGCGCCTGCCGGTACACCTGGTCGGTGGTCATCGAATCGAACGCGTCGACGATGGCCAGCATCCTCGCCCCCTGCGGCACGTCTTTGGCCACCAGCGGATAATTGGGCCGGCTGCCGTCAAACCAGCCCGCCGAATGGCGAATGATCTGCACGATCGCCGGCGACGGGCAGCACTGGGCCAGGATGTCCAGCCCCGACAGCCGGTACTGATCGATCAACCGCGTTTCCTCGGCCTCCAGCGCCGCCGGCTTGAGCAACAGCCGATCGGGCGCGCCGATCTTTCCGACGTCGTGCAAGAGCGCCGCGACTTCCAGCTCGTCCCGCTCGCGGTTCTGCAGGCCGATGGCAAAGGCCCACGACGAACAGCCCAGCGCCACGCGCAGCGAGTGCTCCGCCGCGGCGGCATGTTTGTGTCTTAAGGCGGCCAGCAGACTGCTGGCGATGCCCAAACGAACCTGGATGAGCTGGTTCTCGTAGGTGGCAAACGGCGGCTGCGAGACCACCGCGGGGTCGGCATCAGTTGCGAGCGCGCTCAACGAGGATTCTCCATGTTCGACGACGACTTGCCGATGCGGAACGGACGGGACATGCCATGAATGGCTGCTCGGCGAGAGTCTACAAACACCGCCATCTGCGTCTCGTTGGCGGCGATCCACCTCTGCCGCCGCGGGGGTCCGGCAGCGAGGTTGCGACAACTCTCCAGAGCATCGTAGAAAACCTAGGTCACCGATTGCGGTTCGTCAAAGCGGGCTTTTCAAATTGGTCCGACGCTGACGATTGCAAGGCTTGTGACGACGTTCTGGCCCGCTGCCGGGTCGTTCGTCTCCGCGGCGCAGCGGCCGGGTGCTTCTTCTACAGTGGCTCGCTCGGGGATGCCGAATCTCCCAAATGAGACGGCATTCTCCCGCCGCGACATGCCCGACTCCGACCCGCCGCTTCCACTCCTTGTGCCAGGTGCCCGCGCCTCCATGAGCCTGCGCTCCGAACGCCGACGACGACTGCTGGCCGACGACGCCCCGGCCGTCGAGCGGCCTGTTCGTCTGGCCGGCAATGGCGACGATGAGCTGACCGGCGCGACGCGGGCCTATGCCGACGCCGCCCGCGCGGCCCGCGGCCGCGGTGTCGCCACGCTGGTGCCCGTCAGTCGCGCGGCCATCGGATTGACCACGGCCGTCGGCTTGCTCTTGGTCGGCGGCTGTCTGGGGCTGCACCTGGCAGCCGACACGTCGGCGCCGCTGGTTGGCCGGCCGGCCGTCTCCGCCTTGCGGCTCGACGCGCCCGGATCGATCGGGCGGTGGCTGGCCTCCACGCTGCTCAGCGCCGCCGGCGCCACGGCGGTGTTCATCTATTCGTTGCGCCGCCATCGGCTGGACGATTATTACGGCCGCTACCGCGTTTGGCTGTGGATGGCCGCCGCCGCGCTCGCCGCCAGCGTGCTGGAGAGCAGCGGCCTGGCCGCGCTTGTGCGTGCAGTCTGTCATTTGGCTGCCGCGTCGGCGCATCTTCGCGGCGACGTCGTGTGGGCCATTACGGTGGGCACGCTCGTCACGGCCGCCGGAGCACGATTGTTCTTCGAACTGCGCAAGTGCACTCCGGCCGTGGCCGGGCTGATCGCCGCGGCACTTGCTTTCCTGGCGACGACGATCGCCTACCACGGCTGGCCCGTGGCCACGAGCCCCGAGATCACGCCGCTGGTGGCCCGCGGCTGCTGGCTGGCGGGTTACGTCCTCATCGTGACGACGTTTCTCGTCTACTCGCGCTTTGTGCAGTTGGAAGTCACCGGCGGACGCGTGAAGCCGGCGAAAGGCAAACCGCCCAAAGCCAACGCCGCCGACGCACCGGCTGAACCGCCCGCCAGCCGCAAGCCGGCCCTGCGATTGCGCACCGACCTGGACCCGGTCGAGTCCCCCAGCGCCGCGGAGCCCGCCGACGCGCCCTCGCCGAACGTCTCGAAACCAGCTTCCGCGCCGGCATCCAGCGGCAGCCAGCAGGAGTCGAACCGGCAGCTCTCCCGCGCCGAGCGGCGGCGCATGAAACGCGAAGCCCGTATGGCGTCGTAGCGGGCTTGCGTGTTTCACGACCGCTAGAAGTCGTTTCAAAACCGCAAGGAATTGGGCGACCGTTGCCGCAAATTCGAATTTGAAACGAATGCTAGTCCTTGATCAGTATTCGCGCCCAGAACCCGCGCGTCAGATCGTCGACCAGCAAGCGCCGCGCTCGGCCGCTGGCCCGCAGCACTTCCTCGGCCGCCAGGTAGCCGCTGCGGACGGCCCCCTCCATCGTGGCCGGCCAGCCGGTGGCGGTCCAATCGCCCGCCACCAGCACGCCGGCGGTGGGCGTTTGCTGGGCGGGTCGAATCCGATCGAGCCCCGGACGAACGGAAAATACCGCCGCCTGTTCGGTGACCAGCCGCGCGTGCATTCGTTTCGCCGCCGCCGCGCGGGGAAAGATCGCGCCCAGCTCGCGGCACACTTCGTCGATGATTTCATCGCGGGGACGACCGGCCAGTTCGCGCGAGGCGCTGACGACCACCTGGTAATAATGCCCGCCGCCGGTCTGGCCCGTGCCGTGGCCCGACGTGCCCGAGCGGCGAAACAGCCATTGGCTCAAGCGACCCGGCAACACGGCATGCTCGTAGGGCATGATCGGCCGATCGAACCACAGATGCACGCCCGTGATCGGCGAGGCACCCACCGCCGACATGGGTGCCAGCCACGGCCACGCGGCGGCCAATCGTTCGTCGACGAGTTCGGCGATCTTATGCCAGGGGACGGCCAGCACCACGAAGTCGGCGTGAATCTCTTCACCGTCGGCCAGCGCGACGAGGGGTCGTTCCGCGCGACTGACGCGCCGCGCCGCCGCGCCGAGTCGCACTTCCACGCCGTGCTCCGCCAGCCAGCCTTCGAGCGTCTCGCCGTACAATCCCGCCAGCGGAACCTCGGGCACTTCGACGACGTAGGCCTCGCGCGCCGCCAGGAACCCGTCGACGATCACCTTGCGCGCCGCCGCCAGCGAGGCCCGATCCAACGCCTCGCCCAGCGCGCTCACCAGGATCACGCTCCAGAACCATTCGATGGCCCGGGCGGATTGTCCCTGGCCGGCCAGCCAGGCGCCGACCGTGGGCGCCCGCTCGTCGTCGTCCACCGGGTGCCGCATTAACGACCACATGGCCCGGCCGATGGCCAGCCGATCGCGGACCGACAGGTACTTCAATCGCCAGAAGGCCCCCGCCAGGTGAAACGGGGCCGGCAGCCAGCCCGCCGCGAAGGGGTAATAGCCGCCATCGGGACCGATGAAGTTCAGCCGCCGATCGCGGCGAAACCAGCGGTCGACGCCCACGCGGCGGCAGAAGTCGGCCAGGTTGGTGCAGCAGCCCATGCTGACGTGCTGGCAATGATCCACGACTTCGCCGCTGGCCGGATCGCGAAACGAGCCGGCCCGGCCGCCCAGCGAGCGGCGGCTCTCGAACAACTGCACGCGGCAATCGCTCTGGGCCAAAGCCACCGCCGCGGCCAACCCCGCCAGTCCGCCCCCCACGATGGCCACGCTCGGCCGCGCGTCGGACGCGGCCGATGTCATCGCGCGCCGGCTCCGACGGGCAGTTCCACCCCCGGGCGCCTGAGAAACCACTGCGACGCGATCCGCATCTTCTGCCAGCTCGTCAATTCGACGCGCCGCGTGAGGACGTCGCCGTCGAGCCGCTTGATCTCATCGAGCAGAGCCCGGTACACGGCCACCATGCTGCTGAACACGCGGCGACCGTCCTCGGACAGATACGCGTCGAGCTCGGCGCCGGCGGCATAGTAGGCATCGGCCCGCTCGATTTCAAACCGCATCAGGGCCCGAAACCGCTCGTCGCGCACGCCCGCGGCCAGGTCGTCCACCGAGTAGCCGAACCGGCGGAAATCTTCGCGCGGCAGATAGACGCGATTGCGCGCGGCGTCTTCCTTCAAATCGCGCAGGATATTGGTGAGTTGAAAGGCCAGGCCACACTGCCGGGCCGGGGCTTCGGCCAGATCGCTCGTGCAGCCCCAGATCGGCAAACAGGCCAGCCCCACGGCCGTCGCCACGCGGTGACAATACTGCGCGAGCTCATCGAACGATTCGAACGAGCCCGCCTCGAGGTCCATTTCCACGCCGTCGATCACGTCTTCCAGATGCACCAGCGGCACGCCATATCCGCGGATCGTGTCGGCCAGGGCCGGCAGCAGCAGGTCGTCGTATTGGCCCTGCATCGAGCGCCGCAGCGAGCGGCGCCACTGGGCCAGCGCCTCGCGGCGGCGGTCGACGCTTTCGGCGCTATCGCCCAAATCGTCCGTGCGGCGCAAAAACGCGTACAAGGCGCACATCGCCCGCCGTTGCGGCTTGGGCAACAGCAAAAACGAGTAATAGAAGCTCGACGCCGATTGCCGGGCGATCTGCTGGCAATGGGCATAACTGGCCTGCAATCCATTTTTCATACCGAGGGCTCCCTGCCGTTCATTCGTGCCGTGCGCCACCAGCAGCCAGCCAGCAGGCGCAATTGAGTTGCCTTGGAAAGGACCGGCCGCCGGCGCCAGACGTCGAAATCCACCCGGCGAATCCCCCGCGCCACCGCCAGCCCGCCGGCCGCAAACAACGCCACGTCCAGCCGAAACGCCCGCGGCATGCGCCCGGCCAGCGGCTCGCCCGCCCGCAGATACCTTTCGGCCCGTTCCACTTCGACTCGCAGCGCCTGCCGAAACGCCGCGTTGCACTCGCCGCGGCCGAACATCGCTTCGTCGTATCCGGCCTGCTCGAGCGTCTCCTGCGGCAGATAGACGCGCCCCTTGGCCCAGTCGCGGGCGACGTCCTGGCAGAAGTTGATTAACTGCAAGCCGGTGCAAATCGCGTCGGACAGCTCGCCCCGCGCCTCGTCGTGTGCACCGGCCAGATACAACACTAACCGGCCGACCGGGTTGGCCGAGTTGCGGCAGTAGTCCAATACGTCGGCCGCCGTGGCGTAGCGCGTCACCTGCTGATCCTGCCGAAACGCCGTCAACAGCCGCTCGAACGGCTCGCGGGGAATCTCGAACCGGCGCACCGTCGCCATCAGGGCGATCATCACCGGATGCTCCGCTTGGCCCGCGTAACAGCGATCCAGCTCGGCCTGCCACCAATCCAACAGCGCGAGGCTCTCCCGCGGATGGGCCATTTCGTCGGCCAGATCGTCGGCCCAGCGGCACCAGGCATAGATCGCGTAGAAATGTGGCAGCAAATGCCGGGGCAACAGCCGGCTGGCCACCGTGAAATTCTCGTAGTGGCGCCGCGCCAGCCGGCGACAGTACCCGGCAGCCTCATCGCCAGACATCCGCCGGCCGACTTCGCCACACGGTCCGAAGTTGGCAAGTTCCGCCGCTACCGAGGGCTGGGCCATCGCGATACGCCAGGTCCGTGATGAAGGTGAGCCGATTGCGGTTATCTGAGCAGGATGGTTCTGTCGCGGCCGCCCGCGCGTGATGCGACGGTAGCCAGGGTCGAACCGAATCGCCCCCGGTGCGCCGCGTCTACCCAATCTCGGGCGGGTGCATTATGATGTATCGCTTACACCTTGCAAAGCCAGTCTGCCGACCACGATAGCATCCCGCGGCTGCTGGCATGCCCCCGGGGCTCGCGAGACGTGCTCCGCCACGAAACCGGCTCATGAAGATTCTCCTTGCCAGCCCGCGCGGCTTCTGTGCGGGCGTGAACATGGCCATCGAAACGCTGGAGCTGGCCATCAAGCTCTTCGGCGTGCCGGTGTACGTGTACCACGAAATCGTGCACAACAAGTACGTCGTCGAGCGATTTCGGGCCGAAGGCGCCGTGTTCGTCGAGGACCTTTCGGAAGTCCCCCCCGGTGAAACGCTCCTCTACTCGGCCCACGGCGTCTCGCCCGAGGTGCGCCGCATCGCCACCGAGCGCGGGCTGAAGACGATCGACGCCACCTGCCCGCTGGTGATCAAGGTGCACCTGGAAGCCATCCGCTACGCCAAGGAAGGCTACACGATCGTCCTGATCGGCCACCAGGGGCACGACGAAGTGATCGGCACGATGGGCGAAGTGCCCGAGGCCATTCTGCTGGTCGAATCGCCCGAGGACGTCGACCGCCTGGAAATCTCCGCCGAGAAGCTGGCCTACCTGACGCAAACCACGCTGTCGGTCGACGACGCCAATCGGATCATCGCCCGGCTCAAACAGCGCTTCCCGCAGATCGTGGCCCCGCCCAAAGACGACATCTGCTATGCCACCCAGAATCGCCAGGAAGCCGTGCGGTCGCTAGCTGCGCGAGGCCGACGTCGTGCTCGTACTGGGAAGCCAGAACAGCTCGAACAGCCAGCGGCTGGCCGAGTTGGCCCGCGAGTCGTCGTCGCGCACTTACCTGATCGACGGACCGGACGACATCGACCTCGCCTGGCTCCAGCCGGACGATACCGTGCTGATCACCGCCGGCGCCAGTGCGCCGGAAACCGTGGTCGAGCAATGCGTGGGGCTACTGACCGAGCATTTCGCTGCCGCCGTCGAGCCGCTCGATCCGCGAGGAAGAAGTCTACTTCCCACTCCCCAAAGAGTTCCGCCAGATCGCCGCCGGCCGCAGCTAAAGAATCGGCCAACCCCAAATCTGGTGTTTCGATACCGTGTGCCAACTGCTGGCTTGTCCAGCAGTGCAGGTCTCCGCGGCGTGCACTATCTGCCGCTGGCAAGCATGCTCACGGCGAGCGTGTACAAGGCGTCCAAGAAACACTGCTGGACAAGCCAGCAGTGGCACACCAGACGCGGCTTTTGTCGGGCCACCTACGTCGAGTGCAGGTAGCTTTTCAGATAGTGGTTTTCCATCGTCAGCCGGTCGTGCTGCGTTTTGACGATGTCGCCGATCGACACCAACCCCACCAGCTCGTCGTCCTCGATGACGGGCAGATGGCGAATGCGGCGGTTGGTCATCAGGCCCATCGTGTCCTCGATCGAATCGCTGGGCGACCCGACGACGACGTCGGTGGTCATGGCGTCGGCAACGCGCAGCTCGGCCAGCGTCCCCTTATGGCTTGCGCAGGCCCGCAAGATGTCCCGCTCGCTGATGATTCCCACCATCCGCGCTCCGGAGCTGGAGTCGTGAACCACCAGCGATCCGCAGTTGTGTCGGACGAGCGTTTGCACCACGTCTTCGAGTGACGCGGCGGCGTCGATGCTATGGACGGTGGCACCCTTGGCCTGAAGAATCTCACGAAGCGTCATGACCGACCTCCGGTTCGAACGAAAGGGCTTTGCACGGAAGTGAATGGTGTGCGCAAGCTTCTCTGCCAAGATCTGTACTCGAAAGGATACCCCGCCTGTGGGCTTCTTGTCAAAAAAGTAAGCAAAACCCCGATACGCCTCCCGCCCGTCGGTGGGCCCCTGCCCAGGGGCGCTAAAAGCCGTCGGGCAGTTGTGTTCCGGCGTGACGTTGGGTATTTTTCAGGTATTCGGCCACGCCGCTTCTCCCCCACCTTATCGGCCGGCGCCCGGGCCCAACCGACTCCGCCGTCGCCCTTCCGAGGAGATTTCATGAGCACATTGGAGCAAGCTTCGACCGACGAGCTGGAATCGGCCGCCAAGCGGGCCCGCGAGCAACTCAACGCGCAGGCCTACGAGATCGTGCAGTGGCACTTTCATCCCTCGACCGGCTGCCCGTTCTGGCTGGAGCGGGCCGCGTCGCTCAAGTTCGACCCGCTGACAAGAGGTCCGCGACTTCGACGATCTGAAGAAGTTCGACCTGTTCGAGGACGAATGGCTTCGCGGCGGGCCGGTGCGCCGCTGGGTGCCCAAGGCTTACGCCGACAAGCCGATCTACGTGTTCGAGACCGGCGGCACCACGGGCGTCCCCAAGAGCCGCATCGCGATCGAGGACTTTCGGGTCGACTACTCCCTGTTCAGCAACACGCTGCCCGACGAATACTTTCCCCGCGGAGCGAACTGGCTGATGCTCGGCCCCTCGGGTCCGCGCCGCTTGCGACTGGCCGTCGAGCACCTGGCCCAGCATCGCGGCGGGATTTGTTTCTGCATCGATCTGGATCCGCGCTGGGTGATCAAGCTCATCAAAAAGGGCTGGGTCGAGCACCTCGAGGCGTACAAGCAGCACTGCGTCGACCAGGCCATCACCATCCTCGGCGCCGGCCACGACATCCGCTGCATGTTCACCACGCCCAAGCTGCTCGAAGCGCTGGCGCTGGAATTGGAAAAACGAGGCAGCTCGATCCGCGAAGCGGGCATCACCGGCATCTTTTCCGGCGGCACCGAGTTCACGCCCCAGTGGACCCGCTTTGCCACCGAGGAGTTTCTGGACGGCGTCTACATGACGCCCACCTATGGCAACACGCTGATGGGCCTGGCCTGCAGCAAGCCGGTCACGGCCGACGACAACTACAAGATCTCCTACTACGCGCCGCAGCCGCGGGCCGTGCTCGAGATCGTCGACTTCGACGATCCCCATTCGGTCGTCGACTACGGCAAGACGGGCCGCGTGAAGCTCACCACGCTCACCAAGGAATTCTTCGTCCCCGGCTTCCTCGAACGGGACGAAGGCGAGCGCGAACGTCCGTACATCAAATACCCCTGGGACGGCGTCAGCGGCGTCCGCCCCTTCCACGAAACGGCCGAGGCTACGACCGTCGGCGTGTATTAGACCCCGTTTAGCCCGGAGCCACCGGCGACGGCGAACAGAATCCCGCGAATCCGCTCAACCGAGGACCTCTCGTGCTGAACATCCCGATCCTGCGTCGGGGCAAACCCTACGAGTCGCTGGAAGTCGACGAGGTCGTCCACTTCATGACCGGCGAACCGATCGCCAAGGTCAGCCAGGCCAGCGGCGGACTCCTGCAGCGCGACATGCGCAAAGCACACCAGGCCCGCGAAGCCCTGCGGGCCATCCCCTGCGACGAGCTGATCGAGCGCGTGAAGAAAGCCGGCGAGCTGTACTTGAACGCCACGCTCCCCTTGGGCGACGGCACGCAATCGCCCGCCGAGTTCGCCCACATGCAGTCGGCCTCCACCGGCCTGCCCGAGCACATGTGCCAGGCGAACATGCAGAAAAACTTCTTCGTCCTCTCGCACATGGACCAGATGCTCGACGCCCTCACCCGCGGGCTGGACCTGAACATCCTCAGCAACGGCTACGGCCTGGAAAGCCGCGGCGTGGTGGTGAGCTACCAGGCCCAGGCGCCGGCCGTGGGGCTGGTGCTGCCGTCGAACTCGCCGGGCGTCCATACGCTGTGGCTGCCGGTCATCCCGATGCAAATCGGCCTGGTCCTCAAGCCCGGCCCGCAGGAGCCCTGGACTCCCTACCGCATGACGGCGGCCTTCTTCGAGGCGGGCATTCCGCGCGAGGCCATTTCGATTTATCCCGGCGGTGGCGAAGTCGGCGCGGCCGTGCTGGCCAATTGCGATCGCAGCATGATCTTCGGCGGCACGCCCACCGTCGAACGCTACAAGGGCAACCCCAAGGTGCAGGCCCACGGCCCCGGCTTCAGCAAGATCCTGCTAGGAGACGACGTCGTCGACGATTGGGAAAAGTACCTCGACCTGATGGCCGACAGCATCTACCTCAACAGCGGCCGCGGCTGCATCAACTGCTCGGCCATCTGGGCCTCGCGCCATACGAAAGAAATCGCCGCCGCCCTGGCCGAGCGCCTGGGCCCCGTGCCGGTCCTGCCCCCCGAAGATCCCCACAGCGGCCTGGCCGCCTTCACCATACCCGGCGCGGCGCCGGCCATCTGGCAGCAGATCGAAGGGGGCTGCCGCGAAGAGGGGGTCACCGACATGACCAGCCAGTACGGCCCGCGGCTGGAAGAAAAAGAACGCTGCGCGTACCTGCGCCCCGTGATCGTCCATTGCCAGTCCCCGTCGGCCGCCTGGCCAAGGCCGAGTACATGTTCCCGTTTGCCACGGTGGTCCAGTGCCCGCAGGACAAGATGCTCGAGTCGATCGGCCCCACGCTGGTCTGCACGGCGATCACCGAAGACCCCGCGTTCCAGCGGCAGTTGACCGACGCGGTGCACATCGACCGGCTCAACATCGGACCCATTCCCACCATCAAGCTCGACTGGCTGCAGCCGCACGAAGGCAACATCGTCGAGTTCCTGTTCCGCGCCCGGGCCTACCAGTTGCCCCAGGAGCGGCTTGCCCTGGCACGATAAGATGAGCATGAGTTCCCCGCCTGCCTGCTATTCCTGACGGCCCCGCCGAGACGCGTGCATGATTCCTTTCGACTACCAGCCTCGCACGCGAATCGTCTTCGGACCCGAAAAGCTCGATTCGCTCGGCGCCCTGGCCGGCGAATTGGGCGCCCGCCGCGTGCTGCTGGTGAGCGACCCGGGCATCGTGGCGCGTGGGACACGCCGAGCGGGGGCTGGCGTCGCTACGCAAAGCCGGCATCGAGTGCCAACTGTTCGACGGCGTCGAAGAAAATCCCGACCACGGCCAACGTCGAGGCCGGCGTCGCCATGGCCCGGCGCTACGATCCCGAATTGCTCGTCGGCCTGGGCGGCGGCAGCTCGATGGACTGCGCCAAGGGGATCAACTTCATCCACACCAACGGCGGCACGATGCACGACTACTGGGGCGTCGGCAAGGCCACCCGCCCCATGCTTCCCATGATCGCCGTGCCGACCACGGCCGGCACCGGCAGCGAGACCCAATCCTTCGCGCTCATTTCCGACGCCAAGACGCACGTCAAAATGGCCTGCGGCGACAAGAAGGCCTCGTTCCGCATCGCCTTGCTCGATCCCACGCTCACCGTGTCTCAGCCCCCCAGCGTCACGGCGCTCACCGGCATCGACGCCATCGCCCACGCGCTGGAAACGTACGTCACGAAAGTTCGCAATCCGGTCTCGCTGGCCTTCAGCCGCGAGGCCTGGCTGCTGCTGGGCGAAAACTTCTCCCAGGTGCTGGCCGAACCCGACAATCTCGAGGCCCGCGCCGGCATGCAACTGGGCGTCTGCTTCGCCGGCCTGGCGATCGAGAATTCGATGCTGGGGGCCACCCACGCGCTGGCCAACCCGTTGACGACTCGTTACGGCATTGTCCATGGCCGCGCCATTGGGATGATGCTGCCGCACGTCATTCGCTTCAACGGCGCCGAATTCGGCACCTGGTATCGCGACCTGCTGGAAGGGACCGGCGGGGCCAACGGATTTCCGCATCCCGACAGCGGCTTCGAGGGGTTGGCCGACTATGTGGCCTCGCTGGCCCATAAGGCCGGTTTGCCCGGGCGACTGTCGGAGTGCGGCGTCGAACAACCCAAGCTGGCCGAGATGGCCGCCGAAGCCGCCAAGCAATGGACCGGCACGTTCAATCCGCGTACGGTGGGAGAAGCGGAGCTGCTGTCCCTCTACGAAGCGGCGTATTAGAACCTTCGACCCAAGAACGATTCAAAAACGACGAACGGTATCACGCGATGTCTCGTCCCACCCCCAGCAACCCGAATCGTTGGCTGGCACGAGTGCCGCTGCTGGCGGTGCTGCTGCTCGCGGTGCTCGCCGCCGGTTGCGAGCGCTCGGCCGAATCGGTCACGCTCCCCGCGGCCACCGTGACGGCATCGGCGGCCGACAACGCCGGCCCGGCGGCCGACTCGCCGCCGGCCGCCGAGGCCCCTGCCGGCGCCTGGCCCGTCTTCCGCGGCGATCCGCTGGCCACGGGCGTCTCCGACAGCCCGCTCCCCGAGAAACTCGACGTCCTCTGGAAATTCAATTCCGTGCAGCACGGCTTCGAAGCCACCGTGGCCATCGCCGACGGACTGGTCTTCGCCGGCAGCTTGGACGGCGAGTTGTATGTCCTTTCGTTGGCCACGGGCAAAGAACAGTGGCGCTACCACACCGAGCTGGGCTTCACCGCTCCGGCCGCCGTGCACGAGGGACGCGTCTTCGCCGGCGACAGCGACGGGCGGTTCTACGCGTTCGAAGCCGCCACCGGCAAACCGCTGTGGGGCTTCGAGGCCACGGCTGAAATCAATTCCGGCGCGAACTTCTACCAGGACAAGGTCCTGTTCGGCTCGCAGGACGCCACGCTCTATTGTCTGGAAGCCGCCACCGGCAAGCTGGCCTGGAAATACACGATCGGCGACCAGATTCGCTGTTCCCCGACCGTCGTCGAGGGGCGCTGCTTTCTGGCCGGCTGCGACGCCAAGCTGCACATTGTCGACTTGGACAAAGGGGAAGCCCTGGCCACGGTCGAAATTGACGGCCCAACCGGCTCCACGCCGGCCGCCGGCGACAACAACGTCTACTTCGGCACCGAGGGTTCGAGCTTCTACTGCATCGATTGGCGCAAAGCCGAAGTCGTGTGGCGGATGAACACGGGGCACAACATGCCCTTGCGCTCCTCGGCAGCCCTGGTTCGCGAGGCCGTGATCTTCGGCGGGCGTGATAAAATGGTCTATGCCCTCGATCCCGTGGACGGGCACGAAGTGTGGACGTTTCGCGCTCGTTCGCGAGTCGATTCGTCCCCCGTCGTGGTCGGCCAGCGAGTGTACGTCGGCGCCAGCGACGGCCGGCTGTACGCCTTGGATCGAACCTCGGGTGAGAAAGTGTGGGAGTACGAAGCCGGCGGAGATTTCATCGCCTCGCCGGCCGTGGCAGCCGGACGCCTGGTGATCGGCAACACCGACGGCACGCTGTACTGCTTCGGCGCGAAGCCGAAATAGCGCGGAGGAACTGAAACGACATAAGACAGACCGGATGATTCGCGGCATATACTAACCCGAAGCGCAAGCAAGGGACCAAGCCACAAAGACACTCACTCGCCTTCCGGTTAGTATCCTGCGCATCGCTCCGAATGATTTCCGACGCCGCGACTGGTCCAACTCTGACCGCGACGCTTGAACGTTAACCCTGGAAGGTTCCATGGCCACCGAAACCACGAAGACCGAAGTTGGCAGCTATTTCATCTCCAACTATCCGCCGTTTTCGCAATGGTCGGCCGAGGCCCTCGCCGATGTTCGCGCCGCGCTCGAGTCGCCGCCCCGCATCGCACCCGGAGCATCAGAGCCCGCGCCGCTGGGGCTCTACCTGCACATCCCTTTCTGCCGCAAGCGCTGCAAGTTCTGCTACTTTCGGGTCTACACCGACAAGCGGGCCGACGACGTCGAGACCTACGTCTCGGCCCTCTCGCGCGAGATCGAGCTGGTGAGCCACCTGCCGATCATGGGCGGCCGCCCGTTCCGCTTCGTCTACTTCGGCGGCGGCACCCCTTCGTTCCTCAGCGCCAAGCAGCTCACCAGCCTGGTCGATCGGCTGCGGGCCAACATCAACTGGGACGAGGCCGAAGAGGTCACCTTCGAGTGCGAGCCGGGCACGCTCTCCCAGCCCAAGGTGGCCACGCTCCGCGAGCTGGGCGTCACGCGGCTCAGCCTGGGCGTCGAGAATTTCAGCGACGCGGTGCTCGAAGAAAACGGCCGGGCCCACTTGTCGCCCGAGGTCTATAAGTCGTGGGATTGGATTCGCGCCGCCGACTTTCCCAACGTCAACATCGACCTGATCGCCGGCATGGTCGGCGAGACGTGGGACAACTGGAAGGATTGCGTGGCCCGCACCATCGCGCTCGATCCGGATAGCGTCACCATCTACCAGATGGAGCTCCCCTTCAACACCGTCTACTCGCGCGACATCCTGGGCAACCAGATCGAAACGCCCGTGGCCGACTGGCCCACCAAGCGGGCCTGGGTCGACTACGCGTTCGATGCCTTGGCGGCGGCCGGCTACTCGGTGTCGAGCGCCTACACGATGGTCAAAAACCCCAGCAAAGTGAACTTCAGCTACCGCGACAACCTGTGGCAGGGATCGGACCTGTTGGCCACCGGCGTGGCCAGCTTCGGGCATGCCTCGGGCATTCATTATCAGAACGAGCCCGACTGGGCCGGCTACGTCGGCCGCTTGGAGCAGGGCGAGCTGCCGCTTGTATCGCGGACTGAAGCCCACGCCGCACCAGCAGCTGGTGCGCGAAATGATCTTGCAGCTCAAGCGCGGCTGGCTGAGCGTCGACTACTTCCGCCACAAGTTCGGCGTCGACATCATCGACCACTGGCGCAGCGAGTGGCAGCAGTATGCCGACGACGAGCTGCTCACGTTCGACAACGACCGCGTCACCCTCACCCGCGCGGGCCTGTTGCGCGCCGACGCGCTGCTGCCGGCCTTCTTCGAGCCGGAGCATCGGGGCGTGCGGTATACGTGAGCCGCAACGGCCGGTGAACCGCGACGGACAAACGCCGTCGCCGTTGGCTCCGGGCTAACCGTGGCGCTTTGCGAAATCTGCGCTCCCCACGCTGAATGGTCGCAATGCGTAACGACTTGCGATCTCGCGGCGCTTTGGTACACGTGTTGCATTGCCGTGAGCACCGGTGCGCGGCCCGACGGGACTATCGACAGACCGCCTGCACCGATTTAGACTTTGTCCCTGGCGACTCGAGCGAACCCAGGCGGAGTTCCCACGATGGAAGCGTGGTCGACCGCGGCGTATGGCTTCGGCGGCCGAGTCGAACCTGACCCTTGAGGGCACACAACCTGATGGTCGATCCCGACCGACTCTTGGCCGCTTACGAAACGGCCCGCTGCGACCTGCTTGCCGAAAGCACGTCGGACGGACACTGGAGCGGATGCCAGTCCAGTTCCGCTCTTTCCACTGCGACCGCGATCAGCGCCCTGGCCATGGTCGAGCGTCATGCTCCGACGATCGCCGGCCGTATCGTCGACGAACAGCGCGAGTGCGCGCTGAGCGAGCTGATCATGGGCAGCCTCCGCTGGCTCGCCCGATGCCAGCACGCCGACGGCGGCTGGGGCGACACCGCCAGCAGCCCCTCGAACATCGCCGCCACGCTTGCCGTGCGCGCGGCGTTTGCCTTGACGTGCGTCCCGGCGAACCATCCCGGTCTGCTCGAACGGGCCGACGCATATCTCGCCTCCCAAGGGGGCATTCGTGCGCTGAAGCGCCGTTACGCAAAGGAAAGGACCTTGGTCGCGCCGATCCTGGCCAATTGCCGCCTGGCCGGACTGGTGGATTGGAGCCAGGTGCCGGCGTTGCCCTTCGAGCTGGCCTCGCTGCCGGCCCGGTATTGGCGGCACCTGCGCATGCCGGTCGCCAGCTACGGCATTCCGCTGCTGGTGGCCGTCGGCCAGGCCCGCTACGTTCACCGGCGGCCGGCCAATCCTCTCGCCGGCATGCTGCGGGGTGCGGCGTTTGAAAAGAGCCTGGCCGTGGTGGCCGCGATGCAGCCGGCCAGCGGCGGCTACCTCGAGGCGGTCCCCTGGACCAGCTTCGTGGTAATGTGCCTGACGTCGATCGGTCGCGCCGATCACCCGATCGTGCGCCGCAGCGTCGAATTTCTGCTGTCCACCGTTCGCGACGACGGCAGTTGGCCCATCGACGCCAACCTGGCGACGGCGAACACAGCCCAAGCGGTCGGGGCCCTGACCTCCGCCGGCGAAGATCTGCGCGAGTCGGCGTGGCTCGAATGGTTGCTCGTGCGACAGCAACGCTCGACGCACCCGATCACCGGTGCCGAACCGGGCGGTTGGGCCGCCACTGACCTCGCCGGCGGCGCCGCCGACGCCGGCACGACGTCCTGCGTCCTGGTGGCGCTGGCCGCGCTGGCCCGGACGGACAATCGAACGCGAGATAGGATTCTGCCGGCGGCCTCCTCGGGCGTGCGCTGGCTCATCGATCTGCAAAACGCCGACGGCGGATGGCCCACTTTCGCCCGCGGCTGGAACACCTCGCCCCGCGACCAGAGTGCCGGCGAACTGACGGCGCGCGCGCCTGCGAGCGCTCGCCGCGTGGCGCGGCATGCTGGCCGATGACGACAATCTCTCGGCAATGAGTCGCCAGGATCTCGACGCGCGCATCGCTCGGGCGATGGACTCCGGCCTGCGCTATCTCGTCACCGCGCAGCAGCGCGACGGCTCTTGGCTGTCGCTCTGGTCCGGCGACCAGCGGCGACCGCAGCAAGACAATCCCGTGATCGGAACGAGCTGCGTGCTCGTCGCCTTGCGCGATTTGGATCGGCTCGACAGCCCGCCGCCGCAGCGCGCACTCGACTGGCTGCTCTCCGCACAGCACGCCGACGGCAGCTTTGGCGGCGGCGCGATGAATCGCGATCTGGCGGCACTGCTGCCGGCACCGCCACGGGCACGGTCGAAGAGACGGCCCTGGCGGTCGAGGCTCTGTTGAGTTGCGGACAGGCGCAAGCCCATGAAGACGCGGCTCTCGTGGGACTTCGATTCTTGATCGACGCGGTCGAGGCGAACCGCCATACCGAAAGCTCGCCCGTGGGACTTCGCTTCTCGAGGTTGTGGTATGATGAACGGTTGAGTCCGCTGGCCGCGACGGCTTCCGCGTTGGGACAATCGGCGCGGCGGCTGTTGCCACAGGCCCTCGTTCGATCGGCGGCGCCTGCGATGAAACGATGAATCGCGACGCGACGAGCACGCACTTGCAATTACACTCCCGTAAGGGCACCCTTGGCCGCGCCCCCGTGCTGCGTAAAATTCAGCGGCGTACACCGGCCTGCCGGTGAGTTGGCCGTTATCCGCCGAATTCCCTCCCACCCCAATTTCCAAACAAAGACCGCACTCACCGTGAGCGATACCCGCGCCTTGACTCCCGATCTGGACACACTGGTCGCCTTGTTCTATCCGCGGCCGGAGGAGTTGGGACAATTCGAGGAGGTCGATTCACGCGACCTGGCGCGCGACTACCGCATGTTGCTCGCCCACGACAGCCACATGACCGTCACCGTCGAACGATTCCACAACGGGCCGGTTGACGTGCGCGTGCTTGAGTCGCGGCTCGACGGCCAGCATTATTCGCGCAAGATCCTGCTCACGCGCAAAGCGACGGGGTGGTGGTGCAGTTTGGCATCATGCGGCTCGACTTCTCCTGCGTCGACCCGGCCGTCCGCCGCGAGATCGAAAGCCAGCGCACGCCGCTGGGGCGCATCCTGATCGAGCACAACGTGCTCCGCGAAGTGCACCTCACCCGGCTGTACAAAGTCACGCCCGGCGAGGACCTGCGCCGGCTGTTCGGCATGCAGCCCGGCGAGATCACGTTCGGCCGCACGGCGCTGATCCACTTCGACGGCGAGCCGGCCGTCGAGCTGTTGGAAATCGTCGCGCCCGTCTAACGGCGGTCCTCATGCCGCGCGGTGCGTCTCTCCGCACACCAACCCGCAGCGCCAGCAAGGGACGGGCCTTCTCCGCGGCGTCTCACGCACTCGAGTATCACGCCTGCACAGCGCCCGCCCCTTGCTGGCGCTGCGGGTTGGTGTGTGCCCGTTGTTGGGCGCGCTTAAAACCGCATCGCCGTGAACCCGCCATCGACGTAATACGCCGCGCCGGTGATGAAGCTGCCGGCCTTGGGCGACACCAGCAACAGCGCCGCGCCGACCAGCTCGTGCGGCTCGCCGAAGCGGGCCATCGGCGTTTGCGCCAGGATGCTGGCCGTCCGCTGCTGGTCCAGAATCGCCCGGTTCTGCTCGGCCGGAAAGAACCCCGGGCAGATGGCGTTCACGCGCACCTGCCGGGGCGCCAGCTCCCGGGCCACGTTCTGGGTCAGGTTCACCACGGCCGCTTTCGAGGCGCTGTAGGCGAACACCCGCGACAGCGGCTTGTCGCTGGTCACGCTGCCGACGTTCAAGATCGCGCCGCCGCCGTGGTCGGCCATGTGCGTGCCGAAGATCTGGCAGCCCCAATGCGTGCCGCGCAGGTTGACGTCGATCACGCGCTGCCAATCGTCGTCCGCTACGTCGCGATACGCGCTGGCCGAATTCACGCCCGCGCAGTTGACCAGCACGTCGACGCGGCCGCAGGCCGCGAGCGTGGCCGCCAACAGCTCCTCGATCGAATCGCGGCGGCTGACGTCCACCGGCAGATACTTCGCCCGGCCACCGAGCTTCGCGATGCTGGCCACCCGGGCCTCGCCCCGCTCTCGATTGCCGCCGGCCACGACGACCGTGGCCCCGCCCTGCGCCAACCCTTCGGCCAGCGCACCCCCAACACGCCGGTGCCGCCGACGACGACGGCCACCTGGTCGTTCAAACCGAACAGTTCGCTGAGGAATTCGTTGGGCATGGCGTCTCTATTCCGGTTGCTTGCGCATCCGCAGCCAGTCGCTATGGAACGTACCTTCTTTGTCGGTCCGCCGATACGTATGGGCGCCGAAATAATCGCGCTGCGCTTGCAGCAAGTTCGCCGGCAGCCGCTCCTGGCGATAGCCGTCGTAATACGATAGGGCCGCGGCAAAGGCCGGCACCGGAATGCCAAAGTGGATCGCTGTCGCGACGACGTGCCGCCAGTCGGGCTGGGCCCGCTCGACCGCCTCGGTGAAGTAGGGGGCCAGCAGCAAGTTTTCCAACCCCGCGTCGGCGTCGAATGCCTCTTTGATCCTGTCGAGGAAACGCGCTCGAATGATGCAGCCGCCCCGCCACAACAGGGCGATATCGCCGAACTTGAGCGGCCAGTCGTGCTCCCGCGCCGCGGCTTCCATCTGCACGAAGCCCTGGGCATAGCTGCAAATCTTCGAAGCGTACAAGGCCTGCCGCGTCTGGTCGATGAACTTGCGGCGGTCCCCCTCGAACTTCACGTGCGGGCCGCTCAGCACCCGGCTCGCCCGCACCCGGGCTTCTTTCATCGCGGACAAGCAGCGGGCATACACCGCCTCGGTCACCAGCGTGCTGGGCACCCCCAAGTCGAGCGCCAACTGGCTCATCCACTTCCCGGTACCCTTGGCCCCGGCCGTGTCGAGCACGTAGTCGACCAGGTAGCCGCTGGTCTCCGGATCCTTGACGCTGAAGATGTCGCGGGTGATTTCGATCAGGTAGCTGTCCAGCTCGCCCCGGTTCCACTCGTCGAACACGTCGTACAGCTCGTCGTTCGACAGCCCCAGCGCCTGCTTGAGCACGAAGTAGGCTTCGCAGATCAACTGCATGTCGCCGTACTCGATGCCGTTGTGCACCATCTTGACGTAGTGCCCGGCGCCGCGCGGCCCGACCCACTCGGCACACGGAATGTCGGCGTTCGGCCCGACCTTGGCCGCGATGGCCTGAAAGATCGGTTTGACCAGCGGCCAGGCGGCCGGTGAACCGCCGGGCATCATGCTGGGCCCCAACAGCGCCCCCTCTTCGCCGCCCGATACGCCCGTGCCGACGTATAACAGGCCTTTGGCTTCGACGTCCTTCGTGCGCCGCTCGGTGTCGAGGTAATAACTATTGCCGCCGTCGATGATCACGTCGCCCGGCGACAACAGGGGCAGCACCTGCTCGATCACCGCGTCGACCGGCGTGCCGGCCTTGACCATCAGCATCACCTTGCGCGGCGTCGACAAGCTGCCCACCAGTTCTTCGACCGTGTGGCAGCCGACGAACTTCTTCCCCTTGGCCCGGCCTTCGATGAATTTGTCCACCACGCTGGTGGTGCGATTGAACACGGCCACGCGATAGCCGCGGCTTTCGATGTTCAGCGCCAGGTTTTCGCCCATCACGGCCAGGCCGATCAGGCCGATGTCGCAAAGTTCTGCCATGTTCTGCTCGCGATTGAATGTCTCAGGTCACCTGCGGGACACGGGGCCCAACGGTTCATTTCTTCCACGGCGGGAGTTGGGGCAGATACGTGTCGAACTCCGCCAACAGCTCCTGCTGGTACGCGCCGGCGAACGTGCCCCCCAGGAACCGCTCGATGCCGTCTTCGTACAAGCGCTTCCAACTGGCTTCTTCGTGCCCCGGGTTGATCGGGAAAAACAGCGCGTCGTTGGCCTGCGCCGCCTTGAAATCGCCCGGCGCGTCGCCGATCATCAGCGTGTGGCCCGGCGGATATTTCTTGGCGTTGGCCAGCGACTCCTTCTTCGAGCCGGTCTCCTGACCGCAAATCGCCCGGACGTATTTGGCCAGGTCGTGCTCCTCCCACTCCCGCTTCAGCGCCTCATTCGGCGTGGCCGACACGACGAACAGGTCGGCCCGCGTCTGCAGCTTTTCCAGGCACTCGCGGACGAACGGAAACGGCGGCACGCCGCTGACGATCTCGCCCACCGTCTGGTTGACCGCCTCGGACCAGGCCAGCGCTTGTTTCAAATCGGGATCGCCCGTGGCCTGCACTTCGGCCGCCAGCGCCGGGTTGCCCAGCTTTGTCTCCCGCTTCATCCAATCGACCAACCCCTGCGGAATGCGAATCTCGACGCCCCGGGCCACCACCTCGGGCCGCTCCCTGAGCCACTCGAGCGCCTCGACCAGCGCCGGAAAGCGATTGATCCCCCGGCTCTTTGAATACAGGTTCACGAACTCGGCCGCCTCGCGGGCATACTTGCTCACGCCGGCCAGCCCGTAGTATTTGACGATGTTGGGGATGAAGCACTCCTTGTGCTTCACTTCCATCGTGTCGAACGCGCAGCCGTCGGAATCGATGCCGACCAGAAAATCGTGCTGGGGAGTGATCTCGAACATGAACCGTGGCGTCTGTTGAAGGCTCTGGGTGAATGAATCGGATTGAAATCGAGCGAACGTCAAATCCCCTACGCGCGACGTCACTTCGGACGATCCGCCTCGGGAACGTACGGCGGCAGCTTTTGCGGGGCGTAAATTGGTTGAAAACGCGTCATGCGAAACCGCCCGTCGACCAGCGGCATCGACAACATGCCCTCGCCCACCAGCGGCCGGGCGTAGCGGACGAATTCGTCAGTGACGTCGTAGCCCCCCTTGGCGATCCACTCGGCCGGAAACGTCCGCTCGCTGTTGGCCACTTCGGCCAGCGGAACTTTGTCGTAACGCACGCTATAGATCGGGCCCCCGTTGCGCAGGATCGTCGACATGTGGCCCCCTTGCCGTTCGGCCGCCAACAGCGCCGCCAACTGCCCGCTGCGATAGGCTTCTTCCAGGTCGACCGTCGACGCCAGCGCAATCGCGTGCCGCTGGTCGGTTCCCGGCACGTTGGCCCGGGCGGCTCCCTTGGCGCCCAGCCCCACCTTGTTCAGATAATTCACCACGGCCTGCGCGACGGTCATCTGGCTGGAGCTGAACATCACGTGGCCGAACGAATCGCGCACTTCGCCGATCGAACCGACGTCGAACCCCTCGCTCACCACCACGATTACCCGGCCCGTGGTGCGCAACTGGTCGTTCACCTGGTCGGCCATCTGCTCGAGCGAGCAGGGGCTTTCGGCCAGGTAGATTTGCAGCGGCATCTCGCGCCCGGATCGGCCAGCCGCGCGGCGGCCGGAATGTAGCCGATCTTGCGCCCCATGGCTTGCAGCACCAGCACCGGATCGGCCGGCGAAGAGCCCTCGTTCTCCTCGTTGGCGGTCTGGACCGTGTGCATCCAGTACTTGGCCACCGACCCGTAGCCGGGCGTGTGGTCGATCAGCTTGAACTCGCTGTCCCCCACGTCGTTGTCGATCGTCTTGGGAACGCCGATGCCGACCAGGTCCAGCCCGCGCTCGCGTGCGAGTTGGGCGACTTTGTTGGCCGTGTCCATCGAGTCGTTGCCGCCGATGTACAAAAAGTAGCCGACGTCGTGGGCCTTGAAGACGTCGATGGCCCGTGCGAAATCTTCCGCCTGGCTGGGCCGCAGTTTGTAGCGGCAGGTGCCGATCGAACCGGCCGCCGGCGTATAGCGCAACAGCGAGACCTCTTCAACCGCCTGTGCCGACAGGTCGAGCAGCTCTTCCTTGAGCACCCCCTCGATCCCGTGCCGGGCGCCGTACACGGTGCCGATCTCGGCCAATTCCCGGGCGGTCTCGATGATGCCCCGCAGGCTGTTGTTGATGACCGGGCTGGGCCCGCCGCTTTGGGCAACGACCAGATTACGACGCGTTGGCATGGGGAGCACCGCAGGCGAATCGAGAAACCCAAATCGTAACAGCCGGGCCGAGAGCAAGAAAGCCCCCGCGTTTCACGGGCTTTTCACGGCCGTCGGAACGTGGCCGTGAACATCCACAGCCCGCCTTCGGTGCACTCGGGCTCGAAGCCCGCGGCCGTGGCCAGCCGCTCGACTTTCTGCCGCGATTGATAGTGCGGGTCCCCCATGATCTCGGTGATGGCCAGCCGTCCGCCGGGCTTCACCAGGCGAAAACACTCGACGAGCGCCGCCGCGCGATCGGGAATCTCGCCCAGCACCGTGCACAGATACACCAGGTCGAACGCGTCGGAGGGAAGCTGCAAGTGCGTGGCGTCGCCGACCGCCGTCGTCATGTTCGTCACGCCGGCCAATTCGGCGCGCGTCTTGAGCCGGGCGATCATCTTGGGCTGAATGTCGACGCCCGTCACCCGGCCGCCGGGCAACACGCGCCGCGCGGCGGGAATCAGCAGCCGGCCCGGCCCGGGCCCGATTTCCAGCACCGATTGTCCCGGCGCGATGCGCATCCGGTCGAGCGTCTTTTCGGTGCCGGCCCACCAGTCGACCAGCGAACCCTCGAGCATCCAACCGATCAGCGAAGGGCAGGGGAGCGACCACCAGCGGCTGGCATAGCGCCACACAATGTTGATCGTCACGAAGGCCGCAACGACGGCAGCGATGGCCAAGAGAATGTACGTCACGGGTAACTCACTCGCCTGGTTGGCTCACTACAAAGCTCGTTAAGCGGCTTCAAAAACCCCGGGCACCGCGCCGCGGGTGCCACTGCTGGCTTGTCCAGCAGTGTTTGTCTCAAGCGTCGGCACTGCTGGACAAGCCAGCAGTGGCACCCAGATCCGTTTCAGAAACGACGATCACATCGAACCCCTCAACCCGCACGTCGCGGCCGGCGGAGGCCCTAATTCCACGTGAAAGGTTGACACAAACATTCCTGCGGGACAAGCTGGCGCGCTACGAGGTTCCGCTCGAATCACTTCACCGGCGTTGTTTGCCTATTCTTGTGGAGGTGTCGCATGCCAGTCGCCCGAATGCTGCTCGTGGTCGCGACCTTGCTGGCCGGTTCGTCGTCGTGGGCCCAGCATGCCGGCAAGAAACCGGCCGACGCTCCGCTGCCCCCCTTGATGGAAGGCCTGGGGCCGATCGACCACCCGATCACCACGGCCGATCCCCTGGCCCAGCAGTATTTCAACCAGGGGCTACGGCTGATGTTCGCCTTCAACCACGACGAAGCAATCCGCGCCTTCCGCGCCGCCGAAACGGTCGACCCCGACTGTGCCATGGCCCAGTGGGGGGTCGCCGTCGCGCTGGGGCCGAACTACAACCTGCAAGCCGATCCGGAAAAAGTCGAAGCCGCTTACCTGGCCCTCCGCAAGGCGCAGCAACTTGTCCGCCGCGCCACGCCCAAAGAGCAAGCCTACGTGGCGGCCTTGAGCAAGCGTTACGCCGACGACCCGAATGCCGACCGGCAGGCATTGGACAAGGCCTTTGCCGAAGCGATGCTCGACGTTGCCAGCCAGTATCCCGACGATCTCGACGCGTCCGTGCTGGCTGCCGAAGCCATGATGCAGCTTCGTCCCTGGGATCTGTGGAGCGCCGACGGCAGGACGCCCCACCCGGGCACTCAAGAAATCATCGCCACGCTCGAAAGCGTGATCACCAAAAACCCGCGGCACACCGGCGCGAACCATTACCACATCCACGCCTGCGAGGCCTCGGACCATCCCGAGCGGGCCTTGCCCAGCGCGGCGACTTGCCGAGCTGGCCCCGGGTGCCGGGCACCTGGTGCACATGCCCTCACACATTTACTTCCGGCTGGGCCTGTACAACGACGCGGTGGAAGCCAACCGCCGGGCCGTCGAAGTCGACGAGAAGTACATCGCCGCCGAGAAGCCCACGGGGCCTTACCCGATGATGTACTATCCGCACAACATTCACTTCCTGTGGGCTGCCCTATCGATGGAAGGTCGCAGCCAGGAGGCCATCGCCGCAGCCTCGCACCTGGCCGGCAAGCTCACTCCCCAGATGGCCCTGGAAATGCCGATGGTCGAATACTTCCTCCCCGTGCGGCTGTATGCCCTGGTGCGGTTCGAGAAGTGGGACGACGTATTGAAAGAGAAGGCGTTTCCAGCCGAGCTCAACTACGCCGGCGGCATGTGGCATTACGCCCGCGGCAAAGCGCTCGTGGCCACAGGACAAACCGCTGAAGCCACGGCCGAGTTGTCCGCACTTAAAAAGGCGCTGGCCGCCACGCCGCAGGATTTTCTGGTCATGCGCCATTCGGCCGTGCGGCTGCTGGGCATCGCCGAAAACGACCTGGCCGCCACGCTGGCCGCGGCTGCCGGGCAGATGGACGAAGCGATCGCCCCCCTCCGCGTGGCCGTGCTGCTGCAAGACCAATTGCTCTACGACGAACCGCCGCCGTGGTACTTCCCCGAGCGCGAAGCCCTGGGCCGATTGCTGTTGAAAGCCGATCGTCCGGAAGAGGCCGAGGCCGTCTTTCGCGAGGATCTCAAACGAAATCCTCACAGCGGCTGGGCCCTGTTCGGACTGGAAAGAAGTCTGTTGGCACAAAACCGCCCGAACGAGGCCGAGCCCATCCGCAAGCAATTCGAGGAAGCTTGGACCCGCGCCGATATCGAGCCAAGATAACCGGCCATCGCGCCGGCGCGTCCAATGTTTCGGCGCAGCGTCAGGCCGCTTTCACCAGCGCCGTCTGGGCCGCGTGCCCCGCGGGAGCAACGGCCGGCCGCGCGACGTGCAAGAGCGACAGCGCCCGAATCACGACCGGTGGCTCGACCTCAAAGAACGTGGCCACCAGCCGCACGCTACAACCGCGCAACTCGGCCAGGCTGCGCAGCGCCGTGGTGCGCGTTTCCAGCCGTCCGAACTCACAGACCAGTTGCTCGATCCAACGCGATTCGGCTCGTTCGACCCGCCGCACGGCCGTGGACGAACCGCCAGGCACCACAAAGAGCTCGGGCGAACACCGGCAGAGCTGGCGCCATTGATGAACCGGCGAAGGGCCGGTGGTTGTCGCTGTATCCATCGCTCGCCTGGGGAAAGTGGACCGATTCCGCCTCCTGGGTCACGCGTCGCGGCCCACGGGCAGGCTTAGCGCCCACGTCGCCGCGACAATCCTGGTTTGATATCGACGCCGCCGGAATTTGGCCGTGAGCACAACCAGTGTGCCCACAAGGATTTCGGCATTGGCTTTAGTGATTGCCGGCAAACTGCCGGATTTGCAGAAGTTGCGCGATCGCCGGGTTTCCGGGGTAATTCGGCGCCCAAGCCGTTGCATAACAATCGGTTCAGACGCCGACCTTCGGCCGCCGATTCGAGGGCCCATAAAAGTGCAAAGCGGCAGCGTGCTCCGCCGGCACGAAGCCGCAGCCATGCAATCTGCTGGCGCGCGGCCGTCACGCCCTACAGCGCACCCTTGAGCGCGCTGAGGGCCGCGTCGTAATTCGGCTCTTGGGCCACTTCCTTGACCAGCTCGGCGTACACGACCTTGCCCTCTTTGTCGAGCACGAACGTCCCCCGGGCCAGGATCTTCAGCTCCTCGATCAGCATGCCCCAGTTCTGGCCGAAGCTGCGATCCTGGTAGTCGCTCAGCGAGCGCATGTTCTTGATCGATTCGGCGCCGCAGAAGCGATTCATGGCGAACGGCAAATCGAGGCTCACCGTCACGGCGTTCACCTTCTCGCCCAGGGCGGCTACTTCGTCGTTGAACTTCTTGGTTTGCACCTGGCAGACGGGCGTGTCCAGCGAGGGAACGACGCTGATGAACGTCGGCTTGCCGCGCCAATCGGCCGGCGTGACGGTGACCATCGCGCCGCCTTCGAAGGCGTGCAACTGGCAGGGGGGCGCTGCTTGCCCCGTCTGGACGGCACTGCCGGCCAGCGTCATGGGATTGCCTTTGAACGTAACGGCTCCGGAGCGGGACATGGAATGGTTTCCTTTCGAGTGATAGTAGTGCAATGGCAAGAGGCCCAGTATCGCGCGATTCCGCACGGCCTTCAAGGCCCCGCGCGCGCTGCCGCGCAACGCGTGTGCTGTCACCCGCTTGCCAGATTCACCACAAGGAGTAAGATACAGTCGCTCGCCTGCGGCTGAGGACTTCTGGCAGCTTGCGGCGAGTTCCCTCCGGGTTCAGGCGGACCTGGGTTCAGGGGGATGTTTCTTTTTTTCGACGGAGCGAATTGTTTATGGCCCAGGCACCGGTATTGGGTAGTGGTTGGGAGTTTGAGGTCGAGCGCGGACCCGATTGGCTTTTCGTCAGGCCGCGACGCGCCGAACGAAGCGCCAGTGAGATCGTGCCGTTCGCCGAGCAAGTGTGGTCGCTGCTCGAACAGCAGTTCACCCATCGGCTCGTGCTCGAGTTGGGCGATGTCGCGTACCTCGACAGTCAGCTCATCGGCCAGTTAATCTGGCTCTACAAGCGCATCCACACGCACGACGGGTTGATGCGCGTCTGTGAGCTTTCCGAAAGCGGCGAAGAGGCGCTACACGCCTGTCGTTTAGACGGCCGCTTTCCGAGCTTCTCGACGCGCGAAGACGCCGTCATGGGGCATCGTCCCCAGCAGCCGCGTTAAGAGATTCGCGCGAGCTCGGCGGCGCGGATTCGCAGTGCCAACGGCGCCCGGCGGTTGGATTTGCTAAACCGCCAGCGAACCGGGCGCCGGTGGGATTGCGGCGTACGACCAGGCGACTTCGACCTGGTTTTCGATCTGGTCGACCCCTTCCACGCGCCGCAGCGCCTCCTGCGCCATTTGCTTGTGGTAGTACGTCTTGACCGTGCCCCGCAGCACGACGCGCCCGCGCTCGCCTCGATACGCAGGTTACGATGCTTCAGGTGGGGGTGATGTTCCAGCGCCGAGGAGATCCTCGTCGCCAGTGTGTCTTCCGCGATGGACATAGGCGTGAATTGCAAAACCGGTGGGCTGTTCGAAATTGTTACGCGAGACGAGGTCTGCCAGTTCGCCTGCGTCCGCGTACCCCATCTATCGGAAGTCTGGGATATCCGCGTAAGGGTTTCTGAAACCGGGACTTGAGAATCAAAAAAAAGAACTGCCGGTTGTACGGGTGGTAACGCTGGCAAGACCCCGCTGTCTCGGCAAGCGCCGCCGGCGCAAGCATTTCCCGTATTTGGCCGCTGCGCTTCTACTCTGGAGTATGGCCACACGTCTGCACACGAAACGATCGGCACCGCCCCGCCCGCCCGCCAGCGGGCCGCGTCTGGTGCGAGCTGAAACGCCCGACGAAGTCGAGCGCTTGGCGGCGTGCTGGCCCGACGTCTCCGGCGGCGCTCCTTCGGCGCAACCCGGCTGGGTCCGGGCCTGTCTGGCCGCCTTCGACACCGAGGCTCCCCGCCGCGTCATGGCTAGCACAGCCGGCGGTGCACTGACGGCGGTCGCACCCCTGATCGGCCGGCGCGTCCGTGGGGTTTGGCGGTTCGTCCTCCCCGGAGCCGGCGAATTGGGCGAGCCGGTGGACCTAGCCTGGAGAGACCGGCCCGGTCTGGGCCGGCTGGCCGTCGCGCTCGTGCGCGGCGGTCATCCGCTCCACTTGCCGCGCGTGCGGGCCGATTCGCCCCTGGTCGAGGCTCTCGCGCGGGCCGCCCGCGGCCGTGCGCTGTGCTGGACGCGCCCGGCGCCGTCCCATCGGTTCATCACGCTCGACGAGAGCTGGATCGATCCGGAGCAACACTTGCTGGCCATCGACCGGCGGCGCCTCGAGCGTGCCCGTCAGGCAGCCGAACGCGTCGGTCCGCTGGCCACCGAAATCCACAGCCCCGACCTCTGCGAGCTTCCCGAATTGCTCGACCGGACGTTGGAGCTCGATCGACTGATGCAGGCCGCCGGCCCGTACGACGTCGACTCGGGCCGTCGGCTCGACCAGACCGTGTTCTATCGGCACTATGCCGAGGCCGCCTGTGTCGATGGCACACTGCGGATTTGTTTCTTGCGTGCCGGCAGCCGGCTGGCAGCCGCCTGGCTGGCGGTCGAGTCCGCCGGCTCGTTCTGGCTGCTGAAGGCCGCGTCCGATCCTGGCCTCTCGGCCTGTTGGCCCGCCCAACTGCTGGCCCACGACGCGATCCGCTATGCCGCCGAGGCGAACCTCGAGTCCCTCGAGTTCTGGGGCCGACCGCAAACCTGGATGCGCTCCTGGACCGCGGCCCGGCGGCGCTGCGTGAGCATTTCGTTGTATCCGATCCGGTTGGAAGGCCTGGCCGCTCTGGCGGCCGACGCGGTCGCCGCGCTGGCTCATCGCTGGCAGCAGCGGAAACCGAAGTCCGCGTTCCGCCCGCGCAAGATCTCGCTTGTGCAAGTCCGCTAACCGGTCAGCCAGGCGGGGCGTTCGCCGGCGGCCGGCAGCTTGATGACGTCGGCCCTGGTGATCGCCGGAAGCGCGCGCACCTCGTCGAGCGCCGCCGCCGAGGGGGCCTGATCCAGGTTCAACACGCCGATGGCTTCGCCCCCTTTCGTTTCGCGGCCGACCGCCATCTGCGCGATGTTGATCTTATGGGCGCCAAAAATCGTGCCCACGGCTCCCACGATGCCCGGCACGTCTTTGTGCCGGAAGACCATCAGCACGCCATCGAGATACGCGTCGAGGCGGAAATCGTCGAGCTGCACTAGCCGCAGCATTTCGGTGCCGAACACCGTGCCGGCCGCCTGGTACGACTGCGTCTCGGTCTCGATTTCGGCCAGCACGACCGACGAAAAGGCGCCCATCTCGCTTTTGCGCTGTTCGACCAGGTCGATCCCCCGCTCGCGCAACAGCACCTCGGCGTTGACGATGTTGATCTCCTGCTCCAGCGCGTGGGCCAGCAGTCCGGCCGCGAAACTGGCCGTGATCAACTTGGTGTTCTTGCCGGCCACGTCCCCCCGGTATTCGAGCGTGCACCGCTTGATCGAGGTCGTTTCGCATTGCGCCAACAGCAACCCGAGCCGATAAGCCACGTCCAGATACCCGCGCAGCTCGGCCAGTGTCTTGGCATCCAAGGGGGTCATGTTCACGGCGTGGCGAATGGCCCCGGTCGTCAGATAATCGACCAGCAAGCCGACCCCTTCGACGGCCACCTGGGCTTGCGCCTCTTCGGTGCTGGCGCCCAGGTGTGGCGTGGCCAGCACGCCCGGCATGCCAAACAGCGGGCTGTCGGTGCAGGGCTCGTTCTCGTAAACGTCCAGTGCCACGCCGGCCAGCTTGCCGCTCTTGAGCCCTTCGACCAGCGCCTGCTCGTTGTAGATGCCCCCCCGGGCACAGTTGACCAGCCGCGCGCCCGGCTTGAGCTGGTCGAGCTGCGCCACGTCGATCAGGTTGCGGGTCTCGTCGGTAAGCGGCGTGTGCACGGTCAGGTAGTCGACCTGCGGCAACATCTCGGCCACGTTGGCCGTCGGCTCGAATCCCAGCTCCGCGATCCGCTCGGTCGACAAAAACGGATCGAACCCCAGCACCCGCATTTGCATGGCCTGGGCCCGCGCCGCACGGCCTGGCCGATGCGTCCCAAGCCGACGATACCCAGCGTCTTATTGGCCAGCTGCGTGCCCATGTACCGGCTGCGGTCCCACTTTCCCTCACACAGGCTCTGGTAGGCCGGCGCGATGTTGCGCGACAGGGCCAGCATCATGGCGAGCGTATGTTCGGCCGTGCTCAGCGTGTTGCCGGCCGGCGTGTTCATCACCACGATGCCCAGCCGGGTGGCGGCCTTCGAGTCGATGTTGTCGGTCCCCACGCCGGCCCGCACGATCGCCTTGAGGCGTTGATTTCCCTCCAGCACGTCGGCGGTGATCTTCACGCCGCTGCGGCAAATCGCGCCGTCGAACTCGGCCAGCGCCCCCGCAGTTCGGCTCCCTTCAGCCCGGTGCGGACTTCGTATTCGATTCCCGGCGCGGCCGCCAACAGGTCGAGTCCCTCCTGGGCCAGCTTGTCCAGCACGATCACTTTGGGCATCGGTCACTCTCAATCAGCGGAGGGTCGTTGGCTCGGATTCCCGTTACGCCTGATCCGCGGGGGGCGCGGCCCCGGAGGGCGCGGCTCCCGGCCCGGCGGACGTCGCCGCCGCGTTCTCGCAACCAGCGCGAATCACCCGGCTGGCGGCGGCGGCCGCGGCGCCCGGAGTCACCGGATGCCCCAATTCGTCGAGCACCAGCTCGATGGCGGCCAAGGTGGCGATGATATCCAATTCGTCGACGAGACCAAAGTGGGCCAGCCGGAAGATTTGTCCCTGGAGGGCCAATTGCCCGTGGGCCAGTTTGACGCCGAACCGCGTTTCCAGCCGCTTCAATAGCGCCGCTCCATCCAACCCCCGCGGAATCCGGACCGCCGTCATGCCGGCCGCCGGACGGGCGGCAAAGATTTCCAGGCCCATGGCCTGTATCCCCGCGATCGCCATCCGGCTGAGCAGCTCGCAGCGATTCCAGACGTTTTCAATTCCCTCGCGGCGCACCAGCGCCAGCGACTCGGCCAGCCCGGCGATGAGCGTATGGGCCGGCGTCCAGGGGGTGTCCGGCCGCTCGCCGTGTAGCTTGGCCCGGTGCAGCTTCAAATCGAAGTAAAACGCCTGCGGCTCGATGCGTTCCATCTGCTGCCAGGCAGCCGGGCTGACCGCCAAAAACGCCAGTCCCGGCGGCGTCATCAGCGCCTTTTGCGATCCCACGACCAGCACGTCGACGTGCCACTGGTCGGTCAGGCACCGCATGGCGCCGGCGCCGCTGATGGCGTCCACCACCCACAGGGCCCCACTAGCGGCCACCACGCGGCCGATGGCCTCGACGTCGTGCCCCACGCCGGTGCTGCTTTCCATCAGCGTGCCGAAGACGGCCACGGCTTCGGGGTGCTTGTCCAGCATTTCGGCCACGTCGGCCGCTTCGATCGGCTGTCCCCAGGGGACCGACAACGTGACCACCTCGATGCCGAACCGCCGGCAAATATTGGCCCAGCGACGAGAGAAAACCCCCGACTCCAGCACAATCGCCTTGGCCCCCCGCGGCACCAGGTTGACCACTGCCGCCTCCATCGCGCCGGTCCCCGAGCTGGCCAGCACCACGACGTCGTTCGCCGTGGCAAATACGTACTTCAGATCGGTCAATACCCGGGCGAACAGGGCTCGAAATTCGGTGGTGCGATGGTGAATCACCTCGCGCGCCATCGCCTGCCGGGCCTCTTCGGGCACCTGCGTCGGACCGGGGGTCATCAGGCGTTTGCGGGGCATCGGCAACAGCACCAGCACGTCCAGGACGGGAAAGGCAACCATTGTAGGAGCGGCACCAACGTTTGGCCATCCGCGGGACAACGACCACTCAGGGCGGGTTCACGGCCACAGATCGTGCCCCAGAGCACAGCAAGTGTCATTCTCGCTCGCTTTTCCTGTCCCTGGCGTGCCTCCGAACACGTTTGCACGCCCGCATCGGGATGGTCCACGGCTTCGGAGAGATTCGGCGCGCCGCAAAGGTCCCTCCCCGCGAGCGAGCTTACTTGCGGGTTGCTTGACCGGTCGCGCGTTGGGTTGGCAACTGGCCGTGAATCGTCCGCGCTTGCCCGCTTTGGCACACCAAATGCATTTTGTATCTTACGAAAGATGGCGGATGTCCAAACAACGGAGGGCTTAGCCATGTCCATCGACCTGTCGACCAACTATCTCGGCTTGAAGCTGACTAACCCCGTGGTGGTCTCCGCCTGCCCGCTGACCGGCGAGTTGGACGTGCTGCGGCGGCTGGAAGAATTCGGTGCCGCGGCCGCCGTGCTCCCGTCGCTGTTCGAAGAACAACTCGAGCAGCCGGCTCACGTGGGTCCCGAAAGCGGCACGCGGGCCGCCGCGGCGCTGATGGAGAGCGTCGCCTACTTCAACGAATTGAAAGAATACAATCGCGGTCCTGATGCGTATCTCAAGCACGTGTCGGCCGCCAAGCGGGCCGTCTCGATGCCGATCATCGGCAGCCTGAACGTCACGGCACTTGGCGACTGGATTCAGTATGCCCGCCGTATCGAAGAGGCCGGGGCCGACGCGCTGGAGTTGAACGCTTATTTCCTGGTCACTGATTTCGACACCACCAGCCGCGAGGTCGAAGCCCGTTACGCGGAGCTGGTGGCGGCGGTGCGGGACGAAATCTCGATTCCGTTGGCCGTGAAGATCGCCCCCTATTTCACGGCCCTGCCCAACCTTGCCCGGCGGCTGGTCGAAGTGGGGGCCGACGGCCTCGTGCTGTTCAACCGCTTTCTGCAGCCGGAAATCGACCTCGACGCGATGCGCGTCGTACCGCGGCTGGCGCTCAGCTCTCCCGAAGAGATGCGCACGACGCTGCGCTGGATCGGGTTGTTGCACGGCCGCTTGAAGGCCTCGCTGGCCGCTACCAGCGGAGCGCACTTCGCCGACGACGCAGTGCGCATGCTGTTGGCCGGCGCCGACGTGGTGATGGTGGCGTCGACGCTATATCGCCACGGCGTCGAAATGGTGCAAAAGCTGATCGAGGGAATCGCCTATTGGCTCGAATCGCGCGAATACCATTCGGTCGAGCAGATCCGCGGCGTCCTCAGCCAAGAGCTGCTGCCCCGACCCGGCCGCCTTCGCCCGGGCCAATTACACGAAGGCCATCTCGGCCTATGCCACCGGCAGCAATGAGTAAACCGCACGCGGATCAAGCAGCAGTTTCAAAGTCAGGGTGCCACTGCTGGCTTGTCCAGTAGTGCAACGTGCTGCGCGAGAAATACTGCTCGACCAGCAGCGGCAGCGTGCCTTAGCGCGCGATCGCTCCGGGCGTCGTGACGACTGGCATGGTCACGGTCGGCGTACTCACCACGCGCGTGCCGCCCGGCGGCGTCACGACGGGAACCTGCGGCGTGCTCAAGGCCGTGATGCGAGACGCCAGCAGCGGCTGATTGGGGTTCAACTGCAGCGAGCGCCGATAATTCGCCAGCGCCTGCTGCGTTTCGCCCGAGTCTTCGCGGATCTTGCCCAAGGCCGCCAGCGCCCTGGCGTTGGTGGGCTCGACGTTCACCGCGTCGATCAACTGGTTTTTGGCCGCCACGGCATTGCCCGACTCTTCGTACAGCCGGGCCAGCTCGATCTTGGGCTCCGCGGCCGACGGGTTGCGCGCGGCCCAGCCTTCCATCAGCCGAAAGGCGTCCGTCGATCGCCCCTGTTCGTTCAGCAGCACCGCCAGCGCCCGGTAGCAATCCGTGCGGTTGGGATCCCGGTCCAAGCACTGGTGGTAATAGCTCTCGGCCTGCTGCAAGTCGGCCGGCTGATTGTGCAGCTTGCCGAGCTGATGATAGGTGCGGGCCAGGTTGTAATACCCGTCCGGATTGTTGGGATCCGACTGGATGGATTGCAGAAAGCTCTGCTGCGCCGCCTTGATAGTAGGCCTGATCGAACATCCGCACGCCTTCGGCGTTCTGCGAGTTGGAAACCATCGAGCAGCCCCAGGCAGCGGCGACCACGGCCGCGCAGCCGCAGGCGGTCCATCGAATCGCAGAAAGTGGTCGACGACGTTCGTCGTACATCGGCGGACGGGCACTGTGTTGAAGGGAATCTGCTCCGGCGCGTACCGCGCTGGCCGGAAGAATTGAAAACGGCCGGGCGGACAATACTCATCGCCCCCCGGGCCCGCAAGGCCACTTTCGCCCTACGACACAAAAAAAGACTGCCCGCCGTCTCTGCGGCAGGCAGTCTGGTAGAAAAGATCAATGAGTCCGCACCGCGCCCGCCGTGCTAGCGGTCGGCCGCGTGCTTCGAGGCCGCGCTCGCAGCGGCGCAATTCGACCGGCCGGCTCGCTTCTCGTAGCCCAGTCCGATGAGCACCTCGAGGACTTCGCTGCACGTGGGGAACATCCGCCCGCTGGTACGCTTGTATTGGTCCAGCGCGTGCATGAATTCGACTTCGGCGTCGGTATAGTCGCGTTCGCAGGTCGTGGGATCGATTTGCCGGCGGCGGTTCACTTTGGCCCGCCGCTCGCCTACGCGACGCTCTTTGGCCACCGCGACCGCCGCAGCTTTGCGACGGTCCGCCTTGCGTCGATCGCCCCGCTTGCGATTGTCGATCGTGGCGGTCGCAGACACGCCCTTCTTCAACTTGGCCAACGTAGCGCCCTCCTGGGTTTGGTAATCTGGTCAATCTTTGCCGCTCCCGTAAGAAAGGCAATCGGAACACGATGTGAAAAGAGTTCACACCTTGGAAAAAACGGAGAGCTGTAGCGATTATTCCGGTCCGTCAAGGACCGCCGCCGCACGCCTGCCCCGATGTGCCGCGGCAGCCCTTTGGCCCGGAAGGGGCCACTGGTACATCCGCTAGCCGCGCTGCGGACGGCCGCCAAGAAGCCGACTGGAAATCGGCGGGAGGATTGTCCCGATTCTGCGGAGCTTGCCGAGCAACACGAAACGTGCTCGCGCGGCGTTCGATACCCGCCGGCGCAGTGGCAGGAAACGCAGTGGCGGGAAACTCAGTGACGGCTCATCACGCAAGGATGACGGCCCGCTCAGGAAGCGCGGCGCGGTGCCGACGACGAAAAGGACAGCGGCACGGCCCGCAGCAACAGGTTCAGCGTCTCGGTCATCGACTCGGTCACCGGCCGCAGTTCTTCGCTCACTCCCGCGGGCAAGATGCCGGCGCCGTTGGACGTGGGCGTGAGCAAGCCGTTCGCCGAAGCCGGGCATGTACAGCACTACCGCAGCCAGACTCTGGCCGGTCCCCTTGGCCAGCGCCTCGTAAGGATCGGTCTTCTTGTCCCGGTCGCTCATCGAAACGAACATCGGTCCGACCACGGGTAGCGCGTCCAACTCCTGCAAGACGATCGCCGGCTGGCTTGCGCCGCTTCGCTGCGTCGGCCTCGCCGCCGGCGCGGCAAGCGACGCCTTCGTCCCCAGCGCGACGCCCGCCGGTGCGGCGGCCGCAGGTGCCGGCCTGACCTTCGCGGCAACGTGCGCATCGCCGCGCCACGGCAGCCAGGCAGCCACGACGACCGCGGCGGCAGTGGCCAGCACGGCCGACACGACCGCCACGCGGCGGCTCGCCGGTCGCACCTTTAGTTCGTCAAGCACGCGAACCGCCAGATCGCTCGGCGGCTCCGGCGCCGTGAGCGCATAAAAGCCGTCGAGCAACAGCCCGTAGGCCGCTGCGATCTCGCGACACGCCCCGCAGCGGTCCATGTGCAACCGCACTTCGTCGTCCCACGCGGGGCGCCGGCGTTCGTCGAGGACCAGGTTCAAACGTTCTTCAAATTCTTCGCACTTCATCCGGTAACTCCTGAACGACGCCCCGCTCGGCCAGCCGCGCAATCAACTCGCGGCGCGCCCGGTGTACCCAGGTCTTTACGGTGCCCAACGGGCAGTCGAGCGTGGCACTGATCTCGGCATAACTCAATTCGTGTTGGTGAAACAGCAAAAACGCCTGCCGATACTCGGCCCGCAACGTCGTGAGGGCCAATTCGATTTCCTCGGCCAGAGTTTTCGCGTTGGCCACTTCGACCGCGTCGTCGCTCAAATGCTCGACCAGCGGCGTGGCCAGCGGCTGGCGCAGTCCGCGTGGAGAGCATCGTCCGGCAGCGGTTGCCCGCGATGGCCAACAGCCAGGGAAGAAACTCCCGTTGGTTGTCCCACCGGTGCAAACTCCGCAGGGCCCGGATGAACGATTCTTGCGTCACGTCCTCGGCGTCCTGACGGTGCCGCAACATGCGGTAGCAAAGGCCAAAGACCTGGCCGCGGTATGTCTCGACCAGCTCGACCATCGCCGACTGGTCGCCACCGAGGCACCGATCCACCAGCTCACGCACGTCGTCGGACAAACCGCTTCCTCGCGCCTGTATCTAGGCGGCCACTGGAGAATACCACGCGACAGGGGGTCGGGTTTCAGCTTCCCCCGGCAAGAAACGCCTTCAGCGGCTCGATTTTACGTCAAATCGGCAACCAACGCCATGAAGCCTGCACCGCCTCGACGCCGAGCCAGACTCGCCCGCGGCGGACCCCAGAACCGAGCAGCTCGGCAAAAAATGAGCGACGGCGACCGCCGTTAGCGGTGAATTTTCTCGCAGATATCCCGCAGCTCCCCCAGCGAAACGTCTTCCAGCCGGCGGCCGCGACGGTCGAGGTGCTCGTTGATCTTGGTGGCCGTTTCCTGCATCACCGAGTGCGTCTCCTGAGAGCCCCCGGCCAGCACGAAGTTCTTCCCCCGCGTGAGCCGCGTGTGGCCGTCCTCGGCGTCAAATGCCATGCCCAGCAACGTGGCCCGTTTGGACTTCTTCTCGGCAGCCCGCATCGGCAAACCCCACGGCAACGAACGCTTGCGAAACTCGCCAGGCTTCCTGGCTTACCAAGTATAGGCCCGGCCCAAATCGCCGGTCAAGATCGTGCTTCCAAGCCCAGCGTGCGGCCTGATCAATCGCGCGAAATGGCACCAGCGGCCCCCCAGCCTGCGACCCAACGCGATGGCGTTATGGGCTGGCGCCGGTCACCGACTCTCGGGCCAGTTGCCGCGCCAGCTTGAAGGCCGCGGCCAACGTGTGCGTGCGGACCTCCATCTGATCGGCGGAAAAGTTGATCGGCATGTTGCTTGTCGGCAATCCGGCGATCGCGATCGTCAGCGGCATCAATTCCAGAAACTCGCGGTAGCGGCGGCGCAGCGTATCTTCATCGACGGACATAGTTCTTTCTCCCGGCGCTGGGAATGATTGGCGCCCGCTGGCGGGGACACCGACGCGTTTCACTCCACAGATAACTGCTCGGAAGCCGCACGGCAAGAGACGACCCGCTTTGCCGTCGCGATGCGGCAAGCGTCTTGCGCGAAGCACCGTAGACGCCAGCCCGGCAGCCGGCCCTAGTGCATGGTCAACGTCAACAATTCGGGTGCCACTGCTGGCTTGTCCAGCAGTGCTTTGGCTTTACGGCAAGTCTGACCCGAGGATCAGGCTATAACAAAGCACTAGCGCCGCTTGCGCAGCCGGCTGAGCATGGCGGAGGCGGCGTCCTGGCTGTCTTTGGAAACGGGGCGGGGCGGGAGCTTGCCGGGGGTCTTCTTGCCTTGGGCAGCTTCCTCGTCGCTGGCCCCCGTCTCATCGCCCGTCTGCGTATTGCTCAGGTTGATCGAGTCGGTGTCGGTGAAGGCCGAAGCGGTCGTGTGCGTGGCCGTCGTCTCGTCGGATTCGGTGGAGAGCCAATCGGCAACGTCCAGCGGATCCTTGGCGGCGTTGCTGGCCGTACGGGCCACGGCTTCCTTGACGTCGTGAACCGGCGGCTGCTTCTTGGCGCCGATCTGGTGGGCCACGTGCACTTCGAACTGCAACTGGCCGATCATGAGCCGGTCGCCAACCTTCAACTCGCGCTCTCCCACGACGCGTTCTTCGTTGACGTACGTGCCGTTCTTGCTCCCAAAGTCGCGGATGCCCATGTAGCCTTCCTCGACGAGGATGGCGCAATGGTGGCGACTGATCAACTCGCTGGCCGGACGCAGGTGGCAGTCTTCCGCTCTGCCGATCAAAAACTTATTGCCTTTGACCGCAATCTCCTGACCCGCGTTCTTTCCCTCCAACACCTTTAACTTCATGTCCATTTCAGCACAGCTCCGCCTTGGCGACGAGAATAACTATCGGAACAAGTGCATACAGGTCATATCGACCAGTTGTGGCCTCGGCGCACAGCAACGAAACGGGAAATGAAACTTTTCTTTGCCGGCTCTTCTCTGTCGCAGAATGCGATTCAACCGGCGTGCCTGAATGCTTGCATTATGTCAACTCGCGAAGCGCAAGGCAATCAGATTCCAGCAATTCCGTCGATCCCTTGCGCCCCGACGCAATCCACTCCGCCGGCGCCAGCGTAGCATACTCACCGCCGGCGCCGGACACTAGCGACGTCCCGTCCACCTTACGGAATCGTACTTTTCCAGGGCCAGCGTCCGCACGGCGTCCACCTCCAAGTCCGTCAGCTCTCCGGCCGCAAGATCGAGTCCCAGACGCTGGCAGATCTCCTCCCCCCACGGCCCGACCACCGCTTCGGCCGCCAGTCGTCTACCGCAAACTTGCAGAATTCCCGGCAGCTCGGGGGCGTGCGGGCTGGCTGCCAGCAGTAGCGATCCGTGCTGCAACAGCGCGCCGCGGCGGCGCCGTTGTGCGCTGCCGCACACTTTCGAAGAACCCAACAACACGTCCCCCCGCGCCCGCCGGGCAAAGCACAGAAACGCCAGCTCGCGCTGGCCCGGGTCCGGTTCGTCGGCACATAACGTGACGCTGACGTTCGCCCGTGCCAGCGTCGCTTTGAGTCCTTGATGAACGGCCGTGTACATCCACATCGGGTCGGCGGCAAGCGGATGCGCCACCGGCAAGGCCAGGCTGTAAGTGAGCTCCTGGTCGTGCAGGATCGCGCCGCCGCCGGTTTGCCGCCGCACCACCGGACAATCGCGGCTGGGAATGTGCCCCCGGCGGTCGGCCAACGCCTGGAAGTACCCCAGCGACAGCGTCGGCTCGCTCCAGCCATAAAACCGTAGCGTTGCCAGGCCACGCTCCGCCGCCGTCGCCAACAGCACTTCGTCCACCGCCATCTGCCAGGCGCCCGCCGCCGTGCCATCGACGATCAACCGGCAAGCCAGCAGTTCTTTGCAAGCGGTCATCACCAACCACCTTGACAGTCCGGGTGCCACTGCTGGCTTGCCCAGCAGTGCCCACGCGTCGCTCCAAGCCACTCCCCAAAACGTGGCAAAGAAATGGCTCACGAATAACTTTCGTGACAACGGACATGCTCACGCAAGCGTGAGCATGCCACCCGAGTAGCCAATTTGGCACCGACGTCTGAGTCTCCTGCGTGCCATGCCCGCGCTTGCGTGGGCATGCGGACCTTTGCCGAAGTTCTTGAGCCATCACTAAGACGAATCCCTTGCCGCTACTTCTCGCCCCGCCAGGCCAATACCGGCTGGCGGGCGGCCCGCACTTCGTCCGGGCGGCTGATGCTCGTGGTATGCGGAGCCTCGTGCAGCAGGTCGGGCGGCTCCTCGCTGATGCGAAACAGCGTCTGGGCAAAGGCGTCCAGCGTCTCCTTGGTCTCCGTCTCGGTGGGCTCGATCATCATCGCTTCGCGCACGATCGGCGGAAAGTAGACCGTGGGAGCATGAAAGCCGTAGTCCAACAGCCGCTTGGCGATGTCCATGGCCGACACGCCCCGATCGCTTTTCAGCTTCGCCCCGCTGGCGACGAACTCGTGCATGCAGCGGTCGCCCTGCGGCACGGGAAAGATGTGCTTCACCTTCGACAGCAGGTAGTTGGCGTTCAGCACCGCGTTCTCGCTCACGCGCCGCAAACCTTCGGGGCCGTGTGTCCGCAGGTAGCAATAGGCCCGCACCAGCACGCCCACGTTGCCAAAGAAGCTGCGCACCCGGCCGATCGACAGGGGCCGATCGTACTCCAGTCGATAGCCGCCGGCCGAGCGCGCCACGACCGGCACCGGCAGATACGGCTCGAGCGCTTTGGTGACCGCGATCGGACCGGCGCCCGGGCCGCCGCCGCCGTGCGGGCCGCTGAACGTTTTGTGCGGATTGAAGTGCATCATGTCGGCCCCGAAATCGCCGGGCCGGGCGATGCCCAGGATGGCGTTCATGTTGGCGCCGTCCAGATAGATCAAGCCGCCGGCGTCGTGCACGCGGCGGGCGATCTCGCCGATTTGCCGGTCGAACATCCCCAGCGTGTTGGGATTCGTGATCATGAACACCGCGACCGATTCGTCCAGCTTCGCCGCCAGATCCGTCAGGTCGACGTAGCCGGCCGGCGTGCTCTTGACGGTCACGGTATCAAAACCGGCCATCGTGGCACTGGCCGGGTTCGTGCCGTGCGCGCTGTCGGGCGCCAGCACCTTCGTGCGCTGTTGTCCCAGCCGCCGATAGTAGGCCGCCGCCACCAACAGCGCCGTCATTTCGCCCTGCGCGCCGGCCGCCGGTTGCAGCGAGACGGCCGGCAAACCGGCGATCTCCGCCAGCATCTCCTGCAACACGAACAGTAGCTCGAGCAAACCCTGCAACGTCGAGTCCGGCTGATACGGGTGCAGATCCACCATGCCCGCGAGGCTGGCCAGCCGCTCATTCCGCTTGGGGTTGTACTTCATCGTGCACGAACCGAGCGGATAGAAGTGCGTGTCGACCGACATGTTCTGCGTCGACAGATTCGTGAAGTGCCGCACCAATTCCGGCTCGGTCAGCTCGGGCAGCGGCGGCGGGGCAGGGGACACGGCCTCGGCGGGGAGCAATTCGCCCACCGGCACGTCCCCCACGTCCGAATGCGGCAAGCGCACGCCGCGCCGGCCCGGCTTCGAGAGTTCGAACAGCAGTTGAGTCGCTCGCGTGTTACGCATGGGTGGTCACCGTCGCTTCGGTAAGACATTCGGCCAGTCCGTCGATTTCGGCCCGGGTACGCCGTTCGGTCACGGCCACCAGCAGGCAGTCCGCCAGGTCTTCATACCAGGGGGCCAAAGGCACGCCGGCCAGGTAGCCGGCCTCGGTGGCGTGCGCCACCAGATCGTCGACGCGCCCGGCGTCGCTGCGCACGACAAATTCCTTGAACGTGGGCCGCTCGAATGCCCGCCGCCAGCCGCCGCCGGAGGTGAGCTTGCCGGCCGCGTAGTGCGCCTTGCGCAAGCACAGCTCGGCCGTTTCGCGCAGGCCCTGCGGCCCGAGCGCCGCCAGGTACACGGCCGCCCGCAGGGCAAACAGTCCCTGGTTCGTGCAGATGTTGCTCGTGGCTTTCTCGCGGCGGATGTGCTGCTCGCGGGTTTGCAGCGTGAGCACGAAGCAACGCTTGCCGCGGCGATCGACCGTTTCGCCGGCAATCCGCCCCGGCATCCGCCGCACGAACTGCTCGCGGCAGGCCATGATGCCCAGGTACGGCCCGCCGAACGACATCGGGCTGCCCAGGCTTGCCCTTCGGCCACGACGATGTCGGCGCCATAATCGCCCGGCCGCTTGAGCAATCCCAGGCTGATCGGATCGACCGACGCCACGAACAACGCGCCCGCCTCGTGGGCGACCGCGGCCAGCGCATCGACCTTCTCCAGGCAGCCGAAGAAATTCGGATGCTGCACCAGCACGCAGGCCGTGTCGCCATCGACCGCCGCGGCCAGTTCCTCCGGCGAGATCGTTCCCTCGGGCGTGCCCACGGTCACCAGCTCGATCCCCAGGTTCGCCAGATACGTCGCCAGCATCTGCCGATACTCCGGATGCACGCTGGCGGCGGTCACCACGCGGCCGTGGCGGCCGGTGGCGCTGGCGGCCATCAGCACGGCTTCGGCCGCGGCGCTGCCGCCGTCGTACAGGCTGGCGTTCGAGACGTCCATGCCGGTCAGCTGCGTGATGAGCGTTTGATACTCGAAGAAGACCTGCAAGTTTCCCTGGCTGGCCTCGGGCTGATAGGGCGTGTACGAGGTGTAAAACTCGCCGCGCGAGCCGATCGTGTCGACGATCGCGGGAATGAAATGGTCGTAGCTGCCCGCGCCCAGGAAGCACACCTTCTGGCCGGCCGGCTGATTCTTGGCCGCCAAGGCCGTCAGGTGCGCGGTAAGCTCCATCTCCGCCAGCGCCGGCGGAATCGCCAGCGGACGATCGAGTCGCAAGTCGGGCGGAATGGCGGCGAACAATTCCTCGACGTTTGCCAGCCCGATCGACTCGAGCATCGCCCGTTGGTCTTCGGCCGTGTTTGCAATGTAAGGCATGGGGTGTCGCTCGGGTCAGGGAACTCGCAGGTTGCTGCTCGAATGGGAACTCGCCCGGCGCGTGGGCCGCACCGAACTGCACGGCGCAGCCGCGGCGGTCGAACACCGGGACGTCGGACATTAATGCCCTTCCTCGGCGCACTGTTTTTCGTAGTCCGGATACGACAGCAGGTTCTTCAATTCCGCTTCGTCGCTCAGCTTGATCTTTACGATCCAGCCGGCACCATAAGGATCGTCGTTTAATTGCGAGAGATTGTCCGGCAGCGAGCCGTTCACCTCCACCACCTCGCCGCTCACCGGCGCGTACAAGTCGCTCACGGCCTTGACGCTTTCGATCTCGCCGAACGATTCGCCGGCCTTCACTTGCCGGCCCGGCTGGGGCATTTCCAGGTACACCAGGTCGGTGAGCGCCTCGACGGCAAAGTGCGAGATGCCCACCGTGGCGAGCGGCTGGCCCCCCGCGCGGTCGACGTGCACCCATTCGTGGGTCTTGGCGTAAAGCAAGTCTTTCGGCTCCACGGCGCTGTTCCTTATGCCAAACGGGTTCAGTTCTTTCGTCGATAAAACGGCAATGCGACGGTGTGGGCCGGCGTTCGCTGGCCGCGAATGTCGATGGCCACTTCCGTCGCGGGCTCGGAAAACTCCAAGCCCACGTAGCCCATCGCGATCGGCCGGCCCAAGGTCGGCGAAAACGTGCCGCTGGTCACCCGGCCCACCTGGGCGTCGCCGGCGTACACCGGGTAACCTTCGCGCGGCACGCGCTTGCCTGCCAGTTCCCAGCCGACGCGGACCGGCGCGGTGGTGTCATTGTGCAACCGACCGAGCGCCTCGCTGCCGACGAACGTGCGGTCCTTCAGGTTCACCGCGTAGCCGAGCCCCGCCTGGTAGGGATGAATCGTCTCGTCCAGCTCGTGGCCATACAGGGGCATGCCGGCTTCGAGCCGCAGCGTGTCACGGGCGCCCAATCCGGCCGCGGAGCCGCCGACGTTTCCTGCCGCCGCAATCAACCGTTGCCAGACGTCCGCCGCCGCCGCGGCCGGCACCACCAGTTCGCAGCCGTCTTCGCCAGTGTAGCCCGTGCGGCTCACGAGACCGGGTGCGCCGGCAACTTCCGCTTCGGCCCCGTAGTAATAGCCCAGCGACGCGGGCTCGACGCTCACCAGCGGCCCCACGATCGCCAGGGCCCGCGGACCCTGCACGGCGATCATGGCGGTTTCGAGCGTGACGTCGTGAATTTCGACCTCGGCCCCGGCGCGGTGCGCGTGGAGCCAGGCCACGATCTTTTCGCGATTGCTGGCGTTGACGACCAGTTGAAAGTACGAGGCGCCGCGGGAATGCAGCAGATGATAGACGAGCACGTCGTCCAGAATTCCGCCCGACTCGTTGGTGACCAGGGCGTAGCGAATCTGCCCCGGCTTCATGCCCGTCGCGCGGCGGGTGACGATCCGGTCGAGAAAAGCTTCGGCCGCCGGGCCCTCGAAGCGAATCCGGCCCATGTGCGACACGTCGAACAGTCCCACGGCCCGGCGCGTGGCCTGGTGCTCATCCACGATCGACGTGTACTGCACCGGCATCGACCAGCCGGCAAAATCCACCAGCCGCCCGCCGTGCGAGACGTGCCAATCGTAAAGCGGCGTTTGCGCAAGGGTGCTGGTCATCCGGGCCTCGATTTCCCAGAAGTGTCGAACGGACTCTCGCCCCTTAAGGACCGGGTCAGGATCCAATCGGCGTTCGAGAACCCACGAGATGCCAAATAAAATCGCCACAGGTATTGTAGTCGTCCCCGGCCGCGTGCCTAGGGTGCCGCGGGGATGCTTTGGGGGCGAACGGGGTTAGCGAAATGCATCGCGCCGTCGAGTTTAGCCTGGAGCCAACGGCGACGGCGCGTTCGATGTGCTTCCCAAGCGGCCGGTTACTTGCGGCGCGGGTGCTTGTTTTTGGCGCGGGATTTCTTCTTGGCCTGTTCTATTTTCGCCTTGCGCTCTTTCTTGCTGCCGATGCGCCCCTTGCGCTGCGGGGCGGCGCCGCGGGCGACGACGCGAAAGTCCAGCTCGCGGCGATCCACGTCCACCCGGGCCACGGCTACGCTGACAAAATCGCCCAGTTGGTAGCGGTTGCCCGAGCGATAGCCGCTCAACGTGTGCGCGCCGCGGTCGTAGCGATAAAAATCGTCTTGCAGCGAGCTGACGTGCACCAGTCCCTCGGCCGGCAGCTCGATGCCTTGGACGAACAGCCCGTACTCTTCGACCCCCGTCACCACTCCCTCCAGCGTCATGCCCACCCGCGAGCTGAGATAATCGAGCAGCTTGACCTTGGTCAGCTCCCGTTCGGCGGCTTCGGCCCGGCGCTCGCGGTCGGAGCAATGTTCGCCCACCACGGCCAGCTCGCCAAAATCGTTCCGCGGCTTCTTGCCGTGCAACAGCGACTCGAGCAGCCGGTGAATCGTCAGGTCGGGATAGCGGCGAATCGGGGACGTGAAGTGGCAGTAGCACTCGCTGGCCAAGGCGTAGTGGCCTTCCTTCTCCGGGCTGTAGACGGCCCGTTGCAGGCTCCGCAACAGCGAATAATTGACCGCGTGCTCCTCGGGCTGCCCGGCCACGAGAGCCAACAGCTTTTGCAGCTCGAAGCGGCTTTCCAGGCTGTCGACCCGCAGCCCCAGCCCCTCGACGAACTCGGTGAGCGCCTTGAGCTTCCGCGGATCGGGGGCCATGTGCACGCGGCGGAGAAAACCGAGCTCGGCCTTTTCCAGCAGCCCGGCCACGGCCTCGTTGGCGGCCAGCATGAAGTCTTCGATGATCTTGTGGCTTTCGGTGTTCTCGACCAGGTGCGCGCCGGTCACGCGCCCGTCGGCGTCGAGATCCACCTTCACCTCGGGCATCGAGAGCTCGAGCGCCCCGCGGCGAAATCGCCGCTCGCGCAGGATGCCGGCCAGGCGTCGCATGCGCCCCAACAGCGTGTGCACCGCCGGATCGAGCTTCTGGTGCCAGGCCTCCGGATCGGCCAGATATTGGTCCACTTCTTCGTACGTGAAGCGGCGCTGGCTCTTGATGGCCGCCGCCATCGGCTCGACGTCGACGGCCACGCCCTCGGGCGTATACTCGATGAACACCGACTTGGTGTACCGCACCTTGCCCGGCTGCAGGCTGGCCAGGCCGTTGGAGATGATCTCCGGCAGCATGGGAATCACGCGGTCGGGCAGGTAGGTGCTGGTGGCGCGGCTGTAGGCTTCGCGATCGAGCGCCGTGCCTGGCCGCACGAAGTGCGAGACGTCGGCGATGTGCACGCCCAGCACCCAGTGTCCCTTTTCGTTCACCTCCAGCGACACCGCGTCGTCGAAGTCGCGAGCATCGACCGGATCGATCGTGATCGTGACCAGTCCGGTCAGGTCGCTACGATGCAGGCCCACGCTCTCGTCGAAGCGGTCGGCTTCCACGCGCGACTCTTCCACGGCGTCGTCGGCAAACTCTTCGGGCAGGTTGAACTCGCGGATGATCGACAGCGTGTCAACGCCCGGCTCGCCGCGTCGGCCCAGCACCTCGGTGATCACGCCTTCGCCCTGGTGCGCGTGCGTGGGAAAGCGGACCATCTCGATCACGACCTTGTCGTCCGGGCGGGCCCGCTTCACGCCCCCGTCGCCCAACAGTACCGGCTGCGAAAACGGCATGCCGTCGACCTGCACGCAAGCCACGCCACCCTCCTCGAAATACGTGCCGACGAACTGGTGCGTCTCGCGCTCGATGATCTCGACGATTTCCCCTTCGGGATTCGGCCGGCGGTTCTCTGTTTTCTGTTTGAGCCGCACCAGCACCGTGTCGCCGGTGGCCGCGTCCCCCGCGTCGTTGGCCGAGACATAAATGTCTTTCGTCCGCTCGGCCCCCGGAGCGCTCCCCGCCGGGCGGACAAACCCGTAGCCCGAGTCGGTGCGACGAAACACGCCGGTCACGCGATAGCCGCCGCCCGTGGCGGTGCTGGCCGGCGGACCGACCAGGTGATTGGCCCCGTAGCTGAGCTGGCCGAGCTTCACCAGCCGCTTGATCGCGCGCTTCAGGTCGCGCGTCTGGTCTTCGCCGAGTTTGAGCCGCTTGGCGATCACCCGGGGCTTTTGCGGGCGATATCCCGGCTGCTTGACCAGCTCGACGAGCTCGCGTTCGATTTCCTCGTTGCGCACCGGCGGAACCTGCTTGGTGATAAGTGAACCCGCGCGCCTGGGCGAACGCGATCCAGGGAATACAAACGCCGCGCAGCGCCAGATGATGGTTATCGACCGGCGATCTGCGGCTTGCCCTTGAAGAGCTTTCGCCCCAGCGATTGATGGTATGTCGTCCAGCTGCTTTCGACGTTCGGATCGTCGCGCATCAACTGGTTAAACGAGTGAACCTTGGCGTCCAGATTGTCCAACTGGTGCAATGCCACGGCCTCGACGGTCATCGGCAGCTTGGGGCTGCCGTATTCGTACTGCCCGTGATGGCTGACGATCATGTGTTTCAACCGCAGGGCCAGCTCCTCGGGCAGCGGCTCGCCGGCCAGGCGTTCGACCTCGCGCAGCTTGCGGTCCAGGATGCCCACGGCGATGACCAGGTGACCGATCAACTGCCCCTCGTCGCTATAGGCGAAGTCGCGCTCGTAGGTCAATTCGTCGATCTTGCCCATGTCGTGCAGAAACGCGCCCATCAATAGCAAGTCGCCGTTGATGGCCGGATAGAGCGGGGCCACGTGCGTCACCAGCTCCATCAGCTTGACGACGTGCTCGATCAGCCCGCCCGTGTAGGCGTGATGATTCTTCACGCCGGCCGGCGCCCGGCTGAATTTCCGCATGAAGTCCTCGTCCACCAGAAAGCATTCGGCCAGGTTGAGCAAGTGCGGATCGCGCGATCTTGCGCAGCATGGCGGCCAGCTTGATGACGTACTGGTCGATCTCTTTCGAGCCCAGGATCATGAAGTCGTCGGGGTCGACGTCGCCTTGGGGCGCCTGGCGGATGCTGGTGGCGATCAACTGGATCGTCCCCTGAAACAACTGCGTGCAGCCTTCGACGCGCACGTAGTCGCCGTTCTCGAAGCCGCGATAGTCCTGCTCGCTGGCGTTCCACATCCGCGCCGATCGACCCGCTACGGTCCGACAGATCGACCTGCAGGTACAGATTTCCGTTGCGATTCGGACGCAACTGTTTTTCACTAGCCAGAAACACCTGGTCGATTGACTCCTGATGAGCCAATTGGCTGACGAACCGCCTGGACATGAACCAGCTTTCTAAGACGCCCGGTGAAACAGGGCATCGTACGAGGGCAGGGACTTGAGGGAAGCTGCATTCTAAGGCGCTCTGAACATGGCAACAAGGGCACCGCCGGGCGCCGTGGTGCCGCTCCGCGAGGCCTGCTGCCCCCAGGCCTCGGCGAAAGTGCCCTCGATTGTCGCTCCCCGCTGCGCTAAAATTTCGCATTCCTTTCAGCTACCATCCTTGACGAGGACCAGCATGGCCAAGGCCCCCGCCACCGCGATCACCCCCACGCGGGCAGACGATTACCCGGAGTGGTATCAGCAGGTCGTCCGCGCCGCCGACCTGGCCGAGCAATCGCCGGTGCGCGGCTGCATGGTCATCAAGCCCTGGGGCTACGCCCTGTGGGAGAACATGCAGCAGGCCCTGGACGCGATGTTCAAAGCCACCGGCCACGTGAACGCCTACTTCCCGCTGTTCATCCCGCTCAGCTACCTCGAGAAGGAAGCCGAGCACGTCGAGGGCTTTGCCAAGGAATGCGCCGTGGTCACGCACCACCGGCTGGAAGCCGGGCCCGAGGGCGGACTCGTCCCGACCGGCAAGCTCGAAGAGCCGCTCGTCGTCCGCCCCACCAGCGAGACGATCATCGGCGCCATGTATGCCCGCTGGGTCAAGTCGTATCGCGACCTGCCGATTCTGATCAACCAATGGGCCAACGTCGTCCGCTGGGAGCTGCGCACGCGGATGTTCCTGCGCACCACCGAGTTCCTCTGGCAGGAAGGCCACACGGCCCACGCCACCGCGCGAAGAGGCCGAAGAGGAAACGCGCAAGATGCTCGACGTCTACGCCACCTTCGCCGAGGACTACATGGCCATGCCGGTCATCCGCGGCGAAAAGACCGCCGGCGAGCGCTTTCCCGGCGCGGTGAACACCTACAGCATCGAGGCCATGATGCAGGATCGCAAGGCGCTGCAGGCCGGCACGTCGCACTTCCTGGGCCAGAACTTCGCCAAGGCCCAGGAGATCAAGTACCTGTCGAGCGAAGGGCGCGAGGAATTCGCCTGGACCACCAGCTGGGGCGTATCGACCCGGCTCATCGGCGCCTTGATCATGACCCACGGCGACGACGACGGCCTGGTGCTGCCGCCGCGGCTGGCACCGCAGCACGTCGTGATCCTGCCGATCTTTCGCAACGACGAAGAAGGCGGCCCGGTGCTCGACTACTGCCACCAGCTCCGCGACGAGCTGGCCGCCCAGACGTACGACGACCATCCGGTCCGCGTGCTCCTCGACCAGCGCGACGTTCCCCGGGCCGACAAGAAATGGCAACACGTCAAGCGCGGCGTGCCGGTCATCGTCGAGGTCGGACCGCGCGACATCGCCGGCGACACGCTGCTGCCCAAGCGGCGCGACGAAACCTCCGGCGAAAAAAAACCGCCCGTCCCCCGCGCGCAATTCGTGGCCGAAATCGGCGCGACGCTGGCCGCCATGCAGAACAACCTTTTCGAGCGCGCCATGGCATTTCGCCGGCAGCACACGCGCACGTTCACGCGGCTCGACGAGTTCGAGGCCTACTTCACGCCCCAAAACGCCGACAAGCCGGAAATTCACGGCGGCTTCGCCATCGCCCACGTCGCCGAGTGTCCCGAAACCACGGCCATCCTGGCCAAACACAAACTCACGATCCGCTGCGTCCCCACGGCCGACGAGCCGGGCTTCGAAGAAACCGTCCCCGGCAAATGCCTGTTCACCGGCCAGCCGACCAACGTACGCGCTGTATTTGCCAAGGCCTATTAGTCCAGCGGCCATAGCGATGCCATCTAAGCACTTCCCCAGCGGACTCTACCGGCCGCTTGCGGTTTAGCGGGTCACTAAGCGTCATGGGCTCCATCTCTCAGCCTGCACAGGTCCTCGCCGTCCTGGCCGCCTTCAGCCGTCACGCGGAGGCCCTCGCCTGGGCTCGCGCAGCGGGCCCAAGCGGCCTGGGGGCCGGTGGCGCTTGACAGCCAGCCGTTCGATTTCGACGCCACCGACTACTACGAGCCCACGATGGGCCCGGGAATTCGCAAGTGCTTCTTCGCCTTCGAGCGGTTGATCGATCCGGCCGCGGTCGTCGACTTGAAATGGCAGACAAACGCCTGGGAGGCAGAGTATGCTGAAAGCGGGGCTCACCCGGAGCCGCGCCCGCTGAATCTGGATCCCGGCTATCTCACGCCGGCCAAGCTGGTGCTGGCCTCGACCAAGGACCACGCCCACCGCATCTACCTGTCACGCGGCATCTACGCCGAGGTCACCTTGTTCTACAAAGACCGTCGCTGGCAAGCACGCGACTGGACGTTCGCCGACTATCGCCGCGCCGACTACCAGCAGTTCTTCACCGCCTGCCGCCAATACCTCCGCGCTCGCCAGCAGGAGCGACGACCATGAGCTGGCTCGTCGCCGCGGGCATCGTGCCGGGAGTGTTCGTCAGTGGCCTCTTGTGCCTGGCGCTGCGGCCGCTGCGCCGCGGTTGGGACTGGTCGACCAGCCCGGCCATCGCAAGGTGCATGCCCAGCCCGTGCCGTTCGGCGGGGGCATCGCCATCTGGGCCGGAGTGGTCGTGCCGCTGGCGGCCGGACAGGCGGCGCTGGCACTATGGAAAGGGCAGGGGAGCACCGCGGCGGCGCTCGACTGGTCGGCCCTGGGCGCTGGGGCCCAACGAGTCGCCGAATTTGATCGAGCCGCACTTGCCGGGTTTGTTGGCACAATCGAGTGACCTGTGGTTCTTTCTGGCCTCGGGCACGGTCCTGTTTCTGCTGGGCCTGGCCGACGACGCCTGGAAGCTCGACTGGCGGATTCGCCTGGCCGTGCAACTGGCCGTGGCGGCGGCCGTCGTGTTTGGACGCGGCTGGACGCTGACCTTGTTTATCGACATTCCCTGGCTCACGCACGCAGCCAGCGTGCTGTGGATCGTGGGGCTCGTAAACGCCTTCAACTTTCTCGACAACATGGACGGCCTCGCCGGCGGCGTGGCCGCCATCGCCGCGGCGCTATTGGCCGCGTATATGCTGTTGGTGCCCGAGGGGGCCGGCGGTCAGCCGCAATTGTTCGTCGCCGGGTTTCTGTTCCTGCTGGTCGGCGCCTTGCTGGGCTTTCTGTGGCACAACCGTCCGCCGGCCCGGATCTTCATGGGGGACGCCGGCAGCTACTTCATCGGATTCTGCCTGGCCGTGATGACCATCCTGGCGACCTTCTCCGGCCCGGGCGTGCCGCGGCATTCGATCGTGGCCCCTTTGTGCGTGCTGGCCGTGCCCTTGTATGATACGGCCAGTGTCGTCTGCATCCGGCTGCGCAACGGCCGCAGCATTTTCGAAGGAGACACGAATCACTTTTCGCATCGGCTGGTCGACCTGGGTCTGACCAAGACCCAAGCCGTGCTGACGATCTATCTCGCCACCGCCGCCTGTGGGCTGGGAGCCCTGGTCCTGCCGCAAGTCAACCTGGCCGGGGCCGTGATCGTGGCGCTCGTGGTCGGGTGTCTGCTGTGCCTGATCGCGATTCTGGAAACGACGGCCCGACGCAAATCCGGCGGCTGACGCGACACGCCCGGTTTTCTCGCCGTCACACTTGCCGCGACCATGAAGACGAAAGCACAAACCAAGAAAAGCCCGAACCACGCCCGAGCCGCCCCGGCGGCTCGACGCTGCGCGGCCCTGGCTGTTGGCCGGTTTCGTGGCCGTCTGCGTGGCCCGGCCGCTCGTGCCCAGCGAGGGCGTCGCCTGGCTCGGCGACGGGCTGTCCTTCACCATGCTGCTGCTGATCCTCACGGCCGGTTGCCTGACGGTGGCCATCGCCCGCGGCGGATTCATCCGGCCGTTTCACTGGATCGACGCGGCCGTCGGCGTCCTGGTGCTCGTCTGCGTCACCAGCGCCGTGCTCGGTGCGCTGGCCACGCTGTTTCAGGCCGGCGACAATCCGGAGCTCAACGAACGCGTCTCCACTCCGCGGATCGCCATCAACATGGCCTGGGAATGGCTCGGCTTCGGCCTGGTCTACTTTCTGGCGCGGCAGTTGATCGCCACCGACCGTGAATCGCGGGCCCTGGTGGCCGTGATGGTCGCCTTGGCCGCGGTGCTGGCCGCTCTGGGCATGTATCAGATCACCGTCACGCTGCCGGCAGAGCGGGCAGCCTATGCGGCCGATCCCGACCAGGTGCTCTTCGAGCTGGGTCACTGGTGGCCGCCCGGTTCGCCCGAACGGGCCCGCTTCGAAGACCGGCTCAGCAGCATCGAGCCGCTGTCCACCTTCGCCCTGGCCAACTCGTTGGCCGGCTACCTGGCGCCGTGGCTGATCGTGGCCCTGGGCGTTGTGTGGAGTCTGGTGCAAAGCCGCCTGCTGGGAGCGGCCAAGGCCAAAGCCGCGACGAGTCTCTCGCTCTTGGCCATGGGCATCGGCTTGATCCTGGTCTGTCTGGTGTTGACCAAGAGCCGCAGCGCGTACCTGGCATTACTCGTCGGTCTGGCCTTGTTGCCGTTTGCCAGCGACACGTTCCGCCGGGCCGTCCGTTGGAAATGGGTGGCCGCGGTGGCGCCCTCTTGGCGGTCATCGTCGTCGCCGCGATCCTGGGCGGAGGACTCGACGTTCAGGTCCTCTCCGAAGCCGCCAAGTCGCTCGACTATCGCTTCGAGTACTGGCAAGCCACGCTCGATCTGGTGGCCCATTATCCGATCCTCGGCGTCGGGCCGGGCGAGTTTCAAGACTACTACACGCAATTCAAGCTCCCCGAGGCCAGCGAGGAGGTGCGCGACCCGCACAATTTTCTGCTGGAAATCTGGGCCAGCGGCGGCACGTTGGCGCTGTTGGCCATCACGGCCGTGCTGGCTGGTTTCGGCTGGCACGTTTGGGAACAGTTGCACCCGGCACCCGAATCGCCCGAGGGCACCGCGCCCAGCCCGGCCAAATCCGCCAACCCGACGGACCGCGTGCCGCTGGTCGTGGCCGGCACGGTCGTGGCCTTGCCGCTGGCGTTCTGCGCCGGGTTGCCATTTGGATTCTATCTGTCCGTCCCGCAGATGGTCATCGCGCTGGTGATCGGCGGGGCCATGATCGCGGCGCTGTGGCGCTGGATCGCCTCCGGCACGATGCCAGCGCGCCTGGCGGCGATTGCCCTGCTGGTGTTGTCGATTCACTGGCTGGCCGCCGGCGGACTGTCGTTTCCCGGCGTGGCCGACACGTTTTGGATTCTGCTGGCCCTGGGGCTCAACGGGCCCGCCGGCGCCGTCGTGCCGCGGGCCGCGAAGAGTTGGTGGCGACGGCTGCTGCCGTCCGTCGCGCTGGGCATCACCGTGTCGGCGGCCGTGGGCTGCTATTTTTCGGCGCTGTTGCCGGTGATGCGCTGCCGCGCCGAGATGATCGGCGCGGCCAACCCCAGACTCAACGATCAGGCCCGGATCGCCGGCTGGCTGCGGGCGGTCGCGGCCGACGCGTTTGCCGTCGATCCTTGGATCGAGATGGCCCGGCTCGCCGGCCAGCGGGCGCTGGAAAACCCCGACGACGCTCTCTGGCGAAAGCGACTCCTGACCGCCGTGTCGTCCGTCATCGCGCTGCGCGGTCACTCCAGCGCCACCTGGAACGAAATGGCCGAGCTGTTTCGGGCGATCTACGACAAAGCGCCCAGCGAGGCGTTGGCCGAGCGCATTCTGCAGCTTTCCCGCGGCGCCGCTTACTTGTATCCCAACTCCGCCCGGCTGCAGGCCGAATATGGCCTGGCGTTGGCGCAGGCCGGCGACGACAAGGATGCCCGTCGCGTGGCGGGCCGGGCGCTGGAGCTCGACGAATTGACGCCCCACGCCGACAAGAAACTGTCTCGCGACCTGAAGCGGCGGATCGAGGCCCTGCTGGCGGAAGTGCCGGCCGGCCAACCTTCGCCCGCCGAGCCGCCAGTGGTAGAATAGAACCAGTCTTTCAGCCGGCCCTCCGGCCGGCCATCCCATCGTTCGATGCTCCCTGGCGAGGCCCCACGTTGAAGTCTTCGCTCGTCGTTGTCGTCAGCCTGCTCTTCGGTGCCGCCGGCGGCGCCGGGCTCACCTGGGTGAAATTCGGGCACGCCCCCGGGCGCTGGCCCCTCCGTCGGAGCGTCAGCCCAGCGCGGCGGTTTCGGCGGACTCGCCCCGCCTGCTTCTGGAGAACCGATCGCACGACTTTGGAACCGTCGAGCGCGGCGCCGAAGTGCAACATGCCTTTGTCTTCCAAAACGCCGGCACCGGAGTGCTCAAGCTCAAGGCCGGTCAAACCAGTTGCAGCGCCTGCACCATTGCCGAGCTGGAAGCCGACGAGGTGCCGCCCGGCGAGTCGACCAAGGTGGTAGTGGAATACAAAACCGGCCGCCTGCCCAAGTTTCGCCAGACCGCCACGATTCTGACCAACGACCCGCAGGAGCAGCGCGTCGAGCTGACGATTTCCGGCTCGGTCACCAGCAAGCTCGATATTCGGCCCGCAGAGATCAGTTTTGGCAACGTGCCGGCCGGCGAGTCGGCGACTGCCGAAACCCGCATCGTCCAGCACGTCGCCGGCGAGCTGCACGTCGGCGATCCGGAGGTCACGAGCGGTGGTTCGGGCGACGCCTTCGAGTTTCGCGTCGAGCCGCTGCCGGCCGACGAATTGACCTCGAAAATCGTGGGGGGCTATCGCGTGCTGGCAACGGTCAAACCGGGCTTGCCCCTGGGGCCATTTCGGCGGACAATCCGCGTCACGCTCCAGTTCGGCCAGGACCCTACCCGTTCCGAGTTCGAGATACCGATCCAAGGCATGATCGTCAGCGATCTGTCGATCCTCGGACCCGGCTGGCGCAATGATAAAGGAGTTCTCTTGCTCGGCTCGGTCCCGCACGTAGAGGGCGCGCGCCGGGAGTTGAAGCTGCTCATTCGCGGAAAGGATCGCGACAGCGTCGTCATCGAGCCGATCGAGCGCGAACCCTCGTGGCTGAAAGTCACCCTCGGCGAGCGAACCAAACTGAACGATGCGGTGGACCAGGTGCCGCTGGTGGTCGAGGTGCCCCCCGGCTCGCCCCCGTCCATCCATCTCGGCACCGATCAGGGAGCGCTGGGCACGATCGTCTTGGGCGTGAAAAATCATCCGCACCTCGAAGAAATCCGCCTGCACGTCTGGTTCGTCGTCGACTAGCGAAAACTGATCCCCCGCAGGCCGGAAAGCCGCCTGCCCACCGAACCTTGGGACGGAGCCCGTTGCTGCCATGAACATCTTCCACTGGCGTACCACCTGGGTTTGCAGTTCGTTGGCGGCCAGTCTGTGCCTGCTGGCCGGTTGCGGCGAAAGCAGCAAGCCGGCAGTTACCGCCGCGCTACCCTCCGGCCCGCCCGCCGGCGAACAACCATCGGCCGTGGCCGTGGCAACTGAGTCACCCGACGCAACTGAGTCACCCGACGCAACCGCGCCGCCCGATCCCTCGCCAGACTCCCCGCCCGACGTCCAGCCGGCGCCGCTGCGCGTGGCCAGCAACGACGCCGCCACGCCTGGCCCGGACGAAAAGAAGCCCAAGTTCGACCCGATCGCCATCAACGGCAAATTCTTCGAAGGTTGGCCGAAGCCCCGCGTGGCGCTGGTCATGGGCGGGCGGCAAGACGGCTACCTCGAGCCCTGCGGCTGCGCCGGACTCGACCAGCAAAAGGGAGGCATCAGCCGCCGCGACGCGTTTTTGCGCGAATTGGAAGTGCGCGGCTGGCCGCTCGTGTCGGTCGACGTCGGCGGATTGGTGCGCCGCTTTGGCCGCCAGGCGGAAATCAAGTTTGCCATCTCGGCCGAGGCCCTCAAGCGATCCGGCTTTAGCGCCGTTGGTTTCGGGCCCGACGACCTGCGGCTGTCGGCCGGCGAAGTCGTGGCCGCCGTGGCCGGAGCCGATCCCCAGGACAGCATCTTCGTGTCGGCCAACGTCAACCTGTTCGACCTGACGCCCAAGACGCGCGTCGTCGCAGCCGGCGGGATGAAGCTGGGCATCACGTCCGTCCTGGGCCAGCAATATCAAGAGCAGGTCAACAACGACGAAGTCGTGATGCAGCCCGCCGCCGAAGCGCTGGAAAAGGTCATCGGCGAACTGAAGGATTGCGACGTCCGCGTCCTGTTGCGCACGCCACCGTGGACGAAAGCCGCGAGCTGGCCCGCCGGTTTCCGCAATTCAACATCGTCGTCACTTCCGACGGCCGCGACGTCCCGCCGCTCGTGCCCGAAACGGTCGAGGGGACCCAGACCCGGCTGGTCGAAGTCGCCCCCAAGGGCATGTACCTGGTCGTGGCCGGCTTCTACGACGACGCGGCCGAACCGGTCCGGTTTCAGCGCGTGGCGCTCGACTCGCGGTTTCCCGAATCGCCCGTCATGAAAGAGCTGATGGCCACCTACCAGGATCAGCTCCGCCAACTGGGCTGGCACGAGCTGGGACTCAAGCCGGTCCCCTATCCCCAGGCCGCCTCCGACGATCCGCTCGCCGGACAGTTTGCCGGGGCCGAAAGCTGCCGCGAGTGCCATCCCACGGCCTGGGGCATCTGGAGCAAGACCAAGCACGCCCAGGCCACCGAGTCCTTAACCAAGCTTGATCCACCGCGACAGTACGACGCCGAGTGCATCAGTTGCCATTCGACCGGCTGGAACCCGCAGGAGTACTATCCCTATGTCACCGGGTTCGACAGCCTGGAGGCTACCCCCCAACTCTCGGGCAACCAGTGTGACAACTGCCACGGTCCGTCGGCCGCCCACGTTGCCGCCGAAGGGGGCCGCAGCCGTGAGAAGAAAGACGCCGAGCGGCAGAAGCTGAAGCTCAGCGTGGGACTGGCCTTTGAGAACGTGTGCCTCAAGTGCCACGATCACGACAACAGCCCCGATTTCAACGAGAAGAGCTTCGCCGCGCACTTTTGGCCGAAAGTCGAGCACAAGGGCAAACGCTAGGCGAGCGCCGGCCCCGGCATGCGAACGCTTGTCGCATGCAAAGCGCCGGCCGTGCGCCCTAGCACGGCGGGTGCCGGTTTCCGATAATAGGCACCTGCCCCTTCGCTCCACCTCGAGTCCCGGAGTTGCCCGCCATGAAAGGCCTCGCCGCGTTGCTGTTGTCCATTCTCGTGGCCATGCTCTGTTGGGGCGTCTACGGGCCGGTGCTGGCCGTGGGTCGCTCGGGCATGGGGGGCAGCTCGCTCAAGCCGTTTGTCTGCGTCGGCGTGGCCTATTTTCTGATCGCCGTGCTGGCGCCGGTGATCATGCTGCGGCTCAAGGGCGAATCCGGGCACTGGTCCACCAGCGGCATCATCTGGAGCCTGGCGGCCGGCGCGGTCGGCGCGATTGGGGCCCTGGGCATCATCCTGGCGCTGGCGTTTCACGGCCGCCCGGTGTACGTGATGCCGCTGGTCTTCGGCGGCGCCCCGGTGGTCAACACGTTTCTGACGATGTATTGGTCAAAATCGTTCAAGCAGATCAATCCGATCTTCATCGCCGGGCTGATCCTGGTGATCGCCGGCGCTAGCAGTGTCTTGGTGTTTCGTCCGCACGGTGGCCACGGGCCCGCGGAGCCGGCCGCCACCGCCGCGAAACAGGCCGACGCGCCGACGACCGCGAAACACGAATTGGGGGCCGACGAGCCCAGGATCGTCGACGTGACGTTCGTCATGTTGTTCACCATCATGACGGCGCTGGCCTGGGGCGCGTATGGTCCGACGCTCCATCGCGGGCAGATGGCCATGGCCGGCAGCCGGCTGCGGCCGTTCATTTGCGTGGGCGTGTCTTACTTCCTGATCGCGGTGATCGTCCCCACGCTGATGCTTTTGCAATGGGCCGACCCCGGGGAGTTCACCTTCCGGGGCTCGTTCTGGAGCCTGGCCGGCGGAGCGGCCGGCGCCGTCGGCGCCTTGGGGATCATCATGGCGTTCAACTTCGGCGGCAAGCCGATTTTCGTTATGCCGCTGGTCTTCGGCGGCGCCCCGGTGGTGAACACGTTTGTCAGCGTCACCCAGGCCGGCCAATGGGGCCAGTTGCACGCCATGTTCTACGCCGGCCTGATCGTCGTCGTGACCGGCGCCGTGACCGTGCTGGTGTTCGCCCCCAAACCGGCGCCGCACGCGCCCCCCGCGGCCGAGGGCGGCCAGGCCAAAACCGAAGCGGCACACGCCTGAGACGCGCCGCGCAAAGTTCGCGTCGTCGTCAGCGACTCGCCTTGGGGACGAGCTTTTCGTCGCTCGGCGCATTGCCCAGCGTGACGTTCAGCCGGTATTGCTTCTGATTGCGCAGGATCAGGATCGGCACTTCGCGCCCGGCTCGGTCATGCCCACCAGGTAGATCAGGTGGACGTCGTCTTCCACCGGCACGCCGGCGAACTCGAGCACGACGTCGCCGGCTTGCAGCTTGACGGTTTCGGCGGGCGAGCCCGGAATGATGTCGGAAATGCGCGCTCCGCGCGGCCGCTGCAAGCCGACGCTCACCGCCGTGGCCGTGTCGAACTTGCGATCCAACCGCACGCCGAGCTGGGCCCGGGTGACGCTGTTGTGCTCGACGAGCTGCTTGGCCACGAAGGTGACCATGTTGATCGGGATCGAAAAACCGACTCCCTCGTTGTGTCCCGAGCTGGAGGCGATGGCCGTGTTCATGCCGATCACTTCGCCGCGCAGGTTGATCAGCGGACCGCCGCTGTTGCCGGGGTTGATGGCGGCGTCGGTCTGGATGAAATCCTGAAAGCGGACGTTCTCTTCCAGGATCAGGTCGCGGCGCCCCAGCGCGCTGACGATGCCAAAGGTGATCGAGTGGCTCAAGCCGAACGGACTGCCGACGGCCAGTACGAAGTCGCCGATTTCCAGCTCGTCGCTATTGCCCAGCCGCACCGGCACCAGGCCCGAGGCGTCGACGCTCATCACCGCGACATCCGTTTGTTCGTCGTCCCAGACGCGCGAGGGATGGAGTTGTCGCCCGTCGGCCAGCCGGATATTGATGTTCTTGGCGTCGGCCCCCTTGATGACGTGGCGATTCGTAAGAATATAGTCGTGGCCGTTGAGCTCGACGATGTAGCCGCTGCCGGCCTCTTCGACCCGCGCCTTGCGGCCGTACTGCATGAGCGTGCTATCGACCTTGTCGGCTTCGATGTGGACGACCGTCGGCCGGACCAGCCGCACGACCGCCTTGAGCACGTTGCTTTGCCGCTCCAGCGACGCGACCTCGCGGCTGAGGGCCTCGTACAGCTTGCTGCGGGCCGACTCGACCTGGGCCTCGTCCCCCTGTTGGGCAGCCACCGGAGCCGCCAGCACGGCCGCCACCAGCATGGCCGGCAATCCCAGGCAACGGAAAGTATACAAACGGATCATTGCCGGTAGCTCCCACGGGTCAGTCACCCGCATGAGGGGCCGAGCGGGCTGGCGGCGTACCCTCTGTACGATAGAGTGCCGCTGCCAGATTGGCAACTGCCCGTAAGGTACCCCGAATAGAAACGAAAATGCACTGGCAAACTGAGCGTTCGGTGGGCCTCTTGCAAAGGCTGCCGAAGGCGACGTTTCACCAGTGCATCGTTGTGTTTCGCTTAATCGGCGGGGCAAGGGCCCCATTATCGCAACGGGCCCGTCTTAGACGTCGATTTCGATGTCGTTGATCGAAACGTCGTTGTCGCTGCCCGAGTCGAGCACGCGACCCCAGTCGGCATCGCCGGCGCCGCGGCCGCCGAACTGCTCCTGCTCGCGCTGGCAGTTGATGCACAGCGTGGCGTAGGGCAGGGCATTCAGCCGGGCCATGGGGATCGAGCAGCCGCAGCCTTCGCAAACGCCGTACTGGCCTTCGCGCATCCGCTCCAAGGCGTTCTCGATCGAAGCCAGCTCGCGGCTTTCCACTTCGGCCAGTTGCGAGCTGATTTCGTCCTGGGCCGAATCCAGCGCGGCGTCGACCACGTCGCCGGCCGTCTGCGCCCGCAGTTCCTTCAGTAAGCTCAAGTCGCCAGCCAGCGCCGTCCGGAGTGCGTCGCGACGCATGATCAAGATTTGGCGCATGCTCAGGATTGCATCTTTGCGTGCCATGTTTCCTTCACCTTCTTTGTCCGGATGGTGTTTGCGGCCGAAGGTGTCCCCCCGAATCGCCGCTGCCAACTTCTCGGAAGATTGAATGACCCTAAAACGACACTTGACTTGGCCGCCGCTGTGTGCCGCAACCAAACTATAGTACGCATCAAAGTCGGCGGGGGTCACAAAAATTTCGGACGGATTTTACCCCTCTCCGACGGGCGAAACATTCTTCGACACCCCGGCCGAAAGTCAAGCGGCCAGCCTCACTTCTCGAGAGGCCCGCTGGCCGTCGCCGGCGTTCTACCAGCCGGTCGGTCGAGCGGTCGCCGCCGCGGACAGTTGCGCGGGCCGAGGCCCGCCCCGCCCGGTTTTTGCTTGATCGCTCGGCCGGGCGTGCCGGCTGCCGGTTCGCTTACGGATAATCGACAGAACCGGCAAAGATATGCAGCCCTTTTTCACATTTCGCCGCGCACCGCGGGAGACACTGCTGACAACGCGGACCGAGGCGTTTGACCAGCCGCGGTGCATAAGCTACACGACCTGTGAGTGTTCCGGCACCCACACCGTGTGCGCAGAGGGCCAGGCTGCGGGGGACACCATCTACTCGCCCCAGAACCACCCGAGGACGCGTCAATGGTTTTCGTCGCCGGCAAGAGTCCCTCACCTCAGGTCCAGGGCGAGCCGGCCGGTGACCTGTGCTTGCGAATCGTGGGCACCGCGCGCGACGGCCAGGTCGTGCGACTTTCCGCGGCCAAGTGCACGATCGGTTCGGCCGCAGGCTGCACGTTGCGTTTGCAAGCCCGGGGCGTATGGCCGATGCATCTGTTGATCCTGCGCGGCGCTGGGCACGGTGGCTCGCTCCTGGGCCCCGCGGACGCTGGTCAACGGCCAGCCCTTCAACGACGCCGTGCTGGAGCCGGGCGACCGGCTGTCCGTCGGTCCGGTGGAGTTCGAGATCCTGGCGAGCGAAACCCCCGAGCCGGCCCCGGCGGCCGACCTCGGACGCACGATGGTGCTGGACCGCCGCTCCCAGCCGGCGCCGGCGCCAAGCACCGAACGTTCGCCCAGCGCCGCGCCCGCCGGCGCGACCGCCTGCGAAGACTCGTGAGCGAAGCCCGCCGCTGGCGCAACCAGCTCCAGGCACTGCAAGAGGAATTGCGCGAGCGATCCGCAGCCTGCGACGCCGAGCGGACCAAATGGCAGAGCGATTTGGCCGACCAGGCCGCCGCCCTCAGCCAGGTTCAAGAAACATGGAACGCCGAGCGTGCAGCGCTTGCCGAACAGCTCGAGCAGCACGCCGCGGAATCGGCCCGCTGGCGCAAGAGCTGGACGCGGGTCGCCAAGCCCTGGCCGCCAGTGCCGAGGAATCGGCCGCCCTCGCCCAGCGGGCGGCCGAGGCCGAACGCTGGCAGCAAGAGCTCGACGAAAGGGCCCGGAATCTGGCCGAGCAGGAACGCCGCATCGCCCTTCAGTTGGCGGCCAACCTCCGCGAATCCGACGAGCTGACCCAGCGGCGCGCCGCGCTGGAGTCGCAGTTGGCCGAAGCCTGGCGCGAGCTGGAAGAGCAGCGCACCACGGCGGCGGCGCTGGAGGCCGCGCACCGCGACACCCTGACGGAAACCGAACTGCGCAGGCCCGGCTCGGGGCCGTCGAAGAAGCGCTCGCGGCCCGCGAAGCGACCCTGGCCCAGGCCCAGGCCGACGCCCAAGCGGCGCGCGACGAACGAGAACGCCTGCAGAGCGAGTGGGACGCCCAACGGAGCGCTCTACAAACCGAGCGCCAGGAACAGGAAGAAGCCCGCGCGAATCTCCAGCGGCGCGAAGCCGAATGCCAAGAGCGGGAAGCGCAGTACGAGCGGTGGCAGGCGGAGCACGACGAGCAACAGGCCGAACGAACGCGCCACGGCGAATCGCTCGAGACGGCTCGCGCGGAGCTCGCAGCCGACCGGTCGCGGTTGGCGGCCGAGCGCGAAGAACTAACTGCTCTGCGTCAAGAATACGAGAACGAGCTGCAAACCAAGCGGGCTGATCTTTCGGCCAAGGCCGCCGAGCTCGACCGGTTGCGCCGCGAGCTGTCCGAAGTTCCGCCGCCGGCCGCGCCCCCCGCGGTCGACGCCGAGGAAGTTCGGCAGCAACTCGACGCCCTCGAAGCGCAGCGCGCACAGCTCCAGGCCGACCGCCAGCGGCTCGAGCGCCAGCAGGAAGCCTGGGAAGAAGACCGCACGCAGTCGGCCCGCCACGTCGAGGAACAGCAACAGCAGCTCGCGCACGAGCGCGAGACTCTGGCCGCCGAACAGGAAGCAATTCGCGCCCAGCAACAAGCCGCGGCCGAACGCGCCGCCGAGCCACCGGCCGAAGACCTCGAGGCCGGCGACCAGGGACGCCAGCATCCGGTCGAGCACGATTGGGCAACCGAACAGGAGCCGGCACCCGTCGAAACCGGCTGGGCGGACGAAGCCGAGTTCCCCTCCGCAAGCGCCCTGTCGCTCAGCGAGACGGTCGTCGATGACCTTGAGGAGACGGTGCGGATGCGGACCGCCGCGGGCGACGACGAAGACTCCATGGACGTGCACATCGCGGCGTTCATGCAGCGCGTGCGCGCGCACCAGCTCTCGGCGACGCAGCCGGTCGAGCCCAAAGCCAAAACGCGGCAAACCAAAAATCCGCCCCCGCCGGCGGCCGCTCAAGGGCCGTCCGAAAGCCCGTCTGCCGAACCATCGCCGCCGGCGGCCGACAACGAGCCGCGGCTGCAAGAGCTGCTGCGGCGTCCCAAGCTCTCGCTGGCCCCCGATCTCAATGCCAAGATGCGCGAGTTGGCCATCGGCCAGGCCCATAGTGCCATCGACACCCATTGCCAGCAGCAGTCGCTGAGGCACGCTTACGGCACGCTGGTCACCAGCGCCGTCTGCCTGGCGTCGGCGTTCTTCGTGCTGGGCTTTGCCGACACGACGGCGCTGCGGGCGGGCGGCTCCGTGCTGTTGGTGGTCGGCATCTTGTGGGTGTTGTGGAGCGTGCGGGCGGCCAACCGCGTGATGGCCTCGCTGCGCAGGAAGAAAGCGGGTGGCCTGCGGGCGATCATCAACGAAGTGGATGCCGAGCTGGCGGCGCTCGAAAAGGAAAAGGCGCAAACGGGCGTAGCGGAGCCGCAATAGGCAGGCAGGATCGGGCTTGCGTGGTCCGCTAAACCGCCAGCCGTGGCGACACCAGTCGCCGTCGGACGCCTCACTCGGTCGCGCACTGCTCGGCGCCCTCTGTCGCGCGCTAGAAGCCCCGGGCCGCGACGATGTCGTTGAAGTCGCGCAGATGATAGCCGATGTCGACGTAGTCGAGCACCCGGCACAACGACCGCAGGGCCACGCCCATGCCGTCGGGGCCGCTGTAGCCGCCGTATTGTCCGCCGGCCTTGACGTGCGGCTCCAGGTCCAGAAACACGCCGGGAATGCCCCGGCGGCGAAGCTTGGCGTCGAGCTTCGGCAGCAGCTCGCGCAGCTCCTTGAAGATCGCCTCGTGACCGCTGTCGCCCAGGTCCGCCGGCACGAAGTGTTTGAGCGTCTCTTCGTCGACGTGCGTTTGCCGCGCGGTGGGATGCGGGTGGCGATAATCTTTCACGTGCATCCAGCCCAGGCCCGCCTTCACGAAGCGGAACTGCTCGAGCACTTCCGCGGGCGTGTAACCCTGGCAGCTCAGGTTGCCGGCGTCGAAGATCAGCACCAGGGCCGGGTTCTTTACCTGGCCGTGAATGGCGGCCAGGATTTCGCCGTTTTGCCCCACCAGGTTCGCTTCCAGCTCGACGCCAAAGGTCAGGTCGCTGCGGAGACATTTTTCGGCGATCTGGCCGAGCTGATCCACCACCTGCGGCACGTGATCCCAGGGATCGGTTCCCTTGGGATGATAAAACGAAAAGCCGCGGACCAGCTTCGTCTCGAAAGCGTGCGCCATGTCGCAGGCCTTCGAGACGTCCTTCTCCAGATATTTCTTGAACGGCACGTAAGCGTTCTGCGTGCCGTCGTCGACGTCCAACAGCTTCACCTTGCCGATGGGCGAGCCGATCGAGGCCACGTTCAGCCCGTATTCGTCCTCCAGGTGGCGGACGGTCTGGATCTCGCTTTTGCTCAGGTTCATCACATTCTTCACGCCGTCGCCGGCGTCGATGAACCGCAGGCTGTAATACTGCAAGCCCAGCGCGGCCAGCGCGGCGAACTGCTGCACGGCCGTTTTTTGAATTGCCGCTTCGTCGCCAAATCCGCTGAGCGTCACGCGAGCATGTTCAGACATCGTCACCTTTCCGAGTTGTTCGCGCGAACCGAACCACCCCCCGCGGCCGCAGCGCGCAACGCGCGGCCGCCAAACAAGAGGGACATTGTGGCGCGGCGGCGCGGGGCATGACAAGGGGCAATTCGGTTAATCTCCCTCCAGAATCGTCACCACGCGCTCGATGGCAATTCACCCTTCGCTCGGCTATCTTGGCGGACATGAGTCACGCGCAGACAAACGCGACGCCGCGAGCCGACGTGCACCTGTTGCGGGCCGGCATGGTCGGCATGGGGATGATCTTCGACGAAACCTACCGCCCGTTCTTCGAAGCCGCGCATCGCCAGCCCTTGTACGGCCCCACGAGCGGCGTGTGCCGTGTGGAACTGGCGGCCGTGGCCAGCCGCACCGGGCGCCGCGCCGAAGCCTATCGCCAGTCGGCGGGCGACCGCATCGCGCCGTTCGAGAGCTTCATCGAACCGGCAAGCATCGAGCGATTGCTCGCCCACGGCGTCGACTTCGTGTGCGTCGCCACGCCCGACGATCGGCACTTCGCGGCCGCCCGCGCGGCGATCATGGCCGGCAAGCACGTGCTGGTGGAAAAACCTTCGGTGCTATCACTGGCCGAGTTGGACGCATTGGACCGCCTGGCCCGCGAGCAGGGCGTGCTGGCCAAGGTGGTCTACCACAAGCTGCTCGACCCGGACCACAAAAAGCTCCGCACGCTGGTGGCCGACGGCGTGCTGCGGCACGTGAACAACGGCTACTGCACGCTGCTCGAGCCCAAGGCGATCTCCGGCAGCCAGTTTGCCGAGTGGATCACCGGTCGCAACCCGGGCACGTACGTGGCGGTGCACTACATCAAGCTGATCGATTTCACCTTCGGCGGCACGCTGAAAAGCGTGCAATGCACCGGCCAGCGGGGCCTGGTCGGAGCGGCAGACGGCCCCACCTGGGACTCGACGCAATTGCGGATGATCTACACTTATGACGACGGGCGCGAAGCGGCGTTCGACATCCACACCTCGTGGGTCACGCCCGACAACTTCCCCGGCTACGTCGAGCAGGAAGTGCAGTTTCGCTTCGACAACGGAGTTTGGAACGGCCACAGTCGCAAGCGTGGCGTGGAATGCACGGTCGAAGGCCGCACCCCCACGGAGCTGAAGAACTCGATCAACAACCACTACAACGGCTCGTTCCTGGAACCCTGGGGCGAGCGATCGCAACGCGGTTATGGGATCGAAGTGCTCGAGCGGTTCGTCCGCGAAGTGGCCGAAGTCGAGTTCGGCGGCCCCCCCGGCGAGCGCGACCAGCGGCTGGCCCGGGCGCGAACCCTGGCCTACAACGATCTGTCCGCCGACCGGCAAACCGTGGCCACGGTCCAGGCCATGGAAGCCATTCTGGCCCGCCACTCCGCCGGCACGCCGAATTGTCTGGTGAACGTCAACGACCGGCACGGCGGACTGGTGTTGTACCGGCCCGGCGAAGCCGAGCCCGAGGTGTTGTACGCCGGCAAAGTCTGAACCCCCTTGAAAAGAACCATGAAGCAATTCGCCCAGCAGCCGCCGATCCAACATTCCGGCGAAGACCTGTCCAACGAAATCCGCCGCCGCCTGTCCGACGTCGAGCCGGTGGCCCAGCGCACGTTCACGCCCAGCCTGGCGGTGCTGGCCCGCAGCGAAGGCTCCTATCACTGGACTCCCGAGGGTCGCAAACTGGCGGACTTCACGTCCGGCGTGCTGGTGGCCAACCTGGGACACAACCCGACGCGCTGGTGGCGCCGCGTGCAAGGCTACCTGGGCATTGAAAAAATTCCGACCAAGGGAGACTTCTTCTCCGCCGCCACGCTCACCGCGTACAACGCCGCGACCCCGTTGGAGCTGCACGCCTCCGAACGCCTGTTGGCCAGCTTGCGCGGCCAGGAGGGGGGCGGCCGCATGGAGCAGGTGCTGTGGTCCGCCAGCGGCAGCGAGGCCGTGCAAAAGGCCATCTGGGCCGCGCTCGATCGCCGCGAGGGGGCCAACGTCATCCTGGCCACCCGCCACGGCTTTCACGGCAAGAAAGGGCTGGCCGGCGCCGTCACCGGCAGCGAGCAGGACGCCGAGCGCGACCCGCGCGTCCGCTTCGTCCGGTTTCCGACCGACGAATGTTCGAGCATCGAGCGACGCCGCCTGCCGTTGGACTTGGGGCCGTACCAGCGCGAGCTGGACGCCCTCGTCGCCGAGTTCGGCAACCAGATCTGCTGTCTCGTGACCGAACCGTACCTGGGGGGCGGCGGTTCGTATCATCCGCAGCGCGAATATCTGCAACTGCTCCAGCGCTTCTGCCGGCAAAACGACGTCGTGTTCATCCTGGACGAGGTGCAGGCCAACTTCGGCCGCACCGGCCAGATGTACGCCTTCACGCATTACGGCGTGGAACCCGACATCGTCGTGCTGGGCAAGGGGCTGGGCAACGGCGTGCCCGTGGATGCCGTCGTGGGCCGGGCCGATTTGTTCTCCGCGATGCATTACGGCGAGGGGTCGGACACCTGGAGCGCCTCCCCCTTGGGTTGTGCCGCCGTGTTGGCCACGCTCGATGAGTTCGAATCCACCGACGTGCTGGACCAGGCCCGGCAGTTGTCCGGCGTGCTGGAGCGCGGGCTGAGCCGGCTGTGCGAATTGGACATCGTCGCCAACGTGCGGGGCGAAGGGGTGGTGTGGGGCGTCGAATGCGGCGCCATCGCCAGCACGCCGGCCGACATCGTGGCGCAGCGATGCGTCGAAGCCTGTTACCTGGGCGACGGCGCCGGCCGGGCGATTCACCTGCTGGGTCCCTTGGCCGGCAAAGTGCTGCGCGTCAGCCCGCCGCTGGTCATGCCCCTGGACGAGGCCGAGGATTATTTGGACGCGATGCACGGCATCTTTGCCGCCGTCGAGCGCGAGCTGGCAGGAGCCGAATAAAATGGACGCCGAAACACTCATGCGGGCCGCGATCGAGCAAGCCCGCTCCGGCATCGCCGCCGGACAGACGCCGTTCGGTTGTGCCATTGCCGTCGACGGCCGCATCATCGCCGCGGCGCACAACAGCGTCTGGGCCACGACCGACATCACGGCCCACGCCGAGATCACCGCCCTGCGCCGCGCGTGCCAGGCCACCGGCTCGGTGAGCTTCGAAGGCGCCCTGGTGGCCAGCACCTGCGAACCCTGCCCGATGTGTGCCACGGCCCTGCACTGGGCCCGCGTCGGCACCGTCTACTACGGCGCCACCGTCGCAAACGCCGCGGCCGCGGGCTTCAACGAGCTGCGCGTCGACGTCGCCGAGCTATTGCGTGGGGGTGGCAGCAGCGTGAAGGTAGTCAGCGGCATCCTGAGCGACCAGTGCGCCGCCCTCTTCCAAGAATGGAAAGCCGCCGGCCGCGCAAAACTCTATTAGCCCCCCAACCGCATGACGCGTCCAACCGCTTGCGGTTTAGCGGACCCGCGCCGCTCGCTCCCCCCGGGTCCTCACTTCTCATAGGTCACCGTCACGCTCGTCGTGATACCCCCGCGCGGCGTGAACTCCGCCACCAGCGTCATCCGTCGCGGAGCCAGGACCGCCACCAGGTCATCCAGAATCCGGTTCGTGGCGTGCTCGTAAAAAATCCCCTCGTTGCGAAACTGTTGCAAATAGAGCTTCAAGCTCTTTAGCTCCACGCAACGAACGTCGGGCGTATAGGTGAACGTCAGCACGCCGAAGTCCGGCTGGCCCGTCTTGGGGCACACGCTGGTGAACTCCGGGCAGCGGATTTCGATCGTGTAGTCCCGGTCGGGAAACTGGTTGGTAAATGTTTCCAGAATCTGGCGAAAATCGTCGGCCATGGCGCGGTCCTTTCGTCGAGCTGTCGATTCTGTCATCATAGAATCATACCGCCCCGCTTGTCAGGCTCCTCGCGCGCGAGCATGTCCACTCCCGCAGTCATTTTGCTTTCCGGTGGGCTCGATTCGGCGACCTGCGCGGCCGTGGCCCGCAGCGAGGGGTTCGAGCTGTACGCCCTCTCGTTCGACTACGGGCAGCGGCATCGGGCCGAGTTGGAGGCCGCCCTGCGCGTGGCCAAGAGCCTGAGCGTCGTGCGGCACGTGACGCTCGCGATCGACCTGCGGCCATTCGGCGGCAGCGCCCTGACCGCCGCCATCGACGTCCCCAAGGGACGTTCGGCCGACGAAATGGCCGAGGGCATTCCGATCACGTACGTGCCGGCCCGCAATACCGTTTTCCTGTCGCTGGCCTTGGCCTACGCCGAGGTGCACGACGCGGCGGACATTTTCATCGGCGTGAATGCCGTCGATTACAGCGGCTATCCCGACTGCCGGCCGGAGTACGTCGCGGCGTTCCAGCGGATGGCCAACCTGGCCACCAAGGCGTCGGTCGAAGGCCGCTTGCGCTATCGGATTCACACGCCGCTGGTCGAACTGTCCAAGGCCGACATCATTCGCACCGGCACCCGGCTGGGCGTCGATTATGCACTGACTCGCAGTTGCTACGACCCGGACGCCGCCGGCGCGGCCTGCGGCCAATGCGACTCGTGCACGTTGCGGCTCAAGGGTTTTGCCGAGGCGGGACTCGTCGATCCGGCGCCCTACCGAACATGAAAATCGCGGAAATCTACCACAGCGTACAGGGCGAAGGCTTTCTCACGGGCACGGCAAGCGCGTTCGTCCGCGCCAGCGGATGCAATCTGCGCTGTTGGTATTGCGATACGCCCTATGCGTCGTGGCAGCCCGAGGGCGAGGACCTGGCCGTCAGCGAGATCCTGGCCCGGGTCGACGCGCTCGGTGAGCGTCACGTCGTCGTCACCGGCGGCGAGCCGATGCTGTTCGCCGAAATGCTGCCACTTACCGCCGGGCTGCGCGAGCGGGGCCTGCACGTCACGATCGAAACCGCCGGCACGCTCTATCTGCCGCTCGAGTGCGATCTGATGTCGATCAGTCCCAAGCTGTCTGGCTCCACGCCCCGCGCCGAGCATGCCGGAGCCTGGACCCGGCGGCACGAGCAATCGCGCCACGTGCCGGCAGTGATTCGCCGGCTCGTCGGCGAGTTTCCCTACCAGCTCAAGTTCGTGGTCGAATCGCCCGCCGACTGCGACGAAGTGGAAGCCTACTTGCGGCAGTTCCCCGAAATCGATCGCCAGCGGGTGATGCTCATGCCGCAGGGAACCGACGCAGCGACCTTGGCCCAACGGGCCGAGTGGCTCGTGCCCTACTGCCACCGGCAACGGCTCCACTTTTGCCCGCGAAAACACATCGAGTGGTACGGACTCGTGCGGGGAACTTGATCGCGGCCGATCAGCCCTTGCTGGCCGCGCCGGCGGTCGCCAGTCCGCGGAGGATGCAATCCTGCACGGCCGAGACTTCCACCTTGCTGGCCACCGCGACGTTCGTGCGCCACTCGCGCAGCCGGCGGCGATCGAACACCGTGGCGCCGCGGGTCAATTCGCCGGACAGCTCCACGTCGGCCGGCCGCCAGCTCGATTTCGAACAACTCCGGATGCAACGCGGCCACCAGCGCCACCGCGTCGTTCAGGCAGATGCTCTCGAAGCCCAGCTCCTGCCGGTAGGAGCGAAACAAGTGGGGCAGGCACTTGGAGAAGAATCGGCCCACGCGACTGCGGCCGTCGGGAAGCCGGTCCAGCAGGTCGTAGCCGAACGTGACTTGCCGCGTGACGTCGATCGGCACCAGCGTCATCGAGGCCACTTGCGATCGGAACACCGCCCGGGCACTCTCGGGATCGCAATAAATATTGAACTCGGCCGCCGGCGTCACGTTGCCCACCCCGTCGAGCGTGCCCCCCATCATCACGATCTGGCCGACCATGTCCGTCAGCGCCGGCTCGCGGGCAAAGGCCCGGGCGATGTTCGTCAGCGGGCCGAGGGCGACGATCGTCACCTCGCCCGGGGCGGCCCGGACTTCGTCGTAAATCACCTTTTCCGACGGATGCCGATGCTGCAGCTCGGACACTTGGAAGTTGGCGTTACCCAGCCCGTCGGGACCGTGCAGCTGGACGTTGCGGCCCGGCAGTCCCAGCTCGGGGTCCGACGCCTCGCCGATGCGCGGCCAGCGGGGCGGGTCGAGCTGCTCGATGATGGCCTGCACGTTGCGCGTGGCCTGCTCCGGGGGGACGTTGCCGCCCACGGCCGTCACGGCCACGACCTCGACCTGCGGATCGAACAGGGCCATGGCAATGGCCACGGCGTCGTCAATGCCCGGGTCGACGTCCAGGAGTATCTTTTTCGTGAGCATCGGTCCGTGAGGCCCCAGGCGGCAAGTGGCATGCACCGGCGCGGGGGATTGTAGGGACTGACGGCCATTGAAACAAGGGTAGCTGCGAGACCTGCTCCCGCCGCGCCGCGCGACGGCCGCCGGACTTGGGTGGCGGTGTTCGCCGCAGGAAGTCGAAAGTAGAATCGGTTTGACGCCCGTCAACACGAGGACCCACTAGCGTGATTGAAGCAATCCTGGGCCGGCTGGCCGCCGGCGAAGACTTGTCGATGGAAGAAATGGCCACCGCCATCGACGCGGTCGTGGCCGGCCAGTCGACCGAAGGTCAGACGGGCCTGTTGCTCACCGCCTTGCGGGCCAAGGGCGAAACCAGCCAGGAGGTGGCCGGCGCCGCCTTGTCGCTGCGCCGCCACATGACTCCCATTCGCTCGACGCGCCCGGGCATCGTCGACACCTGCGGCACCGGCGGCGACGCCTCCGGCACGTTCAACATCAGCACGGCCGCGGCGCTAGTGGCCGCGGCCGCCGGCGTGCCGGTGGCCAAGCACGGCAACCGCGCCGTCACCAGCCGCACCGGCTCGGCTGACGCGCTGGCGGAGCTGGGCGTCAACGTCGGCGCCAGCGTCGAGCAGGTCGAGCGGTGCCTGGATGAGCTGGGCATTTGCTTTTGCTTCGCGCCTTTGATGCACCCGTCGATGAAGCAGGTGGCCCTCGTGCGCCGCAAGCTGGGCGTGCCGACGATCTTCAACCTGCTCGGCCCGCTGGCCAACCCGGCCGGGGCGCCGTTTCAGGTCGTGGGCGTGGGCCGCGCCGAACTGCGACCGTTGGTGGCCGAGGCGCTGTTGCTGCTGGGAACCGAGCGGGCGCTGGTGGTGCACGGCGAAGACGGACTCGACGAAGTCACGCTGGCCGGTCCGACGCGCGTGACCGAAGTCAGCGCCGAGCGGACTGCGCAATTTCAGTTGGACGCCGGCGGATTTCGGACTCGCGCCGGTGAGCCTCGCCTCGTTGCAAGTCAGCGGCCCGGCCGAAAGCGCGGAAATGATTCGCGACGTGCTCGATGGTCAACCCGGCGCCGCGCGCAGATCGTCGTCATCAACGCCGCGGCGGCCCTGTTCGTAGCCGGCAAAGCCAGCGAGCCGCGCCAGGCGCGGCGCTCGCGGCCGAAGCCATCGACAGCGGAGCCGCCGGCAAACTGCTCGGCCGACTCGTCGACCTCAGCAACACGTAGATCAGCGGGAATTCAATCCGTTATTTTTCGAGAGTGCCATGCTCGCGCTCGTCGTGAGCATGGCACCCTTAAACGTGAACGTGCGAATTCCCGGACGGCCTCGGCTCATCTAGCCGATGGCACTCGAAGTCCCGGCGGTTTGTGATTCCCCGCTAATGCCGGTGGCTGGGCTGGTCCTGCGCGGCCGGGCAGGTGGCGGCCACTTGCTCCATGATCCAGCGATCCATGTCCGAGAGCATCTCGGTCGTGACTTCGTCGCCGCAGGGGTATTGCCGCAAGTTGAGCGACATGCCGGCGGCGTGCATCAGCCGCAGGTTGCGGCACACCTTCCGCTCGGAATACTGCTGGCTGTAGCGGCCCGTGGCCAGAAACACGTTCAGGTTTCGCAATTCGTGCAAACGGCGAAACGGCTGCAGTCCCTCGGGCAGCGCGCCGCCGATCGACAGCACGCCGGCGTAGGCCTTCGGCCGGTGCAACGCCAGGCGCAGCGCCATGGTGCCGCCGCACTCGTAGCCGGCCAGGTAGATGCGGCCCGGCGCGATATGGAGCCGGCGCCGCACGGCCGCCACGCTCCTTTGGACCCGCTGGTCCGCCAGCGCGATAGCGTCGGCGTCTTGCGACCAGCGAAATCCGCCCGGGACCTGGCTGGCGTGCGTGCCCCGCGGTCCCACGGCTACGTAGTTGCGCAGGCTCACCAGCGGCATCACGCGGTTCACCTGCCGCTCGTCGTCGTCCGGGCCGTGCAGCCACACGACCAGCGGATATGCGTAGTTGCGCTCGTAGTGCTGCGGGGTGAAAATGCAGTGCGGGTTTTCACCGTCGGCCGGCGCCAGCACCGAGGGGGCCACCGGTGCTGCCGGAAAGGGTTCGAGGTCCGCGTCATCGTCGAGCAGATATTGAATTCGGTTCATTTCGCTTTGGGTGGCGTGGTGAATGGGGAATCCACGGATTCCCCGCGGGGTCATTACCCGGCGCGTCAGGAGCCTTTGGTCTCCGGCACGCCGGCCAATACTTGCTTCCAGGGAAACAGGCGGCCGGGACACTGCGTGGCGTGGACGTCCTGGTGACGCAGCACGCGGGCACGTGGTATCGAGTAGCGAGCGGTGAGCGTGCGCAACAAATCGCCCAGGGCCGCCAGTTGCTTTTCGGTGGGTGGCGCTTCGTCGAAATTGCCGATCAGGCAGATGCCGATGCCGTGCTCGTTCTGTTCGCGGTTGCCGGCATGGGCGCCGGGCAATTGCTGCTGCCAGCGAAAGGTGGGCTCAATTTCGCCATCGCCCATGCTATGGCCGTTGCCTACCACGAAGTGATAGCCGATGCCCAGCCAGGGTTTGCCGGCGGAGTCGCGCTGCCGGCGGTGCACGGCGTCGATCGCCGCCACGCTGCCGCCCGTGGTCGCCGAGTGATGCACGACGATCGAGCGCCAATCGCGCGCGGCGACCGGGGGCTCGAAGTCGCTTGCCGAACGCTCGGGCGAAGCCGCCTGAGCAACGGCCGCGAGGGTTATCAGCAGCACGCTTGTCAGCGTGTTTCGGAGCAGCATGGCGAGACTCGTTAAGATCTTGTCCCGAACGTTTCGCCCAGACTCACGCGATATCGCCTCCGGCTAACAACCCGTTGAAAAATGCCCTCGTGGCATTTTTCAACCTCGCCACGTGCGAAGCAAAGCTTCGCACGGCTCGCAAAACAACGACTTGCGTCGCTGTTTTGAGATCGCATCCATGCGATCGCACAGCCTGCCGAATCCTTCAACAGGCTGCGAGGCATCGCCAAATCGATCGTTCGCATACAAACTAAGGGAAATGCCACAAGTCGGGGACTCTACTCCAGCGTTTTGGGAGTGTCAACGGCAAGGCAACCCGCGGGGGGCGCTGCTGGCAATGCTGGCACGCGTCGTCTCTCGGGAACGCAATACGAGGCCTGCAAAAGTGTGTGCATGGTGCCGAATCCCCGGGCATCGCGTTCGGAAATCACGTTTGCGCGTTACAGCGCCAGACCGTTCATCGCCGCCACGAGCTCTTTCACCGCGTCGATGCTCTTTTGAAAGCCGGCCCGTTCCTGGGGCTCGAGTTCCAGCTCGATGATGCGTTCCACGCCCGCAGGCGCCAAGAATCACGGGCACGCCGACGTAATAGCCGCCGACGCCGTACTCCTTGTCGCACCAGGCGGCGCAGGGCAGAAGCCGCTTCTTGTCCCGAATGATCGCCTCGACCATTTGCGTGGTGGCCGCGGCCGGAGCGTAGTAGGCGCTGCCGGTTTTGAGCAGGCCGACGATTTCGGCTCCGCCCTTGCGCGTCCGGTCGACGATCTCTTCCAGCCGCTTGGAGTCGATCAGCCGCGACACGGGAATGCCGCCGACGCTGGTGCAACTGGGCATCGGCACCATCGTGTCGCCGTGGCCGCCCATCAACAAGGCCGAGATGTCTTCGACGCTGACGCCCAGCTCCATGGCCAGAAACGTGCGGTAGCGGGCCGTATCCAGCACGCCGGCCTGTCCCAACACCCGCCGGTGCGGAAAGCCGCTCACCTGCTGCACGCGCTGCACCATCGCGTCCAGCGGATTGCTGACGACGATCAGGATCGCCTCGGGGCTCGTGGCCTTGATCTCGCTGGCAACCGAGCCGACGATCTTGGCGTTGGTGGCCAGCAGATCGTCGCGGCTCATGCCCGGCTTGCGGGCGATTCCCGCGGTGATCACCACCACGCTGCTGCCGGCCGTGTCGGCGTAGTCGCTGGTGCCGGTAATCGTCGCGTCGAAGCCGACGATGGGCGAAGCCTGCATCAAGTCGAGCGCTTTGCCCTTGGGCATGTCGCCCACTTGCGGGATGTCCAACAACACGATGTCGCCCAACTCGGCGGCCGCGCACCAGTGAGCGGTCGTCGCGCCGACGTTGCCCGCTCCGATGATGCTGATTTTCGGACGACCCATGTCGTGCGTAGCCCCTCCGATTTTCCCGGTGAGTGGTAACGGGCGGTTTCGAGCGGCGTTCGAAAGCCCCCGGCGCGATTCGTCCATCGTCAGAATCACTACGCCGTTGAGTATGCGGTTCGAGCGCTCGAAGTCAAGTAGGCGCGCGCAGCGGGCGCGAAAACGGCGTGAGCAATACTTGCGCCAGCATTGCGCAAACTGCGACAGCATCATCCTGCCAAGGGGCACGCACACCCAGCGCTTAACAGTCCGTTGAAATATTCAACGGCCTGCGCGATCGCATGGATGCGATCTCAAAACGACGACGTAAGTCGTTATTTTGCGAGCCGTGCGGAGCTTTGCTACGCACCTGGCGAGGTTGAAATAAGCCACGATGGCTTATTTCAACGGACTGTTAAGCGGCAAGCTCAATCGCCGGGCGAAGATTCGCCCCCTTCGTCGACCGTGATTTGCGGCGGCAACGCATCGCGACCGGCCGTCAATCTTGCCAGCGCGGCGATCCGCGCCGCGGATATACCACATCGCGCCAGCGCACAGCACGATCACGACCGCCAGCCCCACAGCTAGCTTCACGCTCTGCGAAGGACGCGTGACGGTCGGCGGTCCGAGCACTTCCACCGTCGCGGCGATCAGCAGCGGCGCCAATTGCCGCCGCTTTTGCTCGCCCGACTCCGCGCCGGCCGATTGATGCGTATCAAAGGCCCACGACTTGAGGAAAAAGCCGCTCACCCGCACGTTCTCGTGAATCGACTCCCCCTGGGGCATGTGTGGCGGCAACTTTCTCACGCAGCAGACCACCGGGTTGTTCTGCGAATCCGGCGTCACGATTTCCAATTCGTAATAATGATCGATGTCAAACCGCCGGACGACGTCCGGATCGACAACGCGGATCTTGATCGCCCGCAGCGCTTCACCGGTCAACACGAACAGTTTGCCGCGCTGCTCGTCGGGCTGGTTGAACAGCGGCACGATGTCCGAGGCCCCCGCGGCCGCCCGTTCCAAGCCGCGCGCGGCGTCGGCATGCTGTTGCGGGCTGAGGTCGGGATTGTCGGCCAGGCGCTCGAAGATATCGCGTTGCTCGGCGAGTTGTTTTTTCCCCTCGCGCTCGAGGTAGCCGTCGGCCCCCCGCCCGACCGCGGCCAGCAGTTGGTAGAAACACTCCCGCTCCTTCAAGGTCGAGCGGTCGCTCACCTCGTCGAATAGGCCCACGTCCATCCGCAAGCGGCCCAACAGATTGTCCGGATACCAGGCCAGCCGCAAAGAGGCAAACACCAGCGGCGGCCGACCGGCCAACTTGCCTGCTTGCTCGTGCTCCTCGGCGTCGCCGGCCGGCGGCGGCGACGCGGCGCATCGTGACGAACATGGCGGGACCGCCGCACGCGTGGTCCAAAGCGCGTCGAGCGCCCAGTCCTTGGGCACGGCCCGCGTGTAGAGAATCACCGGCGCGCCGAAGGAATCGAGCTGGCAGCGGTAGTACGCGTCGAAGCCGAACCGCTCCCGCTCATCGGGCGTAAGCTCCACGCGCTCGACCCGTTTGGCGGTGGCAAACAGCCGGTAGACGTGCCCCCGCTGGCGAGCCGCGTCGTCGTAAATCTTGCTGATCGCGAGCGGCACCTGGCTGTCGGCCTCGAACACGTCCAGAGGAACCTTTGCAAGACGCGTCAGCAGCAACAGCAGTTTCTGTCGCGCGGCGGCCGAGCCCGGCTTTTCGTCCGACAGGGCGGTCAGCAGCTGCAGGCCCGATGTCCAACGCGGCGAGCATTTCTTCCAAGGGGACGCGCCGCGCCGCCGGCTCCTGGGCCGATGCCAAGCGAGTCACCCCCGTCGCCGCGGCCATCACGATCGCGCCGGCACACACCAAGCGAACCACATCGTAAAAGGGGACATTCTGCTTTTTCTCCGAAGACTCCGCAAAATCGGGACCGTCCCCGGCGGTTTCAAAACAGCTTCTAAGGCGTTGCATGTTCGTCCCGACCCTGGTTGTCGAAGTCGCCCGGCGCGAGGATGTCCAACTCGGCGTCGGCCGCCGACTGGCGGCGGTTGCGGCGACCCCGGGCCACCACGGCGCTGGTGAGGATCACGGCCAGTAGCACCGCCGCGCCCAGCGATATCGCGAACGATTCGCCGACTGCCGGCGACGGGTGCGCTTTCGGCGGCGGAGTCCATGAAATTGTCCGCGACAGAATCAACGGCGCCGTCAAAGGCCCGCTTTTGCCCAGGTACGCCCACCGCTTGAAGAAGAAACCGGTCGCCGTGCAGTCGGCGTCCAACTCGGGTCCCAGCGGAAATCCGGCGGGAACTTTCAGCGAGTAGACGACAATCAACTCCCCTTCGCTCCGCTCGGGCTGCAGCCAAAGCTGGTAGTATTGCTTGACGCCATAGGCGTTCTCGGGAGCCTTGACGCGCTTCGCCGAACGGACGACGCCGCCGATCGTGACCAACCGGCCGCGATACACGTTGGGCTGTTCGTCGAGCTGCAAAAAACCGACCCGGCCGGTCGAGGCCTGTTCCAAATCAGCCTGCGCCGGTCTCGTCCAGCAGAGCCAGCAAGTGAAACCAGGCGTCCTTCTCCGTGGCGCGAAACATCGTGTCGTCGCGAACCTCGGCCAGGTAGTCGCGGCGCACGCCGGGAAAAAACTTGTCGGCATGCGGGACGCCCTGTTTTTCGTCGTCCGAACGGGCGTCGTCCGCCAAGGCGAGTTGTCCGATCCGCGCCTGCCGGGGCGCCATCGCCACGCCGGGCCGCGCGGGATTTTGCCCGTGGGGGCCGGCCACCCGGAGCACCAGCAGCACGACCAGCGCCGCCGCGCACAGCAGCGTCAGGAGTCGCCGTTCCCCGCTCGGCAAGCGATCTGTTCGAGCGTGACCTTGGCGTCGAAAATCGAGCACGGAAAACCTCGAAAGTAACGTCCGATTCGGAGCGGCCACGGGACGGCCGCAATCGACTTTGTATTTTACCCCGCGGGGTTCTCTCCGTCGCCGCTGGCTCCGGGCTAAACGGGCTGACCACTCCCCATTGACACTTGCGCCGGCGGTGGCATACGATGGGCTGCTTGTCGCGGGTGTAATGAGTTGTCACGATTGAGCTTGGGGTGTCCCCGTCGCGGGGGCCCCGGCCACCATGGGTGAATCGGTTATGGCTGTCCCCAAACGCAAAAGTTCCAATGCCCGTAGCGGCAGCCGCCGGGCGCACAATGCGATCAAGCCGCGGCGGCTCGAGTATTGCCCGCAGTGCAGCACGGCCGTGCCGTCGCACCGGGTTTGTCCGAATTGCGGCCATTACATGGGTCGCGTGGTCGTGACGTCGGCCGAAGATTAAGACGCTTCGTGCGGCCGGTGTCGCCTGGCGCACTGCCGGCGGCGCTGGCGCCCTGCCGGCGCCGGCCGAGGACATCTGGCCGCTAGGGATGGTGAATTCTCTTTCCCGGCCGCCGGTTTCCCCTGCGGTCCGCACGACAACCACACCGGCACGGGAGCCTTTGGGCGTGAGCAAAATCGCGTTTCTCTTTCCCGGTCAAGGTGCTCAGACGGTCGGCATGGGACGCCAGGCCGCCGAGACGTTGCCGGCCGTGTCGCCGCTTGTACGACCGGGCCGCCGAAGTCCTGGGATATGACCTCGCCCGGCTCTGCTTCGAGGGTCCGGCCGAGGAGCTGGATTCCACCGTCATCAGCCAGCCGGCGCTGTTCGTCACCAGCCTGGCGGCGATCGAGCAATTGCGCGACAAGGCCCCCGACGTCGTGCTGTCGTGCGAGGCCACGGCCGGCTTGAGCCTGGGCGAGTACACGGCGCCTGGTGTTTGCCGGCGCGATGGAGTTCGAAGAAGGCCTGCGGCTGGTCGCCGTGCGGGGCGAAGCCATGCAGGAAGCGGCCGACGCCACGCCCAGCGGCATGGTCAGTGTGTTGGGATTGCCACAGGACCAGGTCGAAAAACTCTGCCAGGATGCGCGGCAGGAAGAAACCTTGCAGATCGCGAATCTGCTGTGCCCGGGCAATATCGTCGTCTCCGGCACCAATGCGGCTTGCGAGCGGGCCGCCGAGATGGCCGTGGCGGCCGGCGCCATGAAGGCCGTGCCCCTGGCCGTGGCCGGGGCCTTCCACACGCCCATCATGGCCTCGGCCGTCGAGCGATTGCGCGAGGCACTGGCCGAGACGCGCATCCAACAGCCCACGATTCCGGTGATCTCGAACGTCGACGCAAAGGCCCACTTCGAGCCGGACGAGATTCGCCAACTGCTGGTGCGGCAGCTCGTCTCGCCGGTCCGGTGGGAAGAGTCGATGCGCACCCTGCTCGACGAGGGATATGATCAGTTTTACGAAGTCGGACCCGGCCGCGTGTTGCGCGGCCTGTTGAAACGGATCGAGCGGCGCGTTTCCTGCTACGGCGCCTTCGACTGAAGCGGGCGGAATGTTTGTGATTCCCCGGCTCGGCGTCGCGGGCTAGGATGGCTGCTCCCACGATTTTCTCTCCGGAGATAGGCATGGCCGAACCCGATCCTACCAAGCGTTCGTTCCAAGTGAATTTGAGCGACCAGACGGCGATCGTCACCGGAGCTTCGCGCGGCATCGGCCGCGGCATTGCCATCGCGCTGGCCCGCGCCGGCGCCAACGTGGCTTGCGTGGCCCGCGACACCGACAAACTGGCCGAAACCGTCCGGGCCATCGCCACCAGCGGCGGCACGGCCGAGGCGTTCGCCTGCGACGTCACCAGCGGCGACAGCGTGCAGCAGGTGGTCGACCAGGTCACCGAAAAATGGGGCAAGCTGCAAATCGTGGTCAACAATGCCGGCATCACGCGCGATACGCTCATTCCGCGGATGTCCGACGACGACTGGGACAGCGTGATCAACACCAACCTGCGCGGCACGTTCCTGTTCACCCGGGCCGCCACGCGGCCGATGATGCAGGCCCGTTATGGCCGGATCATCAACATCGCCAGCGTGTCGGGGCTGACCGGCAATCCCGGGCAAGCCAATTACTCGGCTTCGAAGGCCGGCATCATCGGGATGACCCGGACCGTGGCCAGGGAGCTGGCCAGCCGTAAAATTACAGTCAACGCCGTGGCCCCCGGTTTTATCGAAACCGAAATGACCGCGGCCCTCGGTCCGGTCGTCTTGGACGAAATCAAGAAACGCGTGCCCGCCCGGCGAATCGGCCAGGTGGACGACGTGTGCGGGGCCGTGCTGTTTCTGGCCAGCGACGCGGCCGGCTATATCACCGGTCAGGTGCTCACGGTTGACGGGGGGCTCGTGGCCTGAAGCTGCACGTCAAGTTATCCGCCGGGCCGGCGAATAGGTTCTTGAAGTGCAGGTGGCCGCTGTGACGCGGCGGGGGTCCGCGGCGTCTGCTTACAGTAAGGCGAGGGGATCCGGCAGGTCAGCCTGACCTGGACACGTGCGGGAAAAGTTTCTATCTTGACCTGTCTTATGGAAATCCTCTATTTTTGTGTCCGTTGAAGACAAGACCAGCCGCCGAGAATCTGCGCCTAAAGGAATAGACCCGGCGAGCAGGGGAGAACAGGTCGAGTTCCCCCGTATATGGAATCCAGTTGGAGGATCGCGAAGGTGGCGTCAGTTCAAGAACGTGTGATCGATATTGTCGCGGAGCAATTGGGCGTGGACAAGGAAAAGATCACACCCGAAACTTCATTCGTCAACGACCTGGGCGCGGACTCCCTGGACACCGTCGAACTGGTGATGGAGCTGGAAGAAGAGTTCGACATCACCATCCCCGACGACGCGGCGGAAAAGATCCAGACCGTTGGACAGGCGGTCCAATTTATCGAGGCGTCCCAGTCGTAAGCGGTCATTCATGAAACGACGCGTCGTCGTCACCGGCCTGGGCGTGGTCACTTCGCTCAGTTGCCAGGTCGAAGATCTCTGGAAGCGCATGCTGGCCGGCGAAAGCGGGATCCACAAGATCCGGCTGTTCGACACGGCACGGCCACAAGGTTCACTTCGGCGGCGACGTCTACGATTGGACCGCCGGCGACTACATGTCGCCCAAGGACGCCAAGCGGATCGATCGCTTCACCCAGTTTGCCATGGTCGCCGGCATCGACGCCGTGCGCGACAGTGGCATCGACTTCGAAAAGATCGATCCCTTCCGCGCCGGCGTGATCCTGGGCTCGGGCATCGGCGGCTTGCACGAAATCGAAACCCAAGTCGAGCGGCTCCTGCACAAGGGCCCCGACAAGGTCTCGGCCTTCACGATTCCCAAGCTGATGCTCAACGCCGCCAGCGGGCAGCTCTCCATTGAATTCGGACTGCGCGGCCCGAACTACGCCGTGGCCACGGCCTGCGCCAGCGCCACCAACGCCATCGGCGATGCCTTCAAGTGCATTCAATACGACGAAGCCGACATCATGGTCACCGGCGGCAGCGAGGCCGCCATCACGCCCATGGGCATCAGCGGCTTCGCCAACATGCGGGCCCTGAGCGAGCGGAACGACGAGCCCACCAAGGCCAGCCGGCCGTTCGATCGCAATCGCGACGGCTTCGTGCTGTCCGAAGGTGCCGGCATGCTGGTGTTCGAAGAGTTGGAACACGCCAAGGCCCGCGGGGCGAGGATTTACGCCGAAGTGCTGGGCTATGGCGCCAGTGCCGATGCCGGACACATCACCCAGCCCGACGAAGCCGGCGTGGGCGCGGCCCGGGCCATGAAGCGCGCCCTGGAAGACGCCGGAGTCAGCCCCGAGGCCGTGACCTACATCAACGCCCACGGCACCAGCACGCCGCTGGGCGACCAGGCCGAAACGGCGGCCATCAAAAAGGTGTTCGGACCGCATGCCCGCGAGCTGAGCATCTCGAGCAACAAGAGCCAGCTCGGCCATTCGCTGGGCGCCAGCGGCGGCGTCGAACTGGTGTTGTCGGTGCTGAGCTTGCGCGACAACGTCGTGCCGCCGACCATCAATCTCGACACCCCCGATCCGTTGTGCGACTTGGATTACACGCCCAACGTCCCCCGCGAGCGGAAGATCGCCGCCGCGTTGAGCAACAGCTTCGGTTTCGGCGGCCACAACGCCTCGGTCCTGGTCGGCCGCCTGCGCAACGGCCGCTTATAAGCCGGCTCGAACGTTTTCCTCTCGCCCGCTTCCGTGACTTCGATGCGCCGCCTGCCAGCAGGATCATGCCAGCATGAGCGGTCTTGCCGGCGGCCGGCGTGCTTCCTATACTCCCCGCCCCTCACGCGATTGTTCGCACCCGCACGTGCTCGTGACGCGCGAACTTGAGTCTGCCGGCAAGGAGGCCGTAGGCAATGCTCTCAAGACGATTGATCTTTTTCGCCGCCGTGCTGTTGGCCGCCGGCGCTGCCTTGCGCAAGTGCCGAGCATTCCGCAATCGTTGCCCGCCGAGTCCGCGTCGCAGCCCGTCCCGGGCGCGGCGGCCGACTCCGCCGCCGGCGGCACGATGAAGTGGCGCTCGCCGGGCAAGGTAACGCAAACCAGCGGCACACAACTGGCGCCCCTGGGCCAGCCGCCCCTCGTCCAGCCGACCCTGAGCCAAGCGCCCCTCGTCCAGCCGGCCGTCGGGCAACCGCTGGCTCAGCCGGCCGTCACGCTCGCGCCGCAACCGGTGCATCCGCCCATCGTGCGCGTCAGCCCCGGCCCGGCCACGCTCCCCAGCGACGCCGGCCAGGAATGGCGCGAATACGACATCACGCCCTACACGGCCCGCGTCACGTCCACCAATCGGCCGGAACAAGCCATTCTCGACTGGATTCTGCGCGAGACCGGCTACGAGGCATGGCACACGCAGCCCCTGGCCATCTTGAGCATCGATAGCCGCCGGTTGAGCGTCTATCACACGCCGCAGATGCACGCCGTCGTGCAGGGAGTGGTCGATCGGTTCGTCAATTCCGAAGCCGAGTCGCAGGTGTTCGGCATGCGGGTGGTGACGATGCGCAGCCCCGACTGGCGGGCCAAGCACCACAAGGTGCTGCACTCCGTGGCCACGCAAAGCCAGGGCATCCAGGCCTGGCTGCTGGCCAAAGAGGACGCGGCCCTGTTGGTTGCCGACTTGCGCCGCCGCAGCGACTTCCAGGAACACAGCACGCCGCACCTAATGGTCAACAACGGCCAATCGAAACAGATTTCGGCCACCCAGTCGCGCAACTACATGCGCGACGTCATCCTACGGCCCGAAACGGGTTGGCCCGGCTTCGAGCCGCAATTGGGGCAATTCGACGAAGGCTTCAAGCTCGAATTCAACCCGCTGTTGTCGATCGACGGCACGATCGTCGACGCGGTCCTCCGCTGCGACATCGACCAGGTCGAAAAGATGCTGCCGGTCATGATCGACGTCCCCACCGCGGCGGCCCCGCGGCAGCGGCAAAAGATCGAAGTGCCGCAAGCCGTCAGTACCCGACTGCACGAGCGGTTTCGCTGGCCCGCTGAACAGGTGCTGGTGGTGAGCCTGGGCATGGGGCCCGCGCCGGTACCCGACGCGTCGGGGGGGATCAACGTGCCGCTCTTGTCGGGCCCTCCGTCGCCGAGATGTTGATCTTCGTCGAGAGTCGCGGCACGGTCGGCTCACAGCCCTCGGCGTTGCAACCCGCCGAGCGCGCAGCCAGCCTGTATCAGAACCGTTACTAGCCAGACGGCTTCGCTAGCAGTGCGCGGGCGACGGGACGTTAAACTTTGCCTGACCGGCAACAGCGCTCGCCACTTCGCGGCCAGCACAGTAGACTGGACGGTTCGCCCGATGATGAGAATCGGGAAACGGATGCGCAGCGCAGACGGCTATGAATAACTCACGACGTGTGGTCATTACGGGACTGGGCCTCATCTGCCCCTTGGGCAATACGACCGAGGCGCTCTGGCAGGGGCTCACCGGCGGGCAAAGTGGCGTGGCCCCCATCGAATCGGTGCCGGTCGATTATCTTCCCACTTCGTTCGCGGCCGAAGCGCGCCAGTTCACCGGCGCAATCGACAACTTCGGTCCGCTGGACGGCGAAAAAAAGAAGGCCATCCGCAAGGGCCTCAAGATCATGTGCCGCGAGTCGCAAATGGGCGTCGCCGCGGCGCAACGGGCCCTCGTCGACGCCGGCCTGAATGATACCTCGACGCTCGATCCGGAACGCACCGGCGTGCTGTTCGGCTCCGACTACATGCTCACCTTGCCCGACGATTTTTCCGCCGGCATCCTGCGCTGCATCGACGAGTCGGGCAACTTCGACTTCACCCGCTGGGCCAGCGAAGGCATGCAGCACCTGACCCCCCTGTGGCTGCTGAAATATCTCCCCAACATGCCGGCCAGTCACGTGGCGATCTACAACGACCTGCGCGGACCGAACAATTCGATCACGCTCCGCGAAGCCTCGGCCAACGCCGCCGTGGGCGAGGCCTTTCGCACGATCGTCCGCGGCAGCGCCGAAGTGATGGTCGTCGGAGCCACCGGCACCCGCATTCACCCCATGAAAATGGTCCACACGGTGACTCAAGAGGAAGTGGCCGCCAACGGCGTGGAACCCCAACGGGCCAGCCGGCCGTTCGACCTGAATCGCGGTGGCATGGTGCTGGGCGAAGGCGCAGGCGCCGTCATTCTCGAAGAATTCGAATCGGCCCAGGCCCGCGGCGCGCGCGTCTATGCCGAAGTCTTGGGAACGGCCTCCAGCTCCGTGGGCAACTTGAGCGGCATCGCCCAGCGCGAGACGGCGCTGCGCAACGTTATGACGGCCGCCCTCCGCGACGCCGATCGAGACGTCGCGGACGTGGGCCACGTGCACGCCCATGGGCTGAGCACGCGCAGTTGCGACGAGGAAGAAGCCCGGGCCATCCAGGCCGTGTTCGGCGATCGCACCGCCAGCCTGCCGATCACCGCCGCCAAGAGCTACTTTGGCAACCTGGGCGCCGGCAGCGGGCTGGTCGAGTTGATCGCCAGCACGCTGGCACTTGAGCATCAGCGGTTGTTCCCCGTGCTCAACTACGAGACCCCCGATCCGAAGTGCTCCCTAGCCATCAGCACCAACGGCGACGACCCGGGGCGCAGCTTCCTCAATATCAACGTCACACCGCAAGGCCAGGCCAGCGCCGTCATGGTCGCCGCCCTGGACTAGCGCCAGCGTCGGAACCGACCCGCGCGCCCGCACCCCGGCGCATCCCCACCGCTAGCGGTTTAGCGAACCGCCCCACACCATCCCGCCGCGCAACTTTCCCCCCGCCGCCGCGTGAGGAACGCCCCATTTTGCGCTCCTGCTGGCGGAACTCTCCCTGCCCGCCACGGTTTATAACCCTTGGAGAGGCGGCACTTCGTTCGCAAGCGCCCCCCTCCGCGTCATGGACTTCTGGCAGGGCAAGCTTCCAGAACTGGCCCCAATGAGGGGCCGGGCCCGCGCGTTTGTGTCAACGGAAGTTGCTGCGCCGGAAGTCCATACAGGAGCGGCACGATCGCCCCGACGGGGCAAACATGGAGAATGAAACATGAGAACGTTAGGCGTTACTATCGCATTGGCGGCGACCGTCGCTTTCTTGCCCGCGGCGTGGGGCCAGCAGGGTCCCGGTCGCGGCGGCGTCGGACGCGGCGGGTTTGGCGGCGGAGGCGGCATGATGCTGCTCGGACAGAAGGCGGTGCAGCAGGAGCTCAAGCTTTCCGACGAACAGGTCAAACAGATCGACGAGCAACTGGCCAAGCAGCGCGAGTCGTTTCAGGGCTTTCGCGACTTGAGTCCCGAGGAGCGGCAGAAGCGCTTTGCCGAATCGGGCCGCGCAGCCGCGAAGCCCTCTCGTCGATCCTCAACGAAGACCAGCAAAAGCGCTACCAACAGATCAGCTTGCAGGCACGCGGCGCATCCGCCCTGGATGATCCGGAAGTAGCCCAAAAGCTCGGCCTCTCCGACGACCAGCGCAAGCAGGTCGAGAACATCCAGCAGCAGTCGCGCGAGGCCATGCGGGGGCTGTTTCAGCGCGGGGGCGGAGGCGGCGACCGGCAAGCGGCCTTCAAGAAGGTTCAGGAAGCCCGCCGCGCCTCCGACGAAAAGCTCCGCGGCGTGCTCACCGAAGAGCAGCAGACCAAGTGGAAGGAAATG
>CAVQEL010000002.1:0-19682 GCA_963711515.1 uncultured Planctomycetota bacterium | reverse complement strand
GAGTGGCCCAGTCTTCCGGGGGCGAGTTCCTGGTCGACACCGTCCAGGTCATTGACCCTGGTGTCGAGTACACTGCAAAGATCATCAACGACATTTACGAGCTGGACTTTGGACCCTCGTCGATTACACTGAGCACCCTCGACGACTGGTATAGCCCCTGGTTTAACTCGGGATTCCCGCCGAGCACAGTTGGATTTTCGCGGCATCGATGTGCCTGGAATGCCTGGGCTGTCGATCGGCGGCGTCAACGTGATCTTCTCCGATACGATTGTGCCCGAGCCGGGTGCACCGCTGGGTTATCCGGCATTCAGCGCGAGCAATGTGACGTTCACCGCCGACTCGGTCACACTCCAGATCGGACCATATTCGTTCCCGACGGGATCGCGCGTGCAGATCGACCTGTTGTTCGTGCCCGAGCCCGGCACGGCGAGTTTATGCGTCTGCGGGCTGCTAACGGCGGCGGTGCTGTTCCGCCGGCGGACGCGAGCAGCTTAGAGTCGCGGACCGCTTCAATTATCTTGGTCATGCCGCGGAACGATCGCCGCGGATGGGCGACAGGTTTGCCAGGCCGGCGGCGTACGCGCCGATGATGCCCCCGAGCGTGCTGCCGGCGATCACGTCGCCGACGAAATGGTAGTCCATCGCGACCAGGCTGACGAGCATGGGCAGGCAGACGAGGGCGCAAGCCAGGCGGCTCCCGGGCATCGCGATCCACCAAATCCTGGCAAAGCCGAGAACCTGGCGGCATGCCCCGACGGAAAGCTGCCGATGTCGTCGCTGTGCTGAAAAGGATGGAACCCGTAGGTCCCGTTTCCGATCAGTGATGGGTTGTGGTCGAACCAGGTTTCGGGCCAGTAGCGACCACAAAGATCGCCCAGGCTGGCGCGACATTCATCGGCCACGAGCAGACTCAGGCAGGCCACGAACAGTGTCTTTTGCCAGCGGCGGGAAAAGTCGCGAAGGCCCTGCGAACCATCAACAGCGCGAAGACCAACGGCGACCAGCTTTGGAATAGCGGCGGCGGATAGGTCAGCCATTTGAAGATCCGGACGTTTTCAATCTGGTGATCATGGACATAAGTCACCAGGCCGGTCGACCCAAAGATAACAGGCACCCCCACCGCCACTCACACCGCCACGGCAATCAGCGACCGTCCCAGCAATCCGCGAAAATCCGTGACCTCGGAAACGGGTTCGATGCCGCCCGGCTGGTTTGTCGTTTCGATCATGTGGCTGGGGTCGATTTTCGGAGTTTTGAAACGCGTCTCCTGTCGTAGTCTACTATCTCCCGTGGAAATTGACGGTGGACGCCCGCGGCTGCGGCGGTGAATTCTTGACTCGCCGACCGCGTGTGCCTAGAGTGCAAAGCCGTGCCCGGCATGGCCCGTTTGCCGGGCCGACGATCTCGGATTTAGCTAATGATTTTCCCTTAAGAGGCTGTTTCAAATCCGAGTGTGGATGCTACTGCTGGCTTGTCCAGCAGTGCAGACTTCCTCTATCACACTGCTGGACAAGCGAGTGGCACCGGACTGCGATTCTGAAGCAGCTTCTCCCAGAGCCCCGCCCGGTTAAACCGGCGGTGTGAGGCGGCGCGATTCTTTCTGGCTCTTGCAGCGTGCACGGCTCGTTCCCCGGCGGCGGCCTGACGGTCGATCGTCGATAGCGCGGCTTTCCAGAAGTAACACCACACCTTAAAACAGGTTCCCTACGGTGCAGCGCGTCGCGATTCGCAACTCGGTGGTATGGGCACTGGCGATTTTCGTCGGGCTCGCGCGAGCGGCGGGGGCAGTCTCGCCCGCGTTTCCTGGCGCGGAAGGGGCGGGCGCGCTGGCCACCGGTGGTCGGGGTGGCGACGTCTATGTGGTAACTAATCTTGATGACTCCGGGTCGGGTAGCCTCCGCAATGGTATCGACACGGCCACCGGGCCGCGGACGATTGTGTTCGACGTCGCCGGCACGATTCACTTGCAATCGGACTTGATCATCAGCCGGCCGAATCTGACGATCGCCGGTCAATCGGCCCCCGGGGGTGGTGTCACGATTGCCGACCGCGGGACCGGCATCATCAACACGCACGACATTATACTTCAGGATCTGCGATTTCGCGTCGGCGATACATACACACAAGGCTCGGACAACACGTATCAGCCCGATTCACTGGGAGTCGTCAACTCGAAAAACGTGATGATCGATCACGTCACGGCGTCGTGGAGCATCGACGAGGTGCTCAGTGTTACGAACAATTCAAACGACGTCACGGTGCAGTGGTCGTATATCACCGAAGCCCTGCGCGATGCCGGACACCCCAAGGGAGCCCACAGTTATGGCTCGCTGATCAACGGCAGTAAAATCACCTACTCGCACAACCTGTACGCGGACGACGACAGCCGCAACCCGCGTCCGCAGGGCAACACGAACACGGGCGTTGGCACCAAGTTGAGCCTGGATTTCGTCAACAACGTCATACAAAACCCGGGCGGGCGGTTCGGCTACAGCGGCACGGACGACACGTTGAAAATGAATTACGTCGGCAACTACGGGATTGACGGGCCCAGCAGCCACGCCAGCTCGCTGTTTGATTCGGACTCGACGACGACGTCGATTTACTTTCAGGGTAACCTCGCGACGACAACAAAAATGGCGTACTCGATGGCGTGGCAGCTACCGGCGGCACCCTGGTATCCGGTACGTACGCGCCGCTGGCTCAACGGGTCAACCTTCCACAGGTGACGACGACCAACGCGCGCGAAGGTTACATTCAGGTGCTGAGCCACGGCGGGGCATCGTACTACCGTGATGCGGCCGACGTGCGTGTCGTTCGCAATGTCATCAACCAGACGGGGGCGTTGCTGGACTCGCAAAACCAGGTTGGCGGCTGGCCGACGCTGTCCACCGCCGCGCCGGCAATCGACTCCAACCGCGATGGCGTGCCGGACTGGTACGCCGAGTCGCTGGGCTTCAGCCCGGCGGAGTCGATCAACAATCGGACTTCTCCCAGTGGCTATACGTATCTAGAAACCTATTTGCAATCGCTCAACGGCAACGCCTATCCGCAGACAATGTCGCAACAGTTGTCGGTCTCTACGGCATTCGGTCAGGGGGCCGACGCGGTCGTCAGCAAGAACGGAGGCGCGACGGCCCCCAAAGCGGCGGCGCAGGCACCAGCGACACGCTCGACGCCGGTTGGTTCGGCGGCATGGGGGCCGTCAACCAAGCGATCGTCCTCAAATTCGACCTCTCGCAAATTGCGCCAGGATCGATCACCGATGCCAGCCTGGAGCTGACCTCGGTCGACGGGATTGTCGGGAATCAATGGTTCGACGTGTTTGGGCTCGAACAAAACTCGCCGGGATGGAACTGGAGCGAGCAGGCGATCCAATTTCAAAACGCCCCGGGGTTCAATTTCGACGGGCACAGCGGCACGCTGGGGATCGATCCGAGTGATCCCAATGTCCCGGACCTGCTGCATCTTGGCTCGTTCTCGGTCAGCGACGTCGCGGCGGGGGGAACCATCACGTTCGACAATGCCAACCTGGCCGTGTTCTTGAATCTCGTGGCGCTACGACCACGGGACGGACGACGACCATCTGGTCACGATTATCCTGGAGCCGACCAGCGCGGCGCCACGTCGCTGGTCGATTTCTACTCTAAGGAAAGCGGAAGCTCATCGGCGCCGCGGCTGAACATCACCGGGCTGCCCGCCACGGTGCCAGAACCCTCGACCATGCTGCTTTCGGGGCCGGTGGCCTGGCCTGCTGGCTGGCCCGTACGTTCAAGCGACGCTGGGTGCGGCGCCGCGAACACTAACCCGCAGCGCAAGCAAGGGGCGATTGGCGATGCGGCGTTCGCGCGCTATCGAACGGTGCTGTGGAGAACGATCCCTCGCTTGCGCAGCGGGTTAGAACGATCCCTCGCAGCGGGTTAGAACGATCCCTCGCTTGCAGCGGGTTTGTGTAGGCGGGCCACTAGTACGAAAAGCTGGCCAGGAAGGCGCTGCGGGTGCCGGGGTTGGACCAGTGGGTGCCCAGGGCCGGGCCGGCGAAGTTGCCGGCGATGGTGTAGGCCGGCACGGCGTTCTTCACGTCGCACAGCGGCGGATAGAACGTCGACTTCGTTCGAGCAGACGCAATCGCCCTTGTGGAGTTTGCGGGTGCTGATCTCGGCCAGGTCGCCGGCCTTCAGGGTGCCGGCGGCGGCGAAGTGGTCGGCCGACATTTCGATCGGAGACGCGACGACCTTGACGATCTTGCCGGCGTGCCGGGCGAATTGCGCGGCGAAGTTCACCAGCGCGTTGCGCTGCCGGCGGTCGGCCTTTTCGTCGACGATCACCAGCGAGCGGATGTTTTGGGGATTGATCTTCAGCGTGCCTCCGAAGCCGAGCGTGTCGCTGGCGGTGGTGACGACAACGACTTTCAAGCCGGCCAGCTCGACCCCTTCAAAGCTGCCCCGCTCGATGTTCCAGGCCATCATCGCGTCGTTACCGGTGAGCCCGACCTGGCCGTTGGCAAAGCAAGGGCCGGTGTAGACGTCGCAGGTGCGCGTTTCGAGGTAGTCCCCCTTAAGTCCATCGGCCAAGACCACCGGAGCCTGGGCCAGCAACAGCAGGGTGCAGACAGCGCTGAGAATGCGAGACATGGCGAAGAACTCCTGTGCTTGGATCGCAATGCGTGCTAGGCGAGGACAGAGCGGCGTGCGCCTCGCGTCATTCTAGTGGTCGGCCGAGCGCGGGTCCAGCGCGACCGAAGCATCGGCGGCGGCGGTTTGGCCGATCGGGCTGTCCGCGCTCGAGGATCGGCAGGATCGCGGTCCAGGGAGTGCCCCGATGCGCAACCGCCACGCCATTTTTTCCTTGACTCGTCGGCGTCCACTTCGCATCATACGGACGAGCCCCTCAAGACGGGGTTGAGGGTCCACAATCAGGCTAGGGGGCAGAGCAGATGCCGGGGATACTGCGCAGAAAGCGACCACAGCACAGTTTGCCACTCGAGGTGGATGGCCACTGCCATTTGGAAGTGCTCGAAGCGCGCTAGATGCTGACGGCCGACTTTCCGTGGCCCGTGATCGATCTCAACGGGCCGGCCCCCGGGAGCGATTATCAGAGCACGTTCACCTCGATGGGCGATCGGTGCCCGTCGTGGACGTCGATGCGCTGACGGTGCAGTCGCCGACGCCCACCTTGCAAGCGGTGGTCGTCTCGGGAGTCCCGACGGGTTCCGCCGCGTTGAGCGTCGATACTTCGGGGACGACGATCGTGGCCGGCCCAAGCGGCGGCAATCTCGTTATGACGGGGAACGACACGCTGGAGCACTACCAGGCGGTGCTCCGCACGCTCACATTGCAGGGCAGCGGGCTCTCGCCCGGACAAACGCAGGAGATCGATCTCTATGCGGTGGATGCCAACGGCATGCGGGGCCCCACGACGCACGCCTTGGTGACGATCGAAAATCCGCCGCCGCCGGTAATCGATCTAGACGGCACGTCGGCGAGCAACAACTTTTCGACGAAGTTCGCCGTCGGCTCGCTGGTGCCCGTGCCGATCGTCGATCCGGTCGGGCTCTCGATCAGCGCGCCGGGATGGTCGGTGCTCGACGGGGCCCGCGTCGAGATCGAGTCGGCACCCGGCGAATTGAACGTCGTCACGCAAGGCACGCAGATAACCGCGGCGAACATGGGCTACGCGATCCAGCTCTACGGAACGGATACGATCGAGCATTACGAGCAGGTGCTGCGAAGCCTGACGTATTCGACCCAGTTCACTGCCGCGAACCAGACGGTACAAATCCAGACGAAGGTTTTCGCCGGTCAATGGGAGGGGGCCCCGGCAACCAGCTTTGTGACCTTGATTGCTCCGACGCCCCCGACGATCGACCTCAACGGAGACGCGCCCGGCGACGGCTATGCGACCGAACAATTCCCCGGCGGCCCGCCCGTTTCGATCGTCGACCCCGAGCACTTGTCGATCGATAGTTCGCAAGGGACCGTCGACCGCGCGACGCTGGAGATCGTCAGCGGCACCGGCATCAACGCCGGCGGGCAGATCAACGTAAACACCGCGGGGACGCTGATCTTTGCTCAATCACAAGGCAATGGCCTGCAGCTTTGGGGGACGGACACGGTCGAGCATTATGAACAGGTGTTGCGTACGGCCACCATCACAAACGCGTACGGCGGCACGACGATTCAGGTCCGTTTCACGCTCGCCAGCAATTTCGCGGGCACCGGCCCCGCGGCCACCAGTTCCATTCTCGTATACCAGCCGACCGCGCCGGTGGTTGACTTGAACGGCGATGCTCCCGGAACCGGGTATTCCACAGCGTTCATCGTCAACCAACCGGCAGTGCCGCTGGTGGATGCGACAGGACTGACCGTCCAGGCCTTCGGCAGCACCGGCGATCGGCTCGGCCTTGGTGACCTTGGAACCGAATCAATTCGCCACGTTCAGCGTGGACACGACGCGGCACCAATATTTACGCGATTGTGCAGCCAGGGGCCGTGTATCTGTCCGGCGCCGACTCGGTCGCGGCGTACCAGAGCGTGCTTCGTACGTTGAAGATCTCGCTGCCGGTCGATCCTACCTGGGCGATACGCTCCACGTACGAATCAGCGTGACGGACACTTACGGCCGGCAAAGCGCGGCGGCGGTCAGCGAGATCACCGAGCAGCTCGCGTTGCCAGCCGTGCCCCCGGGCGATGTCTACCAGACCCGCTTCTATTTGTGGGGGCCCGCCGGTACTTCTCGTGCCTGATTTCTCGGTCATCGCCCCCGGGCTGACCACGGCGCAAGTCGCCACGGTCCAGCTCGTGGATGGGGGTCTGTCCGCCAATCTATCATTCGACACGTCGGGCACGAACATCGTCGTGAACGCATCCGGCTCGTCGTTGTATCTGGTCGGGCTCCGATACGATCGAACATTATCTGCAGGTGCTGCGATCGATCACTTGCTCGATGCCGGTCGATCCGCCGGGCAACACCAGGGTGTTTCAAATCGAGGTGCAGGGAAACGTGATGGTCCGCTCCGGCCACGGCGCTGGTGACCGTCCTGAACCCGCCGCCGCCGGTGATCGATCTGGATGGCTCTGGCGCCCGGCCGCGACAATGCGACGAGTGCCGTGGCCGGCGGCCCGCCGGTGCCGCTGGCCGACCAACTGACGATCGAATCGCCAGCGGCGCAATCCGTCGTACAAGCCGAGATCCAGCCGGTCGGCAATTCCAACGGCATGTTGACCGTGGACACCAGTGGGACCGCCATCATGGCAAGTTATCCTCCAGGCGGATTGCTACTGAACGGCAACGATACGGTCGAGAATTATCAGAAAGTGCTGCGATCGGTCCGCGTCGCCGAACCCGCCGGCTCCATCGGCTACACGGAGCTCTATCAGTTCACCGTCACCGCGGCTCGTTGGCGGCATACCACGTGAAAAGTGCTCCCTCGACGAGCCGGGTCGTCGTGGTCGCGGCACAGCCACCGGTCGTGGATATCAATGGCCCGCTCCCCGGCAGCACGATCTCGATCGACTATCTTCTGGGTGGCCCGCCGGTGCCCGTGGCCAGTGAGCTGTCGATCGATTCCACGGATGGCATGATCGCTATGGCGCAAGTGTTGTATTACTCCCAGCCGAACAGCCCGCCGATGTTTCACTTCGACGCGTCGGGAACCAGCATCCAGGTATACGACAACGGAAGCGCCTTGGTGTTATACGGCCTCGACACGGCCGAGCACTACGAGCAAGTGCTGCGCAGCCTGAGGGTCGAGTATTTACCCTGGCAAGTCGGGTACACTTCGACGTTCTCCATAAGCGTCATCTCGTACTCGGGGTTGCAAAGCGTGCCGGTCAACAGCCTCGTCACGACACTCGATCCCACGTTACCCTCGATTGACTTAAACGGCGTCGAACCGGGAGAAAACGTCCAGTTGCCGGTCATTCGGAATTTGTCCGGCCAGCCGCTGCTGCCCGACGGCGGTCCGTCGATCGAATCGCCGCACTCGCAACCGATCGAAGTGGCACTGGTCACCTTCGACTACAGTGGGCTGATGTCGTTGAGTGCCGACACGACGGGCACGAACATCCAGGTCACGACGCTCAGTAACGGCTTGCAGCTCGACGGCCAGGACACGGTCGAGCACTATGAGCAGGTGTTGCGAAGCCTGCGGATCGTGACCATGAACGGCAACGTCGGATCGACCTATCGAGTGCAATTCACGGTGGCGAATGGACTTGGCATAAGCGCCCCGGCGACGGCTTTGTTGACGGTTGTGGAGTCTCGACCTCCGCTGGTCGACCTCGATGCCGATCCGGCCCACGAGTATTTCGCCACGAGCTACCGTCCGGGAGTAGGGCCGGTGCCGTTGGTCGATCCCACGGGGCTGACGATCGACTACGCACTGGGGACGCTGACGGACGCCAAGATCCTGCTCGACGGCGGACCCGCGACGTTGGCGGTGGACACCAGCGGGACGAACATCACGGCAACCGTGGCCGGCAACTTCCTCGAGCTGCATGGCACCGACACGGTGGCCAACTACCAGCAGGTGCTGCGCACGGCGACGTTCACCCCGTCGGTCAGTGCGGTCGGCCCGTTCAGCGCAACGTTCCTGGTCTGGAACGGCGGTGATCCACCGAGCCCGCCGGTCGAAAGCCTGATCGCCCCGGGCAACGCGCCCGAGATCGTCGGCCGTTATCTGTTTTATGCCAATTCGAAGTTTGCCGCGCAGGCCACGAACGACGCGGCGATCGCCCCGGACAAGACGCCCTACTTCGCCGGCGACGGAGTGGCTTCGCCAGCGTCCGCGACGAGCTACTCGCTGGGCATCAACGGGATGATGGTGGATCTCTCCGGCACCCATGGAATCATTTCGAGCGATGACTTTGCCTTCAAGATCGGCGATACCAACGACCCGGGCACGTGGGCGGCGGCCCCGCAGCCGAGCCAGGTTCTCGTTCGGCCCGGAGCGGGAGTCGGCGGGTCGGACCGGATCGAGCTGGTCTGGCCCGACGGCGCGATCAAGAACACCTGGCTGCAGGTGACCGTCAAGGGCGACGACAGCGCCGGCGGCTACAACACGCACACCGGACTGGTTGCGTCGGATATCTTTTACTTCGGCAACCTGGTGGGCGATTCGTTCGCCGGCACTCCGCCGATGGCGCTGGTGACCAATGTCAACGACGAGATCGGCGTCCGCACGCATTACACCTTTCAGCAGCCGGTGACGAACATTTTCGACTTCAACAAGGACGGGTTGGTCAACGTCAACGACGAACTGATCGCCCGGACCAACTATAACTTGTTGTTTCGTATTGACCTGCCGGCGCCGGGCGCGTTGCCCACTGCGGTGGTTGCCGTCTTGGAGCAGCAGACGACGGCCGGGGACGCCGTCGATTCGATCCGTGCGTCGGCTGCCGACCCGAGCGGCGCGGCGGTTGCGACGGCGCTGGCCTTGCCGCCCGCGAGCCCCGGGACGACGGAATCGCGACCAGCCTTGCCGGCGACGTCCAATCGGCGATCTGATCGGGACGTCGACGTCCGCTCGGTGGCTCACGCGTCGGACGAGATGCGGGCCCGGGCCCGGTGGCGGAGCGTGGCGGCGGCGGTCGCCGAGTTTGCAGACTCGACGCCTGTCGACGACGAATTGCTGTCGGAACTAATCGACGAAGTATAGCAGGCCGCTGAAATACTCAACGGGCTGCGCGATCGCATACTCACGCCAGGATGTCCGAGACCACGCGGGCTTCTTCCACGCCGGTGAGCTTTTCGTCGAAGCCGTTGCGGTTGAACGTGAGCTTGTGGAAATCGAGCCCCAACAGGTGCAGCACCGTGGCGTGCCAGTCGCTCACGCTCACCGGGTTTTCGGCGGCGGCGAAGCCCAGCTCGTCGGTCGTGCCGTAGGTGAAGCCGGCTTTGACGCCGGCGCCGGCCAGCCAGCCGCACATGGCCCGCTTGTTGTGATCGCGTCCGGCGTCGGCGGCCGGGGTGCCGCCGGGCATCTGGGCGATGGGCAAGCGTCCCATCTCGCCGCCCCACAGCACGAGGACGTCGTCGAGCATGCCGCGCTGGTGCAAATCGCGCAACAAGTCCCGCGGTCGGTTTGTCGGTGCGATCGCAGGCGCTCTTCAGGGCCGTGGCGATCTTCGAGTGGTTGTCCCAGATCTGCCCGTCGATGAACAACTGCACGAACCGGACGCCGCGCTCCACCAGTCGCCGGGCCATCAGGCAGCGACGTCCGTAAGAGTCGGTCGCGTCATTGCCGATGCCGTACATGTCGAGCGTGGCGGGAGTTTCTTGCGACAGATCGAGCGCGTCGGAGGCCGAGATTTGCATCCGGGCGGCCAACTCGTAGCTGGCGATGCGGGCCGCCAGGCGCGGCTGGTTCGGATGCCCGGCCTGGTGCGCCTCGTCGAGCCGCGCGGCCAGGGCCCGCTCGAGCGGCGTGATCTCGTCCGGTTCGTCAAAGCCGCGCCGCAGGTTCAACACCGGCGCGCCGGTGGAGCGGAACCGCGTGCCTTGAAACACCGGGGGGAGAAAGCCGCTTTGCCAGCTTTGCGTGCCGTTGACGGGCAGCCCCTTGGGATCGTCGAGCACGACGTACGCGGGCAAGTTGCGATTTTCCGATCCCAGGCCATAGGTGATCCACGAGCCCATGCTCGGATAGCCGGGAAACATGCGGCCGTTCTGGATCTGGAAGATGGCCGGCTCGTGGGTGATGTTCACCGTGTGCATCGAGCGGACCAGCGTGATCTGGTCGGCGCAGGCGGCCAGGTGGGGCAGCGCCTCGGAGACCCACATGCCCGAGCCGCCGTGCTGGGCGAACTTGAACGGGCTTTGCATCAGCGCCCGGCTTCGTGCGGGTTTTCCACTTCGCCGGCGATCTGGTCGAAGTACGACTCGCCGTGCCGCCGCACGAGCTCGGGTTTGGGATCGAATAGGTCCATCTGGCTTGGCCCGCCGTTCATGAACAGGTGGATCACGGCCTTGGCCCGCGGGGCGAAGTGCGGCAGGCGAGGGGCCAGATCGGTCGGCGGGGCGGCGCGTTCCGCGGTGTTGGCCAGCGCCAGCGAACCGTTCAGCAAGTCGTCGTTCACCAGCGCCGCCAGCGCGATGCCGGCAAAGCCGCTGCCGACGCGCTCGAAAAACGCGCGGCGCGAATGAGCCGAAGCGGGCGTGGAGGGCGCACTGTGGCGAGCCATCGGCGACGTCTCCTCAATCGATGTACAAAAAGGCCGCGGAGTTGAACAACGCGTGGCACAGGTTTTCGAGCGCTTTGCGACGCGACACCGACGGATCCGGCTCGTCGTTGTAGATGACCAGCCGCGGGACGTTGCCCCGCGTCGAGCCGTGCACGCCGTCGTCCCAGTCCTGGCGATAGGCCGTGCCGTCTTCGTCCGCCGCCAGGGCGATGGCCAGGCGTCCGCCCGAGCGAATCGCCGCTTCCACGAGCTGCAAGTCGCCCGCAGTCGCTTCGGCCGAAGGGACGTACGTGCCGGCGGCGGTCTGCCCCGCGGCCAGCTCGACGTGACCCAATCCGTCCAAGGGCTGGCCCGAGGGGAGCTTTTCGCGGACGAAGCGGTTCCAGGTCAGTCCGTCGATTCCCGGCGGAATGACGGTGGCTCGCTGCGACAGAGCTGACTCGTTCAGCGCGCCCAACTCCAAGTGAGCGCCGGTCAGATGCAAGTTCAACAGTGGAGTCAGGTCGAACTCCAGCAGGCCGATCCTCCGCGCGTTGTCGCTCGTCGTGCTCGACCAGACGGACACCAGGTCGTTTTCGTAGACGGTGTCCGGCGCCGATTCGCGGACCCAGAGGTGCGCCGTGGCCACCAGCTCGCGGCGTCGAGCGACGTCGTGTTTGGCCCACTGCCCGGTCAACGTTTCCAGGCCGTCGAGCGCGGCATGGCGTTCGGCTTCGCTCGGCGGGCGGCCGGCCACGATCTGGTAAGCCCGTTCGACCTGCGCCGCCGGATCGTCGCCGACGTCGTTCCAGATGCGCCCGGCGAGGGCCACGGCCAGCTCGCGCACCAGGCTGTTGTTCTTCAAGTGCAAGGCCTGCGGAGCCACGATCGACTCGCGGCGCTCGATGCAGTTGGGATCCATGCCGGCCACGTCGAAGCTTTGCAGAATCGAGATCGGCTGCGTGCGGCGCTTCAGGGCGTAGATGCTGCGCCGCCACTGCTGCCCTCCGCCGGCGCGGACGGTGACCAGCCCGTCGGGACTGGCCGCAAGCCCGTCGGGCGGACCAAAGGGAGTGGTGTTCAACTGCCCTGCCACGTTCAGCATGGCGTCGCGGAGGGCCTCGCCTTCCAACCGCCGCAGCGGCATGCGCGACAGGAGGGCTCCGCTGGGGTCGAGTCGCAGGGCGTCGGCCGTCACTTGCGACGATTGGCGATAGACCGAGCTATCGAGCAAGAGCCGATGCAGCTCCTTGACGCTCCAGCCGTGCCGGACGAAGTACACGGCCAGCCAGTCGAGCAACTGCGGATGCGTCGGCGGCGCGCCGGTCTTGCCGAAGTTGTCCAGCGTCTTGACGATGCCTTCGCCGAAGTGATGCTTCCACACGCGGTTGACCATCACCCGCGACGTGAGCGGATGATCCCCTTGCGTGACCCAGCGAGCCAGGGCCAGCCGGCGGCCCGTCTTCGTCGAGTCCGGCCACGGCGGCCGCACGCCGAGCGGCGTTCGCCCGTCGGAGAGGACCGACGGAACTCCCGGGCCGACCAGGCTGGTGGGGGTCAGATAATTGCCGCGGCGCAGAATGTACGTCGGCGACGGTTCGCCCCGGTCCCACACGGCGCGGATCATGGGCTGCTCGTCGGGCTTGGCGCCGGCGGCTTGCCAGGCGTCGCGCTCCGCGGCCGTCACGTACGGCAACAGCGACGTCAGCGCGTCGTCGGGCTGATCGGGCCCCTTGGTGCGCGTGGCCAGCCAGTCATGTTCGTCGAGCGCCCCCTTGAAGGCCGCCGCCAGGCGATAATAGTCGCGCTGCGGAATCGGGTCGAACTTGTGCGAATGGCAGCGGGCGCACTTGATCGTCAGGCCCAGCACGGCCGAGCTGAACACCTCGATCTCGTCGTCGATGATCTCCAGCCGGTCGCTGACAAAGCCCGTGATCGGCGAATACGTGGCGTCGGGCGCGAGCCGCAGGAAGGCCGTGGCCACCAGGTTGTCGTAAATCTCGGGGGTGATCTCCGCCGCGTGCTCGTAGTCGGCCAGCTCGTCACCGGCCAGTTGTTCCAGCAGAAACCGATCGTACGGCTTGTCGTCGTTGAAGGCCCGGATCACGTAGTCGCGATAGCGCCAGGCGTGGGGCCGGACGTCATCGGCGTTTTGAATCCCCTCGGAGTCGGCATATCCGGCCACGTCGAGCCAGTATTGGCCCCACCGCTCGCCGTAGCGGGGCGAAGCCAACGCGCGATCGACCAGCCGGCGGTACGCATCCGGATGCGCGTCGGCCACAAACGCCGCGACTTCCTCCGGCTCGGGCGGGAGTCCGAGCAAGTCGAAATAGACCCGCCGCACGAGCGTCGCTCGATCGGCCTCGGGCGCCAGCGACAGCCCCTGGGCTTCCAGCCTGGCCAGCACGAACGCATCGATCGGATTGCGCACGCGCGCGGCGGCTGCGACGGCCGGCGGCGGCGCGGCTTGCGGCGGGCGGAACGACCAGAACTGCCGGTCTTCGTCGGTCACCAGCGGATCGGGCTGGCCATTGGCCACGTCGGGCACAACGTCGCGCTGCGGAGCGCCGGCGGCGATCCACTTTTCCAAAGTCGCCAACTCCAGGTCGGTCACCGGGCGCACCGAATAGAACGCCAGCGTCTTGCGGGGGGGCATTTCGCCGGCGCGAATCTTTTGGATGAGGAGGCTTTCGTCGGGCTTGCCGGGGACGATAGCCGGTCCCGATTTGCCCCCTTTCAACAGGGCCGCCACGCCGCGGATGTCGAGCTCGGCTTGCTGCCGCTGATGGCCGTGGCAAATCGCGCAGCGCAACAGCAGCGTTGGCAGCACGTCGTGTTGCGACAGTTCCGGTTCGTCGCCCGGCGTCGCTTCACCCAAGGGAGCGCCGGCTTCGATCCAGCGGCCCACCAGCGCGATCTCGTCATCGGTCAAGCGGCCTTCCCCCTCGGGGGGCATCATCCGCTCGTGAACGTACTGGTACAGCGTGCCGTCTTGCGGAGCTTCGGCATCGAGGATCGGGCCGCTCTCGCCTCCCTGGCGAATGCCCGCCGGCGTGCTCAGGTTGAGGGCCGACTTTTGCGTATCCGCTCCGTGACACCGCTGGCAGTGGGCGGCGAAAATCGGCTCCACGTGCGTGCGAAACCAGGCCGCATCGACCGGACCGCCGTCGCTGGCTTCGTCGGCTCGTGCGGCCGACACTGCCGAGACGCTCACGGCGAAGAATACCAGCAGCCCGAAACGGGCCGGCCGGGCCAGCCGTCGAACGGAGGCGGGTTGTCGTCGCGTAGAGCGGCTCATGGACCACCGCGCAGGTTTGGTTACGTCGTTACGATACGGCTCCGCGTGCCGGCCGCGGCGTGTTTGCCGCTGCCTGGCAGCACCTCGACGATCATTGTTCACGATTCACGTCCCTCAAGTCAGGCTAACAAAGATTGTACCCACAGCAAACTCGCTTGAGGGGTCAGGCCAGACCACCTCGACGCATCAAACGCCCCACGATACTCGGCTCGTGCAAACCAAGCAGCGGTGCGCTCATCGCAAGGGACAAATTGCGAACGGGCATGACCTGGGCGGAAACAGTCGGAGGAAGGAATCGGCAGGTAGGTCCGATTGTATACAATATCCGGACAGTGTCAAATCGGCCGCAAGCCTGGCGACCCGTGCGCCCGCTGCCGAGCTCACCCGCCGGCCGGCGCGTGCCAATCGTCGGTCTCCCACAGCACGGCCGTGCCGTCGAGGCTCGACGAAAGAATCGAGCGCCGATCGGGGGCGAAATCCACGGCCGTGACTTCCTGGTCGTGATACCGCAAGGTCAGCAGTTCCTTACCCGCGCCGGGGCCGGCGGCCGCCTCCAGCAGCGTTGTGTCCCACAGCTTGATCAGGCGATCGCGGCTGCCGGTCAAGGCCCGCCGGCCGTCGGGCGAGAAGGCCACGGAGTTGATCCGGTCGGTGTGTCCTTCGTAGCGCACCAGCGGGCGGTGGGTGCGGGCGTCGAAGATCATGGCCTGGCCGTTGGCAAAGCCGGCCAGGATGCGGCGGCCGTCGTGTGAATACGCGGCACAGTGCACGGCCGACTCGCATTGCCAGGCGCCGGCGGGTTGGCCGTCGGCGACGTTCCAGACGCGAATCATTGCGTCGGGGCCGGTGGTGAGCAGGCTCCGACCGTCCGGCGAAAACGTGGCGAATAAAGCGTCGTCGTCGCCCAGCGGGTGCGCGGCGTGCTCCAGCACGTGGCGCATCTGGCGCGTCGGCCAGTTCCAGAGGATGGCCATCCCGTCGGTGCCGGCCGTGACGAGCAGATCTTCGTCAGTCGGCGAGAATCGTGCGCCGGTGATCATGCCGACCTTGCGGGGCGGAAGTTGCAATTCGGCGAGCGCCGTGGCGACGTTCCAGATCTTGGCTCGGCGGCTGGCGGTCACGGCATGCTTGCCGCTGGCGGAAAAGCCGACGGACGTGACGCCGCCATGCGGCTTGAACTCCAGGACTACCTGGCCCGACTTCCAGAGCGTGGCGCCGGTGCCGCCGACCGCGAGAATGCCGCCGCCGGGAGCCGCGGCGACCGACCAGACGCGTTCGCCGCGATCGGCCAGATCGAGAATCGGTCCGCCATCGTCGGACGTGACTTCGCGCATCGAACGGACGTTCCAGGCGCGAACCAGACTGCTGCCATCGCTTGCGTCGTCGTCGCTAGCCCTCGCCCCGGCGGCCAGCAGCGTGGCGCCGTCGTTGCTGAAGGAGAGCGCAGTGAGCTCGTCGGTGCCGCGGTAAAGCTCGGCAGCGACGGTGGCCCGCGCGGCGTCCCACAGGCGCACGATCCATTGTCGTGCGCCGTCGCGCGTTTCTTCGCCGAGCGTGGCGATGCCTCCGGTGCCCGAGACGGCCAGGGCCACGACCGGCGTGTCGTAAGCGTTGCGCATCTCGGCGGTGCCGTGGCGCAGCACGGCGGGCAGCTCGCGGCCGGTGGCCACGTCCCACTGGGCGACCGTTCCGTCGCGGCTGGCCGTCAACAGGCGCTTGCCATCGGGCAGGAACGCCGCCGCGGTGATGCTGCCGGCATGTCCGCGCAGGCTATGCACCAGCGCGCCGGTCTCGGCGTTCCACAACTTGCCGATGCTGGCGTCGTCGCCCGAGTAAAGCAGCTTGCCGTCGGGCGAGATGGCCACGGCCGTGACAATTGCCGGATGGCCGCGGCCGAACTCGTCGTCGGAAAGCTGCAGCCGCTCAGCGTCGCGGCCCTGATCGTCCAGGCGCCACAGGGCGAGCTGCCGGCGCGTTTCGAAATCGGCGTTTTCGAGTTCGCCGGGGTCACCGTTGCCGGTGAGGATCAAGCGGCCGTCGCGGCGAGACGTCCACCGTGGCGTTGCGTCCCGTGTGGGCCAGAGTGCACAGTTCGGTCCCCTTGGCGGCGTCCCAGACGCGCGTCGTATTGTCGCCGGCGGCGGTGAGCAGCAGCCGGCCGCCGTCGAAATAGATGGCGCGCGACACGAGAAAGTCGTGCCCCTCTTGCAATCGGGCGACGCGACTGGCCGTGTCGGCGCGATAGATCGCGGCCGTGTGATCGTTGCTGGCGGTGATGATCCATTTTCCGTCGGGCGAGAAGGCGGCCGCCAGCACGGCGTCTTCGTGACCGACCAGCGCCTGGCCGTGAGGGGCTTCCCTGTCATTGACCAATTGCCAGAGTTTGATTTCGCCTTCCTGGCCGCCGGAGAGGACTTGCCGGCCGTCGGGCGAAATGGCGCACGACAGTACCGGCCGGCTATGACCCCGCAGCTCGGCATGCGGCCGGCCGGTTACTGCGTTCCAAATGCGCACCGTGTTGTCGTCGCCGCCGCTGAGGACGTGCTGGCCGTCGGGCGAGAAACAAACGGTGCGAACCGGCCCGGTATGTCCTTCCAGCGAACGGCTCTGTTGTTGCGCGAGCGGCGAGCGCAGCGCGACGAGCTGTCGCATGTCGACGTTCGTGATCGCCTCGGGAAACCAGACGAGCACCCGCTTGTCGTAACCGCCCGAGACGACTTGCCGGCCGTCGGGCGAAAAGGCGGCGGCGTAAACGGCGCCTTCGTGCCCCAGAAACTCCTTGCGGCGCGCGCCCGCAGGCATCGTCGCCGGTGGCCAAAGCGTCGAGCGACCAGACAATCACCCGACCGTCGTCACCGGCGGTGACGAGCTGCTTTTCGTCGGGCGAGAACTCGGCCGACCAGACGGCGCCGTAATGGCCCACCAGCGGCGAGCCGGCGACCTGCCGCCCGGAGGACAAGTCCCAGACGCACACCGTGCGGTCGGCCGCAGCCGACACGAGCCACCGTCCGCTGGACGAAAAGGCGACGTCCAGGACCCGGGCCGTGTGTCCGCGCAGCTCGAGCAGCCTTTGTCCGTCCGCCGCGCGTGTGATCGAGACCACGCGATCGTCGCCGCCGCGTGGCCAGCAGCGTCCCGTCGGGTGAGACGGCCGCGGCGTACAGCGTGCCCGTGCCGGTGATGGTTCCGGTGGGGACGTCCGATTGCGGATCCCAGAGCTGCACTTGGGCGTCGTCGCCGGCGGTGACAAACCACTTGCCGTCAGGGCCGAAAGCGACGGCGCGAACCGTGGCGGGGGAGTGAAAATCGCGGCCGGCCTCACACAGGCGCTGGAGATAACCCCATTCCCAATCGCGCAACTCGGCAGGACAGGCGGCCAGCAGGTTGCGGGCCGTATCGAAGGCGTTTTCTTCGATCTTGGCCGCGGCCATGCCGATGCGGGCGCCGTAAGCGGCCCGCTGTTCGCCTTCGCGGGCGCGGATGGCGGCCTTTTCGTTTTCCTCGGCCTCGCCCTTTGCTTTCAAGGCGGCCACCTTGGCTATCTCTTCCTCTTGCTTCGATTTCTCGGCTTCATCGCGGGCCTCCAGAGCTTCGTCTTTTGCTACTAGAGCATCCTTGGTCGCCTGTTTGGCGATGTCGGCCTGGCGTTCCGCCTCTGTGCGCTGTTGTTCGGCGACGAGTTCGGCGGCCTTGGCGATTTCGGCCGATTCCTCGGCCTCGCTGCGGGCTTCATCGGCGGCCAGCTTTTCTTGCACGGCCACGTTTCTGGCCGTCGGTGACCAGCACCAGGGCGATCGTGATCACGCCCACGACCACCACGGCCAGCGCCGCGGCGATGCGTTTGAAGCGCGACAGCCACTTTTGCCGGGCGGCCCGCTCGCGCTGCGCGGCTTCGAGCTCGGCGCGGAGCGCGGCGTGGTCGGGATTCTCGGCGTCCAACAGGGACGCGCCAGTTCGAAGTCCCCCTTGGACTTGGCGCGGGTGGCATAGGTCAGGCGCGTTTCCGCGGCGCCGGCCCGGGCCCGCGTGTTGCCGGCCCACAGGGCCAGCGCCTCTTCGAAGCCGAACAGGGCGCGGGAAAAGCTCTGGTAATCGCCCGACTTCTTGGCCGCGCGCAGCTCCGCGTCGGCCCGCGTGGAAAGCGAAATGCTTTCCATGTGCGAGTGATACTCGCGAATCGCCGTCTGAAACTCCTGCACGCTGGCGTAGCGGTCGGCCGGATTCGTGGCCATGGCGCGGTACGCGATGTCCACCAGCTCGCCGGTCTGCTGGGTGGGTTGAATGTCGTTGCGGGCGGCGGCCAGCAGACATTCCTGCGCGGTCTTGCCATGATGCGGACGCAAGCCGGTGGCCACTTCGTAGAGAATGCCGCCCAGCAGGTAGATGTCACAGGCCGGGCCGATCAAGTCGAACGGGCCGGTGACCATCTCGGGGGCCATGTAGGCCGGCGTGCCCCCCATGCTCTCCGGACCGCTGACGAACTCGGGGTGCCGGAAGCTGGCGGTCGCCAGCGCCAGCCCCCAGTCCATCACCAGCACTTCGCCGAAGTCGCCGAGCATCACGTTCTCGGGTTTCAGGTCGCGATGCACGACGCCGTTGGCATGGGCGAAGGCGACGGCATCGGCCACCTTCATCAGGATTTCGAGATTCTCGGCCAGCGACCGGGTGCCGATGACGTGCGACCAGGGAGTGCCCTGCACGCGCTTCATCGAATAGAACAAGGCGTTGTGCTCGTCGGCCCCCAGTTCGTAGATGGGGACGATGTTCGGATGGTCGAGATCGCCGGTGACCACGGCTTCGGAGAGAAACTTTTCGCGACGCTCCGGATCGGCCGCCACTTTCTGGCGGATCATCTTCACGGCCACCAGCCGGTCGACCGACGCCTGACGGGCCGAATACACGACGCCCATGCCCCCCTTGCCGATCACTTGCAGCAGCTCGTAGTCGGCGCCGGTCGTGGGCTGCGGGCCCGGCGACGGCTCCTCGACGCTCCGCAGCCCGCGGAGGTTGACCACCAGCGACGAACCCAGTCCGCTGGCCGATTGACTTTCGAGCTTCAGCGAGCTGCGCGGCGAGGCATCGCTCGACAGCGCGCCTTGCCAGGTGTTGGTGATCTTGGCGACGCTTTGCCGCGAAAGCTTCGCGGGGCGATCTGCACCGAGCGGACCTCCGCTTTGCGGTCCAGCTCGATGGTCGGATCAGGCGTCGGCCGGTCGGTCGGC
>CAVQEL010000001.1:0-50813 GCA_963711515.1 uncultured Planctomycetota bacterium | reverse complement strand
GCCACGGACCTGGGCTCGCCGGGCTTGCGAACGGAGTACGACTTGAGCATCGACTATCCTGGCAACGAAGACGACTACCGGTTCGTCGCCGGCGGAACGGGGCTGGCCACGGTCGATCTGCTGTTCACACACGCGCTGGGCGACGTCGACCTGATCGTCTATGACTCGCAGCAGCAGTACATCGACAGCTCGGCGTCGGTGACGGACAACGAGCACTTGGAGTTCGCCGTCACTGCCGGCGAGACGTACTATATTCAAGCGGTAGGATTCGATAACGCTACCAATCCAAATTACACGCTGGTAGTGGACGTGCCAATTTCGCCCGACCGTTTCGAGCCGAACGACACGTTCGGAACGGCGACCGACCTGGGAACGGTCGTCCACCGCGAAGAGCCGCTCTTGAACATTCATGCCGCGGGCAACGACGACTATTTCGTCGTGACGGCGGCCGCCGACGGAGTCATGTCGGTGCAAACGCTGTTCCAGCACGCCAACGGTGATCTCGACCTCTACGTGTACGACGCGTCCGAGGCGTATGTCGGCAGCTCCACGTCGGTTACCGATAACGAGGAGGTCTCGTTCGCGGTCGCGGCAGGAGCGTCGTACTACGTGCGCGTGCTGGGTTTTTCCGGCGCCACCAACGGCGGCTACGATCTTGTCATCGACGGCCCCGCGCCGCCGACGTCGGTCGTCGGCCGCCAGATTTTCTACAACAACTCGAAGTACGACGGCAGCGACCCGGCGGCCAATGCGGCCGACGACGCGGCCATCGACACGGACAAGGCGCCGTATTTCGCCGGCGGCGGCGTGGCCACGGGCATCAGCGCCACCGGCTATGCCCTGGGGATCAACGGCATCATGGTCGACGTTGCCTACGCGACCGGTACGATCACCGCCGCCGACTTCACCTTCAAGATGGGTTCCGACAACTCCCCTGGCGGCTGGCTCGACGCGCCGGCCCCCAGCACCGTCGTGGTTCGTCCGGGAGACGGCGCCGGCGACTCCGACCGGGTCGAGATCATCTGGTCCGACTTTGCAATTCGCAACACCTGGCTGCAGGTGACCGTCAACGGCAACGACGCGGCCGGCGGATTCGACACCAACACAGGCCTGGCAGCCTCGGACGTGTTTTACTTTGGCAACATCGTGGGGGACTCGTTTTTCGGATCGCCCCCGGCGGCGTTTACCACGAACGTCAACGACGAAATCGGCGTGCGCGGCCACTACAGCTTTGGCCTGCCGGTGACGAACGCCTACGATTTCACGAAGGATGGCCTGGTCAACGTGAACGACGAGTTGTTGGCCCGGGCTAACTACCAATTCCTGGCGCGGATCGACATTCCCGCGCCCGCGGCCGTACCGGCGCTGGCGGCTGGAGACGCGGACGACACTGCCTCGGCAGTCGCCTTGGCCGGGGCCGCCTCGCCGAAGGGCCCAACCGCGTTGGCATCCCCTGGCGCAAGCACGATTCCGTCCTGGAAAGACGTGATCAAAACTCCACCAATTCTCCCCGGCATCGTGAACAATCAGGCCGCCGCTAGGCCGCTGCCGGACCGCGCTGCCGCGCCGGCGGTCGTCGACGCGGTGTGGGATGACGAGTTGCTGGATTCGCTGCTGTTGGAACTGGTCTGACCGTCGCGGGTCCGGCGTTCAGCCCAGCCGGTGACGGAACATCCAGGTGGCGGACGAGAGCGTCAGGGCGGCGATCACGGCCAAGGGCCACAAATCGCCCGTCAGATTGGCCAGGCTGGCCCCCTCCAGGTAGACGCGGTGAGTCAGGTCGATCGCATAGCGCAGCGGGTTGGCGAGCGTGATGTATTGCAGCACGCGCGGCATCGAGCTGATTGGCGTCGCCAGGCCCGACAGCAGCGTGAAGGGGAGCACGAGCACGAACGTGAACAACAGCGCCTGCTGCATCGTCGCCACGACCGACGACACCAACAGCCCGATGCCCACGGCCGCCAGCAGAAAAAACAAGAGTCCCGCGTAGAGCGTGCCGAAGGAGCCGGCAAACGGGATGCGAAACCAGAGCTGGGCCACCAGCAGAATCATCGTGGCTTGCACCATGCCGATAAAGATCGATGGCAACGCCTTGCCGACCATCAGCTCGACGGGCCGAAACGGGGTGACCAGCAATTGGTCGAGCGTGCCGTTTTCGCGCTCCCGGGCCACGGACAGGGCCGTCAACAGCAGCGTTTGCAGCATCGTCAAGGTGCCGATCAAGGCGGGTACCATGCTCCAACGCGTGACCAGGTTTGGATTGAACCAAGCCCGGGTCTCGACGGCCACCGGTGGCTGCGGCAGGCCGTGCGTGCGTCGCCAGTCGACGTTGAAGTTTTCGACGATGGCCTCGATGTAGCCCTGGGCCGTGCCCGCGGTGTTCGAGTTGCGTCCGTCGGCGAGCACTTGCAGCGCGGCGGGAAGGCCCAGTTGCAATCGCCGCTCGAAATCGGGGTCGATCTGGAACGCCACGAGCGCCCGCCGCTCGTCGATAGAACGCCTCAGGTCGGCGGCGTTGTCCAGGTTCGCGACGCGGTGAAAGATCGTCGAGCCATCCAACCGGGCCAAGAGATCCTGCGAGGCGGCACTACGATCCTGGTCGAGCACGGCATAGGGTACGTAGCTGAGGTTGTACGAGGCGGCATATCCAAAGACCAAACATTGGAGCACGGGCGGCGCGAAGAGCGTGAAGCGTCCCTTCGGGTCTTTGAAGATGGCCAGCAGCTCCTTGAGCGTCAGGGCCAGAATTCGAGCAACCGTGTCCCACATCACCACACCTTGGCCTAGCTACGCCAGCGATTTCCGCGTCATCATCCGCACTAACGCCCACAGCACGGCAGCCATCAAGGCCAACACGGCCCCGGCCGGCAGGATCACACTCCACACGTCGCCGGCCAGGAACACCGTCTGCAGCACCGCCACAAAGTAGCGCGCCGGCAGGACGTAGGTAATCGACCGCACGAAGGTCGGCATGTTGCGCAGGTCGAACAAGAACCCGGACAGCATCAAGGCCGGCAGAAACGTGACCAGGATCGTGGTCTGGCTGGCCACGAACTGGCTTTTGACGGCCGTTGAAATGAACAATCCCATGGCCAGCGCCACGACCAGGTACAGCATCGACGCGGTGACCAGCAGCCACAGCGAACCGCGCAGCGGCACGTGGAACAGGATCTTGGCGGTCGCCACGCACAGGGCCAGGCCGATCATTCCCAGCACGAAGTTGGGAATGGTTTTACCCAGCAGAATCTCTCCGACGCGCACGGGAGTTACAAACAGCGACTCGAGCGTTCCCCGCTCCCATTCGCGGGCCATGACCAGGGCCGTCAAGAACGCGCCGATCAGGGTCATGATCAACACGATCAGCCCCGGCACGAGAAAGTAGCGGCTGTCGTTGGCGACGTTGAACCAGAGCCGGTCGCGGATCGTCACGGGTCCGACTTCGAGCGGCCTGCCGGCCGCCGCCCGCCGGGCCCGCCACGTGCCGACCACTCCCTGGGCATAGGCCTGAATGATGCGCGCCCGGTTGGAGTCGGTGCCGTGCACGAGGACTTGCACGCGGGCGTCGCCGTTCTCCAGGTCGCGGCCAAAGTCGCCTTGCAGGCGCACGATGGCGACGATCCGGCGATCGAGCATCATGCGCTGCGCCAACGGCATCGAGGTGACGATCGAGGTATCGAAGTACGAAGACAGTTGAAAGCCCGCCGCCAGCTCCATCGCGTCGGGCGAAGGTTCTTCGAGCACCACGGCCAGCGGAATGTCAGTCACGTCCAACGACAGCCCGTAGCCGAACAGCAGGATCAGCACCACCGGCAACACGATGCCGATGGCGATGCTGCTGGCGTCGCGAAACATTTGCCGGGTCTCTTTGCCCACCAGGGCCCAGGTGCGCGCGCACTTTGGGGGGCATCCATTGCCAATCGGGTCCGGGAGTCAGCTGCGGAGCGACCTTTTGGTGTTCGGTTCGGCCGGCCTGATCGCGACGCGCCTGTTCGACTACGGCGATGAACGCGTCTTCCATCGTCGGCTCGCGTCCCGTCGCGTCCGAGGCGCGGGCTCGCAATTCGGCGGGAGTGCCCTGGGCCAGGATCTTGCCGGCGTCCAGAATCGCCACGCGGTCGCAATACTCGGCCTCGACCATGAAGTGCGTTGTTACGATCACCGTTACGCCCTGTTCCGCCAGCGCCGTGATGCGCTGCCAGAATTCGCGCCGGGCGAGCGGGTCGACGCCGCTGGTGGGTTCGTCGAGAAACAGAATGGCCGGCTCGTGCACCAGCGCCACGGCCATGGCCAGCCGCTGCTTGTAGCCGCCGGGAAGCTGGCCGCTGGGCAAGTTGGCAAACGGCCGCAGCTCGAACTGATCGAGCGCCCAATGGACCCGCTCTCGCCGGCGTTTGCCCACGCAGGCCGTATGCCCCGCAAAAGAACTCGATGTTTTCCAATACCGAAAGCTGGGCATAAAGCGAGAACTTCTGCGCGACATAGCCGATCCTCTGCCGGGCCGAAGCGCGGGCCACGCGCAGATCGGCCCCTGCCACGCGCAGCGTTCCGGCCGTGGCCGGCAACAGTCCGCACAACATGCGAAAGGTCGTCGTCTTGCCGGCGCCGTTGGGGCCGAGCAGGCCAAAAACCTCGCCCTGCCGCACCTCGAAGCTCAAATGATCGACGGCCGTAAAGCTGCCGAATTTCCGCACGAGGTCGTGAACCTCTACGACGGCTTCGCCGTTTGCGGCTTGTGGCAGGTGTGCGAGCGGCACCAGATGCGTCTCGGCCCCGTCGCCGTTGGCCTTCCGTAGCAGGATCATGAAACCGTCTTCGAACCGCGGCGCGGTGGGTTCCGACGACGCTTTCTCAGTGATGCCGTCGGGCAGTCGGCCTGCTGCCGGCGCGGTTGGCCAGCACCATGCCGCACGCGCCCGCCCTCGGGCACGGCATCGACGACGTCCGGCCTGGCCAACAGAGCGGCCTGCAATCCGCGGGCTGTTTGTCCGGCGCACGGCTGGACGAGAAACGTTCGGCCGGTTGCCAACACGCTGACGTCCTCCGGCGAGGCCTGCATCAAGACCCGGCCCTGGTGCAGCACGATGGCCTCGTCGCAGCGCTGGGCTTCGTCCAGGTAGGCTGTGCTCAACAAGACGGACAGATGCTGTTCTCCGGAGAGTTGCTGGATGATCTCCCACAGTTCGCGTCTCGAAAGCGGATCGACGCCCACGGTTGGCTCGTCCAACAGCAGCAACTCCGGCGAGCGGACGAGCGTGCAGGCCAGCCCCAGTTTCTGCTTCATGCCGCCGGAAAGCTGCCCGGCCAGCCGGCGGGCAAACGGTCCCAATGCGGTCATCTCCATGAGTCGCGGATAGCGCTCGCGCCGCTCGGCCGCGGTCACGCCGTGCAGATCGGCATACAGGTTCAGATTCTCCGCGACGCTGAGGTCTTCGTACAAGCCGAACCGCTGCGGCATATACCCGATGCGATTCTGGACGTTCTGCGGGTCCTGATGGACGTCGATGCCCAGGACGGTCAGCGTGCCCGAGTCGGCGGACAACAACCCGGCGGTTAGCCGCAAGCAGCGTCGTCTTGCCGGCACCGTCGGGTCCGACCAGCGCGGTAATGGTGCCGGGGCGCACTGTTAATGAGATGTCGTCGAGGGCACGGACGACGTCGCCCTGTTTGCGGCTGAAAGTCTTGACAAGATCGCGCGCGAGAAGCACCGCTCGGTTGGCTGGCGGACCACTCATCGCGCTGTCTCCTTTACAACTCCGAGCGATGAGACAAAAGGGGCTCGAACGCGCGGCTGCCTCGCGACACCGAACGCCTAGTGCGGCGGAGCCGGCTTCACTTGCCGCGTTTTCGCGTCGGCTTCGAGCTGCACGGCCTTGTCGTCCGACTCACTGGGCGGGCCACTCTCGGCTTCGATGCCAAGTGCACGGTGGCCGGCATGCCCAGCCGCAGATCGTTCCGCGGATCCTTGACGTAGACGCGGACTTCATACACCAGGCTGGTGCGCAGCTCTTCAGTTTGCACGGGCTTGGGCGTGAATTCGGCCACCGGCGACACGAAGCCCACCCAGCCGTCGAAGCGACGCTCGGGAAAGCTGTCGACGCCGACCGTGGCACTCATGCCCGGACGCACCTTCCCCAGGTCGGGCTCGGAAACGTACGCCCGGACCCATTTGGGATCGGTCACGGCCAATTGCACTACGGTGCGTTGCGGCGAGGCCATCTCGCCCGGCTCCATAATCGCGGGTACGCACGGTGGCGTCGACCGGCGACATCAACTGCGCGTCGTCCAACTCCTGGCTGAGCAACGCGAAGCGTGCCTCGTAGCCACGGAGCCGCGCTTCGGCTTCGGCCACTTCTTCTTCGCGCGGGCCGGCCACGGCCAGATTCAAGGTGGCTTGGGTGACGTCCACGCGGGCGTCAGCGACCTGCTGGGCCGCCCTGGCGTTGTCCAATTCCTGCTGGCTGACTGCGCCGCCGCCAGACTGCTCGGTCAGCAGCTTGAGCCGCTCGTATTGCCGGGCGGCATTGGCCGCGTCGGCCTGGGCCGAGTCGCAGGTTGGCCCTGGCCTGGGCGATTTCCTCGGGACGGCTGCCGCGGTGCAGCCGGTCGACGACGTCGCGCTGGGCTGCCAGCTCGGCTTCGGCCTGCTGGAACTGGGGCTTGAGCCGGTTCGTGTCCAAGCGTGCCACGACCTGGCCGCGTTGGACGCGATCTCCCTCTTCGACCAGCACTTCGGCCACTCGCTGGCTGTTGTTGAAGGCCAGATCGACCTGCCGCAAGTCGACGTTTCCGTACAGTTCGAGCTCGGTGCCGGCGGTTTCGCGATGGAGATACCACCACGCCGCGCCGGCAGCAGCCCACCGCCACGATCACCACAACTACGATTACCGCGATAGGCCTCATATCCTGCCTCGCTGGGCCAATCCCGGGGCAGACCCCGGAACGTTCCTCTCGCGCTTTATCGACCTGGCTGTGCTTCCGGGCGCCGACTGGGCCGTTCTCTCAGCACGAGCCGTATAACCGGCACAGTTTGACGTGTCCACGGTTCGCAACTCCGCCGATTGGCTGCTGAGGGATTGTCGGTTAATGCCGGCTTTGACGAATTGCCGAATAGCAACAGTGCGGCGGAAGGCACGCGCATGACCGGTGCGACCGCTTGTACTAGTGCGGCGGACGCGTTTCCCTCCTGCTGATCCCCCGCAGCATTCTCAGTCAGTTTCTCCCGTCTGACGCCGATGGCTTGCCACCCCCCACACGCACAAGCACGCCGGCCGCCTTTCGGCGGCCCACGATAATTGCAGTTTAACGCCCCCTCTCGTATTCGCCTATCTGCACCTCGTCGGCAACTCATGGAAGTGTGCCTCACACCTACGCAGACGCTACCCACGACGCCCTCGACGAGCGACGGGCGAACGTCGCCGCGCGCGAGACTTACGCCACTGCTATGTTGGTGGGTCGCGTGGTGTCTGTTGGCGTCGGTCGGCTGCACGACAAGCCTCGGCGAGTGGGTGCATAACAAGTTCAAGGTCGGACCCAACTACGTGCGCCCCCCCGCGCCGGTCGCGCCGGTGTGGACCGTGGCCGACGAGAAGGGCTTATTGAGCGATCCGGCGCGCGACTGTGGCTGGTGGACCTCGTTCAACGACGCGACACTCAATAGCTTGATCGAGACGGCCTACCGTCAGAATCTCGATCTGCGCGTGGCCGGCACGCGCGTGTTGGAAGCCCGCGCTCAGCGCAATATCGCGGTGGGCAATTTGTTTCCCCAGTCGCAAATCGCCTTGGGAGCGTATGCCCACGGCCAGCTTACCGAGAATCTGGCCATTCCGGTTCCCAATGCGTTCAATTTCTGGGTCACGGGCTTCAACACCTCGTGGGAGCTTGACTTCTGGGGCCGCTACCGGCGCAATCTCGAGGCATCGAACGCCGACTGGGCCGCACGCGTCGAGGACTACGGAGATACGCTGGTGCTGCTGTTTTCCGAAGTGGCCACGGCGTACGTCCAGTTGCGTACGTACGAGGAGCGCATACGCTTCGCGCAGCACAACGTCGAGATACAAACCGGCTCGCTGCGGCTGGCCGAAAGCCGCTTCAGCGAAGGCGTGTCCACGGAGCTTGACGTGCGCCAGGCCCGCACCAGCCTGGCGCAAACGCAGTCCACGATCCCGCCCTTGGAAGCCGGCTGGAAACAGGCCAGCAATCAGCTTTGTACGCTGCTGGGCATGCCGGTTCAGGAACTGGCCGCGAACTTCGAGTCGGGCACGATCCCGGTGGCGCCCGCGGACGTGGCCGTGGGCCTGCCGGCCGACTTGCTGCGCCGCCGGCCGGACGTCCGACGCGCAGAGCGCGAAGTGGCCGCTCAAAGCGCCCGGATCGGCGTGGCCGAGGCGGATCTCTATCCGCGGCTGGCGCTCAACGGCTTCCTAGGCTACGCGGCCGACGACATCGAGCGGCTGTTCGCCTCCAAGAGCTTCACGGCCTTCATCATCCCCACGGTGCAGTGGAACGTGTTGAACTACGGGCGGATTGCCAACAACATCGCCGTGCAGGACGTCCGGCTGGAAGGGGCCGCGCTGCAATACCAGCAATCCGTCTTGAACGCGGGTCGCGAGGTGGAAGACGCGCTGGTCGGGTTTCTCAAGGCCAAGCAGCAGGCCGCCCGCCTGGAGGAGAGCGTTCGCGACGCCGAACGATCGGTCGAATTGGTGCTGATCCAATTCAAGGGCGGCATCATCGATTTCAACCGCGTGTACAACACGCAATCCGCGTTGGTGACTCAGCAGGACCAACTGGCCCAGGCGCGAGGACAGATCGCGCTGAACCTGATTCAAGCGTACAAGGCGCTTGGTGGCGGTTGGCAACACTTCTTTTGTGGGCGTGGCTTCCCGGCCGTGCAGGCGATTTCGCCGCTGCCCCCCACCACGCCGCCGGGCGAAGAATTGCCCCCGCCCGCTCCGGAAGTGCCGGCCACGACTTCCGAGGCTGAGCCGCCCAGTCGATCGACGAAGGCGGGGGAAGCACACGCCGACAATCCCGGCCGTTGAGCCGCCTGTTTGCGCGATCGGACTTCTTCTCCTTCTCGCCGGCGATCACCCCGGGAAAAGGGCACTCCCGAGTTGCTCGGCTCGTCACGCGCGGCCCCCTATGTGCGGGATCGCGCGCCCTGAGAATCAGGTCGGAAATTGGAAAAGCGGGCCGACTGTCAGAAAAAACTAGCCGTCGCGGGGCAGTGCCAACTATATTGAGAGGCTTGCCTGTCTTTTGCGAATGGGAGTAAGACACTATGCGGCGACTGACCTCGTTTCTCACCGTCGCCCTGTTGGCGTGCCTGGCATATGGGCAGAACCAGCAACCCCCCACCAGCCAACAGCAACCGACCCAGAGCTACCAGCCGGCGGTTCCTCCGCCATCGATTGGCGGCTACGGCGGCGGGTTTGGCGGCTACTACGGCGGTGCGGGGACTACAGCGGCGGGTTCCTCGATGACTGGGATGGCCAATGCCATCAGTGCCAAGGGGGACTACAACCTCAGCACGTCGGCGGCCGCGGTCAACATGACGCAAGCCCAGAAGCAAGAGATCCAAAACCGCCAGGACTACACCAACACCTATTTCGAGATGCGGGCCACGAACCAACAAGCTCAAGCAGCCGAGCGCGGTCCGCCGCCGACGGCCGAGCAGCTTGCCCGCATGGCGCAAGAGACCGCCCCCAAGCAGCTCAGCCCCAGCCAGCTCAATGCAGTGACCGGCAAGCTGGAGTGGCCGGGGGCGCTGCAGTTGGACATGTTCGCGGCGGATCGTGCCGGCTTCGAGAAGCTGTTCGTGTCCTATTCTCAATTGGGCGCGATGACCTACGCCAACCAGGTCAAGGCCAGAGAAATCCTCAACTCGATGAATGCGCAGCTCAAATCGCAAGTCCGCGAGCTACCGCCACAGGTCTACACGACGTGCAAGAACTTCCTGCGCAGCTTGATGTACACGGCGTGCAAGTGCGATCTCAGCTAGTTCCCGTTTTTTTTCAGATACTTAACCCAACCGCATCACGCCGGGTGATCTGTTCGACGGTGCATCTTTAGAACCACAGGCCTTCGTCGCAATCCATTATGATCGCTTTTGCCAATTCCACTGTTGCCATTCGAACGGTCTTCCTATGTGCCTTACTAGCCGCGACGGCACGCGCCCAGCAGCCGACCATTGACGAGCTGGTCGCCGCCACCAAATCGTCGGACGAGGCCACGCAGCTCAAGGCCATCCAGGACCTGGGCACGCGCGGAGCGGCGGCCGTGCCGGCGCTTGCCAAACTGTTGAAGTCGGATTCGCCCGTTGTGCGTGGCTACGCGGTGCTGGCGCTGGGACAAATAGGGCCCGCGGCAAAAACGGCGACGCAAGAAATCCTTGCGGTGCTGGGTGATGATGACGTCGCGGTACGCCGACAGGCGATCGATGCGCTTAAGAATATCCGGCCCGGACCTAAGGTTGCCGTGCCCTTGTTTGCAAAACTGATGCAAGACGCCGACCCGGGCGTACGCCTGCGCGTGATGGCGGCCGTGGCCGACGCCAAAGGTGACGCGGTGCCGGCGCTGGTCGAAGCTCTCAAGAATCCCGACGCGATCTATTGGGCCTGCGTCATTCTGCGCGACATCGGTCCCGACGCATCGGCTGCGGTGCCGGCGCTGGCCGGGGCGTTGAAGAATCGCCGGCCGGAAGTCCGCCGCGAGGCGGTCCTGGCGTTGGCGGCCATCGGCTCGGCCGACTCCGCCGACAGCATCGTCCCGCTGTTGGACGACCCCAACGCACGTACCGCGGCGACCTTTGCGCCTGGGAGCCCTCGGCAAGATTCCCCCAGGGGCTGAATCGGTCATTCGCGCAAATATCAAGAGTGACGACCATCTGTTGGGCACGACGAGCCTGTGGGCATTGGCCCGCGTTCACCCGGACGACTTGAAACTGAAGCAGGCTGCGCTGACGCAGTTGGTTGAGCGGCTGAAGGATCCCGATCCCTACGTTCGTACCGCGGCGGCCCGAGCGTTGTCGGCGTTGCCGCCGAGTCCGGAGATTGCCGTCCCCATATTCCAAAAGGCGCTGGCCGGGGCGGATGAAACGACGGTGCATTATCTGCTCGATGCCTTGGCAAGTCTGGGACCACCGGCGGTGCCGCGACTCGCCGCCGCGCTCAAGCACGAAGCGCTGCGCCCGCAAATCGCAGCCATTCTCGGTCAGATTGGTCCAGCGGCCGCCCCTGCGGCGCCCGCCTTGGCCGAAATACTGGCTGACCAGGACCCCAACGTGGCAACAGAGGCTGCGTATGCGTTGGCCAAGATCGGTCCGGGTGCGAAAGCCGCTGTGCCGGCCCTGGTAGACGTGCTCAAGCAGCCCGAGAGCAATCGGACCCTGGCGGCGGCCTACGCCCTGGGACGCATCGGTCCGGCCGCCTCGGCGGCCGAGCCGGCTTTGCTGCACGTGATCGAGTCCGGCGACAACTCGTTTTCTCTGCTGTGTGCCTGGGCGTTGGTGCAAATCGAAGGCAAATCCGCGGAAGTCGCGTCGAAAGTGCTGCCCGAATTGGCCGCCGGTCTACGGTCTTCTCAACCCAAGTCGCGGCAAATGGCAGCCGAAACACTGGGGAATCTTGGCCCGTTCGCCAAGAACTCGCTCGGCCAATTGGAACAAGCGACCAAGGATGCCGACGCCGCCGTTCGCGACGCGGCCGCCGCAGCCATCAAGTCAATCGGCGGCTAGTTGGCCGCTGCGCTTCATCGATCGTGACCGGCGGCGTGACGGCTCGACCGTTCGCTTGTCGGGGGACGTCGCCCCATCCGGGCGTCGGTCACGAATTGGCGATTGACGAATCGAGCCCGGCGGGCCGATAATCGCAACTCTGCACGACAAGCTCCCCCTACTCCCCACGACTATGAGAATCATCCGCTATCGCGACGGTGACGGTCAGGTCAAGTACGGTTCACAGCAGGCAGATGGCACGGCCCGCGAGATCGCCGGCGACATTTTTGGTTCGTTTCAGGTCACCGAGACGGCGGCCGACGTCAAGAAATTGCTGGCGCCCGTCACTCCATCGGGCATCTTGTGCATCGGTTTGAACTATCGCCGCCATGCGGCCGAAGGCGGGGCTCCGATCCCGAAGTGGCCGGTGCTGTTCATGAAGCTTCCCAGCGCCGTGCAGAATCCCGGCGATCCGATCTACCTGCCGCGGCACCTGAAGAGCCACGAGGTCGACTACGAATGCGAGTTGGCCGTGGTCATCGGCCGCGCGTGCAAGAACGTGCTCCGCGAGGAAGCGCTCGACTATGTGCTGGGGTATACCTGTGCCAACGACGTCAGCGCTCGCGATTGGCAAAAGCAAATGGGGGGAGCCAGTGGTGCCGCGGCAAGACGTTCGACACGTTTTGCCCATTGGGGCCCGCGCTGGTTACGCCGCAAGACGTGCCGGACCCCAATGCCCTGGCAATTCGCACAATTCTCAACGGCGAAGTGATGCAGGATTGGAACACCAACGACATGATCTTCGACGTCGGCACGCTCATCGAGTTCTTGAGCGGCAGCACAACCCTTCCGCCCGGGACCGTGATTCTGACCGGCACGCCGCACGGCGTCGGAATGGCCCGCAAACCGCCGGTGTGGCTGGCCGACGGCGACGAGATCACGATCGAGATCGAAGGCGTTGGTGCGCTGACCAACCCCGTGCGCGACGAGCCCTTGTAGACGCGTGAATCATGGCGGTCGGGGGATCATCGGGCGTCGCCAATCAGCGGCAAAACACGGGACGTCCTGCGGCCGGGAGCCGGTCAGATCGGTCTACCCGGCGGGCCGCCAAGGCAGTATGTTTATGACAGGCGGCGGACTGGCAGTCTGGTCCGGCATGGCCATCACTCCCCCGCTTCGCCAGGCTGCTTGCCGAGTCGCCTGCGAAACCGGCCATCAATCGAGCGAACCAGGAAGATGACACTTCAACCGCGCACGATCATCGTGCCTCGTGAGTTCCTGCGTCGGTGCCGTAAATCGCTGTTTGCGCTGAAGGTCGCGGATTCGACCGGCGTCGAGATGACCGGCGGCAGCCTGCTGATGCGGACGCTGATCTTCCGCCGGCTGCTGTTGCGCGGCGTGCTGGCGCCCGACGAGCGGTTCGTGGGCTTGCTCGTGCCGCCGAGTGCCGGCGGCGTGCTGGCCAACGCGGCGGTGACCTTGTGCGGCCGCGTGACCGTGAACTTGAATTACACGGTCTCGTCCGAGACGCTCAACTATTGCATCGCCCAGTGCGGCATCCGCCACGTGTTGACCAGCCGCAGGTTCATGGAGCGATTTAATTTCAAGCTCGACGCCGAGCTGGTTTACCTCGAAGATCTGCGCGAGCAGGTCACGCTGGCCGACAAGTTGATTGCCGCCGCGACTGCCTACGCCGTGCCCTCGTCCGTGCTCGAGCGCTGGCTGGGATTGCACAAGATCCAGCCCGACGATCTGTTCACGATCATTTACACGTCCGGCTCGACCGGCCAGCCCAAGGGCGTGATGCTGTCGTACAAGAACGTGGGCTCGAACGCGGCGGGCATCAACGATTTGTTGCAGCTCGACGAACACGACGTAGTGCTGGGCGTGCTGCCGCTGTTTCACTCGTTCGGGTTTACGGTCTGCTTGTGGTCGGTCCTGGCGCTGGGGCCCCGGGGCGTGTACCACTTCAGCCCCTTGGAAGCGAAGGTCGTGGGCAAGCTTTGTAAGGAATACGGCGTCACGATCCTGCTTTCGACTCCCACGTTCCTCCGTTCGTACATTCGGCGGTGTACGCCCGAGGAATTCGCCAAGATGGAACTTGTCGTCACCGGTGCCGAGAAGCTGCCGAACGACGTGCTGGAAGCGTTCGAGGAGCGATTCGGCCAGCGCCCGATGGAAGGGTACGGCACGACTGAGCTGGCGCCGATCGTTTCGGTCAATGCGCCGCCCAACCGGGCCATCGGCGGCGACAACAGCCTGAACCGCGTCGGCACGGTTGGCATGCCGCTGCCGGGCATCAGCGCCAAGACGATTGACCACGAGACCGGCGAAGACCTGCCCCGGGGCGAAACCGGCATGCTGTTGATCAAGGGCCCCAACGTGATGCTGGGTTATTTCAAAATGCCCGAGCAAACGGCTAAGGTGATGCGCGACGGCTGGTACATCACTGGCGACATGGGACTCGTGGACGAAGACGGATTCATCCACATTACGGGCCGTTTGAGCCGCTTTTCAAAAATCGGCGGCGAGATGGTGCCGCATATCCGCGTCGAAGAACTGTTGCAGAGGATCATGTGTGACGACGAGGAAAAACTGGCCGTGGCCGTCACGGCCGTGCCCAACGCGCGCAAAGGCGAGCGGCTGATCGTGTTGCACCTGCCCTGCGAGAAACCGATCGACCAGGTCATCAAGGAGCTGTCGGCCACGGGGCTGCCGAACCTGTGGATTCCGGACAAGGACTCCTTTTATCAGGTCGACGAGATCCCGCTGTTGGGCACCGGCAAGCTGGACCTGCAAGGCTTGCGGCACCTGGTGGAAGATCGCGTGCTCGGCGGCACCGGCGCGGCGAAAGGGTGATCTTCGACCTTCCGCACGCGGAAGATGGAAGCGGCCGCCATCTGCCAAGTCCGATGAAACGCCGCCGGTTGTTTGGACTGTTCGACTAACGAACCGACGAAACACGCTCGGGTTCCGCCTCCCGAACCGGCATCGCCGAGGTTTGCAGCGATTGTCGTTCGCGGGCCTTCTGGTTGATTCCCACGGATAGCTCGGCGAAACGATCTCGCACATGGGGCTCAAGATTCGTCAGCTTGGTGGCCAGCCGCTGCATGCCGCCGGGATTGGCTTCCGCGGTGCGCGAAACCGTGCCCAGGAAGGCGGCCGTTTCGATGAAATTGTAGTCGGCCGAACGGTGCACCAGCATCTGGAGCGTCTTGGCCAGCATTTCGACGCCGGCATGTTCGATCTGGATGAACGTATCCATCCGGCTGGTGACGTAATAGCGGCCGTCGGTCTCTTGCAGGTAGCCGCTCTTGAGCAGCAGCACGCAGCGGGCCCGCAAGGGTCGCTGAAACAGGGGGCCGCTGTACGAACCCTCAGCGTAAATGACGTGCGTCTCGTGGTCGCTGTAGCAGAACTTGACGGTGCACAGCGTACCGGCGTTGTCCGTGGCTCGAAACGTGTCGGGGCCGGTCCGCGCCGGCGCCACGTTGCTGATATTCATGACTTCCCAGATATTGACCACGACCTCCGGATGGCGCACCAGGAACAGGTACATGTCGGGGTCGCACTGCGTGACCTGCACGGGGAGCCGGCGGTACAGGCTCGTGGAGTCCAGCGTGGACTGGATCTTTTCCTTGAGCTCAGGCTCGATGCGATCCAAGGGGATCGCACGGACCGCGTCTTCGCGTGCCGCGCGGCTGGAGGTGGCCTGGTTGGGACTGGCGGCCGCGGCCCAGGAGCCGCAGAGCAGCGCCAGGCACAAGGCCCCGGCTGCGCGATGGATGAATGTGCGTGTGCCGATTTCCGCCGACCGCTGCGCGCAGCCGGACCGCCTAGCAAATCGCCTTGCCATGTTCCCCCCCCCTGAAGCGCGAATCCCCCGGCCGTCCGCGCGTCGTGCTTGTTTGCGCGGCGAGGACGGCAGTCGTGGTCGGTTGTGCCGACGTTAGAGGTTATTCGGCTCGGGGAATCGGCCGAGGCGAGTCAAATTTTTAACCCGCCGGCCAGATGGCTGCCGGCAGCTAGCGGCGGCATCGGTCGGCGAAGCCGTGCCGGTAGGGAGAGACGCGCCGTCGACGCACCATTGGGCAGCCGCGGGGGGAAAACGTCAACGGCATGCCGCGATTGCCACAGCGGCCGTTTTTGGAAGGCACACTCTAGCGGCGCGGGTTCTGGACGTCCAGAAGCGTGACTCGTTGCACGCTGACGTGCTGGCGGTGGAGGTCGGTCAGGTAGCCCCGCTGGCCGTTGACGCCAATGTATTTGTCGACGTAAGGCCGCAGGTTGACGCCCGGGGCCGGCGTGACGAATGACAGCACGGCCCCCGACTTGTCGAGCAGGGCGTACTGCGGACCGCCGGTCTTTTGCGAGACTACCGGCGACAAGCGGCCCACGCCGTCAAACCGCGCGTCGTCGAAGCGTTCGACGCTCGCAGCCACCGCCGGCACCGCCGGCTGCGCCTGCCGCAGCGCATCGTGCCGCCGCTTGATATCATCGAACCGCGAAAGCTTGTCCAACAGCACGCGGGCCCGGCCCCGCTCGAGTGAGCCTTCGGCCGATCGTAGGGCCAGTTCGGCCCGCTTGTGCAGCGCGTCGAAACTCCAGGTCGAGATGTCCTCGGCCACGATTTCGGACAACGCCGTGTCGATCCGCTCCAGCTCGCGGAGCCGTGATAACTCGACGCCGAGGGCAAGATCGCGGGGGGCGTTTTCGTCGCCACTGGTCAGCCGCACTTCGGCGGGGGGCCTTTCGTTTGTGTCGTCATCCATCGGCGCGTAGGGGCCAACTTCGCGCTGGTCGGCCGCCAGGTCGGCGGGCAACTCGCGATCGACGTACTTGGCGAAGATCCAGCGAAACTCGCCGGCCGGAGGCTCGATCTTGCACCAGGGGGAATCGGGTTTCGGCGGCTCGACGACGGCCACCTTTTCGTCCCGGTCGAGGCGCACCTGGATCACGTCTCGGACATCGCTGAAATTGCTCCCGACGCGGGCCACGACGCGATCGGCATTCACTACCGCCAGGTCATCCTCTTGGAGGTCCAAGTGCCGCGACGTGACCCAACTGAAGCTGCCACGGGGCGGGCGCACTGCCAGCCAGCCGCCGGGATCGTGGCGATAGACTTCCACCCGGGCCCCCTTTTGCAGCTTGTCGGTCGGGTAATAGTCGCGGCCCGGCCCACTGCGGACGTAGACGTCGGTCGAGTTGACGTACGCCACGTAGGGAAAGTCGAGCCCCGAGGCGGACTGCACCGCCAGCGCGGCGAACGGCGCGAGAATGAGAGATTGCCACCGCATGGAGTCACTCCTGGACGCGAGGTTTCGGTCCGGGATGCCGTAAGACGGGAAAAACAAGCGGTGGCTTGTAGCGAAATCCCCCCGGGCGTTCAAGGGCACTTCCTGCCGCCGAAGGGGCCGCCATGCTAGCGGTCGTTGTCGCCGCCATCGTCGTCGTTGTCGTGCGGGCGGAGCTTTTCCATCTCCACGACGTTACCCTTCTTGTTGTATTCGACGCGGCTCATGAAGTTGCGCATGAGCATGATGCCGCGGCCGTTCGGGCAATCGATGTGTTCGGCGTCGGTGCAGTCGGGGACGGCTTCGGGGTCGAAGCCTTGCCCCTGGTCGCTGATCTTGATCCAGATCTTGGTTTCCGTGGAGTGGCAGATGACGTGGACCTGCTTGTTGCAATCCAGGCAGTTGCCGTGCTTGATGGCGTTGACGACGGCCTCTTCGAGCGCCAGCCGGATGCCGAACACTTCGCGGGAGTTCCACTCTTCGGCCTGCAGGCGGGTGATGAGGTCGTCCAGTACCTGATGGCCCAACCCCAGGTCGCTGGGGATGGTCCGCTCGTAGGTCCAGTTCGCCGCGTCGCGTGCCATTCCACTCACCGCATGTCCCACCGCCGCCTGGGCCGCCGAAGCGGGCCGCGGCATCAATCACCGCCACAGTCGCGCCAAACAGGTTGTCTCAGGGGGCCGGGGCGGGGGCTGCCAAGTCGACTGTTGGACCGGGGGCAAGCCGGTGTCCGAGTTTCCGCCTGGAAGCCGCCTGAGAGGGGAACTTATCCAGCACGGCTAGAAACTAGCCAATGCGTCCGCTTCGTCGTCTTTGATGTCGAAAAGTTTGTTGAGCTTGGTGATCGCGAAGACTTCGTAAATCTCGGGCCGGATATTGCTGAGCTTCAGCTTGCCGCCGTGCGCTTTGACTTTCTTGTCCAGCGTAATGAGCTTGCCCAGCGCGGCGCTGGATAAGAACTCCACGGAAGAGAAATTCAACAACAGGCTCTTGCGATCCTCCTCCTCGATCAACTGGAACAGCTCCTGTCCCAGCTCCTGGATGTTCGCTTCGTCGAGGATCTTCCGGTCGACGAACCGCACGACGGAAACGTCGCCGACTTGATTCAATTGCAACCGCCGATGAACGGCCATGAAACGTGCTCCTCAGGATCCCGCGGCACGCAATCGTCAACACAGCAGGGCGCGCCGAACGGATCGTTATGAATCATACCTGGCAAAACCGGCCAGCTTAGCAGCGGCGTTCGTTTCGCCGTAAGTCTCAGTCCCGACAAGCGGTTCCGCAAAAATTTATGATAGTCCTATGGGGGTGGGTGTCAAGCTGAGTTCGACGCACCAACCGCCTTTGGCCACCTCGACTTGCGTCGTTACCACCCTACTGTTGAGCGGTCACCAAGACGCTTTGTCCTAAGGCCTCGACCAGCGGGTCCAAGCCCGGAGGGCCGAAGCCCAGGTGGTGGTGCCGCCGCCAACCCTCGGCATAAGCGAAGTGGCCCGACATTCGTCCCACCTCCCGCGACAGCTCGAGCATCGCCTCCAAGTACGAATTGAGCCCCTGGCTCGTGTCGAGCCACTGCTGCTGGCTCTGGTGACAGGCCAGCATGGCGGTCTTCTGCTCCATGGCGGGCTCGACGTCCACGAAAATGCTGGGCCGCACCACGCTGCCCAGCGGGTCGCGATTGCCGTGCGGCTGGGCGTGATAGATCGTCACCGGCTGATCGACCGGCTCGCGCGGCGGATCGACCGGATAGTTGGGCATGCCGCGGGCAAACGCCGCCGTGACGGCCAGCCGGCAGGCGTTCATGTGGTCTTCCATGTAGTCGACCGGCGAGTGCACCAGCAGAATCTCGGGCGCCACGCCGCGCATCACGGCCGCCAGCCGCGTGAGCGTGCGGTGGTCATAAAAGATCTCCAGGTCGTTCACCAGGCTGGGATGGAACTCGGCGCCGATGGCGTCGGCCGCGGCCATCGCTTCCTGCTGGCGCCGATCAGCCGTATGCGCGGCGCTGTGCTCGCTGGAGCCGCAACAGCCGTTGGCGAGGTTCATGTAATGCAGCTCGTAGCCGGCTCGGCCCAACAGGATCAACGTGCCGGCCATTACGAACTCGATGTCGTCCGGATGGGCCGCCACGGCAAACACGCGCTTTTTTGTCGCTCATTGTTTTACGCCTCTGGTGAATACGTCAACGACCTGCTAGTGCATGTCCGTGTCGCAGGTGCCGATGCCCGAGCGCAGGTAGTTGAACTGCACGTTGGGGTGATCGGCCAACAGCGACATGGGGACCGACGAATCGGGAATCCGCTGCGAAATCATCAGCGCGGTGAGCCGCTGCCCGAACGGGTTGTCGTGCGTGCCGGCCTGCCAGATCGAGACCTTTTCGGCTTTCCAGGTTTCGACTGGCCCCACGGTGATCGCGCTGTGTCGGCACGCCGGTCACTACGCCGCCGCCGCTGGTGCGGGCATTCTGGATGATCGTCATCGGGTGCAGCTCGACCAGCCGCGTTCTCAGCCGGCGATACTCCTCGGGCGAAGGGGGAGCGTCCTGGTACTTGCCCGCGCGGCGCAGCGGGTCGTTGAAGGCCCAGTGTTTCACTTCCCCCTGGCCCCCTTGCATGACGACGCAGCGGGCCTCGTCGAAGCTGCGGCTGTAGGCTGCGGACTCGACGGCGGGAAAGTGCAGATTCGCGGCGGGCATCCGCAGCTCGGGGCGGATGCGATCGAAACACAACTGGCGGTCGGCCCGCTCGAAGCTGAGCGGAAAGTCGGCGCTCACCTCGCGGCCGTCGACGGCCCATTCGTCCATGCCCCAGAAATGGCAATGCCGCAGATCCAGGTCCAGCTCGTTCACCAGCCGGGCCACCAGCGGCAACTGCTCGGTGGGTCCGATCGGCCCACAGATGCCCGCCGGCGCGTCGGGCGTGGCCTGCCGCCAACTGGTGACGTACTCGAGCGCCTCGGCCAGGTAGAAGTCTTCGATCGTGTCGTAAAACTGGACGGCAAAGCCCTCGCGCGCCAGGCCCAGCAAGTCGTCGGCCGAGAGCCGGGCCGCGTCGTCCAGGATTTCGCGATCCAAGGTCGTATAGTCCCACCAGTCCGGCGCGACAGTGCTCAACGCTCGCACGTGCTTTCTCCCTTCGATACAACACTCACCAACTCGTTCGACAAACTACCGCATGCCGCGCCGGCATGCCAGGGCGCGAGCCACGCGGCAGGCGGGCCCCGGGCGGATTGTTCACAATCCCATAAAAAAGGGACCGATGGCGGATAAACTGCGAAGCCGCCGCGGTCGCAGCAAGTTGCGCCGCGCGGCGGGCGAACCGCTGGGAACTTGAAATCCGGAAGAAGTCGGGAGCATCGTGGTGGTCAGTGGTTGGCGCGTTTAGCCCGGAGCCAACGGCGACGGCGGACGTTCAATTGTGCCGCGCATGCAAAACTTCGCCGTGGGCGCAGGGAACGGCCCCGCCTCGAAAAAAAGTTCGGGCGTCACGGCTCGCTCTCGTTGTCGAGGCCGTTCTTGCTTTACGGTGGCAAAAAAATGGGGTGGCCCCGGCGAGAGACTTGGTGAGCCGCGCGCCGCGGGGTGAGGCCGGTTGGGGCTCGCGTGCCTCGATCGTTCCAGGAGCGTCACCCGCACCCGCTGGCGAGACCGCAGCCGTTCGGTTCCCGAACCGGCACGTCCGCCAAAGCATTCGCCGCCTCTCGAGCTGGGGGCGTGCTTCTACGGATCGGCAAGGCCGGGGCGCAGATACTGAAGACTTGCCACGCTCGCACTCGCGCCGGGAGTTCCCATCCGCGGGCTAGTCCCAGGCCGGATGGGCCGGTTGGCAAGGCAGCGTGATAGTTCCTTCAGCCTTTGGAAACGCGTCGAGACAAGAACAGCCCGCCGCGCCCCTTCACGCCCGCTCTAAACCCCGGGAGTCGATCCCGGCGTGAACGATGCCTCAGGCCGATTCAGCTTTCGTAATTTTCGCCGGGAAGGTGGCCCGATTTCAAGAGGGATTGGGGAAATGGGGGTTGGGGGTTAGAAAAGAGAATCCGTTGGCAGTTCGTGGTTCGCGCGTTTAGCCGGAGCCAGCGGCGACGGCGCGGGAGGATACTTGCCGGAGTGTCACTGATATGCATAGTCATCCTCATGACCCAACGCAGGCATGGAGCGAAGATGACAGCCGCGAGTTTCTTGACTACGGGAAATACTTTGTCCCCGATCGGGACTTGCAAATGGGAATCATTTGTGAGCTGATTCCGTCATACGCCGCCAGCGAACATGTCGTTGAATTGTGCTGCGGCGAGGGCTTACTATCAGAAAGGATTTTGGATGGCCATTCCAATGCAGTCGTCGACGCGTTTGATGGCTCACCTGCGATGATCCGGCGTGCGAGAGCGCGTCTGGAGCGCTTCGGGAAACGGTTTCGTGCGTCTTTATTTGAATTGTCCGCAACATCCTGGCGACAATCCTTGTCGCACTGCACGGCAGTGGTATCCTCACTTGCGATCCATCATCTGAGCGGCGCCGAGAAGCAACTGCTTTTTCGGGACGTTGGGGGAATCCTTCGGGATGGCGGCGCCTTCATCATCGCCGATATTGTTCTGCCGGCGTCGCCGCTTGCGACACGCTTGGCGAGCCAGCTTTGGCATCAGAGCGTGCGCCGAGTGGCGTTTGAACTCGACGGCGACTTGGGCGCTTACCAGCGATTTCAAAGTCTGCAGTGGGATCTGTTCTCTGCCCCCGAACCAGATCCAGTTGACAAGCCTTCTCCGATCATCGACCAGTTGAATGGGCTTCGTGATGCGGGCTTCAAGTCGGTCGACGTGTTTTGGATGACTGCCGGCCACGCAATCTTCGGCGGCTACAAATAACTCGGCCTGGACCACATATTGATGTGAGCCAGGTAGCCAGCCAAGTAGGTCAGGCACACCGTGCCTGACATTTCCCCCCGCCGGCGTGCTGCATCGCCGGATCAAGCCAGGTGGGAGCAGAGGTTGGATTGACGGCTTGACGTTTGTTCGGTTGATGGGCTGCGTTGTCAGACACAGGGTGCCTGACCTACCTGGCTGGAAAAGGTCGCCGCCAACTCGAAGCTCAATATCGTCTTGGACGACAAGGGCCTGACGGACCGGGTGATGAACGTGTTGTAACGAGAAGCGTCGAGGGCTGGACCGGGTCTGGCCCTCGGGGCGCTTTTCGACTGGTGCACTACTAGAAGTGCCGCGCTGGACGATATTTCCAGTGCGGCCACAATACGATACAGCTGAGTTGCTGTACGGCCAGACCCTAGCGTGGAGCGATCATGACGAAGAAAGCCATCATTTCGATTGATCTCGCTACCACGGCCGGCACCATGCGATACGTGCCGGGCACGCCACTCCCCCGCAATGACAAGCGGCTCCTTGAGCGAACGATCGCGAACATTCTCCTTACCCACCTGTGCCAACGTGAAGGAGCGACGTTCTCGGACATGGCCTCGTGCACGACTGATCCCCCGGATGTGATTTTCAAATACAACGGCCACCGTCGTGCGATGGAGCTCTCAGAACTCGTCCCCGAGAATCGTTTTGAAAAAGACGCCATTCTTCGGAATCTACGACGAGACATCCTCGCGGGACTCACGCTTGGCGACCATACCACCGGCTTTGTGGTAACCATTTCTCTTGCAAATGACTATGCAACGAAGATCCGACCACGCCGGATCCATACGCATCTCTCGGACGCACTCGGTGCATTTCTTGCTCATCATGATCCGGATGCACAAAGCGTTGACGTTCCTGAATCACTTCGGGATATCGTCACCAGAATCAGCGTCTTCCGGGAAGACCTGACCGGCGATCCGCGTCTCGGCGATCCGCGCAATCCGTTAATTGTCTTTGGCGCTCAACACACAATGCTGATACCCGAAGATGACTGCCCGGAGATTGTGGCGTCGCGTCTATCGCGCAAGGGTCTTCACGACGTCGCGGAGCCAACATGGCTCGTTCTGTGGACCAACCATCATGCGCTCGAGTGCTGTCGCAACGAACTCGACAACGCGATTTGCCACTATCTCCAACGTTGCCCGCTGAAGTACGAGCGAGTGTTTCACTTGCATCTGTTTTCCGGCGGCGGTGCATCAGAGTTTCCGGTGCCGTCCAGAGCGTAGTCAACACGAAAGTCCCAATGTTAGGGCGGTGGAGGGTTCTAGCCCGCATTTCTCACCAGGTGGACGGTTTGGCGGTAGTTTTTGGGCGCCGGGGCGGCCGGGGGCTGAGCGGTCGATCACGTGACCGACGCGAGCGGTTTTCGAGGTTTCGGTCACGTCTGCCGCACAGCAGCGAATCCTAGTAGGTCGGGCACTCCCTGGCTGACATTGTTCCCCGTCCGCCCGTTGCAGCGCCGGATCAAGCTTAGTGGGTCAGGGCTTGGCTTGACGGCTTGACGTTTGTTCGGTTGATGGGCTCTGTTGTCGGGCACTCCGGTGCCTGACCTACTGGGGTGGATGGTGAATCACTTCGCGACCCTGACGGCCGGCGGCTTCCACTTGCCGTCGAGGGCTTCTTGCTTTGGCCAGTAGAGCCGCATGACGAGGTAGATCGGGCCGTCGGGGGCGGGGAGCCAGTTGGATTTCTGGTCGGCGCCGGGGGCGTCTTTCTGCAGGTAGATTGTCAGCGAGCCGTCGGGGTTGCGCTTCAGATCCTCGAGCATCGGTGCATTGATCAGGTAGCGGTCGATCGGGTTTTCGATCAAGAGTTGGGTTTTGCCGTCGTACATGGTGACCGACCAGAAGGCGTGCACCGGCGGGAGCTGGCCGGCGGGAAAGGTGAGCGTGTAGTTGTGCCGGCTGCAGTCGGGCTTGTTCCCTTCGGCGTCGGTGGCCAGCAGCGGATAGAGGGCTTCGACCGCCTCGTTGCCGTAGATGCCGGCCATGGCCGCGCCCGCGCGGAGCAGCCAGTTGCCGTGGTACATCTGGCGGTTGCCAAAACCTTCGGTCGAGATGCGCCAGCCGTTGACCTCGTGGCCGAGCGTGGCGACTTGCTGCTTGATCTGCTGGTAACCGCTTTTCATGCCGGCGGCCAAGGCTGCCTTCTGCTGGGCGGTGAGCTTGTCGAGTGGAAAGGGCCGGCCGGCTTCGATGCCGATCTCGGCAAACTGGGCCCGCAGCGGCTTTTCGACGGCCGCGGGTCCGGTGAGAGGGCAGAACTGGAGCACGAAGTTCAAATAGGCGAACGGATCGGTCGCAGCAGTCTCTTTGTCGAACTTCGGCCAGTTGACCTTGGGCGCGGCGGGGGGCGGCGGTTGTTTGAGGAACGCGGAGAGGGTTTGCACCTGGTAGCCGGCTTGCACTCGTTTCACGTTGTCGATGTCGGCGGGTCCGAACAGTTGGGTGCGGTAGCCGGCCAGTGAAAACTCCGTCTCGCAGCGGAACACCTGGTCGATGCCCGGGGGCGTCTCGCCCTGCCAAGAGGGACCGGCAACGAGATACTTGCCGGCCTGGTTGCCGGTGGCCCGGCTGCCGATGTAGCCGTAGGTGAACGTGTACAGATCAAACAGTTGCACGGAATAGTAGCGCGACTTCTCGACCTCGGGCACGCTGAGCACCAGCGGCTCGGCCCGCAGGTCCATGGTGAGGAACGAGTAGGGGGTGTCGCTGTTGGGCGTGACGATCGCCGTGTCCCGCGGCGTGAAGACCCGGGCCGTGTTGTAGATCTGGTTGAAGGGGGCCTTGTACTGGGCGGACGTCTTGTCGATGGTGAATTCGTAGAGCGTTCCGTAGTTCATGACCATCGGAAAGGCGTAGATGAACGCGTCTTCGGCGGTTTGCCGGAATTCGGCCATGGGAAGTCTTTCCTGAGCGGTGGACGAAGCGGGGGCGAGGAGGGCCAACGCGAAGGCCGCGTACGAAAGCCTGTGAAGCATGATGGGTCGCCTGTGGTGGTTGCGCTGGCGGGTGAGCTGGGGTTGATTGCCGCGGTGACGGCTGCCGCTGCGCGGTTCAGCGGGGCTCGGCAGCGGGGATGGCGTTTACGGCGGCTTCGATCTTGTCGCGCGACTCCGGCGTGAGCATCGTCTCCTCCCCGGCCTTTTGCAAACCCGGGGTGGAATCGATCACTTTCAACAAGCGGACATAAGGCCCCGCGCCGTTGACGAAGACGACGGCAAAGGCTTCGTCGTCTTGAAAGCAGGGCCGCATGTCGAAACCGGCGGTTTCGTCGTCGAGCGCATCGCCGAGCGCCGCCGTGATTTCGTCGCGCGACTTCGGCCTGAGCGGGTCGTCGAGCTTAACGATCACGGCGTATGCGGCCGGGCCGGAGAACCGCTCGCAGCGCTTGGGCACGTCCCCCGTGACGCGGTAATACAGTTCGGTGGCCACGGCCGGCGCGTGTTTCGCGCCATCATCCTGCCGGTCGAGATAAGCCTGGATGCGCTCGGCGGCCAGTGTCTTCTGCCCGCGGAGTCCCCACGCGACGCGGTGCAATTCGCGTCGATACAGGGACTCGTGGTCGCATGCCAGCTCGATGAGCCGATCGATTAACTCGGGGCTTTTCCGCCGCACGGTCGAAAGACAGAAATAGATGCAGGCGTGCAGAATATCCGGGTCGTCGTCGTAGGACATCGCGAGAGCGAACTCGATGGCCTGCTGGTTTTGAGGACCGTCGACCCAGATCAGTTGCTGTCCGATGGTCGCAATCGCCGTGGCACTCAGCCTCGCTTCGGACTGCCAGGCACACGCCATCATCGCCGGCAGCAGAACGTCCGGGTTGTTGCCGAGATGCGGTCCGACCACACCGAGCGCCGCGAGGCGCTCGCTGGCGTCCCCCTCGATCAACTGCCGCGCGAGCGCCGCGTCGCCAGGCGCATTGGCCAGGGCCACGTCGCCGGCCAGGATTGCACAGAGAACTGCCGCGCAGCCATAGCGTTTCATCGGGGGTCTCTCGCGTGAACGTTGCCGTGGTGGCCAGCCGCTACGGATGAATCATAACGGAATCCTGCGACAGGAAAGAACCCGAGTGGTCGCGACCGGGCCGACGCCTGCTCGCTGACCTTTTCCGCCGCCCGCTCGTGTGGCAAAACCCCGCCGGGCGGGGTAGCATAAAGGTTCTTCTCTAGTGTGCGCGGAAAGACCGTACCCGGAAAGACCTTGAGGCACGCCTGCCATGGCGGACGTCGCGACGACGGCTAAGCGCATCATCGGCAACGTCGAGAACGTGATCGTCGGCAAACGATCGCAGATCGTGCTGTCGCTGGTGAGCTGGTTTTGCGAGGGGCACATCCTGTTGGAAGACGTGCCCGGCGTGGCCAAGACGATGCTGGCCCGGGCCTTGTCGGCCAGCGTGGGCTGCTCGTTCAAGCGCATTCAGTGCACGCCCGACTTATTGCCCACCGACGTGACGGGGGCCAGCATCTTTAATCCGAAGACGACGGAATTCGAGTTTCGGGCCGGGCCGATCTTTGCCCAGATCGTGCTGGCCGACGAAATCAATCGGGCCACGCCGCGGACGCAGGCGGCGCTGTTGGAGGCGATGGCCGAGGGGCGAGTCTCGGTCGACGGCATCACGCATACGCTGGAGAAGCCGTTTCTGGTGATCGGCACGCAGAACCCGATCGACCACGAAGGGACGTTTCCGCTCCCCGAGGCGCAGCTCGACCGGTTTCTGGTCCGATTCAGCCTGGGCTATCCGAGCATGGACCAGGAACTGAAGATGCTCGACATGCTCGAGCGCGGGCATCCGCTCGACAAGCTGGAGCCGGTCGTGTCGGCGGCCGACCTGGTGGCCTGCCAGCGGGCGGTGCGCGAGGTGCACGTCGACGAAAAGGTGCGCCGCTACCTGATGCAGGTCGTGCACGAGACGCGCTCGCACGACGAGCTGAGCCTGGGCGCCAGCCCCCGGGCCTCGCTGGCGCTGTTTCGCACGGGGCAGGCCATGGCCGCCATTCTGGGGCGCAACTTCGTGATGCCCGACGACGTGAAACGGGTGGCCCCCTCGGTCCTCACCCACCGGCTGATCGTGCGGCCCGAGAGCCGGCTGCGGAAGGTGACCAGCGCCAGCATCGTCGAAGAGATTCTGAGCGAAATCCCCGTACCGACCATGGCGGCCGAAGCGCGCGTGTCATGAAATGGTTTTTGGGAGCAACGGCGCTGTTGGTCGTGGCCCTGGTGTTCGACCTGGGTCTGCTGGCCTACGCGATGTACGCGCTGTTGGGCGTGATGCTGGTGAGCCGGTTTCTGGCCCGCACGTGGTCCGAAAACCTCTCGGCCACGCGGGAGTGCAACCGGCTGGAGGCCAACATCGGCGAATCGGTGGCCGTGGTGGTGACGATCGAAAACACCGGCGCGCTGCCGATCGCCTGGGTGCTGGCCGAAGACATGCTGCCGCGGCAGGCGCTGGTGTACGATCCCCCCAGCCTGCGCACCAGCGGCCGGCGGCTGCAACTGGCGATGTTTCTGGGCGCAGGCAAACGGACGGTCTATTACCAACTGGAGTGCAACCGCCGCGGCTATTACCAGATCGGCCCGCTGGTGCTCGAGACGGGCGACGTGTTTGGCCTGCACCGGCGCTATCGGGTGGCCAGCGAGCCGCATTTTCTGTTGGTCTTTCCGCAGGTGCATCCGCTCACCGGGTTTGACATCGCCTCGCGCCGCCCGATCGGCGAAGTGAAGATGAGCTACCGGCTGTTCGAAGATCCGACGCGGGTGGCCGGCGTGCGTCGCTACGAATTTGGCGATCCGCTGAACCGCATCAACTGGCGGGCCACGGCGCGGACGGGCATTTTGCATAGCAAGGTGTACGAGCCGTCGACCGTGGCGGGGATCACTGTCTTGCTCGATTTTCACGTCGGATCGTTCGTCGAGAAGCACGAGCCGTATCGCTCGGAGCTGGCCGTGACGGCCGCCGCCTCGCTCGCCAATGCGGTGTTTCAGATGGGGCAGCAGGTGGGGCTCGTGACCAACGCCCGCGACGCGGCCGACCGGATTCGCCAGGAGGGCTGGGATTTTGACATTCGCACCCGCGACGCCGCGCAGCGCGCCGCCAGCATGGCCGACGCCAGCGATCGGCTGGAGCCGCTGGTGGTCGAAACTCGCCGCGGAGCCGAGCAGCTTATGCGAATTCTCGAAATGCTGGCCCGGGCCGAACTGACCGACGGCTTGAGCGTGGCCGAACTGGTCAATGAGACGGCGCCGCGGCTGCCGCGCGACGCCACGGTGGTGGCCATTGTCACCACGGTGACCGAAGAGACGGCCGTGGCGCTGGGCAACCTGCGGCGGCGGGTTTGCGGTCACCGCGCTGGTGAACGTGTTTGACGATCGGGAATATTCCGCGGCGGCCGGCAAATTGCTGGAGGAGCGGATCGACGCCCGGCATTTGCGCGACGAAGGGGCGGTCAGCTCGGTGTGCCGTTCGCACGTGTTGCAAGCCGCGCCGGACGTGCCCGCGACGATTTAGGACGAGACGCATGGTTCGCCGCCGATTGCACCAGACCCTGGCCGACTACGTGGTGATCGCCATCAGCCCGGCGCTGATCATGGCGCTGGTGGGCAGCCTGGTGTTCTTTCTGCTGCGGGTGTTCTACCAGGGGCAGTTCCAGGGGCGGCTCCACTGGGTGATGGGCTGTTTCGTGTTCGCGGCGGTGCTGATCGGGCGAATTTCGATCGAGCAGGGTTTTGAGCGGGCGGCGCCGTTCGGGGCGGCACTGGCGATCGTGGTGGGGCTGGCGGCCAATAAGTTCATGGAGATTCACGGCACGTGGATCGACCAGTTTGGCTGGATCATCAACTTCACGCTGATCGGCGTCATCTGGTGGTGCGCGCACAAGTTGACCTGGGACTGCACGGTGATCGACGACTCGGAAGACGCCTCGGGCGAAGGGCTGATGCAGATCGTGGGGCTGGAGCGCCCGGCCGACGAGCGCAACACGGCGGCCGACCAGCAGCGACTCGAAGGCACCACGTCGCGCCAGGTGCCCGCCGGCTTCTGGCAGCGCGTACGTCGAGCATCAGCGCCGGCCGCATGCGCCGGGCGTGTGGGTCGTCTACTTTTCGCTCGCCGCGCTACCGATCTTCGGCATCGGTCAGTGGTTGATCCCCGTGGCCGACGCGGCGGGCCGGCGACAGACGTTCTGGCTGTTGTGCGTCTACGTGGCCAGCGGGTTGGGGCTGCTGTTGACCACCAGCTTCTTGGGCTTGCGGCGCTATTTGCGGCAGCGGCGGATCGAGATGCCGGCGCTGATGGCCAACGTGTGGTTGTCGGCCGGCGTGGCGATCATCCTGCTGCTGCTGGTGGTGGCGGCGCTGCTGCCGCGGCCGAGCGCCGAGTACGCCATCTCGCAGTTGCCGATCTCCGTCGGTTCGCCCGAGCAGGACTCGTCCGACGTCGCGCCGGTGGAACGTGAAGGAACCGAAGACCAACAGCCCGGCCGGGCGGCTGCCGACCAGCAGGACCGGGATTCCGACGCGCCGCCCCCCGGCGGCGCGGGAAATCAACCCGGCGGCCAGGCGGAAGGTGATAACGCCGGCACGACCGATTCCGCCCAATCGTCGTCCGGCCAGAGTCAGGGCGAAGGGGACAGCCAGGCAGCCGGGCAAAAGGACGCCGCGGGGGGCCAATCGTCCGGGGGCCAGTCGTCCGGGGGCCAATCGTCCAGCAGCCAGTCTGGCGGGAGTCAGGGCAAGTCGTCCGCGAACGCCGACGCCAAGTCGCCGCAGTCGCAGCAGAGTGCGCAAGGCGAACGATCCGGAGGCAAAGACGCCCAGAGCAAGCAAGACTCCGAGGGCAAAAAGGAAAGCCAGTTTGTCCAGGCCGTCAAACGGTACCGCCGGCAGCAACGGGAAATCGAAGAGGAGTACGGGTTCAAAGAGCCGAAACAATCGCCCGAGGAGTCCGAGCCGCCGGACGAGTCCAGCCAGGCGGAGCAGATGCCGATGCCGCCGGACACGGCGCTGAGCCCCTTGATGACGTTGGTTCGGTGGGCGTTTTACCTCGCCTTTGCCTTGGCCGTGCTGTACGCGCTGTGGCGTTACCGCCGCGAGGTGCTGGCGGCGATTCGCGGCTTCATCGAGGAGCTGCGCAACTGGTGGGCTTCGCTGTGGGGCCGGCGCGACTATGGACTGGCCGCGGCGGAAACGGTGGACGTCCGCGTTCCGCCGCCGGCCTTCTCAACGTTTGCCGACCCGTTTGCCAGCGGCGTGGCCGGACGCTATTCGGTCGAAGAATTGGTCCGTTACAGTTTCGACGCATTCGAGGCCTGGTCGCGCGAGCACGGTTGCCCGCGCGGTCCGGACGAGACCCCGCACGAATTGGCCCGGGAAGTGGCCCGGCTGAACGCCTCGATCGGGGAGGACGCCCGCAATCTGGCGAACCTTTATTCCCAGGCGGCTTACGGCCGCGCGCGGCTCGACGAAGGCGCCCGGGACCAGATGCTGGCCCTGTGGCGGCAAATGACCCGGCGCCCGCTGGCGGCGGCCCGCTAAGGGCGAGCCCCCCGAACGTCCGCCCGGAATTGACATCCGGAGCTATCTAAACTGAAATAACTTGTAGACTGCAATAACTTGGACCGCGGCGGAACGGGGCGTCGGGCGGCTCTTTGGCCCGCGAAGGAGAAGGCTAGCATGCGAACGGGATCGCGCGGCCTGATGGGCGTGTTTTGGCTGTTGTTTGGTGCGCTGGCGCGTAGGTCTGCCGGCGCGCGCCGCCAACCTCGTCGAAGAGTTCGACAAGGTACGCCCCAGCCTGCACAAGCGTCTGCGCAGCCGGCAGGCCGACGAACGGATCGAGGCCCTGCATCGCTTGCGGCAGTACCCGCTGGGCGACGCCGTGCGAATGGTCCACGCCATGTTCAACGACGCGGACGAGGAGGTCCGGCACGAGGCCTACGGCGCGCTGTTGGCGATGAACGGCGAGCAGGAGGTGTGCGACACGCTGGGCGAGCTGGCGGCGCAGTCCATGAAACACCGCGAGAATCCGCGGCTGGCACCACCGGCCTTGGCCGCGCTGTTGGCGTCGAATCTGCCGATGGCCCAGATTCAAGCCCACCAGTTGCTCGACGAGACCGTGGCCGCGTCGCCGCTGGGCCCCGAAGTCGTCGAGGGGGTGGCCGACGGGCTGGGCAACAGCGGGCGGGCCACCGACGTGCTGGCCTTGAAGCGGCTCACGAATACCAAGCTGTATGCCGACTATTTCGGCGTGCGCCGGGCGGTGGTCGACGCCCTGGTCCGGATCCAGAAGAAGGAAGCCATCGCCGCGCTGATCGACATCATGGACCGGGTGGGGGGCGAAGCCAAGGCCGACGCGGCACAGCACTTGACCAAAGTGACCGGCCAAATCTACGGCATGGACACGGCCGCCTGGCGGCGCTGGTGGGACGAGGCGGCAGCCACGTTCAACCATCCGCCGGTTTCCGAGAACGTGCCCGACCGGCAACTCGCCGGCGAAGGACGCAACGGCTACTACTACGGCCTGCCGCTGCACGCCCAGCGGCTGGTGTTCGTGCTCGACATCTCCGGCAGCATGGAGGGCCCGCGCATCGTGGCGGCCAACGCGAGCTGGTGCAGGCGATCGAAGGGCTGCCCGAGGCGGTTCAGTTCAGCGTGGTGGCGTTCAATAGTTCGGCCACGAGCTGGCAGCGCAAACTGGTGCCGGCCGACTTGAAAATGAAGCGGGCGGCCATTGAATTCGTCGAGCGGCAGTTGCCGCATGCGAACACCGCTTCGTTCGACGCGTTGGAAACGGCCCTGGCCTTCGACACCGAGGCGATCTACTTCCTCTCCGACGGCGCCCCGACCGGCGGCAAGGTCGTGGCCCCCGTGGACATCATCACGGCCATCACGAACGTCAACAAGGTGCGCCGCGTGAGCGTCTACACGATCGGCATCGCGCCGGGATTTCCGGGCAGCCCGACCGACGCGTTCTTGAGCACGCTGGCCGGGAAAAACCGGGGCAAGTACCGCCGGGTCGATCAGTAGCGACGACGGCACATTGCAATGGATTGGGCCATCCCAGCGGATTCCTCACTCCGCCGCTCCTCGTCGTGCCGTCGTGTCGTTGTGGTTTTGTCTTCCGTCATATACGACCACGACGACACAACGCCACGACGCTGGAGAACCAGCCGATTGAAGCCGTCGTTTGGCAGCGCAGTTGCCGGCGGCGTCGCTTTGCCGCGCGGCTAGTGCATTCTCATAGCTTGATCTTCGGGTCAGACCTGCCATAAAGCCAAAGCACTGCGGGGCAGGCCAGCAGTGGCATCCGAATTGCTAACGTTGACAATGCATTAGAATAGGCGCGGCTACAGCAGCGGGCGAATCCAGGACCAGACGCGGTTCTTCAGTCGGATGACCGGCGGATTCGGCAGTCGCTCGGGTGTTTTCGAGACGCGGACATTTTTCGCGGACAGCAGGCCGACGTCGATCTCGCCGTCGGTGAAGTAACGATCGCCGCCGCCGTTGTGGCCGCTCAGGGTCGGGCCCACGCCCCCCACCTGATACGTCCGGGTGAGCAGGCCGGCTTTCGAGAGGTCCGCGATCACGCGGTCGCGCTCGGCGTCCACGTCGGGCGCGATGTGGTGCGTGACCTGGCCGGTGTAATGGCTCAGGCCGACGCTGCGATCGAACGTCGCGGCGCCGAGCCAGATGGGGCGCCCGTCGGCTTCGTGGCCGTCCCATTGCCAGAAGCGAACGTGCTCGCGCTGTTTGGGGCTTTTGGCGGCGGGCCGCTCGAAAGCCAGGTCCTGCCGCCGGCCAAACAAGTACAGGTTGCTGACCGGCGCCTGTGGCGTAGGGCCGGTCGGCCAGCACGCGCTCGGCGATTTCAAGCGACGTGCGAAGCGTGATCGGATCGGCCGGATACCAGCCGGCGTCGAGAAACGCGCGGATCACTTCTGTTTTGTTCCCCACCAGGGCGACGTTCAGCGGATCGCCGGGGATGTCGTCGTGCGTGCGAGTGGTGCGGGGGGCCGCGGCCATGCCCGGCTGGTGCTCGTGATGGTCCCACAGCCCAGGGAGCACCAGGTAGGCCAACAGCAAGTACACGACGAGGCAGGCAATGGCGACGTGCAGCACGCGCCGCAGCCGGCGGCGGCGGCGCGCGGGAGGCGCGCTGCGCGATTTCAGGCACGGGCGGCTTGGCATCCTCGGGTGGCATGGGCGTGTCTCACCAGGCGGTCGATAAACGCATCGTACTCGATGTGCGCCACGCCGAGCGAGCGGGCGTAACCGGCGCTCGGGCCGATGTCGGGATTGGCGTTCACTTCCAGCACGAACAGCCGGCCCGCGGCGTCCTGGCGAAGATCGACCCGGGCGTAGTCGCGGCAGCCGGTCAGCCGAAAGGCGGCTAGCGCCAATTGCCCCGCCCGGGCGGCGGTGTCCGCGTCGAGTCGCGCCGGGCAGGCCGCGGGGGTCTGGTGATACGCGTCGCTTTCGGTGGTCCACTTGGCGTCGTAGGTCACGATCTGCCAGCCGGGACGTCCGCGGCCGGCAAACTCGATCTCGGCCAGCGGCAATAGCTCCGCGTCGGGCGCGGCCAGCACCGCGGCGTTGAACTCGCGACCGACGATGAACCGCTCGACCAGCGCGGCACCGTAGCGAGCGCGAACGGTGCGAAGCTGGGCGTGCAAGTGGGCTTCGTCCTCGACGATGCTCGCAGGGCCGATGCCGAGGCTGGCGTCTTCATGGGCCGGCTTGACGATCATGGGTCCGGCGGCCAGCAGGTCGGCCAGCGAGCGCAGTTCGAGCGGGGCGTCGGCTTCGACCAGCACGAACTCCGGGGTCGGCACGCCGGCTGCGGCCAACAGCCGCTTGGTGCGGGCCTTGTGGCGGACCAGCGAGAGACACTCGGCCGGCGAACCGGTCATGGCACAGCCCAGCGATTCGATCAACCCGGCGACTTCGGCTTCGCCGCTGCCGACGCCGCCGGTCCCTTCAAACAGGTTGAACACGACGTCGACGGCGCCCGATTGTCCGAGCGCCTCGATGGCCGAGGTGGGCGGGCCGGCCAGGCCCAGTCGTCGCGGCCGGTGTCCCCGGGCCACGAGAGCCGCCTCGACGGCTGCGACCGATTCCAATACGCCGGCCTCGGAAGCGGCGTCGGGGTGATCGGCCGCCAGCGCCGGTTCGTTGTACAGCAGGACGACGTCGAGTGACTTCATGTCTGCGAAGCGAGCGCTCGGCAGTCCGACGAGCCGCAGCCGGCGGCAGGCGGCGTCCAGAATACGAGTGACCAGCTCGCGATAGTCGATGCCCAGCCCGCCGGCCAACAGCACCAGATCGCCGGAGACGGGCGAAAGGCCAGGCAGGGGATTGACCTCGAGGAAATAGGGGATGCCGTCCGCGCAACCGGAAGTCGAACCGGGCCACGTCGCGGCACCCCGACGCCCGCCACGCGGCCAGGGCTGCCCGTTGGACCGCCTCGGTATCGCGCGGGGCGAGGCGGGCGGGGCATTCGTAGCTTGCCAGCCGCTGCCAGTCGCGTTTCACTTCCAGGCTGTAGACGAACGGGCCGGCGATGGGCCCGCGCGGCAGCACGCGCATGATGCCCAGCACCTGGGGCGGGCCGTTGCCCACCAGGCCCACGGTCAGTTCGTCGCCGTCAATGAACTGTTCGACCAGTACGGGCTGTGCATAAGCGTCGTAAAGCTGCTGGAGCGCGCGGCGTAGTTCGACCGGGTCGTGGAAGATGCTGCCGCCCACGATTCCCTTGCTCGAGCCTTCGTAGGCCGGCTTGACGAAGACCGGCATCGCCAGCGCGGCCAATCGATCGGCGACGGCCGCCCAATCGCCTTCATACAGAGCCCAGGCGGGAGTGGCCACGCCCTGGTCGGCGACGATCCGCTTGGCACACGGTTTGTCGAGCGTGGCGGCCAGCGTCAAGGGATCGGAGCCGGTGTACGGGACGTCGAGCATTTCGAGCACGGCCGGCACGCGCGCCTCGCGACAGCGGCCGCGGCCGTGCCCTTCGGCGATGTTCCACACCAGGTCGGGCCGCGGGCCGGCGAGGAGCCGGGCCAACAGCGGCTCGCCGTAGCCCAACAGTTCGACGTCGTGTCCCAGGCCCTGGAGCGTTTCGGCCAGGGCGGCGATCGTTTCGGGGGCGTCGAACTCTTCGTCGGCGTCGTCGTCGGGTAGGGCCAGGACGCCGGTCGTGCCCGCGCGCAACGGGGAAAGTGCGAACCGTTGGACTCGCGTACGTTGAAGGTGATGCCGATTCTCACGCGGCGGTTTCCTTGGTGGGTGCGATGCTGGCGCTTGGTTCCGCCGTCGCCGCTGGCTCCGGGCTAAACTTTTGCAGACGGAGAAACGGTTTGGACTACTTGGCCTTGGGGAGCCGGCTCCAGGCGTCGATCGGGGCGTCGGACGCTTCGGCCGGTTGATAACCGCTGAGCTGGATGACGTCGGGCGCTTGGGTTTCGTGCACGCGCAGCTGTGTTCCAGCCGGCGTTCGAGGCGCGGCGTGCCGTCGGGGACGAGCGCCGATTGAGTGCCGCTCAATAGCGAGCTGACGCCGATGCTGGGATAGCCGGCGGTGAGCGTCTCGGGCCGATCCTCCGGCGCGTAGCGAAACAGCAGACCTTCGTAATTTCGCAGCACGACGGTGTTGTCGGCGGCGGATACCAGGTAGTTGGGCATCAGCGGCACTTTGCCGGCGCCGTGAAGTCCGTCGACCACGTAGGTCGGTACGGCCAGCCCGGAAACGTGCCCGCGCAACCCTTCGATGATTTCGAGCCCCTTCCAGACCGAAGTGCGAAAGTGGCCCGCGCCGGTCACCGGATCGCAATGGAACAGGTAATAGGGTCGGACCTTGATGCGGAGCAATCCGCGGACCAGCCGCCGCATGGTGTCGACCGAGTCGTTGACGCCCTTGAGCAACACCGCGTGGTTGCTGACCGGCATGCCGGCGGTCACCAGGTTGCGGCAGGCGCGGGCCGCGGCGGGGGTGATTTCGCGCGGATGGTTGAAGTGGGTTTGAATCCAGATCTTGCCGGCCGAGCGCAGCAGGTCGATCAGGTCCTCGTCAAACAGCCGCTGCGGCAGCGTGACGGGCACCCGCGTGCCGATGCGGATCACGTCGACGTGGTCGATGGCCGCGAGCTCCTCGACGAACCATCGCAAGCGGGCCGGCGGCAGCGACAGCGGATCGCCGCCGGAGACCACCACGTCCCGAATCTCGCGATGCTCGCGGACGTAGGCGATCATTCGCGCGTCGTTATGGCTGGGAGCGTCCCAGCCGTCGCGATCCATGGTGACGCGTTTGCGGGTGCAGAAGCGGCAGTACATCGTGCAGACGTGCGTGGTGACCAACAGCGCACGGTCGGGATAGCGATGCGTCAGGCCCGGCACGGGCGAGTCCTTGTCTTCTTCGAGCGGATCGTCCAGCTCGACGCCGGCCGTGCTGGTTTGCTCCCGCTGCGAAGGGAGGGCTTGCAGCGCGATCGGATCGTGGGGATCCAGCGGGTCGATGAGCGAGAAGTAGTAGGGCGGGATCGCCAGCTTGTACTTCGCTTCGAGTTGTTCCAGAGCGGCCAGCTCTTGGGTGCCGAATGAGAAGAATTCGGCCAGTTGAGAAGTCGTGCGAATGGCATGTTGCATCTGCCATCGCCAGTCGTCCCACTCGTGGTCGGGGACGTCGCTCCACTTCGGATGCCGGCGGGCGGTACCAGGAGGCTCCTCGTTGTCGTCCGTTGCCACGCTGCTCGCCGGCATCGCCAGGGATGCGGTTTCAGTTCGATTCATACAGGGTGAATCCCTCCACAAAGTCTGCCATCCGTCGGCCACACGCGCCCGGTGACGCCCGAGTGCCGTGTGTAAAACTCGCGTGCTTATACCATTCGCCCAAGAGTCCGACAAGCGAGCAAGTCTGCGAATGTTTACGCGTTGCTCGTCGCGCCGGTTCGATGGGTCGTTGAGCCGGCGCGATCGGTCTTCGATGGGAGTCGCGGCCAACCAACTGCGGCGAAATCCTTCGCGTGCAAAGGATCGGCAGCGAGCCCGGCGTACGAGGGGCCGCGGGGGCCTGCTTGCCAGCGGCAAGGTCGCTCCATTATCATCGGAAGCGGCCTCCTCGGGCGGACCGCTACCGACCCTGACCCCGCCAGCGCATCCTCCATCGCCATAAGCTTTTCAAACGCCAGGACGATTCATGACTTCTCTCGCCGGCGACTCCAAACGCCTGACCTCGACGCAGTGGCTGATTGTTTCGCTGGCGTCCATCGGGTTTGCCTTCGACATCTACGAGCTGCTGATGATGCAGTTCGTGATCAAGGACCTGATCGTCGAGCTGACCGACTACAAGCCCGGCAGCGATGGGTTTCGCTATTGGGGGTCGATGCTGTTCTACGTGCCGGCGCTGGCGGGCGGGGTGTTTGGACTACTGGGCGGTTACCTCACCGACCGGCTGGGACGACGGCGAGTGCTGACCTGGAGCATCTTGATCTACGCCTTCTCGGCCTTTGCGAGCGGGCTTTTCCACGTCGATCCAGATGCTACTCATCTTGCGGTGCGCGACGTTCGTCGGCGTGTGCGTCGAGTTCGTGGCGGCCGTGGCCTGGCTGGCCGAGCTGTTTCCCGATCCCCGGCAGCGCGAAAACGTGCTGGGGTATACCCAGGCGTTTTCGTCGCTTGGGCGGGTTCCTGGTGGCTGGTAGCCTACTGGCTGGCCGCCCACTATGCCGGCGTCCTTGCCCACGATCGAGTTGCCCGCGTTTCTTGGCCTCCGCCTTGGGTGAGATTCAAAACGGCAATGCGGCCTGGCGGTATACGCTGATGTCGGGCCTGGTTCCGGCTCTTCCGCTTGATCGTGATCCGGCCGTTCTTGCCGGAGTCGCCCGTGTGGGCCAAGAAGCGGGCGGCCGGCGAGCTGCGGCGGCCGAGCTTCCGCGAGCTGTTCAGCCCCGAGCTGCGGCGGACGACGATCACCTCGACGATCGTGTTTGCCTGTGCCTACGGGGCGGCCTTCGGCGCGATCCAGCAGATTCGCCAGATCGTGCCCGGCGTGCCCGACGTCAAAGCAGGCCATTGCCGGCAAGCCCGTGCCCGAGCAGAAGCAGCACGAGGCGGAAACGTCGGCCTTCGTCGGCGAAATCCAGGAGTTGGGCGGGCTGACCGGCCGCATGCTGCTGGCTTTTCTGGCAATTCGGATCGTCAGCCGGCGGAGCCTGCTGCGGGTGTTCCAGTTGCCCGGGCTGATCATCGTGCCGCTGGTGTTTGCACTGGCGCCGAGCCAAGGGTTGAACGGCGCTGACGATCGGGGCTTTTCTGGCGGGGCTGTTTACGGTCGGCCAGTTCAGCTTTCTGGGTAACTATCTGCCGCGGGTTTACCCGATGTATTTGCGCGGCACGGGCGAAGGCTTTGCCGCCAACGTCGGCGGGCGGATGATCGGCACTTCGTTCGCCGCCGTGACGCTCTTGTTGAGCAAGTACACGCCGGGCGACAGCCCGCCGATCCAGATCGCCAACGCGGCGGCCATCGTCGGGTTTTCCGTCTTCTTTGTGGGGACGGTCACCTGCTTCTTCCTGCCGGAGCCGTCGTCGGAAGAACTGCCCGAGTGACGCCGCCCGCCACGCGAAGCTCATGTTCTTCACGGCGACACGAGTGCTCTGTCATACCCTGATCTTCGCGTCCGACTTGCCGTCAAGCCAAAGCACTGCTGGACATGCCAGCAGTGGCACCCGAATTGTTGACGTTGACAGTGCACTAGCCGAGTGCGAATCGGTCGGGCCGGCGGCTACACCAGCAGTCCGCGGGCGTCGACCACCAGCTCGACGAGTTGGCCGTCGTCGCCCCGCCACCAGACGCTGTCTTGCAGGTTGACGCAGGGGCAGATGTGGTTGGGGATGACCGTCAGTCGTTCGCCCAGCTCCGGGACGTGCCGGCAGGCGCGAATGTCGACCTGGGCGTGTTCCTCGGTGAGCTTGGTAATCGACGGCGTCGGGAAATTCGACGACGTAGCCGTAGCCGCTGTCGGGGGCCGGACTACAACGGTCGCTGGTGAGCGTCTTGGTGCCGGCGTCGATGCACGACCTGGCCGGGCACCGCCGTGCTGATCACCGTGCTGGTGATCGCGGGCGGCGCAATCCTCCAACCCGCAATAGCCGCCGCGGACGTTGTTCATGTCGTTGTAGATGTACGTGCCGGGGCGGATCTCGGTGTACTCGGGCACCAGGTGCGATTGGAAGCAGGTGGGGGTCGACCCGCCGGAAACGATGCGGGCTTCCAGCCCATGGTCGGCCCACAGGTCGAGGGTCTGGCCGAGCTTGCGGCTCACGGCGTCGAGGGCTTCGGCCTGATCGCCGGCGGCGAGGTGAATGTGGCCCGGATAGCAAAACAACCCGTCGAGTCGCAGCCCGGGGTTGGCGTCGACGAACTGGGCCAGCTTGAGCGCCTCGGCCGGGAGTTTGCAGGCCGGTGCGTCCCATGCCGACGTCGAGATCCACGAGGATGCCGACGGTGACGCTGGCGCGATTCGCGGCGGCGCCGATCAGCCGGGCCCCTTGGATCGAGTCGACGGCCACCCGCAGCGTGACGTGCGAGGCCAATTGCGCCGAGCGGGCGGTGCGCACCGGATCGATGGCCGGATAAGCCAGCAGGATGTCATTGGCCACTTCGGCCATCAGCACCGCTTCGCCGACCTTGGCGGCCGTCAGCCCGACGGCTCCGGCTTCCATCTGCAATTCGGCGATCTGCCGCGACTTGTGCGTCTTGGTGTGCGGGCGGACGTCCAGGTCGTATTGCTCCGCGTATTCGGCTAGCCGCACGATATTTCGCAGCGTGGTCGGGCCATCGACCACAAGTGCCGGCGTGGCAAGCTCGTCCATTGCAGAGAGTCCCGGGGGGATGGCTGGCGTCGGTTGAAGAAAAGTGGCTACCGGGCGGCGGGCCTGCGGCGGACATCGTCGTATTCCAACAGTTGGAAGTCCTGCGGACGCGGCCGGTCGTGGAGCCGGTCGGTCATGTGATAGAGGGTGATCAGTCCCTGGTCGGTCATGCGCTCGCCGGCGCCGGGCTCGACGTAGGTGGCCGTCTTGCCGCCGTAGCCGCCGGCCGCCGCGTCGCGGAGCGTGGGGAAGTATGCATGATAGCCACCCGTGTAGCCGACCAGAAAGGTGTCCGCCACCGGCGAGCGCGTTTTGAGCGCCGTCTGAAATTGCACGAAAAACTCGCCCGGCATGCCGACCAGGGCAAGGTCGTCGTCGATGAGCAGCGTGGTGAGCGTGCAGGGGACGACGTTGTGCTTGATCGTCTTGGCGATGTAATTGTCGAAGCGGGCTCCGTACGCCTTGCTCAGCGTCGAGCGGACTTCCGGGTCGTCGATGTCCCACCGCATGCGGATCGGGATGACGCGGGAATCGAACTTGAGCGAAGGATGGGCCGGCGTGGCTGTCTTGGTTTCGCGGGCCGTGGCCACGAGCAGTTTGCCCAGGCTGCGCCCATGTTGCGCATGGCTTCGACGCCCCCCTGGTCGCGGGGCGTTTTGTCGACGTAAGGGTTGATATTGCCGCAGGCCCCTTGCAGGAACAGGCAGGTCGTGTGGAGCTGCTCTCCGACCGTGGCGCAGGCCGTGCCCACGAAGTCGGCGCTGTACTCGAGATTGTCGGAGCCCAGCACGACGGGGTGGCAGGCATAGTGAAACAAGACGGCCAGCGGCGTGCCGTCGGCGCGGTCGAGCCGAATGACGGCGAACTCTTTGTCCACCGGCTCGGTCGGTTCGCGCTCGACGTTGCGCCATTGCATGGCCACGCGTCCGTCGGGGAGGAAGTGGCGGCGATTGTGAGCCAGGTCGGCCGTGCCGCGTCCCACGCCGATGCGCACCGGCGACCAGCGCCTTGGCGGCCTGGCAGACGACGCCGGCGATGTCATCGCCCACCTTCTGGCCGTAGGGGTTGGGATTCTCGCTGGTGGCCTCCAAGTTGGGGGCAGCATGCGTGTGGCTGGCCGTGACGAACAGGTTTTTGACGCCGCACTCGGCCGCCGTCCGCTTTCGCACTTCGGCCAACACGGCCTCCTCGGGCGTGCGACCCAGGTCGAGCGTGACGATGGCCACCGAGGTGTCGCCGGCCTTGAGCACGACGGCCTTGGCCATCAGCGGATCGAGCGTGCCGGTGGCACCCTGGGTGCGGTTCGAGTAGCCCCACATGCGCAGGCCCGGCGGGGGCGTGATGTCGCGCGAAGCCACGCCCGCCAGCAGCGTGTCCGCGTTGGCCGCGCCAGCGATCGCAAGTGAACCGGCCAGCAGCGAGAATCCCCAGGCGACCAGTACGAGGTATTTCATGATTCGGCGTGCTGCGGAGGACCCCCGGTGCGTCACGTCGTCATTCTAACGAGCCCCCGCGGCAAATTGGAGGGCCCAGGCGGGCACAACCGCGCTGATTCGAGCGAGCCCCGGCGACCCAGCGGCACGCGCCAGAAACGGTGTCAGACAGGCTCTGAGGAAAACTCCTCTGCTGGCTTAGGGGGCTAGCTCGATTGGCCGGCGCCGTCGCGTCGCTTCGTCGGCCGTCGACTCCACCGGCTTGGAATGCACCGCGGCCAGCGGCTACTTCGTGCGCCGCCGTCATCGCGCCGGTTTGCCCTGGAAAACCATGGTTTATCATCGTCATCCGAAACTGGGCGTGGTGTGCGACACCAGCTGCCACTTCATCCTGTCGATCCGCGGGAATAAAAAGGGGGGGAATAAAAAGGGGACATTCTGCTTTATGTGACGCAACGCATTGCGGTGTAAAGTGTTGCGTCGCGTCGTAACACGATGTGCCGTCCTGACTTTCGTTCTAAATAGTAGAATGTCCCCTTTTATCCGCTCCGCCGCGCCGTGGCGGCTTCCATGATTTTTTGTTCGGTGGCTTTGGCGCGGGGGAATTCGCCGGTCAGGCGGCCTTCGCACAGGACTAGGATCCGGTCGCAGAGGGTCAAGAGCTCGGGCAACTCGCTGGAGGTGACGAGGATGCCCAGGCCCTGGCGGCAGAGGGCGTCCATTAGGCGGTACAGTTCGGCTTTGGCTCCTACGTCGACGCCGCGGGTTGGATCGTCGAGCAACAGGACTTTTGGCTGCGCGAGCAGCCAGCGGCCGATGATCGCCTTCTGCTGATTGCCGCCGCTGAGGCTGGTGATCGGAGCGTCGATGCCGGCGGTCTTGATTCCCAATTGCTCGACGACGCCCCGGGCGTGGGCGTCCTCGCGACGCCGGTTGATGAGGCCCGCCTGCGTGGATTGCTCGAGCGTGCAGAGGGTGATATTCGCGCCGACGGACATTTCGGAGAACAGCCCGAGCCGCTTGCGGTCCTCGGTCACCAGGGCGACTCCGGCGGCCCGGGCTTCGGCCGGATGGGCGAAAGCGACGCGGCGGCCGTCGAGCAGGATCGTGCCTTGCGGAGGTACGTCGCCGGCACCGAACAGACATTCCAAGAGCTCGGTCCGCCCGGCCCCCATCAGTCCGGCGATGCCGACGATCTCGCCGCGGCGGAGCGAAAAGCTGACGTCTTCGAGCCGCCAGCGCCGGGCGTGCCCCGGCCAGGGCAGCCGCAAGCGTCGACGGCGAGCACCACGGAACCCGGCCGGCGCGGCTCGGAGACGTCGGTCTCCTCGATTTCGCGTCCCACCATCAGATGGGTGATCGCGCGGGCATCGGTTTTGTCGCGGTCCACGACGTCGACCAATTGCCCGTCGCGCAGCACGGCAATCCGATCGGCCAGGCGAAACACCTCGTCCATCTTGTGCGAGATGTAAAGCAGCGTCACGCCGCGGGCCCGCAGCCGCTCGATGACGCGAAACAGCCGGGCCACTTCAGCTTCGGTGAGCGCGCTGGTCGGCTCGTCCATGATCAGGATGTCAGAGGCCAGCGAGAGGGCTTTGGCGATTTCGATCAGTTGCTGATCGCCGACGCGCAGCTCGCCGGCCGCCAGTCGCGGGTCGATCGTGCATTCCAGCTCGTCGAGCAATTCGGCGGCGCGGGCATCCATCGCCGGTTGATCGAGCCAGCCCAGCGGGGTGCGTAGCTCACGGCCGAGAAAAATATTAGCCGCGGCCGAGAGTTGCTCTACCAGGTTCAATTCCTGGTGGATGATGCTCACGCCGGCGGCTTCGGCGTCGCGCGTGCCGCGGAAGCGCACGGTCCGGCCGCGGAGCAGAATGTCGCCGTCGTAATCGGTGATCACGCCCGAGAGGATTTTCATCAGGGTACTTTTGCCGGCGCCGTTTTCGCCGACCACGGCCACGAGCTGGCCGGGCTGGACGTCGAACGAAACGTCGGCCAGGGCCCGCACGCCGGGGTAGACCTTCGAGACGCGTCGAATCGAAACCAGGGGGCCGTGGGTCATGGCGCTTCGGAGGCGGTGTTGCGCCGCCGGTTGGAAAGCGTTTCGGCCATGCGGCGGGCAGAGAGGACCACCAGCGTGGCGACGAAGACGGTCCAACCGGCGGTGCGGCCGACCATCATCGTGATCAGCACTCCCGACAACGTCGACAGAATGCCGATGGCCAAGAGTCCGAGCACGCCGGGAAAGAATTGCTTGCCCAATCCGCCGCCGGCGCGGCGTAGCTCGTTAAACGCCACGGCCAACACGACGAGCACGCCGACGATGATTCCCTGGTAGTCGTCGGCCCCGGCTTTCACCAATTTGGCCACCGAGTCGATCACCACGCGCAGGAAGACGACTCCCAGCATGGTGCCGGAAATCAGCCCCACGCCTCCTTGCAGGCTGCATCCGCCGACGACGGCTGCGGCGATCGCGTTGAGCTCGTAGCCCAATCCCTGCACGGCCGGATAGGCGGTGCCGATCTCGGCCATGTAGAGAATGCCGGCGATGGACGAGGTCATGGCCCCCAGGCAGTAGGCCAGCCACTTGAGCTGATCGGTGCGGATACCACTCAGCCGGGCCGCCGTCTCGTTGCCTCCCAAGGCGTACAGGTGCCGGCCGACCACGGTGCGGCTGAGCAACACCCAGCACAGCAGACTCAGCACGAGAAACACGGCCAGCGGAATCCACCAGCGATTGCCCAGCGCGTTGAACGCTTCGTCGTAGATGTAGATCTGCGTCGTCTGACCGGTGGGCATCAACGCGGTGGTGACTTCCTGGACCATGACCCGCGCCAGGCTGCGCAGGCCGACCAACGACGCCAGCGTGGCCACGAAGGGGGGCAATCCGACCACGGTGATCAGCCAGGCGTGTAACGTGCCGATGAGAAACCCCACGACCAGCGCACCGCCAATCGCCAGCAGGAGAATGCCCCACCCGAGGTTGGTCGTATCCGGAGCGCCGGCCTCGTCCAGCGGCGCCAGGGCCAGCATGATCGAAGCGCAGATCGCGCCGCTGAAGGCAATTACCGAGCCGCTCGACAGGTCGATGCCTCCGGAGATGATCACGATGGCCGCCCCCAGGGCAAACACGCCCAACAGGGAGGTCTGGCGGAGCACTTCCTGGGCATTCTGCCAGGGTTTTTCGCGGTAAGCGTCGCTAAAGATCGTCGTCACGCCCACGACGACCAGAATGGCTACGACGAGGCCCAACTCGTTGGAATGCAGGCGAGCCAATCGCCGCAAGGGGCTGGTCGAATCGCCGGCGAGTGGCTTCATGATCCGGTCAGATGGTGCTCGGCCAACCACTTCTTGAAATCGCCGAGCGACAGAAACTCGGTCGATTCAGCGAACACCTCGCGGGTGAGCGGCGTTCCGTCGTCCGGATGCACGACGCGCAGGCCCGTGGTCAGGATGTCGCCGTCCGGTTCGGCGAACTCGTGCTTTACCGGATCGTAGGCCGGCAGCATTTCGTGGATCGTCTGGTGGTCGCCTTCGACCAGGGCCTTCATCAGCCGCGTGCCACGATAGCCCATGTCGTAGGGGTTTTGCACGACCATGGCGTCGATCTGGCCGTCGGCCATGTCTTCGATGGCCTTGGGCGCCGCGTCAAAGACGACGACGGTCGTCCGATCGCGAATACCCCGTTGTTTCACGACGTCGACGATGGCATGCGCAGTTGTACGCCCAGATGCCTACGAGGACGTCCAGCTCCGGGTTGCGGTCGAGCGCGTCGCGGACGTTCTTCAGCGCCACGCTCAGGTCCATGTCGTCTCCCAGGTTTTCGACCTGTTTGAACTGGCCGCCGGCCCCCTCGGCAAAGCCGTCGATGCGCTCGATGGCGTTGGCAGCTCCTTTCAGCCCGACGAACGTGGCGTACGCGCCTCCCTCGGGCCGGATGCCCGCGGCCGCTTTGCCCAGTTCCTGTCCGCCCACGACGTTATCGGTGCCCAGGTAGGCGAAGCGGGCCTTGCGGCTGGTCCGGCGGTCGACGTCCGAATCGATGGCGATCACTTGAATGCCCGCCTGCTGGCAGGCTTCCATCGCCCGGGCGATGGCCGGGTTGTTCGAGTCGGTCACCGAGACGGCCACGGCGGCAATGTCGGTCTGGTTGGCGAATTGCCGCAGGTGGTCGATCTGCCCCTTGGGCGTGCCGTCGTTCGTTTGCTTGACCACGCGCAGGCCGGCGTCGCGCAGCTTAAAGTCGCGCTCGGCATCCTGCATGCCGACGAGCATGGCGTCCCAAAAGGGATCGGCCCCGTTGGTGAGCAGGATGACCCGTTTCGTGCCGGCTGTTGACGCATCGCCAGCCGTCGTGCCGCAACCGGGCACGATGAGCACGCTCAGGACCAGCGCGGCCGCACAGATGATTCCCCGCCCGCGAAGCATCGCTATCGACCCTCTTGCCTGAGGATGAAACACCGGAATTGGAAATGCGCAACGCGCGTGCCGGCCGCTAGTGCGGCACGCTGGCAGCTACATCGTGCTGTTGGGGGTCGGGCCGTCGGGCTTCTTGTTCTGATCGCAGCCGACCAGCGCCGTCATCGAGAACAGGGCCAACAACACTGCAAGCGCGCTCAGCTTCCAATTCATCAGGAGCTCCTTCGAAAAACCGGGTACCACGCGGACGAAAACACCGATTCTAAAACGACTTGAGATCGGTCGCAAGAGCCGCTTTCGCGAGGCCGGCCGGAGGCCCCGCGAGCCCGCGTACCACGGTTGACATCGCCAGGCGCCGGCGGCTCCGCTCAACTTCGCCCCCGGCATCTGCCGATTCCATGGTTACAGGCCCACGGGCCGATCCTGCCTTTCGTCCCCCCCTTCGCTGTTCTCGATGGCCTCGATATCCCGCCAAGAAAGCACTGCCGAGCCGCGCTCTGCGCGCGCCGCGGCTGGATCGCAACTGCCCATGCGATTCGGTTCGTGGGAGCTGGTGGCGCGCATCGGCGGCGGGGCCTTGGCCGAGGTTTTTCTGGCGCGGGCGGCAGGCAGCCGGCTCGACCAACCGGCCGCTTACGCCATCAAGATCCTGCGACCGACGTGGCACGACGACCCTCGCGGGCTGGCCACTCTACGCGCGAAGTGCAAGTCGCCCGCTGTGTCGCGCACCCGCACGTGGTGCCGGTGCTGGCGGCCGAGTTGGAAACGCCACCCTACTACCTGGCGATGCCGTTTTTGGTGGGACACTCGCTGGCCGATTATCTCAAGGCGGGAGGATCGCTCGACCTGCCGGTCCTGTTCTGGATCGCGCGGCAGGTGGCCGAGGCGCTCGAGGCACTCCAACACGGCGGCTGGATGCACGGCGACGTCAAACCGAACAACCTGGTCGTGTCCCCCACGGGACACACGACGCTGATCGATCTGGGGTTCGCTGCGCCGGCGGCGCACAGCGGCTCGATCGCCGACCGGCCGCTGGTGGGAACGCTCTGTTACATGGCGCCGGAGTTGCTCTACTCGTCGTTTGGGGGCGACTCGCAGGCCGACGTCTACAGTTTGGGCGTCGTTTTGTTCGAAATGCTGACCGGCCGTCTGCCGTTCGATGCCCAGGACGTGGCGGAGCTGGCCCTCAAGCACCGGCAACAACTGCCCGGCGACGTGCGGAGCCTCGTGCCGCAAGTCCCCCTGCGAGCCGCGCGGTTGGTGCAGCAGATGCTCGCCAAAGATCCGCTGCGCCGGCCCACGCCCGGCGAGCTGGTCGAGCGACTGATCGCACTGGAGATTGAAACGTTCGGCGAGCGGTTTGCTTGTGAAGCGGCGGCGTAGTTGGGTATGCCGGTGCGGCGTTCGACGAATGCCGGGAAACGCGCCGTCGCCGTTGGCTCCGGGCTAAACTGGGGGTGCCTGGCGGCGGTAGCTCATGTCGAGCAGGTCGATGGGGTGGACGACCCACAGCTTTTCGCCACGGCTGCGGGCTTCGCGGGCGATCTGCAATTGGCAGCCGGCATTGGCCGTGATCAGGCACGCTGCGCCGGTGCTGAGAATGTTGTCGAGCTTGCGCCGGCTGAGCCGGGCGGCCATTTCCGGCTCGGTGAGGTTGTAGGTACCCGCCGCACCACAGCAGAGCTCGCTTTCGGGCAGATCTCTAAGCTGCAAGCCGGGGATGCTGGCCAGCAGCCGGCGCGGCGCCTCGCGAACCTTTTGGGCGTGCCCCAGGTGGCAGGCGTCGTGATAGGTGGCCACGAGCGGCATCTCGCCTGGGGGCGGCAGCAGTCCCAGTTCGTCGAGAAACTGGTTCACGTCGCGCACCTTATGGGCGAAAGCCTCGCGCATCGGTTGGCGGACGTCGTGCCAGTGATGGCCGTAGTCTTTGAGCATCGCCCCGCAGCCGGCCACGTTGACGATGACCGCGTCGACGTCGTCCTCGTTGAAGGCGGCCACGTTGGCGTCGGCAAATTCCTGCGCCGGCTCGCTGCTGCCGGCGTGAAAGTGAATCGCCCCGCAACAGGCCTGATGCTGGGGCACGAGCACCTCGCAGCCGTTCTGCTGCAACACCCGGGCCGTGGCCCAATTCGTGCCGCGAAAGATGGCATCGCCCACGCAGCCGGTGAACAGCGCCACGCGGGCCCGCCGCGTTCCGATGGCCGGTAACACGTCGGGCAATCGTGGGAGCCGCTTTTCCAAAGGCGGCAGCATGTCGACCAACTGCCGCAGCCGCGGCGGCAACAGGTGCAACAATCCGAGGGCCCGCACGGCGCGGTCCAACCTCAGCATTTGCGCCGAGCGGGCCGGCGCCAGCGTGGCCCGCAGACGACGCGGATACGGAAACAGCCGAAACAGGATCCAGCGGTGGAACCAATCGTGCGATTTGGCTCCCGCACCGGTCGATTCCATGGCCACGCGAAACGGCTCGATGAGCTTGCCATATTGCACGCCCGAGGGGCAGGCCGTCTCGCAGGCCCGGCAGTCGAGGCACAGCTCCAAGTGCCGCCGCACGTCGTGGTTCAACTCCAGCCGGCCGTCGGTCACGCTGCGCATCAGGTAGATGCGGCCGCGGGGGCTGTCGTTTTCGTTGCCCGTCTCGACGTACGTGGGGCAGGCCGCGGTGCACAGTCCGCAGTGCACGCAGTCCAGAAACAGCCCGTAGTCGATCCCCGCGCCGGGATTTTCGCCGGTCGTGGGCGCGGTGTCGTCAGATTGGGCGGCGTGCTGTTTCATCGTTCACACGTTGGCATAGACGAAGCGGCCCGGATTGAGCAAATGCTTGGGATCGAACTGCTGTTTGACTTTTGACATCCAGGCCGTGGACTTACTCACGTTGCCCCAAACCGCCTGCCGCGTCAATCCTTCCACCGTGCCGGAAAGGACGCAGGCACTGCCGCCGGCCAGTTGCGCCGCGGGGTGGAGCCGGCCGATGAGCTTCCGCGAAATGTCCGCCGCTTCGAATTCGGCGAAGCGGGCGATGACGACGCCGTTGCCGGCGTGGGCCTGGATCGACGCTGCCGGGTGGAGCTCTCGAAGCAGGTTGATGAACTCGACCGCGCGGCTCGGCAACACGGCGGCCTTGACGACCAGCGGCGCGTCGACCGCCGCCGGAAATTCGCGCAGATCGCGCCACAAGCGTGCGGCCGCGTCGTCGATCACGACGTGCGGCGGATCGATGCCGGAGGCGCGCCACTCTGCGGCCAGCCGCGCGAGCATCCAGTCGACTTCGGCATCCGTTCCCTCCAACCCCACGGCCAGTCGGCCGAACGCATCGCCGCGGAGCAGGCCCAGGCTCTCGTGCTCGCGCCAGTGGGGCCCGGCGAGCAGTTCGATGGCGGCCGGCGTCGTGCCCGAGTCGACCAGCGCGGCGAGCAGGCGTTCGGTCACGTTGGCATCGCGCAGGTTGCACACCAGAAAGGCCGAACGCTCGGGCAGCGGCCGAACTTTGAGCGTGATTTGCGAAATTACGCCCACGGTGCCCAGCGAGCCGGTCAGCAGTTTGCAAAAATCGTATCCGGCGACGTTTTTCACCACCCGCCCGCCCGCCTTGAACAGCATGCCGCGGCCGTCGACGGCGCTCATGCCGATCACGTAGTCGCGCATCGTGCCGTAGCCGTAGCGGCGCGGACCGCTCGAGGCCGTGGCCATCAGCCCGCCGAGCGTGGCGGCGTGGGGCTGCGCGCCTTCGACCGGCAGCCATTGCCGCTCGGCGGCCAACGTTTGGGCCAGCGCGTCGAGCGTGATGCCGGCTTCGGCGGTAATGGTCATGTCTCGGGCCGGATAGTCGATCACGCGACTGAGCTTGCCGAGCGAAATGCCGATGCCCGAGTCGGTTGCCGGCAGCCCAAAGCCGAGGCTCGTGCCGCCGCCGATCGGATACATGGGTCTCGTCTGCTGATAGCATTCGGACATAAGCGAGACGAGCGCCGCCTCGTCGTCGGGCGTACGCGTTTCGACCAGCGGTAACGAATCGATCGAGGTGCTCATGGAATGCAGAACGTGCTAACGATCGACAGGGAACGATGATTCACAGGGCCGCCCGCCGGCCGGGATGGACTTGTTCCAGGCCACAGGCTCCGGCGGTGGGCAACATTTTGGCCGGGCTCAGCCGGTTGTGCGGATTGAAGGCTTCGCGCATCCGCGTCATGGCCGCCAGGTCGGCGTCGTTGAACAGCTTGTGCATGAAACTGATCTTTTCGACGCCGATGCCGTGCTCGCCGGTCACGCTGCCGCCGCAGGCGATGCACTCGTCCAGAATCTCACCGCTGGCGGCGAGCACGCGCTCGACCTGTGCCACATCGCGCTCGTCGAACAGCAGGATCGGATGGATGTTGCCGTCGCCGGCATGAAACACGTTGACGATCCGCACGTCGTATTTGGCGCCGATTTCGCCGATCCGCCGCAAGATGTGGGGCAGTTTCGTGCGCGGTACGACGCCATCCTGGGTGCAATAGCTGGGGCTGAGCCGGCCCACCGCGCCAAAGGCCTGCTTGCGCGACTTCCACAGCAACAGCCGCTCGGCGGAGTCGCGGGCCTGCCGCACCTCGCGGGCCCCGCGCCGCCGGCACAGCTCGATGATCTGGTCGCGCTGGGCGTCGAGCCCGGCTTCCAGGCCGTCAACTTCGATCAGCAGAATCGCCTGGGCGTCGAGCGGAAACCCGAAGTGGAACGCGGCTTCGACGGCCGCCAGGATGCCCTGGTCCATCATTTCCAGCGCGGCGGGAATGATGCCCGCGGCGATGATCTCGCTGATGGCGTTGGTGGCGTCGTCGCACGATTCGAACACCCCCAGCAGCGTGCGCACCCCCTCGGGGTTCTTCGTCAAGCGGACCCAGACTTTGGTGACGATGGCCAGCGTGCCTTCGCTCCCCACGAGCGCGCCGGTGAGGTCGAGCCCCGGGGAATCCTCGGCCGGCCCGCCGAACTGGACGATCGAGCCATCGGCCATCACGGCCTCGATGCCCAACGTGTGGTTCACCGTGACGCCGTATTTGAGCGTGTGCGGACCGCCGGAGTTGGTGGCCACGTTGCCGCCGATCGTGCAGGCCCCCTGGCTCGACGGATCGGGGGCGTAGTGATAGCCGGTTCCCTTGAGCTTGTTGGTGAGCCACAGGTTGACCACGCCCGGCTGCACCACGGCGTA